>CANMVY010000005.1 GCA_947501265.1 Bacteroidota bacterium
CCTAAGTTAAGGGTTGCGATCTCCCCGTCGATGGTTTCCAAACTCATGTGGTTTGGATTGTAGGCTTGTAAATTGCTCATGGGTTCTGGGGATTTAACGGCCAAAGAAACGATCGGCTTTGTCTTCGCGGGTGGTATCTTCCAAAGGATATTCTTTGCGAAGCGGGTGATACGTCATTTCATCCATGTTGAGAATTCTTCGCAAATCGGGGTGACCGTCGAATAGAATTCCGTAAAAATCAAACGTTTCCCGTTCTTGCCAATTCGCGGAAGCGAACAGGCCGGTGAGGGTAGGAACGTGGGGTTTTTCAATGGGAACGAAAACTTTGATGCGAATGCGGTAGTTGTTTTCCAACGAGTGGATGTGGTAAACCACGCCCAACTCCGCACCCTTGTTGAAGGGATAATGAATGCCGCAAAGGGTGGTGAGAAAACCCATGGCCAACGTCTCGTCGTCCCGTAAAAAAGCAACCAGATCAACCAATTGATCTGGAGAAACGGTGAGGTTCAAGAGGCCGTGGGCATCGATTTCATGGGAGATGGATTCGCCGAATTTGGCGGTGATCAGCTCCAGAGCTTGTTCATTTCCCATGTTATTTGATGTTGTAAGATTCTAACAACTCCTGGTACTCTTGTGAGTGACGGCGGCGCAACGGTTCGTTTTTAATCAAATCCTGAATGCGCATCACTCCGTCGATGATTTGCTCGGGGCGAGGCGGACAACCGGGAACGTAAACGTCGACCGGAACTACGTTATCAATCCCTTGAAGGACCGAATAGGTATCGAAAATTCCTCCAGAAGATGCGCAAGCGCCCACAGCGAGAACCCACTTGGGCTCGGCCATTTGGTCGTATACTTGACGCACAACGGGAGCCATTTTTTTAGCGATGGTTCCCATCACCATCAGCAAATCGGCTTGGCGAGGGGAGAAACTCAAACGTTCCGAACCGAAACGAGCCAAGTCGTAGTTGGAACCCATGGTCGCCATGAATTCAATTCCGCAACAAGACGTTGCGAAAGGGAGAGGCCAAATGGAGTTGGCACGAGCCAATCCAATGACTTTATCGAGACTGGTAGCAAAGAATCCTGCTCCGGTGATGCCTTCTGGCGCTTCTGCAATTTTGGTCATGTCGATTTATTTTTCCCATTCGAGGGCACCTTTTTTCCAAATGTAGATGAATCCTACCAAGAAAAAAGCTACAAACATTACTACGGCTAAAAATCCTTGAACGCCCATTTCTCTGAAATTAACGGCGTAAGGATAGAAGAAAATGACTTCCACATCGATCAAAACGAAAAGAATGGCGGTCAAAAAGTATTTTACGGATACCGGGAATCGGGCATTTCCTTCCGATTCAATTCCGCATTCGAAGTTTTCAACCTTCTTTTTGGAATACCGGCGCGGACCCAAGATGTGGGTGAGCACCAACACCAATCCTACGAATCCAATGGCAATGGCTGCTTGAATGAGGATAGGTAAATAACTTGCGTTCTGTTCCATAGTTAATCGTGATGCATTTCTGCAAATTTAAAGACAAATTTTGGGGCTTTTTGTTTAGCCGGGCATTTTCTTTAGGGTATCTTTCATCATTTTGATCTGTTCTGAAAGCATTCCTGTTTTATCTTCTTTCTTGGCTTCGTTCAGTAATTGGGTGGCCTCCATTTTTCGGCGACGTCCGATGGCAATTCCTGCTAGGTTTACCCTGGCCGATGCGCGGTCGGAACTGTTCTTCAAACCGATGCTCAACGCCATTTTCAAATGTTTCTCACAGGTTGAAATGGCTTCTTTGGAACCCATGCCGGTGATGCGATTCCCTGCCAACATCCCCATCAACAAATGGTAATAGGCTTGTTGTCCTTTTAACATGCCTTCGGGTTTCTTGATTTTCAAAAGCGCTTTTTCGGCTTTTTCCATGTTTTGCTGACGTAATTGCACCATGGCAATGATCACCTGTTCATTTCTGAAAATGGTGAGAACCACCAAAGCGGCCAACAAAAACACCCAAATACTCCAGCCCCAAGAGTCGCTAAAAATCAAATATCCGGCAAAAGCCACCAACAAGGCGGTAACAAAAATCCTAAATTCTTTGCTATAAAACATGCGACAAAGATAATACAAGCCTTGGCTACCTTCAAGGAAATGACGTAGTTTTGCATCATGTTTTTGAACTTAATCATCGGGTTTATGCTGCCGGCATACTTGCTCTCTGCCTTCGACAAGTTGGCGGCCGTAAAAGGTTGGCGCCGAATCCCCGAATGGTTCCTTTTGGGGTTGGCTCTTTTCGGCGCTTGGCCCGGAATTTTTCTGGCCATGTTGCCGCCCATCCGTCACAAATCTTCCAAAAAATCGTTCATCAACTTACTCATCGCTTTCACCTTGTTAAACATCGGACTCAACATTGGGTTTCTTTATCTTTTTGCCTTATGAAAAACATGGCCTTCAAAATCGTTTTCGCCTTCCTTTTGGTTTCTAGCAGCCTCATCGTTTGGGCGAAACCCAAACCCGATCGCCCCAAAAACATCATCTTTCTCATCGGCGACGGAATGGGGCTCACCCAAATTTTTGCCGGATTAACCATGAACGGCGGTTGGCTTTTCCTGGAGCAAATCGATAAAATTGGTTTCAGCAAAACCCAAAGTTCCGATAACTTCGTGACCGACTCGGGCGCCGGAGCTACCGCCTTCTCCATCGGTGAAAAAACCTTCAACGGCGCCATCGGCGTTGATTCCCTTGGAAATTCCAAAGAAACCATCCTCGAAATGGCCGAGAAAAAAGGACTTTCCACCGGGTTGGTGGCCACCTGCGACCTCACCCATGCTACTCCCGCTTCGTTTGCCGCCCACGTGGGTAGCCGTAAAAAAGCCGATAGCATTGCCATTCAAATGGCGCACAGCGGCGTAGATGTGATGATTGGCGGCGGTTTGGATCGCTTCAAAAACCGAAAAGACGGACTCGATTTGGTGCAGGTTTTGGAGAAAAGCGGAATGAAAGTGATGGATTCTACCCAGAATTTCCGCAGCGTAAAAAGCGGTAAATTGGCGTGGTTCGGCGGAAAAGAACACTTACCGTCCATCTTGAACGGCCGAGATACCTCCTATTTGAAAGATGCTTCTTTAAAAGCCATCGAACTCCTTTCTCAAAATCCGAAAGGTTTCTTTTTGATGATTGAAGGAAGTCAAATCGACTGGGGCGGACACGATAACGATGCTGCTTACGTGGGAACAGAAATGATTGATTTCGACAAAACCATCGGTGCGGTGTTGGCTTGGGCGAAAAAAGACGGAGAAACGTTGGTGGTGATTACGGCCGACCACGAAACGGGAGGCATGGCCTTGAACGGAGGTAGTTTCGGCAAAAAGTCCATCGATGCGAAATTCACCACGGGCGGCCACACGGGGGTGATGGTTCCCGTTTTTGCTTACGGACCCGGCGCGAAAAAGTTCACCGGCATTTACGAAAACACCGATATTTTCTGGAATTTTAAGAAGCTTTTGATCAAGAAGAAGTGATCACTTCTCCCGTAAATAGATGGAGATGGGTACGCCGGTGAAGTTGAATTTCTGGCGAAGCTTGTTCTCTAAAAACCGGCGGTAAGGTTCCTTCACTTCCTTGGGGTGATTGCAGAAAAATGCAAACGCAGGCGTTGGTGATGGAAGTTGAGTAATGTACTTGATTTTGATGTAGTGTCCGCGGTGGGATGGAGGCGGAAACGCTTCAATTTCAGGAAGTAAAACGTCGTTCAATTCCGATGTTTTGATCTTTTTCTTACGGTTATCGTGCACCTCGATGGCTGCTTCTACCGCTTTGAAAATACGTTGTTTTTCCGTTGCCGAAATGAAAATGATTGTCACGTCGTTGTGAGGAAGCAAACGCTTTTTCAATTCCGCTTCGTAATCGCGGGCCGTGTTGGTTTCTTTTTCTACCAAATCCCATTTGTTCACCAAAATCACCGCGCCTTTTCGGTTGCGGGTAGCCAGGTGAAGGATGTTCAAATCCTGGGCTTGTAGCCCCTCGGTGGCATCGATCAACAGCATCACCACATCGCATTCCTCGATGGCGCGGATGGTGCGCATCACCGAATAAAATTCGATGTCTTCGTTTACTTTGGCTTTTTTACGCAACCCGGCCGTATCAACCAAGTAGAAATTCTTGCCAAAATATTTGTATTCGGTGTTGATGGTGTCGCGGGTGGTGCCAGCAATGGGCGTAACGATGGTGCGTTCTTGTCCGGTGAGGGCGTTCAACAAGGTTGATTTCCCCACGTTCGGACGGCCCACCAAGGCGAAACGAGGAAGGTCGGAAGGGGTGTCTTCCACATCGGGAGGAAGAAGTTCCACCACACGATCGAGAAGTTCACCGGTTCCCGAGCCGGATGCGGAACAAACAGGGAATAATTCCCCAAAACCAAATCCGTAGAATTCGTGAATGTCGTTCAACATTTCGTTGGTATCCACTTTGTTGGCGACCACCAAAATGGGTTTTTTGGTTCGGCGAAGGACGTCGGCGAAGGCCTCATCGTGGTCGGTGATGCCGGTGGCGGTATCGACCATGAAAAGGAGCACGTCGGCTTCTTCAATGGCTGCAATGACTTGGGAGCGGATGGCGGCTTCGAAAATATCATCGGATCCGTGCACGTAGCCGCCGGTATCGATCACGTTAAATTCCCTCCCATTCCACGTTGATTTGGAGTAATGTCGGTCGCGGGTTACCCCGGCTTGGTCATCTACGATTGCTTTTCGGCCTAAAACCAGGCGATTAAATAAGGTTGATTTTCCGACATTCGGACGTCCAACGATGGCCACAATTCCACTCATGCTGCAAAGGTACGCAATTTTGGAGTGGGATGGAAGGTTCAACAAAAAACCCCGAAGCAGAAGCCCCGGGGTAAAACCTATTAAAACAACAAAACAAATTATTTCACTTCTTCAAAGTCAACATCGGTCACTTCGTCGCCTCCGTTTCCGCCGGGGTTGTTGTTGGGAGCGCCTTCGCCACCTGCAGCACCCTCTTGCGTTGCTTTGTACATCTCGCCGGATGCCGCTTCCCACGCTTGGTTCAACGCTGCCATCGCAGCATCAATTTCGGCCATGTTGCGATCGGCATGCGCTTTCTTCAAACGCTCGCACGACTCTTCGATAGGCTTTTTCAACTCGTCGGAGATCTTGTCGCCGTATTCTTTCAACTGCTTTTCGGTTTGGAAAACCAACGAATCAGCTTGGTTGATTTTTTCGGCTTCTTCTCTCAATTTAGCATCGGAATCGGCATTGGCGGCTGCTTCCTGCTTCATGCGTTCGATTTCCTCCTTGCTCAAACCGGAATTGGCCTCAATGCGAATCTTCTGTTCCTTGTTGGTGGCTTTATCTTTTGCAGAAACATTTACAATTCCGTTGGCATCGATATCGAAAGTCACTTCAATCTGAGGAACTCCGCGTTGTGCTGGTGGAATATCGCTCAAGTGGAAACGACCCATGGTTTTGTTATCGGAAGCCATGGCACGTTCGCCTTGCAATACGTGGATTTCTACACTTGGCTGATTGTCGGCTGCGGTAGAAAATACCTGAGATTTTTTCGTTGGGATGGTGGTGTTCGATTCAATAATTTTGGTGAAAACGTTCCCCATGGTTTCAATCCCTAAGGAAAGAGGAGTAACGTCCAACAACAACACACCTTGAACATCACCGGTTAATACACCGCCTTGGATGGCAGCTCCGATCGCAACCACTTCATCGGGATTCACGCCCTTTGAAGGATCTTTTCCGAAGAAGCTTTTCACGACTTCTTGGATTTTAGGAATGCGGGTTGAACCGCCTACCAAGATCACTTCATCGATATCGCTGATGCTAAAACCTGAATCGCGAAGAGCTGTTTTGCAGGGCTCCAAGGTGCGCTGCACCAAGGAATCGGCCAACTGCTCGAACTTCGAACGCGATAGTTTTTTCACCAAGTGCTTGGGTACTCCATCAACTGCCGTGATGTATGGAAGGTTAATTTCGCTTTCCGAAGAGGCCGACAATTCGATTTTCGCTTTTTCAGCTGCTTCTTTCAAGCGTTGCAACGCCATAGGATCTTTTTTCAAATCGATGTTTTCTTCCGATTTGAATTCGCTAGCCAACCATTCAATGATTACTTCATCGAAATCGTCGCCGCCCAAGTGGGTATCACCGTTGGTTGATTTCACTTCGAAAACGCCATCGCCCAATTCGAGGATGGAGATATCGAAAGTACCACCGCCCAAGTCGAACACCGCAATTTTCATGTCGCGGGTGGTTTTATCCAAGCCGTATGCCAAAGCTGCGGCGGTGGGTTCGTTCACGATGCGTTCTACTTTCAATCCAGCAATTTCTCCGGCCTCTTTGGTGGCTTGGCGTTGAGCATCGTTGAAGTAGGCCGGAACGGTAATCACCGCGCGGTTCACTTCGTGTCCCAAGTAATCTTCGGCGGTTTTCTTCATTTTCTGAAGCACCATGGCCGAAATTTCCTGAGGGGTGTACATTTTGTCGTTAATTTTTACGCGAGGAGTGTTGTTTTCACCGCTCACCACTTCGTAGGAAGTATTGCCCAATTCTCCCTTGATTTCGCTATAGTTGCGGCCCATGAATCGCTTGATGGAAGCGATGGTTTTACGGGGATTGGTAATGGCCTGGCGTTTAGCAGGATCTCCTACTTTAATTTCACCATTGTCGAGGAAAGCCACGACAGAAGGGGTAGTGCGGCGACCTTCCGCATTTTGAATCACAACGTACTCATTTCCTTCCATAACAGAAACACAGCTATTGGTGGTTCCAAGGTCGATTCCGATAATTTTGTTACTCATATCTTTTGTTTATTTTTTCGTTTGAATCGCTTTTCGGCGTTTCCACTTCTTTTCACACTTTGTGCCAATCCGGATTTTTGATTTGATTCCGCCACAACTTCGGGATTGGCTGACAGTTTGTCGGCTTTTCGTTCATTATTCAGTACACCTTGTCGGGTTTGTGGCAAACTTTTGCATAAAAAACCCAATTTTGAATTGAAAATTTGCGTGGGATAATATCCATTTTAATGGCCAATACATTTAAAGACGAACCTTCGGCGAAGGAAAAGAAAAAAAGGGTGAAGAGCGAAACCTCGGTAGATCCGGAGTTGAAGGCGTATTTCACCGGGAATCGTCCGCGAATTTTATTGGGATTGTTCCTTTTGTTGTTTTCAATTTTGTCGTTGGTGGGGTTCATTTCGTATTCCTTTACTTGGAAGGAAGATTTCGCCGCCATCGTGGGCCAAGGGTCGTGGACTTACTTGTTTACCGGCGGCGAGTCCGACGTTTTGGCCGGCAATTGGTTGGGGCGTTTCGGAGCGTGGATTTCCCATCTTTTTGTGCGGGAAGGATTTGGTTTAGCGGCCATCGGAATCAGTTACCTTTCTTTTGTTGTTGGTGTTCGGGTGTTATTCGTCGATACCAAGTTTAAGCTTTTCCGTTTGCTGGAGCCGGCCATTACATTCATGATCTTCATTTCGGGAACACTGGGCTATATTTTCGGAATTCTTCAACCCGGAGAAGTGAGTTTTCTAGGCGGTGCTTTTGGATTTTACGTGAGCGGATGGATTGCCGAGTTCATTGGTTCGGTAGGCGCCGGACTCTTTTGGTTGGTGGCTTGGTTGGCCATGATCAGCATCCGTTTCAATTGGGTTTTCACCACACCTTCCTGGTTCAATGCCAGCGAAGAATCTGAATTTCAGGAAGAATTACCTTTGGCCAAGGCGGCTCCCAAAGTGAAACCCAAAGTGGTTCCCGAGCCTGAATTGGAAACTCCGGTGGAATTGGAAGACGACAATTCATTTTTGGAAGAGCCGGAAGATGAAACCAACGATTTCGATTTTGAAACGACTTCCTCGCCTAAACCCGAAAAAGAACCGGTTTCCAATACCGAGTTTGAAGTGGTGATGCCCGAGCCTGAAAAGGCGCCACCACCACCGCCCGTTGCTCCCATGACCGAACCCGCCGTGGTGGCCCCAAGGCTGGACGATCCGGATGAGCTCTCGAAAGAACTACTTGCGAAGTACGGCCCTTACGACCCATATGCCGATTTACCCACGTATCAGTTGCCCATTTTGGATTTGTTGATGGAGCACGGCGACGGTCGAGTTCGGATTGATCAAGAGGAATTGCAAAAGAATAAGGATCAAATTGTAGAAACGCTTTCGCACTACAAAATTGATATTGATAAGATCAGAGCTACGGTGGGTCCCACGGTAACGTTGTACGAAATCGTTCCGGCTCCCGGGGTGAAAATCAGTAAGATTAAATCGTTGGAAGCCGATATTGCCATGTCGTTGGCGGCCCTTGGAATTCGAATCATTGCGCCCATGCCTGGCAAGGGAACCATCGGTATTGAGGTTCCCAACAAGAATCCGGAAATTGTTTCCATGCGCTCTTTGCTGGCATCGGAGAAATTCCAAGAGAGTACGGCGGCCTTGCCCATCGCACTTGGGAAAACCATTACCAACGATAATTTCATTGTTGATTTGGCGAAAATGCCTCACTTGTTGGTGGCAGGATCAACCGGGCAAGGAAAGTCGGTGGGAATCAACGCCATCTTGATGTCGTTGTTGTACAAAAAACACCCGGCCGACCTCAAGTTTGTTTTAGTGGATCCGAAACGGGTAGAATTGCCTTTGTATCAGGCTATCGAGCGCCACTTTTTAGCGAAGCTTCCCAATGAAGATGAGGCCATTATTACCGACGTAACCCGTGTGGTGAATACCTTGAATGCCTTGTGCGTGGAGATGGATTTGCGTTACGGATTGTTGCAAAAAGCGATGGTTCGGGAAATCAAGGCGTACAATCAAAAATTCAAAGAGCGGAAATTAAACCCCGAAAACGGACATCGTTACTTGCCCTACATTGTGGTTGTGGTGGATGAGTTCGCGGATTTGATTGTGACCGCGGGCCGGGAAGTTGAAACGCCCATTGCAAGGATTGCCCAATTGGCCCGTGCGGTGGGAATTCACTTGATCATTGCCACCCAACGACCATCGGTGAACGTGATTACAGGAACGATCAAGGCCAACTTCCCCGGTCGTATTGCGTTCAGGGTTTCGTCCAAGGTCGATTCCAGAACCATTTTGGATGAGGGTGGTGCCGATCAGTTGGTGGGCCGAGGCGATATGTTGGTGTCGAACGGAGCCGATTTGGTTCGTTTGCAATGTGCGTTTGTGGATACCCCGGAAGTGGAAAACGTTTGTAACTTTATCGGCTCGCAAAAAGGGTACACCTCGGCCTTCTTGTTGCCTGAACCTGAGGATCCCGATGGAGAGATTGGAATTAGCGATTTTGATCCGACTGATCGGGATAAAATGTTCGAGGATGCTGCGCGCATTATCGTTCAATTCCAGCAAGGTAGCGCATCCTTACTGCAAAGAAAACTTAAATTGGGGTACAACCGCGCGGGAAGAATCATCGATCAGTTGGAAGCAGCTGGAATTGTTGGTTCTTTTGAGGGTGCGAAAGCTCGGCAGGTGATGTTTTCCGACCTGAATCAACTGGAAGAGCATTTGAAACGTTTAAAAGAAAATGAGTAAGATCATGAGAAAATTTTTGTTCGCATTCGCCTTCTTGGCCTTTATTTTCGGCGCCTCTGCCCAAGGTGGAGATCCAGCCAAGGCCAAAGAAATTTTAAAAAGATCCTCGACGAAGTTTAGAACATACAAAACCGTATCCGGTGAAGTGAAAGTGGTGGTGACCGACCAAAAAGCCAAGGTGATTGAAACCCAAACAGGAACCTTTAAGTTGAAAGGAAATAAATTTCGTTTGAAGTTGGGAAACCAAGAACTGATTTGCAATGGAACCACATTGTGGACCATGATGGCAGATTTGAATGAATGTTCCAAATCGAAGTACCGCCCCAAACCCGGCGATATTTCGCCCACCAACATCTTCACCATTTACGAAACCGGTTTCGACAGTTATTATTTAAAGGATGAAGCCAACAATTTTGTGATTGATTTGGTGCCTTTGGATAAAAAGAGAAACTTCTCTAAAATTCGGTTGTACATCGACAAAAAATCGAACAACGTGAACATGGCGAAAATTTTCGAGAAAAATGGAACCCATTATACCTATACCTTGAAGAATTTAGTGGTGAATAAAAACATGCAAGACCAAACGTTTGAGTTCATTCAGAAAAACTATCCCAAGGTTGAACTGATTGATTTGGGCAATTGATATGACCATGATTTCAAATCGGATTTTGGGCATCAATGAGCCCCAAACCATCGCCATGACCCAAAAGTCGAGGGACCTGCAAGCGCAGGGAATCGACGTGATTAGTTTGAGCATTGGAGAGCCCGATTTTAAGACTCCTCTGTACATCCAAGAGGCGGCCATCGAGGCCATTCGCTCTCAAAAATATTTCGCTTATCCGCCCGTTGCCGGCTATCCCGATTTGAAGGAAGCCGTTTGTTGGAAAATGAAGAACGACAACGGATTGGATTATTCTCCCAATCAGGTGGTCATTGCAACCGGTGCCAAACAATCGGTCATCAACACCATTTTATGTTTGGTTAATCCGGGAGAAGAGGTCATTCTTCCAGCTCCCTTTTGGGTGAGTTACGAATTGATGGTTGAAATGGCGGAAGGGGTGCCGGTGCGCATTTCAACTTCCGTTGAAAACAACTACAAATTTACCCCTGAACAACTCGAAAAAGCCATTACCCCGAAGACCAAAGCATTTTTGTTTTCTTCGCCCTGCAATCCAACGGGTACGGTTTTTTCGGCCGAAGAGTTGGAGGCTTTTGCCGAAGTATTCCGTCGATATCCTCAAATTACGGTGATTTCCGATGAGATTTACGAGTTCATCAATTTTGTTGGGAAGCACGCTTCCATTGCTCATTGCGAGGGAATGAAGGACCGAACAGTGATCATCAACGGAATGTCCAAGGGATTTGCCATGACGGGTTGGAGGTTGGGATATTCCATTGCTCCCCCCGAATTATCGAAGGCGATCGAAAAAATGCAAAGCCAGTACACTTCTGGGGCAAATACCATTGCCCAGCGTGCGGCTTTGGCGGCGCTAACGGGTTCGCGTGAACCCTCTCAAGCGATGTGCGCCGCATTTTTAAAACGCCGAGATTTGGTGATTTCCGGCTTGAAGAACATTCCAGGTGTAGAAATCAATCTTCCCGAGGGAGCATTTTATGCGTTCCCCGATGTATCTTCTTATTTCGGCAAATCGTGGAAAGAATTGCATATTTCCAATGCCACCGATTTGGCCATGTATTTATTGGAAGTGGGGCATGTGGCCACGGTAACCGGAGAAGCTTTCGGAGATCCTCGCGCCATTCGTTTGTCGTTTGCTACATCGGATGAGCAGTTGAAGATAGCCGTTGATCGAATTCATCAATCCCTTATTCAATTGAAATAAATGAGTTGGACCAATCCATTTGCAGGGTTAAACGTGGTGATTGTTGGAGACGTGATGGTGGATGCGTATTGGTACGGAAGCGTACATCGTATTTCCCCTGAAGCGCCAGTCCCGGTGGTTGATATTACCGGGAAAGAGAGCCGATTGGGCGGGGCGGCGAACGTGGCCTTGAACATTCGTAGCATGGAAGCCGCGCCTTTTTTGTGCACGGTGATTGGGGAAGACGAGGCCGGCGATACGTTTCTACGACTTTGCCAAGAAAGCGGAATGCCTACCGGGGGAATCCTTCGCCGAAAAAATAGGCCCACCACGGTGAAAACCCGCATCATGGGAAACCAGCAGCAGCTGATGAGATTGGACGAAGAGCAAACTCAACCGATTGATGAGGCGACTTCCTTGGAATTGGAAGAACGATTTGCTTCCTTATTGCCCAATGCTGATGTGGTAATTTTCGAAGATTACGACAAAGGGGTGTTGCACCCAACCATTATTCAACGGTTGGTGAATTTATGCAAAGAACGTGGAATACCTACAACGGTTGATCCTAAAAAAGTGAATTTCAATGCATTTCATGGTGTTTCTTTGTTTAAACCCAATTGGAAAGAACTGAGGGAAGGGCTTCATTTGGCGCAAACTGAAGTGACGTTGGAAGGATTGAAAATGGCGGCCGATCGTTTGAGACGGGAGCAAGGCATTGAGCGACTATTCATCACGCTAAGCGAGAAGGGCGTTTTTTTGGATGATGGAAAAGAATCGCATTTGATTCCAGCCCACATCCGTAAAATTATTGATGTTTCTGGTGCAGGAGATACGGTAATTTGTATCGCCAGCTTGGCGTTATCGTTGGGTTGGTCTTCCGAAAAAATCGCCCAATTGAGTAATTTGGCAGGTGGTTTGGTGTGCGAAGAAGTAGGTGTAGTTCCCATCCAAAAAGAAAAACTTTTCCAAGAGGCTACCCAATTCAACATTCTCTAAGGTTAATTTAGCATAAAATTTGCTCAATTTTAAGAAATGCCTTATTTTTACGAGAATGAAAACCCTCTTCCTTAGCCTTTTTACCCTTGCTACCTCTGTGTTGGCTTGGGGTCAAAAAATTGAATTTGGCATTGGCACGTATGCAGCCATGTACCGCGGTGATCTCATGCAGGATTATGGCAGTGCTTCTTCTTTTTCTGCTTATTCCAACTATTTGGTATCTAATTTGGGCTACGGCGGCTCATTGCATTTGAAGAATAACATCGACAATCAGAAAGCCATTCGTTTCGGGCTAACGTACGGACATCTTTCCGGTGCCGATAGTCGGGCTATGAGCGGAAAAAATGGAGATCCTCGTCGCAACCGAAATTTGAGCTTTTTTACCGATATTTTGGAGTTCTCGGCCATGTACGATTACAATTTCCGTCCATTTGGCATCGATAAATACGAGTACCGTTTTACACCTTATGTTGTTGGAGGTTTGGCCCTGTTTCACTTCAATCCGAAAGCCGAATACAAGGGGAACGTTTACGAACTTCAACCGTTGAATACCGAAGGTCAAAATCTAATCAAGTACCCCAATAAAAACAGTTATGCGTTAACCACGTTGGCCATTCCTATGGGAGCTGGATTGCGTTTTGCGCTCACCGATCATTTGCGGATGGATTTGGAATTCAATTACCGATTTACCACCACCGATTATTTGGATGATGTGAGTGGCACCTATGCTGATAATCCGACCATCAAGTCAAATTACGGTGAAATCTCTGCTGCTCTAGCCGACCGCAGGGTTGAAAAAGGCATCAAGCCCTTCGACGAAGGAGTTGCTCGTGGTAGTGCAAAATATAAAGACGGTTACATCATGATGGGCCTTCATTTCCGTTATACCATCATTAATAATGCTTGCGCTGCTTTTCGTTGATTTATGAAAAAATTGTTTGTTATCCTTCTTTTGTTTCCTGCGGTTTATGCTTTTTCCCAGGGTAAACAGCTCTTCGAAATTGGGTTTACTCAAGGTACTTCTGAATACCAAGGGGATTTAAAGCCGCAAGTTTCCTTCGGTGGTTACCAAAACTTCACTGAAATTTGGGGTAAGAAAGTGATCTCTCCTTATTTTGGATTAAAAGCCGGAATTTCACGTGCAACCCTTTCAGGTTTCGACGCGAACAGCAATCAACCTTGGCAAGAGCGCAGGAATTTAAGTTTTACCAATGTTGCGACTCGGTTTTCTTTTGCAACCGAATTTCATTTTAGAGCCTACAAACCTCAAATCATGGGAGCTCGTTTTACTCCTTATTTGAATCTTGGTCTTTCTGTCGTTCATCATTCACCTTTTGCCATTTTTCAAAATGCCGAAATTAATTTAAGAGATCAAGGCACCGAAGGTCAATATTTTCTTAGAAATGGCTCCTTAAAACCGTATTCTCGTTTTTCTGTTGCCCTTCCTATTTCTGGAGGAATTAAAACTTCCTTAGGTGGTCCTTGGGCATTGGCTCTTGAAGTTGGAGTAACCCATACCACCACCGATTATTTGGATGATGTGAGTTCTTCCTATCCAGGAAGAAAAAACTTCGAAATTGAAAAACAACGTGGAGCCATTAAATATTCCGACCGTTCAGCTGAAATTGGACAGGCTGAATTTGTTTCAGGAAAACAAAGGGGAGTGGCGAATCTTAACGATGCCTATTACCATGCCGGCGTAACACTCATTTATTCCATTTTCACCGGCAAATGTGCTGCGTTTCAGCGCTAACTTTGCGAAATGGATTCTTTGACCAGCCAAATTCTACCCGAACGATTGCCCCAACACATTGCCATCATCATGGATGGGAACGGACGTTGGGCGAAATCTTCTGGAAAAAATCGAATTTTTGGTCATAAAAACGGGGTAGAGGCCGTTCGAAAAACCACCGAATTGTGCGCCAAATTGGGCGTTTCCTACCTTACTCTTTATGCTTTTTCTACCGAAAACTGGAATCGCCCGAGTTTAGAGGTTAAGGCATTGATGCAATTGCTGGTTCAAGCGATACAAAAAGAAACAGCAACCCTTCAAAAAAACAATATCCGTTTGAATGCCATTGGCGATTTAAACCAGTTGCCCTCTTCAACCCGCAGATCGCTAGAGAAAGCCATTGCTGAAACGGCTGGAAATTCGCGAATGACGCTTACGCTTGCCCTTTCCTACTCCAGCCGATGGGAAATTACCGAAGCCGTTAAATCCATCCTAACCGAATACAAAAACAACCCTTTTCCAATCGATTCCGTTAACGATCAGTTCATCAGTCAATTTTTGGAAACGGCTTCCATGCCCGATCCCGATTTATTGATTCGAACCAGCGGCGAATTCCGCATCTCCAATTTCTTGCTGTGGCAATTGGCCTATTCCGAATTGTATTTCAGCTCTAAGTTATGGCCGGAATTCGGAGAAGAAGACCTGTTAGAAGCCATTCTTGATTACCAAAAAAGAGAACGTCGATTTGGAAAAACATCTGAACAATTAAAACCTTGATGAAAACCCTTTTTCTATTCCTTTCCTCGATCGCGTTTACCATCTTTTTTTCATCGCCTTCCCAGGCTCAGAATGATACGTTGTATAATTTTTCAGAAACCGCCAAGGAATACAAAGTTGCTGCCGTAAAAGTAGAAGGAACTCAATTTTTAGACCCCGATATTTTGATCATCATTTCCGGTGTTCGCCCGGGAAAAACCATCAAAATTCCGGGAGAAGAGTTGCCCAATGCTATCAAAAAGTTATGGAAACAAGGTCTTTTTGGTGATGTTAAAATTCGGGTAGACAGCATCGTTGGCGATCAGATTTACCTCACCTATGTCCTTCAAGAGAAACCAAAAATTTCCAAGTTCGCTTTCAACAGCAGCTTGAAAAAGGGGGATGTGGACGATATCAACGACGATATTAAAAAGTACAAAGGCGCAGTTCTCACCGAAAACGTGAAACAAAGTTGCACCAATCTCATTCGAAGCCACTACCTTAAAAAGGGATATTTCAACATCGATGTGGCTTACGAAGAAGTGCCCGATACCACGGCTACCAATGCGGTTTTCCTAAAAATTAAAGTGAATCCCGGAAACAAATACCGCATCGGAGAAGTTGTTTTTGAAGGAAATACGGCCATTACTTCTGCCAAAGCGCTGAGAACCTTTAAGAAAGTAAAGCCCTACATTTGGTGGAATGTTTTCAGGGGCTCCAAGTTTTCCCAAGGTGAATTCGTTGAGGACCAAGAAAAACTCATTGGGAAATATAAAAACTTGGGCTACCTCAATGCGGCGATTGTTCAAGATACCTTTTACCCCATTTCCGATAATCGCCTTCGCGTCCTGGTGAAAATCGATGAAGGACGTCAGTTCTTCTTCAGAAATGTAACCGTTTCCGGAAACACCATTTACCCCGATTCTCTGCTTGAAAGCATTTTGGGTGTGAAAAAAGGAGATGTCTTCAACCAAAGTTTGTTAGATCAGCGCTTGTACATGGACCAAAGTGGAAGAGATATTACGTCGTTGTACATGGACAACGGGTATTTGTTTTTTCAATTGAACCCAACACAAATTCCCGTTGGTGAAGATTCCATCGATTTGATGGTGAACATCAGCGAAGGAACCCAGGCGACCATCAATAAAATCACCATCAAAGGGAATGAAAAAACCAACGATCACGTGATCATGCGCGAATTGCGCACCAAGCCCGGCCAAAAATTCTCCCGAAACGATATCATTCGTACCACCCGTGAGTTAGGCCAATTGGGATTTTTCGATCCCGAGCAAATCAACATCGTTCCTTATCCCAATCCAGCAACGGGAACGGTAGATTTGGAATATACGGTGGTTGAAAAATCGTCGGATCAGGTGGAGTTATCGGGTGGATTCGGTGGACGATTTTTCGTGGGATCACTGGGATTAACCTTGAACAACTTTTCAGCAAAAAATGCATTGAATCCCAAAAAATGGGCTCCAGTTCCAACCGGCGACGGTCAGAAATTGGGAATCCGTGCTGTGGCCAATGCCTTGTTCTTCCGTTCCTACAACCTTTCCTTTACGGAGCCTTGGTTGGGAGGTAAAAAACCCAATTCCTTCGGCGTTAGCTTGTACAGTTCCCAACAATTGAACGGTATCGCCAAATACACTGACGATTCCCTAGGAAATCGGGTACTCAATCCGAACCACGGAAGTTTAACCATTTATGGAGCGAGCATTTCCTTGGGTAAACGTTTGAAAAAACCGGATGATTTCTTCAACATCCTTCATTCCATCAACTACCAACGCTACGAAATCAACAAATACGGATCCATCAATGCGTTTTTATCGAACGGATCGGCCAATTCCATTTTCATTCGCGAAACGTTGAGCCGTAATTCGGTGGGCGATAACCCCATCTTCCCTACCTACGGAAGTAACATTACGCTTTCCTTGGCCTTGACTCCTCCCCGCAGCCTTTTTACCGACGTTCCTTTTGAAAAGGCATCTGCCGAAGATCGATACAAGTGGATTGAATACCACAAATGGCGTTTCGACGGGGCTTGGTACACCTCGCTTACCGGTAAATTCGTGTTGGCAACCCAGGTTCAACTCGGGTTTTTGGGCGGATATTCAAGAAATATTGAGCAACCTTTCGGACGTTTCTTTGTGGGTGGTTCTGGTTTAACCGGATTCAATTTGGACGACCGCGAGTTGATTCGTTTGCGCGGTTATGCGGATAATTCCATTGGTCCTCGCGTGAGCATCAATCCTATTGGCGGAAAAATGTTTCAGAAATTTACGGCCGAATTGAGGTATCCGGTATCATTAAATCCGCAGGCCAGCGTTTACATTTTGGGATTTTTGGAAGCCGGTAATAACTTTGCCAACATTCGCTCCTTCCAACCCTTCAATAACATGAAATCGGCTGGAGCGGGAATTCGTGTTTTCTTGCCCATGTTTGGACTTCTCGGAGTAGATTGGGGTTACGGTTTCGACAATAATCCGAATTTCGATATCACCAAAAGGGGTAATTTGCACATCAGTATTGGACAAACTTTTTAAGATGAAAAAACTTCTTTTCGTTGCGCTTTTCTTTTTCGGTGCCCAGTGGGCCTCCGCTCAGCGTTGGTGCTACGTGAGCTCCGAGTACATCTTGAATAAAATGCCCGAATACAGTGCGGCACAGAAACAAGTAGACGCCCTTTCCGAAACATGGGCCAAAGAAATTGAAACCCGAACGGGCGATATCACCAAAATGTACCGAACATTAGAAGCCGAAAAAGCCCTTCTTACCGAAGAAATGCTCAAAAGAAGAAAAGCCGAAATCGAACTCAAAGAAAAAGAATTGAGTGACCTTCAGCAAAAACGGTTCGGCTACGAAGGAGACCTCTTCAAAAAGAAACAAGAATTAATCAAACCCATTCAAGATAAGGTGTACAATGCCGTTCAACGATTGGCTCGCGAAAAACAATACGATTTCGTGTTCGATAAATCGGGAGAATTGTTGATGTTGTATTCCAATACCAAATTCGATAAAAGCGATGAGGTGTTGGAAATGATGGGAATAGCAGGTAAAAAATAACTCAATCATAACATGAAAAAACTCATTATTCTCGCGTTTATCGCTTTCAGTACCGGTGCTTTCGCCCAAGTAAAATTAGGCCACTTGAATTCTTCCGATTTAATTGCTGTTCTTCCAGGATATAAACTCGCTCAGGATTCCTTGATCAATTACGACAAGCAAATCAAAGACGATTACAAGGTTCTTTTGGGAGAGTTGGAAAACAAAATGGGCGAATACGAAAACATGTCCAAAAACCCAGCAACATCCAAAACGTTGTTGGAATTGAAACGCAAAGACGTGGAAAGTCTTCAAATGCGCATGCAAGAATTCGAATCGTTGGCCAACGAAGATATTCAGAATAAAAAGCAAGAATTGTTGAAACCATTGGTAGATAAAATCAATGCTGCCATTGAAGAAGTGGCCAAAGAAGGCGGTTACACCTACGTTTTCGATAGTTCTGTAGGCGTTTTACTTTACGCCAAAGATTCAGAAGATCTTTCCGACAAAGTAAAGGTGAAATTGAAAATTGCAACGGATCCTAAACCGGCTACCGATAAACCAGCTCCAGCCAAAGGAGGGAAAAAATAAAATGGTTCAACCCCAACAACCCATCGGAATTTTCGATTCGGGAATTGGCGGATTAACCGTGGCCAGCGCAATGGCGAAGGCCTTACCGAATGAGCGGTTCCTCTACTTTGGGGACACCGCTCATTTGCCTTATGGGGAAAAATCCAAATCCCTGATCACCGAATACAGCGTACAAATCACCCTCTTTCTTTTAGAAAAAGGCATCAAGCATTTGGTGATTGCCTGCAATTCGGCTTCGGCCGCAGCCTACGAATCCGTTCGAGCCCTGTGTGCCACCCACGGCGTTGCCGTAACCAACGTCATCGATCCCGTGGTGGATTTTATTCAACAGAAGAAGTTCAAACACGTGGGTATCATTGGTACCAAAGCCACCATCTCTTCCGGTATTTTCCAAGAGAAGTTGAAACCCACTGCCGGCTTGGAAGTGCATCCCAAAAGTACGCCTCTCCTCGCAGCCATGATTGAAGAAGGCTTCGCCGGAACCGACGTTAGCCGAGGTGTTTTGAAAAGCTACCTCAGCGATCCGGTGTTGCAGGGCATCGAAGCCATCGCTTTGGCCTGCACGCACTATCCGCTCATCGCTTCCGAGGTGCGCGATTATTTTGGAGGAGAAGTTGTGGTGTTGGATACGGCTCAAATTGTTGCAGAACACGTGAAAAACACCCTCACCGAGCTCGATTTGCTTGCGGAATCCAATACAGAGCCCCATGAATTTTTTGTTTCTGATTTAACCGATAGTTTTAAAAAATCAACCCAATTGTTTTTCGGCACCGATGTGCTGCTTAAAGCTCAAAAATTATGAAGATCCTTTTTTCTTTTCTTTTCGTACTATTTGTTTCCGTAGCATGCGCGCAAAAAACCGAGGTGGAATGGAACGAAGATTCTCACATCGCCTCCGTAAACGGTATGGATGCCTTTAAAATTGAAAGATTCGATTGCGGATTTGGTGCGGTGGATTGCCATTACGATGTGTGGGATCTTTCCGGCAACAAGGTAATGCGCATCAATTTGCGGGATTACAACTCGGTGATGCAAATTTCGAAATCGAATCCGCAAGGGCGGGTGGTGTATTACGAAGTCATTTTCCTTCCTACCCGCGAGATCTGCGAGGTTGACTTTTCGGGCATCAAAACCGAAAAGGTCGCTCGCATGATTGGCAAAGCTCAGCTGTTTCAAGATGGCGCATTGAATCTAAGAGCTGCGGAGGAGTTCGTGTTGGTGCACGGCAGGCCCCATTCGGCGGTGATTAAGTTTTAAGAAAAAAGGGGGCATCGGCCCCCTTTTTTTATCCTTCTGCTAAAATCCCATGCATCACCTCGTACACCTCGAACACTTCTTCGAAGCGGTTGTACAAAGGCACCGGTGCGAAACGAATCACATTCGGTTCCCGCCAATCGGTGAGGACGCCTTTGGCATGTAGGGCATTGAACAATTCCTTGCCTCGAGGACCCGCCAAAAGACTCACCTGGCATCCGCGTTCATGTTCGTTGGCGGGGGTAATGACTTCAATTTGCGCATTGGGAAACTCGGTAGCTACGCGATTCAATAAAAAATGCGCAAAGCCCGAAAGCTTCAGCGATTTTTCCCGCAAACGGTTCATGCCTACTTCGTCGAAAATTTCCAAGGAAGCCAAATGGGCGGCCATCGGCAGAATTTGAGCGTTGCTCAACTGCCAACCGTCGGCGCCCACCATCGGAATAAATCCTTTTTTCATCAAAAAACGCTCGTCTTCTTTGTGTCCCCACCACCCAGCAAAGCGAGGGAGTTCGGGGTTATTCTCGTGGCGTTGGTGTACAAAGCATCCCGAGGTGCCGCCAGGGCCAGAATTGAGGTATTTGTACGAACACCAAACGGCAAAATCCACGTTCCAATCGTGCAATTGCAAGGGCAAATTTCCGGCAGCGTGGGCCAGATCGAATCCCGCAACAGCTCCAATTTCGTGGGCTTTATCGGTGATGGATTTCAGATCGAAAAATTGACCGGTGTAGTAATTCACTCCTCCCATCATCACCAATGCGATCTCATCGCGGTGGGATTCGAGGGTATTCAAAACATCTTCTAAATGAAGGGTGTGTTCGCCGGCTCTGGGGTGCAACTCAATGAGGTGTTCGTTGGGATCGAGTCCGTGGAACTTGAGTTGACTTTCGAGGGCGTATTGATCGGACGGAAAAGCTCCGCCTTCGCAAACGATTTTGGTTCGTTTTCCTTGCGGGCGGAAGAAGCTCACCATCATAAAATGAAGGTTGGAGGTGAGGTTATTCATCACCACCACTTCGGAGGGAATGGCGCCAACGACGCGAGCGGCTTTTTCTTTGAGGAAATGGTGGTAGGGTTTCCACGGGCGAACGGCCTCGAAGTGACCTTCCACGCCCATTTCGGCCCAATCGTTCAGTTCTGTTTCAATGTATTCCCGGGCCGATTTTGGCATGGCGCCCAACGAATTTCCGGTGAGGTAGATGCACGTTTTACCGTGCAATTTGGGAATGTGAAAACGGTCGCGGAAATGGGCCAAGGGATCTTCGCGGTCCATTTGTTGGGCGAATGCCCGACTGGCTTCGTAGTTCATCGGCATTAGAACAATCCGTTTAGTTCGGCATCAATTTTAGAGATGATGGATCCCAAATGTTCTTCGTTTCGTTCGTAATCCAATTCATCCACGGAAATGATCAATACTTTTCCTTTATCGTAAGTAGAAATCCACGCCTCGTAGCGTTCGTTCAATCGTTTGAGGTAATCGAGGCGAATGCCGTCTTCGTATTCTCGTCCGCGCTTCTGAATGTTATTGACCAATCCTGGCACGGATGCGCGGAGGTAGATCATCAAATCGGGCGGGGAGATCAACTCGCTCATGGTGTCGAACAAGTTTTTATAGTTGGTAAAATCGCGGGTGCTCATCAATCCCATGCTGTGGAGGTTGGGAGCGAAGATGAAAGCATCTTCATAAATGGTGCGATCTTGAATAACGCTTTTATCTGATTTTTGGATATCAACGATTTGTTGGAAGCGGTTGTGCAGGAAGAAAATTTGTAAGTTGAAGCTCCAACGCTGCATGTCGTTGTAAAAATCGTTCAAGTACGGGTTATCGTCAACCGTTTCGAACTGGGTTTCCCACTGAAAATGTTTGGCGAGCAAACGGGTGAGGGTTGTTTTCCCGGCTCCGATGTTTCCTGCGATGGCTACGTGCATGGTTTTCGTTGATTAAAATGGTTTGAATCCCCACAAATCGCGCACTTCTTGCAGGGTTTTAGAGGATGATTCGCGGGCTTTTTCGGCTCCGTCTTTCAAAACTCGATTGATCAAAGAGGTATCACTTTCTATTTCAATGATTCGTTCGCGAATGGGAGCAATGAATGCGAGGGTATCTTCGGCCAATTGTTTTTTGAGATCTCCGTAACGGATGGAACAATCTGCGTAGGTTTTTTTGTAGTGTTTCACCACATCAGGGGTTGAAACCAAGCCCAGGAGGGTAAACAAATTCTGGATGAAAACGGGCGGCTTGGAATTCGGTTCCGTTGGCCCTTGATCGGTTAATGCCCGCATGATTTTTTTGCGGGTCACTTCGGGGGCATCGGCCAAATAAATGGCGTTGTTTTCCCCTTCGCTTTTCCCCATTTTTCCACTTCCGTCGAGTCCTGGAACCTTTACCAGTTGTTTGCCAAAGTTGTAGGCCACAGGTTCGGGGAAAACATCCATTCCGTGGAAGTGATTGAATCGACGGGCAAAGGTTCTGGTCATTTCCAAATGTTGCTCTTGGTCTTTGCCAACGGGCACTTTGTGGGCTTTGTGGATGAGGATGTCGGCCGCCATGAGAACGGGATAGGTAAGCAAGCCGGCGTTTACGTTTTCGGGTTGTTTTCGCGCTTTGTCTTTGAATGAAGTGGTTTTCATCAGCTCGCCCATGTAGGCTTGCATGTTGAGGGCCAGGTACAATTCGAAGGTTTCAACCAGGTCGCTTTGGCGATAGATGGTTGCGGTGTTGGGATCGATGCCACAGGCGAGGTATTCGGCGAGGACCGACCGAACGCTGGCCGATAAGGCTTTGGGATCGGGGTGGGTCGTGAGGGCGTGATAATCGGCAATGAAGAAGTAGCAGCGATTTTCTTGCTGCATGGTAATGAAGTTTTTTAATGCTCCGAAGTAATTTCCTAAATGCAATCGCCCGGTGGAGCGAATCCCACTCACAACTGTTTCCATGGCTCGAAAATACAAATGAAGGGCGGGAATAAAAAATGATTCTCTAACCGAAATGGGATTTTGTTCTTCCAAAGAATCGTTAAAGAATTCCACCGTTTGTTAAGGCGGTATTTCTGGGCCATGAATGCTGGTTTGGAACGAGTACTTTTGAACCACTGCATGAATCCTCCTTCTCTGTTTTTTGCTTTTGCTGCTCTCTTGGTTAAAGGATTGGGTCGTCCATTCCCTAAGTTGATGGCGCCTTTGGCCTTGCGGTTGTTTTTGACTCCATTTGTCATGAAACAACATCCCAAAGAAAAGGAGCAGATGAAGCATGGCAAAAAGTTGTTTCTGGAGCATCGGAATCACCGCATCGCGGTGTACGATTGGGGTGGAAAAGGTCCAAAAATTTTGTTGGTGCACGGCTGGAGCGGACGGGGAACCCAGATGGGTAGCTTGGCGCTGTGGTTGCGCGATCGGGGGTATCACCCCATCAGTTTCGATGCGCCGGGCCACGGAAAAAGCACAGGAAATACCTGTTCCCTTTTGGCTTTTTCAGAAACGATCAATTTCCTTCAGGAAGAATTTCACATGGTGATGGCCATCGGCCATAGTTTGGGCGGCGCTTCGCTGATCCTCTCTCAGTCCATGGGGCAACGATTTTTCCAATTGGCTACCATTGCCGCTCCTTCTTCCGTGGCCGATGCCATGACTCAATTCGGGAAAAAATTAGGTTGGAGCTCCCATTTGTTAGCCACCACTATGGAGTACACCGAAAACAAATTCAACACCACCCTCGAAAGCGTATCCGCAGCCAGCCTCTCCCAAACCATTTGGTGCGATGGGTTGATCATTCACGACGAGAACGACGATCAGGTTTCTTTAAAAAATGCCGAATTCATCCATCAAGGATGGAAAAACTCCAAATTGTACATCACCCATCAATTGGGACATTTTAAAATTTTGCATCACCCTCAAACCTTTGAGGCTCTTGGTGGTTTCTTTCCAAAAGTAGGCGACTCGGGAATTCCAATTTCCTGAACATCACCCTTTTGAGAAAAACACACCGCATGAATTTAGAAGACTTACAAGTGTATCAAAAGGCCATGGAATTGGCCGATGAAATCTGGAAACTTACTCAAGATTGGGACGGAGAAGCAACCGAAATTCGCAACCAAACGCGTCAATCATTCGACGCTTGGGCCGTTCATTTATCCTTAGGTTACGGGCAATACCAAAGTGCGGAAAAACTCAAACATATTCACGAGTGCAAAGGACAAGTGCTGGTGGCAAAAACCTTGCTTCAAAAGGCATTGTCTAGAGGATTTCTTCCACTCGAAACATTCGAATATTACCAAGAAGAGATTGAACAGTACTTGGTTCGATTGAACAATTACATCAAATCCATTCACCGTCGGGGCAACAATGCGCCTACCCGTTCCCATCGTTCAGAATCTTATTCGCCAAAAGTGGAAGAAGATTCCGCCTTGGAGAGTACTTTTGCGTACCGAAATCACGAAGAAGATGGCTACAACACGAATTTGGACACCTATTAAGGAATACTCCGAAATCCTTTTTGAATACCACGAAGGGATTGCAAAAATTACCATTAACCGACCACGTTACCGCAACGCTTTCACCCCCAAAACGGTGATGGAAATGTGCGATGCCATGGTCATTTGCCGGGAAAGTCAAGACATTTATACCGTTATCCTCACCGGAGCAGGCGACAAAGCCTTCTGCTCAGGTGGAGATCAAAACATCAAGACCATTGGCGGATACAAAGACGAAAGCGGCGTTCCTCGCCTCAACGTTTTGGATTTGCAGCGATTGATTCGTTCCATCCCCAAGCCGGTGGTGGCCATGGTGAACGGTTTCGCCATTGGTGGCGGACACGTTTTGCAAGTGGTTTGTGATCTTTCCATCGCTTCAGAAAACGCCATCTTCGGTCAGACCGGACCGAAAGTGGGCTCGTTCGATGGCGGATTTGGTTCTTCCTATTTGGCACGAATTGTTGGTCAGAAAAAAGCAAGAGAAATTTGGTTCCTCTGCCGCCAATATTCTGCTCAGCAAGCGTTGGATATGGGATTGGTGAACCACGTTGTTCCGTTTGAACAATTGGAAGATGAAACCGTACAATGGTGCAATGAGATGATGGATAAAAGTCCGTTGGCTTTGCGCATGATTAAAATGGGATTGAATGCCGAATTGGATGGTCAAGCCGGAATTCAAGAATTGGCAGGAAATGCAACCTTGTTGTATTACTTCACCGAAGAATCTCAGGAAGGACGCAAGGCATTCCTCGAAAAACGAAAGCCCGATTTCAAAAAATTCCCTAAATTCCCTTAATCCAAACGAATGTTGAATAACGATCGCCAACGGTTGCGGTTTATGGCAGCCATCGAAGGAATTTCCTACTTGCTATTGGTGGGAATTGCTGTTCCTGTAAAATATTTCATGAACGATCCCACCTTGGTGAAGTGGATCGGTCAAATTCACGGAATCTTTTTCATTGCTTTTTTGGTTCTCAGCGTGACTTATGCCCGCAAACACCAATGGAAACTGTTGACGTTGGTATGGTTTCTACTTGTTTCCAGTTTCATTCCTTTTGGCACCTTTTACATGGATCGAAAACTCCTAAAATAGGAGATTTCGCTCAAAATTTTGGGCAATAAGCCGTATATTTGCGGCACGATTTGGCTCCGTAGTTCAATGGATAGAATATCAGATTCCGGTTCTGAGGGTTGGGGGTTCGAGTCCCTCCGGAGTCGCTAAATTTTTTGGATGATGCGTTTTCTTTTTGGATTTCTATTTCTTTTGATGGGAACATTGGCCTTTGCTCAAGGACCAGTTGCTCCTCGAAAATCTCCAGTAACCATTGCCAAGGTCAATGCTGGAACCACCTACATCAAGGTTGTTTATTCCCAGCCGCATAAAAACGAGCGGACCATTTTTGGGGAATTGGTTCCCTTTGAAAAGTTGTGGCGTTTGGGTGCCAATGAAGCAACTGAATTAACGGTTTCTAAACCCATCACCATGGGAGGAAAGAAAATTCCAGCAGGAACCTACTCGCTATTTGCCATTCCTCATACCAACTCCTGGACCATCATCGTTTCCAAGCAATTGGGATTATGGGGCTCTTTCGATTACGATTCTGAACAAGATTTGTGTAGATTTGATGTGAAAACCCAAAAAACAGATGTAGAATGGGAACCCTTTACCATCAAAATCGATCCCGACGGGAAAAATTACACCCTTTCCATGATGTGGGACATGTCGCAAGTGCGCATCCCCATCAAAGCCAAATAATCGGCTTTCTTCTTTTCTTCTTTTTTTCTTTTGGCTTAAAGGCCCAACCTTTCGATCCGTTTTCCGCCGGAAATACGACTCCAACTTACGCCCAAATCGTAGGATTTTACGATAAACTCCATCAGCAATATCCTACCATTACCCGATGGGAAACCCTCGGTCCTTCCGATGCTGGATTCCCTCTTCGTGTTTTTCTTATCGTGCCTCCACTTCAAGAACCTTTGGGAAAAGAGCTTTCGAATCTTTCCCCAATTCGGGTTTTGATCAATAACGGCATTCATCCCGGTGAACCCGAGGGCATCAATGCCTCCATGAGATTGGCCCAAAATGTGTTGACCGGCCGATTAAAATGGAAGAATGGAGAGCGGTTTTCGCTAGCCATCGTTCCGGTGTACAACATTGGCGGGAGCTTGAACCGAAGTGCCCATTCCAGGGCCAACCAAAACGGACCCGCCGAATACGGCTTCCGAGGGAATTCGAAAAACTTGGATTTAAACCGCGATTTCATCAAGCAAGATTCTCGGGAAGCCCAAAGCCTAACCCGTTTCATCGCTTACTTCAAGCCTCAGCTGTTCTTTGATACGCATACCTCCAACGGAGCCGATTATCCGGCAACCCTCACCTACATCGAAACCCAATGGAATAAAATGAATAGCCAGAGGGGAACATGGATGCACGAGTCGCTCACTCCGGCCATTCTTCGAAAAATCCCATCCAAGTACGGAACCGTTCCCTATGTGAACACCTTGCAAGAAACCCCCGATTCGGGCATCACCTGTTTTGTGGAAGGTCCGCGGTTTGCCACTGGATTCACTTCCGTGCTCGATATTCCTGGTTACACCATCGAAACGCACATGCTGAAACCGTTCGAAGATCGAGTGAATGCAACGTATGCCTTTTTGGAAGCTGGGATTCAAGCCCTTTTGGATCAGCGCGATTCCATTCCTTCACCCCATCAACTTCGTCCTAAGCAACACTTTTTGTTCAATTGGACCGTGGACTACCGCAAAAAGGAGGAATTGAAATTTACCGGATACGAAGCAGAAATGATCCCCAGTGAACTTTCCGGCGCACCCCGATTGAGGTACAATCGATCCAAAACGTGGACCCAAAAAATTTCGAATTATGCCTACGCCCACGCCACCGACTCCGACTTGGTCCCTTCGGGTTTTGTGATTCCTGTTGCGTGGAATGAGGTGTTGGAACGAATCGTTCCTCTGGCCCAGGCCTTGGATTCTTCGTCGGTAAAATGGATTCAAAAAGACACGGTGATGTTGGGTAAAATGGCCAGAATCGTGGACTTTCAAACGGGGAAATCGCCGTACGAGGGGCATTACCTTCATTCCAAAATATCTGTTCAATGGAACATCCAAACGCAATCGGTTCGGGCGGGCGACTGTTTTATCAAATGCACGGCTTCTACCGCCCGCCTTTTGATGGAAACCTTGCACCCTCGAGCCAACGACAGTTACTTCGCCTGGGGTTTCTTCGATCCCATTCTTCAGCAAAAAGAGTATTTTTCCGATTATGTTTTCGAAGATTTAGCCGTGGCATGGTTGAAAGAACATCCGAGTTTAAAATCCGAATTTGAAGCCGAAAAATTGAAGCACCCGGAATGGGTGAAAGACGGTTCTGGGGCGTTATGGTGGGTGTATTCCCACAGTTCCTATTACGAGAAAACCCACAAACTCTACCCCGTTCTTTTTGTAGATTGATGGCATTTTCAAGTACCTTTACAAAAAATATTGAACATGATTTCTAGCCTATTTTCGAGCTATTCTTTTACCGTGGTGGAACGATTTCTTCGGTACGTTCAAATCGATACCCAAGCCGATCCCAATTCATCCAGCTTTCCCAGTACCGAAAAACAGAAAAACCTATCTTCCCTTCTTGCCGAGGAACTTCGTGCCATGGGTGTGGAAGATGCGCACATGGACGAGCATGGATATGTTTACGCGACCATTCCGTCCAATACCACCAAACTAGTGCCGGTCATTTGTTTTTGTTCCCACGTTGATACCGCCCCAGATTGTTCGGGAACCGGGGTGAAACCCCTGCTACATGCGTATCAGGGCGGCTCCATCGCTCTTCCCGATGATGCGGCTCAAATCATCACTCCCGAAAAATATCCGTATTTGCTGGAGCACATCGGCAATGAAGTCATCACCGCCAGTGGAACAACCCTTTTGGGCGGGGACGATAAGAGCGGAGTGGCAGAGATCATGGATTTGGCCCATTTCCTCATGACCCATCCCGAGGTGAAACATGGAACCATTAAAATTTTGTTTACGCCCGACGAAGAGGTGGGCCGAGGAACAGAAAAGTTGGATTTGAAAAAATTAGGCGCAGATTTCGGATATACCTTGGATGGGGGCGAGTTGGGCTCGTTGGAAGACGAGACCTTCAGCGCCGATCATGTAAAGATCACGGTCGACGGGGTGATTGCTCACCCGGGGTATGCGAAAAATACCTTGGTCAATGCCTTGAAAATTGTAGGAGAAATTCTGGCGGAACTTCCCAAGTTGGAATGGTCACCCGAAACCACAGAAGGTCGTCAGGGGTTTGTGCATCCCACCACCATCGGTGGCATCGCCGAACGGGCGTATGCCGAATTCATCGTTCGCGATTTCGACGATGATTTGTTGGCGGCCCACGGTGAAAAGTTGATGGACCTCGCGAAAAAAGTGGTGGATCGTCATCCCCAAGCTTCCGTCTCGTTCATCCGCAAAGAACAATACCGCAACATGCGGAAAATCGTGGAACAACATCCTTCCATTGTGGCCCATGCCGAAGCCGCCATTCGCCGCGCTGGAATTACCCCCATTCGGGAAGTGATTCGCGGCGGAACCGATGGAAGTCGAATGAGTTACCTGGGTTTGCCATGCCCCAATATATTTACCGGTATGCAAGCCATTCACTCCAAACACGAGTGGATTGGGGTTCGCGATATGAAAAAAGCCGTCGAGACCTTGGTTCATTTGGTATCGATTTATGAAGAAAACGCTTAAAAAGATTTTATGAAAACCGATTCGATCATTTTTAACTTGATTCAAAAAGAACTTGAACGCCAGCGACACGGCATCGAGCTCATTGCTTCTGAAAATTTTGTTTCCTCCCAGGTGATGCAAGCCATGGGCTCGGTCCTTACCAACAAATATGCCGAAGGCTTGCCCAAAAAGCGCTATTATGGCGGTTGTGAAGTGGTAGATGAAGTGGAACAAATCGCCATCGATCGGTTGAAAGAACTTTTCGGTGTTTCTTGGGCCAACGTTCAACCTCACTCGGGGGCGCAAGCCAACGCAGCGGTCATGTTGGCGTGCCTCAAACCGGGTGACACCATTCTCGGATTTGATTTGAGTCATGGAGGACACCTCACTCACGGCTCACCCGTTAACTTTTCGGGCAAATTGTACCGTCCGACCTTCTATGGCGTAGAGCCCGAAACAGGAACCATCAACTTCGAAAAAGTTCGCGATATTGCCAAAAAGGAAAAACCCAAAATGATCATTTGCGGGGCATCGGCTTACGCTCGTGATTGGGATTATGCTACCCTCCGTTCGATCGCCGATGAAGTGGGTGCCATCCTTTTGGCCGATATTTCCCACCCTTCCGGGTTGATCGCCAAAGGGCATATGAACAATCCAGTTCCCCATTGCCACATCATTACCTCTACCACGCACAAAACCTTGCGCGGACCTCGGGGAGGCGTGATCATGGTGGGCGAAGATTTTGAAAATCCGTTCGGCATTAAAACGCCAAAAGGAACCACGCGCACCATGACTTCTTTGTTGGATTCTGGGGTTTTCCCGGGAACGCAAGGAGGGCCTTTGGAGCACGTCATTGCCGCCAAGGCGGTAGCATTCGGGGAGGCCCTCACCGATGAGTTTAAAACGTACACCCATCAGGTCATCAAAAATGCCCAAGCTATGGCTGCGAAATTCCACGATTTGGGATACCAAATGATCAGCGGCGGCACGGAGAATCACCTCATGTTGATCGATTTAAGAAACAAGGGCATCACCGGGAAAGAAGCCGAAAACGCCCTCATCCAAGCCGATATCACCATCAATAAAAACATGGTTCCCTTCGATACGGAAAGTCCCATGGTTACCTCCGGCATTCGCATCGGAACGCCGGCCATTACCAGTCGTGGAGCAACCGAAAAACACATGGAAGAAGTCGTTCAGTTCATCGATGCTGCATTGATGAATCGCAACGATGTTGCCGCCTTATCGAGCCTCAAAAAATCGGTTAACGATTGGTCGGCACAATTTCCGCTTTATCCTGAATTATGAAAGAAACGTTCGACTTCTATTTGAATGAACTCACCATTTGGGCTCCCAAATTGATTGGAGCGCTCCTTGTCTTTGTTCTTGGATGGTGGCTTATTGGAAAACTTAGGCGGATCATTTCGCGAGCGTTTGAGCAAAGAGAGTTGGACCTTTCCCTCAAAACGTTCCTCAATTCCATCATTGGGGTAGCCCTGAAAGTGGTGCTTTTTATCACCGTTGCAGGAATGGTGGGCATTCCAACTTCGTCCATTTTGGCGATTTTCGGAGCTGCCGGCTTGGCGGTTGGTCTGGCTCTTCAGGGATCGTTGAGCAATTTCGCCGGGGGTGTGTTGATTTTGTTTTTCAAACCCTATCGGGTGGGCGATACCATCACTTTTTCGGGAGAAACCGGAAAAGTAACGGCCATCCAAATCTTCAATACCATTTTCGAAACGTCTGATGGCCGAACGGTCATCCTTCCCAATGGAGCGGTTTCCAACGGAACCATCATCAACCACAGTTCTAACGGACAAATTCGCGTTGAATTTAAAGTTCTTCTTCCTCATAAAGTTTCTTTTGATGAAGTAGAAGCAGCTTTTCTAGCATGGGCAGCTGCCGAAAAAAAACTATTGAATGACCCGATCGCTTCGACTTCGGTGTTGGAAATCAAAGAAGACCATACCGTTGTCGCTTTTCGGGGTTTTGTGAAATTTGACGATCAAGGAGAGGTATCGAAATCCCTACAAAAATTCGCTAAAAAATTGATGGAGGAGCAAGGATGAAAACTACCGAAGCGGCTTCCATTTATCAGAATTTGGAGCAAATGAGCTCATCCGAATTGTTGGAAAGCATCAATCGGGAGGACCAAAAGGTGGCAGAAGCCACCCGTGCCTGCATCCCCATTCTCTCTGCTTTGGTAGAGGAAGTGGTTGGTCGAATGCAACAAGGCGGCCGATTGTTTTACCTGGGTGCCGGCACTTCCGGCCGCCTCGGAATCGTCGACGCTTCCGAATGTCCGCCTACCTATGGCGTTCCCCACGGTTGGGTGATTGGGCTGATCGCCGGAGGCGACGCAGCCATTCGGAAAGCGGTTGAATTCGCCGAAGACGATCGGGAACAAGGGTGGAAGGATTTGGAAGAACACGCCATTGGTCCCTTGGATACCGTGGTGGGCATTACGGCCAGTGGAACCACGCCTTACGTGTTGGGTGCCGTGGAAAAATGCAAAGCCATGGGCATTCTTACGGCAGGAATTACCTGCAATGCCGGAAGTCCATTGGCGGAAATCACCGATTTTCCCTTGGTGGCGGTTGTTGGGCCTGAATTTGTGACAGGATCTACCCGAATGAAAGCCGGAACTGCTCAGAAACTGCTTTTAAATATGCTATCTACTTCGGTGATGGTTCGTTTGGGCAGGGTGGTGGGCAACCGAATGGTGGATATGCAATTGTCGAACAATAAATTGGTGGATCGAGGTACCAAAATGGTGATGGATACGCTTCACATTCCGTATGATCATGCCCAATCGTTGTTGTTGGAGCACGGAAGCGTTCGCAAAGCCATCGAGGCGCATCAAAAATAAGCATGCGCCATTTCCCGCTTTCCGACTTTGTGACCGAATACGCTTTAGCGTTCGGGTTGGAAGTTGCGGAGGGGAATCCGTTTCATCTTCTAAAAAATGGGAAACCATTTTCTCCTAAATCGTTTCCTTACCGCTTTGCGCATCTTCCTATTTCTACCGTTCCCAAAAACACGTTTCATTTGCTGGAAGAAGAAAGATTCACTCATCCATCTTTTTCCATTAAAGAGAAAAAAACATTTGTGGTGGATGTAGAGAAGGACTTTTTCTTCGATGAACAAGTGGTGAAACGGATGAAGAAATTTCCCAAATCGGCCGAATTCGCTCAACTTACAACGGTGGAAGATGCTTTGATTTTATTGGAAGCAACGGCCAAACGAAAGGGGTATTTTGACGAAAAGGAGTGGCCTTGTTTGGTTCGTTTGTGGAAGGGTTTGGAGAAAAAAGGACGGTTAACGAGTTGGGGAATCCGAGAAAACGGGGAGTGGAAGGCCGTTCAACTGATGGTGGAAGGAAGTGATGGTTGGGCCTTCACGTATTTTGTGGGTACTCACCCCGAAACCCGTCCGTGGAGCACGTGGTTGATGGTGAAAATATTGGAACAGTACCGCGAATTAGGATTTAAAAAAGTAGATTTGTTGGGAGCGAATTTGCCCACCGTTGCTCAGTTTAAAAAGAGTTTTGGCGGGCAAATGACAACGTATTTGGAATTTAATCGGAAACCGTGGTGGAGAAGACTCCTTTGATTCCCCGAAAGTGGGGTTGGGTGGCCTTGGGTGCATTGATGGCGCTTCAAGTTTACCGGGTTTTTGCCTTTCCTATGCGGGGCGACGAGGTGTTTCCGTTGATGTTCGGGCAAATTCCGTTGGAGAACTTCTCCGAAGCTTGGTTCGAAGGGTATTGCCCGAGTCCGTTGCATTTTTTGTGGAGTTGGGTGTGTGGATGTTCGGTTTGGTGGGGTCCCCGGTTGTTGAATTTATTACTTTGGTGGATCGGAGCAGGGGTTTGGGGATCTTTTTTCAACAAAAGTGAAGAGAGGCGGCAATGGTTTTTCCCGTGGTTGATGCTGGGTGCCTGCAGCGATTTGGGGTTATTGGCCGCCACCGACGGGCAGTGGTACGTTTGGGTTTGGTTGTTGGGTGGCGTTTGGTTTTCGCAATGGAATCAAACCGTGGCCCGGCAATGGAAACAAGCCGTAGGAATGGGAGCCTTGCTGGGATTTGGGGGGGTGATTACCTTGCTGTTGCCCTTGGTTTTTGGAATCGTTCAAATTCGAAAAGCCGGGCCTTTTGCCCTTCAAATTTTGTCGGGAACGTTGGTTTACTCCCTGTTTCAGCACAGCGGATTTTCGGCCGATTGGGGCGATCTGTTTCATTTTTCATCTACCTTTTCGGCCGCTGAAATTTTGGAGCATTTTCGGTCCAATTCCGGTTTTGCCGATCCCCTCGGAGGAATCGTTTGGCTTGGTTCTTTGGGCTTGTTTTTGGGGATGAAAGATTCCAAATGGAAATGGTTAGGTTTGATTGGCGTTTTCAAAGTTCTCATGATCCTGGCCATGGCATTATTGCATTGGTCGCCCCTGGAAAACCGAACAGGAATGGTGTTGGAGTGGGGGGCGCCTCTGGTTTTTGCTGTTTGGGCCGCACGATCCCGCCTTTCAGAAAAATGGTTGATGGGATTATTGTTGGTGGGCGGATTGAGTCAGGTTTGGAGCATCCAACAAGCTCGGAAAATGGCCCAAAACGAGTGGGATGCGGTCGTAAAGAATTCCAGCATTCCCATGAAATTCGATGATCGAAGTAACCAAAGAGCCTTGGTTTTTTGGTCGAGAGCTCGATGGCAAAAAAATCAGGAAGCGCTATTTATTTATGAGGAAAATTCGAAGCGAGGGGAATTTTTAGGTGGATTAGCAGAGGCAGCTGGGGAAAAAAATTGGATTGCTTCGGGTGAACAATAAAAATGGTTTTGAGTAGGGTGGAAGTATATGAGGAAGTTGAAAAGAGATTAGTAGATGATATTCGTGGAATGTTCTTTTTTTCAATTCGAAGAACGAAGCATTCGGTTCCGCCCTTCGATTGGACTCAGGAACCTCCCTTCGACGTGACTTTATCTCGACGTATATCGGGGCGCCCTTCAAGCAAAATAAAGGAAAGAATGGGAAGGAAAAAATATCGGAACTTTAAGAAAATTGCGGTCCCGAAATTCTTCGGGATCTTCGACCCACCACTCCTCCCTTACTTTATCCCGACGAATGTCGGGGCGCCCTCCAACCTACCACAAAATTATCAATCTATTTGATTTTATCCGTTTGTAAACGTTTATAAACGTTTCGTATACGGATAAATGAATTGACCCGCTTGAAATTTGTGCCATGAAATTTCCAGAGGCGTTTCTTCAGTGGGTTTGGTTGCATCAGGTTTTTAACTCGGACGATTTAAAAACCACCGATGGCCGTGCAATTCGTGTAGAACGTCCGGGGGAATGGAATCGCGGATTTGGACCTGATTTTTCGGGTGCCAGGGTATGGATTGGAAACCAATTGGCCCTTGGTGCTGTTGAGATTCATGTTCGGAGTGCGGAATGGTTTGAGCATGGACATGAGAGAGATGCGGCATATAATTCAGTGATTTTGCATGTGATCGATGATGACCAAGGGCTTGTGGTTTGTGAAGATGGATTGGTTCCGCCCCAATTGGTTCTTCGAGATCGGGTATTGCCGCAAGCGTGGAATGTATGGACGCATTGGATGAGAAATCCAGATCACTTGTCGTGCAGGAACCATTTAGGTCGGTTGAGCAACCCCCAAAAGGAGGAAGGCTGGATGGAATTGAGGCGTTGGCAAATGAAGGAACGGGTTGATTTGGTTTTCCAGGGGGTTGCGAAACGACAAGGGAATTGGGAACAAGCCTTTTTGGCGCGGTTGTTTTCGGCCTGGGGGTTTCATCATCATTCCGAACCGTTTGCCGAAATTTTTCAAGCGATTCCCATGGCTCTGATTCCCCGATTGCAAGGAAACTCCTTGGCCATGGAAGCTTTGTTGCTGGGTTTGGGTCGGTTTCTCGACGATCCTCAAGATGAATACTCCAAGTCGTTGCGGGCAATGTTTTTGCACTTGCAAATTGCATTTCAGCTCCGAAAAATATCGCCCTATCCTTGGAAAAACACCCGATTGCGGCCTTCAAACTTTCCTGAATTTCGACTCGCTCAACTGGCCGCAATTCTCAACCAATCGCCTTCTCTCTTTGGGTCGGTTTTGGGTGCAAATAACGAAAAAGAGTGCCTAACTCTTTTATCGGCATCACCACCAGATTATTGGAGCAAACACTACCGATTGGGAAAAGAAACCGGTGAACATTCGCCTACTTTGGGCGAAAAAAGCAAACAAATCCTGCTGGCGAATGTGTTTGTGCCCTTCCGTTTTGCTTATTTTGAACGCGTTGGGCATGAGTTCGAGAAGAACGGAACATGGAAGTGGTTGGAACGACTTCCTGCCGAAGAAAACGCTGTAACCAAGGTGTTTCAATCTACACCGTTGAAAGCAAAAAACCTGGGAGAAAGTCAAACTCAGGTGTACTTGTACCAGAACTTTTGCAGGCTCAAACGCTGTTTTGAGTGCTCATTCGGTTCCCAAATTTTACAATTTCCTCCGATCTTTGAACCATGAAAATACTCGTTACTGGAAGCAATGGATTGTTGGGCCAAAAGTTATCGGCTCTTTTGATGGAAAAAGGAATTTCGTTCCTCGCAACAGGGGTGGGAGAAAACCGAAATCCGTCCCTACCGTCGGAGCATTACCGTACCATGGACGTTACCTCTGCATCTTCGATGGAATCTGTTTTTCAAGAATTTCAACCTACCCATGTGATTCATGGCGCAGCCATGACCAACGTGGATGCCTGCGAAACCGATCGGGAGGGATGTTGGTCCTTGAACGTAACCGCCACCGAACTCTTGGTGGAAAGGTGTTCTGCCCAAAACATTCACCTCACCCATGTGAGCACCGATTTTATTTTCGATGGGAAGAATGGGCCTTACCGGGAAGAGGATCAGCCCAATCCTTTGAGTTTTTACGGAGAGAGCAAGTTGAAAGCCGAGGAAGTGGTGAAAGCTGGAACCCTGCCTCATGCCATTTTAAGAACGGTTTTGGTGTACGGAATAACTCCGCACATGTCGCGTTCCAACATCGTTTTGTGGGCCAAAGGAGCTTTGGAAAAAGGGCAAAGCATTTCGGTGGTGAACGACCAATTCCGCACTCCTACTTTGGCCGAAGACTTGGCCATGGGTTGTTTTTTGGCAGCCACAAAAAACGCTCAAGGGGTTTTCAATATCAGCGGAAAGGATTTTATGAGCATTTTTCAATTGGTTGAACGGGTCGCCAAGTATTTCCATCTTTCAACGGAAAACGTGGTTCAAGTTTCCAGTTCTACCTTGAATCAAGCGGCTCAACGGCCGCCCATTACCGGATTTATTCTGGACAAAGCAGCGGCCGAATTGGGTTATGCACCGCACTCGTTCGAAGAGGGAATTGCAGTCATGGAAAAACAGTGGTAACCTAAAAAGATGGGATGAGTCGATCAAAAGGAATTTGGTTGGGGAAGTCGGAACGAAGGGGAATGATGGCCGTTGGTGTAACCTTTATGGCGTTGTGTGCACTTCGATTTTTACCGAAATCCGAACAAGGATTGGAGCCGATGCAAGAACCCCAGAAAACCGTTCCATATTCGTCTCGGGTTCAAGACTACAAAACCGGGATGGAACGGTATCCGCATAAAAATAGGTTTTCGACCATTTCATTGCGGCCATTTCCGTTCAACCCCAATACCATTTCGTCCGATTCTCTTCTGCAAATGGGGTTGCCAAAACCGGTGGTTGAGAAATGGATCAAAGCCCGAAGCCGAGGATTCATTTTTAGAAAGCCCGAAGATTTGCAACGGTTTTCGATCTTGCCTCCATCGTTTCGGGCGCAACTTTTGCCACACGTTGTTCTTCAAAATTCCACAGAGCGAATTCGGCAAAAGTGGCAAGCCCCGCCTCGACCGGTGGTGATGGTTGAAATCAATGAGGCCGACAGTTTCGAGTTGCAAGGATTGCCGGGAATTGGTCCCGCCCTAGCGCACCGATTGGTTAATTACCGAAACCGTTTGGGCGGTTTTTATCATCCCCAACAATTGCTGGAAGTATTTGGAATTGATTCTACCCTCCTTCAGAAAATTCTTCCACAAATTCACATCGACCCTCAAAAAATTCAGACTCGATCGTGGAATACCATTTCGGCAGAAGAGTTAAAATTGTTTCCATACCTCACAAACAAAGAGGCCAACATCATCGTTCAATACCGAAAAGTACATGGGCCTTTTACTTCGATGGATGCCGTGAGAAAAATCAAAGGAATTCGATCAGATATTCCCGAAAAATTAACACCTTACCTCCATTTCGAATTATGAAAACCGCGTCTTTTTGAAGTATATTTGCTCCTTAAAATTTAAAAAATGAATTTTTCCATTTCCGAAACCGAAAACATGGTAGGCCAAATGGCCAAAGATTTCGCCGAGAAAAACATTCGCCCTTACGTTATGGAATGGGACGAAGCCCAAGTATTTCCGGTTGAAACCATGAAAGCCATGGGTGAACTAGGTCTATTGGGCGTTTTGGTTCCCGAAGAATACGGTGGAGCAGGATTTGGATACCACGAATACGTTCGTGCGATCATTGAAATTACCAAGGTAGATAGTTCGGTTGGATTGTCTGTTGCTGCCCATAATTCGCTTTGTACCGGACACATCCTTCAATTTGGAAATGAAGAACAAAAGCGCAGGTGGTTGCCCAAATTGGCAACCGGTCAGTGGATTGGCGCTTGGGGATTGACGGAAGCCAATACCGGTTCAGATGCGCTTCGCATGCGAACTACCGCCGTTAAAGACGGAAATCATTGGGTTATCAACGGTGCAAAAAACTGGATCACACACGGAATCTCTGGGGATGTTGCTGTGGTTTTGGTACGTACCGGTGAATTGTTGGACAGCCACGGCATTTCTGCTTTTGTTGTAGAGCGTGGAACTCCAGGGTTCAAAGCCGGAAAAAAAGAGAACAAGTTAGGAATGCGCGCTTCCGAAACCGCAGAAATGATTTTCGAAGATTGCCGCGTTCCAGAAGAAAATTTATTGGGAAATGTTGGAGATGGGTTCATCCAAGCAATGAAAATTTTGGATGGCGGACGTATTTCCATCGCAGCCCTTTCTTTGGGAATTGCTGAAGGAGCCCTCGAAGCTTCCATAAAATACTCCAAAGAGCGCGAGCAATTCGGGAAACCCATTGCTACTTTTCAAGCTATTTCCTTCAAATTGGCCCAAATGGCAACCGAATTAGAGGTTGCAAGATTGTTAACGCGCCAAGCTGCTGAAATGAAAAATGCCCATTTGCCCATGACCAAAGAATCGGCTATGGCCAAGTATTATGCTTCTGAAGTTGCCGTGAGAAATTCGGTGGAGTCGGTTCAAATTTTCGGCGGTTACGGATATACCAAAGACTTTCCAGTAGAGAAATTCTACCGCGATTCCAAATTGTGTACCATCGGCGAAGGAACCTCTGAAATTCAGAAATTGGTTATCGCAAGAAGCATTATTGGACGATAATCACCCTGTTTGCGCCATACGCCTTACATCCGAATTTGGTACCGAAAGGCCTACCGACCTCCGGTTAAATCAAGGCTAACCTTGTACCTCACCTTCGACGATGGTCCCATTCCTGAGGTCACGTCATGGGTGTTGAACACCTTGAAGGAATGGAATGCCAAAGCTACCTTTTTCGTTATTGGCGAAAACGTTCAAAAACATCCATCCCTTCATAACGACGTTCTGTTGAACGGTCATCAAGTTGGGAATCATACTTTTACCCATATCATGGGAAAAAAAACAGATTTGCACACGTATCTTGATGATATTCAACGTTGTGCTGCGTTGGTGAAATCGCCATTTTTCCGTCCACCTTACGGCAGTTTAACCCGTATTCAATACCGAAAAGTGGTTCAACAATCGAAATTGGTGATGTGGGATGTGATGAGTTACGATTTCCTTGAAAATAAATCGGGAGAATACTGTGGAAACAAAATAATTCGGGAAGCCAAAAACGGAGATGTTGTGGTGTTTCACGATTCTTTGAAAGCATTCCCTCGCCTTAAAATTGCCTTACCGATGGTATTGGAACACTTTTCTAAACTAGGATTTCATTTTGAAGCATTACCGTTATGATTTGGATTGATACGCATTGCCATTTGTATTCGGAAGAATTTAAGGATGATCGGCATGAAGCTTTGAAGCGGGCGTTGGTGCAGGATATTCAACGCATATACCTGCCCGCCATCGATTCAGAATCCCACCAAGCCATGTTGGATTTGGAAGCGGAATTCCCTCAGCATTGTTTTGCCATGATGGGGCTTCACCCCTGTTCGGTGGGCGACGATCCAACCCAAGAATTGGCCATCGTGAAGGAATATTGGGATCAACGAGATTTTGTTGCGGTGGGAGAAATTGGTATCGACCTGTACTGGAGAAAAGATAATTTAGAACAACAAAAACACGCTTTTCGGACTCAAATTCAATGGGCGATAGAAAGGAATAAACCGTTCATCATTCATTGCCGGGAAGCATTTGATGAAGTTTTTTCGGTTTTAGAGGAATTCCAGGGAAGTCCTTTAAAAGGGATTTTCCATTGTTTTTCTGGAACAGCGGAACAAGCCAAACGGGCCATTCAATTTGGACTGCTTTTGGGAATTGGAGGAGTGGTAACCTATAAAAAAGCCGGACTTGCGGAAGTGGTAGCGAGTATCCCTCTTTCTCATATCGTTTTAGAAACGGACGCACCTTATTTGCCTCCAACGCCTCATCGGGGGAAGCGAAACGAACCCTCGTTTTTGTTGCACATCGCCGAAAAATTGTCGGAAACAACCGGTGCACCCCTTTCGCGCATCGCTTCCATGACCACCGAAAATGCCCTATCTTTATTCCATGGCGAGCCCTCAAAATAATTCGGTCCTTCTTTTGTACACGGGAGGAACCGCTGGAATGGTTAGGAATCATGACGGCGTTTTGGTTCCTTTTGATTTCGAACAAATTGAGTCATTATTGCCTGAGTTGCAACGGTTACCCTTTCAACTTTCTCATTGGGCAACCGAAAAACCGATCGACTCCTCCAATTTGAAAACTCCTCTTTGGAACGAGTTGGCCGAGGTGATTGAACGGGAATACGAAAAACACATCGGCTTTGTGATTTTACACGGTACCGATACCATGGCTTTTTCGGCCACCGCATTGAGTTTTTTGCTGAAGAATCTTCACAAACCCGTTGTTTTTACCGGTGCGCAATTGCCCATTGGCGATATTCGAACCGATGCCAAAGAAAACATTTTAACGGCTTTGGAAATAGCAGGTGCCGAGGCGATGGGACTTCCTGTTGTTCCAGAGGTGTGCATCTATTTCGATTATTCCTTGTTTCGAGGGAACCGATCTATTAAACAGAGCAGCGATCGGTTTGAGGCGTTCTCTTCTCCCAATTTCCCTAAATTGGCAGAAGCAGGAACCCACATTCGCTTTCATCAAGATTTCTTTCACCGAGCAGTGGGTTCTTTTTCCATCCAAAAATCGAACTTCTCCAATCGGGTTGCTACGTTAAGATTGTTTCCAGGCATGGGAGAAAACCACGTTTTGCCGCTCACAACCTCTCCCCACTGGGATGTGGTTATTTTGCGAACCTACGGCAGTGGAAATGCGCCAAGTGAGCCAGAAATTATGAATGCGCTTCGCCAAGCAACCAATTCCGGAAAAGTAATTGTAAACATTACCCAATGCATGTCGGGCAGAGTTGTTCAAGATACCTACGAGGTCGGACGTCAACTCTCTGAAATTGGAGTGGTGGAAGGATTGGATCTTACCTTGGAAGCGGCTTTGGTTAAATCCATGTTTATCTTGGGTCGTGGGCCCTTCGATTCTGGTTCATTCAAGAAAGAATTTCAAACCATTTTGGCCGGGGAGATGACCGCTTCATCGGAGTTTCACCATTAATTTTACGTCATGAACAACGAACAAAACATCATTCATGCTTCGAAAGCGGCCGAGCCGGTTGGGTTGTATCCCCACGCCCGCCGTGTTGGAAATTTATTGTTTCTTTCTGGCGTGGGACCACGGGAAAAAGGGAATCCAAAAATCCCTGGCGCCACCTACAACGAAGAAGGAAAAATCATCGATTACGATATGGCCACCCAAGTTCACAGCGTTTTTAGAAATGTTCGGGAGGTGTTGGAAGCATCCGGTGCAAAATGGGAAGATTTGGTGGATGTAACCGTTTTCTTAACCAATATGGAGCGCGATTTCAAGGTGTACAATCAAATTTGGGCCGAATACTTCAAAGATGTTCAAGCTTGTAGAACAACGTTGGAAATCAACTGTTTGCCCACACCCATTGCCATCGAATTAAAGTGCATTGCCGTTCTTCCGAATGAATAAGCTGGTTTTCTTTTTTGGATTTTTAGGAATGATGTTGGTTGCCCACGCGGGAACCGAAAAGAAAGTCGTTTTTACGGTGGGCAACAAAGTCCACGAAGGAATTCTTGCACTTCCTGATGGAGACGGCCCTTTTCCTCTTTTGGTTTTGGTTCCTTTTTTGGAGCTTCAAGGGAAAGATCAATCCCTCGAAATCAAAGATCCCGAATTGGTGTGTTTGTACCCCGATTTGGAGGGAAAACGCATTCGAATCTCCAAAGAAATTAGCGATCATTACACCGAAAAAGGAATTGCAGTTTTCCGGTACGACCGCAATGCCGTGAATTTTGTGGATGAAGACCAAACGTTAAAGCTTCCGACGGACGAACTGAAAACCATTCACGAAGGAATTCAGTTTTGCAAATCCCAAGAAGGCGTAGATTCCAACGTGATTGCATTGTGGGGATTTGGATCTGGCGGCTGGCTCACTTATCAAATTGCTGAAAAAAGAAACGATATCGACTATGTGATTACCTATGGGATGCCATTTCGTTCATTGGAAGAATCGTTGGAAAGTAAAATTCGATTTACCTTTAACCATTGCGGTGATAAAGATCCAGAGGCCATGGAAGAAGCTCTGAAATCCATGAAAACCACTTTGGATGAGGTAGAAAGGAATAAAATCAGCTCGGGTGAGTTGGTGGCCGGGCAATTCCCGAAATACTGGAAAGGATTGATGCTCCTTGCTCAGAATTCTGGCATGAAGTACAAAAAATGCGGAGTTCCATCCCTTACCATTTACGGCAATAAGGATTTTGAAATCACCGATAAAGATGTGGCTCAGGCAAGAGAATGGGCCAATTCCAGAGGAAAGGTAGAATATTTAGCGGGCCTGAACCATTACCTCAACAATGGAACCGACCTGCATGTTCATCCCGCTATTTTTAAATCCGTGGATCGCTTTTTTCAAAAGAACCAGTAAAAGGATTTATCTGGTTTGTATTTCGTAGAGGTCAATGGAAAAACCTACAAATGGATCAAAAATTAACCGATGCAAATTTTTAGAAAAAAGCCCTCCTTTTGAGGGCTTTTTTCGTTTTCAGGGCATAACTTTCCATCATGAAAAAATTTGCCTTCTTGCTTATTCTTGGAGCTTCCGTTGGATGCACGGCCCAACCCAAGTTTACTCCTCCCAAATTAACGCTCCCCAAAGAAATTCCTGGATTACCAAAGATCGATCAGCCGCTGACCGAAGATGAAGTTGGCCGCGGACTCAAGGAAGCCCTTTCCAAGGGTGCGGAAGCCGCAGCGGCCAAAGTTTCGGCCACCGACGGATTTTTCCGCAATGATGCCATCAAGTTGTTGTGGCCGGAAGATGCGAAAAAAGTCGAATCCAAACTTCGTTCCATGGGCATGAATAAATTGTGCGACGATTTCACCCTTTCCATGAACCGAGCAGCCGAAGAAGCCTGCAAAAAAGCGGCTCCCATCTTCATCAAAGCCATCACGAGCATGACCTTGAAAGATGCCATGGGCATCCTTCGAGGAAGCGATCGCGCAGCTACCGATTACCTTCAACGAACCACCTCCAACGAACTTCGATTGGCCTTTCAACCCGAAATTGAAAAAGCCCTTCAGCAAGTGAATGCCACCAAATACTGGACCGATATTGCCTCCATCTACAATAAAATTCCACTGGTAACGCCTGTAACCACCGATTTACCCGGGTTTGTTACCGATAAAGCCATGGCGGGTTTGTTCGTATATGTAGCCGAAAAAGAAGCCGCCATCCGAAATAATCCCTTGGAACGAACAACCGAAATCCTAAAACGAGTGTTTAAAAAATCATGAAGACCTTTCTTTTTTTAACCCTTTTGGGTAGTGCTCTTGCCTCATTTGGGCAAACATTTCCCTACCCGGTAAAAACCAAAACCCTTTCCAATGGATTGAAAGTGATTTCCATTGAAAAACGCGACATTCCCATGGTGAACATCCAAGTGTGGTACCGGGTGGGAAGCAAGGATGAAATCCCTGGACAGCGCGGAATGGCTCACTTGTTTGAACACATGATGTTCCGAGGATCCAAAAATTTCAAAGGTGAAGGCGATGTGTACATCCATGAAATTGAGAAAATGGGCGGACAGGTGAATGCATACACCACCTTCGATCGCACGGTTTATTTCCAACAAATCCCAAAACAGTACGCCGAAAAGGTGCTTTTGATGGAAGCTGATCGCATGAGTAACCTCATTCTCGACCAAAAGGTGTTGGATGTAGAGCGCGAAGTGGTGGGCGAAGAATTGAGAAACGGGCGAAACAGCTGGGCTCAACGCTACCAAAGCGATCGGCACGAGCAACTTTACCCGGCTGGTCACCCCTATAAAGTTGACGTTATTGGTTATTTGGAAGAGATTTTGAAGTTTTCCACCCAAGAATGCCAGGCGTTTCACGAAAAGTACTACGCCCCAAATAATGCATTTTTAATCGTTGGTGGCGACATCTCTGCAGATTCGGCCTTTCTTTTAGCAGAAAAAGCTTTTAAAGATGCCAAACCTTCCGTTATTGCTCCAACTCCAACTCCGAATGGTTTGGGAAGCATGCCCGTTTTTGAAGAACCTAAAACCTTGGACGTTCCCCTTCAGATTTATTCCTTCATCGCAAATCGCCCAGGAACTAGTAATCCCGATTATGCGGCCTTCAACGTTTGCGCCTCTTTGCTTTTTAACAATCCTACTTCTCGAGTGCAAAGCACCTTGGTTGACGAACAAAAGTTGATTTTTGGGCTTTTCAATACCGACAACGGAGGCGAGGTTTTTGATTGCCGCACCACCATTGATTTGTTGATGCGCGCTGGCCCAGGAAACGTAAAAGTGAAGAAAGTGATGCAGCGCGAAATCAACGAATTCATTGAAAACGGACCCGAAGACCAAGAACTTGCCGATTATTTTTCGAACGTGGAAGCAGGAATGGTACAGCAGTATTACACCTTGGGAAATGTTGTCAATGTAATCGGTGGTTCGGAATTCCAATTCAAAGATCCCATGGCCATGTACCGCAATTTTGAAATGCAAAAGAAAGTCACTAAAGCCGATTTACAACGGGTGGCTGCTGCGTATTTCGGACCTGGAAAAATGGGGTTCATCAATTATAAACCAAAAGAAGAATGAAAAAATTAGGAATAAGCCTCCTCTTTTGGAGCATTGCAGCATGGAGCTGGGCCCAGCAACCCATTCCCGAATACCAAACGTACACCTTAAAGAACGGATTGAAAGTGGTTTTTCTGAATTACGGAAAAATTGATGCCGTTGCCGTTCAATTGGTCGTTAACTCGGGAGAAAAGAATGAAACGCCAGAACAAACCGAATTCTCCGATATTGCTGCGAACATGACCCTGATGGGAAATATAAAGTATTCGGCGACCGATCAAAAAGTAGCGTTGTTCAAACTGGGAACGAATATTTCGGCCAGCGCTGGCGCAGATTTTACGACTTGGACAGCCGAATTCCTAACTCGAGAATTGAACCAAGGAATGGATCTCCTTTTCCAAACCGTTACCCAACCCAAATTCGATCCTGAGTATTTATCGCAATACACCGATCAGCTTTCGACGTTCAATAACCCCAATCGCATGGATATTGGTGAATTAGCCGATAAAAGTGCTGATGAGTGGATTTTTGGGAAAGACCATCCCTTTGGACGTTACCCTTCGGCCGAGGCATACGCTCAAATCACACCCGAAAAATTGAGAGAATTTTACGACTTCAATGTGGCTCCATCTACATCAACCTTGGTGCTTTGCGGAAAGTTTGACGTAGCCCAGGCCAAAGCCTTGGTAGAATCGGTTTGGGGAAGTTGGCAAGGAAAATATGCCCAAAGCAATACGGTTAAACTACCTCAACCGGCGTTCAAATCGGTTGAAGTGAAAAAGGTTACGCGTACGGGCGCCGACCAAACCATGCTGGTATTCAGCGGCAATGCGCCCGCTCAAGAATCGGAAGAAGCCTTGGCCTTCACCCTTGCCAACGACATCTTTTCGGACATGTTGTTTCGGGAGGTTCGAGAAAAAGGAGGGAAAACCTACGGAATCGGCTCGCAATACATCGCCACCTCGGTGAGTCATATTTTTCAAATCAAAACCCAGGTTCGTTCCAAAGAGGCTCAGGCCACTGCCGCCCTCGTAGATCAAGTGATGGACGATGTGGCCACCAAAGGATTCTCCAAATCTGATTTTGATGCGAGCGTGATGAAGTTCAAAAACCAGATATTGAGCTTGGAAACGCCTTCTGCCTTGCTGTCTTTCTACAATCCGTTGCGCTATAAATTTGAAAAACGAAAGCTGTTTTTATCCAATTTAGAGAAACTTACTTTTGAGCAAGTGAATGCGATTGGAAAGAAATATTTGGGTGATGCGAAGTATAAATTGGTGATGGTTGGTCCTGAAAACTAACGTTTTCTCCAGCCTTTAGGCCAGTAATTGTTCATTCGGTTGCCGATTTCTTTGACCCAACCCAAGGGAACGTTTTGGTACGTAATGGTTTTCCACCCTTGGGTCCCCGAAAGCGGGAGTTGGGTTTCTCCTTGAAGGAATTTCAGCGCCCACTCAAGGTCCAACTCTAGGGCATTTTCGGGTTGAAATCCCAGCAATAATGCCGAAGTTTCTTCAGGAATAAAATCCTTTCCTTTCATTGTACCTAAAATGCCACCCCAGCTGCTCGGCTTTAGGTGATGGATGAGTGGAAGAAATTCCGCAGGTACAGAAACCCATCCAACCGGTGTTTCGATGATTTTTCTTTCATTCAGGCTGAATTGGGATAGAAATGAAGGGAATTTTTCCGACTTCACTTCATTCCATTTCGCTGGTCCCATTTTCTTGCTTTTCAACGATTCCTCGGGTTTTTGCAATACAGCCAAGAAAAACCCCTCATTAGGACCGGAATACGGGGTGAAACGAAATCCCGTTTTTTCGGCGTTGATCCGTTCCGGTGCAAGGAACTCGAATTGGGAAGTAACCACTTCCGCACCGGTTTCTTCAGCAAAAAAAGCTACATTGTCTTCGTTTTCCGCTCGATTGAAAGTACAGGTCGAATAAACCAGGAATCCACCCGGTTTTAAAGCTCCCCAAACATCCATCACGATGCGTTTCTGACGGGCAGAACACAGGTTAACGTTGGCTTCGCTCCACTCTTCCATCGCCTTGGGGTCTCGCCGGAACAGGCCTTCGCCCGAGCAAGGCGCATCTACCAAAATGAAATCGAACGCATGAGGTGTTTGTTCGCCAAACCATTCGGGATCCCGTTGGGTGGTAGCAACAGCATCGGAGCCCCATTTTTTCAGGTTTTCTTTGAGAATGCTGTGGCGAGATTGAATGACTTCGTTGGCAACCAAAAAACCGTGCGGATGAATAACGGAAGCGAGGTGGGTTGATTTCCCACCCGGAGCTGCGCAAAGGTCCAAAACAAGCGGTTGGGTATGATCAGAAAGCACCTGTTGTGCAATGGCTCCGGCCAGCATGGAAGCCGATTCCTGGACGTAATACGCGCCGGCATGCCAAAGAGGATCGTTCCCAAAATTCGGTCGCTCGTTTAACACGAAAGCGGATGCTTCGTGCTGAATGTTGGAACCTTGGTAAGGGGAGACGTTTAGTTTTCCTGGATTTAATCGAATGCTTGTTGGAAAATTTCCAGCTTCCAGCGATTCAAATGCTTCAAGATCAAATTCGGGAATTTGAGAAAAATGCTGTTGAATGTGGGAAGGAAGATTCACGGATTACGATTTAATAAACGCTGCGAGTCGGAGTGGGGCACCGGAACCTCTGCCAATTTTCATGGGAAGTGCCACCACGTAGAAACCTTTGGTGGGAAGCTGATCGATGTGAGCCACGTTTTCAAATCCGGGAATTTGATGACCTAGCATGATTTGGTGGGTTTTAAAATCGGTGGATTGGCCATAATCCATGCTGGCCACATCGAGGCCGAAGGCTTTGATTTTTCGGTGATCTACGATCCATTGGGCCGCCTCTGGAGCGATTCCAGGAAAATGAAGTTGGGGGATGGCGGCCTCTCCTTTGAGGTCGGTTCCGAAGTATTCTTTTCGGTTGGGGTAGAATTTTCCGTATCCGGTTTTAAAGAAAACGATGGCGTCGGTGGGAATTTTTCCATGTTCTTTTTCCCAATTCAAAATATCTTCCGAAGTGATCTGGTAATCGCGATTTTGCAACGCTTTTTGAGACACATCGATCACCACGCCTTCCCCGGTTGTTTGGGACAATGGAATTTCATCAACGGTCCATTTTCCTTCTGCGAAGTGAATGGGCGCATCGATGTGGGTTCCACCGTGTTCAGGCGTACACATTTTGTACGAGGTGTAATAAAATCCTTTGGGCGTTATTCCTTGAAAATCGACGATGTGCTCAAATCCGGTGGCGTTATTCGGCCAATACAAGGTTGTGGAATCGATGGTATAGGTGAGGTCGATCCATTTTCCTTGGGGGAATGGGTTGTTTTCTGTTGAGGAGGCCGAAGTTTTTCTTTCGCAGGCGGTAAAAGTTGCTCCGATGATGAAAAAGAATAACAGGTTTTTCATGCCACAAAGGTATAACGAAAGAGGCCGACCTACCTATCGGCCTTTTCGTTTCTATATCTTTGCACAACACTCTCATGGATCAAACCTACGTATATGGCCTTGTATAAAATTCAAATCATTGAAACCCTTATTGTAATTGGTGTTTATGCTTTGGTTTATTACTTCATCAAAACCATCGTAAACAATTCGTTGAAGCACACTCATTTGTAGCGTGGAAGAAGAAAAATGATCATCAAAGTTTTGAATCTTCTCTCGTTCATTACATTAACGATCATTCTTTCGGCCATTTGGGGGCTTAATCAGAGTGAAATTGCCGTTTTTGTTGGAACGGTTATTACTGCGTTGGGAATCGCATTTTTTGCACAATGGTCGTTGCTTTCCAATATTACTTCCAGCTTGTTGTTGTTTTTTAATCACCCTTTAAAAATTGGCGACACCTTAAAAGTGTTGGATAAAGATTATCCTTTTGAAGGGGAGGTGACCGACCTTACTTATTTTTTTATTCACTTAAAAACAAAGGAGGGAGAAGTTATTACCATTCCAAACTCCCTCGTTCTTCAAAAATCAATTTCCATCATTGAAACTACTGATTTTAAACAGTAAGGCCAAATAACTCTGGAGCAGTCAAAATCATTTTTTAGCTGAAGGCACCGTCCTTTTTAGGCAGAAATCCTGTCCGTTATTTTTGTAAAAACAAATTCGCTATTTCATTTTTAATGAATGATTTTTAAACGTTAAAACGTGTTTATATTTGCTTGCATTTTTCGTGCTTTCAAATACAAACCGATGAAACATCTCCTCACCCTCACCCTCATTTGCTTCGGCCTGATGGCCCAAGCGCAAATTCCGAGTTACGTCCCCTCCAACGGACTCGTGGGTTGGTGGCCGTTCAACGGCAACGCCAACGACGAAAGCGGAAACGGCAACCACGGCACGGTGAACGGCGCCACCTTGGCTGCGGATCGGTTTGGGAATGCCGGTAAAGCGTATTCGTTTGATGGAAGTGGAAAAAATATTGCTGCCTCTTGTAATGGATTTTCTACAGGTGAAAGAACAATTTCATTATGGTTTTATGGCAATGATATCGGTCAAGGAAGTTCTGGAAGGGGATTAATCGGATATGGAGGAAACGGAAATTGTGGAACATCATGTTTAATCGTAATTGATAATGCTGCCCAAGGTGGTAATAACTATGAAATTTCAGGACATTGTAATAATCAAGCAGTATTGTTTAATTATGGTCAAATTCATCCCAACAACCTTTGGAAAAACTGGATAATAACGGTTAGCAATTCTGGAACGTCTTTTTATTTAGATGGTCAGTTAGTAAAGTCAGATCCTACCTTTATTAATCAAACCTATACCAATGGAAAAAGCCTTTTTTTTGGAACAGGAGTTTTCTTTGACGGGGTTAATGTGTTTTGGGATTCCAATGTGATGCCGTTCAACGGCCTCCTCGACGACATCGCCATCTACAACCGTGCTTTGAGCGCATCCGAAGTGCAGCAATTGTATTTGGGCGCTTGCGCGAAGCCCACGTTCGCGGCACAACCGCAAAACAAGTCCGTGGCCCAAGGGCAAACGACCACCTTTGCGGTTCAGGTAGATTCTGCCAGCCGCTACCAGTGGCAGATGAATTTGGGACTCGGTGCCGGCTGGATCAACATTCCCGTTTCCGCACTTTTCTCGGGCGATACCACTGCTACGCTTTCGGTTCAAGGGCGTTCCACCATCGACGGTGCTCAGTTTCGCTGCATCGCAACTTCGTGCAAGGCCGACACTTCCAACGCAGCAAGGCTCACGGTCACTTCGTCAAGTGCCACTGCCGCCGGAACTGTTGCCGGAGTTCCCGGCCTGATCAACTACCAAGGCAGCGCTTTGGATTCGTTGGGAAAGCCCATGAAGAACCAAACGATCTCGCTCAAACTTTCCGTGTTGGATAGTTCTTCAACGGGTGCGGCCGTGTACGTGGAGTCGCACAGCGCGTCCACCAACGGCAGCGGACATTTTGCGATTCAAATTGGCGGTGGAACCGCCATCCTCGGCACGTTCGACAGCGTTGGTTGGGCGAACGGCCGCAACAAGTACCTAAAAACGGAACTGTCGCAAAACGGCACTTGGGTGAATTTGGGAACATCGCAGCTCGTGAGTGTGCCGTATGCGCTTCATGCTGGGAGTGCAGAAATTTCAAAACGCTCACTTGAATTTTTGGATAGTTCGGGCAACGCCTACCAAATCAAAACGGTCAACGGCCAACCCACCTTGGTGGCCGCTCCTGGAAGCGGTAACGCCTCCAACCCCGGCTCCTTCGCTTGCGGACAATCCGTCAACTATGCCGGGGAGAATTACCCCACGGTTCAAATCGGCACCCAGTGCTGGTTCCAGAAGAATTTGAATGTTGGAACGATGATCCAAGGCGCGAACGACCAAACCAACAACAGCATTTTGGAAAAGTACTGCTACAACAACGACTCGGCCAACTGTGCCATTTACGGCGGCTTGTACCAATGGGCGGAAGCGGTGCAGTACCAAAATGGTGCGAGCAACACCGCTTCTCCCAGTCCAGCATTTTCGGGCAATGTAAAAGGGATGTGTCCGACCGGCTGGCACGTGCCGAGCGATGGGGAGTGGTGTACGTTGACGACGTTTTTGGATTCTACGGTGGATTGTACTACGTATGGTTGGAGCGGTATTGATGTTGGCGGCAAGATGAAATCGACCAATAGTTTGTGGAATTCTCCGATTACTGGCGCTACTAATAGTAGTGGGTTTTCTTCAATTCCTAGTGGTTATCTTAGTCCAACAACTCCTTCAACTTTTATTGGAAAAGGGGATACTAGTCCAATTTGGTCTTGCAATCAAAGTTCAAATATCAATGCAATTACTCGTGAATTATTAAACTACAATCTAAAGGTTTTTCGCAATAATCAAGTTTATAAATCCCACGGCTTCTCCGTCCGCTGCCTCAAAGATTAATTCCATGAAAAAGTTTTTTACGCTCATCCTTCTATCTTTTTCTTTGGTTCAATGCAATGGTCCTCAGAAAGAGTCGTCCACATCCGTTTCATCGGAGCAAAAAAAGGAGGTCACTCCAACGCAAGAATCGGAAAGTGCTTCGGTGGATCCCTGCGTTGGTCATCAAGATTGCATTGTGGAAGTGCGCAAATTGGTTCGAGGAGCCGGTTGGGAAATTGCCAATGAGCAGTACGACGGAGAGGGTATTTTTTACATCGATGCCTTTCAATACGGCACCGATAACCTCATCCACGTGAGTTACCAAATGGACTGTAACTGCAAACCCATCGATATTAAAATTAATCCGGGAAGGGGAGGAAGTGTGGGTAGATCCACAGGAACATTCCACCGTTGCGGAGATAAATGGGATGGAAAAACCTTGTACGAAGGTGGCATTTACGGCAATTATTGCTCGGAAAAGTGCTATGCAATGAACTACCCCAATTGAGGTAAAAAAATTGAATCCTCCCTATTCACGTTAGGAAATACAACCCATTCATCGGGAATTTTCACTAAATTTTTCATCACCAACGGTTCAAGATCGCACCCTTCAATTTCTCCTTCCAAAATTGGAAACGATTGAAACGGCTCTATCCCTTAACTTTACTTCTGGGGAGGGGTGGGACTTTGTCCCCGGTTTCTTTTAGTCTGATTGAAGGCCGGTTCCCGATGCGGGGTCTCGATACTTCCCGCCAGCAGGCGGGAAACTCGACCACCGCGATGTTGTACTCGACCTTCTCCCTTCGAGAACCTCAGGGAGCACCTTCGAGAACCTAAGGGAGCGGGCAATTATGGTGTCTGAGGCCCTCGAAGACACCATTCTCCCTTCGAGAACCTCAGGGAGCGGGCATTTCGGTGTCTGGGACAACCTTAACCCACCAACAGGGCCAACAAATTGTTCAACGCATGCGCCAAAATGGGATAACCGATGTTGCGGGTTTTCGAAACCATCATTCCCAAGGCCGCTCCCAGCAAAACCCGCCCAATAAATCCGCTTGGGTGCAAGTGAAAAGCCGAAAACGTGACCGCAGAAATCCACACTACCGCATTCGGCTTCAATCCCATCCGCTCTAAATACCGAAACATCACCCCGCGGAAAACCCATTCCTCCCCAATCGCCGGAATAATCACCATCCCCACGATCGAAATGGTCCAATCCCCCCAACCGCTGATGTTCGACGTTAACGCATAGGTTTCCTTCATCGATCGGTCCAATTCCATCCAATAACCGCCTTGGGCACTCATCCATCCATCTACAACCGGCTCTAAAAATCCGTTGATTTGATCCACCACCACGCCGGTTGCCACCATCCCCAACAAACACCAACCCACGGTTTTCCAATTCAACCGCTTCCAGGTTAACAAATCTTTCAAAACCTCATCCCGCTCCAATAAACGGTACAAAATCACCGGAAAGATGGAAAAACCAAACAGGAAAAACGTATTCATCACTTTAAATTCCACCGAAGCGTGGGGATCTGACAAGTAATTTTTCAAGCTGGAAAAGTGGGATAAATCTTGACCCGAAATCAGCGCCATCAAGGCCGTAGCAATGAAACCAAACAAGGAGGCGCTGAGCAAGGCCAATCCAAAAAATCCTACCAAAGGAATCAAGCTGTTTTTCCGTTCGATGGTTTCGCTCATGAAGTGTATTTTTGCAGTTCAATGGCAAAGATAGGCAACCTCGACTTAGGCGCGTTCCCTTTACTTCTGGCTCCCATGGAAGACGTTTCCGATCCTCCATTCCGGGCCGTTTGCAAAGACAATGGCGCAGATCTCATGTACACCGAATTCATCTCTACCGAGGGACTCGTTCGACATGCCGCAAAATCTGTCCAAAAACTCGATATTTTCCCCGATGAACGCCCCATGGGCATCCAAATTTTTGGTGGTGCCGAAGAGGCCATGTGGGGTTCGGTAGATATGGTTTGCGAAGCAAAACCCGAGTTGCTCGACATCAATTACGGTTGCCCGGTAAAAGCCGTGGTTTGCAAAGATGCCGGTTCGGCCCTGCTGCGCAACGTCGACAAAATGGTGAAACTCACCGATGGTATAGTGAAGCGCAGCACCGTTCCCGTTACCGTCAAAACCCGCCTTGGGTGGGATGAATCTACCAAAAACATCGAAGAGGTGGTGGAAAGATTGCAAGATATTGGCGTTGCCGCCGTTTCCATTCACGGAAGAACCCGAGTACAGATGTACAAAGGCGAGGCCGATTGGACCCTCATCGGAAAAATAAAGAACAACCCCCGCATTCAAATTCCCATTTTCGGGAATGGCGACATCGATACGCCGGAGAAAGCGAAATTGTACAAAGAACGGTATCAGGTTGATGGGATCATGATCGGCCGAGCCAGCATCGGATATCCTTGGATTTTTCGAGAAGTAAAGCATTACCTGGAAACCGGTGAAAAATTGGCACCGCCAACCACGGCCGAACGCGTGGAAGCTTGCAGAAAACACTTCCAAAAATCCATGGAATGGAAAAATGAAAAATTGGGAATCCTCGAAATGCGCCGTCATTACGCCAACTATTTCAAAGGATATCCCGATTTCAAGCCCGTTCGCATGGCCTTGGTTAGCTCCATGGACAAAAATGAAATCCTTGAAATTTTAGGTCAAATTGAATCGACTTTTTCCAATTTTTCATTGGAACTTGCGCCTTAACGAATGTATCTTTGAAGCTTATGCACGGAAAAGGCGCAATGTGGAAATGGTTTTTGGTTTGGACGTTATTTTTGTCCATCCCTCTTGCTTCGTTCCCGCACTTTTCTTCCTCCAAAACCCTTCCAACCAAAGAACAAAAATCATCTTCCAACGAAGAGTTGACCGCTCAAGTGATGGTTCAGCCATCGTCCTCGGCCGTTCCGGTCATGTTAAAGTCGTTGGATTGGCCGGATTTGAACGAGGGCATCGTTTCAGAAATTCAGTTCTTCCATCAGGAAGAAGCCAAGAAAGCATTTAAGCCGCATTTTGGCGCGCATCAATCCGTGGTGTTCCAACGGTTGTGCACCGTAGCGCGCCCTTCCCAAGCTCCCTAATTTCGGTTTTCACCTCCGATAAATTCCCATTTCCTTTTTCAAAGGAGTCTCATCATCATTCAAAAAAAAATCAAATTAACATATGAAAGCACAACGATTTATTCAGTGGTTAACCATTGTTTTGGTAGCCATTTCATTGGGTCGACTCAGTTTGACCTATTTTGCCAATTCCCAAGATGCGGATATTGAGGCCATCACCAAAGGCGATGCCAAAGCCATGCAGTCGTACAAAGACAGCATTTCCGATCAAAACGTGTTCTTGTGGTACACCTACAACGATTTGCAAAAAGCCAAAATGAACCTTGGTTTGGATTTGCAAGGCGGGATGAACGTGGTGATGGAAGTAAGCGTGGGCGATGTGATCAAGGCCTTGGCCGGAAACACCAAAGACGCGAATTTCCAGCAAGTTTTGGACAAAGCCAACGAATTCCAACGCAATTCTCAAGAAGATTACGTGGCTTCTTTTGTTCGCGCGTTCAAAGAAGTAAACCCCAACCAACCGTTGAACCGCCCGTTTGCCATTCGTGCCAACGCCGGTAAAATCGGTTCTTCTACTTCCGATGACGAAGTATTAAAATACTTGAACGATCAAGCCAAAGATGCGATTGACCGTTCTTTGATCGTGTTGCACAACCGTATCGATAAATTCGGGGTCGTTTCTCCGAACATCCGTCGCCAGCAAGGAACCGGTCGTATTTTGATCGAATTAGCTGGGGTTTCTAATCCTGAGCGTGTGCGCAAACTGTTGCAAACCGCTGCTCGTTTGGAGTTCTGGGAAACCTACGAAGCCGGTGAAATCATGCAAACCTTGGTAACTGTTGACGAAAAATTGCGCGGCATTTCCAAGAAAGAAAACAAAGACAAGAAAGAAACAACCACCGATTCAGCATCTTTGGTTACCGGCGCTGCCGATTCTACCGCTACCGCTGCAACCACCGATACCAATGCTTCAGATTTGTTGAGCAGCGGAAACAAAGACACCGCAGCGAAAGCGAACGTTGCTAAAGGAAAAGATGGAAAATCCAAAGAAATTGGACTATTCACCTATTTGGCTCCAGCGGTTTTCCAAGGGCAAGGCGGTACGCAAGTAATGCCCGGACCCGTTGTAGGTTCTGCCCTTCCAAAGGATACCGCTCGTTTGAATGCAATGTTGGCATCTGATTTAGTGAAGATGAGCCTTCCTCGCGATTTGAAATTGTTGTGGACCGTAAAAGGCGAAGATCGCGACATGCAAGACGGCAGCAAGTTGAAGTTCTTGAACTTGATCGCTGTTAGAAATACCGTGAACGGCGAACCTCCATTGGAAGGTAGCGTGATCACCGATGCGTTTACCGATATTTCTCAATCGGGCCGTGGTTACGAAGTAAACATGAGCATGGATAGCCGTGGCGCTCGCAAATGGGCCGATTTAACCACGCGCAATGCACCTCGCAGCAAGGAAGACCGCGGTCGTTCCATCGCCATCGTTTTGGATAACTACGTTTATTCTTACCCATCAGTAAATACACCCATCACCGGAGGTCGTTCGAACATCACCGGTAACTTCACCGTTGACGAAGCGAATGACTTGAGCAACGTTTTGAAATCGGGTAAATTGCCAGCTCCTGCTAAAATTATCGAAGAATCCGTTGTAGGTCCAACTTTGGGTGAAGAAGCCATTTCCTCCGGTTTGATGTCTTCCGTTCTTGGTTTCTTGGTTGTAATGGGCTTCATGATTTTCTATTACCGCAAAGGTGGTACCGTAGCAGTAGTGGCGTTGTTCGTTAACTTGGCCTTGATCTTCGGAATCATGGCGTACATGGGCGCAGTTCTTACGCTTCCTGGTATTGCGGGTATCGTACTTTCCATGGGTATGGCAGTTGACTGTAACGTATTGATTTACGAGCGCATCAAGGAAGAAATGGAGAAAACGGCCGACAAAGCCAAAGCCATTTCCGACGGTTTTACCCACGCATATTCTTCCATCATTGACTCTCAAGCGACGACCTTCATTACCGGTTTGATCTTGTTCAGCTTTGGTACAGGACCCATTCTTGGTTTCGCTACAACGTTGATGTTGGGTATCGTAACATCGTTGTTCACCGGAATTTTGGTGAGCCGTTTGATCATGGAAAAATTGTTGGCCAAAGGTCAAGTGATCAACTTCATTGCTGAAGGAAAGAAAGGTCTTTTCCACGGTGCGAATTACAACATTTTGGGCAAGAGAAAGTACATGTACATTTTCTCTTCCTTGTTCATCATCATTGGTATCGTTTCCTTGTTCACCAACGGATTGAACTACGGGGTAGATTTCAAAGGAGGTCGTACTTACACCATTCAACTTCCTGTAGATAAAGAAATCAATTCTGAAGAAGTTCGTAAAGGTTTGAACGAAGTATTTGCTCAATCATCTCCCGAGGTGAAAACCGTTGCAGGATTCACCAATCGTTATAAAATCGCTACGAAAGAAAAGATTGAAATCAATTCTGTAGAAGCCGATCAGGAAGTGGCCGGCATGGTGTACGATGGTTTGAAAACGTTCATGGGTTCGGTGACCAAAGAAGACTTTGTTGGTTCCGACAAATACATCATTGAGTCTCGTAAGGTAGGTCCTACCATTGTGGATGACATCAAGTGGGGTGCGCTCCAAGCGGTGTTCTGGAGTATTCTTGCCATCGGGGTGTACTTGTTGATTCGTTTCAAGCGTTGGTACTATTCGTTGGGTGCTGCCTTGGCATTGTTCCACGACGTTTTCTTCATCGTTACCTTGTACACGGTTCTTTGGAAAGTGATGCCGTTCTCGTTGGAGGTCGATCAAAACTTCATCGCAGCCATCTTAACCATCATCGGTTACTCGGTGAACGATACCGTAGTAGTATTTGACCGTTTACGTGAATACTTGCGTGAAAACAATGAGGAAGATGCAGAAGTAGTGATCAACCGAGCGATGAATTCAACCTTGAGCCGTACGATCATTACCGTATTAACCGTATTGTTAACGTCCGTTATCTTGTTGTTCTTCGGTGGAGAAGCATTGCGTGGATTTAGCTTCAGCTTAACCATGGGATTGATCATCGGTACGTACTCTTCCGTGTTTATCGCTTCGGCTTTGGTTCTTGACCTTTCCAAGCGTTTTGAAGGCGGAAAAGTAAAGGAATAATTCAAGTTCATCAAAAAAAAGGGGTTGACCGATGTCAACCCCTTTTTTTATGCCAATAGAAAGGCCAACGTATCCACCCGATCGGCGTAATCGTTCAGCTTTGGGAATTGAGCCGTTCCAAACGGAAGATGTCCTTGGCCCACCACGCATTGAATCTTTTGTTCGTGGTTTTCCAGCTCTTGGTGGGCATCTTCCAAAGAGTCGTAAACCGAATAACTCACTACTCCAATGGGACTGCTCCAGTTTTCATCTTCTTTGATGATCACCCAATCGTTGCTCAAAAATGGCACTTGATTCACCAAGTAACCGGCCAAATGGTATTCGTAATTGTTGAAGTATTTGAAATGGTTTTTGATCTCCGCAAAATGTTCCCACGCCTCAAACAAAGCATTGAACGAGTAGCCGCGTGGGACCAACAATTTGGAAATGCTGCGGCAACCCAATCCGAAATACGTGAAAACATCCTTGCCCAAGTTGGTCAATTCTTCTTTCGTTTCTTCTCCCGTAAGAATCGCCACCGAATTCCGATTGCCGCGCAAGAGCGCCGGAACATTTCGAAAATACACCTCAAAATAGCGGTTGGTGTTGTTGCTTCCGGTAGCGATTACTTTGTGGTACCCAGAGAGTTTCTCCACCCAAGCAATTCGTCCCGAAAACTCGGGCAATTGTTCCAAGAACTGCAACGTTTCTACCATCAAATAACGGTCCGAAGATGAGGGCTTTACCTGCAAACGGTAACCGGCCAAAAGAACACAAAGAACGTCGTGAAGACCCACCAGTGGAATGTTTCCTGCGGCCACAATTCCTACAACTTGATCGTTTTGCTCGGGAATTGGGTAGGCCGCCACCCATTCTTCAAGTTCCGATTCGGTGAGGGCATCCGCCCAGGTGGCTAAGGTCAGCCGAATGGAATCTTCGGTAAAAAACGCGTTCTCTTGGGAGCAGCGGAACCAAACTGGATGATCTTCATCGTTCAATAAGGTTCTGTACCAAGAAGAAAGCTGCGAAATGGCAGAAATTCTGTTTTTTAGAAAAGATGAGGAAGAAGAGGGTGCCATGCTGGAGATTCTTGAGTAATTTTGTACAAAAGTACGAAAGCATGGCCATCATCATTACCGACGAATGCATTAACTGTGGAGCTTGTGAACCCGAATGCCCAAACAACGCCATTTACGAGTCGGGCATCGACTGGAGTTTTGCCGATGGCACCAATTTAGCAGGAATGTTCACCTTTGTTGATGGAAAACAGCACGACGCTGATGAGCGGAACGCTCCCGTTTCTGATGAGGTGTATTACATCGTTCCCGACAAATGCACCGAGTGCCAGGGCTTTCACGAAGAACCCCAATGCGCTGCCGTTTGTCCGGTAGATTGCTGCATTCCCGATGCGCTTCACAAAGAAACGGAAGAGCAGTTGTTGGCGAAGAAGGCCATCATGCATCCCTAAAAAATGAGTTGGAACTCCTATTTGAAAGGATTTGAGGCTTACCTCAAACTGGAACGTTCCCTCAGTCTCAATACCTGGTTAGGATATCAGGCCGACGTTAACAAGTTAGCCGTGTTTGTCCAAGATCATTTTTCATTAACGTCTCCCATTCCGGTAAAGCAAATGCACCTGCAAGCTTTTTTGAAGGAGCTTCACTTGCTCGGAATTTCAGGAAAAAGTCAGGCCCGCATCATTTCCGGACTTCGTAGTTTTTTCGCTTTTTTGGTGGAAGAAGAAAACCTTTCCGATAATCCTGCCTTGTACCTCGATTTGCCCAAAATAGAACGCCTGCTTCCCGATGTGTTAACGGTAGAAGAAATCGATGCCCTGCTCGCCACCATCGATCTCTCCAAACCGGAAGGGCACCGCAATGTGGCCATGATTGAATTGCTTTATGGAAGCGGATTGCGGGTATCGGAATTGGTGAACGTTCGGCTTTCCAAGATCAATTGGGACATGGAACTGATTCGCATAACCGGGAAAGGCGACAAAGAACGATTGGTGCCCATGGGCACATCATCACTACGGGCATTGGCGAACTATCTTCCTCAACGAACGGCAGCAATGCCCGCCAAGGGGCAAGAAGATTTCCTGTTTCTCAATCGCAGGGGGAAGCAACTCAGCAGGGTGATGGTGTTCCTCATCATCAAGGAAGCGGCCCAGAATGCCGGCATCAACAAACAAGTAAGTCCGCACTCCTTCCGGCATTCGTTCGCTACGCATTTGGTAGAGAACGGGGCCGATTTGCGCATCGTTCAAGAATTATTGGGACACGAGTCCATCACCACTACCGAAATTTATACGCACCTTAGTCGGGAGTTTTTACGCCAAACCCTGGAGCAGTTTCACCCGAAAAGTCGGGATTAATTCAACAAAATCAACCCTACAAAAAAGGCAATTTGCACCCAGGTCATTCGTTTAAAAAGGAAGGATTGATCGTGTTTGTTGGAGAAGTAAATCCAAATCCAACCCATCAGGGTTCCTAAAACAGACCAAGCCGCGAAGTTTTTCCATCCGGGGCCGCCATCGCTCCAGCACCAAAAATCCAAAAAGCAACACAGCGGCTCAATGATGGAGTCTAACCCGGTCATCAGCAGACCAACTCCCAAAGCTCGTGGAAAGGTTTTCCAGTTTGTTGGGAAAAAACTTGCAAAAAGAACAACGAGAATGGCCCAATTAAGACCAATGGTAGGAGGCACTTCTAAAATTTTGGGGCCAAGGGCCTGTTGGTAAGCGTAAATGCCAAAAATCTTCCCGGTTGCAACACCTACGACCTCTACCGACCACCCTAAAATGGCGAGAATGAAGAATAAAATCAGATTTTTGGTGGACGATTTTAGGTGCCAAAGCACCAAAAAAGTACCCAAACCAAGGGTAAGTGGAGTTAAAGGAAGAAAGAAGGGGCGAGTGGTTTCCCAGCTGATCCCAATCATTCCAAAAAAGTGCATACTGAGGTACAACCACCAAAGGAAGGTTAGCCAGGCATGATTCGATTTTTCCACGTGTTCGTTTTTCGCGTAGTGTTCCATAAACTAAAGAACAAAGTTCGGTAAAAATGGATGAGATAAAAGGGATAATATACCCAACTTTGAAACGGGACGAGTGCAGTCTTTCGGTTGAGATTAATCATGAAACTGATCCAACCCAGCACAAAAAAGACGATGTTCCACCACCAAAAATGACTGAAGCACAGGGCAATGGGGAAAATTAAAGCGGTGGTAAGGTGAGCGAAAGCGCCAAAATATCCTCCCAAAAGATGTGTAACATTTTTGGAAAATCCTTGCCGAGCTTCTGCGCTTCCTTGGTACATGAAGGTTGAAATTCGAGGATCTGAAAAATATAGGATGGTTTTTCCGCCCAATCTTTTGGTCCATTGGGCCACTTTGATATCTTCAATAATTTCGGAAGTGACCTTGTTCCAAAGGTGGTGTTTTTGCAGAAATTCGGTTCGGAACAGCAAGACTTGTCCGTTTGCTGCGGCGAATCTCCACCATTTTTGATGGGTAATCCATCGAAGCGGCAAGTGGGAAAGCAGCAAATGAAACATCAACGGAACCACCAATTCTTCTCCTAAAAACCGGAACCGTTGAAAAGGAAAAACAGAAAGTAAATCGGATTGGTCGTTGCTGGCCGCATCAATCAAATCCCGAAATGCTTGGGGCTTGATTCGAACATCTACATCCATAAAAAGGGCGTATTGCGTTGTGATGTGAGGGCTTAGGGTTGCGCAGGCCATTGGTTTTCCAAAATGAAGAGGCGGAAGCGGGGGGGAGGAAAAAACAGCAACATTGGGTCTATTTTGTGCAAATTCTTGAAGAAGTTGAAGCGACGAATCGGTGCTGTTGTCGTCGCAAAACAACACGGGACCCGAAAAGCCGCTGTTGGTTAAGTCATGAAAAAAAGATGCTAAGCGGCTTTCTTCATTCCGAATAGGGATGCATAAAGACAAGGTGGGCAAGTCTTTTTCTTCGGTATGATGGGGAAGAAAAGAGGGGAAAAAGGAATTCATGACCGATACCCCAAACCGAACGATGGAGTACCACGCAACCGCAATGAGCATGATCAAATCCATTGTTGTTTTTGTTGCTCGATGCAACTTTGGTGAAACGCATTCCATTCTGCTTCAGCTTCTTGTGGAGTTCGTGCTGTTAGGGGTTGGAGGTAGATGTGGCATTGGGCCCGAATGGAAGCGGTCATGGAATAGTGAATGGAGAGGGCCCAAATTTCGGCTTGAGTTGGTAGGTGTTCAATGATATAATCGATTCCTCTCTCGAGGTGAAGCGGAGCAACGAATTGACTTTCCAATCTACCTTGGGGAAAGACGAGCACACTGTTGGGTTTTTCTAGTAACTCAATCGTGTAGTTTAAACTTTCAAAGATGGATTTGTGGTTTTTTCGAATGGAAAAAGCGCCGATAAACCGAAGGAATTTCCTTTTCTTTAGTTCAGGGAAAAGCATCATGGCAAAGAAAGGCCGTTTCCAAATTTTTTGATGGAGGATGAAAATGAGAATGCCGTCCCACCAACTTTGGTGATTACAGATTAAAAGTACAGGACGGTGGGTGGGAAGTTGTTGGGTTGGCCAATGGATGGATGAGAAAAAAAAGGCAGCCAAAAGTTGGAGTATTCCAGATAATAGAACTTGTACTCCGCGTTTTGGTTGTGCAGCAATCATCAATCCTTATCGAGAATCAAATTTGCTGTGATCTTTGCAGAACTTAAAACCAAAGGAATACCTCCACCGGGGTGAACCGTGCCCCCAACAAAGTACAACCCATTGATGGGCGATTGATTGGTTTGTCGCTTGAACATGGACCAAGCGCCAACGGAACGATTTCCATAGATGCTGCCACGGTAGGCGCCGTTGCTTTTTTCCAACGTGTAAGGATCAAGGGAATCCTCGAAAACCAAATGCTCCAAAACATTGATCCCCAATCGTTCTTGGATTTTTTGTATGATGAGTTTGCGGAGTTGTTCTCTTTTTTCAAACCAATTGTCCTTCTTGTCTCTCGGCGGAACATTGATCATCACGAACCAATTTTCATGGCCCTCTGGAGCATCGGTAGGAACAACTTTGGAAGTGATATTGATGTAAATGGTGGGATCAAGAGGAGCCATATTTTCATGAAAGAGCTCATCGAACTCTTTTTTGTAATCGGTTGAAAACAAAATATTGTGAACATCCAACTGTGGGAAAGACCCCTTCATTCCCCAATAAAATACAAGGGGAGCGGAGGACATCGGTTCCTCTTTTCGGTCATCTACAATGTGGGTACTGGCATTGTGAAGCAGCGATTCGTAAGCAGTATGGTTATCGGCATTGCAAATGATAGTTTGGTATGGCTGTTCCAAGTGGCCAACTTTCAAAGATCGAATGCGACCCTGATGGACATTGATTTTGGTGATTTTTGAGTTGAAGTTGAACTCCACGCCCAAATCAAGAGCCAATTGTTTTAAGGCTTTTGCAATGCTGTACATCCCTCCCTCAGGTAGAAAAGCGCCTAAATTGTATTCCAAATGAGCTGTTTGCTGAAGAATCCCAGAGGCTTCGAAAGGACTTGATCCGGAATAAGTTGCCAATCGATCGAACATCTGAATGAGCTTCGGATTTTTTAAATCTGCACTATTTCTTTGATGCAAGGATTGGAAAATTTTAAACTGAGGCAGTTTGAAAAAAAGAGGAATATTCTCTAAGGTAAAAATGGAAAAAAAGTTATGAATGGGTTTTTCCAAGAATGGTTCTTTGGTTTCGTAAAACTGCTTGGACGCTCTTTTCAGCAATTTTGAAATGCTTTCTGAGGGAACTCCAAAAAAATCAGCCCCTTTTTGGGCAAACTCTTCGGCATCAGACGGAACCGAAAATTCGGTTTTATCGGCGAAAAAATACTTGGTTACGGGATCCAAACGCTGGTATTGGTAATAGCTTCTTGGATTTTTTTTCGCTTTCCGAAATAAATCATCCACCAAACCCGGCATGGTAAATAAAGAAGGACCTTTATCAAATCGAAATCCTTGGGCGTGCAATTCGGATAGCTTTCCACCAACATCGTTTCCTGCCTCATAAACCGTTACACGATTTCCTTTCAGCGCAAGACGGATAGCTACAGCAAGCCCACCAATTCCCGCTCCTACGATGCCAATGTTTTTGGATTTAGTTTTTTTCACTCGGTTTTTTTCTTTTGAACAATTCGTACAGATACACATTCCATGAAAGTGCTATCAATGAATACGACGTGTCTTCAATAGGGATGGTCCCAATTCTAATCCCTAAATTTTCGGCATTGTTGTACCAAACAACGGGATAAAAGGTTAAAAAACCATTAACAACCAAGAAGGGAATCAAATGGATGAGGTAAAGCAACCAGAAACGATTCCAGTTGATAGCTTTCATGAAAAAAAGAACAATGATACTCAGACCTCCCAAACCAAATGATAGCAAGGTGTACCATTGGTCGAAAAACCGAATTCCGATGCAAAATAAACCAATTCCGATAATCAATGAAAGGTTATTCCAAAATTTTCCTGGAAATTGATAATTAAAAAAAGACAGGAGCTCTGCAATGAAAATACAGCAAAATGGAATAACGATGAAAAATGAAATTTCCTCGATGGGTAAATCCAACCATTTGATTCCAAGAATGCGCTCGGAATTGAACCCCCAAAATGAATGTTTCGTGAATAGGCTGTCCCATACCACGAATGGGATAGCAACGATGATCCCAGCTTGAAGTGCAAATTTCCATTTTTTGTAGAAATTTACTCTTCCATCAAACGACAATGCCAAGGGACCAGCCAAGGAAAAAAGCATGATGAACAGGTAAGTAAAGGTTTTCAAAGTGAAAGGGATTTTAAGAATAACCGATCATTTTCTGAACAAGATCCGAATAAAAGTAGGCTGTCTCTTATTTTTTTCGCCAAAGAAGCCGGTAAATCTCGGTATTTATTTTGGCGAAAAAGGGCAATCATTTTTTTGACATCCTCTTGTTTATGGTTTCCTGCTTGTAAAAAAGAAGGCAAATTTCGTTCATAGGAGAAACGAAGATACCGAATTTCCATCGATTCTGGATTCTGGAGAACGCAACGTTCATAAGCCTTATTAGCATCGTCGAGCAACGAAAGTTTGGTGGCTGGATTCCAAGCATGTTTTGCCAATAGCGTTTGGGACGCGGCCCAATAGGCCGTTTGAATGCTTGACTTTTGGCTCCACTTCGTTAACGATAGGGCTAATTTTTCGGCGTAAGATTCGTCTTCAATACCAAGGTCGAACCACTTTCTGCATTCCTCAAGGGATTGAGAACGCCCAGTTAAACTTCCCGCAAAAAAGAGGAAAGCGAACAAAAAAAGTTTCACAACAAATTGAACTGATTGCGAAGTGCCATCAATCCAACCACGGCTGCTTTTCGAACATTTGAAATGCGAATACGTGATTCGAGCACCGCTTGCGGACTCGAGCGGGCAATTTTATGAAATAAACTGAGGTAGAAACGATATGCGGCTAATACCCCCAAACGAGAGCTCGATGGAAGTTGCTTTAGTCCGAGATAGGCGTGATCAAAATCTTTTTTAATGTCCTTCTCGATTTCACGCTTATCGGCTTCACTGAAATGAACACCCAATTGAACACCTGGAAAATAAGTTCGTCCTTTGTCTTGATAGTCGTCTTTCAAATCCCGCAGAAAATTAATTTTCTGGAAAGCGGCACCCAAACTGCGGGCCGAATCCTTCAAATTTTCATACATGCCTGGTTTGCTATGGGTAAAAACCCGCAAACACATCAATCCTACTACTTCTGCCGAGCCATAAATGTATTCGGTGTACGAATTTTCGTGGTAGTCGATTTTCTCCAGATCCATTTCCATGCTTTTCAAGAAGGCCACAATCAACTCGTGATCGATGTGGTATTGATTAACAATCTTTTGGAAGGAGTCCAAAACTGGATTCAAGCTAATTCCCCGTTCAATGGCGATGAAGGTGTCTTTTTTGAATTCTTCCAACAGGGTCTTTTTGTCGAAATCATGGAAGGTGTCCACAATCTCATCGGCAAAACGTACAAATCCGTAAATGGCCTCAATGGGTGGGCGCAATTCGGAGGAAAACAAACGAATTCCTAAAGAAAACGAGGTGCTGTAATTCCGAGTAATCTTTCTGGAGATTTCGAAATTAGTTTTTCGGTATAGGTTCAAGCCGGTCATAAGGCAAAGTATTTTTCAATTTCTTGGGCCGCTACTTCTCCTGAAATCAAAGAAGGCGGTACTCCTGGCCCCGGAACGGTAAGTTGCCCGGAATAAAATAGGTTTTCAACCTTTTTGCTTCGCATTTTTGGTTTCAAAAAAGCTGTTTGTTCCAAGGTATTCGCAAGGCCATACGCATTTCCTTTGAAGGAGTTGTACTGACTTACGAAATCTTGGTAAGCAAAAGAACGGTTAACTTCGATGTGATCGCGAATGGATTCACCGGTTCTGGCTTCCAAACGATCCAACAATATTTCAAGGTATTTTTCTCGAATTTCTGGGGTGTCGGGCATGCCTGGAGCAACAGGAATCAATAAGAAGATGTTTTCTTTTCCTTCCGGTGCTACCGTTGAATCGGTTTTTGAAGGAACGCAAGCATAAAACAAGGGATCGCTTGGCCATGCTGGACTTTCGTAAATTTCACGAGCATGTTTCCCAAAATCGGAATCGAAAAACAAATTGTGGTGAAGCAATCCTTCCACCTTTTTATTCACGCCGAGGTAATACAACAAACACGATGGGGCCATGGTTCGGCCTTCCCAATATTCCTTGTTGTAGCTTTGGTAAGGTTTTGGTAAGAGTTTGGTTTCGGTGTGGTGGTAATCGCCTGATGAAATAACGGCATCAAAAGAAAAAACCTCACCGTTCACCAGTAGGCCATCGGCTTTTTTCCCTTTGATTTCGATGCGTTGAACGGGATGACCTAACTCAAATTTTACGCCCAACTCTTCGCAAACGTTCACCATTCCTTTCACCACTTCGCTCATGCCTCCCATGGGGTACCAAGTCCCCAACTTAATGTCAGCATAGTTCATCATGCTGTACAAAGCGGGAATTCGATCGGGCATGGCTCCAAGAAAAAGAACCGGAAATTCCATCAGTCGAATGATGCGAGAATCGTTGTAGAATTTGCGAACGTGGCTCGACATGTTTTTCAACAAATCGAGTTTCATGGCCGCTTTTGCGATTTTAATATCGAGAAACTCGGTGATGGATAAGGAAGGACGGTGAACAAAATCGTTCATTCCTACTTCGTATTTGATTCGAGCTTGCTCGAGGAATTCTTCGGTTTTTTTGGCTGCACCTTTTTCAGTACTTTCCATCAGTTGAAGAAAAGAATCGTAGTTGGCGGGAATATCCCAATGTTCGTTATTTTCCCAGAAAACCCGATAACTGGGATCCAATCGTTTTAATTGGTAGTAATCGGACGGTTTTTTTCCGAAGGAAGCGAAGAAGCGTTCAAAGGCATCGGGCATCCAGTACCAACTGGGTCCGAGGTCGAATAGGAACCCATCTTGCTTTACAGCTCGGGCTCTTCCGCCGGGTTGTTGGTGTTGGTCGTACACCGTAACTTGAAATCCTTTTTTGGCCAAGTACGCTGCGGAGGATAAACCTGCGAAACCAGCACCGATAACGGCGATGTTTTTGTTCAATTTTTTCATAAAAGTATTAAACGCCGGCAGGTTCCTCTTGGTTCCATCCGTGGATGGATAATTTCTTTTTGAGGATCTTGCGGGCTAAGTGAATACGGGTCTTCACTGTTCCAATCGGAATTTGGAAGAAATCGGCAATTTCTTGGTATTTGTACCCACGAAAATTCATGAGAAACGACTCGCGAAGTTCGAAAGGAAGCTGAACCAAGGCCTTTTCAATTTCGGCAGCTAAGAAGGAATTTTCTCCATCATTACCGGTGGAGTGGGAAACAGAATCTAAATAATAAGAGTTGTCGGTAGAGTCCAAAAACGTATTCCGCTTCACCATTCTGCGGTAATTGTTGATGAAAGTGTTCTTCATGATGGTGAAAAGCCAACCTTTGAAATTGGTTTCTGGGGCAAAACGAGTGCGATTGGAAAACGCCTTTAAAAGGGTTTCTTGCAACAAATCGTCGGAATCATCAGAGTTGCGGGTTAGAAATAAAGCGTAAGACTTTAGAGATTGCTTTTGCTCAACTAACTTTTGACTGAATTCGATGGCTGTCATTGTTTAACCTTTTAATTGGAATCTTCAACAAAACTAAGTTTGAAAAAATGAAGTTGCAAGCGTTTGTTTAATTTTTTGAAAAAAAGATTAAACAAACCGAATTCGGGTTTCCAAGTTCCTTGTATTATTTTTGTTGGATGCAATTGATTTTGGTTGATAACAAGGCCTTGGAGCGTGTTTTTTTGAACATTCCCTTTTCCATTTATGCGAATGATCCGGTATGGATTCCCCATTTGGAGAGCGATGTTAGCAAAACGTTTGATGCTGAAAAGAATAAACTTTTAAAAGAGGGCGAGGCGAGGCGTTGGGTTTTGCAGGATGATACGGGAAAGTACATCGGCCGAATTGCTGCCTTTATTAATCCGAAAACCCGGAATTGGAATGGCATTCAGGTGGGCGGCCTGGGATTTTTCGAATGCATCCATTCCCAGCAGGCCGCCAATCTTTTATTCGATGCGGCTTCCGATTGGTTGAAACAAAAGGGAATGCAGGCGGTGGACGGACCGATTAATTTAGGAGAGCGCGATGCTTTTTGGGGCTTGTTGGTGGACGGTTTTTCCGAACCCATGTACCGCGCCAATTACAATCCGCCTTATTATGCTGAACTTTTTGAAAACTACGGATTCCAACTTTTTTTCCGACAGTTTACTTACTATCGAGATACCCGAGAACCGTTAAGTTCGGTAATTCTACAGCGTGCCGAAAAAGTGTTGAACAATTCCAGGATCACTTTTCAAATGGCGAAGAAGAATCGTTTAAAAGAGTTCGGTGAATATTTTAGAACGGTTTACAACGAAGCTTGGGCAAAGCATCAAAATGTTGGAGCAATGACATCGGAACGGGCGCAGGCCATCATGAAAGCGATTCGGCCGATCATGGACGAGCGTTTGCTTTGGTTTGCATTCGATGGGGATCGGCCCATTGCGTTTTCTTTGATGCTGCCCGACATCAATACCATGTTGAGAAAGAACAAAGGGAAGTTCGGAATTTACCAAAAACTGAAACTTTTGTGGGATTTGAGAAGCGGAAAAGCGGAAAGAATTTTCGGGGTGATTTTTGGTATTGTGCCTGATTTCCAGGGGCAGGGAATGGAATCGGCCTTGGCCGTAACCTTGGAAAAAGAAAAAGCGAAAACACCAATCATGCCGTATCAATCTTTAGAAATGAACTGGATTGGCGATTTTAATCCAAAAATGATGAAAGTTGCAGAGATGGTTGGCGGAAAAATTTTCAAAGAACATCGAACTTTTCGACTTATTTTTGATCAACATATCGAATTTGAACGGGAAAAAGAAATTTTATGAGGAATGGTTTTTTAAATTTACTGGTTTTCATGGCTATTGCATTGGCTGTATATTTCGAATCAATTGAAAAAGACTCCATTTTTTCGAGCATTGCTGTTGGTGCTGGTTTTCTAATCGTAGCCTTTCATTACCTTTCTCACCACTACGATTTTTCCAAAAAGGTGAATCAAATTTTCATTGTTTCCTGTTTGCTCATGGTTTTACCGGGAATCATTCAAAACATCAATGTTCAAGAGAAAGACTACAAATACATTTTTACTGTTTTTTATTTCAGTTCCTATTTGCTTCTGATGTCCATCTTTTGGTTTGAAGACAATGCGAAAGAATACAATCGATCATTTCTGATTTTGAAGATTGTTTTATTCATTGCTGGATTTTCTTTCGTCACTGCTTTTTCAACCCAAATTCCAATTTACAAAACCATTTTATCGATTTTACTCGGTACGATCTTATTTATTTCTCCCAATCTCTTTCTCCGTTGGAAGTATCAAAATACCCGCAATTTCAGATTTGGATTAATCGCAGGTTTTCTACTCATTTTTACTTTGGTTTTAGCTGCGGTTAACGACAGTTCCAACATATTTTTACCGGTAGGTCCCCTTCATGTTTTTGCTTTTTATTTGGTAAGTGTTCCATTTATCAAAGAAAAAGTATTGCCCAATTGGTTGGTATTAAGGTTTCGCAATGCTGAAAAAACAAAAAGAAGAATTCGTCGCCGCGAAAGATTCCGTTACAAACAAGCCATGGAAAAAGAAAACAATTGATTGTTTTTCTTTGTTGATGGATTATGATTTGTTCTGTAACACGTAAATCGCACTTCAACGCAGCTCACCGGCTTTTCCGACCCGATTGGTCCGATGAGAAAAACCACCAGGTCTTCGGAAAGTGCGCTTATCCCAATTACCACGGCCATAACTACGAAATGCTTGTTAAGTTAACCGGCCCCATCGATCCCGTCACTGGTTTTGTTTACGACCTCAAAAAGTTGGCAGATTTGATCGATGAAGAGATTTGCGATCGCTACGATCACAAAAATTTGAACTTGGATTGCCCCGATTTTTTCGATTTAATTCCGACCGCTGAAAATATTTGTGTAATTATTTGGGGCCGATTACGAACAAAGATTGAACAAAACTTGTTACTAAGCGTAACCTTATTCGAAACTGAACGAAACATCGTTGAATACCATGGCCCACAACACTAAACCCTCCATCGATCTTTACGGAGACGACCACATCGGTGATTACGATCATCAGCCCATTCGCCCCGACGCTTTTGCCATCCCTGATGATGAAAAGATTGTCTTGATCGCTGAAAAATTCAAAGACATCATGAACATCATGGGGTTGGATTTATCGGATGATAGCTTGAAAGGAACACCCCTTCGCGTTGCTAAAATGTACATTCAGGAAAGTTTTTCCGGACTTAATCCAGCGAATAAGCCCGAGATTACTTTGTTTGACAACAAATACAAGTACAAACAAATGCTCATTGAGCGGGATATTCAATTTTACTCCTGCTGCGAGCACCATTTCCAACCCTTCTTCGGAAAAGCGCACATTGCCTATATTTCCACCGGTAAAGTAATTGGCCTAAGTAAGTTAAATCGCATCGTTCAATACTATGCGCAACGTCCTCAGGTTCAAGAAAGATTAACCAAACAAATTTCGAAAGAAATCTCTCAGGTGCTACAAACCGAAGATGTGGCCGTGAAAATCGACGCTTGCCATCTCTGTGTGGCCAGCCGTGGCATTAAAGACACCCATTCGTCTACCGTAACGGTTGATTATTTGGGCGCTTTCCTGAACGATGATCAAAAAAGAAACGAATTCTTACGATTGTTGGAGAAGTAAAAACAGCTCTTTCGTAACATCTGAAAAACATCCTGCCATCGGCAGGATGTTTTTTTTGTTATCATGCTAACCCTTTTGCGATTCGCTTTCCAAGGGAGCATATCAGTTCCTTTGTGAGACGGTTATCTTGTGGGTGGGAAATGTACTTTTATTGATTTGCTTGAAGAAAAGGAAACCGCAAAAAAAAGTCCCCCGAAGAAATTCGGGGGACTTTTTCGTGAAAGAAGAATCGACTTATTTCTGAATCATTAGTTTTCCTTGAAACACCTTACCATCCAATTGGATGTTGTAGACGTAAATTCCTTCAGCTAAACCTTCCAATGAAAGGATTTGTTTGCTGTTTCCATCCAAGATACGGCGACGTTCAACTTGACCAAGGGCATTGATCAATTCCAATGTACCGTTTTTGTAGGCTGTTCCCATTTCCAAAGTCACCAAGTTTTTAGCAGGATTTGGATAAACAAATACGCCAGAAGTTAGGTCTTGGTTATTCAAGCTGGATAGGTGCGTAATGCAAGATGTATCGTTCGCACGGTTCACATCATTGGCCAAAGAAGAATACACACAAATGGTTTTTGCACCTGAAGACGTGTAGTTGTAGGAATTGTTGAAGGTAAACGTTACTGAATCGTTGGGCAACAAGTTACCTGCAAAAGATTGCGTAAGCGCTACAACACCGTTCACCGACATGTTGATGTCGAATACGTTCAAAGTTGCAGTACCGGTGTTTTTCACGGTAACGGAAGGACGGATGGATGTTCCTTTTGTACCAGCGGTTGGAGAAAGAACGCGAACAATCGAAGCATCACGACGAAGTGCTACCCCTGCTGAATCGAAGAAACGAACATCATCAATGGCCATATCGCCGGTGAAGCTGGTTCCGCGAATACCAATGAAACGGATTTTCGTATTGGTTACACGACCTGGGAACACCACGGTTTTCTGCAACCAAGGATCAGCTTCTGCAGCATGAGTTTGACCAAGGATAGAATCCAAGAAGGTCCAAGTTCCATTGTTATCGTATTCTACAATTAAATCGCCCATGGTTGCACCTACTTTGTGGTACCAGTACGACATAGCAGGACGGTTAAGGGCAGACATGTTCATGCAAGGAGTATAAAGGATTGAGGTGTCACCGGTTCCACCATAAGAAGTTTCGGTGTACAGGTATTTACCAGCAGCGGTACCGGTGGTATGGTCTACGGTAGGGCCTGTAGCAAAGGAGCTGGTAGATCCTGAGAATGCCATCCAAGAGAAGGTGGTTCCAGTACGACCGCGGTTATCTACGCTCCATCCTGAAGGAAGAGTACCAATGGCAAAACCACCACCCGAGGTCGTATTTTCGAAATCTTCATTCCAAGGGAAGGTATTCACAATACTATTGCGAACGGTAGTTTTTAAAGTATCGTTGAAATTCAACTGATCGCTGGCCAAGCGGGTGAAAGCTACAATGTTGTAGGTTCCATTCGCAGCCAAGTTAACTGTAGTTGGGAACGCATAGCGAACAATCGCACCAGCAGGTAGGGTTCCAGCAACAGTTCCTAAAACTGGAGCTCCACCATTCAAGGTGTAACCAACGGAAACGTTGTTCTGAGCATTGGTTCCAGAATTGCGAACCAAAACTACAACAGAGTCTGCTGCAGATAATCCACAACCGGTGATAGGCTTCACAATTCCAGAAATACCTACATCGTTCGGTTGATTCAAAATGGCTGAATCGTACACAGAGAAATTGTCGATGTTAATACCATTTTTTACCACAGAACCATCAGAATAGAAGTGGAAACGGAAGATAACATTGGATAAGTTGGTGATTCCAGAAAGAGAATGTTCAACATTAACCCAACCGGCGGAAGAGTTCATCCAAATAGGTCCTGTGTAATAGGTACGTGTCAATGCTCCGTTGTACCAGTTGGTACCAGAACCTTGGGTTCCAACAGTTGACCATGTTGCTCCACCATCGGTTGATGATTCAAGAATTACCCCATCGTAATTGTTTTCCGTTTCATAATTCAAATCAAACTTAACCATCGGTTGAGTCATTCCAGCTAAGTTGTAGCAAGAGGTTTGAATCCAAGAATCTTCGTTGCTGTTGTAATCTCCAGAAAGGTTAGTAGCAATAACGTTTGGTGCAGAAATAGGAGAATTTTGAACACTAGCCGTTGGTGCTCCTTCGGCCCAGGTTGTATTTGCTCCGCCAATTGTCCATAGCGATGGACGTGGGTCAAAGGTTTGAGTATCGGCACCTGTAATGGAGTACAAACGAGTAAAGGTGCCACGCGCTGTGTCATTCGCACGTTGCCCGTCGTTGGTTAAAGTGGTATAAGCAACAACGGTATTGGTAGAACCGGATGTTGCCGTTACCAATGTTGGAAATGCATAACGTCTGCTGCTTTGCGCCGGAATTGATCCGGCAACAATCGCATTTACGGGAGCTCCTCCATTGAAAACATAGGAAACTGGAATGTTGGATTGGGCGGTTAATCCAAAGTTATAAACGGTAACAACTACGGAATCGGTCACAGCACCACAACCGCTTCCGGTAGGTTTCAATACCGCAGAAATACCCATGTCATTGTTCAAAAGCAAAGAATCAAAAACTCGAACATCATCGATGGCCATGTCGCCATCAAAACCAACTCCACGAATTCCGATAAAACGAAGTTTGGTGTTGTTTAAGCTTGCAGGCAAGGTAGCTGTTCTGCGCTGCCAAGGATCGGTTTCTGCCGTTTGGAATTGTCCCGCAAGAGAATCCAAATACGTCCAAGTACCATTATCATCGTATTCAACAACCATGGTACCGATGCTAGCTCCAACACGGTGGAACCAAAACTCCAACGTTGGGTTGGTTAATGAGGTAAGATTAAAACATGGGGTGGTTAAAATAGTGGTATCATCTTGAATTCCATTGGAAGCTTCGGTGTAGGAATATTTACCCGCTGCTGTTCCGAAGGTATGGTCAACGGTTGGACCCGTTGCAAAAGAACCAGTAGAACCACTAAACAAGTACCATGAAAATGGGAAACCAGAATTTTTGGTAGTAACACTCCAACCGTTAGGGAAGGTGCCTTGAGCAAATCCTCCTCCAGATGTTCCATTTTCGAAATTTTCAAGATAAGGGAAAGAAGAAACGGTGTTGTTTACCACTGTTGCACGGGCAGTATCGTTGAAACGCAAAAGATCGTTCGCCAAGGAGGTGTATCCTACAAAATTGTATGAACCACCCGCTGAAACGTTAACCCGAGTAGCGAAGGCATACCTTACGGAAGTTCCTGCTGGAATAATTCCAGGAATGGTGGCATTTACAGGTGCTCCTCCGTTCATGGAATAAGCAACAGAAACGTTATTTTGGTTGGACGTTCCAAAGTTTTGAACCCAAACAACAACGGTATCTGAAGCAGATAAACCGCAACCTGAAATGGGTTTTTCAAAATATGCAACACCAACATCATTGGGTTGCAACAAAGAAGCAGAATCGTAAATTTCAAAATTGTCGATTCCAACCCCATCGTATTCAACCGAACCATCGGAGTAAAAGTGGAAACGGAAGATAACTTGGGTTAAGGAAGAAAGACCAGATAAGTTGTGCTGTGCACGAACCCAGCCGTTGGAGTTATTCATCCAAATCGGACCGGTGTAGTAGGTGCGAGTCAAAGCCCCATTGTACCAGTTGGAACCAGAACCTTGTGCGCCTACGGCAGCCCAAGTCGAACCACCATCGGTAGAAGCTTCTAAAACAGCCCCGTCGTAAGAATTTTCGGTGCGGTAGTTCAAGTCGAAACGAACCATCGGTTGAGATAAACCGGAAAGATCGTAGCAACCGGTTTGGATCCATGAATCTTCGTTGGTATTGTAGTTTCCGGTTAGATTGGTCACCCAAATGTTGGGAGAGGAAGGAGCAGTGGTAATAATTGTTCCTGCAGGAGCTCCATGAGCCCATGAATTATTCGTTCCACCCGAAGCAAGACTGGAATTCACGTCGAAATTCAACGTATCTCCACCGGTTTTGGAAGAAAGGTTAATCACCGTTCTAAATGAAGTGTCGTTCAACGTGTTGTTGTCGCCCGTAGCGCGAACCCACGCCTCGAAAACAAACGTTCCGGTGCTTGGAAATACGTAAGCAGAAGGGAAGTTGAACGAACCTGTTCCACCAACGGGAATGGCTCCAGCAATGGTTCCGTTCACCGCGGCACCGCCGTTCACCCGGTAAGAAACCGATGGGCTGTTGATCACGGTTGAACCAACGTTAGAAAAATTCACCCGAATAATTTGGGTGGTCAACCCGCAACCCGATGTCATGGTGTCAATCGAGGTTAAAGCAAGGTCGGTTTGGGCATTGGCTCCCAACAAGAAGCCAAAAGCCGCAACGAGCATGGTAAATAGTTTTTTCATGTAGGAAAATTTTAGCCAAATCTAACGAAATTTTGGCAAAACTCCCAATTTTTGTTGAAGAAGAAAACCGCTAAAAATTTTTATTTACGGTTGAAGGCGAGACGTTTTGCACCTCGGTGGTTCAAGACTTGTTGACCGTTCCAACCCAAATTCCCGTTGATCCACGTATTTGCAACCGAATGTTGAAACGTTACTCCCTCAAACGGTGACCAACCACAATGGTAAAGTAAATTTGATTTTTCTACCTTAAATGATTGATTAGCAACGTGTACAAGATCGGCAAAAAAGCCTTCCTCTACCCTTCCTCTTCGATCGATCTGAAACATTTCAGCGACATTCTCGGCGTATTTCAGGGCAATAAGCTCCTCGTTGAAAACACCTTTTCTGCACATTTCCAACAACGCAGGAAGTGCGTGTTGGACCAACGGACCTCCCGAAGGCGCCTTGCCGTAATTGTTTTGTTTTTCTTCCAACGTGTGAGGCGCATGGTCGGTGGCTAATACATCAATCCTTCCATCAATTACCGCCGCACGAATGGCATCTCGATCTGATTTTTTCTTCACGGCCGGATTCCATTTGATGAAATTTCCCAACCGTTCATAATCCTCATCGCAAAACCACAAATGATGAATGCACGCTTCGGCCGTAATTTTTTTATCCTTCAAGGGAAGATCGTTCTTGAACAAACTCAACTCCTTGGCCGTACTGATGTGCAAAACGTGCAAGCGTGCTCCCGTGCGTTCCGCCAAGGCCACCGCTTTGGATGAACTGCGGTAACAAGCTTCTTCGTCTCGAATGATGGGATGATAATGAGGAGGGATGTCGTCTCCAAACTCAGCTTTGGCTTCAGCCAAACGCTGAGCAATGTAACCATCATCTTCAGCATGAACGGCAATGAGACCTTGGAAATTTCGGAATATTTTCTCCAACACTTCGCAATCGTCCATCAACAAATTTCCGGTAGATGAACCGAGGAATATTTTCAATCCGCAAACGTTTTGCAGATCGGTTTTCATCACTTCCTCGTAATTGTTGGCCGAACAGCCCATGAAAAAGCTGTAATTCGCTGCCGAATGTTCGGCGGCAATGGCGTATTTCTGGGCCAAAAGCTCTTGGGTTAAAACCGGTGGATTCGTGTTGGGCATTTCCATGAACGAAGTAATTCCTCCGGCTACGGCTGCACGACTTTCCGAAGCAATGTTTCCTTTGTGCGTTAATCCCGGTTCCCTGAAATGAACTTGGTCATCGATCAATCCCGGAAAGAGTAAATCGCCTTTCAAATCTACCGTGTTGGCTGCAATTTTACTTTTTCCAATTGGAAGGACATCGTAAATGATTCCATCTTTGATGTACAAATTCGCTTCAAATCGTCCCTTCCCGGAAACAACCGTTGCGTTTTTTATCGACCATTCATTCATGCTTCAAAGGTACTTTTTTCAAATGGTATTTGCCAGATGAAGCGAGGGCATTCGTGGAATCGTTTGAAAAATAAAATCCCACATCGCTCATTCCCCGATTCCACCAACGGTGGTAACGAATGCCGTAAGCAATCCAAACCCAGTCTTGGTCCAATGGCGGCTGATGCCCAACCAAAGTACCATCTGCAAGAATCTTTGAGAATTTTTCCATGGCCAAAATTTGCTCCCGATCTCTTTCTTTCTCCCCTTTATGCCACCCAATTTCGATGGCCATGATTAGAAACAAAACCCATGTGATTTGTTGGAAATGTTTTGGAAGAAGAACCGATTTTTCGTCTGAAAAAGTTGCTAAAGCCATCCAGGGCATAAAAGGTAACCAATAATAGTCGTGTTGTTTGCCGCTCAACAAAAGTGGAAGAAGCATCAAAAAAACCTTGCTCCAGCCCTTCCAAATTGTTGGAGGAATTCGAAACGAACGACTCACCAGCATCCTCACGACTAAAAACGGAACAAAGCACTGCAACCCGTGCTGAAAAAACAGAACCCGATGGCTTTCTTCCATCGATCCCCATACTTGAATTGTGAAGTAGTTGGAAAAGAAAACTCGGGCATCTTCCATCGCAAAAACGGGAATAGCTAACAGCAGAAAGCCCAGCAGTTGTTGGATGAAAAATGTAATTTTCTCTCGTACATCGCCCGCATTCAGCAGAAAAAAGAGGAAAGGAAACAAACCCACAGGGCCTTTGATCCCCACCGATATGCCAATAAGGAACCCTGAGGCAATTCCCAGCCAAGGTTTTTCTTTTCGATCGGGGTGGTACGCCAATCCAACAGCCCAAAGGGTGGAAAGGGTTAAAGGAGTGTCTAAAATATGGGCTCCGGCCGACCAGCAAACCAAGGGAAGAATGGCCCACAAAGTGGCAATCAGCCACCGATCCAAACGAGGGTTGACCCATTTCAGAATCGGAAAGAAGGAAATGAAAATTCCTGCATTCAGAAACAGAGAAACCAATTTTTCCACCCAAATGGAATCTCCAAATACCCGAAATGCCATCGACTCCAATCCAAAAAATAGGGGTGGATGTCCGTAAAAGGAATCGTTCCAATAATACGGGTGCCAAAAGGAACCCAACCCGATCGATAAATTTCGGCTGATGCTGGCGTAGGTTAATCCGTCAACAAACATTCCTTGTTCCAGAACGCCCCACATCCAAAAAGGGAGGAAAACGGAAATCGCCAGCAATCCTTTCCCCCAAGTCGAAAGATTGTTATTCATCTTTGATCAATCTGCTCCCCGAAATTTTCCAAATTCCTCTGCAAATTTTGGGTTGGTTTACCGAATTCAAAAGCGTTTCCGCCGGAATGATTTTCCCCTCTTTCCAAATTCCCCAAGATTTTCCACAGCGGTACCATGCATCCATGCGAACTTCTCCTCTTCGCAGCAAGCACTGTGCATTAGCTCCGAAGGTGAATAAGCCGAATTGAGGATCGTACATTTGAACTTTGATGGTGTTTTTTTCGGCGGTTTCGAAAAGAAAAACAGGAAGTGGAGATTGAGACAAATCCAAAAAATCAAGGGACGTTCCTTCAAAAACGATTTGCCCAGATCGGTTGATTTTCACTAAAGTTCGGTCGCGCTCCCGGTACCACCAGAAATTTCCGTCGCTGCTGCGCGCTATCAACGTGGCTTTGGTGAATCCTCCTTCCAAGGGCAATTGATAAATCGGGGTGAGGTTGTTATCGAATTCCTGTAAAAAGCCTTTCCCCGAATAAAAAACAATGGGATTAAGCGGATTCAATACGTCCAATTGAGAAGGAATTCCCCAGCCGCTTTCCCGGAAATGACCGACCAAAACCCCTTGGGCATTGTATTTTTGAATAGCACCATCCTCCAAAATGACAAATGCATTTCCTAATGCATCGGTTTGAACTTCTTTGGCTGGAATTCGCAGGTCAATGGAAATTTGTGCCCAAGTTTGGGAGGAAAAGAGAAGGAAGAAAAAGAGGAGGATTAGTTTTCCCATCGTTTCAAAGATAGGATTCCTTCGTGCATTTCTGCATAGGTAAACGAATGAATCCAATCTCCCAAATTGCAATAGGTGCTTTGTTCGGTAAGTTGAAACATCAATGGCTGATGCCGGTGTCCCATGATCATGTAATCGAAGGGTTCTTTTTGAAGTTCTTCCCGGCCGTAAGCTACCAAGTATTCTTTCTCACCTAAAAAGGCCGGATGTGGATCTTGGCTATCTCTGGAACTTTTCGACCATTTTTTGGCCAATCCGAACGAAAAATTGGGGTGCAATCGAGAGAAAAGCCACTGGGCCCAGGAAGCATGAAAAACTTTGCTCATCCATTTGAAGCCGTAATCGCCCGGGCCCAATCCGTCGCCATGCCCCAGTAAGCACTTTTTGCCTTGCAAGGAAATGCGAATGGGCCGCCGAATGGTTTTCCATCCGATTTCTTGTTCCAGGTATTCTTTGGCCCACAAATCGTGGTTGCCAGGAAAAAAATGAATGGGAATACCCGAATCACTCATTTCAGCCAATTTCCCAAGCAATCGAACAAAACCTTTGGGGGCGGTGTAACGGTATTCGTACCAAAAATCGAAAACATCGCCCATGAGGTAAAGGGCGTCGCAATCGGGAGCAATGGAATTTAGCCAAGCCACAACTTTCCGCTCCCGAATTCGGCTTTCAGCATCGTTGGGAGTACCCAAGTGAAAATCGGAGGCGAAATAAATTTTTCCCATTAATCTTGCAGCAAGAAGAGAACAATTTCTTTTGGGCCGTGGGCACCCAAAACCAAGGTTTTTTCAATGTCGGCCGTTCGAGAAGGACCGGTAATGGTAGAAATCATGCTGGGCATTTCACCCTGGTACCGTTCACGAATAACATCAAACGCGTCGATGAATTCGGGAACAATTTGATGCGCAAAAGCCACCACCACGTGGATGTGTGGAATAACGGTAGAGGTTCTTCCCATCATCTGTCGGCTGGAAACGACCACGCTGCCCGAAAGGGCAATTAATGATTCACAGCCGGTAACAACGGCTTCTGCCTGATCCAATTCGGTATTTTTTTGAACGGGAAGTTGGTATTCATCCGTCCATCGATTCAACCAAGGCTCAACGCAAAATACGTCCACCAAATTTTTCTGGGTCACCCATTGCCGGAAGAAAGCTGCGAATTCATGGCGGCTGTTGCAATAAATGAATTGACCATTGAGGGAGGTGAAACGTTTTGCGAAAGCAATCGTGGGATCGGCATCATCGGTCGCGAACAAACCTGCTTCGGGCTGCTCGTTCACTGTTGCCGGAGAATCGGTTTTGGTGAGCAGAGCGGCCCGAATTTTCTTGAGCATTTGCTCGCGAGCGGTTGTTTGTTCGTTGAACGAGTTATTCATCGTTTTTCGGATCTTCTGGGGAAGAAGCGTTTTCGGTTTCGTTATTTTCTGAAGCGGGTGTTGAAGGTTCTTCCGAGTTCGGAAGTTCGGCCGCTGTAGGTTCGGGAAGCAATTCTACATCTTCGTGCTCGGCAGTTTTTGCAAACGGACGTTTTCCGATCAAACGTTCAACATCCTTGGTGTAAATCACCTCTTTATCGAGCAATTCCAAGGCGATGCTTTCCAAATGCTCGCGGTGTTCTTCGATGATTTTTCGAGTTCGGTTGCGAGCATCTTCAATCACTTTTCGAACTTCTTCATCGATCATTTTGGCGGTTTCGTCGGAATAAGGTTTCTGGAACTGGTATTCCCCCGTTTTGTCGTTGAAACTCACCAAACCGATGCGGTCGTTCATGCCGTACAGGGTAACCATTCCGTAGGCCATTCGGGTAATGCGTTCCAAATCATTTTGGGCACCGGTACTCACTTGTCCGAAGAAAATTTCTTCAGCAACACGTCCACCCAAAGCCATGCACATGTTGTCGATGAGTTGTTGAGTGCGGTATAAATACTGCTCTTTGGGGAGGTATTGGGCATATCCAAGGGCGGCAACGCCACGAGGAACGATGCTTACTTTCACCAACGGATCGCAACCTTCGAGGAACCAACCCACCACGGCGTGGCCGGCTTCGTGGTAAGCCACGATTTGTTTTTCTTCCTTGGAGATGATTTTATTTTTCTTCTCCAATCCACCAATAACGCGGTCAATGGCATTGTTGAAATCGATGGGTTCAATTTGATCTTTTCCATTTCTGGCTGCGATGAGGGCAGCTTCGTTGCAAACGTTGGCGATATCGGCACCGGCGAAACCGGGGGTTTGTTCGGCCAATTGAACGGCATCAACATCTGCGCTGATGCGCAGTGGACGGAGGTGTACTTTGAAAATTTCTGATCTTCCTTTGATATCGGGAGCATCGATGGAAATTTGTCGATCGAAGCGCCCCGGACGAAGCAAGGCCGCATCCAACACGTCGGGGCGGTTGGTGGCAGCAATGATGATGATGCCCAAATCGGTTCCGAAACCATCCATTTCCACCAACAATTGGTTGAGGGTATTTTCGCGTTCATCGTTTCCACCCATCATGGCGCCTTTTCCGCGTTGGCGTCCAACCGCGTCAATCTCATCAATAAAGATGATGCAAGGTGCTTTTTCTCGGGCTTGTTTGAATAAATCGCGAACCCTTGAAGCCCCAACTCCCACGAACATTTCAACGAAATCGGATCCGGAAAGGGAGAAGAAAGGAACTTGAGCCTCGCCGGCTACGGCTTTAGCCAACAAGGTTTTACCGGTTCCGGGAGGGCCTACCAAGAGTGCGCCTTTCGGAATTTTTCCGCCAAGAGCGGTGTATTTTTTAGGATTTTTGAGGAAATCGACGATTTCCATCACTTCTACTTTGGCTTCATCGAGTCCGGCAACGTCTTTGAAAGTAACGTTAACTTTGGCATTTTTCTCGAATAAGGTGGCTTTCGATCTTCCAAAATTGAAGATTTGTCCGCCACCGCCACCGTTCATGCGGCGAAAGACGAAAACCCAAATGGCGATCATCACCAATAAAGGAAGCAAGTAGCCCAACCATTCGCCGTAATTGGCTCGACGTTCCCATTTCACCTCCACTTGGTCGGCCTCGGGAATGTTGTAATGCGTTTGGGTGGTATCAATGTCTACCTCCATGGCATTCACATCTTGCTTGGTAAAGTAGAATTGTGGACTGCTGCTGGGGGTGCTTTCTTTGATTTTGTGATCTTTGAAAAAAGCTTTCTTGATGGTGATTTCGATGACGTGGACTTCGTCTTTTTTGTACCCCGACAATTTCTCTACGTGGCCTTTGGCAAGCATTTCATTTCGAAAGACTTTGTAGGAAATTTGTTTTACGTTTTGGTAATCACGGAAAAAGGTGAAATACAAAACAAGTGCTCCAAAAATGAAGTAAATCCAGTAAAAATTAATTTTTGGACCTTTGATGGGGTTTTTTGGTTGTTCGCTCATGGTTTTTTTTCTGAATCGCAAATTTTACGATAGGTTAGGAACGTCAGTTCGTTGGGCATCGTTCCATAAATCTTCTACCCGGTAATATTCCCGTAAATCTTTAAGGAAGACGTGCACCACGGTGTTCACGTAATCCATCAAAACCCATTGGGAGTGTTCAATTCCTTCAACGTGCCAAGGTTTGGATTGCATTAACTTTCGAACTTCCTCTTCAATGGAACCTGCAATGGCCTTAACCTGGGTGGTTGACGTTGCGTGGCAAACAATGAAATAGTCGGTAACCGTTTCGCCTAATTCGCGTAAATCGAGAATGACAATGTCTGTGCCTTTTTTTTCTTGAATGCCGTGAACGATGGCGTCGTTCAGCGAATGGATGGGAGTTACTTTTGGAGATTTAGCCATGGAAGGTTTCGGTGGAAATTTAATGAGTTGAAAACGATTGAATGGTTTTTGTTGGCAATTTGCGCTTTTTTTGATTGATTTGCAACCAACAAAAATACACAATCCTTTGTCGCTTCCCAACTGTAACACCAAAGTCCTCGGACAAGTTTACCAATATTTTAAAGAAATTGATTCTACACAATCGATTTTAAAAAATCTGCCATCGGAAAAATTGGCAGATGGAATGCTGGTTCGTGCCGGATTTCAATCCCAAGGAAGAGGACAAATGGGCAGTTCGTGGGCAGCGAAGGCGAACGAGAACCTTACTTTTTCGGTGTACATCGAACCAAGCAGGTGGAATCTCACTTCCCCTTGGCAATTGTCGATGTGGGTGGCTGTCGCCCTTTGTCAAACCATCCAAAAACTGCTTCCCGAAGCGGAAGTTCGCATCAAGTGGCCCAACGACATTTTGGTTCATCAAGAAAAAGTTGCAGGAATTTTGGTTGAAAATGCATTTCGAGGAGAGCACTGGCAAAACAGCATCATCGGAATCGGTTGGAACATCCTTCAACAAAATTTCGATCCTCAATTTTCGGCCACCTCCATGTTCTTGGCTCACGCTACGGTTACCGATCCTTCGGCTTGCTTGGTTTCCTTTCTGGAAGAATGGGAAAAAGTGCCTTCTGCGCATCTTCAGACTCAATATTTAGATCTTTTGTGGATGAAAGATCGGTGGCAAAGCATTCGGATTGAACAGGAGGAACGGATGGGATGCATTCGAAATGTGGATGAAAATGGAAGATTGTTGGTGGAATGGGAAGATGGGAAAGTTGAGTCGTACGGGATGAAAGAACTTCAGTTTTTGCGATGAATCCCTTCGTAAATGTGCACCATCACGGTCCTTCTTCGGGATCGGTTTCGATTCAGAACTTCGATTATTGGGAAGACTTGGAATTCCCTAAAGGATTTTTTTCGGCGGGAATTCATCCGTGGTTTCCACCAACCGAGGAGCAGTGGGATGCTATTCAAAAAGCTTGGGAAGATCCCCGCTGTTTGGCCTTGGGCGAATGCGGATTAGATCGATTGCGGGGAGTCAAGTTGGAGGAGCAGAAAAAATGGTTCGAGTTGCAGCTCGAATCTTGTGAACTTCCCGTTTTGATTCATGCCGTAAAAGTAGATGCAGAGCTGTGGGAGGTTTTTCAAGCTTTTCCATCCAAAAAATGGGTCATTCACGGGGCGATGGGAAAATGGGAAAGGTGGAAAAAATTTGTTTCCGAGGGCGTGTGTTTCTCCTTTGGGAAGGGATTGCTGAGCGATGCAGCAACCCAAGAAACTTTCCGAAACATTCCAATGGAGCAACTTTTCCTAGAAACCGATGCGGCGGATCCGAACTTGCTGGAGTCCATTTATCGCCAAGCCGCCGCCATCAAACAGAAAGAAATGGACGTGGTGAAGCAAGAAATTTGGAGTAATTTTGCGACTACATTTGAAAAATATGGTACCTGATTGGTTAACGAGAACGGAATTGCTCATTGGGGCAGAAAACATTGAAAAGCTTCAAAAGGCCCACGTGTTGATCGTGGGATTGGGAGGCGTTGGTGCCGTTGCCGCCGAAATGATTTGCCGAGCCGGGGTTGGAGAAATGACCATTGTTGACGGTGACGTTGTTGAAGCCAGCAACCGAAATCGGCAATTGCCTGCTTTGGTAAGTACCGACGGTCAGTCAAAGGCCGAGGTGTTGGGCGCTCGTTTCCTAGACATCAATCCCGATTTGAAATTGCACATGCGCAATTTGTACATTCGAGATGGGGTGACTTCGGAGTTGTTGCATGCCGCCAAGTACGATTATGCGGTAGATTGCATCGATACGTTATCGCCAAAGGTGTATTATTTGTTGGAGTGCATGGAGTTGGGCATTCCCGTGGTTGCTTCGATGGGTGCCGGTGGAAAATTGGATCCAACGCAGGTGAAGGTGGTAGATATTTCGGAGACGTACAACTGCAATTTGGCGAGATACGTTCGAAAAAAACTGCATCAAAAAGGATTTTATAAAGGATTGAAAGTGGCGTTTTCGCCGGAGCTTCCCGTGGGAAAAATTACGGTGAATCCGGAAGGCGGCCCCAAGAAATCGACCATCGGAACGATGAGCTATTTGCCGGCCGCTTTTGGGTTGGCGGTTGCCAGCGTGGTGATTCGCGATTTGATGAAAAAGAAATAAACGATGGGAAAGGCTCTGCTCAAAAATCCAATCATGTCGCTCCTCGTTTTGGTGGGCATGTTGGGATTTTGGGCTTTGTTAGCTCCTTCGAACGATGGCCTTCGGTTATCGTTTCCCGAGGGCAGTTTGTTGCATGTTTGGCAGCCACCCGCTTGGGCGTTTTCAACCTGGTTTTCGTTGCTTCTCGATTTGCTTTCGGGTCTTTTGCTCATTTTGTTCCTCTTGAAAGTAGAGTTCATTGAGAGCGAGTGGGGGTGGGTGGCTTTGCAGTTTTTTACCGTGATGTTTTTTGTGCCGGAATGGAGGTGGGGAGGGATTCACCATTGGGCCTTGCCGATTTTTTTATTCACTTTGTGGCAAATTCAGGATTTGGCTCATGAAAAGAAATTCTTAGTAAAGGGGTACGATACCGGATTTTTATTGGGCTTTTTGCCGTTGTTAACGCCTTCGTTTTCGTTTCTGCCGGTGGTGATTTTATTGTTGGCCGCGGTGATCGGCACCTTGCGAATTCGAACGTTGATTTTGTTTTTCTTGGGATTGATTTCGCCCTTGTTTTTGTTCGCCTCGATGTTGTTTTTGGTCGATGCGGAAGCGTTGAATATGGGGCTATTGGAGGAGTACCGCTGGTTTCTTCCCGATTTTTCGTTTGCGACCAACGATCATTTTTACGGATTAGGTTTCTCGATGGTTTTAACGTTGGGTGTTGCGTTGATTCCGTTGGAGCGTGGAAAATTGGTTTTTCAGAGAAGGATTAATCAGGCATTTATTTTTGGCGCCCTGGTACTGATGGGGTATGGATTGTTGGTTGGGGAGGGCGCATTGAGTTTTTGGATGGTGGTTTCGCCTTTTGTGGCGGTGGGTTCGGCGAGGGCCATCAGCAGCATTCGGGTGTGGTGGTTGCAGGACTCGTTGCTGCTGTTGCAGTGGGGGTTGTTTTTCCTGATGTATTTGTAAACGGTTGAAACGTTGCGGCCGACCTACGTGTCGGCCTTTGTATCAGGCCCCGACACCGTAACCAATCGGCCAAAATCAATCAATCAATCTACCCAAACCATATCCATCCAAAAGTGAAGCGTTCCTTCTTGGGAGGCTTTGTAGTTCGTGTGCCAATAATTGTTCAATACGTACCAATAGAGCGGACTCCCCGGTTTCGCCGCTTCCCTTTTCCAACCTTTTGCTCCATTCACTGTATTTTCATCCATCATACCGCCCACTTCCAACAGCGGTAAATCCCAACAACGCAGTCTTAACTGGCCGTCACTCCTGCCCAAAACCACTTCCTTTTCCACACAAACGAACTCCCGATTGCTGCCCGCCAACTGCAATTCCGAACCATACTTCAACGAATCAACCCCGCTTCCGTACAACAAGGTAGTCCAGTCCAACGGCAAGCCAATGTGCAACGATTCTTTGGTGCGAACTTCCTGCTTTTTTAAATGGTATTCCACCCAAATCCGTTGGTTGACATGATTAAAATGGTACGTCATGCTGCCATAATCCAAACCTTCTAACTCCAAAGAAACCAATAAGATGCTTTCATTCATTTGGGTAGAAGCTTTCATGCGCTTTACCTTCGGAAAAACCGTTTCAATGGGATTGATCCCTTTTCGGTAGATGAGGCCAAACATTCCAGCTTCGGTGGTTGTAGCAATGATTTTTTTCCGGTTGATGGTGATGGATTTCAATCCACCGGTGGTGGAATCAATGTCCCAAACGAAGGCTTCCATTTCTTTGGTTAGGTTTTGATATTCGGCCACCGATTCAGAAATCGGATATTTGTCCATGATCCGATCCATCAAGGCTTGGGCTGAATCCAGGTAACTTTTTTTGATAGCCCATTGTTCGGTGGTAAACGGAAGGTCGGGATCGCTGATGCTGCACCAGCTTCCCCACGTATGTTCATGGAAAAGAACCAAGTATTTGGTAATTTGATCGATGTCCCTTTCCCATTCCCCAAATCGCAACTTTTCCTCGGATGGATCTTGCGTTAACCATAGGACTTCCCGAACCAGTTTTCGGGCTTGCATTTCTTCGGCCACCGTGGAAAGGGCGCCGTCTTCCCAGTAAGGCGTGATTTCTCCCCTTTTCGTTGGAATTTGATTTCCGTATTTTTTCTCAAAGGCAGAAAACAATGTAGGAATGTCGTTGACCACCAATTGCGGGTATAAAAACTTGGCATTCCACCCATCAACAAAAGCCGTGAGGTTGGTATCCACAGGTCCGTTGTCGGCATTTTTGGTGTACCTCAATTGTACCAAATCGTAGGGATAATTTTGAGAGGTCAATTCTTCTACATAATTGGAAATTCGTTTTTCCCACTCCTGCTTTTTGGTTTTTTCAGGAACATTGTGGAAGTAGGAATATCCTTTCCCCGCCGTCCAAACCAAAAGTTTTTGGGGAGAGGTGGCATGAGGTTTCCAGTAAAACGGACGATCGCCCGTGGAATCGATCACGCTTCCTACCCGATCGCCCCGATCGGGCAAATTCCCCACGTAATTGGGACCCAAGGAGAGGTACGGAATCCCGGCATCGGTGTACGCCTTCAACGCCGAGTGCGTAATGCCGGGAATATCGGTAATCATGGCCGAATTGATCTTGATTCCCCAAAGAACCTCCAGTTTCTTCCCGTAATTCAGGTTCCACCGCTGCTCCTCGGTTTGGCATAAGCCGGTAAGCACGTTGGCGTAGTTGGCGGTGAGCACAATGCGTCCGGCCTTGATGGCCGTTACCAGCATAGCTTTTTCATTGAGAGTTGCTGTTTTCAAAAACTGCTCAATGCCCCAAAGCGATTCCACGTGCCAACGCGGTTGTTGTTTTCCGGAAGGTTTCCATTGAAGGGCCATGCGGATGTTGTTGGCTTGAATTTTGGCCACTTCGGGCTGAACATGCGAGTACCCAATGTCGTTGTGCGAGTGGTGAATCAGATGAAACTCGAAGGCCCGAATGGGCTTGATTTCCGCAGTGGCAGTGAGGACTTGTTGGTTCGAAATTTTGATGGTAAACGTTTCTTTTCCGGTAAACTCGGGAGCGTAGGCTTCCGCCTGAATGGCATTGTACCCGGGCTTCAAGGTTATTTTTTGTTGAAGTTGAGACGACGTTAAGGTAACCACTTTGGGCGCCGATTCCGGCCAATCCACCCACACGTTCACCAAGCGTTTTTTGCTGGCACGGGTCACCAATCCGGTGACCTGAACTTCCATCCGAAGTTCTCGGAAATAGGTGAAAACCATCATCCAATCCCGGGAATTCTGATCGTGGCCGGCAAGGGAAAAGATAGGTTTTTCTTCACCCCAGGAACTAGGAACGGTTACGTACAACCATCCAAAACCATCTTGATTGAGGTCGAATTCCTTGGCAACGAACTCGTATTTGCATTCTCCTTTTCCAATTCCCGAAATGCGGTAATTCCCTTTTGCTTTGGGTTGGGTGGTAAAGGTGAAAAGCGAATCGTTGTTGAATGAAAAAGTGAAGTTTCTTGCTCCTGAGCTCGTTCCTGTGGAATGACCCACCAAAAATTCGTAGGTGATGAACTTCTTGTTACCGCGGTAGCCCGATCCTTCCCAACGAATTGGACTTTTTCCGTTGCAGCGGGTGAGCATGGATTGGGGTGCGAACTGCCGCAAAGGAGAGAAGTAGGGAAGGAGTTCACCTTGAAGATGTCGGGTAAAACCCGGAAGGGTGTCGGAAATGGATTGAGCGGAAAGGGTTAAACCCAAAAGGAGAAAAAAGGTAAAAATGATAGGGCGCATGTTCAAAGGTAGGAAACAGAACCGATTTTAAGCGCCCTTTTCCACGAGTTCATCTGTTCCGATGAGCTGATAAATGCGTAAAAAATCGCCCTGTCCTTGGGCCCCTTGTCCGGTTTGAAGGCTGTAGCGAAACCGATGTAGGGAGCACACCACTTCCGATTCGTTGCCGAGGTGTTCGGCAAATGTTCCTCCAGCGTGGGGGCAACGATTTTTAAAAAATACCCAACCTTCTTTGGCAACCACGCCCATCATTTCTCCCTGAGTTGTCGTAACCGGATAAAACCGATTTTGTACAGGGGCTTCGGGTAAGGTTGAAAGTAAGCGGATCTTTCTTCGAAAAAGGTTGGTCCATTTCATTGGTACAAAGTTAAAACTGTATTAGTTTTGTAGTCTCAAAAAATGGGCTCTTAGCTCAGCGGTTAGAGCAGTGGACTCATAATCCATTGGTCGCAGGTTCAAATCCTGCAGGGCCCACTCTTTTTTTGATGAAGTCTTGAATAATTTTATTCTTGTCGTTGGTTTTCATCGGTTCCTTGACTTTGGACTGATCCAGTTGTTGAAAGGTAAAACATTTCTTCCACTACCCATCGGTTTTTCATCATTCATGTTTTCAAAATGATGTTTTCATTGGGGCTGTTTACGTCGCTTTGCATCCATAAAAAAGCCGCTCCGTAAGCTTAAGGAGCGGCCCGAAGTAGACTGAAAACCCATCCTTCATCATGATAAACAAAAAATTGTTTTAGGGGTTGGCTGCTGAATCGGTTGCGGGAGCAGCAGTGGTATCTTCGGTTTGTTCAACGGTTGTTTCTTCTCCACCGCGAATAACGTTGGCTAATGGACTATTTTTCATCAGGGTGAAAATGGTAAACATGGCTAAAAAATAGGAACTGATGTAGCTGGAAGAGACCTGAATTTTTCGTGTAGCGAGAACCAAGATGGCTGCCAAAGTAACGAATATGGAAACCAATCCAATAAAGTTACCTCCTGTCCAATGCATCGTTTTGAATAGCATGGCAACAATGGTCCATCCTAAAGTTGCAGTTAGTAAGAGGTAGGGAGTTCCTGACTCTCCTTCGGCTTTTCCTTCTCCATGATGAAGAATTCCTGAAACTAAATTGATCATGCTACCCACAACAATAAGTGCACTTGCCCCAGGCCAATGCATGATTTTGAAGAGGATGCCAGCAAGGAGTAATCCTACTGCTACAAAAAGAACGTTTTTTTTCATGTGTTTGGTTGTTTTTTTTCCTACTCGTAGTGCTTTTCGGATCCCACAAAAAGAAGTTCATTCTCCTTTCGGGTTCTAAAGTAGATAAATGGAACAAACATTTAAGTCAATGTGGAAAACTAACTACTTGATTTACATGAAAATACCCCAAAAGGAGTAGAGATTACAGGTCCTTTTGAAGGGCGTTCGATTTGCTGGCTGCCACGGCCAATTCGTCGCAACGGTTGTTGAGCGGATTATCCGCGTGGCCTTTGACCCAATGGTATGTTACGCGGTGTCCTTCCATCGCCCGCAACAAACGCATCCACAAATCGGGGTTCTTTACTTTCTCGAACCGCCTCATGCGCCACCCCGAAATCCAATTTTTCAAAAAGGCATCCACCACATATTTCGAATCCGAAAATACCCGAACCGAATGTCCGGCACCTTTGAGCGATTCCAACCCTACAATCACTGCCATTAATTCCATGCGGTTGTTGGTGGTGTGAAGAAATCCTGCTGAAATTTCCCTTCGGTGCTCACCACTGATCAAGATCAATCCGTACCCTCCCGGACCCGGGTTTCCACTGCAAGCGCCATCGGTGTACAACTGAATTTCTGCCATGACTCAAAATTACACATTTCTGCGATTCCCTTTATTTTTTGTACTTTTGAAAACGATTTCCAGCTCATGACAGAAGTAATTTTAAAACCCGGTAAGGAAAAGTCCATTCACCGCTACCACCCTTGGGTATTTTCAGGGGCCATTCACGAAAAAATGGGGGCTTGGGAAGATGGGGCTTCTGCCCTGGTTTTCGATTCCAAGAAAAATTTATTGGGCGAAGGCCACGTTGGAATGGGAAGCATTTCGGTTCGAATTCTTTCCTTTTTTAAAGAGCGAAGTGCTACTTTTTGGAACGATGTTCTGCAGTTGGCGTGGAACCAACGCCAAGATTTGTTGCCGCCCAAAACCACGTGTTTTCGATGGATTCACGGCGAGGGCGACGGATTATCGGGCTTGATCATCGATGTTTTTGGATCGGTTGCGGTTGTTCAATGCCACACCTGGGGCATGTATTTGGAACGTGAAAAAATCGCTGCGGCCATCGGCAGCCTGCATCCTGAACTTTCGGTTTTTTGCCGCAGCAAAGAAGTGCTGAAACGTCCCGAACTTTCGAACGAATGGTTGTTGGGAAAAGGCGAACCGCAAATCGTTTTGGAAAACGGAGTGAAATTTCATTTCGAGGCCGGATTAGGTCAGAAAACGGGATTTTTCCTCGATCAGCGCGATAATCGTGCATTGGTCGGTTCGCTATCCAAAGGGAAAAAAGTATTGAATTGCTTTTCGTACACCGGAGGATTTTCGCTGTACGCTTTAAACGGTGGAGCCAAACACGTGACTTCGGTCGACATCAGCAAAGATGCGGTGTTTGAAGCCGGGGAGGGAGTGCTTCGCAATGGGTTTAAACCCGAAAAACACACCGCTTTGGCCGAGGATGTATTGCCGTACCTCACCAAATTAGATGCCATCGACGCCGATGTGGTGATTTTAGATCCACCCGCCTTTGCGAAGAGCAGAGAAAAGCGCCACAACGCCATGAATGCCTACAAGCGCCTGAACGCGTTGGCCATCAAAAAAATGAAACCTGGGGCGCTGTTATTCACCTTTTCGTGTTCCCAAGTGGTTGATCGTTCGCTGTTCGAAAGTACCATCATGGCCGCCGCCATTGAAGTGGGTCGGCCGGTTCAAATTCTTCATTTCTTAAGTCAAGGGGCCGATCACCCCATCAATATTTTCCATGCCGAAGGGCATTATTTAAAAGGACTTCTTTTAAGAATAGAATGAAAATTCAGGTTGTTTTAGTCGGATTAGGACACATTGGTCAAAGGCATGCCAAGATTATTCAATCTTTGGAAGCGTTTGAATTGGTTGCAACGGTTGATCCCGTGAATTTGGGATTGGGAAGCATTCCACATTTCAAATCTTTGGAAGATTTTATAGAAGCAGGTGTTTCTGCAGATTTGGTTAGCATTGCTACGCCCAATCATTTGCACGCTCCATTGGCTCAAACCGCACTGAAGAATGGTTTTCATGTTGTTGTAGAAAAACCGTTGGCTATTCACGAAGAAGAAGCAAGAGAATTGATCGCGTTGAAGAATCAATTGGGAAAACAAGTTTTTTTGGTCATGCAGAACCGATTCAATCCCATTGTTCAATGGTTAAAATCTGTTCTTGATCAGGAAAAACTAGGCAAAATTTTCATGATTCAAGTAAATTGTTTCTGGAATCGTGGAGATAACTATTACCAACCCAACAGTTGGAAAGGTAAAAAAGATCAAGATGGCGGGGTATTACTTACCCAATTCAGTCATTATTTAGATATTTTATTGTGGCTATTTGGAAGTTGGGAAGTAACTTTTAAAAAGGAAACCAATGTTGCCCACCAAACGACCACGGAATTTAACGATACCGGGGTGGTGGGATTGCAATTCAACCGGGGCGCCATGGGTACGTTTTCCTACACAACCGCTGCTTTTCAAAAAAATGTTGAAAGTACTTTAACCATTTTAGGAGAAAAAGGAAGCATAAAATTGATGGGACCGTACATGGATCAATTGGTGTTCGCCCATTGGGATGGAAACGATGCTCCTGCCGTTTGCGAGGTCAATCCGTTAACCCATCCAACCCAGAATGTTCAAGACAATCATCGGTTGTTTTACGAACATGTTGCACATGCCTTGAAACATGAAATCCCTTCCCCCATCTCTCTGGAAGATGGCTGCACCATTTTATCGTTAGCACAACAAATGACCGAGTTATGAAACCAAGCGTTTGGATTGTCACCGGAAAACCTTCTTCTTTTATTGAAGAAAAAATAAAGGGATTGATGACTCAAAATTGGGAAGTGGTTCTCATTACACCCGAGGACAATGATTATCAGCATCTTCAAACATCAAAAATTTCAAAAAAGGAAATCGATCGGAAGAAAAAATCAATCATTACCATTTTCTGGGTGCTTTTCCATTTCTCATGGTTTCTTCAAGTAGCTCAATTTTTTAGAAAAACGGGGCAACACAACCGTTGGGATGCCATGAAAATGGCCTTCGGTTCTTGCGTTTTGGCTCAACGTAAAAAACCCGATTTGATTCATGTTCAATGGTTGCACGAAACGGTTCGATTTGCGCCAATAGCAAAAAAATGGAACATTCCGCTCGTGGTTTCGGTTCGAGGTAGCCAAGCCAATTACTACATCGACAGCACAAAGGATGGGAAAGATAGGTTTTTATTGAATGCTCAATATGCTACTCATTTCCATTCCGTTGGGAAAGAAATGGCCGAAAAACTGGTTTCTTTAGGTATTCCACCTGAAAAAATAACGGTCATTTACAACGGTTTGGATCGAAGCATCTTTAAGCCAGCGGATTCAAAATCTTTAACAGATTCTCCCGTTCGTTTGCTCACCGTAGGAAACTTTAATCCGCGAAAAAATCATTTGGCTTCCCTTTCTCTCATGGCAGAGTTGAAAAAAGAAGCATTGAATTTCCAATGGACTTTTATTGGGGAAGGACATGGAGAAAAACGTTTTCAATATTTTGTTAATTTGCTCGATTTGCCCGAATCTCAGGTGGTATTTTTAAAAGGACTAACCCCCCAAGAGATGGCCATTCAATACCAAAAGCATCATTTTTTGTTGGGATTTAGCTCCTCAGAAGGATTGTGCAACAGTGTATTGGAAGGAATGGCATGCGGCTGTATCCCTGTTGTTTTCCAATCCACAGGAATGCAGGAGTTGATTCCAACCAAACAAGCTGGAACCATTATTCCTTGGGGTGATGTGATGGAAATGAAAAAGCAGTTGGTTGAGCAATTGGAAGAAAAAATGGATTGGGAACAATGGAGTGAAAATGCTATTGCTTCATCCATGAAATTTCCTTCCCATCAGGAATCTACTCAGGATTGGATAGCCATGTATCAACACTTAACGGGGCTGCAATCATGAAAATATTTTTTGCTAGCATTGGGAATCCAACAGCATTCATTGCTCGCCGAATTCAAGCGTTGAAAAACGAAAACATTGAAGTTTTGGTCGATTGGGATGTTACGCCTCCCTCGTTGATGGGTGAGCAAATCTTGGAGGTTGCATTTAAGAAACCATCGTGGAAACGATTCTATCATTTGTTTTTCTTTCCCCATTTCTTCTTGGAATCTTTCAAATTTCTTCGGAAGCAATGCCATTATTCGTGGAAGAATTCTTTTCGAAAGGCACTTTTTTTGTGTGAAATTGCCCGTCATAAGCCTCATTTGGTTCACGTTCAATGGACCAATGCGGCCAGAGATTTTCTTCCGCTTCAAACGCTTTTGGGTATTCCTGTTCTGGCCGCCGTTCGAGGCACCCAATTAACTACCTCCCCGTTTATTTCCGAGAATAGCAAAGGAATCTTGGATCAAATTTTAAAATCCATAACCCACTTTCAAACCGTTAGCTTGGATTTGAAGGATTTATTGGTCAAACTGGGCGTAGATTCACGAAACATCATTCAAAATTACAATGGCGTAAATACGGATTTATTTAAAAATTTCAACTCCAGATCGAAGCACATTGAACAACTTGAAATCATCATGGTTGCCAGAAATTACTGGTCAAAATGCGTTGAAAGCGCCTTTTTTATGCTTCATGAGTTGAAGAAGAAACAAATTCCATTTCGATTTACCTGGGTTGGAGTACCTCCCAATGATCCGTTATTTAAACATTGGATGGATCGATTGGACCTTACCAATCAGGTTCAATTGATCGATCGGTTAAACAGCACGGAATTGGTACAGCGATACAATGAATCGGATGTCATTCTTTCAACGAGTGCAGCTGAAGGTTTGGCAAATGTTATTTTGGAGGCCATGGCAACCGGTTGTATTCCCGTTGTTTGGAAATGCGAAGGAATGAACGAGGCCATTGGAAAAGATGGAATTGGATTTATTCATGCATTCGGAGAAATTTCGAGCATGGTTTCCTCCCTTGAAAGCATCTATATGAACAACGAATGGCGTTTAAGGTCTTCTAAAGCCTGTGAGGAAAGAGTTGTACAACATTTTAATGAAAAGATTCACACCGGTTTAATGATTCAAGAATACCAAAACTTGTTGAAGTTGAACCAACGAAAATAAATTATCCTCGTTCAGAAAAACATGGTAGCACCAATCGAAAATTTGAAAATGGCATGGTCGGCCTTGAAGGCCAATCGCCTTCGATCGATTCTCACAGCATTGATCATTGGAATTGGTATTACCGCCTTGGTTGGAATCTTAACAGCCATCGATGCATTAACCCTAACTATCAACGATTCCTTTTCTCGTTTCGGGGCCAATACTTTTACCATTCGTAATCGAGAAATGTCGTTGGGCGGCCCTCGCCGACAAGCGCCCGCAAAACCCATTTCGTGGAGCGAGGCCCAAAAATTTATCCGAAAGTTTGAAGGCCCAACTGGAACCAAGGTATCGGTTCGTTTCTTTGCTTCAGGAGCCACCACCGTAAAGCACCGAAACCAAAAAACCAATCCCAATGTGGTGGTTTGGGGTGGAGATGCGTCGTACATCGAAACAGGAGGGTACGAACTTTCGGAAGGAAGAAACTTTACTCCGGTAGAAATTCAAACCGGCGGCAACGTGTGCATTGTTGGACAAGAAATCGTTACCCGCCTCTTTCCCGATGGGAATCCATTGCAAGCCATTATTGACGTTGGTAGCCACCGTTTCAGGATCATTGGTGTTCTCCAAAGCAAAGGAAGTGGCATGGGACGTTCCAACGACCGAATTGTAGTTCTCCCCGTTCAAACCGCTCGAGGATCCATTGCAAAAGGGAATGAATCCTACGATTTATTGGTGAAAGTGCCCCAGCCTACTTTGTTGGATCCAACCATGGATGAAGCTTTTCAAGTCATGCGCCAGGTTCGTCGTTTGCACCGATGGGAAGGAGAAAATTTTTCACTGGTTAAAAGCGATCAAATCGCAAAAGACTTGATCGAAAACCTCAGTTTTATTACGTGGGCCACCACGGCAATCGGATTAATTACTTTGCTGGGAGCGGCCATTGCCCTCATGAACATTATGTTGGTAAGTGTAACCGAACGCACCCGTGAAATAGGAACCAGAAAGGCGTTGGGGGCAACTCAAAAAACCATCCGTTGGCAATTTTTATGGGAATCCATCCTCATTGGTCAAATGGGGGGAATCATTGGTGTGGTGCTTGGAATTTCTATTGGCAACTTGGTGGGCCTCTTGGTGGGAAGTGGATTTATCATTCCTTGGGCATGGATCATTACCGCAGTGGTATTGTGTTTTTTGGTTGGAGTGGGATCTGGATATTACCCCGCCAAAAAAGCGGCAGCATTGGACCCCATCGAGGCGCTACGCCACGAATAATTTTTTTTAAAAGGCAAAGGCGCATCAACACTCTTTTCCTTATCTTTGTAGCCCAAACAAAGGGTTCTGTGGCCGAGTGGCTAGGCAGAGGTCTGCAAAACCTTGTACACCAGTTCGAATCTGGTCGGAACCTCCACCGCCCCAATCCTTCCGATTGGGGCATTTTTTTTAAATAGTATGAAGAAGAACATCGTTTATTTGGCGTTGGTGATCGCATTAGGTGGCGCAGCCCTCTGGTTTTTTTACGGAAAGAAACCTACCAATACCCTCTCTGGGGAGGAAAGAAACTTTACCATCGACGATACCGCCTCGATCGATAGAATCTTTTTTGCAAAAAAAACAGGAGCATCTATCCTTCTTGAACGGAATGCCGATGGAAGTTGGAAATTAAATGGAAAAGAGGAAGCGCGCATTGATGCGGTGGATATGCTCCTCGAAACCTTCAAGCGCTTAGCCGTGAAAAGTCCGGTTCCGGTGAACGGAATGGAAACCGTGAAACGAAACTTGGTGGTAGACGGTGTGAAAGTTGAAATTTATCAAAAAGGTGATAAAGTGAAGACCATGTACTTGGGAACTCCTACCAAAGATTTCAGGGGAACGTACATGATGTTGGAAGATGCTCAAATGGCCTACATCATGCACCTGCCGGGTTGGGAAGGTACGGTTACTCCACGCTTTTTTATCGATCCAATCGAATGGAAAAGCCGCGTTATTTTCCGCGCTGCTCCACGAAAGCTAGCCGAGGTTTCGGTTCAATACCCTACCCATCCTGAAGATAATTTTGCCATGAAAAAATTAGCCAACGGGTCGTATCAACTCAGTGGAAACGGTTCGCCCATGTTGGCCGATACGGCCTTGATGAATTTGTACTCCTCTTTCTTCAATGGAGTGCATTGCGAAGGTTTCGAACCGAATAATCCCAATCGCGATAGTGTGATGAAAACCACTCCCATTCTTCAATTGACCCTCATTAACGAAAGAAAGGCCAAAACTTCCGTGAAATTTTGGCCTTTCTTTATCAATATGAACAATACTGTTGGACCTCAGAACGATGAAACCGGGAAATACACCGATGTTGAACGGGTGTTTTTCTACCGCGAAGAAACCAAAGATTTTGGAGTGATGCAGTTGTTTTCCATTCAAGGAATCTTCAAGCGCTACAGAGATTTCGCAAAGCGCTAATTAACGGCGCATGCGAATGAGCGTTTGATGCCTTTTCTGTAAATCTTCGAATTCGAGTAATAATTGCTCGTATTTTCTTTTCCAAAATTCTTGTGAACTTTCATTGTCGGCTGGTGAAGAATCGTCACCACCTAAATAATGAATGGACAAAGAAAATGGAAATAGTTTTGATATCGTAATGACGTCTTTTGTTGAAAAATAATCTTTCTCAAATAAATGGTACAACCAAGCTCTTGAAATACCCAAATCCAACGCTGTTTGGGAGACAGATTTCCCAGAGCGCATTACCTCTTTTCTTAAAATTTCACCGTGATTTATTTGCATGGCGTGAAATTGATACTGATCATGTAAACGAACCAAGTACAAAATGTTAACAAGAGAAAAATATTGATTACTTGCAAGTTATGAATTTTTTGACCCATAGTGTCAATATTAATTTTCTTTCAAAATTGTAATAACGAATGTATAGAAGGGCAAGTTATAATTTGCATACTTAGAAAAGAAAAAAAAAATGTAAAAAAAGTGGGCTGTAAATGTTAACAGCCCACTTTTTTATTCGAATCGACCAGATCCTCTTCGGCCGGCTCCGGAATTGCCCCCCGAGCGCTGATCTCTATTTTCGCCTCCGTAACTTGATTTAGCGCCTCCGCCGCCTCCGTAACCTCCGCGACCGCCATCGCGACCGCCACGGTCCCGATCTCTACCGCCTCCGCCGCCATAGCCACCTCCGCCATAACCTCCGCTACGGTTTCCACCGCCGCCTCCACCATAACCACCGCCACGGTTTCCACCGCCTCCGCCATAACCTCCGCCACGGTTTCCACCGCCGCCTCCGTAACCTCCACGACCACCACCGCTGTTTTGGCTGTCGTTAGGATCAGCTACTTCAATGCGAACTTGTCGGTCACCAAAGAAAGCTGGGGTTTCTGTAAACATTTTAACGATAACGTCGGATTCTTCTTTCGGAACACGGAAAAAGGTATAAACGCCTTTTACTGCAATATCGGGTACCGATTTGATGGGAAGTTGAGTATAATCGGCAATCATTTTCACCAAATTACCCGCATTTAATCCATCTTTCAATCCCAAATTAATGAACAAGCGCACCAAGTTTTTGTCGCGAACTTTTCCGTATTCAATCAAGTTCAAGTCGGCTTGTTCGCGTTCATCCCGAAGGAATTGCTCGCTTTCCATGCCGAACAAACGATCCATCAGTTCTTCTTTCGACAACTGTTCCAAACGTTGTGCAATTTCCAACAAACCGTCGTGTCGTTCAAACGTTCCTGCTTCTGCCGCCAAAATTTGATCGGTGAAGGAAGACATTCGCACTTTCAACATGTCGGTTGACGTTGGAAGCATGTAGCGTTCCATTTTGATGTTCGCTTGTCGCTCGATTTCTGGAATGCGTTTTTTATCGCTTGGGGTAATCACCGAAAGAGAAATTCCGGTTTTACCAGCACGAGCTGTTCTTCCGCTTCGGTGGGTATAACTTTCCACGTCGGTAGGAAGGCTGTAGTGAATCACGTGGGTTAACGAATCCACATCAATTCCGCGAGCGGCTACATCGGTTGCTAAAAGCACCGAAAGCGTTTTTTCGCGGAAACGATCCATAACGCGATCGCGGTATTGTTGACTCAAATCGCCATGCAGAGCGTCGGCATTGTAACCGTCGCGCATGATTTTATCGGCCAATTCTTGGGTTTCAATTTTGGTACGGCAAAAAACGATGCCATAGAAATCTGGAATGGTATCCAAAACACGGCGTAAAGCGGTGTATTTATTGGATCGATCCACCAAAGCATATTGGTGGGTGATGTTGGATTGAGAGGCATTTTTCTTGCCAACAGTAATTTCGTGTGCACCGCTCAAGTATTGGTTGGCAATGCGACGAATTTCGTTGGGCATGGTAGCCGAAAACAAAGCCGTGTTTTTTTCTTTAGGGGTGTGGGCAAGGATTTTTTCCATGTCCTCAGCAAATCCCATGTTCAACATTTGATCGGCTTCATCGAGTACTACGTACTTCAATTCAGATAAATCTACTGCTCCACGATCCATCAAATCCATCAAGCGACCTGGGGTTGCAACGATGATTTGCGGGAATTTGCGAAGTTGAGAAATTTGACCGCCAATGGGTGCGCCTCCATAAACGGAAACGATTTTGGCGGAAGGAAGATGCTTTGCGAATGCCTTGAGGTCATTCGAAATTTGCATGCATAACTCGCGGGTGGGGCTCAAAACCAATGCTTGCAGCTCCATGGCGAATGGGTCTAATTTTTGCAACAATGGTAATCCAAAAGCAGCTGTTTTTCCGGTGCCTGTCTGGGCTAATGCAACCAAATCGGTGTTGGTTTCTAAAAGGAACGGAATCGCTTGCTCCTGAATCGGGGTTGGAGTCTCAAACCCAAGGGCGTCTAACGCCTGAACAATTTCAGGATTTAAACCTAGTTCGTGAAAAGTTTTCAAAGAATTCAATTAAGTGCACAAAATTACGCTTTTCTTTGAAATGGTGATTTATTTTAACGTTTTGAATGAGTTCGGCAATTCATCCCAATTAAGGATTTGAAGCATCATCAAGGTTTTAACAGGGTTAATGGTTTCTTTTTCTTCCTGAATTATTTCAGTCGTTAAAGGCCCAATAGCTTGTTTTTTAACATTTTGAATATCCTTTAATTTGAAGTATCCTTTCTGTTTACTGTAATCTTGAACGGTTGGCCCTCCCTCAATTCCCTCTCCAATCTCTGCCAATTGGGCCATCCCTTTTTGGTAATATCCTATTCTCCATCGCTCGCGTTCGCGCTTTAAATCGATCAGCTCTTGGGGCGAGCGCGCACGCATGATGCCAATTCCGCGAATCGAATCTTCTTGAAAAAAAACCAAGTCGTACTGTCGAACATAGGCCCGCATTCGTTCCAACGTATTTTCCCGCTTATCTAAAAACTCCCAATTCTCCCTGTTTTTTTGAAGATCCGAGAAGTACAATTCTTCTTTCTGCCGATCGCGTTCAACCGTTTTAAATTGGTTTTCAGACACCAACGATTTCCATTTTTCAGCAGCAAAAGGCTTGTTGCTTGAATCGCATCCCCAGAAATACCGCCAATTTTTTCCCATCATTGCCGAAGATTCCGAAGCTTTTAGGAAAAACACCTGTTTAGAACGAATCAAACCACCGTACCACGGTAACAATTGGTTTTTCAAAGAAAGAGATTCCTGGTAATTTCTTATCATTCCTACCATCCAAATCGAATCGAGATCATGGGGCGAATATTCGGCAAGTGAACCCAATTGGCTGATCAATTCCTCGTGTTTCTCCCATTCCAAAACAGCCAATTCTTTTTCAATCAGCATCGGCCACCATTGTTTTGGAAGTTCTTTTATTCCCAATTGCATCTTTTCAATGCCTTGAATCGCAAGTTGATGACGCTCGGGAAGTGAATCCATTTCCAACGCTTTTTTCCTGAATTCCAAGTTGTTGATGCTGTCTTGTATGAAATCGGAAAGCCCCGCGGAAAGGACCAAAAACCTCACCGTTAAGTCACGTTCCATCTTCTTTTTCTTCATCAAGTTCTTTGCCCAAACTTCAGAAAACAGCGGATTTTCCAATTGAATTTGAGGAGCAGGAATAGAATTCGCAATGGAGTCTTTATTCGCTATCCATCTTTCAGGGTGCAACTGTTTCCACTGGAAAAAGGCATCTTGCCCTTTCAAAAAAAGAGTAGCGATTAGAAAGAAACCGGTGAAAATAATTCTCATTCTGCTCGTTCTAGCCCAATTGGGAATTTGGTTGCAATGTAAAAGGAAAGACTTTGTTGGCGGTTCGAACCGAACAAGGTCAACAGGTCATTCGTGCCAATCCACATTCCTTTTGCCCGAAAGGCAAATCCTAAATTGGATTGATCGTAATTGTTAGAGGAATAAGGAAGCATGATGGAAATCTGTTCAAACTCCAAGCGAGGGGTTACAGAAAAACGACGAATTTGTTTCACACCACCAAACCTTTCTGGAACATCCAACGGCATAAACGCACTGCCTGCAACATACATCCAACGGTTGAGTCGGAAATCGGCAGTAAGTTGAAAGGCCGTTGGCAAACGCATGGAAAAATATTCGGCCGGGGGTTTCGAAAGAAAATTGGTGATGAACGAAGTGTCGATTTTATTCACATTCAATGTTTTGAAATCGTTCAAATTGACCGTAGCTGAATCGTTCAAATAAAAATCACGACTGAAGATGGATTCTTTGTAACGAATCGACCCTGCATCGGTTAAACTTGCTCCAAGCCTTAAACGGTAAACATCGGCATTTTTCGATGTTTTGAATTCATAGAAAGCACCTAAATCGAAGCAATAACCGGTACCGGGCGATTGACTTAAATCTTGAAAGATTTGGGAAAAAGGAGATCCAATTCCAATTTTTGGCATGGAAAAACCAGATGAATGGCTAAACTCCAATCCGGCACTTCGAACCCGTATGGTTGAATCGTTCAATACGGTGTAATTAAAATCGCTGGATTTTAGGTAGATGGCATTGCCACCGAGAATAAATTTTGGAGTAACTCCAACCACCAATCGATGGCGATCAACGTTCAATACCCGAAGCGAAAAATTGGCCGCCATTTCTTTCCAATTCATGAATTGAAACTCAAAATTATCGTCTTCCAAATTAACATTCTGCAACGGCTTGTATTTGAAACCCTCATAAATTTGCTTGAAAAAAGCATTGTCGATGTTATTGACATTGAAATAAGATCGTCGGCGGGTGTAAATGGAAAAGCCGGCACGTTCTTTCAACAGGCGGGTGGTGAAACTGGGCCCTTGGATGCTGGTATTCATGATGAAATTCGACTGCCCAGGCGCGGTGGGGGAATAATTGTCGTAGGTGTAGGAATCTCTGAACGAACTGGTATAAATGGTGAGTGAACGAAGGTCGTTCAGCAAAGTGCCATTGATTCCCATAAAATTGTTCGAAAAAGCGAACTCGTAACCCAAACTTCCAATCTCCCGCTTCATTTGATTGAGGGTAGAAAAAGCTGGATTGGCGTACACTCCCTGAATTCCGGCGTACCTCGATTGAGAAATTCCAAGAAACTCTTGAGCGAAAACGCCGGTGGAAAGCAAAGAAAATAGAACAAAAAAACGAAGTTTCATATTACTGATTTTGTCGAATGGCCTCTACCGGATTCATGTTAGCGGCCTTCGCTGCCGGAAGCAACCCTGCTAACAAACCAATAAGGCCGCTAATTCCTGTAGAAATCAAAATGTTTTTCAAAGATAAAAAGATCCCCCAATCGGTAAAGGAATTGATGGCAAAAACGATGAGCGAAACAAACCCCAAGCCCAACAATCCACCTGCTAGGGAAAGCAAAACCGATTCAAATAAAAACTGAAGAAGGATGAACTGACTCTTGGCTCCAAGGGCTTTCTGGATTCCAATTTGCCCGGTTCTTTCCCAAACGCTCACAAACATGATGTTGGCAATTCCAAATCCACCAACCAACAAAGCAAATCCTCCAATGATCAATCCCAATATCCAAATTTGTTGGAAAAATCCAGAAATAAAGGTGGTAACCATGCTCATGTTGTTCAAAGCAAAATTGTCGTCCTTGCCCGGTCTGAGCTTCCTCAACGAACGCATTTCCCCTTTTACTTCGTACTTCATCTCCTCGAAAGGAATGTTGCCCTTCCCTTTCACCATGATCAATTGCTCTGAATTGAAATCGTCTAAATTCGTAAACCGAAGAAAAGGAATGGCAGGTACAACAATTTGATTGTCGAGCGTATTGTCCAAAACGTTTTCCCCTTCTTTTGCAAACACGCCTACCACCACAAATTTGGTATTGAGCATGGTGATGGGTTGCCCGATCGGATTTTTTCCATTGAACAAATCCTCTTTGATGGTTTGCCCGATCACGCAAACCCGGGCTCCCGTTTTGAATTCCGAAGCAGCCGGAAATCGGCCCTCGGAAATATCCATTTCCCGCATGATGGGATAATTGGAGGTAACTCCCGCAACGCGAATATCTTTCATTTCAAAAGAACCGTTTTTGATGCGGTTCGCCCGCGTGGCAGCCATGTAACAGGCCGCTTCCGCCGTTTCTAACTTCTTCTCAATGCGCTGAAATTCCCGCAGCGTTGGAAGCGGCCGACTGAGGTATTTCCACCATGGATAATCATCTTTGAACTCCATGGGCCATTTCTGTATGTACAAAATTTCAGAACCAAATTTGGCAAAACTTTGATTGATCTTGTACTCCCAACTGTCAACCAACGTGAAAACCGAAATGACCGAAAAAATGCCAATGGTAATGCCCAGCAACGACAAAAGCGATCGGAGTTTATTGGCGACCAAAGCCTGCCAAGCAAATCGGAATGATTCCAGAAAGAGAGTTTGAAACATGCTTGGAAAACGCTTTTTTCTTAAATTTCGTTGTTTACAACCCTTCTTTCAAAAGGTCTTGCAAATGTACCATGCCCATCGCACGATTGGATGAATCAACCACAATTATTTGATTGATGGACTTGGCTTTCATGGTTTGCAACACCTCCACCGCAAGCGTTTCCGTTTCCGCCATTAAGGGTGAACGGGTCATCAATCCCTCCAGTGAAGCATCCATGTTCAATCCTTTGAGCAAACTTCTACGCAAATCACCATCGGTAAAGATGCCCAACAACTCCTTGGAATCGTTCACCACGGCAACGGCGCCCATCCGTCCTTCCGAAATTTTTACGACCGTTTGTGCCAGCGAATCGGAAGGGGAGGCCATGGGCAAAACATTTCGCTCGGCCAATTGGCCAATGCTCAAGTACAACCGTTTTCCCAAATTCCCCGCCGGATGAAAACGAGCAAAGTCTTCCCGCTGGAACGACCGTCCTTCCATCAAGCATACCGCCATCGCATCTCCCAAAGCCATTTGAACCAAGGCAGAATCGGTGGGAGCCAGGTTGTGCAAGCAACTTTCGCGATCCACGTGAGACGAAAGTACCCATTTCGATTTCTGGGCTAAGGTTGATTGGGTATTTCCAGTAATGGCGAGGATGGGAATTTCTGAAGAAATAAATTGAGCCAAATACAACACTTCTGCTGTTTCACCACTTTGCGAAATCAAAATCAGAAAATCTCCGGCTTGCAACATGCCCAAATCGCCATGAACCGCATCTGCAGCGTGCATGAATAGGGCAGGTGTTCCCGTTGAATTGAAGGTTGCCACCATTTTTTGACCCACCAAGGCCGATTTTCCAACGCCACTAACGACGACTCTTCCTTTTTGTTGAAGCATTTTTTCAATCAATTCAGAGAAAGAATCGTTGAGGGAAAGAGCACATTTGGCCACTGAATCGGCTTCTTGTTCCAAAATGGCTCTCGCTTTGGAAATGAAATCAAAACTTTTTCTCACTTTGATGTTTATTTATTAACTTCGGTGCCAAATTTACGACAAAATCCCCCTCTGCGAGGAACCGAAGATGGAGAACTGAGGCATTATGGAAAAAAACTCGCCCGAACTTTTAAGAAAAACACTGAAAGAGTTTTTCGGTTTCGACAGCTTTAAAGGGTTGCAGGAGCCGGTAATTCAGAATATTTACAGTGGGAATGATACCTTCGTTATTATGCCAACGGGGGCCGGGAAAAGTTTGTGTTATCAACTTCCTGCGCTTTGTTTGCCCGGCACCGCCATCGTTATTTCACCTCTTATCGCCTTGATGAAAAATCAAGTCGATGCTGTTCGAGCTTTCTCAGGAGAAGAAGGCATTGCCACGTTCATCAATTCTTCCCTCAACAAATCCGAACTTCGCGAAGCCCGTGAAATGGTTCGCTCTGGAAAAACCAAACTCCTTTACGTTGCTCCTGAATCGCTTGGAAAAGAAGAAAACATCGATTTCTTGAAAGAAGTCGAGATTTCTTTCATCGCTGTAGATGAAGCCCACTGCATTTCGGAGTGGGGCCACGATTTCAGACCGGAATACCGAAAAATTCGTCAAATGGTTTCGGTGTTTGGCGATAAGCCCGTTATTGCTCTAACCGCAACCGCCACCGAAAAAGTCCAACAAGACATCCAAAAAAACCTTCACATCCAAGATGCAAAGGTGTTCAAATCCTCCTTCAACCGAGGAAATCTTTACTACGAAGTTCGCCCAAAAGTGAATGCCGAGAAATCCATCATTCGCTACATCAAAGAGAACGAAGGAAAATCAGGCATCATTTACTGTTTAAGTCGAAAAAAAGCAGAAGAAATAGCCACCTTGCTCCAAGCAAATGGTATCAATGCTTTGCCGTATCACGCCGGTTTCGATAGCCATACCCGAGCCGAAAATCAAGATAAATTTTTGATGGAAGGAGTCGATGTCATCGTTGCAACCATTGCTTTTGGAATGGGCATCGATAAACCGGATGTTCGTTACGTGATTCACTACGACATGCCGAAATCGATGGAAGGGTTTTACCAAGAAACCGGGCGAGCCGGGCGAGATGGTTTGGAAGGCCGATGCATCGCTTATTTCGATTACAAAGACATCGAAAAGCTTCGCAAATTCATGAAAGACAAGCCCGTGGCCGAGCGGGAAATTGGTAGTTTATTGTTGCATGAAATGATTTCTTTTGCGGAAAGCGGCGTTTGCCGACGTAAGCAAATCCTAAAATATTTCGGCGAAGAGTTCGAAGAGAAGCAATGCAACCAAGGCTGCGATTCGTGCAAAACGCCTCAACCCCGAGTTTCTGTGAAACAGGAAATGATCGATCTCCTCCAACTGATCGGTCATTTGAAAGGGAAATTCGGTCATAAACACGTATTAGATTACATAACTGGAATTCGTTCCGATGAAATCATTCTTTATCGCCACGATCAAAAAGCAGATTTCGGTTTTGGAAAATTTCGAACCCGCGCTTTTTGGAGCTCGCTTCTGAAATACGGTTTGCTGTACGGTTTCATCGAGAAAGAGATCGAGAATTACGGTCTCCTTCATACCTCAGATTTTGGAAACTCGTATTTGGAAACCCCCGTAACCTTAGAGGTTCCCGAAGATTACGATTTCACCAAAGAACGAGCCGAAGACAATACTTCCACCCGAGCTGAAGCTGCTGATCCGCAACTGTTGGCCGGATTAAAAGACATCCGGAAGCGGATCGGAAAAGATAAAAATCTTCCGCCTTACGTGATTTTCCAAGATATTTCCTTGGAAGAAATGGCGACCTATTATCCCATCTCCCTGGAAGATCTCACCCATCTTACCGGCGTTGGAAAAGGGAAAGCAGAAAAATACGGTCAGCCGTTCATTGCGTACATCGAAAAATACGTGGAAGAAAACGACATCATCCGTCCAAATGATTTCGATCAGTTGGTGGTGAAAAGCATCGGAAATAAATCAGAAACAAAGATCTTTATCATCAATTGCATCGATAAACGAATTGGCCTCGACGATATCGCCCGTTCAAAAAATTTATCGTACAACGAGGTTTTGAATGAAGTTGAATCCATCGTGAAATCAGGCACCAAAATTAACATCAATTATTTTGTTGATGGCATTTTAGACCCCGAATACCAAGATGAATTGATCGAATTTTTCCGTCATAGCGAAATTGATGACCTCGAACCCATCATTCAGGAATACGGCGATGTTTACACGATTGAAGAATTACAATTGATGAAAATTAAGTTCATCAACGAGATGGCAAATTAAAATTTATGACTCCAGAGTCCGTACTACAAGCACTTTCCCGGGTTCAAGAACCCGATTTAAAAAAAGATTTAGTAACCCTTCATATGATCCACGATTTGGTGGTAGAAGAGGGGAAAATATCCTTTACGCTGATGCTCACCACACCGGCTTGTCCGCTCAAAGAGCAGATGAAGCAGGATTGCATCCGTGAAATTCATGCCGATTTTGATTCGAATGTTCAAGTCGAGATCAAATTCGATGCGAAACAAATCCAACGCATCGATCCCGCTTCTCTATTGCCCGAAGTGAAGCAAGTCATCTTTGTTTCCAGTGGAAAAGGTGGCGTTGGAAAAAGTACCATTGCCTCCAATTTGGCGCTCGCTCTTCAACGCCTCGGTGCCGAGGTAGGCTTGCTCGATGCCGATATCTATGGTCCATCGCAGCCGATTCTATTCGATGCCGAAGGAGTTCGTCCCAGTGTAACCCAGCGCGAAGACGGGAAGAATATCATGATTCCCGCCAAAGTGGAAGGACTTGCCCTCATGTCCATCGGTTTCCTCATCGATCCCGCTCAAGCGGTGGTGTGGCGTGGGCCCATGGCTAGCTCAGCCCTTCGTCAGTTCATTGCAGATACCCGGTGGGGTGCTTTGGATTATTTGGTGGTAGATCTGCCACCGGGAACGGGCGACATTCATCTAACCATGGCGCAAATGGCTCCTCAGGCCATGGCCGTGGTGGTTACCACCCCACAGTCGGTCGCCGTTTCCGATGCCCGAAAAGGAGCCGTGATGTTCAACATGGAAGGAACGAAAATTCCCATGCTGGGCATCATTGAAAACATGAGTTGGTTCGAGCCTTTGGAACACCCCGGGTCTCAATACAAAATTTTTGGAGAAGGTGGAGGAGCAACGTTAGCGAAGGAGTTCGAAACCGAATTGTTGGCTCAGGTGCCTTTGGTTTTGGGTTTGAACGATCCCGGAAGAGGCGGTTTGGTTCGCACCGAAACCCATCCGTTGTATTCGATTTTTCAGGAATTGGCCGGACAATTGGTTCGGAAGATGAGTATTCGTCAGGAAAGTAAGTAACGCCTTATTTTCTTGAACGAATCGGAATCCAAATTTCTTCTTCCCCTTGGGGATCATTCAGTTGATATCCCGGCGGCATAAAGCAAAAATGGATGCGATCATCCAATTCGTAATGGCTTTGAGGCAACCATTGCCCGAAAAATGCGCCCATGGTTTGCGGAAACGTTTCTGCTGTTCCTCGGTGAACGAAAACCGCAAACAATCCCCCTTCAATCGTCAACGTATCCCAACCTTCAAGGGTAGGTAATCCCGTTTCCAATGGAATCGCCGGAGCGTATTCGAAGTGATTCATGGGGCTGAATGCCTCGAAATAGTGATTGGGGTATTTTTGAAGAGAATACGATCCATCGATTTGCAAATAACCCTGCTGCTTGGCTGCGATTCGCAAGGCTTTCCACCATTCCATCGGATTTTGGGTGGCCAAACTTGTGGGGAAAAATTTCCCGATTAAGGAAAAGGATGCTCTTTCTTTGACGAGTACTTCCATCAAGAAAATCGCCCTCGGGCCATGATTTCAAGATTCACGTACGGTTCATCAAATTTTTGCGAGAGGTAACGGTTGGTAATGGCACCTCCAAAAGCGTAAGCTCCGTGGCGCATTCCCGAATCGGTCCACAAGTAATTCTCCAATCCGCCGGCTTCTTCGGCTTCCGAAAGCAACGTTCCTAACAAATTGGAAAGCGCAATGGAAGCTGTGCGGGCGTACCTCGAAGGAATGTTCGGAACGCAATAATGGATCACATCGTAAACCCGAAACGTCGGTTCATCGTGGGTGGTTACTCGTGAAGTTTCGAAACAACCTCCTTGGTCGATGGAAACGTCAACGATCACCGAGCCCGGCTTCATTTGCATCACCATTTCTTCGGTAACAATCATAGGACTACGGCCGTCGTTGCTGTGAATGGCACCAATCACCACGTCGCATTGTTTCAATTCTTGAGTGAGGGTAGCCGGGTCGAGGACCGAGGTAAGCACACGATTCCCGATTTTATTTTGCAACCGTCGCATTTTCGTTAACGAACGGTCGAAGATGGTGACTTGAGCTCCGAGGCCAAGGGCGGCTTGGGTGGCGTATTCGGCAACGGTTCCGGCGCCGAGGATGACAATTTTACTTGGAAGTAGTCCGGTAATGCCGCCAATCAGTTTTCCGCGGCCGAGAACGGTGGTGCTCAAGCACTCGGCGGCAATGAGTACCACGGATATTCCGGCAATTTCGCCCATGCTACGAACGAAAGGAAGGTTGTTTTCTGAATCTTTCAGGTATTCGTAAGCGATGGCCGTGATGCGTTTTTGGACAAGCACGTCCAAGTATTCTTTTTGCAAGGTTGGAAGATGAATGGCCGACAGCAATACCGAATTGGGCTTGAGCAGAGGCCATTCTTCTTTTGGAGCGGGGCCTACCCGAACAATGATGGGTGCTTGGTACACTTCTTCTACGCTGTACACGAGTTCAGCACCGGCTTCGGTGTATTCGTGGTCTTCGAACGAAGCATTGAAGCCGGCGCCGGTTTCCACTTTTACCTGAACTCCAATGGCGGCCAAACGGCTCACCGCATGCGGTGTTAATCCAACCCTTTTTTCTTGAAATCCACGTTCTTTGGGAACACCAATCCACATGCCTTGGTTGGCCGATTTCACACCGGCCAGCTGTGCCTGTTCAATGGGATTGTGCTGGGAGGCTGTGTTCATTTTTTTAAGGTTATGGTTCTGGCATCATCGCCATGGTATTGGATTTCAATGCTTGGGGAATGGGTTGGCAAAAGATCTTCGATCAATTCCGGCCATTCAATAAGGCAACGATTTCCTTTGTAAAGATAATCTTCTACACCAATTTCCAAAGCTTCTTCTACATTTTCAAGGCGGTAGAAATCAAAATGATAGATGGTTCCGGTTTTACCCGAATATTCATTCACCAAGCTGTAGGTAGGGCTGGTTGGTTCATCTTCCACACCCCAGGCTTTGCACAGCGCTTTGATGAGCGTGGTTTTTCCCGCACCCATGGGTCCGTAAAATTTCCAAATTTTGGGTTGTTCGCCAATTTCTTCCATCAGCCATTCAGCTGCCTGGTTCATTTCATTCAACGAAAAGGTTTTTACCGAGGTAGATTGTTCCAATAAATCCATGAAAAGTCGTTATCTCGGCGTAAAAATACCAAAAGGAACGATCATTTCTTCCAAACTAATTCCTCCATGTTGAAAAGAATCTCGGTACATGGAAACGTAATGGTGGTAATTGTTGGGATAAACGAAGTATTTGTCTTCGTTCGCAAAAACATACGAGGCACTAATGGTGGATTTTGGAAGTCCAATTTTTTCGGGATGATCTTCCCAGTACAAGTCTTTATCGTCGAAACTAAGGCTTCGGCCTTCTTTGAATCGGAGGTTGGACGTTGTGGTTTTATCGCCGATTATCCTCGATGGTTGGTGGCAACGAATGCTTCCGTGGTCGGTGGTAATGGCCATCGTGGCATTCGGCATGCTGGCGACCAATTTCATCATTTCGAAGAGCGGGGAATGTTCAAACCAACTTTTGGTGAGGGAACGATACCCCGCTTCATCGGGAGCCAATTGCTTCAATACGTTCATTTCACTGCGAACGTGCGAGAGTAAATCAACGAAATTGTAAACGATCACCACCAAATCTTCCTTTTTCCATTGATGGAATTGGTCGATCAATTGCTGACCCGATTGGGGATTGGTCACTTTATGGTAGCTCCATTTTTTGGTGTACCCCAATCGTTGAAGTTGCAATTTCAGCAGTTCCTCTTCGTGTTGATTTTTCGATCCTTCGTCACCTTCTTCCACCCAAAGTTGGGGGTGTTTTTGAGTAATTTCGAGGGGTGTCATTCCCGAGAAAAAGGCATTTCGAGCGAATTCCGTGGCCGTTGGAAGCATGGCGTAATAGCAAATGCTGCTTTCCGGACGGAAGTATTCGGCGATGGTACTTTCCAAGGTTTTGTATTGGTCCAGCCTCAAATTATCAATCATGAATAAAAAGAGCGGGCCATCTTCGGCAAATGGCATCACCAACTTCTGAAATGCTTGATGGGAAAGAATAGGTTGGTCTTTTCCCTGCATCCAATTTCGGTATTGCCGCTTGATCATTTTTCCAAATTGAGCATTGGCCTCCACTTTTTGAGCCTCGAATACTTCCCGAAGCGAAGCGTCGTCAACCCCCTCGAGGCGCATCTCCCATTGAACCAACTTTTGAAATACCTCAATCCATCCGTTGTGATCCATGTCGTCGTTGATCTCCATCCCCAATTGGCGAAATTCCTGCAGGTAAGATTGGGTGGTTTTTTCGTTGTAAATGCGCTTGTTATCGATGATTTTTTTGATGGATAACAGAATTTGATGCGGATTCACCGGTTTAATCAGGTAATCGCTAATCTGTTGTCCGATGGCTTCTTCCATGATGTGTTCCTCTTCACTTTTGGTAATCATCACTACTGGAAGATTGGGATTATCGGCCTTGATGGCCTGAAGGGCGGCCAATCCGCTGATGCCCGGCATATTTTCATCGAGGAACACCAGGTCGAAGTGATTTTCGCGGCAAATTTGGATGGCATCCCGGCCGGAAGAGGTGGTTTGAACGATGTATCCTTTGGATTTAAGGAAGAGGATGTGAGGTTTTAACAAATCAATTTCGTCGTCGGCCCAAAGAATGGCAATGTTCTCCATAAATTGCAATAAATTTACACTTTGAAAAAAAGTAAGGTGCTCAAAGATACACGATTGATCAACAAGCGAAAGGTAATAAACGATCCCGTTTACGGATTTATTTCCTTGCGCCATGAAATTATTTTTGATTTGATGGAACACCCCTGGTTTCAGCGGTTACGTCGAATCAAACAATTGGGATTATCTCACTTCGTGTACCCCGGCGCCATGCACACCCGTTTCTCCCACGCCTTGGGCGCCATGCATCTCATGGGCATGGCCATCGATTCGCTTCGATCCAAAGGCGTTGAAATTTCGTTGGAGGAAGACGAAGCCTTGTGCATCGCCATTTTGCTGCACGATATCGGCCATGGTCCGTTTTCCCACGCTTTAGAAAATGCGCTCATCAAAAAGGTTCACCACGAACGCGTGGGATTGGCCATCATGAATAAGCTGAATCGGCATTTCCAAGGTCGTTTGGATTTGGCGATCCAAATTTTCCTGAATCAATATTCGCGCAAATTCATGCACCAATTGGTGAGCTCGCAGCTGGACATTGATCGAATGGATTACCTCACCCGAGATAGTTTTTTTACCGGTGTGAACGAGGGAATCATCGGCTACGATCGGTTGCTGAAAATGATGAGTGTGAAGGACGATCAATTGGTTTGGGAAGAGAAGGGCATTCACAGCATCGAAAAATTTATTCTGAGTCGATCCATCATGTACTGGCAGGTCTACATGCACAAAACGGTGCTTTCTGCCGAGTTTTTGATCATCGATTTGTTGAAGCGGGCCCAGGAGTTGGTCGATGCCGGACACGATTTGCCCGCTTCTCCCATGTTGAAGTGGTTCATGGAGCATCAACCCGACGATGATACCTTGGAAAACGACCCGGAAGTGCTGAATAAATTTCTCATGCTCGACGATTCCGATGTTTTGGTTTCTTGCAAAATGTGGATTTCTCATTCCGATCCTACGCTTCGTTGCTTGGCGAATAAACTCTTGGATCGAGATCTTCACCAGGTTATTTTGTCGAATCAACCCATTTCTCCATTAAACCTGGAGAAATGGAAGAAGTCGGTGGAAGAGATGAATGCCGAGGTAATCACTTCTTACTTGTTTGCTACTGGAATGGTAGAAAATGATGTTTACAATCCGGCCAAAGGAGCCATCAAAATTCTTCAAAAAGACGGCCGAATCGTAGATTTTGCAGAGGTTTCGACCCACATGCGTCATTTGTTGGAAGAAAAAAATGTGGTGAAACACTATGTTTATCTGCCCAAAGGATGCGCTTCTTCCTAAATTTACTTTGCCATGAAAAGAGAAATGACCATTGAAAATGTAGCGCAGCTAATGAACGGAAGAGTGGTGGGCAACGCTGCTCGAAACGTTTCCGCTCCTGAAAAATTGGAGATTGCGCAAAAAGATCACGTGGCATTTTTTGCCAATGAAAAATATTTGCCTTTTGTTGAAACCTCGAATGCGGGTGCGATTGTGGTAAGCGATGGGTTTCCCGTTGAAAATTATCCCCATCAAACGTTTGTGGTGGTGGATTCTGCCTATGCTCGTTTTTCTCAACTGCTTGAGTTTTTTCAGGGAGAAGAAAATCGGAAATCGGGGATTCATCCTACGGCCAGCGTTCATCCAACTGCCCAGGTGCATCTCAATGCATGGATAGATGCCTTTGTAACGATTGATGCAAATGCCCAAATAGGAGAGGGGGCACAATTGGGTCCTCACGTTTGGATCGGCGCAGGAAGTCAGGTAGGAGAAAAAACCGTGTTGCATTCCGGCGTAAAAGTGTACTCCCAATGCAAGCTTGGAAACGAGGTCATCGTTCATGCCAATACCGTTATTGGATCCGATGGCTTTGGCTTTGCTCCTCAAGCCGATGGAACCTACAAGAAAGTTCCTCAAACAGGAAATGTGGTGATTGGAAATCGGGTGGAGATTGGCGCGAATTGCGTGATTGACCGCGCCATGATGGGCAGCACCGAATTGAGGGATGGAGTAAAGTTAGACAACCTGGTTCAGGTAGCTCATAACGTGGTGATTGGAGAAAATACCGTTATTGCTGCTCAAACCGGAATTTCGGGAAGCGCTGTTTTGGGAAAAAACTTGGTTGTAGGCGGGCAAGTTGGATTTGCTGGACATATTCAAGTGGCCGATCGAACCACGGTTGGAGCCCAAAGTGGGGTAAATCGAACCATTATAGAGCCGGGCAAAAAATGGAACGGAACGCCAATATTGGAATACATGGATTCGATGCGTGCACTATCTTTCCTAAGAAAACTGCCCGAAATCGTGAAAAGAATTGAAAAATTAGAATTGCTTTCGGGAAAAAACCCAAAAGACGAAAAATCGTAACATCTTTGCATAAATCTTGATCACCTAAACATGCAAGACCGCCAACATACCATCGCTCAATCGTGCTCCATTTCTGGAAGTGGCCTACACACCGGAGTTTCTACCACATTAACCTTTCATCCTGCCCCTGAAAATCACGGAATTGTATTTTGGAGAAGCGACCTCGGTCCAAATTCAAAAATCCCCGCTGACGCGGATTTAGTGGTTGATGTTTCCCGAGGAACAACCTTGGAACTGAATGGCACTCGAGTTCAAACGGTCGAACACGTGCTGGCAGCTTTGGTAGGTTTACAAATCGATAATGTGCTTTTGGAGATTAACGCGGTTGAAATGCCGATCATGGATGGAAGTTCTCTTCCCTTCGTTGAAATCCTTGAGAAAGCTGGAATTGCGACCCAAAATCAGTACCGCGAATATTTAGAGATTAAAGAAGACATTCGTTTCTACGATAAGATTAAGGATGTTGAAATGATGGTGATCCCCCACGATAATTATCGCATTACGGCCATGATCGATTACAAATCGCCCGTTTTGGGAAGCCAGCATGCCGTATTGAATCACATCGAAAATTTCAAAACAGAGGTTGCCGCAAGTCGTACGTTCTGTTTTCTCCATGAATTGGAAATGTTGTTGGAAAACGGGTTGATCAAGGGCGGCGATTTGAACAACGCCATTGTGGTGGTGGATCGTGCAATTGGAGAGGAAGAATTGGCTCGTTTGGCTACACTATTCCAGAAAGAAACGGTGAGCGTTGCCAAAGAAGGAATTTTGAATAACGTTGAGCTGCGATTCATCAATGAACCGGCTCGACATAAATTGTTGGATATGGTTGGAGATTTGGCGTTGGTTGGAATGCCCATCAAGGGACACATTCTCGCTTCCAAACCCGGACATGCGGCCAACGTTGAATTCGCGAAATTGTTGAAAAAGTACGCTAAAAAGCAAAAATCCTCCACAACCTACATTCAATACAGCCCCAATCAAAAACCAAAATTTGATATTTTGGAAATTTTGGAAACCTTACCGCATCGCTATCCATTCGTAATGGTGGATAAAATCATGGAAATGAGCGATACGCATGTGGTAGGAATTAAGAATGTGACCTTCAATGAAAACTACTTCATGGGGCATTTTCCTGCCAATCCGGTTATGCCGGGCGTGCTTCAAATCGAAGCCATGGCCCAAGTGGGCGGGATTTTATGTTTGCACGCCATGGAAGGTAAGCCCAGCGATTATTGGACATACTTCCTGAAAATAGAAAACTGCAAATTCAAAGACAAAGTGGTTCCCGGCGATACGCTCACGTTGCGGCTCGAGCTAACCGCTCCGATTCGCCGAGGCATCTGCCAAATGAAGGGGGTTGCCATGGTGGGAGAACGAATCGTTTCTGAAGCAGAATTGATGGCCCAGCTTGTAAAAAAACAGCCATGAACCAACCGCTAGCGTACGTACACCGAGAGGCAAAAATAGCCGATAACGTGGTAATTGACCCCTTTTCAACCATTTATAAAGATGTTGAAATTGGTGAAGGAACATGGATTGGTTCCAATGTGACCATCATGGACGGTGCCCGAATCGGCAAAAATTGTAAGATTTTTCCGGGTTCCGTGATTTCAGCACCTCCCCAAGATTTGAAGTACAACGGCGAAAAAACCGAAACCATTATTGGAAATAATACCGTAATTCGGGAATGCGTAACCATTAACCGAGGGACCACCGATCAATGGAAAACGGTGATTGGTAGCCATTGCTTATTGATGGCTTATGTTCACGTAGCCCACGATTGTATTTTGGGTGATTACATCATCTTGGCCAATTCCGTTCAACTGGCCGGCCACATTGAAATTGAAGATTATGCCATTGTAGGTGGCATTTCAGCCGTGCATCAATTCGTGAAGATCGGTCGACATAGCATGGTTTCCGGCGGCTCCTTGGTGCGTAAAGATATTCCTCCCTTCTGCAAAGCCGGAAGAGAACCCTTGAGTTACATTGGCGTTAACAGCATTGGTCTCAAACGAAGGGGATATACCAACGAGCAAGTTCAAAACATTCAAGACGTTTATCGCGAATTATTTCTAAAAGCTCGCCCCTTCAACAAAGCATTGGCCTACATCGAATCCAACATCAATGTAACCGATGAAAGAGACGAGATTGTAACCTTTGTGAGGGAAAGCAAACGAGGTGTAATGAAAGGTTACAACGCGAAGAGTCAGAACGGCGAATGAAGATCGTTTTCGAAAATGTAGGACGGAGGTACCACTACGATTGGATTTTTCGAAAAATCAGTTTTGTTTTTGAATCGGGGAAATCCTATGCGATTACCGGCCGAAACGGTTCCGGAAAATCGACGTTATTGCAAGTTGCGGCCGGTTTGCTAAGCCCTTCTGAGGGCAAAGTAACCCACGAGAATCCAAACCCAACCGAGGACGACAAATGGTATCAGCATTTGGTTTGGTGCGCTCCAGGATTGGATTTGGTGGAGGATTTTACTGTTCAAGAGGCGCTAAATTGGCATTTTTCCATCAAACCAATTATTGCTGGAACCACCGTTGAGGGGATTCTAAAAGAATTGGGACTGTGGGATTCGCGAAATAAATTTTTACACCAATTAAGTTCGGGAATGCGGCAACGGATCAAGTTGGCCACGGTGGTTTTCGCCGATGTTCCCGTGTGGTTGCTCGATGAGCCTTGTACCAATTTGGACGCGGCAGGAATTGCTTGGTACCGCCTCGTTTGCGCTCAAAACAGCAAAAATCGTTTGGTGTTGATTGCTTCCAACGATCCACAAGAGTATGATTTTGTCGCCGAAATTTTTGATGTTACGCCGTACAAATAAAAACTTTCCTTTGAATATCTTTGAAGGGTGAAACACATCCTTTTTTTAGAATATTCTTTTCCCTCTCAAACCCCATTTTTGAGGTACAAATTCCAAACGTTATCCAAGGAGTTTTCCATTTCCTTTGCTTCCAAGCAGGGAAAAAAGGGCCGTCAAGAATATCAAAAAAAGTTCGGCCCGGCCTCGCTCATCAGCCTTGAAAATCCGGGGAAAAGACCGCTTGAATTTGCATTTGTTTTCTTGTTTTTCTGCTTCACTCGGCCGGCGTCCATGATTCGTTTTTTTCGTTTTTGTGTCCGAAAAAAAGGATCGAAGAACGGCTTAAAGTGGTTTCTGCAATGTTTTCCCTTGGTACAAAAAAAATGGGAGTTGATGCACTTCGAATTTGGAACCATTGCTCAGGAATTGATTTTTATTGCTGATTTCTTCAAAGCGAAGGTCATTACCTCATTTCGAGGGTACGACATTGCTTACGTAGGCCTTCATCAACCCCATTTTTACGATGAAGTTTGGAAAAAAGCAACCACGGTTCATTTCCTGGGAGAAGATTTATTGAACAAGGGAATTCAACGGGGATTCCCGAAAGAACATCCGTATTTTTTAGCGTCTCCTGCTATTTTTATCGATCAATTCCCATGGAAGAAAAGGCAGCTGCCCCAAAATGGACCAGTTCACTTGGTTTCGGTGGGAAGATTAACCTGGAAAAAAGGATACATGATTGGCCTAATGGCCATCAAGAAATTGGTTGAGCAAGGAATCGATGTGAAGTACCACATTGTTGGTGCTGGAGAAGAGGAACAGGCCATTCGGTTTCACATCCACGATTTAGGATTGCAAGAAATCGTTCAATTGCACGGAAGAAAATCTCCACAAGAAGTTGCTCAAATTTTGAATGATGCACACCTGTTTTTCCACCCTGCCATTTCTGAAGGATTTTGCAACGCTGTGGTAGAAGCGCAGTCGGTGGGTTTACCGGTAGTTTGCTCCGATGCCGAAGGCTTATCTGAAAACATTGAGAATGGAACAACAGGGCTTCTTTTTCAGCGAAGAAATGCCGATGAGGCCGCTGAAAAAATTCTTCAAATTATTCAAAATCCCACCCTTTACCAGTCCATGAATGAAGCCGGCCCCGAACGAGTTGCCCAACATTTTGATATTCATAAACAAGTGGCTACTTTTTCAGACGTTTATCGAAAAATGTTAGCTTAACATTTCATTTGGCTAATTTTCTTTAACAAACTCCATCAAGGGGAAAAGTCTGCTTTTTTTTTCTCATTTTCGAGACATGCTAAAAATTGGTTTCCTTCTTTTTGCCTTGCTCGTTTCCTTTTCTGGTTTAGCCATCGGAAAAAAAGGAAATGGAATGGATTCGATTCGAGTTCTTGCAAAACCCATCGCCGTTGCCGATGAATCGGCTTCTCGCATGCATAAAGTGAGTTTTACCGATCCCAAAACAGGAAAAAATCACACCATTTTGGTCGATTCTGGAATGTTTGAATTGGGTTGGGACCGACTTCCCCAGGTTAATTTTTGGAAAAGTTTGATGTGCATCAAAGCCGATTCCAGTTTGATTTCCGTTCAAGGTTCAAGAGAGATTTTGCAGTGCGTTCCAACCCGTCAGTGGAATTCAAAACCTACCTTGGAACGTGAATATTTGAGGGATTCCCTCAAACGAAATTTAGGATTTTCTCCCGAAACCCGCATTTTACAAACCGAAGGCCGCTCTGGTTACTACCTTGTTGATGAAGTATTGGACCACATCACCAAAAGCATTGAGGTATTCGAGGAAAATGGCGTGGATCCGTTTTACGCACAAGCCATTTTATTGATCGAAAGTCCAGGCCGTTTATCAGGAAGAAGTCCTGTTGGTGCTTACGGCCCCTTCCAATTGATGCCCTACGTTGGTAAACAATACGGACTTCGAGTTGGGGGTGCCAACGACGAGCGCGCTGACTTGGAACGTTCTGCCTACGCAGCATCCATGCTCATCAAGAAAATTTGCGTGCCGATGACCGAAAAGATGCTTCAAAATCGGATGATTTGCTATTCCACCGATGAACTTTGGTTCAAAATGTTGGTGATGCATACCTACCATGCTGGAGCTGGAAACGTGATGGCGGCCCTCAACCAACTTCAACCCAAAGAGGGAGGAATGGAATTGATTCAACAATTGTGGCGAACCGAAGCCGGTGGTTTCCGGAATGCATCACAGAATTATTCCCAAATCGCCATGGCCGCCAACATCCGTTTGGCCGAAGAAATTCGAAAAAAATTGGGAATTGTAGCTATTCCTGCTGCGGGTCTCTAAGGCTTAATGCCCTCAATGCAGGAGCCTTCCAAGCAATCATTCCAACAATTATAATGGTCATGCTCCCTCCAAACAACAACGAGGGAACCAATCCCATGGACTGTGCCGCTAAACCCGATTCAAAGGCGCCGATTTCGTTGCTGCTGCCAATGAACATGCTGCTCACGGCGCTAACTCTTCCACGCATCTCATCAGGAGTATAAAGTTGGGTGATGGTATTTCGAATGACTACGCTGATCGAATCCAAAACACCGCTGAAGAACAAGAAGAAGAATGCTACCCAAAAATGGGTACTTAAGCCAAACCCAATCATGCAGATTCCAAATCCGAAAACTGCCCAAAGCAGGTTTTTTCCAGCATTTTTCATCGGTTTTCGGAAAGCCAGTATCATCGCCATTCCAGCGGAACCGATGGCCGGAGCGGCGCGCAACCAACCCAATTGAATGGCACCGGCCTTCAAAACTTCATCGGCAAAAACGGGTAAAATAGCTACCGCTCCACCAAACAAAACCGCAAATAAATCCAAACTGAAAGCACTTAAAAGCACTTTGTGTTGGAAAACGTATTTCAGTCCAGACGTTAATCGATCCCAAATCTTTTCTTGTTGGATTTCCGATTTTACGTGGGGAATGGGAATTCTCGAAAAAGCTAAAAACCCAATAAACAAGAAGGCCAATACTACGCCATAGCACCATTCGAAAGCAAATTCTGAACGACTGCTGAGGAAACTGTAAAACAAGCCGCCTGCTGCGGGACCGGTAATCATTCCCATTTGCCAAATGGTACTGCTCCAACTTACCGCATTGCTCATCTTTTCTTTGGGGATTAAACTGCCCAAGGAAGCAAAAGAAGCCGCCGCCATAAAACTTCTTCCAAATCCTACTCCAAACAAGGCGGCGAAAATAAATGCTGAAAAGGAAAGATCCCTTCCCAACCAAAATCCAATCAGCAGACCTAAAACAGACAATTGAATGAAAATCATGGCGCCCAATGCCACTTTTTTGCGAGCATATTTGTCAGCAATGTGGCCGGCATACAAAGCCATGCCGATGCTGGGAATGGCTTCAACTAAACCGGCATAACCGAGTTGCATTTTGCTGTGGGTCATGGCCCAAATTTGCCATCCAGCAATCGTGGCCAACATTTGTAACCCAAAGGTAAAAAAGAAACGATAGGCCACGAACCACCGAAAAGCCCCGATTTCCAGGGCCTCAAACGGCCGGTGTGGAGTATTTATTTTTTCGGAATCCATGGGGTTTCTTCCAATCCTTTTTGGTGGGTGAGGAAACGCGAATAAACGAACAAGTAATCGCTCAATCGATTGAGGAAGATTTGGAGGATGGGGGCCATGGGTTCGGCTTCGTTCAAGGCTACCAACAAGCGTTCGGCTCGGCGGCAAACGCAACGGGCAATGTGCGTATGTGCTTCCGCCGAATTGGAACCCGGCAAAATGAAATGACGCATGGGAGGAACCACTTCGTTCATCCGATCCATGGCATGTTCCAACCGCTCCACATCATCGTTTTCAATCGTTGGAAGTTGGAAATTTTTACCCGATTCCAATGCCAAATGACTTCCCATGGTGAAGAGACGATCCTGAATGAACAACAACAATGCTACCGATTCTTCCTCATCAGCTTCACTTCTCAATAAACCCATGTGGCTGTTCAACTCATCAACGGTTCCATAGGTTTCAATGCGCAAATCTGCTTTTGATACCCTACTTCCTCCTAACAAAGAAGTAGTCCCGGCATCTCCCGTTTTTGTGTAAATTTTCATGCCCAAATTTCGAAAGAAATCCCCAATCTTTTTCCTCAAACTTAGGTGACATTTTGTCGGAATTTCGACCTTGGCAAATCCTTTGCAGTTTTTGGAAAAAAATTGGATTATGAGCCAGTCAAACGAGCAAGAAAATCAACAACCCCAACCCGAAGAAAATATCGAAAATACCCTTCAAACCGAAGAAAATACTACAAATACTCCGGATGAAAATCCAGAAGATGGAAAGGATGCATTGGCCGAACTTCAAACAAAGTTGGAAGAGGCCGAAAAGAAGGTTTTGTACTTGATGGCCGATTTTCAGAATTTACGGCAGAAAGCGGCAAGAGAACGCATCGATCTTATTCAAACCGCATCGAAAGATTTGATCATTGATTTGCTTCCCGTTTTGGATAATTTTGAAATGGCTTTGGCCAGCATGGAAAAAGCTACCGATATTGAGGCTGTGAAAAAAGGAGTAGAGTTGATTCATCAGCAATACATTGGCATTTTGAAATCAAAAGGATTAAAAGCCATTGACGCAAAAGGACAACCGTTCAATACGGATGAACACGAAGCCATTACTACTTTTCCAGCCCCATCGGAAGAATTGAAAAATACCGTTTTTGATGAAATTTCGAAAGGGTACAAGTTAAACGATCAAATGATTCGCTACGCAAAAGTGGTGGTCGCCCAATAATCCATGAGTAAACCCGATTTTTACGACGTTTTAGGCGTTTCAAAGTCGGCCACGGCCGAAGAAATCAAAAAAGCGTATCGCAAATTAGCGATTCAATACCACCCCGATAAAAATCCGGGTGACAAAGCTGCCGAAGATAAATTCAAAGAAGCAGCTGAAGCTTACGAGGTGTTAAGTGATGCCGATAAGCGAGCTAAATACGACCGTTTTGGCCATCAGGCCTTTGAAGGCGGCGGATTCGGCGGCGGCAGTGGCGGTTTTTCCATGGACGATATTTTCTCCAATTTTGGCGATGTCTTCGGTGATGCGTTCGGCGATTCAGGGTTTGGTTCTTTCTTTGGTGGCGGAGGTCAACGAAGAGGCGGTGCTCCCAAAGGAACGAACATCCGCATTAAAGTAAAAATGACCTTGGAAGAAATTTCCAAAGGCGTAGAGAAGAAGGTAAAAATTAAAAAATATGTGGCTTGTGCCACGTGCAGCGGTTCTGGAGCAAAGGATGGTACGTCTTACTCTAGTTGCAAAACGTGCAATGGTACCGGAGCCGTTCGAAGAGTGCAAAATACTTTTTTAGGGCAAATTGCAACCCAAAGTACGTGTACTTCGTGCAACGGAGAAGGAAAAACGGTAACTGCAAAATGCGGAACCTGTTCCGGTGAAGGACGAGTTTACGAAGAAGAAACGATTTCCCTAAACATTCCCGCCGGTGTAGCAGATGGCATGCAGCTGAGCGTGGGAGGCCGCGGGAACGTGGGCCCTCGTGGAGGACGTGCCGGTGATTTGATCGTGGTCATTGAAGAAGAAAATCACGAAGAATTGAAGCGCGACGGACACGACCTGATTTACGATCTCACCATTACGTACAAAGATGCAGTTCTAGGGTCTTCCTTGGAAGTGCCAACCTTAGAGGGAAAAGTGAAAATAAAAATCGACGCAGGAACCCATGCTGGAAAAATTCTGCGATTGAAAGGCAAAGGACTTCCTGTTTTGAACGGATATGGACGCGGTGATCTATTGATTTATACCAATATTTTTGTCCCATCCAAGGTGGGTGCAGAAGAAAAAGAAGTACTAGAAAAGATGGGTGGAATGCCCGGATTTTCCATGGAATCGGAAGGGAAACAAAAAGGATTTTTCGAACGAATGCGCGATTACTTCGGGAACTCTTAACCGATTTGGTCTTCGAGTTTTTTGAACGCTTTTTTAGCATTTCCCTCGTAAAGACTTTGATAAACGGCCTCCACAATGGGGGCCTTTATTGTTTTTTCAAGGCAAATTTGACGAATGGCTGGGGTGGCGAAATAACCTTCTGCTACCATGCCCAATTCTACTTTGGCGCTCGCCACGCTATACCCACGGCCGATCATGTTTCCGAATGTTCGATTTCTACTGTATTGGGAATAAGCCGTTACCAAAAGGTCGCCCAAATAAGCGGGTTCGTGCATTTTCCTTTTTACCTTGTAGATATTTTTGGTGATTCTTTTCATTTCTCCCACGGCCGAGGAAACCAAAACGGCCTGAAAGTTATCGCCATATCCTAACCCTTTGGCAATGCCACAAGCTAGGGCGTAAATGTTTTTCAGTACTGCCGCGTATTCGGTGCCAATTAAATCTTCGGAAGTTTTGGTTTTGAGGTGCTTGCCGGCCAACATGCTGGCAAATTCTTGAGCAATTTCTTCACGGCCGGCAATGGTGAGGTAGCTCAGTCGCTCTTCGGCAACTTCTTCGGCGTGGCAAGGCCCGGCAATAACCAGCATTTGCGAGGGATCAACCGAATAATGATCGCCGAGGAACTCGGCCACAATTTGCTTGGTTTCAGGAATCATGCCCTTAATGGCCGATACGATAACTTTACTTTTGAAATCTTCCGGTGTGATGGATCGAAGCGATGAACGTAAAAAAGCGGCTGGAACGGCAAGAATAATGAATTCTGCTCCTTCAAACGCAAGCTTAATATTGGTCGTAACCGTAAGCAGGGAAGGTGGGTAATGAACAGAGGAAAGGTATTTGGGATTGAATCCCTCCTTTTGAATGCTTTCGGCTTGTTCGGAATCCCGAACCCACCAGGTAATCGGGAGCTGATTATCTGTAAGAAGTTTTGCCAGTGCACTGGCCCAACTACCTCCTCCAATGAGGGCTATTTTTTTCACTTTTTCTGGAAACTGTCGTACAACTTCGACTTCTCTACCACTTCCACTATTTCTTTGTCTTTCAGGTCTTTGGTGATGGTGCTCGTAGGAGCAATCACCACTTCATCGCCTTTTTTCAACCCCGATAGTATGGAAATGTAGGTGTCGTCTTGAATTCCCAAAGTTACAGGACGAATTTTAACCTTTCCTTTTTGGTGCACAAAAACAACTTCCTTTAGTTTTTCTTCTTCAATTTTTACTTCCTTGTCGCCATCTTGCTCGGCTTCTGCATTTCGTTCGGCCTCCATTTCGGTGATGAACTTGCCTTTGCTATCTTGGGTACGAATGGTAACCGATGCGATGGGTACGGTTACTTGTGCAAACGCCTCATCGGTCTTGATTTCTACCGTCCCACTTAATCCGGGTCGGAAGGGGAGGGGATTTTTCTTCAAAAGATCGGCGTAAGATTCCCGAAGAATGAGGACTTTCACGGGATAATTGGTGACTTGTTCGCTGATGTTGGTAACGGATTGGTTGGCAGAATTGGCAATTTCGGTTACTACACCTTTGAATTTTTTACCGGGGTAAGCATCTACTTCAACATCGGCAGTATCTCCCAATTGAACATTAACGATATCGTTTTCATTAACATCTACTTTCACCACCATGCGGTTTAAATTGGCAATGCGAATCATTTCTGTTCCTGCCATTTGACTGGTTCCTACCACTTTTTCACCTACTTCAACATTCAACTGGGTAACAATTCCGGTAATGGGTGAGAAGATATCGGTGCGACTCAAATTTTCTTGGGCTTCTTTCAATGTTGCTTCGGCCGAGTTTAAGGTGAAGCGGGCGCCTTCTACCGTTTGTTTTGCTGCTTCCAATTCTTCCAAGGCGCCTTCGTATTGAGCTTTGGAGCCTTGGTATTCTGCTTCGGAAATAACGGATTCTTTGAAGAGGCGATCGCTGCGTTTGAAGGTAGCATCGGTATTGCGGAAGGAAGCTTGTACTTGACCCAACCGTGCCTTGGATTGATTTAAAGCTGCTTTGCTGTTGTTAACGGCGGCACGTGCACGGTCCAAATTGGCCAGGATAATTTTCGGATTGATTTGAATGAGCAATTGTCCTTTATGAACACTATCTCCAACACGAACGTTAACGGCGGTTATTTCTCCAGAAATTTCAGGAGCAATTTTTACTTCCAATTCAGGAACTACTTTTCCGTTGGCCAAAACGGTTTGAACGATGTTGCGAAGTTCCGCTTTTTCGACCGCCACTTTGGTAATTTCTGGTTTACCTATTACTCCTGCTTTTTGCAGGGCAATGAGACCAACGACCAAACCAATGGCGGAGAAAAGAATAATTTTCGTGCGTTTTTTCATGGGAATGATTAAAATTGGAGTGGTTTTCCTTGGTAGAATTCTAAAATCTTCAAACGCAGCCACAAGCGGTATTTGCTTTGCAGCAGGTTTGATTCGGCTGCGATCAAATTATTTTTCAAATTCAGATAGTCAACCGTGTTCAACATCCCTTCCTGGAAGCGCTTGTCAGCATAGCCAAAGCTTTCTTTCTGAGCTTCCATGGCAGCAAGGTCGGCATCGTAATCTTTTTGGGCTGCTTGGTAATTGGTAACTGCTTGTGCAATATTCTGATACAAGTTGTTGTTCGTTTGTAGCTGGTTCAACTTGGCTCGTTCCACATTTATTTTTGCTGAAGTAATCGAACGTTGAACGTTTCCTGCAGTGAACAAGGGGATGCTTAAATTGAAGCCTAAGCTCGATCCCAAGTTATCGGTGAACTGATTAGAGAAAGATTTTCCTTCGGTTGTGATGCGGGGAGAGAGGGTCATCACCGGAATTTGGCTTCCGAAAACGTATCCAATCGGTACGGTGTCAAATCCATTATTCACAAACGACTTAGCTGCACTGGAAAAAACGGTGCTGACAGATCCGAAGGCCGAAAGGGTTGGCAAAGCCGATGCTTTCGCCACGTTCAACAACTTTTCAGCGGCTTTCAATCGTTCCATTTCGCGTTTTACTTCGGGTTGAGTTTCTAAGGCATCTTTTACCACCTGATCGATGGAAAAAGCAGGTAGGGAGTTGGGTTGAATTCCAGCGGGGTACACAATGTCGAAACCTTCGTTGTGTGGCAATTGCATCAGTTGTTCGAGGGTGAGTTTCGAAAGGGTAAGGTTGTTTTCGGCACTTACCACATTCCGTTTTTCCTGCGCCAACTGCGCTTTCAGATTGAGGTAATTATCTTTGGAATTCGCTCCAGCATCTACCAATTTTTTCATGCGCTCCGCTTGTTCGTTGGTGCGTAAGCTGCGTTCTTGCGCGATGCGCAATGCTTCTTTAGCAAAAACCACCGACAGGTAAGCATTGGTAACTTGAAGAGCGATGTTGTTTTGAATGGCTTTAAAATCCAGTTCAGATGCTTGAAGGTTCAGTTGCTCAGCTTGAATGTTGTTGCGAACTCTTCCACCGGCATACAATATCCCCGATCCGGAAACAGAGGCATTGTTCGCTCGAATGGTGGTATTTTCGAAAGTATTGGTAAATGGATCAATGGATCGTCCGAAATTGAAGTTCTGACCAATGGATCCATTAACGGTTGGAAACTGTTGTTTTTTCGCAACTTGGGCCGACATTTTTTGCTGTTCTACGGAAAGTTCAGCTTGTTTGATCGTGAGGTTATTATTTTGTGCCTGATCAATGCATCGAACCAAATCCCATGGTTGGGCCAAAAGGCTGAAAGGAATAAGGAAAAGGAGGGAAAGAAGGATTTTCATCGCATCGGCAAAATTAAAGGAAATCAGTCAACACGACGTAAAAAAAATGGCAAACGTTGCGAGGATTATCGGCTGTTTTTTGAGTTCTTAGCTTCAACGCTCAGCGTGGCGTGGGGTACAGCCTCCAAACGCTCTTTTGGAATCAGTTTTCCGGTTTCTCGGCAAACTCCATAGGTTTTGTTTTGAATTCGAATGAGCGCATTTTCGAGGTGATCGATGAATTTTTTCTGCCGGCCTGCAATTTGGCTTAATTTTTCTCGCTCGGAAGAGGCAGAACCATCTTCCAGCGTTAAATACTCACTGGAAGTATCGGATCCAGAATTATTATCGTTCATGAGTTGTTCTTGGTAATACAAAAACTCCTCCCGAGCTTTTCCCAATTTCTTAAGAATAATTTCACGGAAAAATTCCAATTCTGTATCTGAATAACGGGTCTTCTCGCTCATAATCGGTGTTTTTTACAAAAACATTAACCAAAGATTTTCTTCCTCAAGATCAACTGATGTGCCTTTATTCGTTTGAAAATCAGGAATAAACAAAAGTTCATCAGCCAATACTTCTTCGCAAATATAGTTTTGGAATTCAATAATTGCATCTTTAACTGTTTCGGAAATATGGAATCCCAATTTTATCCGATCCGTTACTTCTAACCCGCTGCTCTTTCGAAAGTTCTGAACCCGATTGATAAATTCACGTGCCAGCCCTTCCTTTCTTAGATTTTCAGAAATATGGATGTCGATGGCTACCGTAATGGAACCTTCAACCGCTACCAACCATCCTGGAATATCTTCAGAAATAATTTCAACATCGTTCAAATCAATGGAAACGGTTTCTCCATCAATGAAAAGATGAAATGCTCCTGTTTTCTCCAAGCTTCGGATGTCATTTTGTTCCAAAGCCGCAATGGCCCCCGCAACAACTTTCATTTTGGCGCCCATTCGACCACCTAAGCTTTTGAAGTTGGGTTTAATTTTTTTCACCACCACACCGGCGGTATCTTCCATGAATTCCAAGGCCTTCACGTTAACCTCCGCCAAAATGATGGGCGCAACTTCCTCAATTTGTTGCTTCATGGTTGGAGAATCGGCTGGAATTAAAATGCGCGATAGCGGTTGGCGAACTCTAATTTTTTCTTTTTTCCGTAACGATAAAACCATGGAACTGATCGTTTGGGCAAATTCCATTTTTTGCTCCAAATCCTGGTCCACATCCTTTGTTTGGATGGATGGGAAAAGGGTTAGATGAACAGATTTTTCCGCTCCATTCAAATTTTGCCACATCCAATCGCTGAAAAAGGGAGCAAAAGGTGATGCCAATTGGGATAAAGTGGATAACACATGGTGCAAAGTTTGGTAGGCTGAAAGTTTATCCTCATTCATTTCCCCTTTCCAAAAACGGCGGCGATTCAAACGAACGTACCAATTGGAAAGGTCCCGATCAACAAAATCTTCCAAGGCACGAGCCGCAGGTGTAGGATCAAAATCGTTCATTCGATCCATCACCAATTGTTGAAGCGTTGCTAGCTTAGATAAAATCCAACGGTCCATCTCCGGACGTTTCTCAACGGTTTTCGATTCAAAATCAAATCCGTCAATGTTGGCATACAAGGCAAAAAACGAATAGGTGTTGTACCAAGTTCCGAAGAATTTTCGGTGAGCTTCGGTGATACCACTTTCATCAAATTTTAAATTGTCCCACGGTTGTGCGTTGGTAATCATGTACCATCGCGTGGCATCGGGACCGTATTTGGATAGGGTTTCAAACGGATCAACCGCATTTCCTAATCGTTTGCTCATTTTTTGCCCGAACTTATCGAGCACCAACCCGTTGGAAACCACATTTTTGTAGGCAACACTGTCGAAAACCAAGGTGGCAATGGCGTGCAAGGTGTAAAACCAACCGCGGGTTTGATCCACTCCTTCGGCAATGAAATCGGCCGGGAACGCCAAATGTCCATCTATTTTTTCTTTGTTTTCGAAAGGGTAGTGCCATTGGGCGTAGGGCATCGCCCCCGAATCGAACCAAACGTCAATCAAATCGGATTCCCGGTGCATGGGTTGACCTTTGGAAGAAACCAGAACGATTTGGTCAACAACATTTTTGTGCAGGTCGATGGATTGGTAATTTTCATCGCTCCAATTTCCGATTTCGAAACCTTCAAAAGGATTGGTAGACATCATTCCGGCTTCCATTGATTTTTGGATGTGTTGAATCAAGGATTCCACCGAATCGATGCAAAGGGTTTCCGATCCATCTTCGGTGCGCCAAATGGGGAGCGGAATTCCCCAGAATCTGGAGCGGCTAAGGTTCCAATCGTTGCAGCTTTCCAACCAATTGCCAAACCTTCCGGTTCCAGTACTTTCGGGTTTCCACCCAATGGTTTGGTTGAGCTCGGTCATGCGTTCCCGAACTTGGGTCATTCGGATGAACCAAGAATCGAGCGGGTAATACAATACGGGTTTATCGGTTCTCCAGCAATGCGGATAATTGTGGCTGTATTTTTCAACTTTGAAGGCCTTTCCTTCCGATTTCAATCCAACTGCGATTTCAACGTCGGCCGATTGTTCGGGTTTTTGGTCTTCGGGGTAATATTCAATTTTCACGAACTTTCCAGCCATGGGACCGCAGTGGGAGGTGAATTTCCCTTGAAGATCTACCAAAGGAGTAGGATTTCCATTTTCGTCGGCCACCAAAAGGGGTGGAATGCCATGTTCTTTGGCTACTTTGGCATCATCTGCTCCAAAAGTTGGAGCGGTATGAACAATCCCGGTACCGTCTTCGGTCGTAACAAAATCGCCGGTGATGATTTGAAATGCCTTTTCGGGATGCTCCATGGGAAGTGCCCAAGGCAACAGTTGATGGTATTGAATGCCCAACAGTTGCGAACCTTTGAAGGTTGATTGGATGAAAAAGGGAGTCTTTCCTTCTTCAGTGGGTTGTTGTGCCCCTTCAATGGAATCTACTTTTTGAAATTTACCACCCAATTGAACGGGAATGAGCGCTTCCGCTAGAACAATTCGAATGGATTCTTGGGTGTAGGGATTGAGGGTATGGACCAAAGCGTAGGAAATGTTAGGACCTACGGTGAGGGCAGTATTGGACGGAAGGGTCCACGGAGTGGTGGTCCAAGCGAGGAAGTGGATTTTTCCAGGAGTTGCTCCAGCCACCAACTCGAAAGCGGTGCGGGACGATTCCTTCATTTCGAACATCGCAACCACGGAGGTATCTTTCACTTCCTTATAACAGCCGGGTTGGTTGAGTTCGTGAGAGGAGAGACCGGTTCCGGCGGCGGGGCTGTAAGGCTGAATGGTATATCCTTTATAAAGAAGGTTTTTGTTGTAGATCTGAGCAAGTAGCCACCAAACCGTTTCCATGTATTTGTTGTGGTAGGTCACGTAAGGTTGATCCATGTCTACCCAATATCCCATCATTTCGGTGAGGCGATTCCACTCGTCGGTGTATTGCATCACCGTATTTCGGCAAGCTTGGTTGTATTCTTCTATGGTGATTTTCTTGCCGATATCTTCCTTCGTAATGCCCAATGTTTTTTCAACGCCAAGTTCAACGGGAAGTCCGTGGGTGTCCCAACCTGCTTTCCGATCAACGCGATAGCCTTCCAACGTTTTAAATCGGCAGAAAATATCTTTAATGGCTCGGGCCATAACGTGGTGAATTCCCGGTTTCCCGTTGGCGGATGGAGGCCCTTCGAAAAACACAAACGGTTTGTTTTCGGGTCGCTGCTGGATGGATTTTTGGAAAGTTTGATCTTCTTTCCAATAGGTTTGCATGGCTTCAGCGATGGAAACCATTTGAAGTTGAGAAAATTCGGGAAAACGATGATTCATGATAGGACTGCTTGCAACAAAGGTACTATTTTTTGAAATAGGTTCGAAAAAGCGCGCATGAAAAGTGGTGGGGATAAAAAAAATATTCCTATGAAAAAAGTAAGGATAAAATCAAATTGATTTTTGTAACTGCAATAAAAGTAGGAGATTACCTATTTAGAGTTGCAAAAAGTGAGGATGGGTGAAAAATTGTACACGGTGAAACTCTAAATTTTTTTAGAGGATGTACATGAAGTTTTGGTAAATTTTTTTTAGGTTTGGGGTTGAATAAACCTGGTAAGGGTGTGTCCGCTATTTTATCAATTTTCTGAAAAACGAAAAATGTTGTAAAAGAGGTTGCATCTCAAGGCAAAAAAGAAATAAAATAAAACAACCAAATATTTATGCTTCGTAAACTGTTTATTGGACTATTCCTCGCAGCCACAGCTGTGATGCAAGTGCTTGCCCAGGGCAATGGTACCTTGCAAGGGAAGGTGACCGATGCTTCCACCAACGAAGGTGTTCCTTTTGCTACTGTTGTAGTTAAAATGGGAGGCGTTCAAAAGGGAGGTGTTTTCACCGATGAAAGCGGTAAGTACAAGTTTTCGGCTTTGGCCCCCGGCTCCTACGACCTAGAGGTTACGGTAGTTGGGTATTCCAAAACCATTAAACAAGGTATTTCCGTAAACTCAGACAAGATCACTTTCGTGAATTTGAGCCTGAAAAAAGGGCTTGACATGGGTGGGGTCGACATTTCAACCTATAAAGAACAATTGGTTGATCCTGGAAAAACAAGTTCCGGGGGAACCATTACCCGCCAAGACATCGAAAAGATGGCCGTGCGTGACGTTGTTTCTTTGGCTGCCAACGTGGCCGGTGCCGTTCAGGCCGACGATAACCGAGGAATTAACCTTCGCGGTGGTCGTGAAGAACAAACCACCTACTTCGTAGATGGTATTCGCGTTCGAGGTTCTTTGGCTCTTCCAAACTCAGCAATCCAATCGGCAACCGTTGTTACCGGTGGTGTTTCTGCTCAATACGGAGATGCTACCTCAGGGGTAATTTCGGTAACGACACGTGCTGGTACCAAGGATTTCAGTATGGGTGGTGAGGTTTTAACTTCGCAATTCTTGGATCCTTACGGCTACAACCTTGTAGCATTGAATTTTTCTGGTCCTTTGGCTGTAAAGAAAGAAGGTGTTGATGAGTTGGGTAAACCCAAAGTTCGTCCAATCCTTTCTTATTTCTTGGCTGCTGAGGCAGAAAAAACCAAAGACAATAGCCCATCTGCTTTGGGTGTTTGGCAATTGAATGAAGATGTTTTGAAGAGAATTCAAGAAAACCCACTTCGCCCTTCGCCAACAGGAACCGGTTTCATTCAAAATTCTTTGTTCGTTACTCAAAACGATTTAGTGAACGTAGCAGCTCGTCCAAATGCTGATTACCAGCGTTTGAGCTTGAACGGTAAGTTGGATTTCACTCCAAACGATAAAATTACCCTTACTTTGGGTGGAACATTCAACAACGATCAAGGAAAAGATTACGGTCGTATCAACGCCTTGTTCAATTATCCGAACGTTTCCAATTTCAACAATTCTACCTACCGTGTATACGGACGTTTCAAACAAACATTCGGTGGAAATTCTGGTCCAAAAGAAGGGGAAGCTGCTCAAAAAAGCACTTCTAACGTAAAATTAAGTTATTACCAAGTACAAGTAGATTACACCAAAACAACCGGGTTGTCTCAAGCCGATGGTTTGGGTTTGAATCCATTTAATTACGGGTATCACGGTAAGTTCTCTGAGAACATGGGAGCATTTTACGTTGCCCCTAATCCAAACGATACTACTTTATTATTGCGCCCTAGCGATTCATCCGTAGTTCTTGGTCCGAATGGCGATACCGTTCGTATTGGAAATCTTTCTGCTTTTCACGTAGGTTTCAATATTGATGGATTCAACTGGACTTCAGGTACGGTTGATTCTCGTTTGGCTGCCTACAACCAATCCATTTTCAATTCATTGGGATCTTCTTTCTTTGGTACCAACCAACAAATTTTCCAAATTGCAGGTGGTTTTGCTAATGGTCAAATGCCAGGAAGCGTTTATTCCATTTGGACTGCTCCCGGAATTCAACCAAATGGTTTCGGAAAAAATGAAACCAATTTATTCCGCTTAACCGGTCAAGGTTCTGTAGATATTGGTAAGCACAGCTTGATTTTCGGATTGGAGTATGATCAGCGTACTGATCGTAGCTGGAACGTTTCACCTTTAAGCAACTCATTGGGTATTTGGGGATTGGCCAGAAGCTTAACCAACCGTCATATCTCTGAATTGGATTTGAACAATCCTATTCTTGGGTTGAACCAATTCACTGGTAATGTAGATACCGTTACATATGATCGTTTGTATTCCAGAGAGAATCAAAGCGCGTTTGATTATAATTTGCGTAAAGGATTGAATCTTGATACGAATTCATTAACCTGGATTGGAATTGATGCCTTGAATCCAGATCAACTGAAATTGGATTATTTCTCGGCGAATGAATTGTTGAACAACGGTCAGTCCTACATCGGTTATTTCGGATACGATTATTTGGGTAACACCAAAAATTCTTCCAATGACCAATTGGCATTCTTCACCGATTCTGTTAATCGTCCAATTTCTCCATATACTCCAATTTACACGGCTGGTTACTTAGAAGATCAATTTACATTCGATGATTTGGTATTCAAAGTAGGTTTGCGTGTGGATCGTTTTGATGCTAACCAACCTGTATTGAAAGATCCATATTTGTTGTATCCTGCTAAAACAGCTGGAGAAGTAGATGGAACATTGAATCCAACAGGAACACATCCTGGAACCATTGGCAACGATTACGTTGTTTATGTGAACAGCGAAACCAACCCTACCACTATTTTAGGTTACCGTTCCGGTAATCGTTGGTTTGGAGCAAACGGTCAAGAATTAAGTACAGCCAATGGATTGGCTCAAAATTCTGTAACAGGTCGTATTACACCATACTTGAACACACCTGGAATTCTTACGTCTTCTGATGGTGAGCGTGGAAAAGAAATGAAAGAAGCGTTTGATAACTACAAGCCTCAAGTGAACTTGATGCCACGTGTTGCCTTCACTTTCCCCATTTCTGACGAAGCGATGTTCTTTGCTCACTACGATATCTTAACGAAACGTCCTTCCAACAACTTCCGCTTTGATCCAACCGATTATTTCTATTTGGCTAACGTTGGCGGAACAATCAATAATCCTGATTTGAAACCAGAGCGTACCATCGATTATCAGTTGGGCTTCAAACAAAAATTAGGAACTTCTTCGGCTTTGACCATCCAGGCTTACTACCGTGAGATGCGTAACATGGTTCAAATCATTCCAATCAACTTCGCTTATCCTGTGAACTATTTCACTTACGGTAACATCGACTTTGGTAACGTTAAGGGTTTAACCATTGATTACGATTTACGTCGTTCTGGAAATGTTCGCATGACGGCTTCCTACACTTTGCAATTTGCTGAAGGAACAGGGTCTAACGCAAACTCTGCGAGCACGTTTGTTAACTTAGGCTTGGATGCAATTCGTACCCCATTTGCTTTGAGTTTCGATGCTCGTCACCGCATTGTTACCAACTTGGATTACCGTTTTGGAACAGGCAAGAACTACACAGGTCCTAAGTCAACTGCGCTTCGTGCCATTTTTGAAGGTTTCGGATTCAACTTTACGGCCAACTACATCTCTGGAACTCCATACACTCGCCAGCGTTTGGTTACTCCAGCTGCTGCACCAAACATCGGAGGTCGTACTCAGCAAAAGGGTGATATCAACAGCAGCCGTTTGCCAGGTCAATTCCGTGTTAACTTCCGTTGCGATAAGGACATTAACATTCAAGTTGGAACCAATGAAAACGGTAAGCCAAAATATTTAAGCACCACCATTTATTTGCAAGTTCTGAACTTGTTGGATGCTCGTAATATTCTCGGTTCTTATGCCTACACCGGTTCTCCATCTGACGACGGTTACCTTGCTTCTCCGCTCGGAGCTCAACAGTTGCAAAGCGTATTTAGCCAGCAATCATTCATCGATTTGTACCGTGCAGCGATGGATAATCCAGGTTTCTACAGCTTGCCACGCCGTACACGTCTAGGTATTCGTTTCAACCTATAATTAGAAGAAAGCACAAGATTATGAATACAAAGAAAATCATTTGGAGCGCTTTTGCCTTGTTCTTGGCAGCCTTTTCGGCTTCAGCAAAAGAAGACTTGAGCCCCGAGGGACAAAAAAGCAAAATGCAATTGCAAGCTTTGCGCAGTCGCGTAAATAAATTGGCTTCCAATTGTAATCCTGCAACAGCACGTACCAACTTGGACATTAACAATGTTCGTGCAGCTGTTTTAGGTGGAGGTGACATGTGGTGGAACTTGGCAGATGCTCAGTACGAGGTGCCAAAAATTCCATCTGGTAGTACTACACCCAAAAAACATGCGCTTTTCGCAGGTTCTGTTTGGATTGGTGGTATTGATGCCGGTAAACAATTAAAAGTTGCCGCTCAGACCTACCGCCAAACAACCGTATTGGGTGTTGGTTTCTGGCCAGGACCGCTTACGGCCGATGGTTCTGCACTTGCTTATAACAGCGAGTGTTTGAAATACGATCGCCATTGGAAATTATCCAAACAACAAATTGACGATCACAAAGCCAACACCCTTCCCGGTGGTGGTTTGGTTCCAGGTTATACTCCTCCTGCTACCTTTTTGGATTGGCCCGCTCACGGTGATCCCGCTTTGAATCAGGCGTTTTATTTAGCTCCATTCGAAGATGTTGACCAAGATGGTTCTTACAATCCATTAAATGGTGATTATCCAAAAATTCGCGGTGATCAAGCCATTTGGATGGTGTACAACGATAAAGGAAATACTTCCGGTTCTGGTTCTACACCCATCGGTATGGAAATTCAAACCGAAGCCTTTGCGTATGCATCCAATGACGAGTTGAATAACATGACCTTCTATCAGCATACCATTTTAAATCGTTCCTCTATCCGTCTTGATTCTTGTTTCATGGCACAGTGGGTGGATCCAGATCTAGGTAATGCTGCTGATGATTATGTTGGTTGCGATGTTCAACGTGGTTTAGGTATCTGCTACAATGGTGATAACGACGATGATGGTGTTCAAGGTTACGGCCAAAACCCTCCATCGGTTGGTATCGACTTCTTCGAAGGACCATTCTCCGATCCTTTCAACGGAGTGGATGATGACCGCGACTGTATTGTGGATGAGGTAGATACCTTCGCTTGCGATGGTGTTGCAAAAACCGAACGTATGATCATGTCGAAGTTCTTGTACTTCAATAACGACGGTACTCAAATTGGTAACCCATCTACTGCTACTCATGCTTTCAATTACATGACTGGTTTTTGGAAAGATGGTGTACGTATGGTTTACGGTGGTAATGGTTATCCTGGTTCAACAGGAGCTACTAACCTTCCTGCCGAAATGATGTTCCCTGGTAATTCTGACGCAGTTTACGGTTGGAGCTTGGGCGGCAATTGCCAACGTCCTACTCCTCCTCCTTCAGCTTGGGATGAAGTTACAGCTGGTAATACTCCTGCCGATCGTCGTTTCGTTCAAGCTGGTGGACCTTTCACATTGAAGCCAGGCGCTGTTAACTTGATCACCATCGGTGTGGTTTGGGCTCGTGCAAGCGCTGGTGGTGCAACCGGTTCGTTCAACTTATTGGTTCAAGCTGATTCCAAAGCTCAAGCTTTGTTTGATAACTGTTTCAAAATCTTGAATGGTCCAGATGCTCCAGATGTTGATATCGTAGAAATGGATCAAAAATTGATTTTGAACCTTTCTTACAAGCCTTCTTCCAATAACTATCAATTGAAGTATAAAGAAATTGATCCTGTTTTGAAAGCGGTAACCAATGATAATACTTACCTATTCCAAGGTTTCATGGTTTATCAATTGGCAAACCCATCCGTATCAACCGGTGAATTGGAAGATCTTTCAAAAGCACGTTTGGTTTACCAATGCGATATCAAAGATTCTGTTTCTACTCTGGTTAACTACTACCGCGATCCTGCTCTGGGAATTGATTTTCCTAAAGTGATGGTAAAAGGTGAAAACCAAGGTATTCAGATGTCGATTAACGTTTCTAAGGATGCGTTCGCAACAGCTTCTGATAAGGTAATTAACCACAAACCGTTTTATTACATGGTTATTGCTTATAGCCAAAATAATTATGCTCCTTTCCGTCCAGCACGTATCGGTTCCGATGCTACTGGTCAGCCATTCCCATATTTTGCAGGTCGCGGAAATGTTAAAACTTACACCGGTATTCCCCACAAAACCTCTTCTGAGTTTGGTGGAATGACCTTGAATTCTGGCTGGGGCGACCAACCGTCGATCACCCGCTTGGAAGGAATTGGAAACGGTGGTGCTTCTTTGGAAATTTCCGATGAATCTCGCGATGAGATTTTGTTGAACAATTTCGCTCCTTCTATTACCTACAAGAAGAATGCAGGTCCCGTGAACGTTCGCGTGGTTGATCCTAA
>CANMVY010000006.1 GCA_947501265.1 Bacteroidota bacterium
CTGTACTCGGTTGTTCCATCGAAATCAACCGATTTGATGCGGTAGAAGGTGGTTGCTGGAATGTTCTGAGCATCACGGAAGGAATAATTTTGAAGGGTATTGGAATTTCCAACCGCTGCAACTTGACCGATTTTCTCAAACTTTTTGCCATCCAAAGAACGCTCGATTTCGAAACGATCGGTTCCTTTTTCAGAAGCGGTTGACCAAGTTACCATTGTTGACTCATTCACCTTTTTAGCGGCTACTTGAACCCAGGTAACGGGAAGAGCGCCGTTGCCACTACCTACTCCGAATGGTGAGAAGGTACCCATGTAGTTGTTGTAAGAAATGGAGAACGGACCAGTTCCAGTAGCCGATTTTGAACCAGAGCTTAGTTTTTCCCAGGTATTGTTGGCCGAATTACAGTGTGAAGCGTAGCAAAGGTTTCTGTTGAATAAATTCAATTCGTCTGTTCCAGTCCATTGGAAAGTTAGGTCAACTCCAGAAACATTCGCTCCATTTTTCGTGATGTGCCAAGTGCGATTAACCGACTCTTGAGTGATGGCGTTTCCTCCACTGCAAGAAGTGGTAATTTGATCTTCAACCCGTGCACCCATGATTCCACCGTCGTTGTTCTTAACTGTGGTAGGATTATAAGAAGCGTTACCAATTTTAAAGGTGAACGACTCATTGGAATTGAAATCTTTGGTCACTTGTCCCAAACCATTTGTTTTTAGGTAAGAATTCGAATGTCCACCTTGGATTGTCGCATTTTTCCCAAAAGAAAGATCGGAATTATCTAAGGTAACATTTCCATTGGTTAGATTCAAGAGATTGTTAATGTTAACAGATTTGTCGATTTTGATTCCGCTTGAACGATTAACCACCAAAGTTCCCAATTGATTGTTTACATCCGTTAGAGGAAGATTTAGTTGACCTCCATTTCCTTCAATTTTCAGGCTTGAATTGGCAGTAGTTTTAATTTTTCCTTGGCCATTTAGGTCTCCTTTAATGGTCATGGTATTTGATCCAACAAAAATGGTATCGTTAAGTGAAATATTTTGAATGGTTAAGTTGCCATTCAAAACCGGATTCCATAAAGTTCCGTTTGGAATATCTACATCTTCAGCTGAATCAGGGATACCACCACACCAATTTCGTGAATCGAACCAGTTGTCGTTAATTTCTCCAGTCCAATTCTTGTTTTTTACATTAACCGGGAAGTTTGGAGTGAAATTGGAAGCACAAACCCCATTTTTCAATTCAGCACGGAATTGACGTTGTGTTGTTAAATTCGAGAATGAAAGGGTATTAGTTGTATTGGTTACATCATTCCATACGTTTCCATCGGTGCTCCATTGCCATTTTTGAACAGCTCCGGTTTGATTAGAAACCTGCAATACTCCAGCATTAGTTCCACGACAAACCAATTGATCTCCAGAAACCTGACCTGATTGGGTGGGTTGATCAACTTGAACAGCCACGGTTCGGTTGGAACTACATCCAAAAATGTTGGTAGCAGTTAAGGTTAAGTTCGCTGATTGATTGGGAGAGTAGTTTGAGACACTAGCTTGGTTTCCAACATTAGAATTGTTTTGATCATCCCAACTGTATGTAGCTTCATAATTTTTAATACCAGCAATCAATACATTATCAATGGCCCAATATCTTTCTGCACCTGTGGTAACGTAATTAAAACGGATAAAAACGGTAGATTGATTTAGGAATCCAGCTGGTATGGCAATGGTTTCCTTCGAAAAGTTAGTTCGATCTCGAACATCATTCGTATACGATTGAAGAGATGTCCAAGTTGTTCCATTGGTTGAAATAGAGACATTTGCAAAGTCGGTACTTCCATCATCATTGTAATAATGGAAGAAATCTAAGTTTGCACTTGAAAACCCAGCAGTTGAAAACGAAGGCGAAATGATGGAAACATTCGTAGCACCATTATGATTTTCTGAATTTGCAAAGACAAAACGGGAATTATCATTACTTCGATAGTCATCGCCATTGTAATTATAGGTACTTTGTCGGAAAGTAAAACTCGTTCCATTTCTGGAACTTGAACTACCTCCTGTGGAACCATTTACCAACGTCCATGCTGCTTGATTGGATTCAAAACCGTTAATGAATGTGGTATCAAATCGTGGAGTTGTAGAAGCCGTTGCATTCAATTGAACCGATGATCCTCTGCAAATTTGATTGGAAGTGGCAGAAGCCACAACAATAGTTTGTATTGGAAGAATGGAAACGCTTAGGCTGTTGGAATTGGTGTTTGCGAAATTGGGGCAAGCATCAGCGCTTGGAGTTAATTCCAAAGAAATGGTTTTAGCAGCGGTAAAGGTATCTGCAACCAAAGTGGAAGAATTGGTACCCACTGTAACCCCATTCACTCGCCATGAATAGGATGGATTGCTTCCTCCATTGGTAATGCTAGAGTTGAAAGTAACAGATGTATTGGAGCAAATAGATGATTTAGGTGTGCTAATCGATGCTGTTGCTGTTGTGCGACTTTTCACCTGCATGGTAATGGTCGAAGCAGAAACTGTATTCGATGTTCGGCAAGCGGCATTGCTGGTCAACACCAAACCAATGACATCCCCGTTGGCCAATCCACTGGAAGCGTAAGTCGCAAAAAATGCACCCGGGATGTTCGACCCATTGCGGGTCCATTGATACGATGGAGATGCACCGCCGTTGGTGATGGATGAAGTAAAGCTTTGAGCGGTTCCAGGACAAATGTTGTTGGTATTTACCGAAAAGCTCACCGTTGGAGTAACGCTGGCGTTGATTTGAGCCGTAATGGTCGAAGCCGTAGCGGTGTTAGCTGTTCGACAGTTCGCATTGCTGGTCAATACTAATCCAATCACATCTCCGTTGTTCAAAGAGTTAGATGAATAGGTTGAAGAAGAAGCACCTGAAATGTTAGAACCATTGCGGGTCCATTGGTACGCTGGAGAAGCACCACCGTTGGTGATGGATGAAGAAAAGTTTTGAGTTGTTCCAGCACAAACGTTGTTGGTATTCACCGAAATGCTTACCGTTGGAGTTACGTTGGAGTTGATTTGAGCCGTAATGGTTGAAGCTGTTGCTGTATTCGAAGTTCTGCAAGTGGCGTTGCTGGTTAATACCAAACCAATCACATCTCCATTGTTCAAAGAGCTGGAAGAATAGGTTGAAGAGGATGCTCCAGAGATATTGCTTCCGTTGCGTGTCCACTGGTAAGCTGGAGAAGCTCCACCGTTGGTGATGGAAGAAGTAAAGTTTTGAGTTGTTCCAACACACACGTTGTTGTTCACCGAAATACTCACCGTTGGAGTTACATTTGAGTTAACGGTCATTGTTGTGGCAGATGATGTTGCAGTTGGTGCACAAGTTCCACTTGAAGTAACACGAAGTGATATTTGATTTGAGTTAGATAAGGAAGTAGTCGTGTAAGTTGAAGAATTTGCTCCAGCAATGTTAGAGCCATTTAATAACCATTGATAACCGGGTGTTGTTCCACCATTTGAAACGGTAGAAGAAAAGGCTACTGAAGATCCGGAACATACCGAATTCGATGGAGTAGAAATTGAAACCGTTGGAGTTGTAGCGGTAGCGTCTCCAGTTAATTTAAAATCGTCGATGGTCCAACGTTCACTAGAACCATTATTATCTAGCGTAATTCTTACTCGAAGATTTGAAATACTTGGAAGATTGGTGATTTCTACGGTAGAATATCCGTCGCTAGTTCGATTACCACCAGAAGAAGGTGTAAATACGGTAACTCCAGCGGTAGAACTGAAGGGAACACTTGCAACACCTGTTCCGGTTGAGTAATGCCAGTACGCATTAGATTTCCCCGTTACTTCCAATAGATCGGTGTAAGAACTCCCTCCATTGGTCGAAATCTCAACCATAGCGATATCAGATTCATCCAATCCGTTGTTCGTACTATTCAACGACCAAGCAGCCAATCTAAATCTTAACTTGTTGTTGCAATACGCAGATGTGTTAATGTCTGAAGATGAAAGAATCGTTTGTTGGTTCGTACATGACCCTGCTTGCGTTCCTTCACTGAAGAAGGGTAAACTTGCAGGCCTACTGGAACTATTACTATTCCCACTTAAGTAAGTAAGATTGCTCGTGGAGGAGAAAACCCCAGCGGAACCATTAAAGGGTGCCGAAGCAATAACGGTTTGAGCTTGAACGCTCGAAAAACAACAAATTCCCAAGAGGAATGGCAATGATGTTTTTAACAATGTTTGTAACTTTTGTCGCATAAAATTTTTGTTTGCGGTACAAACATATAGCTAATTTTTTAAATGTGCAAGAATATTTAATTTGTTGCAAAAAAATTAACATAGAAAAAGGGGGAACTTGGAAGTTCCCCCTTTCGAAAAAGAATGAATTGGTTACTTGATCAACTTGTAGTTGACTATTCCTTCTTTGGTTTGAATCCGAAGGAAGTAAGCCCCTTTGTTTAAATTCTCGGTGTTCAAAACGGTTTGAACATTTCCAGACTTCATTCCCATATCTAAGGTCTGTACCAATTTGCCTTGAATATCCATCAAAGTGATCTTCACCTGAGACGATTTTAAAAGTTCAAATTGAACATGAATCTGATCTTGAACAGGATTAGGGTAAACCATGGTGTTCAACACATCAAATTGTTTAGTTTGATTTACAGAAGCCAAAATGTAGGTAGAATTAATCACAAAATCGATTCCAGAAACCGTTGGATTTGAAGAGCTAACAACCACCGTTACATTCGCAGGCGTTAACCCTGGCATATCCATGGTAACGGTATAGGTACCTGCCTCAACATCTGAAATGATGTATTCGCCATTCATATCCGATTCAGCAGTTCCTACCACATCGTTGCTGGAATTCACCAAGTAAACCAAATGTCCGGCTAAGGAATTGACCTTTCGTGATCCCATAAAAACATTTCCACGAACTACAAATGGACGAGTGGGGCGATTTGGCATTTTTGCCAAACGAATATTGGTGTTCTGACGACCTGGGCATACGTTAACAGGAGTTGAAGAGAACCACCATGTGGAATTACCGAAATACGTAGGAAGGTACATTCGGAATCCCGGCGTGGAAGAATCGGCCATCGCTTGAATCAAATAGGAACCGTTGGCCACCCCGTTAAAGGTGTAATATCCATTAGCGTTGGAACGAACGGTTTGGCGCAAGGCTGTACCTAAATTTCCAACTTCGTACAATCTCACCCATGCATTATTTACAGCCAAATTCATACTGTCACGGGTAATATAACCGGCAATGGTACACGTTGTTGCATTACTTCCCAAACGAATGGTATCGCATTTATCGGATCGGCAATTGGTTGCTGAGTCAAACATGGTTAAGCAAACACGGAAAATACCAGTAGAATTGTAGGTTTTAGATGGATTCATAGCAGTTGAGCTAGTTCCATCTCCAAAACTCCAAGTGTAGTTGGCCGCGGGGCCTCCCATGGAGATGTTTTGGAATTGAACGGTACTATTCTGAATGGTATAAGTGAAATTGGCTCGACAATTTGGAGCCGTTGGAGTTCCCATTACACGAATAGAATCACAAATGGTGTTTCGGCAAATGGCGCCATTGGAAGAATCGATGATGGTTAAACAAGCCCAATAAACCCCATTACGAGAATAGATATGATTAACCACAGCTCCTGCTCCGAAAGTTCCATCACCAAAATTCCAAGAATAAGTGGTTCGAGGTGAAGGCGTTAACGACCTACTCGTAAATAGTACTGAACGGGAAGATTGTTGTACGAAGTGCGTAAAGGAGGCTCTACAACCGGTATTTGAACCACCACCACTAATGATAAAACTATCGCATTTGGTGTTATTGCACTGATTCATTGAATCAACAATGGTCAAACAAATGGTATAAGATCCAGGCGTTAAACTTGTTGTTGCAGATTGTCCCATTAAAACAATGGGAGAATTGTTAGCTTGCGTGAGAGTCCATCGGTAAAAAGTACCGGGGCCTACTCCTGTTGAAGTAGAAGTAAATACACCCGTATTTCCCTGAATCGATTTTGTAAAATTGGCCAAACAAGCAGTAGTAGAATTTTGAATGGAAATATTTTTACAGATGGTATCATTGCAATTGGTATTCGGATTTGAAATACTTAAGCAAACGCTATACATGCCTGATGCACGGTAAGTGTGGGAAGGATTCGCCAAAGTGGAAGAAGTTCCATCTCCAAATGACCAAAAGTAATTGGTCCCTGGCGTGTTTACTCCTGTAGAGGTATTGGTAAAGTTGGAGGTTAACCCGGTTGAACTAGAAGTGAAATTGGCAATGCATGCCGTTGTATTACCGCAATAATTTAGGTTCAAGGTTAAAGTTGGCGAATTAGGTGAAAAGAATCCGTTCGCACTAACCAATACACCCAAACAATTGAATGTGGCTGCGGTAACCATTCCCTGAGGAACTCGGCTATTCACCGTAGCAGAATAACAACCGTTTGCATTGGTTGTAACCGTTACCGGTGGAACCATGGTCATGGAATCGAAACGAAGGGTAATGCTTTTATTTGTAAGGTTTACTCCTCCCCCATTCAACAAGCAACCGCTAATGGTAAATGGGTTTTGGCTGAAGCCAAACAGCCCCACCATGACAAAGGCGAGGACAAAAATGTGTTTAATTTTATTCATGGGTTTGTAATTAATTTTTGCATAAAGCTTCCATCCAAAGACCTCAAAAGGTGCAAATTGTTGCTTGATGAAAGTTGAAAGTTGAAAGTATTTCCTGGAAAAATTTGAAATGATTGAATGATACGACCAGATAAGTCATAAATTTCAAATTCTCGAATTTCATTAGAACGATTTTCAAGGGAATAAGAGCTGCCAGAATGGGTTAAAACGAAATTGGAACGATCTAGCATCGTAGGAATTACATTGTTGGCCACCATTTTAACAACAACCGAGTTGGTTGCATTCGGGGTTCCACCATTGAATTGTACATAGGCCGTGTTTTCAATGGAATCTCCATAACGAAGTCCTTGGCGAACACCAGCAGAAAAGTACAAGTAACCTTGAGACAAAGTGGGGTCATTCGAAGAATCAGGCAAAACGATGTTTGAAAAATCCCAACGAAGAACATTGCCAAGTACGCTAAATTGGAAAGGATGACTCGAAGACCCGATTCGAATATCGGTTAATGGAAGATTGGTATCCAAAGTATCAATCACCGAAACATTGGAAACCGTAAATCCGGTTTTATTCTGAAATCGAATGAAGTAATTGATGCGGTTCGTTGACGGAGAAATATAGGTTGGATTAACGGATTTAAAGGTTGGTGAGATGTTATTCGTTACCGATTGAACGACATTCGATTTGTTGTCAGATGGGTAAATGTCGGTTAAATTTTGAGTTGCTGCCTCAAATTGAACCATGGATCCTGGCAATACCGTTGAAGGAATTCGAACATCTACAAAAATTTGTTTTTCTTCTCTGATGTGAATGGTTTGGTTAATATCCCAATACAAGGTATTACCAACTGAACGACTCGGTGCAGGAACGGAACGATAATGTTGTGTTCCAGTAGGGATTTCAAACTTAACGGAAAAAGAATCAATTGCTTCAGATCCCAAATTTTTTAAATGAATCGTGTATCGATCAATGCTGGAATTCAAAGCATTCCAACCGTATGGAGCTGATGTTGTTACTTTTATGTCGGTTCGATTTGGAAAAATGGTTTGAGGAATGTGATAGAAATTCTTAGGAGCTGTGTCGGATGCCACATAAAATGTTGCATTTTGAATGCACTTATTTTGAGTGTAGTAATGACGATAATCGTTGGTATCTCTTAACAAGGTAATCATGTGGAGCATGCGAATGGGGATTCTGAAAGAATAATTCCCCAATGAATCGGTCATGGTGTACTGCGGATTGCTTCCATTGGGAAGACTAATTTTCACCATCCGAAAAGAAAGTCCTTCTTCGTTGGAGTTAAAACTACAGTTTTCATTGTTATCGTGAAAAACCTTTCCTCCAACCCAACCCGTTTGAGCAATTGCACCAGAAGTCATTCCCAAAATGGAAATGAAAAAAAGTACTTTGTAAATGCTCATTTTGGACATTATTTTGATTTAAGGTAATAACGAACAGAAACGCCTGCCTCAAATATACTCATTTCTCTGAAAATCAAACTGTTTTTGTTTGAAAATTTGACAGAAAAGGGGCGGCCGATTTGTGCTCCAATTCCCCAATGTTGGGCCACTCTCGATTGAATCCAAATCGAAGATTTTCCAACTGCTTCCCATTCTATTTTTGAAGGCATGTTGGTTGATTCCAAGGAAATGGGATCGACGATTTGAAGAATGTTCATTTTTTGGAATCCCATTCCCAAATTCTGTTGAATTCCCAACTCTAACGATGGGTTAATTTTCCAAGATTTGTAAATGCTTCCTTGAAGGTTCATTCTGCTTTGAGTCACTTCAATCTGTTCTTCCTTGTGAATTTGCCCTCGTGGACCAAGTGGAATATATCCCAAAATTCTTCCAGTTGAACTATCTAAAACGGGGATTTCTGTAATGTGATATTCAATTTCTTTTTTGAACGTACTTGTTGAAACACCACCTCCAAAGCCGACCCCAAAACCTTTACTCATTGGTTTGATCCAAAGAATACCTATGTTCATTTGTGGAATGATCTTCCAACTCTGAAGTGGATCCCAATGTTTATTTTTCTCTCCGAAATATTCCAATTTTTTATTCGTTGAACCGGATGATAAACTCAATTGCAAAAAGTTGCGCTTTTTGTTGTTGGATTTAACGATCGGTAAATCATCCTTTCTTTGAAAGTTTCCTTGAATCAACCTTGTTTTTGATTTCAACGGGGAAAACTCCAAGTTTTCAACCACTAATTTTCCTTTTGAAGTATTGGTTTCTGAATTCTCAAGTAATCTTCCAATGTTATTGAAATTTGAAGTCAATTTTGATTCAATATCTTCAAAAGAATTTTTCAATTTCCTCTTTTTTCGTGCAGTTTCTTTTGAATTTAAAAGAGTTGGTTCAAATGATCTTGAATTGATTGATTTTGTTTTGGTTAAGTTGATTTTATCGGCTTTTGAATTGTTTTGAAGAATTGGGTTGCGATGGGCCAATTTTCTAGCTCTAGAAGAACCTACCAAACCAGAAATAGTACCGCTTTTTGGTTGTTCCGCAAGGTTTGGTTGAGCTTGATGTAGATTTCCTTTTGATTTAGATTCAATACCAAGATTACCTTCTTCATTGATCTCGAACTTTTGAATGGACCAACCGGAAAAAAAGATCAACAATAAAATCGCAGCACGTTTGCTCCATTTTTTCAAGATCAGCCCATTCCAATAGGATTTAAACTCTTGGAAGCTTAATCGACCCGCATTAAGATGTTGAGAACTTTGAGTGTGTAACCACTCATCGAGGGAATGGGTTGCCGATTCTTGTTTCTCTTGGTACTTTAAAAACTCAGCGAAATTTGGGTTTTCTAAGGGTACAGAATTGGTTTGATTTTCCAGCCAATGATCTAATTGATCTTTTTTAGGAATGACTGACTTTTCTTGAAACGATTCAAAGGAAGGAACATCGTTTTCAACAGCGTTGGAAAGTGACGCATGTAAAAATTGATCAAGCGGATGTTTCATCCCATCCCTCCTTTCTCAATAATTTTTTCAACGCAGCCCGAGCACGATTCAGTTGGCTTTTTGAAGTTCCTTCGGAAATACTCAGCAATTCTGAAATTTCTTTGTGCGAATAATGCTCTACTGCGTACAAATTCAAAATGGTACGATAACCAACCGGCAACTTGTGAATCAATCGAATTACGGCATCGTATTGGTGGTCTTTTCGGTGAAGAGCTTCGTAATCGAGATCGAAATCTGGATCATGCCCCATGGTATCGTCATTCCATTCCACCAAAATTTGTTTTTTAATGGCATTAATGGCATTATTAATCATAACCCGGGTAATCCAAGTTTCCAATTTTGCTTGTCCTTTAAACGTATGGATTTTTGTAAAAACCTTGATGAAACCGTCGTGCATCAAATCTTTAGCATCTTCAATTTTTGCTGTGTATCGTTTGCAAATAGAAAGCATTTTGGGCGCAAATCGTTCGTACAAAACCTTACTGGCAAGCTGTTCACCGGCTAAAACTCCGGCAATTAACAACTCGTCGGTATGGTATGTTTCTTCCTTTTGGCCCAAAAATTTTCGTATGTTGATGCTTAATTCCAAATCGAAGTAAAGACGAGAAGATGATGAATGGTTGCAGACTTTAAAGAGGAATTTCCAATTTTTCGGAAATCTTTTTCAATTGATCAACAACAATGGGATTTAATGGAATTCCTTTTTCCATTCTTTCCGAAAAATATGCCATTTCTGGTTCACCTGGAATGATGACAGGAATATTTTCAACAGCTGGAATGGAGGATTTAAATCGGTGAATCCAAGTTAAAATGGCTTGGTCGTAGGAAGATCGTGTTCGGAATGCTTCCGGGTTGATGATCCAAAAGCAATGACCAATCCCCTTCCCTACCGTTTCCGAAGGCATAGGTGCAAATGCCGGGAAGGGCGGAACCCACGGACCGAAGTTAGCTCCACTTAAAACGCCCGAAAACAAGTCGACCACGGCCGACAATCCGAAACCTTTGTGTACGCCTAACTCTTCAAAACTACCCAGAGGAAGCATCATTCCTCCTTTTTTCAAAATGGAAGGATCGGTACTAGAATTTCCATCGGTATCCATCACCCACCCTTTTGGAATGGGTTTGCCTTTTCTTTCAGCAATTTCTAATTTACCGTTGGCCGCTGCAGAGGTTGCCAAATCAACCACCACGTGGCGGCCATCTGGACTTGGAAAAGCATAGCACATGGGATTCGTTCCCAACATTCGTTCAATTCCCCCAGCAGGGGCCACAAATGCAGAAGCATTGGTGAATGAAATACCAATAAATCCTTGAGAAAGCGCTTTTTTTAAATGGGAATAAGCAATTCCGAAATGATTAGAATGATTCACAACCACCATTCCTATTCCACATTTTTTCGCCTTTTCTATGGCCATATCGGTTGCGATAGAACCTGAAACCAAACCAACTGCCGCATCAGCATCCAATGTGGCCGTGGCCAGGGCTTCCGCTTCGATGGTGATGTTTGGAGTTGGATTGATTCGCCCAACCTGAATGAGATTTAAATAACCTTGCAAGCGAGCTACTCCGTGGGAATCAATTCCGCGCAAATCGGCTTCCAATAAATTGTTGGTAGCTAGCGCGGCATCATCTTCTGAAAATCCACTTTTTATCCATACTTGATGAACAAAATTCCGAAGTTCATAAAACTTAAATACAACGTCTTCCATTATCGAATCCCTTCCACCAGAATATCTGCAATATGCAAGACTTTCATTGGACTATTTTTATTCTCGAGGTAAGCTTTCAAGTGAAGCAAACAGCTCAAATCGGAAGAAACCAAAAATTCAGCTCCTGTTTTTTCGGCTTCAATGCATTTTTGATCACCCATCCCAACCGAAATGGGCTCGTATTTTGCCGCAAAAGTTCCTCCAAATCCACAGCAAGTTCTATTGTTCTCTAAATCTCTCCAATCGATGCCCTGAATGGGTTTCAATAATTTTCGTGGTTCTTCGTAAATGTTGCATTCTCGAAGTGCAGAACAAGCATCGTGGTAAGTAATGCTCGCATCAAAACGCATGGTTGAGGTATCTACTTTTAACACGTTCACGAGAAAATCAACAAATTCAAAGGTGTTTTTTTTGATTTGTTTCCAAGTGTTTTGAAGGGATGAATTTTGGAATAAATCAGCGTAGAAATTTTTAATCATTCCGGTGCAAGAACTTGAAAGAACCACAACATACCGGTCATTGTTGAATTCTCCGATAAACTTTTCGGCCACTTCTTGCGCCTCAGGCCAAAATCCCGCATTGAACGCCGGTTGTCCGCAACATGTTTGATTTTGGTGGTAATGTACCTCGCAACCGAAATACTCTAAAACGCGCACGGCATTCATGGCACTTTGTGGGAAACATTGGTCTACGAAGCAAGGGACAAAGAAATCAATTTGAATTTTCTGGGACATGTTTAGGGCGTTGAATCATTTGAAACAAAATAAAACTAGCAACAAAAAAACCTGCCAACATCAAAGTAGAAACCCTCATGCTTCCGGTAATTTCGTTCACCACTCCAAATGCAAAAGTACCCAAAACGATACCTATTTTCTCGGTAAACTCGAACAACGAAAAGAAAGAAGCCAGATCGGTGGAATCTTTTGGAATAAAGCGAGCAAAAGATGCTCTCGACAACGATTGAATGCCTCCCATAATCAAACCTACAGCCAAAGCCAAAGCGTAAAATTGCATATCCGTTTGCAAGTAGTAGGCACCAATACAAATCCCCACCCAAAGCAATACGCCTGCTTTTATCACCGGAATGTCACCAAATTTATTGGATAATTTGGAAAAAAGATAGGCTCCTCCTATTGCTACCAATTGAATTAACAAAACCGTTAGGATTAATTGGCCTGTTTCTAAATGCAATTCATTTTTACCGAACAAGGTAGCCACAAACATCACCGTTTGAAGACCCATGCTCAACATGAAAAAACCGAAGATGAAAAAAGAAAGTGATCGATTTTGCAAAGCATATTGAAGTACTTTTTTCAACTCTTTGAATCCGGCCCCCAATTGTTTCAATCCGCCTTTACCTTTTGCTTTTTCAGAAGGAAGTCGTTTGAACGTGATAAGCGAAAATCCAAACCACCAGATTCCTGTTAAAACAAAACCTATTCTCGAACCCAATCCTGCAAAGTGAGACTTCACCAATTGATCCAATTCTTCTTTGGGTAAATTTTGATCTAGCGTTCCACGAAATCCTTCCACATCAAAGAAAAGTCCGGGAACTAAAATCATCACTAAAATTAAAATCAACAGAATAACCGAGCCAATGTAGCCATAGGAAAAACCTTTGGCAGAAACCTCATCGTATTTGTCGGGTGAGGCAATTTCGGGCAAGAAGCCGTTGTAATACACCAAGCTTCCACCCCACCCGATTCCTGCGAGAATAAAACCAATAACACCAATTTCAACGTGGTTGTTATCGAAGAAAAAGAGCGACATCACGGATAGAGAACCCAAGATGACGTAGAAGCGCATGAACTTCTTTTTGGCTCCAGAAACATCGGCCCATCCTGACAACAATGGAGCCAAAAGAGCAACCATGAAATAGAAAAAGGTGCCGCAATAGGAATACAGAGCTGTGTTTAGAAACTCCATTCCAAAAATTTTAATGTAGTGCAATTGTTGCTCTGCACCTTCCGAAAAAACTTTTTCGATTCTACCTGTATTTTGAGCGGCGGCTTTGGTAACGCCTTCGAAATATTGGGGAAAAATTGCTGTTGTAATAACCAAATTGAAAACCGAATTGGCCCAGTCGTACATGGCCCAACCTCGAATGGTTTTTGGATTGTTCATCATGACATCAAAGGTAAAAAAAACGGCGGTTGTTTCACAACAGCCGCCGAATCCGGTGAAACGAATTCCACCTAACTAACCATGAAAAAGAATGCTCCATTAAAAATGGAGTTTCTGTGGGGACGAATCCCCAGTATTTTGAGGAAAATCCTTTTTATTTCTTTGAACAAAGATAATCCAATGAGTCTTATTTTACTCTTTTTCTGTTCCCACTTCGTTGATATCAGATTTAATATCTTCCATTTTTGGGAGTTCAGAAAGATCGTTAATTCCAAAGTATTCCATGAAAAATGGAGTCGTACCATACAATATGGGTTTCCCTGGACCATCACCTTTTCCAACAATTCGAATCAGTTCCCGTTCCAAAAGTTTATGAACGGCAGAGTCGCAATTGACGCCCCGAATGTATTCTAAATCGCCTTTTGTTACCGGTTGTTGGTAGGCAATCAAGGCCAACGATTCTAAGGCTGCTGGAGATAATCTTCGCTTTGAATTGTTTTTTAAAAGAAGTCCAATGGCATCATGATAATCGGGATTGGTAACAAATTTATATCCACCGCCCACTTCAATCAATTGAAATCCAGAATTTTGAAATTCGATTTTCATTCTTCCAATTTCCTGAACCATGGAAAGCTGATTCAATTTTGAATCGGGGTTTAATTCTTCCCAAACTTTGTGCAATTGTTCCAAATCGATGGGTTCGGGGGATGCAAAGATGAGCGCTTCTAAAAACGATTTAAGGTTCATTGCAACAAAGTTATTTTAAATCCCAATGGTTTGAAACAAAAGTTTTAAACTTGCTAGGGCTAAAACGATGGACATGATTCTTTTAAGTTGATGTTCCTTGCTTTTCAAGCTGCCCCAACGAGCCCCCAAAAATCCACAAAGAAGAACAAGTGGAAAAATCATCCAGAATTGCTGGGTTTGATGCTGGATCTCAGGAAGAGAGGTTGCAGCAAGTCCGCCCAAAGAGTTGACCACAATAAACCAGGACGATTGGGCGGAAACCTCTTTCGAATTCCCCCATTTGCTGGCCATTAATATTGGAGTCAACAAAATTCCACCTCCTATTCCCAACATTCCCGAAAGCCAACCCAATCCGCCTCCAATCAAAATCAATCCCCATTTTTGCTCAACCGGAAATTTCCAGTCTGATTTTCCTTTCCAAAGTACCCATGCCGAATACCAAAGGAAAAGCATCAAAACAACGTTCAACCAGCTTTCTTTGATTCCAAATTTTGAACCCCAAAAAGCCATTGGAACAGATAGAAGTACTAAACTTAAGAATGGCTTCCATTGGAAATATCCCAGTCGGGTAAATTGGATCGCACTGATTGAAGCTACCAAAGCATTCAAAATCAAAACTGGAATTTTTATTTCTTGTGGAGTGAAACCCAAAAGAATAAAAAGAGCAATATAACCGCTTGCTCCACCGTGCCCGACCGAAGCATACAAAAAAGCCAGGGCTGAAAAGCCCACAATGATGATTAGGATTAGGGAAGAATCCATGTTTTTATCAAATCACCAATCTCAATGATTTCTTGTTGTGCAGGGATTTCTACCAATGCATTGGCATTCGACATGCTGAAAATGTGGTGAGAATCGGAGTTTTTGATGATTTCCATTTCCCCGTTTTGAACGATTGCTCGATAGAATTGAGTCAAGCCTGGTTTCCTCGAAAGGCTCGTTTTTGAAGGAAGGAAAACAAATTGCAATGGTTTTCTTTGGAAAAAGTCGTAAACAAACATCCACAAACCATGAGCGACTGAAATGGGATTTCCTGGAAGCCCCCAAAAGTAAACGTTGTTTTTCTTAGCGAACAGAAGGGGCTTACCCGGTTTTTGTGCCACTCCATGGAAAATAATTTCAAACTCGAGCTGCTTCAAAATTTCAGGAATGAAATCGTAATCGCCAACCGATACACCACCCGTTGCTAAGATAACATCGGAGCTCTCCATGGCTTTTTCAATTTTCTCTCTGATTTCCTTTTCGTTATCTTTAGCAGATTCAACCGTGATATTTATTCCAATTTTCTGGCCAAAATCCAGCAACAATGGAATGTTGGAATCGAAAATTTGGCCATTGGTCGTCAATTCTCCGGGTTGAATGACTTCGTTGCCGGTTACAATGGCTGTTACTTTTGGCGTTTGATAAACGTTAACGGTAGCTTTTCCAATTCCAGAAATCGTTGCAGCTACTGCGCCGTTGATGAGGGTTTGTGCTTGGAAGAGCAATTGCCCCTTTTGCACATGACTCCCCTTCAATCGGATATTAGCTCCACGGGAAGGAAGCTGGTTAAAGGTTACTTTTTGATGATCCCAATTGGCCCATTCCTGCATGATTACGGTATCGGCCCAATCGGGAACCGGTGCTCCGGTGAAAATTCGACAGGCACTATTGGGGCTGTTCAATTCTAAGACGGAGCAAGTGCCCGCAGCGATTTCTCCAACCAAGTTGTACTCCGTTGTTTCTTGAAGATTGATGGCAAATCCATCCATAGCGGAAGAATGAAAGGGCGGTAAATCCATTTCTGAAAAAATGGATTCAGCTAGAAATTTCCCAATGGCATATTGGATGCTGATCTCCTCGGTTTTGTGCATCCATGATTCATTCAAAATCAAGGATTTGGCTTCTGTTATTTCAATCAATTTCTTTTTCATCCTCCTATTGCTATCATGCTTCTGTTTTCCATGTTTGAAGAAAGCAACTGACCTCCAGTTTGAGCATGTTTGGCCCAAACGTTGTTTAAAATGATTTCTTTTAAATCGTTACCATTTCTCAATGCTCCCAACAAGTCGTCTTCACGTTTTCCGAACAAGCAATTTTTCATTTTGCCATCGGCCGTGATGCGCAAGCGATTGCATCCGCTGCAAAACGGATCAGAAACGGTGCTTATGACTCCAAATTTTCCTTCAAAACCAACGATTTGAAAACGATCTGCTGTTTCTTCAGGAGATTTTGGAAGGGATTTTATGGTAAAATTTTGCTGAATGATGTCCAAAATTTCTGCTTTGGTGAGGACTTGATTTCGGTCCCAATCGTTTCCCGAAAAGGGCATCATTTCGATCATTCGAACTTCAACATTTTGGTTTTGGGTCAGTTGAACGAAATCTAAAATTTCTTTTTGTGAGGTAGCTTGTGTAGGAACAGCATTGATTTTTACCTCAAATCCTCTTTCTACAGCTTCTTGAATTCCAATTTTCACTTTATGAAAGTCGTCAACGCCAACGATTCGGTAAAACTCAAGGGGGTCGAGAGAATCGAGACTGACATTGATTTTATTCAGTCCAATTTTTTCGAATTGATCGAGAAACTTGGGAAGAAAAACCCCGTTGGTTGTAATGGCTAATTCTACGGGTAAATCTCCAAGACGATTGAAAATTTCTGCGGCATCCTTTCGCACGAGGGGTTCACCTCCGGTGATTCTAATTTTTTGGATGCCCAAATCGATAAAGGTTTCTGCCAAGAGTTGAATTTCAAGGGGGAGCATCCATTGGCTGCGTGGGGTAACGGGGAACGATTTTCCTGAAGTGCAATAGGTGCAACGGAAGTTGCATGCATCGGTTATGCTGATGCGCAAATACGAATGTTTTCTGCCAAAAGTATCAACCAATTTTATTTCTTTCTCCATGCAAATCCTACAGTCAGTAACCCCAAAAATATGGAAATTGAGGTCATTCCAAATACTAACGAAATGTTTGAACTTGAGTTTTCAAACAGTTGTGCTCCAAAAACGGCTCCTGCACCAATTCCCGCCTCCATGGCTATGTACAATGAGGATAATGCCCTTCCTCGGTGTTGAGGATCGGATAAATCAACAGCCCATGCAAACAATACCGGTGAAAGAATTCCTGTGCCCATGCCGTAAATTGCTGATGCAACAATCACTTCCGAAGGCGAGGAAAGTTTCATCAAAAAAATGGTAGCAATTAATTGCAAAATCAACCCTAAAAAAACAATGGGAATTCTTCCCCACCGATCGCTCCACTTTCCAGCAAAAATGCGCACGGTCATGGATGCAAGGGTTACCGAAAGCATGAAAGAGCTTTTGTTTTTAAATCCCATTTCAGTACAAACATCCGGCAAAACGGTAACAATTGCTCCAAACAGAACCACGGAAAAAAGCATCACCAACATCGGGAAAATAACTTGCGGTTCGTAAATGGCCTTGAAATAAATAACCAAGTCCCTTCCCTCGAATTTCCGTTTGGCCGGTAACGTTTCAGGAAGGGTGAATATCAATCCCAATGAAATTAAAGCCATGACGGTAGAAAGGTTAAACAATCGGTTCATCCCCCACTCCAATGCAATTTCGGTACCCAGGTAAGGTCCCAAAGCCATACCGATTTGAATGCAAAACCCAAGAACTCCCATCGCTTCTCCCCTTTTATTTTCGGGGATGATATCGGAAAGCATGGCGGTCGTTCCTGTTGGCGCAAAACCCGTAGAAAACCCGTGAAAAAATCGAACCGCCAAAAAACCAGCAACCGAAACAAACAAAACGTAACCCAAACCACTAAATGCTGCAGCAATGCAACCGATTAAAATCATGGGTTTGCGTCCAAACTTATCCGACCATCGGCCAGAGTACAATCTTCCAATTAGAGCTGAAACGGTAAAAATTCCAATGATCCATCCTTTATAATCTTGTCCACCTAAAAGGGTTAAATAATTGGGGAGTTCTCCAATAAGCAGGCTAAAACTTAAAAAAAAGAAAAATGAATTCAAGCAAAGCAGCCAAAAAGCTTTTCCGTAAGTTTGTGTTGAATTCATAAGTTGCGAAATTACCCATATTTGAAATGGAAATGAAGGGAATTTTTAAAGGAAAAACAATCATTGTTACCGGAGCAAGTTCGGGTATTGGTTGGGCTATGAGCTTGGAATTGGCCAAACGAGGAGCCCTAGTGGTTGCTGCAGCTCGCAGGAATGAGAAACTGCAAGCTTTAGCATCTTTGAATCCTGATTCTATTTTTCCTTTCGTTTGCGATGTTACCATTGACTCCAATTGCATGGATTTGATTCAATTTGCCGATCAACAAAAATTCCCACTTGCTGGTTTGATCAACAATGCTGGGATTGGAATGCGGGCTATTTTCAGTGAATTGGAGATGGATGTTTTTGAACGGGTGATGGAAGTTAATTTTTATGGAACAGTTCGGTGCACCCGTTATGCGATTCCTCTTCTTCTAAAAAACAAAGGGTGGTTGGTAGGTGTAAGTTCCGTTGCTGGATACATTGGATTGCCAGGACGAAGTGGGTATTCGGCATCTAAGTTTGCGATGCAAGGATTCTTGGAGGTTGTTCGAAGCGAGAATCGAAAAAATGGGCTGTCGGTTTTGGTGGCCTGCCCCGGTTTTACAAAATCGGAAATTCGTAAGCAGGCCCTCAACAAAAATGGAAAAATCCAAGAAGAAAGCCCACGAAAAGAACAAAAACTCATGACTGCAGAATTCGTTGCGATTCAAATCGTTGATGCGATGGAAAAACGAAAGGACGAGCTCATCATTGGTCGGCAGGGAAAAGTTGCCGTTTGGTTCAAGAAATTCTTCCCCTACCTTACCGAAATCCTAACCTATCGGAACATGGCGAAAGAGCCCGGCTCACCTTTTCAGTAATCAAAACAAATACCTTAGCTGCATTTGCATCCAATGATTGATACGTTGGCTTTCGCCCAATTGTCGAAGTTGGTAAGTCACCTGCGACTGAAGTCCACTCTTTAATACCGCATTCCAACTCAATCCAACAATGTTGTTTTTTCCAACAACCAATCCTTGCATCCATTCAAATCCTAATGGACTTCTCTGATTCCCCACAAAATCAATTTCTGTCCTTTGAAATTGAATTTTCCATTGCCCTTTATCGCTTTGATTGATCCAAAAATCTGCTTTTAATTCTTGAATTTGGCACTGCTCCAGGGCCGATTTTTTTTGAGAAAACTTCCCGTCCACGTTTAGCCGCATTTTTGAATTGACTTGAATTTGAACGCCTGGAACAGCATCCCAAGATCGGTAATCAAATGTTCTTTCTTGGAATAATTCCGATTCTTGAATCACTTTTTGAATGCCTCCCCTACCCCTCAATTGAAATTTTTTATGAACTACCCAGCGTACAATTCCATACGTTTCAACTTGGGATCGTTGGTCCAACCCGTTGCTGCTCCATTGCCCCAATTCATTTTCAATGTAGTTGATTTCAACGCCCCATTTTGGGTGGTTTCGATTGATCCACAAGGTATTTCTCCATTGACTTTGAAAAGAAGGCGTTTGTTCGGGGTTGAAATTCAATTGTGGGATTAATCCTTCCCAATTTTTGTTTTTCCAGGTCTGGCGATCCTGCTGCAATTGACTTGATGCATAAATGGATTTCAGCCATGCTGGTCGAAAGGCCATTCCCGGCTGTAGGGTCAATTGCAAATTGGTTTTCGAATGAAAAACATCCAAATAGCTGGTGGTTGGCAGCAATAACTTAATGTAACGAGCACTATCGGCAAATATCGCCAATTCAAATTCATTCAATTCCTGAACCCCATTTCGGTTGTAATCGTTCCATTGATGGGTTCCCAACCCTGGAGCAACCGGTAAATAGGTAAAGTCTCTTTTCGGTGTTTTTCCCGACGTACTTTGTTGAAACCATTGGCCACTCACGGCACCTTTCCATTTTTCAAATTTTCCTTCCGTTTGAAAGGCCAAACTCTGATTTTTTTCAAGCGAGTTGGGAAGCATTAGTTCTCGCCATTGAAGTTGAAACTGATTTCCTTTTTTGTTGAATCCAACATTGCTAAAAATAGCATCTTGAACATTAGAAAAATCATTGGATCCCGGTTGAACATCTTTTCGTTTGCCCCATTGCCAGTGAAAAGAAGTGGAAGGGCGTTGGATCAACAACCTTGAAGAGAACTCTTCAAATGAAAAAGGTATAAAAAGGGTGGACAGATTTTTCCAACTGCTTTTTTCCAACAAATATTTCGCCTGAATTTGTGGGGCGTATTTGTTTCTTTTTGATAGCTTATAATTGAACTCCGAATTCCCCTGAATAACTTCCCCAATAGAATCAGATAAAAAAGTTTGTTTTCCCCATTTCCACGATTGTTTCCAGTTCCATTGATCCTTTTGAAAAGATGATTGGAGATCAACCGAATTGCCCGAAATGCTTGACCAATTTAATCGGGAATATCCGAGTGTAACTTGTTGAAAATCTGACCATTTGGCTTGGCTTTCAATTCTACTCAATTGTTCCCGACCACCTGAATATTGGGTGGGTACGTTCCATGTTCGATTGAATTCTGCAGATCGATAGGGTTGAAAAATTGAAAATCCAGAATCAAGGTATTCGTTTGTGATGGTATTTTTTAGATACATTTTCTTGGAAAGCACGAAAAAGGTATCTAATCGTTGAAGATGTGTTGAACTGGCCCATCCCCAGTTGGTGGAATTTCCGAGGGAACTGAAGGTATTCACATCGAAAGAGCTGAGTGCGAATTCTTGTTTTAGTTTCCATTTCTTAAAGGACAGTTTGATACCGACCGTTTCCATGGTTTTGGATTGAGGGGCAACGGGAACCACGATGGGGTCATAAGCGCCAGCAAGGAGCGTATCATTTCCAAAAACGGTAGGCGCTTTCCATAGGTAAGTACGTCCATTCTGTACGTTGGGACCAATCACGTAATTCCCTTTTCCCTCGCCTACCAACGTAAAGGTGATTTGGTACAAGGTATTCGAAGAATCTTGAGAAACAATAAATACATTCCCGTAACCTAACGAGTCAATTTTTTCGTAAAAAACCAAGTTGGGTTGAAAATTGGCGATGCTGGCACCGTTGATTTGTGCCAAAGAAACATCGTTACCCACTTTTTCCAAAGAACGAATCCAATTACTGTCTAATCCGCCTTGCAAAAATTGATACTTTTGGTCAGCTTCTCGGTAATGATTCCATGTTATCTCTATGGATTTATTTCGATATTTCAGTTCCGCAGCATTGTTGATTCTTAGGTACGATTGATTGAGGTATTCAAACTCAACAATAATTCGAGATTGATTGGTGATCAGGTGTTTGGGAGTGAATCGTATTTCTGAAGAGTTATAATCGAAGGTATAATCCAAATCTTGGCCGCGTTGCAACAACTGACCGTCCAAATATACTTTTTCACTGTTGGCCAAAACGATCAAAAACTTCTCCTGTTCATTTCCCGTAAGTCGGTAAGGACCTTGAACTCCCTCTTCACCCCAAAAGGTATTTCGGCTAAATTTTCCACGATTTATTCCTGCAGACGCGCTCGTTTCAAGTTTGCCGTGAGAAAGGTTTTGGTTGTTTCTCGCCTGTACACCGTTGATATTGCGTTGAAGTTTTAAAAAATATTCGGAATCAATATTTAGGTCAAGGCCTCCAAAATTCCATTCGGATTTGGGCATTTTTAGCTGAATAAAAAATCGGTCAAAATCTTGAATTCGCTGGGTGGTGCCCTCGGGTTGAAACGGAGTTGTTTGGTCGGTTAATGCAGCCTTCAGATTGATTTTAGGGTGGATTTGACCTTCCATTTGGAGGTTTAAAGAAGATTGAAGGGTTGAATTTTGGGAGTTTCCTAACGTAATTCCTCGGCCAATGCTTCCCGACTTTTTTAAGTTGGAGAAATAATCTGTTTCGGCAGGTGTATTTTTCTCAAAAGAATTGGATTGAGTTGGGAATGCTTTGGTTGAAGATCTTGAATTTTCGAATACCAAAATGCGGAAAGAAACACGAATGGAATCGGAAGGAATCCGATCAAATTGAATGGATTGGGATTTCCAGTCGTAGATCCAAGGGATGGAATCCATGGTTTTCCAATGAACCACGACGGAAGGTTTATAAATGGGATCTTTTCCCAATGAAATGGATTGCGAAGGTGGGAAAATTTGATGAAAATGGGTTTGGAGTGGTTGGGAAAATCCACCAAGAAAAAAAGTGATAAAAGAAATCGAAAGAAAGATTTTAACTGCCATTTCCTACAGGGAATCGGATGTCGAAAATGCATCCTTCATTGGGTTTGGAAATGAAATGGATGGAACCTCCATGGCTTTCGATGGTGCGTTGAATGAGGGAAAGTCCAAGTCCCATTCCGGAAGATTTGGTTGTGAAATTGGGCTGGAAAATTTTCGATTGAAATTCATCTGGAATTCCACCAGCCCAATCTTCAAGTTGAAGTTTAATCTCGTTTGAATTTGCTTCCAAGTACACGTTGATTTCTCCATCCAACGAATTATCACCATAGGCTTGAATGGCGTTTTTTATTAAATTACCGATGGCTCTCATCATCATTTCTGCATCCAAAGGCATGTAAACCGATTGGGGGTGAGAGAATTGAATCTGTACCTGAGTTGAATAAAGGTCTATGGCATTTTGAATCACCGGAATGAAATCCAAGTTTTCCATTTTGGGTTCGGGAAAATTGGCAAATGAAGAAAATTCGGTAGAAATCCGCTCAAGGGAATTCATCTGCTCGTGCAAAATGGAAATGGTTTTCGACAGTTGCTGCTGTTTCTTTTCGCCTTCAGGCATTCGATCCAACAATTGCAACTGCAACTTCATGGGCGTGAGTGGATTTCGAATTTCGTGTGCAACTTGTTTCGCCATGTTTTTCCATGCCTTTTCTTTTTCTTGTTCGGCTAAGGTTTGTGCTTGCTTCTTTACTTTGGATAAAACATCGTTGTATGCCGTTACCAGTTGTCCAATTTCATCTTGGTCGTTCCATATAAGTGTTTCATTTCCAGAACTAATCAATTGGTTCTTGAGTACAATAAAGGGTTGAATGAGCCATTTGGCAACCAACCAAGAAAATCCGAACAAAAACAAGATGATGCTGCCCAAAAAATGAAGCATTTTCCCTCTGTTTTCCTGACCCTGACTTAAATCTTCATTGAAAAGGAACCATTCAAAAAAATACGTTTTTTCTGGTAATTGCAAGCGGTATTGAATGCTTCTGATTTTTTGATTTTTTAGCTCATACCAATTTTCATGCATGTTTTTACGCTCCAATAGCTGAATGTGCTGATCGAAGAAAAAGGTTTGAAATACAGGTTTTCGGTTGGCATCGGTCAATCGAAAATCTACTTCCCAAATTCTTCCTATGCGATTCAATCGAACTTGGGTGGTTGGATCGCTGATGGGAGATTGAAATAAAATTTGACGAAGTTGGGCTGAGAATTTTTCTATTTCGATGAGTTTACTTCTTAAAATTTCATCGTGGAATTGTTGTTGGGAGATGCGAATGGAATACGCCGAAAAAATGAAAGCGGAAACGAAAACCATTCCAAGGATAACCCATTGAATTTTAAATCGTTTTTCACTTTTCCATCGTTGAATAAAAACTTGAAAATTCGAGAATCCATATGAAAATAGTACTAGGAAAATGCTCCAAACCAACTTCGACCAAAACACGAGTCCGAAAGAAAATGGCATGGTGGCAAAGGTTCTTCGATTTCCATTTTTAGAAATTTCAAAAAGGTCCTGATTATTGCTTTTATAGTCTTGAAGATTTTCTTTCCAAAATGGCGATAACAGCGCTTTCCCTTGAGATTGTTGCAGCATCTCATCAACATAAACACCCAATGTAACTCCTTCTGGAATGGTTAATCCGGTTTGTTGTGTTTCCTCAAAAAGCAGTGCAGGGGTTGATTTTCGCTCCAATGAAATCCAAATTCCGCTTGAGTCATTTCGTGGAATGAGAACTTGAAAAATTTGGGTTTTGTACCCTTCCTGCATATCAACCTTAATTTCTGAAACAACCGTGTCTTTGAAATCAATCAATTCAAATCCAGTCAGTTTTTCCTTGAAATAATGTTCCTCCAACCAAGAAACCCACCCATCTTGCTGTTGGTATTTATTCCAAAATTCGTTTTGGTTGGACCACTCCTCTGCCAAATCAAAAATGGACAATAGAGGATCTCCGTAGTTGGCATCAGCAGCTTTTTCAACGATGTTCTTTAACTTTTTAGAGGCTTGATGTTCATCGCGAAATGTTAATGCTAAACTGAAAAAAATCAAGGTAATCGAAAGAAAACCCCATAAAAAACGCCAATTAAATTTCTGGAAATGAAAATATTTGAACAAGAAAATGGAGAATGCAAAAAGAAAAATGAGTGGTTCTAAAAGTGGATGAAAGATCGGATACCACAAATCAACTTTTGGTAGGTTCCAAAGGGAAAAAAGAGTAGCAGAAAAACTAAGGATGGAAATCAACCAAAATACGATCGATCGTTTGTTGAAAAGTGGATAAAACCAAACAAGGATCGCTGAAATAGCACAAATGATGGTACTGTATTCATTGAAATCGATGGTCAAGGGAGAAAATCCTGCAAATAAAAAGAGGATTCCCAGTAAAATTTCCAGCTGCCGAAACTTAAACCATTTCATCATTCAAATCTACTAAACATCCTTCTACCTTTGTGTGGTGATTGAAAAAGCAAACAAAATAGTTTGGGTACATCTAGCTCTGTTGGCTGTTGCATTGATTTATTCGGCCAATAACCTGATTGCCAAAATTGCCATGCCTGAATTTATTGGTGCCCGTGGATTGGTGTTGGTTCGGGTAACGGGTGCAATTGTTTTATTTTTTCTTCTTCACCTCACGCTGTATAAAAAACTTCCTGCTTTTCCTCCCAAACGAATTTGGAAAGAATTGGTCGTTTGCGGACTTTCTGGGGTAGCTTTCAACATGTTACTCTTTTTCAGAGGATTGGATTTATCCCAACCCATCAATGCTGGGGTAATCATGGTCATTTCGCCTCTTTTGGTTACTACCTTCAGCATTTTCTCTAAAAAGAGGTGGCCTAATTTTACCATTTGGAGTGGAATTATTTTGGGGTTAGGTGGAGCTTGGGGATTAATCCTCGCTGGGAAAGGTGGAATTCATGGTTCTTTGGGCGATTTCTACATCTTTTTAAATGCCGTATTTTATTCGATTTATTTGGTTCGCGTAAAGCCTTTAATGAAAGAATTCAAACCACTTTGGGTCGTATTTTGGGTCATGATCGTCGGCTGGTTGGTTCTTTTGTTTGTGGGTTTTGAGCAAGCCAGTGCGGTTGAATGGAATTTCTTACCTCTTAAAGCCTGGTTGAGCATTGGATTTGTGGTGGTCTTTACCACGTTTTTTGCATATCAATTGAACATTTGGGCATTGGCCCACGCCGATAGTACGTTGGTAGGGGCATACATTTATTTGCAGCCCTTGTTTACGGCATGTTTTGCGATTTATTTTGGATTTGATCAGCTGAACATGCAGAAAGTATTTTTAGGTGCTTCTATAGTTGTTGGCGTTTATTTGGTTAGTTCTCAAACAAAAAAGTATGAGTAAGTTAAAAGTATATGTTACTGGTGGAAGCCGCGGCATCGGAGCAGCAATTGCTCAAAGATTCTTAACCGCGGGAGCAGAAGTTGTAATTAGTTCACGGAATGCACCCACTTGGGAAGGAGCACATTGGATTCAAGCCGATCTAGGATTGAAGAACGACGCCATTCAAGCAGCCCAAAAGGCCATGAAAATTCTCGGAAATATCGACGTTTTGGTGAACAATGGCGGACTTTTTCTGCCTGGAGCAATTACAGAAGAGAACGATCGTGTTTTTGAAGCCATGATGCAGGTCAATGTGGCCAGCGCATACCATACTTCCAGAGTGGTGGTACCAACCATGAAATTGCAAAATTCTGGACACGTTTTCAATTTATGTAGCATTGCTAGCGAAACCGCTTATGCTGCAGGAGGCAGTTACACCATTGCAAAACATGCTTTACTGGGATTAGGAAAAGTACTTCGAGAAGAATGCAAAAATTTCGGCGTTCGGGTAACCAACATCATGCCAGGAGCAGTTCTTACCGATTCTTGGGCAGGGGTTGATTTGCCAGAAAGTCGGTTCATTCCCGTAGAAGATATTGCTGAAACCGTTTGGAATTGTTTCCAATTGAGCTCCAGAAGCGTTATTGAAGAACTGATTATTCGTCCTCAATTGGGAGATATTTAATGAAAACGATCGTCTTTTTTCTTTTTTTCAATGCTTTATCTCTGATTTCATTGGCGCAACCCATTTGTGGTGCCGATCAAACGTGGAAATATTTGAAAAAATTGCGAGGGAAACGGGTGGCTTGCATGGTTAATCCGACTTCTGTATTAACGTACAAGCAAGAAAAGGCCATTCATTTGGTGGATTATCTGAAATCACAAAAGATAAATATTCAAGTCATTTTCGCACCTGAGCATGGTTTCCGTGGTGAAGTAGAGGCCGGAGCAACCATCAAAGATGGAATCGATACCAAATCTGGGGTAAAAGTTATTTCCCTCTATGGAAATAAAAAGAAACCAAGTAAGAAAGACCTGGATTCTGTAGATGTGGTTGTTTTCGACATTCAAGATGTTGGCGTTCGTTTTTACACCTATTTGGGCTCCTTGCATTATCTGATGGAGGCTTGTTCGGATTACGGCAAAAAACTTATCATTTTAGATCGTCCCAATCCGAACGGACACTACGTTGATGGACCCGTTTTGGATACATCGTACAAATCTTTCGTTGGAATGCATCCTGTTCCAGTAGTTCATGGATGTACCGTTGGAGAATATGCCCAAATGATGGTTGGTGAAAAATGGGTGAAAACTTCCAAAAACTTTAAATTTTCAGTGGTTCAAGTTAAAAACTACAACCATCAAACTCGTTACCCATTGCCCATCCCACCCTCACCCAATTTACTCAATGAAACTTCGATTTACCTTTACCCAAGCCTCTGCTTTTTCGAAGGAACATCATTAAGTTTAGGGAGAGGAACTCCAACTCCATTTCAAATGGTAGGTGCACCGTGGTTTCCTGATACGTCTTTCTCCTTTATTCCAAATCCAATCAAGGGGAAGGCTGAAAATCCTCCGTTTAAAAATCAAAAATGTTTTGGTAGAAATTACCAAACTGAATCATATAAAATCCTTAGGGAAAAGCAAATTCGCTTGCAGCCTTTGTTGGAATTTTATGCATTAAAACCCGACTCGATTTCATTTTTCAACTCATTTTTCAACCAACTAGCTGGTTCTGATCAATTGAGAAAACAAATTGAAAAAGGTTGGAGCGAGAAAGAAATTCGAGCAACTTGGACTCCAGATTTGCTGAAATATCTGGAAAAAAGAAAAAAATATTTGCTTTATTCTTAATGGTGTATCTCTTTGAAAATCACACCGTAATTCTCTAGTTTCTTAAGTATTGGTTCATGCCATTTTGAATGGACAGGAATTTTCACTCCAGTATCATACACCTCACCTTTCATGAAGCTCTCCACAGCAAAAGCAATGGGTAACCCAACCGTGGCGGCTATGGCCGTATGAATTTGATCCTTACCTTCTAAAACCAAGTACGATTTTAGGTTTAAAATTTCTCCATTCAGTTCATACTTGAACAGGTGAACCATGGCAATCATATCTCGATCGCCGGGCGCTAATACCCAATGTTTTTCCAAGATCGACTGAAGCGCCTGGGCAGGCGTGAAGTCTTTATCAAACCCTAAATCAATGTCTTTCGTTAAGTGAAGGAATTCAATCTTTCGAATGAGATCATCCAAATTGGCTCTAGGAACAAGTTTTTTGGCTTCTTCTACCCAATTCTCTACCGTTGAGTCAGACAAAACCAAAGCAAATAAATCCTTTCTAGTTTTGATTTTTTGAGGAGATAACTTTAAGGTGTCATCGGTTAATCCCAATTGAACGAAGAAGTTCCAGGCTCGACAGTAATTCAATTTTCGTAAGGTTCCACGATAAAGGGTTTCTAAATTTCTCAAACCATAAACCTCTTCGTAAGATGTAGAATCGCGGTTAGCATATCCTTCGAAAATTCCGTAACCAGGAATTTCAATTTCATCAATTCGGTCGAAAAGTTGATGATATGGAATGGTTTTAAGCTGCTTGTGATGAATAAAAGTACTCATTCCTTGTCCAGCTAAGACCACGTTCCTTGGATTCCAAGAGAACTTGTAATTCCAAGGGTTATCGTCCGACTCTGGAGCTACCAATCCACCGCAATACGATTCGAAACCAAGAATTTTGGCACCTTTGCGGTGGAGATCATCAATGATCCTTTGGGCGCTCATGTGATCAATTCCGGGATCAAGTCCACATTCATTCATAAAAAGCAAACCTTGTTTTAGGACTTGAGGTTCTAACGACTTCATTTCAGGACTAATATAAGATGCCGTAAACAAATGCTTTTTGTAGATCAAACAGAATTTAGCAACGGTAGGATGCAAGAATGCAGGTACCATGGAAATAACTACGTCGTGGGAAGCAATGTGATTTTCCCATTCGCTAGCATCCTGACTTTTTAGGGTAGTAACATGAATATGGGGGTACTGAGCTTTGATTTCAGCTAGTAAATGAGCATTCGAATCGATCACAGTGTATTGCCACTTTTCCAATTGAGAAATATTCGCTAAGGCTAAAATCATTGAGGCCGTTGATCGTCCCGCCCCAATTTGTAAAATCCGAGTTAATTCCATGACGCAAAGTTAGGGAAAGGAATAGTGAAAAATATTTTCATGATTGAAAAAACATGATTACCTTTGCAACCTAAAAAATAAGAAACCATGGCCGTTACTAAAGTTCAGCGCAAAAAGAAGAAATTGAGAATGCGTAATGATTTACGTACTCAATTGTTGAAAGAATCTCGTAAAGGTTCTTACAAGAATCCAAATCCAGTTGTTGAAGCTGCATCAGCAGAATAATTCTTCATAGAATAGAAAAGGCCGTCAATCGACGGCCTTTTTTTGTTTAAAACAATCCTAATTGCTGGGTCCCAGGATCACTTCCAGAGCTTTTTTTGCTCGTTTTCTTTTTTGCTACATTCTTCTGTGGCATCGGTGCGAAAAACCATGGGTCATTTTCTACCGATTCTTCTGTTACCTTTTCAGCAGTTGATTCTATGGCTTCCACTTCAGGTTCTTTGATCTCCTCGGTTATTTTATCCAAATTAAGATTCGTTCCTTCTATTTCGGAAACGACCGATTCAATTGCAGATTCAGTTACAGGAATTTCGATTTCATTTTTGGATTCTTTTTTCTCCCATTTGGAAGGAGAAACTTCCATTCCCTGATTCAATGCCCCCCATTCGAAAAAGGCGGCTGAAATCGGAAGCATGGACTCTCCAAGAGCCGTAAGCGTATATTCTACCCTTGGCGGAATTTGAGGAAAGCTCTTTCGAACCAATAATCCATCGGCTTGCATTTCCACCAACGAAGAGGTCAACATTTTTTGAGTAATCCCACTTATGTCCGTTTTCAAATCCGAAAATCTTTTCGGACCGTGTTTTAATTCCCAAACAATCATGGACTTCCATCTTCCACCGATGCGATCAAGGGCATACTTGATGACTTCTGCGTCTTTCATTGGTTTCTTTTTGTAATTTAATTTCACAAATAAACAAAGTGTGCATGAAATATTGGTTACTTTTTTAAAGAAAAGTATCCACAAATTTTCAGGTTGTATCTTTGGAAGGTGAATAAAAAGAAGTCATGGATTTTCATTACCGATTGGTATCCTAGAGAAACCGATCCATGGAACGGTATTTTTATTTTTGAATGGCTTCATTTTTTAAAGGATGATTTTGATTTTACTGCCATCATTTGGAGATCCAAGCAAAAGAAAAATCAGTTGCTAATTCAAACAAAACCGTTTGGAAAAGAGCTCATCATCGAAACCAAAGGTGGGCTTTTAACTGCTTGGTGGTGTTGGATCAAGTTTAGGAAAGATATTCGTAAAGAACTCCCCTTAGATCAACCCATTTTGTTAGGTCCGCTTCCTTGGTCTTGGGTACTCAAAGTGTTTTATTTTGGAGCTCGAAATTATTCACTCTCAGAGCATCAATCCGTTTATTTTCCATCCTATTTTCTAAATCTTTCTTTTTGGAAAAAATGCCTTTATCGCATTGGAATTAGAAATGCTTCGAAAATAATGGTGGTGTCCAATTCTTTGAAATCGCATATTTCTTCCATTCACCCCAATGCCAATTGTTCAGTCATTCCCAATCGAGTTTCCGTTCCTTCTTTGGATAATATCCCACAAAAAAGAAGAAGAGTCGCCATGATTGGCGATTTGCGAAATGAGATTAAGGGAATTTCTCAAGCCTTGGAGTGGATTAATGGCTCACCATTCCTTGATTTTGAACGGGTTGTTGTTGGAAATGGTCCAGATGAGAAGATGCTGAAAGAACGGTTTTCGGACGTGACGTTTTTACCTGCCCTACCACATCCAGAATTGATGAAATTTATTGCCGAAACCTCGGTTGTGGTGATCAACTCTCCTTTTGAAACATTCAGTATTTTGGCCCATGAAGTGCAGCAATTGGGAACATATCTGCTTTGTCGAAGAAATGGTGGCCCACAAGATTATTCGTCACAACATGTTTTTTGGTTTGAAACCCAATCTGATTTTGCACAACAATTAAATCTAATACAAGAGAAAATTAACCAAAATCAACATCCCAAACCCTTTTTTCATGAGGCCTTGTCCGATGAAAATTGTTTAAAACTTTGGAGGCAGGCATTGCAATGAAATCGATTTTTCAAGTCATAGGAACGCTGTCAAGCCGCATTTTTGGCAATTTGATTACTCTTTTCATGTTGGGATTTTGGTCCAAAGAATACGGAATTGATTTTGTTGGATTCATTTCTTTATTCACCCTCCAAGTTTCCATCTCCTTCATTTTTTCAGGAATATTTGCTGGATCATCAGCCATCTTTTTTTCCAATCAGTGGAGCAGAAAATCGCTATTGTTGCCAGCTTGTTTTGGTACCATTTTTTTATCCATTATTTCATCTTTGGGATTGATGGCTTTGGGATTAGTGCCTGAAGAGGCGATTTCATTTTTCCTTTTTGCTGCTGTTTTTCACGCTTTGGGATCGTTGTTTCAATCGATTCATTTAGGAAGTGGTAATGTTGGGGTGTTTAACCACATTCAACTGATTCAAAATTTGGGTCTTCCCCTATTCTTTTTCATTTTGCCCATTTCAAATCCTTACGAATTGTATGGATTTTCTTGGATAATGGCCCAATTTCTGGCATTTACTTATTCTGTTTTCCGTTTTCCCAAATCAACGGATTTAGAAAATCATTCGTTTGGGATCGCTTTGAAGAAAATGTTTCAATATGGTTTTTGGGGACAAATTACCAATTTGGGGCAAATGTTGAATTACCGATTTTCCTTTTATTTGCTCGACTTTTATTACGGAAGGGAGGCTGTTGGAATTTTCTCTGCAGCCATTCAATTGGCTGAATCTACTTGGTTGCCGGCAAAAAGCATAGGAACAGTTCACTTAAGTCGATTGCTCAATTTACCAGAAACAGAAGACTCTACAATTTTTTCGATGAAGGGTGCTTTTTGGGCCTCTCTTGCTGGCGTGATAACGTTAATGGCTATTCCTAACGAGTGGTTCATTTCCTTATTCGGAACAAAATTTGCCAAAGCTTTTCCGTATTTTCTAGGTCTTTCGCCCGGTATTGTACTTTTTTCATTTGCCATTATTATGGCTCAATTTTTTGCGGCCAAAAACAAAATTCAATTGAATTCCATCGCAACCATTTTTGGCCTTTTAGCGACCCTGAGCTTCGGATTCGCTTTCGTTCCTCGTTTCGAGGTTTTGGGCGCCGTTTTGGCCACCTCTGTTTCACACGTCATCAATTCTTTTGTCCTGCTCTATTTCTACCAAAAACAGAATCCCATTTCATGGTCCTTTCTTCTTAATCCCTTCCAATGGAAAATTTCCACATAATCTTCTCCGATAAGCATTTGGCCATTTTAACGAAAAAAGCTGGAGTCGCCATACAAAGTCAAGAACAATCGATTCATGCCGATTTACATCAACTTTTTCCTAATCAATCCATTTTCCTAGTCAATCGAATCGATCAACCCGTTTCTGGATTATTTGTCATTGCTTTTTCTGAAGTAGTAGAACGAAAATTGCGAACCCAATGGGAGGGCCAACAGGTAATCAAAAACTATTTGGCCATTTGCGAAAAAGAAATCGAAGGCCAAGGTGAACTTCATCACCAGTTAATCAAGGCAGGAAACAAGGCGAAAGTGGTTCTTGATTCTTCCGGCAAACCCTCTGCCCTTGCCTATCAGTTATTTGGGAAATCGGAAAAGTATTTCGGATACCTCATTCAACTAAAAACAGGTAGATTTCATCAAATTAGAGCTCAATTGGCCCACGCTGGAGCCTCCATTAAAGGCGATTTGAAGTATGGGGCCAAACGAAGCAACCCTGGGGGTGGGATCGGCCTTCATTCCTTCCAAATTGAATTCAAACATCCCATAACTTCCGAGAAATTGAAATTTGAAGCAAACCCACCCAAAGACAATTTGTGGGATTTTTTTAAAGCTTTACTTCCCTAAAAATATTCTTAGCCGATTGGTAATCGATAAAGTATTGAAATTTGATCGATAAGCTGTGCGCATGAGGAATACCCATCACGTTGGCAACATTTTCCCAATAGGTTTTCTCTTTTTGAGTGTCAATATTGAAGAGCGAGTTTTTGTACACCACCAATAAATCACTTCCTGGAGCAAATCTCCATCGCAATTCCCAGTCAATGGTAAAGGCAGTAAAGGAAATGTCGTTGATTGAAGGAGCACCCGCCAATGGAAATCCTGCGTAGTTGGTCGGCCCCCACTGACCATTTTCATCGATGTTAAAAAAGGAATGATAAGTCGCTGTACTCCAATAATTACGCATCCTGAAATTTGTGAATAATACAGCATTAAAAGAGTGAGATACGGTTAATCCGGTTTCAAACGTTTCCATTCCTCTTCGTCCCAAAGTAATGTCGTTTCCATTTCGGGAAACAAATCCGATGTTGTTGCTTAGCATGCTGTAGGTTAGTCCAGGAATAATGAATGTTTTATCTCCTATTCGGAATCTTAACTCCGTCCATCCGGTAAAATCAGATCGATCTTTCTGATCGTATCGGGTGTATTCCCAACCGGCATCAATCGCTACTTTTTTGTTATAATTGGAAGAAATCCAGCCACTGCTGTAGTAATTTCTCGGAGTATAAACAAATCGACCGGGCGTTCTAGGCTCAAAATAATCGGCACCTTCAAACGGAGCAACCGAAAAACTTAATCCCATGGCCATAAACTTTTTGGTAAAACCTGTAAAGTTGTAATTGATGGACGCATTTGAAAAGGCAGAAGGAACGACAACTCGATTGTAATTCATTGAAAGACTGTGATTAAATCGGTTCAATTTAAACCAAGGAAACAATGTCACCGGTTTAAAATAAAAGTGAGAAATGGACGCCGATTGATTGAACACATTATTATTGGTCTGAAATCCAAGGTCGTTTTGGTTGTAGGTATTATCCATGAAGAAACCGTTGTAGCTCCACTGGATTTTTCCAGCATTTTTTCCAACCGACCAATTGGCTTTGATTCCTTGATTAGTTCGTGTAGAATACCATTGCCAACTGCTGCCTAATCTCCCCGAAAAATAATGGTTGAGTTTCTTGTTATTGAATCGGAATTGGGTGGCTAAAACTTGAGCATCCATGGCATTACCTTCTCTCAAAACATTTGAACTAACCAAGCTAAAGAAGGAATTATTAGCCAAATTTTGATCAAATACTATGATATTTGAATTGGTGAGTGGATTCACCAAAGCCGTTCTCGTTTGCTGGGTGAGGGTGTCGAGGTAAGTGCTGTAACCTGCGGCAGTAATAGCGTTCAAAACCCCAATTCCCAAGCCTTGACTAGTCCTTCCCGATACTTTAGTGGCATTCAAAAGCTGAGCAGGGCCCGCCGAGGATAGAGCAATTTCATTGGGTCGAAGCGGTGCACCAACTCGGTAATAAGGTCGATCTCCAATCCTACGCGAGTAAAACAAATCGCCCTTCGAAAACAACTCAATTCCCTCAGTAAAAAACTGTCGAAATTCGTTGAATTTAACCTCAAAAGGAGTCAAATTCAAAACCTGATTGTCAAAACGAACTTGCCTAAAATCGGGAATGGTGGTTGCATCAAGCGTAAATGCTTCATTCAATCCCCATTTGAGGTCTGCCCCAAATTGGGTATTGTTGGATGATAGTCCTTGTTCCCTCTGCGTAACATTCGAGAGGTATGGATACAACATCAACCGCAAAGGAGGATGTAAATTCTTTAATCCCGTTAGCTTTCCAGAACGGGCTAGAATTCCCGACGGACTTCCGAAACGAATCATGGAGGGATCCAAAGGATTCCACCAAACCTCTTCACGATTTCTACGAATTTCTCGGGCAAAATTGATGTTCCAAATGTCTTCTTCAGCTTCCGCAAATCGAATGGCGGAATAAGGAATCCGAATCTCCAATGCCCACCCTTGTTCATTCCGAGAGGTTTTACTTTCCCAAACCGCATCCCACGACTCATCGAAACCGTTGGCCGACATTCGGCTATCGATTTGAACATTATTCACCGTTAATCCGAAATAAAAGGCATTGTTTCCATCTTTGTAAGTATCCAGAATAAGTGCAAACCAATCACTGTTTCCAGTATTGTCTCGCTGACTCATTTGGGTCATAATCGAATCGGGAGAGGAATCAAAAAGTTGAGCTCCAAAAATGAGGGCGTCGTCGTCAAACAACACCTTAACCTCTGTTTTTTGGGAAGAAGGGAAAAAAGGAACTGGATTAATGGTGGTAAAATCAGTGGCTGATGCTGCCATTTTCCAATCGGATTCAGAAAGCTTACCGTCGATGCTTATTTTTTCCAATCGTTTTCGAGCGTCCAAAGTCTTTATTGAAGCTTGTAAAACAGACTCTTGTGAAAAAACATTTACAAAAAGAATCAAAAGGGAAAAACTAAACCAAAAACGCATGAATTTGGGGTTGAATGGGTGAACAAGTATCAATGAGTTGCTCGATTTGTTGTTGGTTTTGGATGAACTGAAATCCATTAATTTTTCTTTCTTGGAATATTTGATCAGGGAAAAGAGCATTCTTTAACTTCCCAATTCGTTGAACTTCTGTTTCTTGTTTTTGTTTGATGGATTTCTCTACTTTTTTCTCCAACCCCAACCACATGCCTTTCATTTTTTCAATTTCTGCAGAGAGGGTTGAAATCAACGTGGGTTCAATTTTTTCAATTTTAGATTTCGCATCCAATTCCAATTCCTTCAGCGTCTCCAAGTACTCATGAACTGAAAAGTGATTAGGCTGTTGCTGAATGAACTTTTTTATCAATTGATTTTCATCCAAAAAGGCATCTTGGATTTTCCAATTCCATTTCTCTAACCACTGTTGATGTTTTGAATCTACAAAAAAGACCGATGGTCGAAGCAAAACAACGGGCATTTGGATTTGGAATTCTGCAAATGCTTGTTTTAACTGTGCCCAATACGCTACCTCAGCTGCTCCGCCGATGTATGCCAAATTGGGCAAAATAAATTCTTGATACAACGGACGCATCAGCGCATTGGGAGAAATTTCTACCGGTTGAAGCGACTTGAATTGAGGATCATTTTTCTCCAATCTTATCCTACTTATCCTACTTAAAGAGAATAGATTAACATCTCTGTGATAAACCTGTGCTTCAATTCCAAACTGAGCTAATACCTCATTCTGCTCCGTTACTTTTTTCGCTAAAATTTGCTTTTCAAATTCTTTTTCAAAAATGGGATAAGCAAGATTTTTTAACGCTACAGAATCTCCGTTAAGGATAATCAATCCAAATGGCCCAAAAATTTCATGAACCAACCTCGCGATGCATTTCGACAAAGGAAATCCAACTTTGTAGGCCTGTTTGATTATTGACTTTGCCCAATCGGAAGATAATAATTCGATGGCTTTCTGCACTTCTTGTTCCCAAGATTCGGACATGTTCATCCTACCAACGGGAGCAGCCGAGTTTGGAGAATCTATTTGAAACGTTTTTCCAAACAATATGGCAGAAGCTATTTCTTCGAAATCGTGATCTTCACTTGCCATCCAAAAAACTGGAATGCAATCTGAACCCACCAAGCGCGACAGATGAATGGTTGACGCGATTTTAGTAAAGAAAAAGTGGGGTCCACTTAAAAAATTCAATTGATGTCCGGTAGTAACCGTAAACGTATCTTCTTGAAGTAATCTTGAAACATTGGCAGGAACGGGAATTTCCCATTGTTCATATTGACCTTTTAAGGCCTCGACCAAGGTTTTTCGATGATGGGAAGGAAATCTTTTTTTCTCTTTCGCATCATAGATTCCTTGAAGATTGGGCTGATACTCGAAAAAATTACGGTAGTCTACATTTCCATTGGCTACTTTTAATGCAAACGAATTTCGATTGACTTCAGCAAATGGAAAAGACCACGTTCTCATTAGGATGGAATAACTCGACCAAATAAATCAAACTCCTCTGCAGAATCAATCATTACATGAGCAAAATCGCCAATTCTAACAAAATTTTCTGACAAAGCTGCGTTAACTAAAACTTCGTTGTCCACTTCAGGCGAATCAAATTCGGTTCTTCCAATAAAATATTCCCCCTCCTTGCGATCAAAAAGAACTTTGAAGGTTTTGCCAACTTTCTTTTGGTTAAGTTCCAATGAAATTCCTTGTTGAACAGCCATGATTTCCTCTGCACGAGCTTCCTTCGTTTCTTCAGGCACATCATCAACCAAATTGTAGGCAGCGGTATTTTCTTCGTGAGAATACGTAAAAACTCCAAGTCGATCGAACTTATTCTTTTCAATAAATTCCAAATGTTCTTCGTGATCGGCCTGAGTTTCACCCGGGAATCCAACAATCATGGTGGTTCGAAGGGCTATTTCAGGAACTTCCTGACGAATTTGATCGATGAGTTCTTGGGTTCTGGAAGCGGTTATTCCCCGGCGCATGGATTTTAACATGTTCTCTGCTCCGTGTTGCAAAGGCATGTCCAGGTAGTTGCAAATGTTGGGATACTTTTTCATTAAGGGCAAAATATCCATGGGAAATTGACTCGGATACGCGTATTGCAAACGAATCCAATCGGCTCCAGGCACATCCGCTAAACGCTCGAGAAGTTCAGATAAATTCCGTTTGCCATACAAATCTAAACCGTAATAGGTTAAGTCTTGGGCGATGAGAATCAATTCTTTAACCCCTTTGGAGGTTAAGTGGGTTGCTTCTTTTACTAAATCTTCCAATGAACGCGAAACGTGTTTACCCCGCATCAGCGGAATGGCACAAAACGCGCAAGGTCGATCACAGCCTTCTGCGATTTTCATGAATGCTGTGTGATTCGGAGTGGTAATGATACGCTCTCCCAACAACTCATGCTTGTAATCGGCTTTCAAGGTTTTTAGTAAACGGGGCAATTCCATGGTACCAAACCAAGCATCTACTTCCGGAATTTCAACTTCGAGCTCGTCCTTATAACGGTGAGATAAACAACCGGTTACGTAAACTTTCTCAACAATTCCATCCTGCTTTGCATCTACGTAACGGAGAATGGTATCGATGGACTCTTGTTTTGCGTTATCAATAAATCCACAGGTATTGATGATTACAATATCGTTGGCATCATCGGTACGTTCGTGTCCAACATCGAAGTTATTGGCTTTGAGTTGGGTGAGAATATTTTCACTGTCAACCAAGTTTTTTGAACACCCCAAGGTGATCAGATTTACTCGATTTTTGGTTCTTGTTTTCGTTTTCATTTTTGCTTATAGATGAATAACTTCACCATAAGCGGCTGCAGTTGCTTCCATCACGGCTTCCGACATGGTTGGGTGTGGATGAACAGCTTTCAAAATTTCATGTCCGGTCGTTTCTAATTTCCGAGCTACAACAACTTCGGCGATAATTTCGGTTACGTTTGCTCCAATCATGTGGGCTCCAAGGAACTCGCCGTATTTCGCATCGAAAATTACTTTTACGAATCCTTCTTTTGCACCGGCTGCAGAGGCTTTTCCGGAAGCTGAGAACGGGAATTTTCCGACTTTGATTTCCATTCCGGCTTCTTTTGCTGCGCGTTCGGTCATCCCAACGCTAGCAATTTCCGGAGCGCAATAGGTACATCCTGGAATATTTCCATAATCCAATGCCTCAACATGCATACCAGCAATTTTTTCAACGCAAATGATTCCTTCCGCAGAAGCTACGTGCGCCAATGAAGGACCTTTAACGATGTCACCGATGGCGTAATATCCAGGAATATTGGTGCGATAAAAATCATCAACCATTACTTTTCCTTTATCGGTGGCAATGCCAACATCTTCTAAACCAATGTTTTCGAGATTGGTGATTACTCCAGCTGCAGAAAGCACCACATCGCACTCGATGATTTGTTCACCGGATGCTGTTTTTACGGTAACTTTTGCACCGGAACCCGATTTTTCAACTTTTTCCACGGAGGAGTTGGTTAAAATATCGATTCCTTTTTTCTTGTAGATTTTTTCTAGTTCTTTGGAAACATCGGTATCTTCAACTGGAACAATGTTGGGCATAAATTCAACGATGGTCACTTTCGTTCCCATGGTGCTGTAGAAGTATGCAAATTCCACACCGATCGCACCAGAACCGATTACGACCAATGATTTGGGTTGTTTTTCCAACGACATTGCTTTGCGGTATTCGATAACCATTTCACCGTCGATGGGAACATTTGGTAATTGACGAGCACGAGCACCGGTTGCTAAAATGATGTGGTTAGCCGAAACTTCTGAAATTTTTCCATCGGCATCCGTTACCTCTACCTTTTTTCCTGCTTTTACTTTTCCGTAACCCATGATGACATCGATTTTATTCTTCTTCATCAAAAATTGAATGCCTTTGCTCATTCCATCGGCAACGCCTCGAGAGCGCTTCACTACGGCATCGAAATCTGCTTTTGCGTCTGAAACGGTAATTCCATAATCGGATGCGTGCTGAATGTATTCAAAAACCTGCGCACTTTTCAACAAGGCTTTGGTTGGAATACATCCCCAATTTAAGCAAATACCACCCAACGATTCCTTTTCAATGATGGCGGTTTTCATTCCTAATTGAGAAGCGCGAATTGCGGTTACATAACCACCAGGACCACTTCCGATAACAACGACGTCGTAATTCATGAAATTCAAATTTATTGGCAAAGATAACAATTTCCTTTCGCTTCCTTTTTACTTTTACCCCCATGCTGCCAGAAAGTATTTCGCATTTTTTAAACGACTATTTTTTACGATATCACGGAATTTCCGGTCAAGTCCATCGGGTAAAGTCAGTAGGTGGTGGTTGCATCAGTTTTACCTATCAATTTGATTATTCCGACAAAAGTTACTTTATTAAATATTTAAGTAAAGAGAAATTTCCCAAAATGTATCAGGCCGAATCATTGGGTTTGAAGTTGTTAGACAAAGTGGGAGCTTTCGATATTCCGCAAGTGATTGTGGAAAGTGAAACCGAAGAGTTTCAGTTTTTGGTGATGGAATACATCGATCAATCGCCCAAAAAGAAAGGATATTGGGAAGAGCTCGCCAGGGGAATGTCTCAAATTCATGCCGAAACTCAAGAGAAATTTGGATTGTCGACGGATAATTTTATTGGAACTTTGGTTCAAAAAAACGATTTTACCGATACTTGGACGGAGTTTTATTTTGCCCAACGGCTGATGCCGCAGTTAGAGTTAGCGTTATTGAATCATAAGTTACCGAAAGAAATCATTCCAGCCTTTGAAAAATTGTTTTTAATCTTCGATGATTTGATTCCCAAAGAAGCGCCTTCCCTACTCCATGGCGACTTTTGGTACGAAAACGTGCTTCCCAATCAATTCGGTGCCCCAACATTGATTGATCCTGCTGTTTATTTTGGTCATCGAGAAATGGATTTGGCCATGGCCGATTTGTTTGGAGGATTTCCGGTTGAGTTCTTTGAAGCATATCAACATCGATTTCCTCTGCAACCGGGCTTTGAAAACCGACGAAAATTGCATCAACTTTATCCTTTGCTGGTTCATGTTAATCTATTTGGAGATTCCTATGCACAACGTGTCATAAATATCATGAACCAATTCTCTTAACCTTCGTTACTTTGTAGATATTTTTGTGATCATGAAAGAAAAAATTAGTTTGGTGGGCGGTGGTTTGGTGGGTTCCATGTTATCCATCCTCCTAGCCAAAAAAGGATATCCGGTTGAAGTTTTTGAATCACGTCCAGACATGAGGAAAAGCAATGCTTACGCTGGACGATCCATCAATTTGGCTATGAGTCACCGCGGATGGAAAGCCATTGAAATGGCCGGTATCAAGGACGAAATTGATAAAGTTGCCATTCCTATGTACGGAAGAATGATCCATGATATGGAAGGCAACCAAACGTTCCAACCCTACTCCATTCATAACGACGCCATTTATTCGGTTTCCCGTTCTGGACTTAACCAAGCATTGATGCAAATTGCTGAAGATTTGGGAGTTGATTTTCATTTTGAAAACAAGTGCGTTGGAGCAGATTTAGAATCCAATGAACTGACGTTTCAACTTTCGGATGGAACGCAGAAAAAGTTAAAAACCAGCATTTCGATTGGTACCGATGGCGCGGCTTCCGAATTGCGGTATGCCATGCAACGCAAAGGCCGCTTCAACTATAGTCAAGATTTCATCGAACACGGATACAAAGAAGTTAACATCCCAGCCAATCCAGATGGTTCTTTCAAATTGGAGAAAAATGCCCTCCACATTTGGCCCCGTAAAGATTTTATGCTCATCGCATTGGCAAATCCTGAAGGTAGCTTTACCTGCACCTTGTTTTTCGACATGGAAGGGCCATTGTCATTTCAATCGGTGAATACCCAAGAAAAAGCAGAAGCATTTTTCAAAACTTACTTCCCGAACATTCCCGAATTAGCTCCCGATTATTTAGATCAATACGAAAACAATCCAGTTGGAATTTTAGGCATCATTCGTTGCGCGCCTTGGAATTACAAGAAAACCCTTCTTCTGGGCGACGCTTCCCATGCTATTGTTCCATTTTACGGTCAGGGAATGAACAGTGGATTTGAGGATTGTACCGATTTAATGGAAATGATGGATGAAATTGGTGAAGACTGGAACGTCCTAATTCCAGAAATTGCCAAAAAACGAAAACCCAATGCCGATGCCATCGCTGATTTGGCCTTGTACAATTTCATTGAAATGAGGGATAAAACAGCCGATCCGCGTTTTATTCTTCAAAAGAAAATGGAAGGAGAAATCCAAAAAAGACATCCAGATAAGTGGATTCCGCTTTATTCCATGGTTTCCTTTTCCCATATTCCGTATGCTGAAGCTTGGAGAATTGGTCAAGCGCACAACCAATTTATGCAAGAATTCCTTGATCTACCCAATATTGAAAACCGCTGGAATGATCCCGATATCGTTTCACTTATCGATCATAAATTGGCGAATACCAATTTTTAATTTGTCAAAAAGACTTGATTTTGATAAAAAAGCCGACATTTTGTCGGCTTTTTGTTTGCGGATACATATTTGAGGGTAAAAGAAAAACGAGAAAGTATGACTATGCAAAACTTCACCGAAAAGTCGCAAATGGCTGTTCAGCAATCCATTGGAATTGCTGAGAATTTAGGACATCAGTCATTGGAAAATGGGCATTTGCTCAAAGGGATAATGGAGGTCGATGAAACAGTTCTCCCCTATTTTCTACAGAAAGCTCAAGCAAGCAAAGAACGATTAACTCTTCCGCTTGATGCACAAATCAAAAGGTACCCCAAGGTTGAAGGAGGAGGTCAGGTTTTTGTGGGAAACTCGCTTTCGAAAACCTTTAAAAATGCCGAAGCCCACATGAAAAAAATGGGAGATCAATTCGTTTCTCTCGAACATTTGTTGTTATCTCTTTCTGAAAATACCGACGAGATCGGTCATCTTTTAAAAGACATGGGCTTCAAATCAGCACAACTTCAAACGTGGATTGCAGAACTTCGAAAAGGTGCGAAAGTAACCGATGCGAATGCTGAAAATACTTACAACGCTTTAGGAAAGTATGCCATCAATTTGAATGAAATGGCCACACGCGGAAAACTAGATCCCGTAATTGGTCGTGATGAGGAAATTCGAAGAGTGATTCAAATTCTAGCTCGAAGAACCAAAAATAATCCTGTATTGATTGGTGAACCCGGCGTTGGAAAAACAGCCATTGCAGAAGGCATTGCCTTTCGAATGATTCAAGGAGATGTTCCCGAAACGTTGAAAACCAAAACCGTATTTTCTTTAGATTTAGGCGCTTTGGTGGCCGGGGCAAAATACAAAGGCGAATTCGAAGAACGCTTGAAAGCAGTCGTTAATGAAGTTAAATCGTCTGAAGGTGAAATCATTTTATTCATCGATGAAATTCACCAATTGGTGGGTGCCGGAAAAGGCGAAGGAGCCATGGATGCTGCCAATATATTAAAACCAGCACTTGCTAGAGGTGAACTTCGGTCCATCGGTGCAACCACCTTGGCCGAGTATCAAAAATACATGGAGAGCGATAAAGCGTTGGAACGACGATTCCAGAAAGTTATGGTGGATGAACCCGATTCAAAAGATTCCATCGCTATCCTTCGCGGCTTGAAAGAACGTTACGAAACGCACCATAAGGTTCGAATCAAGGACGAAGCAATTGTAGCTGCGGTAGAATTAAGCCAACGTTACATCAACGATCGATTTCTTCCCGATAAAGCCATTGATTTGATGGACGAAGCCGCTTCCCGCTTGCGAATTGAAATCGACTCCGTTCCGGAAGTGGTGGATGAATTGGAAAGAAAAGTTATGCAATTGGAAATCGAAAGAGAAGCCATGAAGCGTGAAAATGATTTGGATCGAATTAAGGTTTTGGACAAAGAAATTGCGGATTTGAAGGAAGAATCGAACGCATTAAAGGCGAAATGGAAAACCGAAAAAGAATCCGTTGAAAAAATCCAATCGATCAAAGAACAAATCGAAACTTTTAAGGCAGAAGCAGATCAGGCAGAAAGAAAAGCAGAATACGGAAAAGTTGCTGAGTTGAGGTACGGAAAAATTAAGGAAGCTGAAGAAATGTTGCTTGCAGCACAAGCTCAACTTTCGGATGCGCAACTTCATGGAAGCAGAATGTTGAATGAAGAAGTTGGGGCCGAGGAAATTGCCGAAGTTGTAGCTCGTTGGACGGGAATTCCAGTCAACAGAATGTTGGAAAGCGAACGAACAAAATTGCTTCACCTCGAAGATGAATTGAAGAAAAGAGTCGTTGGTCAATCGGAAGCCATTGAAGTGGTGGCCGATGCAGTTCGTAGGAATCGAGCCGGTTTGCAAGATCCCAAACGACCCATTGGTTCATTCTTGTTTTTAGGGAGTACTGGTGTGGGAAAAACCGAATTAGCCAAGGCCCTCGCTTCGTTTTTATTCAACGACGAAAATGCCATGGTAAGGATCGACATGAGCGAATACCAAGAGAAACACAGTGTTTCAAGATTGGTTGGAGCGCCTCCCGGATACGTTGGTTACGATGAAGGTGGTCAGTTAACCGAGGCGGTTCGACGGAAGCCCTACTCTGTTATTCTTTTGGATGAAATTGAAAAAGCTCACCCCGATACTTTCAATATCCTATTGCAAGTATTGGACGATGGCCGTTTAACGGATAATAAAGGAAGGGTAGCAAATTTTAAAAACACCATCGTAATCATGACGTCCAATTTGGGTTCACAAAGAATTCAAGAAAAACTTTTCGGATTAGAAGGTTTGGCCTTAGAAGAATCCAAAGAAGATCTGAAAGGTGAAATGCTGGAAATATTAAAAGGACATCTTCGTCCAGAATTCATCAATCGAATCGACGAAGTTGTGGTATTTTCTCCACTTGGAAAATCTGAAATTTTAGGAATTGTAGGCATTCAAATGAATCAACTGGTTCAGCAATTGGAAAGCATGGGCATAACCTTAGGGTACACCGAGGAAGCCTTGGCGAAGATTGCAGCATTAGGATTTGATGTTCAATATGGCGCAAGACCCTTAAAAAGAGCCATTCAAAGAAATATATTGAATCCGTTAAGTAAAGCTATTTTGGCTGGAGAAATTTCATCGGAGCATCCCATTTTATTGGACGTTTCAAAGGATGGAAATTTGACATTTGAATAATTCAACGCTCAAATGTTCGTTCTTTGACTTATGACTCGATTGTTTTTAATAGGCACATTTTTTTTGATGTTCACATCGGTATTTTCTCAGTCGTTGAACGGAAAAAATGCGGAGTTACTTCAGAAAATCAATGATTACAGAAAGGCAAATGGACTCTCGGCCATCAACTTGAATGAAAAACTTCAAGCGGTGGCCGAGGCTCACGCTTTGGATCTTGAAAAATACTACGATCCCCAACAAAGAAAATGCAATATGCATTCCTGGTCATCCCATGGAAAGTGGACTTCTTGTTGCTATACCGATGATCATGCTCAGAAAGAATGCATGTGGCGAAAACCTAAGGAGATTTCCAATTATCCGGGTCAAGGTTTTGAAATAGCCTATTACTCCTCACAAATGCTTACTCCAGAAGTAGCATTGAACGGTTGGAAAAAAAGCACTTCTCACCACGAAGTAATTTTAAATCGTGGGATTTGGAAATCCATTACATTCAATTCCATAGGAGTATATGTAAGTGAACATTATGCCGTGGTTTGGTTTGGAGTTGAATAAAGAATTCCAATTATTGTAAAAATTCTCACTTTGGTTTTTTTTTAATAGAAAAGGTCCAAAATAGTTTATTACCAATCTTTCTGCGTAATTTAGACAAAAATGAGGGGTGGTTATGCAGAGAATAAAATTAGATTGTGCGGTATGTGATTCACATAACATTGGCTTTTTAAAGCATTGCAATCAAGAACAATTAAATAAGATTTCCAGTGGAAAAACATGTTGTCACTATAAAAAAGGTCAACATATTTTTTATGAAGGAAATATGCCCATGGGTATTCATTGCCTTAGCAGCGGAGTTGTAAAATTGGTGCGAACGAATTTAGATGGGAAAGAACAAATTTTACGCTTTGCCCAAAAAGGTGATTACCTTGGTTACCGAGCATTGGTAGCCCAAGAACCTTTATTTGCATCTGCGATAGCTGTAGAAGATACCGTAGCCTGTTTTGTCCCCCAACGCCCATTCATGGATTTAATTGATGAAGTGCCGGCCATAAGTAAGGAATTATTGGTTTCGCTTTGCCATGATTTGGGTGTAGTAGAAGAACGAGTTCAAAGCATGGCACAAAAATCGGTTCGAGAACGATTAGCAGAAACTCTTTTGTTTCTTCATGAAACTTTTAATTCTGGAGATGATTCTGTCATTTCTATTTCACTTCCAAGAGAAGATATTGCCAACATCGTTGGCACTGCTACGGAAACCGTAATTCGATTATTATCCGAATTCAAGAGCGATAAATTGATTGAAATGGAAGGCAAGAAAATTCGACTCCTTGAAAAACAAAAACTCGATCGAATTAGCCATACTTCAGTTTAAACCTAATTTTAATCATAAAAATATGTGAGGATTGTCATCGACAATCCTTTTTTTATCGCTGAATTTTGCAAGACAAAAATTGCATATGGCCATCCACTCCAACGTTATTCTGGATGAAACTCATCAATCCGCCGAGCTCATTTCATGGGTTCATTTATTCTGGCCTCAAATTCAAGGAAGCCAAATTTCCCTTCAATTCGTGGATGGCCTATTGCAACATTCTGTTTCAGAAATATTCGATTCAGAGTTATTGCAAAATCACGCGTATTCTTATTTTGAATTGTTTTCAAAAATTATTCGGAAACGAAAGCTAAACCATGAGCTAATTTTTAATCAAGCGATTCATTTACTGAATGAGAATGGCTACAAAACTGAAGTATATGCCGAGCCAGAAGCCATTCAAAATTGGATTGAGAATAGCAAATTTCACGATTTGACAATCATTGATCGAACCTTATTGAATCAAAGAAGAACGATTAGAAAAGAAATCATTTTGGACTATTTGCTTTATTCACATCCTCCAATTTTGTTTCTTTCTTCGCAACCGCACTTTTTTTCTAGAATTATTCTCACCTTCGATGGAAGTCTGCATTCTACACAAACCATAAAAAAGTTTTTCCAAATTTTTTCATTCCTTCTTCCCAATACTCCTTTGGTTTTGATTACCATTATTCATAACAAATCGCTTCCTCAGGAAAAACCGATTATCGAATACATTAAAACCTATCAACCCAATTTCTCACTGATTCGAACTTATTATTCAGAGAATTGGGCTGAAATTATTGATTTGGTATTTGATGGAACAAATTCGCTTTGGGTTAGTGGATTCACCCGTGGGGCGATGACAGAATTTTTCAGAAATCAACCAGAAAAAGTTAACAAAAATGGTCAAACTGCCATCTTTTTCGATTAACCATGAGGAACAAACTTCTAAATTGAAATGAGTAAAAAGAAGGGTTCAATCGGCTATTTTAGTATGTTTTTTTGAGTTTCCGTAAATAACAACGTTGAGTTCAAAACCTACTAAAATCACAAAGCTATTGATGTACAACCAAAGCATGATGATTAACAGTGTTCCTAGCGACCCATAAAGTTTGTTGTACGTGCTGAAATGGCTCACATAATAACTAAATCCAGAACTGGTAATCCAAAAAAGCAGGGTTGACATCCATGAACCTGGGCTAAAAAGATTCCATTTAGTAATCGTGCTTGGCCCAAATCGATAAATGATTCCCAATAACAAAAGGATCATTCCAAGAATTATTCCTTTTTCCAAAACCCAGAATACATATTTGGTGACCTCAAAAGTTTTGGGAAATTTTAGATGAATCCAATCGGTAGCAAGGTCTTCCAAAACCAAAGAAGATAAACCTAATATTACAGTTAAGGTGAGCAGCAGGAGTAGACCTGCAGCAACGATTCTTTTTCGAATCATTCCTCTATTTTCAAATTGCCGATCCAGCTTGTTGAAGGAATTCATCATCGCGAAAATACCATTGGTGCTGAAGAAGAATGCCAATAACAATCCAAAACCTGCCAACGCTCCTTGCTGATTTCTTAAAATATCTTCAATGGTGTCTTTTACAGTTAAATAAGCAGATTCTGGAAGGGCGAATCGAAGTAACTCCATGAACCGAATTTCAAATCCAGAATACGGTACAAACGCCAACATGGTAAAGAAAAAAATCGTTGCTGGAAATAGTGCCATGAAGAAGTTAAATGCGATTGCACTGGCCTTCATGCTCATTTCATTCGAGTTGATTTGCTTCCAAAGAATCCTAGTAACTAATCCTAAAGGAACGTGTTTAAAGAAAGGAATCTGGATGGAACCTAACCAAGCAAAAAATTTTTTCGAGGCTGAAATCATTCTTATTCGAAATAAGGAATCAATGCATGTAAAAGGAATTCAGGAGCAACGATGGACTTCCTGGTTTCTTTACTAACACAAACCAAAATCACCTTGGCCGTTGAAACCAAAACATCTTCCTTAAATAATTGATAATCAAAACAGAATGATCGTCGAGGTAAAGTATCAATCGAAACCTGAATTCGCACCAAGTCATCGTAAAAAATGGGCTGAAGGTACTTGATGTTCATCTCCAAAACGGGCAGAAAAATACCCATCTTTTCAATCTCTCGGTATTGAATTCCGATAGAACGCAAGCAATCTACCCGAGCCACTTCCAAATAACGAGCATAAGCACCGTGGTACATCACTCCCATTTGGTCGGTATCGGCGTAAGCCACACGAAAGAGGGTATCAAAGCGCAGCATTAACGGTAAATTTTACGACTCGAAAGCGCTTTTCTGTATTTCTGCGCATTTTGGTTGTGCTGAGATTCGTTTTCGGCAAAATTGTGATAACCCGAAAAATCTTCTTTGGCACACATGTAAATGAAGGAATGCTTTTGTAGATTCAAAACGGCGTCCAAATCTTCAATGCTGGGCGTATTGATGGGCCCTGGAGGTAATCCTTTAAATCGATACGTATTGTAGGGGGAATTTACTTGAAGATCCTTTTCCCAAATTCTTCTCAATTCAAAATTTCCTAAAGCAAATTTTACCGTAGGATCGGCCTGCAGTAACATACCCTTATTGACTCTATTCCAATACAAACCTGCAACCTTGGGCTTTTCATCGGTTTTAATGGTTTCCTCATTCACGATCGATGCCAAAACGCTCACCTGCTCAATGGTTAATCCTAAAGACTTTGCTTTCTCCATTCGTTCAGTCGTCCAAAATCGATCGTATTCCTTCTTCATTCTTTTAATGAAACCATCAGTATTGGTCGTCCAATACAACTCGTAGGTATTCGGAATGAAATACGTGAGTAAATGAGTTGGATTCATCGAGTAATTGGACCAAATGGATGTATCTGCTAGCCACTTACGAAGTTCGGTAGAATCTACCAAAGTAATCTTTCCTACTGCTCCGGCCATATCGGAAAGATTGCGGTATTTTACGAAAGAAAATCGTACCGCGTCTTGTTCCGCTGATTTTAACTTTCGCATGATTTTAGACAAGCTGTATTTTCCACGAAAAACATACCTTCCAGGTTTTACGTGATCGGTGTAATTCATTTGCTCGGCTAATAGAGTAAGATGCCATTCCTCCAAATCGGGGAAAATTTTGAGTAATCCCACTTTTACTTTTCCATAATTCTCCTCTGGATAAATGTAAAGAATATTGTTTTTTCCTTCCGTAGAGGCAGGTTGGTGTTGATGTAGGAAAACAAAATATCCCAAGTAACCGCCAACAGCGAGCCCTAATGCAATCACAACTAGGAACAATCGAAAGATTCGCTTCATTTTTTTCTGGTTAATGAATCCAACAGGGTCATTACCTCATTGAAATCAATGGTTTTACAATGAACTACCGCGTTAGAATCAATCAAAACATACGTTGGTAACGAACGAATTCCATATGTTTTCACCGCCATTGAATTCCATCGTTGCAAATCGGAAACCTGGGTCCAGTTCGATTTTTTATTTGCGATATCTTTGGTCCAATTTTCCTTTGAATCATCTAGGCTTACTCCAAGAAACTCAATTGACTTGCTTCTGTATTTTTCCTCCATTTTTTTTACTCTTGGAAAATCTTTGTTGCAAGGTTCACACCAAGACGCCCAAAAATCGATAACCTTGTAAGATCCATTTACTTTCTCAATTGATACCAATGAATCGTACTGATTTTTTAAACTTAAGCTAGGTAAAGGTTTGCCAACGGTAATTTTATCATCGTTTTTCAGTCCTTCGACTTCTGTTTTCAAAGGTTTAATAAATTGATTCATCATGGAGATGTACCTGTGTTTGGGATGCTGTTCCGAAAAACCACGAATAAATTTATCAAGAGCCCCTAAATCTTCATTTCCTGCCAATGAGAAATCGAAAATTTGAGTGAAAGCGTAAAAGCCAACCAAGTCATGGGGATGGGTTACCAAAAAACTGAATAAATAATCCTTCATGTTTTTCTTTTCCCGTAGTGCTAAATCAACTGTATTTGAATCGGTTCTCTTGGAGTACAACAGATTTTTGGAGTACCAATATCCAGTACTATCTGAAATTCGTTGGATGGATTTAGAATTAATGCCAGTAACAAATTCTGATTCAAAAGGGAAGGTTGAATACTTTAACTTAAGTTGAATCGCTTCTTCATCGGGTACCAAGGTTAGACCCAGATCTTTCCCAGAAAGAGTTAAGCGATAAAAATCATACGAAGTAAATGCCCCTTGATCCAGTAAAAATTTGCCCATAGAGTCAACCACCGCAGAATCAATGATGATGAATTGATTGCCTTTCGATAACTCAAGCAGGTAAACGCTTTTTCCAACTCCTCCTACAAGCGTTCCTTCAATTCGGTAACGCTCCTCAGTCATTGAAGAACAACTTCCTAAAACGAGGAGGATCCAGAAAGCAAACGTTAACTTCATCCTAGTAACTTCTGTAAAATGGATGATGCTTTTTTGGGATCTGCTTTCCCTTTGGATTTCTTCATCAAATCTCCCATGAATAATCCGAGCACTCCTTTTTTACCCGATTGATATTCAGCAACTTTATCGGGCCATGCTTCAAGTACTTCTTTAGCGATGGATTCCAAAAAATCGTCGTTGGATTCTTGAATTAAATCCTTTTCAATGGCGATGGATTCAGGAGATTTATCCGGCGAAAGAATCAACTCGGGAAATACCTGCATGCTCGCAGCCGTAAAGGAAATCTTGCCAGAATCAACCAAAGAAATTAATTCTGCCAATTTTTGTGGAGCCAATTTTAACCGGTTCCAATCCAAGGCTTCCTCATTCAAATACCCTTTAACTGGACCTAAAATCCAATTCGCAGCCGCTTTCGCGGCAACATTTTGGGCGATTACTTCCGAAAAATAACGTGCTGTTTCTTTGGTATCCGTTAAATTTCGAGCATCGTAATCGCTCAATCCCAGTTCTCGGGTGAATTTGGCAAACAGTTCTCGAGGCAAAGCAGGCATCCCTGCTTTCACTTTTTCGATGGCTTCGGATTTGATGCGGAAAGGCGGCAAATCGGGTTCGGGAAAATAGCGATAATCGTTGGCCGCCTCTTTGGAGCGCAAACTGAAGGTGGTTCCTGCAGTAGCCTCGAACGATCGGGTTTCTGAGGTAAAAGATTCACCAGCTTCTAGCAAATCGATTTGGCGTTTGATTTCGAATTCAATGGCGCGTTGAACATTACGAATGGAGTTCATGTTTTTTACCTCCACTTTCGTTCCAAATTCAGTAGCGCCTTTTTTCATCACCGAAATATTCGCATCGCAACGCATCGATCCTTCTTCCATGTTTCCATCGCAGATATCGAGGTAACGTACCAATTTTCTAACTTCAGTCAAATAAGCGTATGCGTCCTCCGCAGAACGAAGATCTGGTTCAGATACCATTTCTAAAAGGGGAACACCACAACGATTGAAATCGACCAAAGAATCAATGGGGTCTTTATCGTGCATGCTTTTGCCGGCATCTTCCTCCAAATGTATACGAGTAATACCGATCACCTTATCTCCCTCTTTCGTTTCAATGAGGATGGACCCCTGGGTACAGATGGGAGTTTTATCTTGTGTAATTTGGTAACCTTTGGGCAAATCGGCGTAAAAATAGTTTTTGCGAGCAAATCCATTGTACTCATTGATGGTGCAATTCGTAGCAATTCCTAATTTAATCCCAAACTCCATTGCTTGTTTGTTGAAAAACGGAAGCGTACCTGGGTGACCAAGTGTGATGGGAGAAACCAAAGTATTGGAATCTGCTCCGTATTCAGCTGCATCGGCGCAGTAGGCTTTCGATTTGGTTAGCAACTGAATGTGAACCTCGAGTCCGATAACTGCTTGATATTGATCGTAAATACTCATAAATTACTTTCCTAAACGTTTAACTTCTTCGGCCAATTCCGCGTAATAGTTAGAATTTTTACCCCCGGCATTGGCCAATTGCGGAGTACCTCCTCCTCCACCCTGCAACATCGGACCCCAAGCCTTGATTAATGCATTAGCTTGAACTCCAGATTCAGTTCCAGAACCTACAATCACCTGGCATTTGCCTTCTTCTTTAGCATGAAGAATAACCACCCAGTCTGGATTGGATTGAATCATGGATTGAGCGGTATTTTTTGCAAAAGCGGTGAAGGAAAAGTCAATTTCTTCAAAAACGATGTTCAATCCATTTTGCTGGGTAACTTTTTTCAACAAATCGTTTCCTAGGAAATGGGACAAACTTTTTTGTTGAAGATCCAACTGATTTTGAAGGTTTTTCTGTTCTTGAAACAAATTTGAAATGGCTAAAATTGGATCTTTAGGCGATTTCAATGCGTTCATGATCTGATCGGCCAGTTGGGCTTTTTCTTGAAGTAATCGGGTTGCCGCATCGTGGGTAACTGCCTCAATTCTTCGTACTCCCGCAGCAACAGAACCTTCCGAAACAATTTGGAATAAACGGATATCGCGGGTATTTGAAACGTGGGTTCCTCCGCACAACTCCACCGAATACGTGGAATCGAAAGTAATAACACGGACTTCGTTTCCGTACTTTTCTCCAAACAGGGCCATGGCTCCCGATTTTACGGCCTCATCAAAGGAAACATTTCTTTTTTCCTCCAAGGGAATCGCAGCTACAATTTTTTCATTGATTTCGTTCTCAATGGTTCGAAGAAGTTCTTCAGAAATCTTTTCGAAGTGAGAAAAATCAAATCGAAGCTTATCCGGTGCGACCAAAGATCCTTTTTGTTCGACGTGTTTGCCCAAGTGAGAACGTAAGGCAGCATGCAACAAATGCGTTGCGCTGTGGTGGGAGGAAGTTCCTGATCTTCGAGAAACATCCACTTTTGCATGAAATGTTAATTGAGAATCAACGGGTAGTTTATTTACCACATGAACGATGAGATCATTTTCCTTTTTGGTATCTAGAACCTCAATTTCTTCGTTTTCGCTTTTAAGAATTCCTCGATCTCCTAGTTGTCCACCACTCTCGGCATAAAAAGGAGTTACGTCCAATACCAAATGGTACACCGGTTTTTCTTTGATGGTTTGAGTGCGGTATTTCACCACATGCGAATTGGATTCCAAAGAATCGTAACCTACGAATTCAACTTTTACCTCATCAGTTACCATCACCCAATCGCCTTGGCCAACCACGGCATCGGCTTTTGAACGAGCTCTTTGGGCCGCCAGTTCCTTTTGGAAACCTTCTTCATCCAACTTAACTCCTTTTTCTTGAGCAATCAAATTGGTTAAGTCGATGGGAAATCCAAAAGTATCGTAAAGTTCAAAAGCAAAATGTCCATCAATTTCTTGAATGGTTTTGCCTTCGAAATACTGATCGATGAGTTTCAGTCCGTTGGAAAGTGTGCGTAAAAAGGCGTTTTCTTCTTCCAAGATGATTCGTGCGATGAAATCTTTCTGGCCTTGAATACTCGGATACAAGTCCTCGAAATAGTTGGCCAGAATTCCAACCAACTGATGTAAAAATGGCGTTTGAAATCCAAGGAATGAATATCCATAACGAACGGCACGACGGAGAATACGACGGCAAACGTATCCGGCTTTATTATTGGATGGCAAGGTGCCGTCGGCAATGATGAAAGTCACGGCACGAATGTGGTCGGCAGCTACGCGCATGGCAATATCAACCGATTCGTTGCTGCCGTATTTCAAACCCGAATTGCGTTCCAACTCTTGAATGATCGGCATGAAAATATCGGTATCGTAATTGGAGGTTTTGTTTTGTAACACCCGAACCAATCGCTCCAATCCCATTCCGGTATCGACGTGTTGGGCCGGAAGCTTTTCCAAGGAACCATCCGCTAGGCGATTAAATTCCATGAAAACGTTGTTCCAAATCTCAATGACCAAGGGATGATCGTTGTTTACCCAACGGGCGCCATCTCCTTGATTTCTTTCGTTTTCAGGTCGGTTATCGAAATGGATTTCTGAACAAGGACCACATGGCCCGGTTGCTCCCATTTCCCAAAAATTATCTTTTTTGTTGCATCGAAGAATTCGGTCGGCCGGCAAAATTTTGCTCCAAATTTCAAAAGCTTCTTCGTCGGCAGGAAGGCCATCGGCTTCATCTCCCCCAAAAATGGTAACGAACAATTGGTCTTTGGGTAATTTTACAACATCGGTTAAAAATTCCCAAGCCCATGGAAGTGCTTCTTTTTTGAAATAATCGCCGAACGACCAGTTGCCCAACATTTCGAACAAAGTATGGTGGTAGGTATCTTTTCCAACATCCTCTAAATCATTGTGTTTACCAGTTACACGAAGACAGGGTTGGGAATTCACAGCTTTCGTGAAACCCAGGGTTTGATTTCCTAAAAACGCATCTTTGAATTGGTTCATTCCTGCGTTGGTAAACATCAACGTTGGATCGTTTTTATTCACCACCGGTGATGGCTTTACGAACGTGTGTTGTTTGCTTTCGAAAAATTGAATAAATGCTTTACGGATTTCTGTTGCCTTCATGGTTACAAAGATAACCCGAAAGGTGGAAAGGTTAATTTTTGGTGGATTACTTGCGGATAAAATAAATTAGGTTTGCAACATGAATCAAGACACGTTAACCCCTGGAAAACTTTATTATACCATCGGTGAAGTATCGGAATACTTGAAGCTTGCGCCTTCTCAAATTCGTTTTTGGGAAACACAATTTCCTGAATTAACCCCAAAAAAGACCAGAAAAGGAGATCGACGATATATTTTGAAAGATGTTGAAACTTTAGAAAAGATCAATCATCTTCTTAAAATTCAAGGATTTACCATCAAAGGTGCAAAGGATTACTTAAAAAAGAATAAAGGCATTCAACTTGAAGAATCCAATCATTCTAGCAAAGAAATATCCGTTCAAACCTCAGAATCAGCCGTACCTTCGCAAGTAGAAATGAATTCCCTCCAATTCTCAGAATTTACCGAGATGCTTAACAAAATGCATGAATTTCGGAACAGTTTGATGGATGTTCGGGATGCATTGATTGTACTTCGAAATAAAATAAAGTGACTTCATTTAAATCAGGCTTCGTCAACATCGTTGGAAAACCCAATGCAGGAAAATCAACCCTCATGAACCAGTTGGTGGGTGAAAAGTTGGCCATTATCACTCCCAAAGCGCAAACAACCCGTCATCGCATCATGGGAATTGTATCGGGAGAAGATTTTCAATTCGTTTTTTCCGATACGCCTGGAATGTTGGAACCCAAATACGATTTGCACGAATCCATGATGGATTTCGTTTACTCTGCCTTAGATGATGCCGATGTACTCGTTATCGTCATCGATGCAACCGACAAAGCTGAAAACGACGCATACATTGCCCAAAAGATTGCCAAAAGCCCTGCCAAACGATTGGTGATTCTCAATAAAATCGATTTAAGCAATCAAGATGCCATCATGGCACGATTGCAACAATTGAAATTAACCTTTGGCGAAGATGCTGTGGTTATCGCTACTTCTGCCTTGCACGGATTTAACATCGATGGTTTGAAGCAAGAGATCAAGCAGTTGCTCCCTGAAGGTCCGAAGTACTTTCCTGAAGATGAAATGACCGACAAAACGGAACGTTTTTTTGCATCAGAAATGATCCGAGAAAAGATTTTCATGAATCTTCAAAAGGAAGTTCCCTACTCCACTGAGGTTGAAATTCTGAGTTTTAAAGAAGAGGAGAACATCATTCGCATTGAGGCTGAAATTTTTTGCGAGAGAAGTACCCAAAAAAATATTTTAATCGGCACCGGTGGAAGCATGCTGAAGAAAATTGGCACCGAGGCCCGAAAAGACATGGAATTGTTTTGGGGAAAGAAAATTTACTTGGGAATGCACGTTAAAGTGTTGGAAGGATGGCGTTCCGACCGATTGAAACTAAAACGATTTGGTTACCTTCAAGGGTAATCCATGAATTGTTGAATCATCCAATATTCCCAAATCAACAAATTCCACAAACGTCGGGACTCGATTTCGGTCCTTTTTCTTTTTAAGAATAACTGATAACATTCCCCACCAAAGAGTTCCGATTGTTCAATTTGAGCAATAATTTCTGGTATTTGATCTTGATGTAAAAGAATTAATTGCTCTTCCATGCATCCAAAACCAGTTTTTTCCCGCTCAATGATATCCATAGGAACATATTTCCTTGCCAAAACCCTCAATTCAATTTTGTTGTAAAAGGAATTGGGCTTCAGCCCAGTAATTCTTGGATCGAGGTAAGGAACGCGGATTTCTACTTGATTTTGCATTCCAATTTCATCGGAATAAAGCAGCCCGTTATGAACCAAATAAAAATTCTGATCCATTTTTTTCATGTCAATTTCGATTCCTGAATCGAATCCAGATTCTTTGAACTTGAATTCTTTTTGAAGGAAAGAAGGATCAACTTTCAACCACCATCCCAAAGGTTTTTGGGTAAGTAGGTTTAATCGCTCTCGTTTTTCTTTAGGGAAAACATCTTTAAAGGCCTTGATCATTTTCCATTTGGCAAAACCTTTTCCATCGGTAAATTCGTGGCGACGGTAACCACCAAAATACTCATCGGCTCCCATTCCACTCATCAAAACACGAACGCCATCTAGCGCAGCCTTCGAACTAACCCAATGCATGGCCAAAGCGCCAGGATCGCCGAAAGGATGGGACAAACTGCGAATCCACGACCTTAGATCTATTTCAAATGGCTGGACTTCGATCAATTCCATGTTTAACTTGTTGGTCATTTGTACCGCATATGGAAAGTCGGTTTCTAATCTTCCCAGATTTCCAGTATTCAACGAATACGCTGGCAAAGTTCTAAACTCATTTCCCATGGATGCCAAAAGGGAAGAATCCAATCCACCCGATAACAACCATGCAGCTGGAACAGATGACTGGACTTGTTCCTCCAAAACTTCCTTTAAGTTACTTTCTAAAATGGTCGATTTCAACTCCTCCTGAAATGGAATCCAGGTCAAAGAAAAGTCCTTTTTTACGATAGCAATTGTTCCCTTTGGAAACTCTTTTATTCCTTCCCAAAGCCAATCTTGAGATAGATTAAATTGGCAGGTTGCCAAAGAAACAACGGAATTTTCGTTCCAACGGTCGGATGATAAATGAAGGGATTTCGCAGTGGATGAAAAAGCAATTCCATGACTAAATTGACGGTAGAACAAAGGCTTAATTCCTTTGAAATCACGATAAAGGATTAATTGTTCTTTTTCGGAACAAAAATGAAATCCAGCAAAGAAACCACTCCAAAATCCGATAGCTTGAAAGCCATTTTTTTCAATATCTAGATGTGCTACTTCAATATCGGTAGAAATGGAATGAGAGAGCTGTTGAGCCCGTTGTTTCCAGTTGAAAATTTCTCCATTGAACCCCGAGAATTGAGCTGAACCGGATGGGAACGGCTGGGTAATGGGGCTTTGCTGGCTCTGGATTTTAAGAGCTGCGTGGGAGAAACTCCAATTCGGGTTTGAAAGCGTTTGAAAATCGTCTTTCCCCCGATATTGGATGAGTTGATGATTCTTTTTTATTTCTTCGGGAACCTGGCCCCACCATCCAAAAATGCCACACATGTTATTGAATGGTTAGTTGCCCTTGTCGAAGTTCGAAAATGCGATCGCAATGAATGAGCGCTTCGGGTTGGTGGGAAACGATGATGATGGTTTTTCCGGATTTCTTCAAAAATTGAATGGCATCGAGAACTTGGGCGGCATTCTCTGGATCGAGGGATCCGATGGGTTCGTCGAAAACCAAAATTTTTGCATCGGCATAGAGAGAACGGGCAATGGCTAGTCGTTGGCGTTCGCCTCCCGACATGTTTTTGCCCGATTCGGAAAGAGGACGAAAGATGCCTTCCGGCAATTGATTGACCCAATTTCGAAGTGACGACCAGTGCAAACAATCGTCGATTTTCTGAAGATTTATTTGGTCGTCGGGAATTCCTAAAGCAATGTTATGAACAACGCTGCCCTCCATCACGTAAACATCCTGACGTACGTAGGCAAAAATACCAGAAGGATCATGCAGTGGCACTCCATCTACAAGAACCCTTCCCGCTTTAGGTGGAATGAGGCCCATCATAACATTGAGCAAGGTGGATTTTCCGGTACCACTTGGACCGAATACTCCAATACAATCACCCTTTTTTATTTCAAGTGAAATATTTGAAAGCAATTTCTTAAGCGATTTTTGATGCCAAAAACTAACATCTTCAAGAATTAAACAATCTTCAAATCCAAGTAGTTTCGTTTCATTTGAATCAGAATTTTTCAAGTTTTCAATCTCTGAAATGGTGTATTCAAAAATTTTAATGCGAGACAAGTATGCCAAAATTCGTTTGATAGAAGGCATAATTCGAAATGCCGCCAAAGCGTAAACCGCCAAGATATTCACCCAAAAACGAGGTTCGGAACTTTGAAGACTGGTATAAAGAAAGATAACCAATATAGAAACCAAAGCCGTAATCTCGATTAGTAAATTGGGCAATCCCTTGGCTAATTCCAATTCCACATTGAGCTGATTGGATTTTTTGATTTTGTCTGCAATCTTCGAAACAACAAACTCTTGCTTATTGAGTAATCGCCAATCAATAATTCCGCCTACCATGGCAATTACATCTCTTAGGATACCTTCCTGTAGGCGGTCATCTTCTTTTCCCTTTACATAAAAATACCTTCGGTAAGCCAAATAAAACAAAATCCCAGATAATCCAAGTGTTCCAATTAACAAGATCAATAACAGTGGATTATAAAAGAGTAAAGCGACGAAAATTACCAGCATGACGGCTATTTCAGAGACCCATTGCAGAACCACCAACAAAACATTTTTCGCAAAAAACTGAGGTATGTTCACCACATTTCTCAATCCTTTTCCCGTAGGTAATTCCTGAAATTCGAGCAAAGGAATATTCAAAATGCTCAACAACATGGCCTCAGAATGTCTGCCAGCGACATCCAAACTAAACTTTACAAATGATTTTTGAAGCCAAAGATTGAACCACGTTTTCACCAAATAAATCCCAATGGCACCCAGCAGCAAAAACAACAACATGCCATCCAAATTGGGGAACGGATTGATGGATCGAATCCAAGTCCACCAAGAATATCGCTCCAATTCGTGATAATCTTTTAGCGCCAAAACAATGGGAAGGACCGAAAGAAGACCAGAAAGTTCCAATACCCCCAAAATCAAATTGAGGAATAGCAAACGAATAAAAGTGGTTTTTTCAAAAGGCAACAACAAATTGAAAACCCTGTTCCAGAGTTGCCACCCTTTAACCAAACTTGTTTGCTTGATGGTCATAGTTGGTAAAGTTCGGAACTTTTTGAAAGATTTGTCGAATTATTTTGAATTCGACTTCTTTTTCCCAGGGCACATTGTTTCAATTTGGCTCTTTTTTGTTCTTCTCCAATGAAATCGATGAATGCAGAAGTCATTTCTTCTACTGAGATTTCTTGCAGAAAAACACCTGAATCTTCCAGGAATTCAGAATGAATTGGGGTTAGATTACAAATTACTGGTAGTCCTAAAGCAGCATATTCTCCAATTTTTGTTGGGAAGGACCGAAGCGGATAATGGGTTATAGGATTGGTTTTTTTAATGAAGGAAATTCCTGCCCATGCTCCGGAGATACTTGTTGCAACTTCAAGCCATTGTCCTTCCAAGTGAGTAATTTCTGCAGGAATATCAAGATTTGAACGACCAACGAGGATTAATTCTGCATTTGGAAATACTAGTTTTACATTTTTCCAGGCTTCAAAGAGTTCCAACATTCCTCTATGTTCATTGATGATTCCAACGTAAATGAACTTTGGATGTAAACTATCTTCATCAAAAAGATAAGCAATTTGTTTAAACGGATAAGAACTGGGGAAATTAGGAACAATTGTAGGAACAAAATCTTTGTAGCGACCTAATTCAGCATAGTATTTTTCGGTAACCATTAATCTAGCACCACAATTTAATAACTTCTTTTCCCAACGGGCGATCCATTTTATATAAGTCGCGTTTGACCCTTTTTTCAAGAAAAACTGTTCCTCAAAATCTTCATGAACGTCCCAAATGACGTTAAATCCGAGTTTTTTTAAAAAAATTCCCAATGGTAACAATTCAGGATCTGCGAGATGAACTCCTTTTACTCGATGCCCAAAAATCCAAAATAGAAGGTAAGGGTAAAAAAAGAAAACCCGAGCTATTGGAGAAGAAAGATGGGGCAATCCCCTCCCCTTTCCTAAGTAGTAAACCAAATATTGGGAAGATATCAGTTCTGGAATTCGCTGAGATAACCGTTGGTCATAAGGTGGATGCACCGTAGAAATCACCGCCCATTTTTGTCGATGGAATTGACTTTGTTTGGGAATCACATCGATAACTTCTGAAATGGATTTTTTCGAGTCAAAATAGGCTGAAGCCTTGCTTGTTCCACTTTGAAACTTTTGAAGTTCAGCCTCGGAATGATTGATCTTTAAAAGCTGTTGAATGGTGTGATCAGGGTTGGTGTGATCGCAAAATATGGCCGCAAATTCATCTGCCCATTCTTTCATCCATCCAATTTGATTGATGATGGGAATCAGCCCAAATTGCCATGAATCGAAAAGTTTATTGGGAGAATTAGTTTGAAGGACTGGTAATTTTGAAAAAGTTACCCAAGAATACCTAATGTTCTTTTCTCGAATAAAGGAGAGCAGCTCATTTCTGGGCATGGGTTTAACAAGGTGGATAAAAGGAAACTCCTTAGATAGCTCCTTTACCAAAGATTCTTGTGCCCCTTCCCCCACCACGAACCATTGGGCGCCTGTGTTCATCTCTTTCAAACGTTCGAGAAATGGGCGCCATAATTCTATGCCGTTGTACCGACCCAAACTTCCAAAGTAAATGAAGTTTTGTCCATTGGGTTCGATTTCAACCTTTGGAAAAGGTGAGAAATTGGATGCCACGATAACTTTACCAGGAATGGTCCTTTGACAAACCGTTTCATAAATCCCTTTCGAGCACGTTACAATCTTTTGAGCATCTCGGTAAATTAACCGCTCCATTCTTCGTAACATCCAAGAAAATGGAAAGGGTAAAACACCAGCCTGAATGGGAAAATCAGGCCATAAATCCCTCACCTCAAAGAAATACTGAACCTTTCTTTTTATGGCCAATTTTCGCCCCAACCAGCCTACCAACAAGGGAGTTGAAGTTGCGTAAATAAAATCGAATTCGAGTTGTTTAGCCGTATTTTTTGCAGAGAAATAAAATTGGAAGTAAGCTCGAATTCTTTTCAAGACTCCCATTTTGTTGGAATATTGGTTCTCTAGATAAATCACCTTTATCCCGTCGATGATTTCTACTTTTTTGAAATCTCCCTGGGTAATGATAGTGACCTGATGTCCTGCTTCAACCATGGCCTTCGCCAAAAAATAAGAGCGTGAAGCCCCGGCTTCTGACGGCGTTTTGAAGTACTGATGGAGATAGAGAATTTTGGACATTCTCTCAAAGATACATTCGGAAACAAACAATTAAAAAAGGGCAACCTTTCGGCTGCCCTTTGATGATCAATGTTGAATGATCATTTTGGCTGATTTCATTTCGTGATCTCCTTGCCATTTGATCCAATAGATTCCATTGGGCAAAGACTTAGTAGAGATTTTCACTTTTGAACCCTGATTTTCCAATTGAGGAATTTGGATTTTTCGTCCTATAGCATCAAAAAGTTGGATATTTCCATCCAAAACCGAATTGCTTACCAACCAAACTTCCTCATTGGCTGGATTTGGATATACCATCCACGAATCAGAAATCTGAGAAGTTCCTTGAGCAATGATGAGCAAGGGTTTAACAATGGTATCTACATCGCAGCTATCGGTAACGATGAGTTGAATTTGGTAATAACCCGATCTAGCATACGTGTGGGAAGTATTTTGACCTATACCTGTATTTCCATCACCAAAGTTCCAGAAATAACGGGCATTGGGGAAGCTGTTCGCCACTACAAAAGCCGTAAGCCCATTGTACGAAGAAATGAAATTAGAAGTAACTCCTGCACTAACCGTTACTAAAATTGAATCGGTGAATCCACACTGACCATTGGAAGCGGTTAACCAATAATTGCCCGTAGCTCGAATTACATTTCGCAGCGTTGGATTTCCGTTACTCCATGAAAATCCTGATGCCGTTATCGCCGGTTGAAGAACCAGAGAATCGTTTCCACAAATAAAGGTATCGTTACCCAAATTAAATTTCGGTGTAACGTTAACAACATGGTAGGCAGAATCCAATGCCGAACATCCGGTGAGTGGATTGGTTACCTGCAAATAATACGAACCTGTTAGAGTGACCATCCTGGATAACAAAGCTGGAGCAACCGGATTCCAATTCAGCAAATAACCGCTTCGATTGGTTTGGGCAACCATGAGGAAGCTATCGCAAACGGTGGTGTCGTTTCCAACAAAAACAACCACCGTATCCATGGTTACTTGAATGGTATCGAAATTGAAGCAACCGGTGGATGGATTCGTTCCTTTTACCCAAACATTTCCGGTTGCACTTGCGGTGAAGGTTGAGGAACTTACCGATCCATTCCAAACGTAATTATTGGTAGATGGCAAATTCGAACCGATGATGATGGGAGAACCGCAAGAAATCGTATCGTTTCCAAGCGAGAAGCTCGGCAATGCATTGATTCCAATTTGAACGGTATCGGTAGCCGAGCAACCTGTAAAGGTATTTCGAGTAGTTACCACATAACTTCCACTTTGGGTTACCGTTAATGGGGTATTTGATACACCACCATTCCACAAATAGCCCAAATTGCTCGGATTGGTTTGTGGAATCAACACGGCGCTTCCACAATAGGAAGTATCATTTCCAGCAAAAATTTGAACAGTATCGTAAATCACCTGAATGGAATCGGTTTTAAAACATCCCGAAGTAGTATCGGTCAACTGAAGCCAATAGGTACCCGTACTTGGAACCACGAGACTATTGGAGGATGATCCCGTATTCCAAAGAGCAGAAAAAGAATTCGGATTTGAAACCTGCAGGGTTAAGGTCCCGCTGCATAAAACGGTGTCGTTTCCTAAATTGAATTGGGGAACGGCGTTAATCCGAACAGAAACCGTATCTCTTCCAATACAACCGGTGCTTGTATTGGTCACTCTAACCCAAAACAATCCGGTTGTGGTGGTAGAAATTTGTGGTCCAGTATTCCCGTTGCTCCATAAAAACTGATTTCCAGAAGCAGAAATATTTGGAGTAATCGTAGTAGAACCGCAATAACTTGAATCGGGACCCAATTGAACTACGGGAGTAGCATTCAACGAAACATTCATGGTGTCTTTACTGATGCAGCCCGTTAATTGATGAATAGCCGTAACAATGGTTGTTCCTGATGTAAACACCGTTTGAGTGTCGGAAACCGAAGTTCCTGTGCTCCAGAGGTATTGGGTATTGGTATTACTTACTTTGTTTCTAAATGTGAATTGATTGGCGCATAAAGCTGTATCGTTGCCCAATCGTGCTATGGGAGTTGGATAAAAATTAACCTGAATGGTATCGGAAGCTCTACATCCAGAAATGGTGTTGGTAACCGTTAGGGAATACGTTCCTGTTGTAGAAACAAACACGGCTGGAGAGTTACCAAAGTTAGGTGTCCAAGAATATTGATATTGAGTACCATTCAAGTTAGGTGACAAAATAATGTTGGAACAAATGTTGGTATCGTTCCCTAAAAATACATCAATGGTATCCAACGTTAGGAGAACAGAATCAGAACCCGAGCACCCTGTTGAAGGTTGTGTAACTTGAACATAATAAAGTCCAGAATTACGAATAGCCAATTGATTGGATGCACTTCCATTGTTCCATCGATAAATCCAATTGGAATCTGGAGATTGTGGTTTCAAAATGAAATTTCTTCCGCAGATAAAAGAATCTGAACCCAAGTTCACTAGAGGATTTGAGTTAATGATGATATTTATTGAATCGGTCATTTCACAAAGGGTGGTTGGATTGAAAACCTTCACCCAATAATTACCCGATTGCTGAACTACAATTTGATCCGTTGTATCTCCTGTACTCCAAATCTTTTTTAATGCGGGTTGGTTCGCTGAAAGCGTTCCCGAAACACAAAACGCGGTGTCGTTCCCGATTGAAACCGAAGGAATCGGATTCAATTGCGCAACCACCGTATCGATAGCAAAGCAATTCGCACTGCGCTGAGCCCGAACTGTATATGTTCCCGAAGCAGCAATGGCTAAGGTTGAAGATGTTTGTCCTCCCGGACTCCACAAGTAGGACACACCGCTACCGGTTACTTTAGGATTCAGCACCAAACGATTGCCACAAATTGCAGTATCTGGACCCAAATTCGGAATGGGGCGAGTTAGAATACGAACTTGAATGGTATCTCGCTGAAAACAACCGGTTAGCGGATTCGTTACTTGAGCAATGTATGTACCCGATTGGCTAGTGGTAAGGGTTTGATTGGTGGTAGAATCGGGTAACCAGAAGTAAGAAAAATTGTTTGTTGCATTACCCGCATCCAAAGTAATGGTGGCAGCGGCTTGGCAGGTATCAATATCAGGTCCCAACGAAACAATCGGCTTGGGATTTACGGTCACGGAAATGGGAACTCGATCGGACTCACATTCAATGATGGTGACTCTCCAATCGTAAAAGAAGTAATAAAATCCTGCTCCACCTGCTGTAGGAACTTTCAAGGTTATGGAATTTGGAATAGAATAAGGATTGCTGGCACCGGAGGTATTTCGGTACAATCCGGTGACATTTGATCCTTGTGTATTCAAAGAATACGAGCCCGGAGACACCCTAAAATTCAAGGGCAAATACGTTTTTGCGAATGGGGTAGCAACGAAAAAGGTTGCTGTTTTTACAATCGTTCCTGAAGAATTTTTCAAATTAATCACCACATTGCCCGAAGAAGAGGTGTAAACCGCAATGGAATCGATAACGGTTTCTCGGAAGACCTCGAATTGTTGTTCTATGACGAAAGCATTGAGCATTCCTCCAGGACCGATGGCATTATTCGAAGGTCCAACATTGGCTTTGGTCGTATTTACTCCAGCCACGTAGAAGGTTTTATTTGCAAATAAAGGATTGGTTACAAACGTATCCGAAGTAGCTAAAATGGTATTACTCAAAAATGAATCGTACCAATTGTAGGTATCTCCATTACCGGAAGCGGTTAATACTGCCGGTTCACCAAAACATGTAGCGGTTGGATTGGTTACCGGGGCTAGAGGAATGGCATTGATGAAAATGTTGCCAGATAAGGTATCGTTTGCCATCAATTCATCAATATTCCATTCCGTAATGATTCGGTAATTTGATTGTCCACCAGCATAAGAATTAAGGGTATCAAAAAAGAATACAATGGAATCATTATAAGGAATGGGCCCAGGAATGGTATCAACAATCACTTTATTCCACGTCCCCGTTATTTCAAGTCGAATAGGAATATTTCTGGCGGTGTCGAGTCCGTTGTTTTTCACCCTCACTTGAATCACCGCCATGGAATCACCGCACGAATTTGTAACCGGAGAAATGAGCGCCGTTGGAGTAACTTCTTTCCTTAAAATCCGGCGAATTCCGATATTATCAAAGGTGTATCCATCGGTAAATTGAAGATTAAAGCTTCGGTACAATCCCTCCTGCCCGAATCGGATTTGGGTTGACTTGGAATAATTCTGACGGGCAGCCTTCAACGCATTGGATACATTTAAACCGCGGATGTATCGGTAAATTCCAGAATTTCCTTGAAGCGTAAACAAATCGGCCAATTGCACCCAAGTAGAAGTATCTGAACCCCGAACCCAAATCTTATTGTTAATGTTGTTTTCTTGTTGATGATGCATGAAATCAAAGTCCAAAACAATCATGTCAGACGTATCGTATTGCGATAAATTCTTTGTTAATCTCAAATAATTTACGGCTGTAGTGGAATTGAACGTATTGAACGCTCGATCCAAAGTCATCGCATACACCCCTGAGCTCGCATATCCAATTCCGGCATTCGATCGCCCTCTTCCGAAATTTCCATTCGTGAGGAAGTCAAAATCATTGGCACCTTCCAAAACTTTGAAAGAAGTATCAAATGATTCCAATTGCATCCTTTCAAAATTTTCTAAATAAGGAAAAACAATGGCTTCATTCGATGCCTGAATAAATTTTCGCTCGGGCATGGAGTCGTTCGTTGCGTCTCCATCTTGATTCAAAAGCGTGAATGCCTTGACTTGATAACTACCTACTGCCGACATATTTGCAGTAGATGTAAAGGTGTAATTCAACGAAGTTCCACCTGCCAATGGACCGGGAACCGTATCAATGGGACCCAAGACACCATTTATAGAAAAGCGAATCGGGATATTGGACTGTGCATTCTGCCCAAAATTTGTTACTCGAACGGTCATCGACTGGTTAGCAGAAAGTTCTTCACTGGTATTTTTTCTACCGTTGTAATAGGGTGAAATGATGGAGCTAACACCAACATCATTCGGGAGTAAATTGTACTCATCGCAACCCACATCGTGCAAAGTATTGGATAAAAACGGACGTCTTTCTCCATCAAAATCAATTTTGATGGCAACCGAAGAATCTCCCCAATTGGCCAATTGCCCTGTAATGGCGTGCAAGTCACTTTGATAATTCAAATAGCCTGGATCTCCAACGCGGGACTGGGTATTGAACCCCGCTGCACCAATGACCGTAGATAAATTGTAATCAAGGTTATTGATACGAAGAACGTTGATGTTAGAGGGTTGAATATGGAAATTGTTTCGATTAAATACGGTAGGGGTGGATCCAGATCCAATATTAACCAATCTTCCAATTGTACTGGTTCCGGATGCATTGTAAGAAGCAAATGAATTATTGATGATGGTGTAGTTGCTCGAATTAAAAATATTCAGATTAGCACCTGTAATATTGACACTACTAAAGCTATTGTGAATGATGTCAACGTTATTGCAATTGAACATTCTTAATCCGTCGTTAAACGAATTGTTGACGTTACGGGTAAACATGTTATTCGCTACCAAAGATCGTCTTCCAAAGGTGGAGGACAAATTTTGAAGAGATACCGATTCACCGTTGGTACTTGAAAATCGGTTTCCAACAATTCGAACATCAACGTCGTTATTGGAAACGATCCCTTGAGAAAACGTTCCAACGGCCGTGCGAATGTCGCAACGTTCGATGGTAAGGCTTTTTTGAAAAGTAGAATTGATGGCGTTGCGATCGAAATTATCGAAGAAACAATCGGAAATCAAGGTATTGGAATCTGGACCTGCTGTTGTAGAAACCAAATTAATACCGTACTTCATCCCCAAAATTTGATTTCGACGATAAATGTTGTTGAAAGCGTTGTTTGGGGTCGATTGGGTAGTAAAATAAAACGTTCCTTGACTAATTCCTGTTGAAAAGGAAGATAGATTGGATGTTCCTGTTAGAATAGCATCTTCAATGATGTTAAAATCTGCCCGATTCACCAATTGTACTGAAGCACAGAAAGTGGATGAACTCTGATTATCGACGGTGAGGTTACGGATGGTTACGAAATCTGCACCATCCAATTTGATGGTTGTTACATTGGAGGAACGAATGGTTTCAATAACGGTATCGGCGGTTAGGGTTAAACGATTCAGAGCCGAAGCTCCGCGAATTGGTGGAATAACGACCGATTCAATGAAAGGGCCAGTTCCACGATTCAAAACCAATTCAACTGGGCCTTCCATTCCGGCACATACCAATTGATTGATGGCCCCTTGAACGGTTGTAAAATCTGCTCCAGCTCCACCAATACGATAGGTACCAATCATCATCGGGCAAACCGATCGTTGGGCATCATCGTTGGAGGTATCGGTATCCAAAGCCCCATTTGGGGAATCGGTTCGCGCATCAATAACATAATTTTTGCCGCCTAAAAATGCGAAATTGCCCAACTGAACGGAAGTGGTTCCCAATGGCGCTAAACTGCCTGTCCATTGAACCGGGGTTTGAGCAGCGCCATTGATGCTCCAAGAAATGGTAGCCCGAGTTAATGTGGTGGGAGCAAAGTTTTTGAGCGTAACCACTACCGGATTCAATCCAGATCCAAAAGGATTCGAAGGCGTATCAATCGATAAAATACCTGCATCATCCGTTTGTTGAGGGGTGAACTCATAATAATCATTATCGGCCGTTCCGGGACCATCGGTAGTGGAGAAAAATCCGAAAAAGTTGGTCCCAAACTGAAAAGCCTGAATCGAATTATTCTGAAGACCAATCGTAGAAGTGATGTTTCTTGAAGCGTGATTCATATCTACCAAGTAAACTTTGTAGGTCGACTCTTCTAAAACGGCAGCAAAACTGGCATAGGCTGTAGCCGGATTTCCAATTCGATAATGATTCCACTTGATCCATAATTGGCGACTTCCAGGATTACCCGTCACCCTCATCCAAATTTTTGAGGAATCGGTTTGTGATCCAGAAGCAATAAATTCATCCCAAAAACACAAAATCGATTTATCTGGAATGGTTGCTGAAGGCAAATTGGTGTTTGCATTTGCAGGAATTCCAGATGGACTGGAAAACGAAATTTGTCCGTTTAAAGAAACTTTGAAATTGCTAACTGGATTTCCGTAAAAGAAAAACTGAAAAGGCAAATTTTGAGCAACGGTCCAACGATTGCTTGTTTCCAATCCTGTTGTTAATGCTACCCAGCCTACCGTTTCGGTATCACTTCCTGCATATTGACCAGGATTACCTTGGTTGAGAGCTAAATTAAAATTGTAACCTTGTGAAAAGGTTACCTTGATAGCAAGAAAAAAGCACAAAAAAAGTGCCCATCGAAAAATAGTTTTCATGGATGAATGGTTGGTTAGTCAATAGAAACAAAAAACTCGGTTTTGTTGCGAACCTGGTTCATCATTTTTTAAACTACAAGATACGTTTTTCCCTCTTGAACTGCAAAAGCACGGGCAAAACCTTGCTGAGCTTCAGCTTCGTGGCCCAAAACAGAAGCGTATCGCGAAGAGAAATGACCAAGAAGCAATGTTTTAACGTTACTCAACTTGGCTAATTCTGCTGCTTCTTTTGCGGTGGAATGATAGGTTACTTGAGCCTTTTCCTTTAAATCATCTAGAAAAGTTGCCTCATGGAATAAAGTGGTGATGTTGCTTAAATAGGTTGAATATTCTGAATGAAAAAGGGTGTCTGACCAGTAAGCATAGGATCGAATTTCCAAAATCTTTTCGGTAACTTCTTCATTGAAAATCGTTAACCCATTTTCTAAATGGACATCGGAGCCTTGTTTGAGAGAACGAAGTTGAAGATGACTCAATTGGGGAAACTTGGATAACTCTTCTACCAAAATTTTACGAGGATGTTCCTTTTCTCTGAACAGATAACCGTATGTTGATATTCGATGGTCCAAAGGAATGGCAAAAACCTCCAATCGCTCGCTTTCCCAAATCATTTTGGAACCCTCATGATTTAATTCAATCCATTCAATTTCAAAAGAAAGGTTTTCGCCTCCTGTTTGAAGCAGCGATTCAAGCGGTCCCCGAAGGCCCGATGGTGAGAAAATTTGAATTTTTCGCTCGCGGTGATTCAAATGAAAAGTGGATAACAATCCGGGAAGGCCGAAAATATGATCTCCGTGCAAATGAGAAATAAAGATCTGATTTATTCGATTCCATTTCACGTCGAATTCTTTCAAGCGATCTTGGGTACCTTCCCCACAATCAATCAAAAAAACATCCTGAAAATGGAATAACGCCTGAGCGGAAGGATGTCTACCAGCTCCAGGTGTCGCACTACCACACCCAATAATGGTTACCTCGAATTTCGGGTAATTCAATTTACTCTCCTTCAGCGCCTAATTCACGTTGAATTTCCTCAATGAAAATGTAATCACTGGCTTCTTCCATCGACGGAATCATTTCCAAAACATCTTGCAATTGGGAGATTTCAATTAATTTTTTAACGTTGTCTGATGCACGAGCAACAACAAACGTTCCATTGGAACCTTGACACAAACGGTTGCCAACCAACATGGAACTTAAACCTGAACTATCAGCAAAATTAACCTGATGGATATCTAAAATAATGTTGCGAAACCCAGTGGAATTTAACAAAACCAATTCACTTTTCAAATTGGGAGCAAAACGGGTATCTAGCGTTTCTTCTTCGAGCGTTAAAACCGCATATTTTTCGTGTTTATCGATTGAGAATTTCATGCTTCTGTTTTTAAAAAGTTTAAAATGGATTGTTCAATATCTTGGAGTAGATGATCCTGCAATGCAGGAACAAACTGTTTTCCAGTAATGGTTTCAAATAATTCTTGGTAACGATGGGTAACCAATTCAATGAAATCTTGGGGCATTTCAGGAATACTTTGACCCTCTTTTCCCATGAAATCATGATCAATTAGCCATTGGCGAACGAACTCCTTCGAAAGTTGCTTTTGGGCTTCCCCGTTCGCTTGACGTTCTTCATATCCTTCCAAATAAAAGTAACGAGAGGAATCTGGGGTATGAATTTCGTCAATCACCATGATTTCACCCGAACTTGATTTTCCAAACTCGTATTTGGTATCCACCAAAATTAATCCTCTGCTTTTTGCATAATCGGTGCAATAGGCAAACAATTGAAGGGAATACTTCTCTAAAATCAAATAATCAGATTCTGAAACGATTCCCTGGGCAATAATTTCCTCCCTTGAAATATCCTCATCGTGGCCTTCTGCGGCTTTGGTGGTGGGCGTAATGATGGGCTGAGGAAGTGCATCGTTTTCTTTCAATCCTTCGGGCAAATGAACCCCGCAAATGGTTCGAATCCCTTGGAGGTATAACCTGGCGGCGTGTCCGGCTAAATATCCACGAACCACCATTTCAACTTTAAAAGCTTCCGCTTTATGTCCTATGGTTACATTGGGATGAGGTTGAGAAATCAACCAATTTGGTACCAAGTGTTGGGTAGCATTTAAAAAGAAAGATGCCGTTTCACTGAGGATCTGACCTTTCAATGGAATTGGCTCGGGCAATACGCAATCGAAGGCCGAAATACGATCTGAGGCAACCATTACCAACAAATCATCACCGATGCCGTAAACATCTCTTACTTTACCTCGGTAAAAAAACGACTGATTGGGAAACGAATATTGGGTATTAAAAATGGGCATTGTGCAAAGTTAAGAAGAAGGATTGGCTTCTGTAGTTTGTTGATGATGGGTTTCGTAGGCTTTAATGATTTTTTTCACCAATTTATGTCGAACCACATCTTCTGCTTTTAGGTAAATGAAGGGAATATCCTCTACCCCATCCAACACACGAATGGCTTGTTTTAAGCCCGAGCGCTGCCTCGAAGGAAGATCAATTTGCGTTAAATCGCCTGTAACAACAAATTTGGCTGAAGGTCCCAAGCGGGTCAAAAACATTTTCATTTGCATTTCCGTGGTATTCTGGGCTTCGTCCAAAATAACAAAAGCATGATCCAATGTTCTACCCCGCATGAACGCAAGAGGGGCAATTTCAATGATTCCCATTTCCAAATACTTGCTCAGTTTGATAGGGGGAATCATGTCTTCTAATGCATCGTACAGGGGCCGCAAATATGGATCGATTTTTTCTTTCAAATCGCCCGGCAAAAAACCGAGGTTTTCACCGGCTTCTACCGCCGGACGCGTAAGGACAATTTTCTTGACTTCTTTTTCTCGCAGCGCACGCACGGCCATGGCAACTGCCGTGTAGGTTTTCCCCGATCCAGCAGGACCAATGGCAAAAACGACATCGTTTTGAATTACGGCTTCGACCAAAAGTTTTTGGTTGGCCGTTCGAGCCTTTACGATTTTTCCTTGAGGACCGTAAACCAAGGGCTCATCCGACTTAAAAGGCATACGTTGTTTGAACCCGTCGTGGAGGATCAGGTCAACATCTTGAATGGTTAACTCCTTGAAATACCGGTAATGTTCCAGCATAAGCTCGAACTTTTCTTTGAACGAATCCAGGAATTCTTTTTCTCCGTGTAACTTCAAAAGACTTCCCCTCGCCGTAAATTTTATTTGAGGAAAAGCCTCCTTCATTACGTCAAGTTTCTTGTAATCAGCTCCCAAAAAATCCATGGGATCGATATCTTCAAACAATAGTGTTAAATCAACCAATTTTAAGTCTTTTCTTGTAAATTTGTATCACTTTATGCGCACCATCACACTTACTACCGATTACGGCCTTCGCGATCATTATGTTGGCGCCCTTAAAGGTACATTAATCCGTCGAATTCCCAATATTTCGATGGTAGATATTGCACACGAAGTTGAAAAATTCAATTCGGATGCTGCCGGATTTGTTGTTTCCAATGCCTTTCATTTTTTTCCAGAAGGAAGCGTTCATTTTATCGATGTAGGCGTACGATATGGGCACGAATTAATGTTTTATTTGGTGTACTCCGAACAACATTGGTTCATTTTCCAAAACCCCGATGTTGGAAATAAAATTTTCTTTGAGAAAGAACATCACGTTTGGGCTATCAACTTAAAAGCAAATAATCCTTTTTCTTTTTTCTTAGATGAAAAAATGATGGATACTTTGGCCTGGTTGGTCAATACGCCTAATCCTTCAGAGAGTTTAGGCGCCCCCCTAACCGAAACCCCTTTCGATCGATATCCATTGGCGCCTTTCAAGCAGGGAAATATTCTCATTGGTTACATTGAATACACCGATCATTATGGAAACCTTCACACCAATTTGCCGGAATCCATGGTGAGAGAGTTTACCAATGGAAAGCGATACCAAGTTATTTTTTGCGGTGAAAGCATGGATATTTACGACAGTTTAGTAACGATAGGAGCTACCACTTCAGCTGCCTTGTTTAACCACGCTGGTAAATTGGTTATTACCGTTAACAAGAATAGTGCTCATAGAATGTTATTCAATAACACACATGTTCAAGTTCAAATTGCATTAGCAGAATGGTAAGAATCGTAAAAATGAGATTCAAGGTTGAGGATATTCCTGCTTTCTTACGCATGTTTGAAGAAAAAAGAGACCTCATTGCTGGATTCCCTGGATGCCAAGGAGTACGCCTTTTAAACGATGTTCATTCCCCTGAAACTTATTACACTTACAGCCACTGGAACTCACCTGCTGATTTGGAGAATTACCGCAATTCTGATTTGTTTAAAGGAGTTTGGGCAGAAACAAAAATCAAATTTTCAGACCGACCCGAAGCCTGGTCTTTTGAAGAAATTCAATAAAAAAGTCCCAATTTCTTGGGACTTTTTTATTAGTTCTTTTGAATCGTTTTCGTTATTGGTTGACCAGTTCTTGGGGTAATACGAACCAGATAATTTCCTCTTGGAAGATCTTCCATGCTAATTACAGGGCGATCGTTAGAAGCATTCATTTTCTCAAAACGAACACGGCGTCCTAACAAATTGAAAATTTCAATGCTAGCCTCCCCCATTTCTTTTGGAGCACTAATTGAAATCCAATCGGTTGCCGGATTCGGATAGATATTTACAGCATGTTTGTGCAAATCTGCAACCGAAACTCCAGTAGCTTTTACCGAAAATGTTTTGGTGATGAACTGACTTGGATTCGCCGTTTCATAAACTTTTACCGTCATGCTTCCATTTCCAGGAATATTGTTGGGCATAAAGTGAACACTAAAAAGTGAACGACCTGTATCCAAATAAAAGTTGGCATTGGAAACTCCGGGCTGTTGGCACGCTCCTGGATCGCAAACGTAATACTGCCAACCGGTTGGCATCGTTACCGAAGTTGCTTCCCATTTAACCGACGACAATGGTAGTGAAGTGGAATTTTGAAGGAAATCTTCAACAGAAACATCGGTTAATGTAGCAGCTCCCCACGATGATAAGTTTCCAGTTTTTACAAACTGAAACGGTTGTGCTTTCAAAGTGGCAGCAAACAAAAACGCAAAGGAGAGAAGGATTAGTCTTTTCATGACTTTATTTTTTACAAAGCTAAAACGCCTTTTCACAATAGCAAGGTTGCATGCGTTAAAAAACTACAAATTGACTTGTTTTTTACCCAATTAAAATTTTGAGGAAAAAGTAATACCTTCTACCTTAGAGGTATGAAGTGGTTAGCTTTATTTCTTTCATTTTTCTTTTTGGTCACGCATGAGCTTGTTCCTCATCGCCACCACGAAGAATTATCCGAAAGCGAGCACCACCTAGAACACCAAAGCGCCAATAATTTAGTCGATTTCTTTTCCTTGGTTTTTCACCAAAACTTAGGGAGTCACCACCTTCAAGAAATGGTGGTAGCATCAACAAAAAGCGAAGTTGCTTCCAAAATGGAACTTGAAAAGGAAAGCATTCAACATGATTTCCTTTCTTCAAATTTCAAAATCCCATCTTCTTTTTCCCCTTCAAATTCAGAGCTTTTTTTTCAAAAAGTTTCTCTCAAATCATCTCTAATCCATGTTAATCACCAACGACGAGGTCCGCCAGTAGGATAAAACTGTTCAATTTTCTTTGAAGTTTTATCCTTAAAAATCGTCTTTTGATTAAAAAAATAATTGAGTACTCCATCCAAAAACCTTGGATGGTACTTCTCACCATTCTAGCCTGGGTGGTGATCGGTGCCTGGGGAATTGCAGGCATCAATGTTGACGCTGTTCCCGACATTACCAACAATCAAGTACAAGTTGTAACTGTTGCACCCTCAGCTTCTGCGGAAGAGGTAGAACGGTTCATTACCTATCCTCTTGAGCTCACTTTAGGACATGTTCCCAACGTGGTGGATGTCCGCTCCATATCTCGATTTGGACTATCGGTTATTACCATTGTATTTGAGGAAGATATTACGCAAGAGAAAGCCCGGTTCTGGGTTCAAGAAAGAATCAACGAAGCAGCTGAAAATATTCCAAACGGATACGGTAAACCTGGGTTGATGCCCGTTACAACAGGCTTAGGAGAAATTTTCCAATACACCATGCAAATCGCTCCCGGATTTGAAAACAGATACGATGCTGAAGATTTACGAACCATTCAAGACTGGATCGTAAAACGAAGAATGACTGGAATCGAAGGATTGGTGGAAGTTTCTAGTTTCGGAGGATTCTTAAAGGAATACGAAGTAGCTTTTGATCCCTCCAAAATGCAGTCCCTCGACGTTTCCATGGAAGATCTTCATCATGCTTTGGACCAAGCAAATCAAAGTCAGGGAGGAAGCTACCTCGAACAAGGTGATCGTGCGTGGTACTTAAGAAGCCCCGGACTCGTAAAAAGTTTGGAAGAAATTGAACAAATCCCCATCGCAACCCGCGGCCAAATCCCCGTTCAGGTAAAAGATATCGCCTCCGTTCGATTTGGACACGCTCCCCGATTTGGCGCCATGACCCAAGATGGAAAAGGCGAAGCCGTTGGTGGAATTACCCTCATGCTCAAAGGCGCCAATGCTTCGAAAACCATCGAAAAAATTGAAGCCCGAATTCAACAAATCCAAACCGAACTCCCCAAAGGCATCAGCATCAAACCATTTCTAAATCGAGCTAAACTCGTAGAAAAAAACATTGGAACCGTTCGAAACAACCTCATCGAGGGCGGATTAATCGTCGTTTTTGTCCTGATTTTCTTTTTGGGTAATGTCCGGGCCGGCCTCGCGGTCGCATCCATCATTCCTCTTTCGCTTCTTTTTGCGCTAGCTGGAATGCGGGTAATGAACGTATCTGCCAACCTCATGTCGTTGGGAGCCATTGATTTTGGAATCGTTGTTGACGGAGCAGTCGTCCTCATCGAAGCCATTGTTCACGTGATTTTGTTCCGCAACCTTCGAGATGAATTGGAAGGCAATACCATTCCCAAAACCATTCAAGAAACTTCCGTCAAAATTCTTACTTCTGTATTATTCGGAGTGCTCATAATTTGGGTGGTTTTCCTTCCCATCCTTTCTTTGGAAGGAATCGAAGGGAAAATGTTTAAACCCATGGCCATTACCATGATGCTGGCCTTGTTGGGATCCCTCATTTTAACCGTTTGGTACTTGCCAGCGCTATCTTCCCTCCTATTCAAATCAGGAAAAATTTCAACCTGGAAGTTCTCTGAACGAATTCTGGAGAAAATTCAAAACGGATATCAACCCCTTCTTTTGAGCGCCCTTAAGAATTCAGGAAAAATGATTATTGGAGCCATCGTTTTATTTCTTCTATCCATTTTCGGATTTATGCAAATGGGTGGAGAATTTATCCCCACCTTGGAAGAAGGAGATTTAGCTATGCAGATGTCGGTTCCGCCGGGTACTTCCCTATCCCAAGTGGTGAAGATGAGCACCAAGGTAGAACAAACGCTGATGCGAAAATTCCCAGAAATTGAACACATTGTTTCGAAAATAGGAACAGCAGAAATCCCAACCGATCCCATGGCCGTGGAAGACGCCGATGTCATGATCATCATGCACGATAAATCTACCTGGACATCGGCACAAACCAGGGAAGAATTGGTTGAAAAAATGGAAAAGGAATTGGAGATTTTTCCCGGAGTTTCCTTTGAATTCACGCAGCCGATTCAACTCCGATTCAATGAATTGATGACGGGTTCCAAAGCCGATATTGCCATTAAAATATTTGGAGAAGATCCCGAAAAACTTAAATCCTTGGCCAACCAATTGGTAAAATCGGTCAAAAATTTACCCGGAATTGGCGATATCAAAGCCGAAAGAACCGATGGGCTACCCCAAAAATGGATTGAAGCTAATCCAGAGTTACTATCGTATTGGGGAATATCGCAACAGCAAGTCAATGAAGCCGTAAAAACCGCTTTTGCCGGACAAATGATTTCTCCGGTATACGAAGGTGAACGAAGGTTTGAATGGGTTGTACGATTGGATCCCGACCTCAAGCAGAACTTTCAATGGCAGAACATCCCGCTTCGCAACGAAAGCGGAATCCTTGTCCCCCTAAGTGCTATCGCCCGTGAAAAGGAAACCGTTGGACCCATGCTCATTACTAGGGAAAATACTAAAAAACGAATCGCAATTGGCGTTAACGTACGCGGAACCGATGTTGAAAAATTGGTAGAATCCATCCAGAAAAAGGTAAAAACAGAAATCTCTTTACCCAGCGGCTATCACATAGAATACGGTGGACAGTTTGAGAACTTGAAGGCTGCCAGCAAACGGTTGCAAATTGTTGTTCCAATTGCATTGGGCCTCATCATCATCTTTTTGTATTTCGCTTTCCACCAATTTCGCCCGGCAATATTGGTTTTTACAGCCGTACCACTTTCTGCGATTGGAGGTGTAGCTACACTTTATTTGAGGGGAATGCCCTTTTCAATTTCGGCAGGGATTGGATTCATCGCCCTTTTTGGAGTAGCGGTATTGAATGGAATTGTTTTGGTAACCAGAGCTATTGAACTCATTCACGATAAGAAACCATTAAAAATAGCCATTCAAGAAGCAGCTCAAAGCCGATTGCGTCCGGTACTCATGACGGCCATGGTGGCTTCGCTAGGTTTCCTTCCAATGGCGCTGTCTACTTCAGCCGGAGCCGAGGTTCAAAAGCCCCTAGCCACCGTTGTAATTGGTGGATTGATTTCGGCTACCTTGCTCACCCTTTTGGTTTTACCTGCTCTCATGAGCAAAATTTTAAAAGATGAAACGGAGTAAATTGGCCTTAACCCTTGTGCTTGCCATGGTGTTCTTCAGCGCAAGCGCACAAATTTCTCAGCAAGCTCTAGTAGATTCCATGATCGCCAACCACGGTCGAATAAAATCTGCCCTCCTTAACGAAGAAATTCTTCGCATTCAAAGCAAACAAACGTGGAACTTGCCCTCAACGGATTTCAACCTTCAACAAGGACAAATCAATGCCTCAAATTGGGATTATTTCTTCACCATTTCTCAATCGTTCGAAGGAATTTGGCAGAAAAACTCCCTCATGAAATGGGTACAAACCCAAGGAAAAAGAACGAGCATTGAAAATCAAATTCTGATCAAAGAACTTACCCTCGAACTTCGGGAATTCATTTGGCTGTATGTTCAATCCGTTCGCTTTAAGGAAATCATTTCCAATCAAAAAGAAATGATGACATTATGGAAAGAACAACTCCAACAGCAAACCAAATCGGGTTATTCTGCAAATTGGGAATTATGGATCGTGAATCAACAACTTCAAAAAATTATTCAGGAAGAAAATCGATTTTCGCAACAACTCATTTCCCTGAAGAAAAGCATCGAGCTTTACGCTCAGGTTGAAATTCAATCAGGAATAGAGAAATGGAATCTGTTGGACGAACCCATCAAAAAGGAGTTGGCCAGCATTTTCAAAGAACCGATGGGAAACATCGAATTAAGTTTTCAAAATCAACTTGATTACCTTCAAAACCAAAAAATCCCATCTCCTTATGTTGGCGCTTTTCAGCAACAATTGGAAAGCGTACCCGGATATTTCGGATTCGTTGCTGGCTTAAAAGTTCCCTTGAATTACGCCCATCTTCAACGCGAAAAAACCAAGGCCAAATTGGAATACCAACAGGAACTGGAGAATTTTTCACAAGAATTCAAAAGTAAAAATGCTGAACTTCAAATTAATCTGAATCAAATTGAATTGGAAAAAGTGAATTATTCCAAGGCCGTCCAATTGATGAATACCGATCAAAAAGATCTATTGAATTGGATAAAAAACAATCAATCTGTTGGAAATAAATCCTTCCTCGAACAATCTCAACTGTACCAAACTTTTTGGGAAAACGAAAAAATGATTCAAGAAACCAAAACCCATTTGGGAATGCTGATTCTTCAAAACCAATTTTTAACACAATGAAAAATCTACTTTATATCCTTTGCTTCCTCACTATTTCATGTGGTCAGAACAGTACCAAAACGGAGGAAACATCCAAATCGGATTCCAAATTTATCTCGATGAGTTCGGAACAGGAAGCGGCTTTGGGAATCGAAACAACCCCGATTCAAATTCAAAATTTTTCAAATCAAATCGTGGTTTCAGGAACCATCGAAGCTCCGCCCCAAAGCCTTTTTGCGGTAACCGCAAAAACCGATGCTTACATCAAAACAATGTTTTTTTACACCGGCGATAAAGTGAAAAAAGGAAGTGTTTTATGCGAAATTGAGCACCCCAAAATCATCGAATGGCAAAAGGAATACAAACAAGCTTGCCAAAAGTATTCGGTATTGCAAAAACAATTCGAGCGAGGAAAACAGCTCTTGGAAAAACAATCCATTTCCGAGCGCGACTTCGACCAATTGGAATCTGATTTCCAACAAATCAAGGCCGAAAAAGAATCGCTGGAAGCGAATTTTCAACTATTGGGAATGAATCCTCAAAAAGTCCTCACCTCCTCCATTACAAAATCCATCCTTATCAAAAGTCCCATCGATGGAATCATTGGAAAAATTTTGGTAAAACCCGGACAATTTATTTCTTCAGAAAATACCTTGTATGAAATCATTCAACCGGATCACCTTCATTTGGAGCTTTCGGTATACATTTCCGATCTGAGCTCCATTTCGGTGGGCGATGACGTTGAGTTTTCCATTCCCGGATCCTCGGAGGTTAAAAAAGCAAAGGTTCATCTTCTGGCTCCCACCGTGGGAACCGAGGAACGTTCAGCGAAAATTCATGCGCATTTAAATCAGGAAAATGACGACTTAATTCCTGGAACAAGCGTAAAAGCAACCATTTTTTCTAAACCAGCCAGCCAAATGGTTGTACAAAATTCGTCGGTGCTCCAATTGAGCGACAAAGAATTTGTGGTCGCGAAAGAAAAGGAAGGCTTTTGCTTTTACGAAATAAAAACCGTCGCCCAACAAAATGGAAAACGTGCCATTATATTTGCTCACGAAAAACCGAATGGCCCCATTGTTATTTCGGGAATTACGTATTTTTTAGATCAAGGAGAATAAAATGAAAAATGAGATGATATTAATTACCGGTTCCAACTCAGGGCTTGGATTGCACTTTGCAAAACTAGCACTTCAAGAAAAAAAGAAAGTCATCCTTCATGGTAGAAATGCTCAAAAACTCGAAAAAGTAGTTTCTGATTTCCGCTCCAAAGGATTCGAAGTTGAATCGGTTTGTTTGGATCTTGGTGTTCCAGGCTCTGCTCAAATTTTGTTTGACCACTGCGAAACAAACGGTTGGAACATTACCGAATTGATCAATAATGCCGGCTATGGCGCTTTCGGAAGATTCGATGAAATCGATTTGAATACCCAGACCTCCATGATGCAACTCAACATGATCAGTTTGGTAGAGCTCTGCCATTTATTTGGAAAGAAAATGCTGGCTCATGGAGGAGGAAAAATTCTAAACATCGCTTCCATTGCGGCTTTCCAACCCGGCCCTAAAATGAATGTTTATTGCGCATCCAAGTCATTTGTACTTTCTTTTTCCGAAGCATTGCATTTCGAATGGAAAGATGCCGGTGTCTCCGTGAGCTGTTTATGCCCCGGCCCTACCGACACCGGATTTGTTTCGGCGGCTAACCTTCAGGACAGCCATTTGGCGAGTGGAAAATTTATGAAATGGGTTCCCGCTGCTCCCGTTGCGCTAAAAGGTTATCAAGCGATGCAGCTAGGAACCATGACGGTGGTGGATGGATTGATGAATAATTTTCTAACGCTGCTTATCCGAATTCTTCCCAAAAAATGGGTGGTCGGTATTTCAGCAAAAATGATGGATCGAATCCATTAAAAAAGGGGGCGGATGCCCCCTTTTTTATTTTGCTTGCTCTAAATATTATTCGGCAGATTTCGCTACCATTTCCATGACTTCGGTAGAAACACCTGTGAATGAAAATCCTCCGTCGTGGAATAAATTCTGCATCGTTACCATGCGGGTTAAATCAGAAAACATCACCACGCAATAATCAGCACACGAATCGGCATCGGCATTGCCTAGTGGCGACATTCTATCGGCGTACTCGTAAAAGGCGTCGAATCCTTTTACTCCCTGACCAGCCGTTGTACGGGTTGGAGATTGGCTAATGGTATTCACACGAACACCGCTTGATTTTCCAAAATGGTAGCCAAAACTTCTTCCAATGCTTTCCAAAAGTGATTTCGCATCGGCCATATCGTTGTAATCTGGAAAAACGCGTTGGGCGGCAATGTAACTCAAGGCCAAAACTGAAGCACCGTGAGAAAGAGCGTCCAATTTCTTGGCTGTTTGCATCACACGGTGAAACGACATAGCTGAAATATCCATGGTTTTATGGTAGTTATCGTAATCGGTTTCGGTGTAGTGCTTTCCTTTTCGAACGTTTGGCGACATTCCGATGGAGTGCAACACAAAATCGATTTTTCCACCTAAAATTTCTTGAGATTGGGTGAATAGATTTTCTAAATCTTCCAATGAAGTTGCATCTGCACCAACAACGGTTGAACCGGTGGCTTCTGCTAATTCATTGATTTTCCCCATTCGAAGGGCGATGGGGGCATTGGTTAGTACAAATGTTGCACCTTGTTCGTGGCACTTTTGAGCAACCTTCCAGGCAATGGAATTGGGGTCTAAAGCTCCAAAAATGATTCCTTTTTTTCCTTTTAACAATGCGTTCATGAATAAAATTTTGGTAAAGATAAAATTAATACCGTTTCAACGGGTCCCAACCTCCAAATTGAACATAAAGTTTTAGCATTAAAACACCGTCTCGATCCTTGGGGTCTCCACGCAAAGCTTTAGGCTTATTATTTTGGGCAATGAAGTTCCCAGAAATATTGGGATACAAGTTTTCTAAATTCCGATACGACAAGAAAATGGCATCTAATCCACCCCTTCTTTTTAGGTCGTTCATATCAGCATAATAACCCGAAACGTCGTCCAGTCGATCCGTTAAGGTAAATTGGTAACTCAATTCTATTCCATAGCTAATGTGCCTAGATACTTCCGTTTCCCAACCAAGAGAAAAGGGAAATGCTATGGTAACAGGCAAGTATTTTTCAGACTCTGTTTGAATTTCTCTTAGTTTAACCCGCTTTCCTTGGAAGTTCGTTTGGGGATCGAAATACATCAAGCCCGTGGAAATTCCACCATAAAAACGATGGTAATAATTATTTTCAAAAAAACGGAATTTTCCTTCTATTATGTTGAATTCAAATCCAACGCCCGCATCAATGCAATTCGAGAAAAAAGACAAATTTCTTTTTTCTCGGTACAAATAGTCCCTCGAATATCCTCCGGCATAATTTGAATCAGCACCAGAAATGGTGTAAGCCCTCAAATAGGCTTTTTTTCTAAAACGAGAATCCGGATTAAACTTCTTGTAGTTTACTTCAAACAAAGAATGTGTTTCTTTAATCAATACTCCATTGAAAACTAAATCTCCCTTGTAATTGGCACCTCCATATCCAAAACCATATTCATGGTATTGAGAGAATCCAAAAAATGGAACAAGAAAGATTAAAGATTGAAGAAGTATGAATTTCAAACGCATGTACAAAAATAATTCAGATTAACCTCTTATCAATCAACATTAACTCGAATTGTTAACACGATGGGCTCACTTGAAAACGAAGTGCGAACCGTTATGAACTTTTGGTTGTACCCTTTTTGCTTGTATGAATCATAAATCGCCTTAATCTCTCCTTCTTCTCCGGGTTTTATGGGCGATTTTGGATACTTGGCAACCGTACAACCACAATTGGGCTTAACCTCTTGAATAACAATAGGAACATTGGAAACATTTTTAAAGTGAAATACTGCTGGCACTTTTTTCCCCGAACGAACATCGTCCAATTGCAAAAGGATTTCATCAAATTCTAGCCCTTTGCCATTTTGAATCCCCAAAAAAGAACTCAAACAGAAGCTTGAAATAAGCAGGAAAAAAGAAAAAATTCGGGACAACAATTTCGTATTTTTGTGCATCTTTTTGAAACGTTATGACGGAGGCAAAGTTGCAAAAAAATGAAGAAGATTTCCGCCAAGAAATCTTAAATGACTATCGAGTTGCTTTTGAAAGTCGACAAGCTTCACTGCTTGGCAGAAAAGAAGTGCTCACCGGGAAGGCTAAATTCGGAATTTTTGGCGACGGAAAAGAAGTGGCCCAAATTGCACTTTCCAAGGCATTTAAAAAAGGAGATATTCGCTCTGGTTATTACCGCGATCAAACCCTCATGTTCGCTCTCGGAATGTCCAACGTGTTCGAATTTTTCACCCAACTTTACGCAGTACCCGATGTTAACCTCGAACCCGCATCGGCCGGCCGAATGATGAACGGACACTTTGGCACCCGTTTCCTGAACCCAGATGGCTCCTTTAAAAACCTAACCGACGATTATCATTCTACCATCGATATTTCTCCAACGGCCGGACAAATGGGACGATCTCTTGGAATCGCATACGCCTCAAAATTGTACAGAAATCTGCCAGAATTAAATTCTTTTTCCCAATTTTCGAAAAATGGAGATGAAGTTTCCTTCGTTACCATCGGAAATGCTTCTGCCTCTGAAGGACACTTCTGGGAAACCATCAACGCAGCAGGCGTTCTTCAAGTGCCCCTTGCCGTAAACGTTTGGGACGATGGTTACGGAATTTCGGTTCCTGCCAAATACCAAACCACCAAAGAAAACATGGGAGAAATCCTTTCCGGATTCAACTCCACAGAAGAAAAACCTGGTGTAGATATCTATACCGCCCGCGGTTGGGACTACCCAGCCTTGGTTCAAATGTACCAAAAAGGAGTCGATAAAATTCGAACCACCCACACCCCGGCTGTTTTTCACATCACCGAAGTAACCCAGCCTCAAGGCCACTCCACTTCCGGCTCCCACGAACGCTACAAATCAAAGGAACGTTTGGAATGGGAAGCCGAATACGATGGCATCGCCCAAATGAGGAAATGGATGCTTGAAGTTCAATTGGCGACCGAGGAACAACTCGAAGAAATCGAAAAAGCCGCCATTGAAACCGTTAAAAAAGCTCAGAAAGACGCTTGGGCGGCTTTCCGTAAAACCGTAGATCAACCCCTCAAAGAAGCAACTGATCTACTTCAACATTTGGCCGATTCAACCCCTAAAAAAGATTTGATCCTGGCCAATCTACAAGCTCTAACTTCTAGCATTGATCCTATCCAAAAGGATATTTTCAATGCTATCCGAAAAAGTTTATTCCAAACCCGTGGAGAATCATCTCCACAACGAGCTGCCTTGGAAGCATGGTTAGATGAACGTAAAGGCATCATGTTCGATCAATTCAGCTCCAAATTGTATTCCGACACTTCCGAAAACCCCTTGTTGGTTCCCGAAGTTAAACCCGAATACTCGTCCTCCTCTCCTACTCTAAACGGATACGAAGTACTGAATAAAGCCTTCGAACACTACCTTGAAACCCACCCACATTTTTTTGCCATTGGCGAAGATGTCGGAAAAATTGGTGACGTAAACCAAGGATTCATGGGCCTCCAAGATAAGTTTGGAGAACTTCGAGTGACCGATACCGGCATTCGGGAAATGACCATTTTGGGTCAAGGCTTGGGAGCTGCGATGCGCGGACTTCGCCCACTAGTCGAAATTCAATACCTCGATTATTTGCTTTATGCCTTGCAAATCATGAGCGATGATTTGGCAACCATGTATTACCGAAGTTACGGTGGCCAAAAATCGCCACTTATCATTCGCTCTCGTGGCCACCGCCTCGAAGGAGTATGGCACTCGGGAAGTCCCATGGGTATGATTCTTCACTCCTTGCGCGGTATTTATGTTTGCGTACCAAGAAATATGGTTCAAGCCATGGGATTCTACAATACCCTTCTCAAGAGCGATGCTCCTGCCTTGGTCGTAGAATGCCTTAACGGTTACCGCTTAAAAGAACGCATGCCCGATAACTTCACCGCATTTACTTTGCCTCTTGGCGTTCCAGAAACCATTCTCAATGGATCCGATGTAACCCTGGTTACCTATGGCTCCTGCGTAAAAATCGCACAAGATGCTTGCAAGGTTTTAAACGAAGCTGGAATTTCCGTTGAATTGATCGATGTACAAACCCTTATTCCATTCGATATCAATCACAAAATTGTGGAATCGTTGAAGAACACCAATCGATTGGTGGTTCTTGATGAAGATGTTCCCGGTGGAGCAAGTGCTTACATCCTTCAACAAGTTTTGGAAGAACAAAACGGTTACCAATACCTAGATAGCAAACCCCTAACCATCACGGCAAAAGAACATCGTCCCGCTTACGCCACCGACGGTGATTATTTCTCAAAACCATCGGTTGATGATGTGGTTGAAGCCATTTATGAAATGATTTCCGAATCCAACCCCAACCAATTTCCAGCCCTGTAATATGCAACAAATCATTGAAAATGCTTGGGATAATCGAGCACTTGTTCAAGAAATTGAAACCAAACAAGCCATCGAATGGGTCATCGAAGAATTGGACAAAGGGCGACTTCGCACGGCTGAAAAAATCGATGGAAATTGGAAAGCTCACGATTGGGTAAAAAAAGCAGTCATCCTTTATTTCGGAATTCGGCAAATGGAAACCCTTCACGCCGGACCGATGGAATTTCACGATAAAATGGCATTAAAATCCAATTATGCCGAATTGGGAATTCGTGTAGTCCCACATGCGGTTGCACGTTACGGAAGTTTCGTTGCTCCCGGAGTCATCCTCATGCCCTCCTACGTGAATATTGGAGCCTACGTTGATTCTGGAACCATGGTCGACACTTGGGCTACCGTTGGATCATGCGCTCAAATTGGAAAAAATGTCCACCTTTCTGGTGGCGTTGGAATTGGAGGAGTTCTAGAACCCGTCCAAGCAACTCCGGTCATCATTGAAGACAATTGCTTCATCGGTTCGCGTTGTATTGTGGTAGAAGGAGCAGTCATCGGTGAAGAAGCCGTTTTAGGAGCAGGAGTAACCATTACCGCCAGTACCAAAATTATCGATGTAACTTCGAAAGAGGCCATCGAATACAAAGGATACGTACCTCCTCGTTCGGTTGTAATTCCCGGTAGCATTCCCAAAGAATTTGAAGCCGGAACGTATCAGGTTCCTTGCGCTTTGATTATCGGTGAGCGCAAAGAAAGTACCGACAAAAAGACATCTCTCAACGATGCGTTGCGGGATCACGGGGTTCAAGTATAATCCATGATCATCGGGTTAGATGGCAAAAGAGCATTCTTCAATCATTCCGGATTGGGGAATTACTCTCGTTTGGTTATTCAAGCACTTTTGGATGCAGATCCTGAGCTACACATCATTTGTTATCTTCCCAAAACTCCAAAATTCGCCCCTTCATTTTTATCTCACCCTCGCTTCCATGTGGTTTTCCTAAAAGGTGGAAATCTAAAACGAACCATCGGATTCGCAGATGAAATAGCAACGAATGGGTGCGACGTTTATTGGGGATTATCCAACGAATTGCCACTCGGACACAAACCTAAAGAGATTCCTTATTGGGTCACCATTCACGACGTTATTTGGTACAGATTTCCGCATTTATTTCCTTGGATCGACCGAACCATCTACAAAATAAAAACCCTTCGAACCATCAAAAGAGCCGATCGAATCATTGCCGTTTCAACCCAAACAAAAAACGATCTCATCGAGTTCTTTCAGGCCGATCCTCAAAAAATTGACGTGATTGGACAAAACTGCGAAGCCATGTTTTATTCCGCAGTTAACGAAGATGTAAAACAAGGTGTTTGCGAAAAATACGGTCTCCAACCTCATAAATTTTTAGTACAAGTGGGGACCGTTGAGGAACGGAAAAATGGAGAACTTACCCTTCGAGCGTTGAAAAAATCCGGATCAGCTTTGACCTTAGTTTTCTTTGGTAAGAAGACCAAATATCAAGATTTTTTGCAGCAACTTGCACAAGAATTGGGAATTTCCAATCAACTGCTTTTTGTGAACAACGCGAATTTTTCCGATTTGCCGGCCATTTACCAGTCTTCCTTGGGAAGTTGTTACCCCAGCAAATTTGAAGGATTCGGAATTCCTGTTTTAGAAAGCATTGCCTCAGGAACTCCGCTTTTGGTAGCATCCGGAAGTTGTTTAGAAGAAACTGCGGGCCCCTGCGCAACCGTGGTTTCTCCCCTCGATGTGGAAGGGGCCGCACAATGGATTTCCCAACTTTCAAACACAAAAAAGCCACATCCCGAAAGTGAAATGTGGCTCGAAAATTTCAATACAAAAAATTTAGCGAAACGCTGGTTACAAAGCGATTAACTCGTCCAATGTCCTTTCGATGTGCTGGGTATAGATCTCTTGATGCATGGTTCCATCGTAAAAATGCTGCCCAATATTGATCAATCTCGGACGACTTGAAACCACAATCACTCCCAAATAATTCAAAATATCGGAGAAATGGCTCATGGCCACGGTCGCACCTTGCGTTCCGTCTGAGAGTCCGATCATTCCACCCTTTTTTCCTCTAAAACTTTTGGGAAATTCTAAGGCATCTACAAAAGACTTTAATATTCCTGGAAAGGAACAGTTGTATTCTGGAATGATGAATAAAAATTTATCGGTAGCGGTCACCAATTCTTGAATCCCGCGAAATGAGTCCGATTTAGGGGAACGGTACAAAACAGAAGTAAAAAAATCTTCAGGCAAATCCTTAAGATCCAAAACTTTCGCTTCAATGCCTTTTTTTAGGAATAAACTTTGTACAAAATGCGATAGTTCTAAGGTTTTCGATCCGTTTCGGCTGGTGGTACTAACAATGGTAATGTTCATTAACTGGCAGATTTCAAAGGTGCGTAAGACGATTGGTTAAATTTTTCTTCGGCATACGATCCAGAAATGATGGTTTTTCCTTCAGGATGATCAAACATCAAATCGAGCAAGATGGCCTCTAACATCGAACGCAATCCTCGAGCTCCTAGTTTTAATTCCAGTGATTTTTTCACTAAAAATTGAAGTGCTTCCTCCTCAAATACCAATTCTGATCCTTCCAACTCAAACATTTTTTGGTATTGTTTGGTGATGGCATTTTTTGGTTCCGTTAAAATTCGCATCAGTGTTTCTTCATCCAAAGGAAGCAAGGTCGCCATAACCGGCAAACGTCCTAGTAATTCCGGAATCAATCCAAAAGCTTTTGCATCAGCATGCGAAGCATATTGAATGAGTTTCTTTGATTTCAGTTTATTGTCGCCTTCCGATTTAAATCCAATGGTTTGGGTGCGCATCCGCTTGGCAATGTGCTTTTCAATTCCGTCGAAGGCCCCTCCACAAATAAAGAGCACATTCTTGGTGTTCACGTGAATGTACTTCTGATCGGGGTGTTTTCTACCCCCTTGTGGTGGCACATTCACCACCGTTCCTTCCAACATTTTTAACAAGGCTTGTTGAACCCCTTCTCCAGAAACATCTCGGGTGATGGAAGGATTATCTGACTTTCGAGCAATTTTATCGATTTCATCAATGAAAACAATTCCACGTTCGGCTGCTTCCAAATCGTAATCGGCGGCTTGGAGCAAACGCGTTAAGATGCTTTCTACATCTTCCCCTACATATCCTGCTTCGGTAAAAACAGTTGCATCAGCGATACAAAACGGCACATCTAACATTTTGGCGATGGTTCGAGCCAATAAGGTTTTACCTGTTCCCGTTTCGCCTATGAATAATACATTGGACTTTTCAATCTCAACATCTTGAGCATCTAAGTTTTGATCGATGCGTTTTAAATGATTATAAACCGCTACCGACAATACTTTTTTGGCTTTTTCTTGCCCTATAACGTATTGATCAAGGTAGAATTTGATGGCCGTTGGCTTGGGAATATCTTTGCTTTTGCCCTTTTTCTTGCTTTTGCCAGAATGAGCAACCTTTTCTTCTTGGATGATTTTACTAGCTTGCTCGATGCAATCTCCACAAATATGGGCATCCATGCCGGTAATTAATAAATCGGTTTCGTTTTTGCTTCGTCCGCAAAAAGAACAATTCGTAGCGTTATTTTTTGACATAAAAAAGTGACGTAAAAAAGAATCGCCCCGTTGGAGCGGGGCGAATAAACATTAACGTTTAGCGGTTCGCTCGAGAACTTCATCGACCATGCCATATTCCTTGGCCTCTTGAGCAATCATCCAGTGATCGCGGTCGGAATCTGCCCAAACTTTATCAAAAGGCTGACCGCTGTGGTCTGCAATGATTTGATACAGTTCGTTTTTGAGCTTTTGAATTTCACGGTGAGTAATTTCAATATCACTGGCCTGACCTTGTGCACCTCCCAAAGGTTGGTGAATCATGATTCGGCTGTGTTTAAGGGCAGTACGCTTTCCTTTCACTCCGGCACACATCAAAACAGCACCCATAGAAGCAGCCATACCGGTACAAATGGTAGCTACATCTGGAGCAACAAATTGCATGGTGTCGTAAATTCCAAGTCCAGCATAAACCGAACCTCCTGGACTGTTGATGTACAACTGAATATCACGAGAAGAATCGGTGCTTTCCAAGAACAACAACTGAGCTTGAACAATATTTGCCACTTGATCGTAAATGGGTACTCCCAAGAAAATGATGCGATCCATCATCAATCGAGAAAATACGTCCATTGCAACGATATTCATGGGGCGTTCTTCAATTACATTCGGGGTCATTCCAACAATGGAAGACGTGATGAATTGATCCACGTACATGCTGGTAATGCCTTGGTGCTTTACCGCATAATTTCTAAATTCTTTACCAAAATCCATGCTCAAAAGTAATTAGAATTATTTAGACTCGGTTAATTTTTTGAACTCTTCGTAAGGAATTTCCTGATCCTCTGGCTGAACGAATTTCATGCACAAATCGGCAAAATAACGGTTCTTGGCGTTTTCAACGGCTTGGTTGTAAAAACGCTCGTTTTGCATCAAATCATCCGCTTGTTTGCGCAACATGCCAGGCTCTAAATCCATCATGCCGTATTGCGCGAAATACTGACGTACATAACGCTCGGCTTCTTCATTCAAATCATCATAGGTAATTTGAACTTGGTTGGCTGCAAGAATCGATTCCAAAACCAAGTTGCGGCGCATATCTTCTTTAAATCCTTCAAAGTAAGCATCAAATTCGCCTTCCTTGATTTCAGACTTAGAGTTTTCCTTCAACCAACGTTGTAAGAATGGCTCCGGCAAATCAAACGTAGTTTTATGGTAAATCGATTCGAATACTTCGCGGAAGAAATGAGCATTGGCTTCGGTTTCCATTCCGCCACCAATTTCATGCTTGATGCGAGCCATGAAATCTTCTTCCGTAGTAACTACTCCTTCTCCGTAAACGTGATCGAATAATTCTTGGTTAATTTCATGCAATCCTTCACGTAAAATGGAACGAACAGTCAATTCCATAGATGTTCCAATCTCGGGCAATTGTTCTCCACCTTTTTGCATTTTTTCTGCAGCTGCTTCGATCGAACCAAACATGGCTACCAAATCAACCACAGTAACGTGGCTTTTAATAGCACCAGTAAACTCTTTCACCAATTTATCGTCCTTCAATTCCGATGGTTTGAAGGAGCAAAAAGATAGCAATCCACCTTCCATCGGATTGTTGTTTTCATCCAATTGCTTCAAACCTGCGAAAATGGTATCGTCGGCTTCAGCAACTTCAGGATATGAACCGTGGAAATGTTGTTTTTGAAGATTCTCAACGTACTCTTGAATGGTCGATTCCGCTGGAATCAATTTATATCTCGATTGTGAAGTTGGGAAATCAGCTTTAATTTCGGGTTGGATTCCTAAAGAAAAGGTTAGTTCGTAAGAACGATCTGGAGTAATCTCACCATCCAACATGCTATCAGGCATAGGGCCGCCAAAAAATTTAATTTGGTTTTCGTTCAAGTATTGATCAACCGAATTTTGAACCACTTTGTTTAACTCATCCAAGAGAACTTGGGTGCCGTACATTTTCTTTAGCATGCCGGCTGGTACCATCCCTTTTCGGAATCCTGGCATGGCTACCGTATTTTTCAATTTCTTCAATCCGCCTTCGTAAGCAGGCTGATAATCAGCAGGTTCCAAAGTAATGGTTAACTTCTTTTCCAGATTCCCTGAGTCGATAAGTTGAATATTCACAATTCTAAAATTTTGTTCTTAAATAACAAGGGCCCTGTTTTCAGGGCCCGATTAGTGCGGGTGGAGGGACTCGAACCCCCACGCCGTGAAGCACTAGATCCTAAGTCTAGCGCGGCTACCAATTACGCCACACCCGCATTCCGTTAAAGAAAACCTTAACGGGGTGCAAATATAGTGACTAAATTTGCATCATGCCACCATTTGACGAAAATAAAGAAAAAAAAATCATCCTTTCGGCCTACTCCGATTTGTTGCGCAGTTGCCGTTCGAATACCACTATTGCCGAAAGAAAGCAAATTCGAAAAGCTTTTGAAATGGCCGCCGACGCTCATAAAGAGATGCGTCGGAAAAGTGGAGAACCCTACATCCTTCATCCCCTGGCTGTTGCTAAAATTGTTTCCAAAGAACTAGGCCTCGGAACCACCTCTATCATCGCTGCATTACTGCACGATGTGGTTGAAGATACCGATATTTCTCTGAAAGATTTAGAAATGGAATTCGGAAAAACGGTAGCGAAAATTGTAGATGGGCTGACCAAAATTTCTGAATTCTCAGAACAAACGGTGAGTAAACAGGCAGAAAATTTTAAAAAGATGCTGCTTACCATGGCCGACGACGTTCGGGTGGTGTTGATCAAAATTGCCGATCGACTTCACAACATGCGAACTCTTGGATCCATGGCCAAAGAGAAACAGCTGAAAATCTGCTCCGAAACTTCATTCGTTTACGCTCCCCTCGCCCATCGTTTGGGATTATTCAATATCAAATCGGATTTAGAAGATTTATCTTTAAAATACACCCAGCCCGAAATATACAAGGACATTGAAATGAAACTGGCCGATTCAAAAAAGGCCCGTGATCGTTTCATTCGATACGTTACCGATCCCATCAAAAAACACCTCGATCAACTCGGTTTCCACTACCACATCAAGGCAAGGATGAAATCGGTGTATTCCATCCGACAAAAAATCATCAAACAAAACATTTCGTTTGATCAGGTTTACGACATTTTTGCGATTCGAATTATTCTGGATGCACCGTTAGAGACTGAGAAAGCAGATTGTTTGCGCGTATATTCGTTGATTACCGATTTGTATACGCCCAACCCCAAGCGCACACGCGATTGGATTACGGTTCCCAAGAGTAATGGTTACGAGTCCATTCATACCACGGTCATGACACCGAAAGGAAGATGGGTGGAAGTCCAAATTCGAAGCAACCGAATGGATGAAGTGGCCGAAAAAGGCTTGGCCGCTCATTGGAAGTACAAAGATACGGGTACTGGAGCGGCCGATCGGGCTTTTGAAGATTGGTTGAACAAGGTTCGACAAGTTCTTGAAGATCCTTCACCCAATGCCCTGGAATTCATCGACGATTTTAAGACCAATTTATTCGCTCACGACATTTTTGTTTTTACGCCAAAAGGAGATTTAATCACGATGCCTCAAGGGACCACTGCACTTGATTTCGCATTTGAAATTCACTCCCACATAGGTATGAAATGCATAGGAGCGAAAATCAACCATAAATTGGTTCCATTGAGTCATGTATTACATACAGGTGATCAGGTAGAAATTCTCACTTCTAACATTCAGGAACCCAGTTACGATTGGTTGAATTTCGTTAAAACCCACCGAGCTAAATCCCACATCAAAAATTTCTTAAAAGAGAAAGCTCAAGAATTATCGACACGTGGCCAAGAGAAATTAAACGCCATTCTTCGGCAACTGAACGTATCCATGGACGAGCATTTGTTGCTATTTCTTCAGAATCGTTTGGGTACCACCACTTCTTTGGAGTTTTATCAAAAACTTTCTGAAGGTCAAATTACTCAAGAAGACATCAAGAAATCCATCAAGCAAAGGGGGAAAAACAAGAAAGAAATTTCAACCAAGGCCACCGAAAATTTCGAAGCATTTATCAATTCCAACAAAGGCGTAAACGACGATTTGTTAGTTTTAGACGATACCATTTCCAAGTTGGAATACCGTTTGGCAAGTTGTTGTCACCCCATCCCTGGTGATAATATTTTCGGGTTCGTTGGCACCGATCATATTGAAGTACACCGTGTTAACTGCGACTATGCACCTTCACTACTCGCTAAATTTGGCTACAAAGTGGTAAAATCCAAGTGGGGAAGCAGTCAGGAAATCTTGTTTTTGGTTGGAATTCGGGTCGAAGGAATCGATGAAATTGGAATCATTCAAGGGATTACCCAAGTCGTTACCAGCGACTTCAAAATCAACATGCGATCCATGAAGATTTTCTCCCACGATGGCACCTTCGATGGCACCATCTTCTTGTATGCGAAAGATACTTCCATCATCAACCAAATTATTCGAAAATTGATGCAAGTGAAAGGGGTTCATCACGCTGAAAGGGTGGATGCAGAAGAAATGTAATTTCATTTTTTCTTCAGTTTGATGAATTTCTTCCCCAAAAAGGTCGAAAAACTTTTATTTTTGAAGCATGAGAAATCTAATTTTAGGCCTTTTGATGCTTTTTGCAACGTTGGCACAGGCACAAAACCTTGATAATCGTAATTGCGGTACGGTTCCAACAGCTTCGTATTGGGAGATGATCGACGCTATTGATACCAGTTTGCGATGGAATTACCCCAATCCTGAAAATCTCAAATATGTCCCGTTGAAAATATTTGCAGTAGCCAATAACGACGGTTCTGGGATCGTGAACAACACCCGAATTTTAAACATGTTGTGTGAGTTGAACAACCGTTACGATTCTACCAACATTCGTTTCTACATGATTGAGCCTCCCCAGCCCATTTTCAACTCGGTTTATTACAGTATTTCCGATCAAACGGTTGCCGATCAAATGATGTTGGGCTATAACCGAAACGACGTGTGTAATTTGTACATCTGCGATATTTCAGCATTAGGACTTTGCGGATATGCCTATTTCCCAGGAACAGGACCAGGGCCTAATTCCAGAGCTAAAGGCGGAATTGTATTGAGTACGGGCTGTGTTGAAGGAACCACATTAACCCACGAAATGGGACATTATTTAGCGCTTCCCCACCCTTTTGATGGGACTTCTGGTTTTCCGTCTTCACCGGGAAGTGAATTGGTTACCCGCAATCCGAATGACACCACCAACGGACGTCGACGCGCTAATTGTGGTACGGCTGGTGATCGCTTTTGCGATACCGAAGCGGATTTTATCGGCAACCGCTGGGGATGTCCTTATAGAGGCTCACAGAGAGATTTCAACGGGGATGCGTACCGCCCTGATGGCACGTTGTACATGAGTTATTCCAGTGATGCTTGTCAGAATCGTTTTTCGAATCAGCAAGTAAGTACCATGCGTTACACCTTGGATAATTTCAGGGCTAATTTCTCGGTATGGCCAGCTCCGATGAATCCGAAGAAGGGCCCCATGTCTAGTGTTGGAGTTTACCCACCGGCTGGCACCGTGAACATTCCGCGGAATTTCGCTCGTTTTCGGTGGACTTCCACGCCCAATGCGAGTCAGTATTTACTTCAGATCAGTTCTTCGACTGCGTTTACTAATCCTGTTTTTGAAACCGTGGTGAACGACAGCACGTATTTGTACACGGGTTGGAGGTTAACGGAAGGTCGCACCTATTTCTGGCGAATTCGTCCATTCAATCCGAACGATTATTGCGGGATTTTTTCGAGTTATTCTGATTTCGTTGCGAGCAGGGGTTACGGCATTGGGATCCAGGAGACGGCGGAAGATGCAGGATGGATGGTTTATCCGAATCCTTCTTCCGGTGGTTCGTTGACGGTAGCTTTTTCGGGTATGGGATCAAAATCGTTGCGAGTGATGAACGGCATGGGGGCGATTGTTCGCGAGATGGGGATTCGTGCTGGACAAACGGAAATAGTTTTAGATCATTTTTCTTCGGGAGTTTATTTCATTGAAGTAATTGAAAACGGAAAGGTTAGCCGGAAGAAATGGCTTAATTTGTAGGATAAACAAGAAAATTTTAAAAAAAAGTTTGCAGAAACACAATGTGATTGTATTTTTGCACCACCCTAAACCACGGTCCGGTAGTTCAGTTGGTTAGAATACATGCCTGTCACGCATGGGGTCGCGGGTTCGAGTCCCGTCCGGACCGCATTTTGCGGAGTTAAGCCATTGATTATCAATGGCTTTTCTTTTGACCGTTGCTAAAACCGCTGCTAAATTTTTCACAAATCTTAGCAAATTCGCCTCTCTTGACCCTTTAAAGGGCGATTTTTAGGATAATCGTTTTATCCCAATTTGGTTATTTTTTGTATTCCTTCCATATTCACGACGAGCTTGCCGATGGTACATCCATTTCCATTCAGGCCTTTCAGGTTCCCATCATCCATCACGCAATGATTCAGGAGGGCTGGGATTCATCCCAGAAATTGCAGGCCGTATTCGAGCCAACGACATTGGCTTTGCGGGAACGGCTGCGAGATATTTTGAAATAAGGTTCTGAAAAGGTGTTTTGTAGACCTGTTTTGCACGAATGTTGTGAACGAAAGTTGTGTATTCTTGGGAATACCACAGAATTCAAAAACATCTCAAATTCAACAAGTTACAACTCCGCATATCCACTTGTCATTAAAGCAATTCATTGGGGGATTGATTTGCCTATGAGACAAGTTTATCCCCTATTCTGCTCCATTTAATAATCCTACATTGACAATTCAAGGTTCGAATGACATTAAGGTTATCTTGGAGTAATTTAGGGAATGAAATGTGTAATACTAAACCTCATAATAAGGCCTTGGAATAAGTATTCATTGGGGTAGAATAGTCAGTAAAATTACACATTGCACTACAATAAAAAATCGCAGGGAAAACAATGGATAGTAATGTACTACAGTACAAGGTTTGTAGTAAATCATAGTGAACAAAAATGGCATTTAAATTAGACCACATTTACTCATTCACTTTGCATTAAATGGTAGAAGGTTTGCTATGTATTATTAGTAACCGTTAAAAACGCGTTTTGGAGTATTTCAACTTACTATTTTGATGTATCGGAGGATAAGGTTTGCCTATGATTAAAATTGGTTTTTGAGACCTGATTTAATCACTTTATTCAAACGGCAATGTATAAGTGAAATATGTCAAGGGATAATGGTGAAACATCGTCTTCAAAAATGGTAATTAATTTGGACCTCTTTTACATATTCATTTTGCATTAAATGGTAGAAGGTTTGCTATGTAATATTCCTACTACTCAAAAATGCGTTTTGGAGTATTTCCGCTTAATTTTTTGATGTATTGGAAGATAAGGTTTGCATAGAATTAAAATTGGTTTTTTAGACCTGGTTTAAGTACTATATACAAACGGCATTTTTTTGAGTGTATTTAAGTGGTAAAAACTCAAATAACGATTACGAGAAATCACTAGATAAACGAGAGCAAATTCATTATGCTTTAATTGCAATTATCACTTGCGAAAAAAGAAGACTATTGCAGGGTGTGGCAAGTATTGGCTATGTGCTTAGTTTATTGATTTTATCCATCGAGAAAACCTATTTTTCTTATGGCTTGATGTGCCTACGAATCCCTAATTCCCCAAGGGGAATTAAATGTAAACCAATGAAGTTATTTATTATTGAATGGCACTCAAACAGTGGAGCTTACACAGAGGTTTTGGGATAGGTTTTCAATCAGTGAAATTTTAGGTAAACGCTGGCATTTTTTAGGTGTGGTTGATTAGGGTTTGAAACTGTGAAATTGTAGGCAAACCCTGGAGGTTATTTGTCTTGGGATAACGGAAGTTAATGAGGGTTGTGGATAAGATTTTAATCACTGAAATTGTAAGTAAAAAATGGTTTTCATTGCCTATCAATGTGGTAATTAGAACAAGGTTTATTAATGACTTTTCATGAGCAAAATTGTGGGTAATTTTTGGCCAATGGATTAAGTTTTTTGGCGGAAGTGAATTAGGTTTGATATGCGATTTTATACAATGAAATGCTTTGCAATTACTGGTGAAACACTTTGAAATTACCCGAATGAAATCAAAACTTAAGTACATTATTTCTCCATTTGGAGCAAAGATGAATTCAAGTGTGAATGAAGAATTACGATTTCAAGGGAATTACTACGGTGAAGACCCATTGCATTACTCAGGCAAACCTTTGCATAAATAAAAGATCAAACCATGTCAAAAACCAGAAAAATTACACCTGAATCATTGCAAGTAATTATGGACTATTATTTTCCAGATGCATACAGGGTAGAAATTGAAAAGAACTGGCACCAAAAGTTTATTGAAGATGTTTTTGGGAAAATGAGAAATGCTGATACCATTGAGTTAGCAGCTGGGCGATTTGCTCCTTTATTAAAGGAATATGAATATTTATGTGGTCCAATTCAAATTCAATTTAGCCTGATGCAGTTTGCATTTGTTCTTTTCCATAAAAAACAATGGAAGAATCATCACGATGCCACACTCCGGGAAAGTTTAGAAATATTCAAAAAATACCTTGAATTTGATCCCTTATCATTTTTGGAAATAGAATAGAATTAGGGCAATACAGGTAATTGGTTTTAGCAATTTATTCCTATACCTGGTCTGCTGAAGTTTGCAAGTTTTCCAATGCATATTTTACGTTGCTAGTAGCCTCGGTAATATCGGATACATTACCGAAAAAAATCTTTAAAGCCCTGCCCAAAGCGATCGATTATAGAAGAAATACGGCAAGATAAAAAAGCAGCCATTAGCAGGGCGTGGCGAGTGTTGGCTATGTGCCAAAAGAGTTTATTTTATCAATCGAGAAAAATGATTTCTTAAGGCTTGATTTACCTGCGTCTTTGCCAATATACGCCAAGGGGAATAAAATGGATTAAAAAATGATGCAACTACCTTCTTTGTACAGTTGTAAAATTTATAGCTTACCAAACTTTTGATAATTTGCAAATAATATGTAGATTTGAGAAATCTTGAAAAAAACACCAATTATCTCAATTTGGGCTGATTGTGAGAAGAAAAAAAGCGTTTTTTAAAGAGTTATGGGCAAGATGAATAAACATAGCGGTCAAACAAGAGAACCACCGAAAGACTGAATTGACTCATCTTAAGAGCATAAATATGCTGACAAAAAACAGTGGAGCCAAGAAAACCACTTAAAAAACAGCGAAGATTCTGAAAATCGATAAGAGTAGGAATAAAATAAATTAAATTAAAATGAAATTTTTATTTATTGTAGTAACAATGTTATTTACATTTTGTTTTGCAAAAGCACAAAGTCAAATCAATTATTATGAGCACTTACCTAATGGTTATCAATTGAAAGATGCTAATGGAGAATTAGGACCAGCTTCAAGCTCTGATTTTGATAAAGATGGTATCAAGGACTTAGCTATAATTCTATTTGATGATAAAGACAATCTGCCGATTTTCTGCATTTATCTCAGTTCAAATTTTAATACTTTTAAATCTTATAAATATTGTGATTGGGTATTCATGATGAATAATTTAAATTATGAAAACGGCATACTTTCACTTTTTTCAGATAATGGAAGTATGGGGCAATATGGCTCAATAGAAATGAAATATGATAGTGTTAAAAAGGACTTTAAAATCATTAAATATGAAGACCATGCAGGTAATAAGACAATAACATTTAAAGTCGGACGATTATAAAGCATAACAAGCCCATAACAGCTGGTTTAAAGAAATTAGGGTTTGAATGGTTAATTAATTATTCTACCACGTATCAACTTATGTACTAGGTAGAAAGTTTAGCGCTTCGAAATGCCCAACTTCTTATACCAGCAAAACGTTATAGGAAAGTTTAAACAACAATTAAAAAGAGAATGCCGAAAATCCATTAAAAAGTAGGCAAAAATTTAAAATTAAAATTAAATGAAAAGGTTTTTTCTTATCTTGTTTTTATTTTTATTCCTCGGACAAGGAAATATTATCGCACAAAGTGTCAAAATAAATTTCATAAGGTATAAAACAGTAAATTTCAATAATTATAAAAATGCATGGGATCCCTGGCCTGTTGCATGGGATGAAAGTGGTGCTTCTGCAATTATTAAGAAAATCTACGGAGAGACCTATAAAGTATCTATTTACAATTACAAAGGAGATTTTGTTGTTTCTTCCACATGTACTTTTGATTCCTATACAACTGCAAAAAAAAGAAAGGCACAACCAGATTTGCCCTATTTAAATTGTTATGTAGATTCAGATGGAGATCAAGTATGGACAAATGTTGTTTCTTTGGAATCATTGTTGAACAATGTAAAAGGCTGGGGACAAGAAGAAGCTCAACTATACCTGTGGATTTTTAATTCCGAAACCCCCTTTGCCATTCTTTTAGAATAAAAAAATAAATTAACTAGTTACTAACATTTAAATTATAATGTATTGAAAGAATAAATAGAGTTTATTGAGGTTGGTCAACTGATTCATCAGATTGTGTTGCGAAAATACACGAATTTCTTTATTCTTAAATTTTAGCTTGTATTGTTGGGAGAGATTAACTAAAACCATCCCACAACAACACCTACCCAAAAGTGGGGCTATTGTGTGTTAATTAAACATTGGTGCTAACTTGGAAGTGAAGTGCTTCAATTGCCCCACCTTCAGGTAGCTGCAAACCGTTATAATCCATGTTTATCTACCTACTCTACTCCATTATATGCTACTTTATCGATCTATACAAGGAAAGGATGATGGTTCGTTCATCCCAGAAATAAATTGCAATAAAGGAGGTGTAGTTTTAGGTATCAAGTATTGGCTTGGAGTCGAAGTTATATGTATTCTCAGTCTCAAAAACGTGATTATTCAAGTACTTGATTTTTCACGCTATTGCCTAGAGCCAAAGAGAATAAACAAGTATTGGAAGAAACTTAAAGATTTTATTATTGAATGGTACACAAATGAGAAAAGTTCTAATAACAACAAGAAAATCAAAAAGTAAAATAACAATTTAAAGGGAATTTTCTGTATTCTAATTTATCTAAATATTTGAAAAAAAATACTACTTTAAAAAGAAGAAAAATGAAATCACTTTTCTTCTTTTTCTTTATTTCTTTTGGCTTCACCCCTCCATTGGCCTGCTTTGAAAATAAAAAAAAGAATTAAAATTATAAAACAAAGAAAAATAAAAATAATTAACCAATCAGAGGGTTGGTTAAGAAACAATAAAGTTAAGTTCATATTCATTTTTTTATTTTTAGTAACTAAACAAAGATAAAGTAAAAATGAATATAGTAGGTTGTTTTAGGCAACAACAAATAGTTCTTTTATTCAAATTTTCGTTTCTTTTCAGCATTTACAAAGCTCCACGAGGAAAAAAAAATTTCAATAAATTAGGCGTACATATTTCCTAAAGGTTTGTTATTTACTTTAACTATAATAACTCTTCAAAAAGAATGAATTTAATTTTAATTCACTAAAAATGGTATTTCTATGTCAAAACTTACTACCTTTTTCGATAGAATCCGCTGTAGGGCCCACAATTATTTCCATAGAAACAATCGTAAATACGAATTTCCAATTGTCCTGGATTAAATGTAAAATTTATGTGACAAGTTCCCTCTTCAGAATAATTTGCAACTGCAGAACCCGTAAGGTAAGCAGATCCATCAAAACCCTCTCCTGTACAAATTTCATTAACTTTGGTAGAAAAGTGAAATTTGACTTCTCCATCAGATGAAGGGCCTGTGATATTTACAAAATTTCCGAATTCATCATAGTAAGTTCCGCTCCAATTTGAGTAATCATTTGATTGAGCTGGTTCCAAATTTTCTTCTTCCATCGGAACCTCTTCTGTATTTTGATTTTCATTGGAATTTAACGATGTCGGATTTTCAATAGGAATTGGTTGAACATCATTTGAATGATTGTCATGTGATAAATTAACCTGTGAAGTAATAAAATAAACAATGCCAAGGAGAATCAAGGCTCCAATTCCAAAGTACCATTGGGTGTACTTTTTATTACCAACATTTTGATTATTGAGGGCTAAAGGACTTTCTAATTTTTCTTTGTTTGGTTGATGATCTAAAAAATTTGGAGTTTTGGGGGGAATTTGCTTTTCGTTCGTAAGTTGGGGCGAATTGTTATTTTTGAAAATTTCTTGAAGAGAAAAAATATTTTTCGCTTTTGTCCATTCCGTTAGGCCTTCGTGCCACACCAATGTTTCTTCAGTAATCGGTAATTTTGAAAACTCTTCAAAAGAAAAAGGGCCCTTTTGAACTTTATTATCTACGTAATAGTATTTCATCAATTATTTATTAAACGAAATTTTATTCCCTTAACACAAACAAAAATATCAAAAAAATGAAGTAATTAAATTTTTCCTTTTTTTAAAGTCATTTCTGTTATTTTTATTTCTTTAGTAAAATTAAAAAATCCTGCTATTCTTTATAAATCAAGCTAGCCTGATTCTAAACCCGTTTTAGTGGCTATCGCTTCTTCATCTACAAAAAAACTGTACCCCAAAAGAATTGGATCAAATAAAATCTTTACCTATTCTTCTCTTTAAGATATTTCTACCTAATTATCATTGGCAAAATCCAATGAATTTAATTCCAAACGTCAATTTTTTTCTTTATTGTATTTTTATTAAAGGCAATTTACATGGAAAAACAATGGTGATTTGTTTTATATTTGCCTATGAAAGAAAGTCGATATAATGATTGGAAATCAGATTTCAAATTATGAGATAAAATCGCTTATTGGCGAAGGTGGTATGGGTTCAGTTTTTTTAGCTGAACATACCCAAGTGAATAGAAAAGTTGCGATTAAGGTATTGTTTTCTAAATACCTAAAAAATGAAGAAATTAAGCAAAGATTCAAAAACGAAGCCTCTACATTAGCACATTTAAAACATCCAAATATTGTAAGTCTATACGACTATCTGGAAGATGAAAATGGAATGTTTTTAATTTTGGAATATGTTGAAGGTAAACAACTTGATGATCAAATTTCTCAAATAACAGGTCCAATGCCTGAAGAAAATGCAATTCCATTGATTAAAAAGATTCTTTCCGCATTTTCTTACGCCCACGAAAAAGGAATTGTTCACAGAGACATTAAACCAGCCAACATCATTGTTACAAAGGATAATGATGTGAAAATATTGGATTTTGGAATTGCCAGAATTTTAGGAGATGGCATGCAGGGAATGACAAAAACTGGAACCCAAATGGGCACAGTTTTTTACATGGCACCAGAACAAGTTAAAGGTAAGAAAGCAGATTTTCGGTCGGACATTTATTCCCTAGGAATAACTTTCTATCAAATGTTAACTGGAATTAATCCTTATTCCAATTTCAATACTGAATACGAAGTTTACAACAGTATTGTTAATGAAGACCTACCTCCCGCAAATGAAATTTATCCTGGAATAACCAAAAAAATGGTTCTCATTCTGAAAAAGGCATTGTCTAAAAATCCTGATGAAAGGTTTCAAACCTGTTCTGAGTTTATTCATGCCATAGATGCAGAAGTGGTAAATGAATCCGGCCCTCCTGAAATCCTTTCTAAAAGCCCTTCTGAGAGCCCTCCTGAAATCCTTTCTGAGAGCCATCCTGATATCTCAAACAAGATTCAAAATAAATCCTCAATTGATCCACTTTATTCCATTTTTTTCTCCATTATTGGAATTTTGTCATCCTTGGCTTTCGGATTGGTCGGCCTTGTAATTTCAATTGTTTCAAGAATTATTTATTTCAAATCGAAAAAAATAGGAGAAGGGCATTCTTATTTTCAAAAGAATTTAAAAACGTTCTCAGCTGCTAAATATTTATCGATTTTTGCATTAATTATTTCAATTATTGCTACTATTTTAAATTGTTATACATATTTAAATGAAAAAGACCGAATTTTGCAATACAACGAAACCATTTATTCAACTGAAGATTCTGTAACTGAAATGCCAGCTGAGGAACCAATGCCAGCTGAGGCTGCTGAAGCTCCTAGAGCAGAAGAGTTCACTGAAGACGAACCGTCAGAAGAAGACTTATATGGACAAGATTCAACTGCAACTTTTGAATACGAAGACTACTCACACTGATTTATAACTAATCACTTTAGATATTTTTAAAATATTAAACAAATGAAATACTGCTTATTTTTTATTTTTTCATTTAATATATATTGTATTTTTGCTCAGAAAAACAATAAGGATGCCTTAAATTTAAAAAATAAAATTAAACTACAAGATTCAATATTATCCATTAATTCTAGAACAATTGACTCCCTAACAAAAAACAATATTAGATTAACGCTTCAAAATGATTCACTTCGAAATCAAATAAGTCGTTTTCAGTTTGAAAATAACTTGGTTTCGGTGGGTGGACAAATGTGGTGTAACAACAACCTAAAAGTGAAAGAATTAAATGATGGAACACCAATTCTTTATGCAAACACACCAGAAAAATGGGATTCCGCCTTTAATGGTAAAATACCTGCGTATTGCTTCCACAAAAACGATACTTCGGGGTCTTTTGGCTACCTCTACAATTATTACGCCCTCAATTCAGGCAAATTAGCACCAAAAGGCCTTAGAATTCCCAACACGAAAGATGCAGAAGAATTAATTCAATTTACCAACGCTATTAACGATGGAAAAGGTGCTATCCTATTGAAATCAAATGCTTCTTTTTCCGATGGGTTACCCTTATGGAAAGAAAAAGGTCAAGATATTTTCAGAATGAATATTAGACCCTTAGGTTTTAGATTGAACGATAGAAATGAATGGTATATTGGAAATAAAATTTATTTTTGGTGCCTAAGTAATTCAGCTAAGATTTTCCATGCTTTGGTATTGACTGAAATAAATGAAGAGCCCTTTCTTATGGAAAAAGATCTAGAAGTACAAAATAGCAATTATGGACTTTATGTTCGATGTATAAAATAAAATAAAAATTATGAATGGTTTTAAAAAATGCAAAAATGGACACTTTTTCAAAGAAGATTTAAGTCATTGTCCATACTGTCCAGGAGAAAGTGTAGACGCTTCAAAAAACTTGGCAAATAATGATTTAAATAAAACAATGGTTGCTGGTGCTGTTACTTCCCATGGTACAGACCACGCCAGTACAGAAGTCTTTGGAACACCTAGCTCAAGTTCAAATCAAACAAAAGTTTTTGGATCTGGAAGTGCACAATTGCAAAAAAAAGATTTATCTAGAACTTTTATTGGTGGCATTACCGATTCAGATCCACAAAACACGGGCGATGGTACAAGCTTGGAACCTTCTATTCCCCGAGCCTCAAGAAGAATTGTTGGTTGGATCCTTTCATATACCCTTGATCCTATGGGGGTAGATTATCGCCTTTACGAAGGAAATAACACCATTGGACGAGAACCAAGTAATTCCATTACCATTTCAAAAGATAGTACCATTTCTGGAAAACACGCCAATATTCTTTATAAAAAAGGTAGTTTTTGGATAAAAGATGAAATGGCAGCCAACGGAACTTTTATCAACGACGAAGAGATTGAAATTGAAAAGGCTTATCCTTTAAAAGACGGTGATACCATTCGAATGGGATCAACAACCTTCAGGTTCAAATCTAGTGAATAAGGAAAAAAGAAAACCATGAAAAACTTTTATCTCCATTTAAAGTCGACGAAATCTATTCCTACTGTTTTTTGTTTATTTTTAATACTCTTTTCAAACCAATCATTTTCTCAGAAAAATGAATTGGATGTTAGGAAATTAAATACACAGAATTTTCCTGAGGTTACTGGTAAATTATGGGTTAGAGATCCTGAGGGTGTGAAAACCGAACACATTCAGTTTTTTGAAGAAGATAAACCTATTATGGTTAATTTCGGTTCTTTTGAAAAAGTCGATTCTTTTGCCAAAAACAAATCCATATTATTCTTGGTCCGTAATTCGGGAAACCAAGAAGAAATGAATTGGTATAAAAATGTTTTAATTAATGCGATAAAAACAGGAGACATAAAGAATGGAGATAAAATTGCGGTTATCGGATTTAGTTGCCTCATCAATAAACAAATACTTTTTCCAAATAAGCTCAATTTTACCGATAACACTAACGAATTAATTTCAAGGGTTAATGAAATTTCAAACAAAGGCAAAAAAGAAATCTTTGGTCGAGTTCAAACTCATATCGCAATCAATGAAGCACTTCAATTATTAGAGGCTCAAAATTTAAACATTCCCACAGGAATATTTGTGATTTCAGATGATCAATCGATGCCCCCATTATTGACTGGAGAATTGCCTGGGCCTCGTTCAAAAAGGTTGAATGTTCCCATTTATGGAATATCCTTCCATAAAAAAAGCACTTTTTACGACATCAAGGAACTTTGTATTCAAACCTATGGTCGGTATTACTCTAATACTTCAAATAAAGTTGAATTAGCATCAAAAGAAATCAACCTTTATTTATCAAATTTTATTGAAAGACATTCTGGATTATTTTACCCGTTTACTTATCAATCTACCTTTGAAAAAGATGGTAAAAATCATACGGTTAAAATTGATTCTAAAGAAGGTCAATCAGGTTTCAGTTTGGCAGTTCCATCTAAGAATATTATCGAAATAATTTCAGACAATCCAATCATTTCTGGATCTTTTTTCCTGTTATTTTCTGGAGTAGCCATTATTCTTTTCAATATAATCAAAAGGAATAAAATTAAAAAAAATGAACTAGAATTGCAACAAAAGTTGCAATTTGAAGAAATGGATAAACAGCAAAAAAATGCTGAACATAAACTCTCCAATCAAGAAACCGAACTTCAAAAACTGAAAGAGGAAGAGCATCGAAAAGAAGAATTACTGCGACTTCAAAAGGCAAAGGAAATCAAGCAAAAAGAAGAAGAGGTTCAACTTAACAAAATGCTTGAGAGAGGGAATTTGCCTTGGTTTGAGTTTCGTTTTGGCGAAGAAACTGGTAGTTATCAAATTCAATCCCCACGGATAAGTGTGGGAAGAGACGCGGGGAATACCTGGGTCATCAATCATCCAACTGTCTCTAGGAATCATTTTCAACTCACGTTCCACAATTACTCTTATTCCATAAAAGATTTAGGTAGTTCTAATGGGTTGTATGTGAACGGTGATCGTGTTTCTGAAATAGAATTAAAACATGGAGACTGTATTCAAATTGGTGAAATTACTTTATCATTCCACATTTAAAAGCAATAAAACGAAATGAAATATACAAATAATTCAAATTCACATGTTGGGCATGTCCGAAATGCAAATGAAGATCATTTTGGAGAATTACAAACTAAAAATGGTCATTTGTTTGTTGTTTGTGACGGTATGGGTGGTCACGTTGGAGGTGCGCAAGCGTCAAAAATTGCAGTAAATAGCATCTTCGATTTTTTTAATCGAGAAGAATACGACAATATCATTCAAGCTATTGATCATGCTTTTGCATATGCAAACGAACAAATTTTTGCATCAGCTTTAAATAATGCAGAATTAAAAGGAATGGGCACTACTGCCGTAATCTTACTGATTAAAGGAGATGCGTGTTTCTTTGGGCATGTTGGTGACTCTAGATTATACCTGCGCTCAAATGGTAAATTAAATCGTATTACAAAAGACCATTCCTATGTTCAAAATTTGGTTAATTCAGGAATCATCGATGATGATGAAGCTGAAAATCACCCAAATAAAAATCAAATATTACAAGCCCTAGGAATTTCCTCTTCAGTTAAAGGTACCATTTGTCAAGCGCCTATTTTACCTAAAGCTGGAGATATGTTTTTACTATGTTCGGACGGTTTGAACGGCATGGTAAAAGACCAAGTCATTGAAAAATTAATGCAAGAGAATACCTTGCAAGTAACTACAGAAAATTTAATTACTGCCGCTTTGAATGAAGGTGGGAACGATAATGTTACTGTTTCTTTGGTGTTAATTGAGGAAAGCCCACATACTGTTTCAAGCTTCCATCATTTCAATCCAACAAAGAAATCAAAACAAGATGATTTTTCAGCAACCCAAAAAATTGAAGGAAAAACACCTAAACCAAAAAAGAAATTAAAACTGCCCCTAACCATTGGATTATTTTTACTTCTAATTACATCTGCTATTCTTTTTATATTTTTAAATAAAGATCAAAGCGTTATTCAATCTCATGTAAAGAGGTTAAATAAACAAGAACTAGAAGAATATTTATGCAACAATATTGAAGATATCAAAGAAGGAGATACTGTAAATTTTGAATCTGGCAAAATCGTTAATCTACTTTGTGAAAAAGAGAAAATCACCTTCGTTGTTAAGGATAGCGTAATTGTTGAAATTAAAAAAGAAAAAATTATAGATGTAATTCCTAAAGATCCTACAAAAAAAGATCCAACTACCGCTACTGAAGGTGATAAAATAAAAATAAACCCAACTGAACCAAAGACAACCGGCAAAATTGATTCATCAAGATTAAAACAAGTTACAAAAGAAGAAAAACCAAATATACACCTGGTAAAAAAGGGGGAAACACTAAACAAAATAAGTGCTGATTTAGGAATTTCAAAAGAGGATTTAATCAAATTGAATGTTGATTCAAATAAAAATCTTGACAAAACCCAAAGACAAAATTTAGAAAAAGAAAAAATAGCCATTGGAATGAAACTTATTATTCCTTCTAAAAAAATTAAATGAGGCGAATTAATAACATAGAACTTGTTGAAGTATTAAATTCAGGGGGAACGGCTACGGTTTACCTTGGGGTTGATTTATATACTGGGATGCCCGTAGCTGTAAAAGAACTAAAAGCAAGTCTGTTTAAAAGTGATTTCATTCGAAATAAGTTTATTGAGGAAGCCAATCAATATTTGTATTTGGATCATCCCAATATTGTAAAACTAAAAGATTTCATCATTAAGGACAATAGCCATTACCTGGTTATGGAGTATGTAGAAGGTGAAAACCTGTATGATTACATGAAAAACATCACCGGACCACTACCCATTCAAAATGTGGCATTATTGTTAAATGAAGTTCTTGGAGCACTCGACTATGTCCATCAAAAAGGTTTGGTACATTTAGATATTAAGCCATCAAACATCATGTTGTCATCAAATAACTCAGTTAAATTAGTAGACTTTGGAATTTCAAAAGATAAAAATGAGGATTCATCTAAAAAACTAATGGGAAGCCCTTCATACATGAGTCCAGAACAAGTTGAAGAAAAAGAATTAAATTCTCAATCTGATATTTACTCAACTGGAGTTACCATGTTTGAATTGCTCACAGGAAAATTACCGTTTCAATCTTGCAATACAAGAGAAGATTTATTTAGAGCAATCATTGAAAATAAAATGCCACGATTGAAAGCAATTTATCCCATTGATGAAGCTCATGAAGAAGAAATAAATCGAATATTTCTAAAGGCTACCTTAAAAAACAAACAAGAGAGATATCAGTCATCTGAAGCCTTTCAATTGGATATAATTCAATTTATATGAATTACAAAATAATTAAAGTAGGTCGCGCAAAAGACAACGACATCATTTTATCTGATAAATCGGTTTCAAGATACCATTGCGAGTTTTTTTTCGATAATGATGGAAACATATTTCTTACCGACAAAAATTCATCCAATGGGACTTTTGTAAATGGTAAAAAAATTTCAGGTTCAGTTCAATTGAATCAAAATGACATCGTAAAACCGGGTTTAGACTCTCCTATTCGGTGGAAAGACTTTTCTTCCAATTCCCAACAACAAAATCATTCTTCAATTGGTCCAATAGACAATCAGGAAATCTCAGAACCATTGAATGAACTAAAAATTGAAGAAAAAGGCTCTTTAAAATCTATTATAAAAACCATAAGTATTACCTTATTGGTGATTGCCGCTCTAATCGGAATTATTTTTTTTATCAATGAAAGCGATGATGGTCGTAAAAATTCAAATGCAAATCAGACCTCAGAAATCGATCATTCCGACAATCATTCTAATTCAATTGATCCAGAAAATCCGAATGGCTCCACAAACTCTAAAGATTCACCGACTCAAAATGATCAAGAGCCTATTGTTGATCCAAACACATCAGATGAAACACAAAATAAACCCAAATTCCCAGAGGCGAATCAAGAGATCCGCTATGATTTCAGCTGTTTAAATGACAAAAATGATTATGGAACAACTGCTGTCCTCGGTGAGCTCGAGAAATTAGGATCCGAAATCACCAATGAAATAGGACCGAAAATAACAATCAGGGACGAAGAAATGGTTGGTAATAATTTATTGCGCGATTGCAAAAGAAAATTTACTTTCATCAACAAAGGAGAGGAAATCGAAAATCTAAGAATTTTATTAAACCAATTGACAAATCAAATTAAAAATCCTAAAGGATTTGCATATGAAATTTATTTGATAAGTTCAAAAGACTTAAATGCATTTACTGCTGGCGGAAAAATCTTTGTAACCACTCAAATGTATCAATTTTGTAATTCAAACGACGAATTGGCATGTATCATTGGCCATGAAATTTATCATAATGAATTAGGTCATATTAAAGAACAAATAAAAAAGGAAAAAATTTTTACTGAAGAAGTTGCAGTTTTAGCCCAAATCGCTAGCATTCCTTTCGGACAAAAAAAAGAAACCCATTGCGATTTAACTGGGATTGATTTAGCGATTGCAGCTGGCTACAATGGATGTGTAAATATCAATTTATGGAACCGAATGCAAAAAGAATCCAAAGAAGGCGAGTACAACGTGTTTGAAAATTTATTGAGATCTCATCCTTATTCCACAAAAAGAGCACAATGTTCAAGCAACCATATATATAATAATTATGGAATAAATTGCCATTCGAATAAAACAAATTAATTTTATTAATGGCTATATCAAAAAAAATTAAGTCAAAAGTATTAATTACGGCTATCACCACTTTAATTTCAATGTTGGTTCTAGCATTGAATTTCAAAAGTCCGGAAATTAAACAAATAGATTCTTTCAGAATTCAGTCTTACAATAAAAGTGTAATCAAATCTACCACAAACATTGAACTACAAAATGCTAATTGGTATACCATTCAGGGAAAAGATATTCACTTTAAAATAATCTACAAGGAAAAAATTGTCGCAATTGTTAGCCCAATTTCTTCATTAAAAATACCCAAAAATTCAATAGCCAAATTAAATGTAGAAATTAGCTTTTTCCCAGATTCGTTAAAAAATCACTTGGCGGATTTTTTAATCAAGGATTCAATAGACATAAAAGTAATTATTAATGGGAAATTGACTTTTTTGGGAATTCCATTCCATAGTGAAGAAAATTCCTTGATTAACGTTAAAACTTTGTTTGAGTCGATAGTTTCAAATTTTTTCAAAAAAAATAATAGCATTTTAAACTTCGCAAATAACGAAAAGATGCAAGTTTCTAAAAAAGATAACTTCATCTTTCCTAAACAGTTTAAAAGCCATAAAACATTTGCTCAAGTTCACATAAAATAAAAAACTTCTCTCCACAATTCAATTTATTAGGCCACATGAGTAATTCTATTCCTTTGAAATTTGGTTTTATTTGTAATGATCAATTGGTTACTAAATTTGCATTTGTCCCAGGTAAACCATCCGAAGTAGTTGTAGGAAGGGATAGCTCTAATCAAATTCAACTTCCAATTGATTTTATTTCAAAACAGCATGTTCAATTAGTTTTTGATTCAAATTCAAATTTATTTGTAATTGATTTAGACAGTTCAAACGGAACTTTTCTAAATGATCAAAGAATAACGTCAGGTGTTCCATATCAAGTTAGAAATTCAGATAAACTTAGATTAGCAAATCAAAATGGAGTTTTTCTAGTCAACAATCCTGATACCTACCCAAAGGGTCACTTTTTTCATGATAAAAATATTGAAACTAGAAACAACTTTAAACAAACGAATATTCTAGAAAAATTTAAAAACAAGAATAAAATTTCAATTGGTAGAAATGAAGAAAATGACGTCATTTTAGCACACTCCTCCATAAGTAGAGTTCATGCTAGTATTGAAAAGAGAAGCGATTCTGAATTTATTATTACTGATGAAGGATCTACAAATGGAACATTTGTAAATGGCAAAAGGATCAGTGGCCATCTCAAAATTTCACCCATGGATAATATCATCATAGGGCGATTTCAACTAACATTAAATGGTATATATAAAGATCTTTCAAGGGAAGTTGCGATTCGGGCAGAACGAATTGTAAAACAATTTGACAATGGGAAAATTGGCTTACACGAATGCACATTGGAAATTCCAAGTAAATCATTGTTAGCAGTAATGGGGCCATCAGGTTGCGGAAAATCTACTTTATTAAAAGCGCTAAATGGAGATGCTCCCCCAACTAGTGGGAATGTTTATATCAGTGGTTTAGAACTAAACAACCATTATGATTACCTGAAGACACAAATAGGTTATGTTCCGCAGGATGACATTGTTCATAAAGATTTAACTGTCCAACAAGCGTTATTTTACTCTGCCAAACTACGACTACAAAATACAAATGATGAATTTATTCAACAAAAAATAAATCAGGTTATGGATGATTTGAAAATCAGCCATATACGTGAAAATTTAGTCGGAAAAATTAGCGGTGGACAAAGAAAGCGAGTATCCATTGCAGTAGAAATTCTTACAGATCCATTGATTCTTTTTTTGGATGAGCCAACTTCTCCTCTTGATCCACAAACCATCGAAGAATTTCTAACCATTTTGAGGAATTTATCCAATAAGGGAACTACCGTGATTATGGTGACCCATAAACCAGAGGACCTCAACTATATGGATTCTGTTATTTTTATGGCCGAGGGTGGCCATAAAGTATATCATGGGGATCACCATTCTTATTTAAGTCATTTCAAAGTAGAGGATACCATTAAGGTTTATTCTCAACTGGCTATGCCCAATGCCTTAAAATGGATTAATCAGCAAAAAGAAAATCATCCAAAATTAGGAGAAATTGAAATTTCAAAAGAGAGGAGAACCTACCACAGTGCAAATTTGATTTCCCAATTTTGGTGGTTAACCCTGCGCTACTTTAATATCAAATTAAATGATCGTTTAAATACCTTTATCCTTCTTGGTCAAGCTCCAATTATTGCTATACTCATTTGTTTGATTTTTGATCACATTTCTATGTCTGTTCCCTTTCTATTGGCAGTTAGTGCGGTTTGGTTTGGCACAAACAATGCGGCTAGAGAAATTGTGGGTGAGGCACCTATTTTCAAACGCGAACGAATGTTTAACCAAGGTATTTTCCCATACATTTTTTCAAAAATTACCGTTTTGGGCACCTTTGCTGCTATTCAATCTTTCCTTTTTACACTGATTATTTCAATTAATTTTTCAAATACAGATCCTCAATGGCAATCGCCATTTCATACCTTTTTATGGATGCTATTCATTTCCATCTCAGCATCATTATTTGGTTTATTTATTTCTGCCATTGTTAACACTACAGAAAAGGTAATGACCCTCGTTCCAATTGCATTGATTCCTCAAATAATGCTTGCAGGTATCGTTGCAAAAATATCTTCTCCATTAGTTGAATTTTTAAGTTATTTCACCTTGTCGAGGTGGGGTAATGAAGGTTTTTGCATCATTCAAAAAAACATAAAAATGGAAATGCCCATTGTTCAAGATAGCATTTCAAATTCTGTTTCACCTGCAGTAGAAATTCAACCTACTAATCAAACAAGTTTTGTAACAAAAAATGCCATTGAACAATTAAAAAACTGCTTTCATGATAGTTACGAGGATTTATTTGGATTGAATTGGGCTTATACATTAAACTTAGATCTGATCATTGTTAGTATCATCTCTATTTTGTCCCTATCTGGTATATATTTCTCTTTGAAAAGGAAAGATGCAATAAAAATTAAATAACTTTATCTTTTTCTTTTCCTTCCTCGCCTTGGAATTAATTGAAATGCAATCAGCCCAAGAATGGTCAAGAAAGCACTTTTTCTAAAAAAGGTTGATAAAAAGCTACTGAATACCCCCAATAATTGTTTTACGGAAACAATTATTTACTTTTCCAAAGCACTAAAAATTAGCAAATTGAATCATAAAATCTCCCCACATCATTTTTAGACCAACTTTGGAATCATCAAAAATTTGAAATCTAAAAACATTTCCATCTTCATCTAATGCTTTAATGATTTGATAGTGGTGATTTCCTTCATCAGTATACCCCTCTTCTACCCCCGACAATTTTTTATAAATCACCGTTTCTCCATTTGCCTTTAGGTGAGCAATATCGCCTTTTTCATTGATATTAATCACGAAAGTATTGTCCCCTTGTTTCCATTCACCCCAAGTTTTGGTATCTGAATCATAAAATGTTACATAATTGTAATCTCTTCTAAACTTTTGGGCGGAAACAGACGATGTTTCATCTTTTTGAAGTTTTACTCCATAAAAATTCCAACTTCCAGAACCCCCTTCTATCAGATCAAATTGAGTTGTGTAGGAAGGAAGACGTTCAAATCTAGCCGAAAATTCAACAACTTCATTGGGACTAGCTAAGCTAGTTCTATCACTGTTTGCAATACTTTGAGTACTTAATAGCTTATAGATTTTCCCATTCGCTCTTATGTAGTATGCATCTTTATGACGAGGTGGGTTGAGAAAAATAAAATGACCATCATCTTTCGTGTTTCGATATAAAAAGTTAATTTGGGTATAGTAGTCTGTGGTGTTTACTGATTTTATGTGAACATCCCTATCTGCTTTTTTTTCGTAATCAGGATAAGAAATGGATTGGGAGAAACCACTTATTCCCAATAGCAATAGTGCAAAAAGTGAAATTATTTTCTTCATGAATAATACTTTTTTTTGGTACTAGTTTAACTTTCAATATTGCTAAAATACTGATATCCTTTTTAATTGCTGCATTAAAGAGAATCAATTTTACAAAACATTTTTGTAATTTTGAAAAATCTCATTTACAATAATAAAGGAACGATATGAAAATAAATTTTTGGAAACTGTTTTTTTTCATTATTTGCGTTCAATTCACCTCGATTGCCTTTTCGCAACCCCAATTTACGAATTCTACTCTTCCCCCTAGATGTGCTGGTACTTACCAAACAGATTCATTAACTGGCCTTATTAATGGACAAGATTATGTCATTACCCTAATGCCTGGAAATATTGACACCATTGAGCTGTTAAATGTGAGTCAAAATCAATCCTTTTCATTTCCATTTCCAATTCCATCTAGAACCCCACTGGGCAATAATTATTATTTTATCATAGCTCGAAAAAGCTCTATTGGAACAAACTTAGATACTTCTGCAATATTTAAAATTTTGGATAGGCCAACATCAGTTTTAGATGTTGCAAGTTCAGGAATTGATTGGGACGGAACATTAAATATTTTTAAAAATTGTGGCGCAACTCGAAGTAATCCAAATTTCAGCTTAACAGTTTACAATAACACCCCACTCACAACTGATGTAAATTATAAAATAAATTGGAGTTCAGGACCCATTGTAGATTTGGGAACAAGTTTTAATTCTGCTACAAAAAACTACAATAGTCTTGGGTATTTTAATATTTCCATTATTGCTAGTAGAGCAGGATGCTCTGATACAAGTCGTTATAAATTTTTCAATGGGAATACGCCTGCCGGTGGAATTAATAATCCGGGGAGTCTCAATGGTTTATGTGGTCCAATTACCATTGGTTTTCCGGTTGACACTGCAAATACAAATACAAATCCTCCAGGAACGGTCTACACATTTACAGTAAATGACGCGACTCCACCTCAAGTATTTAATCAAAGTAATTTACCTAATGTTATTTTTCACACTTTCACTAAATCATCCTGTAATGTTAATTCAGTTGTAGGGACAAATACTTTTCCAAATGCTTTTCAAGCAACGATGTTCATTACAAACCCTTGCGGTGATGCTGGAAATACCTTAGCACCAATTAGGGTATCAAATAAACCAAAAGCAAATTTCAGTTTTCCAGATTCAATTATTTGTAAAACTGAAAATGTTCCCCTTACAAATTTAAGTAGTTCAAATTGGATAAACGGAACTACGTGCGCATCAACTTTTTCAAGTAATTGGATAATTTCTCCAGGAGTAGAAAATGTGGATTATCGTGTAATCATAGGTTCACTCACAAGTCTAAATCCTACAATAAAATTCCTAAAATCTGGATCCTATTCAATTTTACTTGAAGTATCCAATACAACTAATTGCCCCAAAGACTCTTTAATTAAATTTATCTGTGTTCAAGATTCTTTAAGACCTCGTTTTACTTCCACTGCAAATCCCACTACCTCCTGTGCGAATGTTCGGTACACCTTAACGAACATCACCGATATCTCCCAAACGTGCAATCAGAAACAATGGAGATGGAGTGTTTGGAATGGATTGGGAACCACGCAAATACCATCGGGCACATCTGGGGTAACCATCAACAACCCCACCAACACCAACGGCGATATTCAATTTGCCATTCCAGGCATATACACCATTCGCTTGTCGGCCACCAACGATTGTGGCACCTTCGACACCTCCATTCAGGTTATTGTAAAAGGGAAACCCATCTTAACCATTAGCCCCAACATTGCATATTGTGGAGATCAAACCATCTCCTTTCAGTCGGCCAACCACACCCTTACTGCCGACCAAGGGTTCGGAACCATTAGCCAATATTCCTGGAGTTCAAACAGTTTATCTTTTAGCAGTGCAACTACCTCAAGTATTTCTAATTCCATCGCATTAAAGGCAGTTAATAATTGTCCAAGGACCTACCAACTGACTATAAGAGCCACCAATGAATGTGGAATATCTGATCCAGTAACTCAAGATGTAACCATTCACCCTCCCCTGACGCCAGATGTTATTTCGGGATTCCAAATGATTTGTCAAAATGCACCGGCCAACCTCATTACCGGTACCAATCATTTGTATAACACCTGCCGTAATCTTACCTACATTTGGGAAACAGCAACAAGTGGTTCTGGTCCATGGAGTACAGCTTTAGGGACATCCAACGGAGTTAATTACAACCCAGGAACTATGAGTATTCCTGGTACCTATTTTTATCGAAGAAGGGTGACCGATGGAGTTTGCAGCAGCATAACCAACACCATGAGCATTGTGGTTAAACCATCGTTGGCCAACAACATCATTTCCGCTAACCAAGAAATTTGCAATGGATTTACCCCAGCACCATTAACTGGTTCCACTCCAATAGGGGGAAATGGCGTTTATACCTACCAATGGGAGTTTAGTACCAACTCTGGTACCACATGGAACAATGTACCTTCTGCCGGAACTTCACCAAACTATTCGCCCGGTTCTTTAACGGTTACAACCTGGTATCGAAGGATTGTAGAAGGAGTGCCTTGTATTGGAAATACATTTCGTTTACCTTCCAATACGGTAATCATTACTGTTAATCCAAAACCGCGTGGTGTTATTACCTTCAATCCGAATACAACTTGCAGTAATTTACCATTTACTGCGACCCTTACCCCAACAACTCCACCTGCGGCAAACATTTACCAATGGTC
>CANMVY010000007.1 GCA_947501265.1 Bacteroidota bacterium
CGTTGAACTGTAAAAGCTTCACGGTGGCTATTGCGTGGGTGTACACCTCTTCCCATTCCGAACAGAGAAGTTAAGCCCCACAGCGCCGATGGTACTGCAGTAAAATGTGGGAGAGTAGGTCGCCGCCGGTTTTTATCACCACCCTTGGTACCCCAACCAAGGGTGTTTTTTTTTATCCCCAATTTTAGTTGAATTCTTGGGGAAAAATACCCCAACCTACTTCCGCCTTTTCATCCAAATCTTCAACGTTTATTCCGTATTTTTACGTAGTATAAAACTGTACCAATACCATGGCTGAAGAGGGAAAAATTATCGATATAAACATCGAAAACGAAATGAAAACCGCTTACATCGATTACTCGATGTCGGTCATCGTTTCTCGTGCATTACCCGATGTAAGAGATGGAATGAAACCCGTGCACCGTCGCGTCCTTTTCGGAATGCACGAACTCGGAATGGGCCCAACTCGACCCTATAAAAAATCCGCACGTATCGTTGGGGAAGTTCTCGGTAAGTATCACCCTCACGGCGATTCTTCCGTTTACGATACCATGGTGCGAATGGCCCAAGATTGGTCACTACGCTATTGCCTCGTAGACGGACAAGGTAACTACGGTTCCGTCGATGGCGATCCTCCAGCCGCTATGCGTTATACCGAAGCACGTATGACCCGTATCGCCGAAGAAATGCTGTCCGATATCGAAAAAGATACCGTCGATATGCAACTCAATTTCGACGATACCTTGGAAGAACCCCGAGTTCTACCTTCCCGTTTCCCAAATCTTTTGGTGAACGGTGCAGCTGGTATTGCTGTAGGTATGGCCACCAATATGGCTCCACACAACCTCTCCGAAGTGATCGATGGTATTTGTGCTTACATCGATAACCGAGATATTACTTCCGAAGATCTTCTTCCCTTAATCAAAGCTCCCGATTTTCCAACCGGAGGAATCATTTATGGATACGAAGGCGTGCGTGAAGCCATGTTAACCGGTCGCGGACGTGTGGTGATTCGTTCCAAATCTGAAATTGAAGAAATCAATAACCGCGAAAGAATCATCGTTACTGAAATCCCATACCAAGTTAATAAATCAGATCTTCTCGTTCGTATCGGAGAATTGGTGAACGAAAAGAAAATTGAAGGAATTTCAGATGTACGCGATGAATCCTCCAAACGAGGAGGTATGCGTATCGTAATCGAAGTGAAACGCGATGCTTCCGCTAACGTGATCCTTAATTCTCTTTACAAATACTCGAACCTTCAAACTTCTTTTTCCATCAATAATATCGCATTGGTGAAAGGGCGCCCTATGGCGCTGAATGTTCGCGATATGATTGAACATTTCGTTGAACACCGCCATGAAGTGATTGTTCGCCGGACCCAATTCGATCTCAAGGAAGCTCAAAAACGCGCACACATCCTGGAAGGGTTGCTCATCGCCCTCGATCACCTCGATGAAGTGATAGCCTTGATTCGAAATAGCCAGAATCCCGACGAAGCAAGAGCCGGTTTGATGGAAAAATTCGGACTCAGTGAAATTCAGGCTCGTGCCATTCTCGATATGCGTTTGCAACGCCTTACTGGCCTGGAACGCGATAAAATTCGCGATGAGTACAATGAACTCATGAAAACCATCGCAGATTTGGAAGATATCCTTGCCAATGAGCCACGTCGTTACCAAATCATCAAAGATGAACAACTCCTCATCAAGGAAAAATATGGTGATGAACGCCGCTCCGAAATCGATTACGCCGGTGGCGATATGAACATGGAGGATTTGATTGCCGACGAAGAAGTGGTGGTTACCATTTCTCACCAAGGTTATATCAAGCGAACCGCACTTTTGGAATACCGCAAGCAAGGTCGCGGTGGACGTGGAGTGAAGGGTTCTTCCACCAAGGATGAAGATTTCGTAGAACACGTTTTAGTGGCAAGTAACCACAATTACCTTTTGGTTTTCACTAAGTTAGGAAGATGTTTCTGGTTAAGGGTTTTCAACATTCCCGAAACTGGAAAAGTTTCCAAAGGACGCGCTATTCAAAACATCATTCAACTTCCACCAGAAGACAAAGTGATGGCTTACCTTCCGGTGAAGAGCTTGTCAGACAAAGAGTACATCGAAAATACCAACATCCTTTTCTGTACCAAAAACGGGATCATCAAAAAAACAACGTTGGAAGATTTCAGTCGTCCTCGCGCCAATGGCATTATTGCCTTGGGAATTCGTGAAGGCGATGAATTATTGGCGGTTAATCTCACTACCGGTTCCAGTGAAGTTCTTATCGCCATTCGCTCTGGTCGCTCCATCCGTTTCCCCGAAAGTAAAGTTCGAGCCATGGGCCGAACAGCTACCGGGGTGATTGGTATTGAATTGGATGATGAAAAAGATGAAGTGGTTGGCATGATTTGTGTAAACAACCCGCAGGCGACCATCTTCGTTCTCTCTGAGAATGGTTACGGAAAGCGTTCGGAATTGGACGAATACCGCATTACCAATCGTGGAGGAAAAGGGGTGAAAGCCATGCAAGTAACCGAAAAAACCGGAAGATTGGTGTCCATTCAGGAAGTATCCGATTTCGACGATTTGATCGTTATTCGCAAAGACGGTGTGGCCATTCGCATTGGAATGATGGAATTCCGAGTGATGGGCCGCGCCACTCAAGGCGTAAAAGTGATCCGATTGGAAGATGGCGCATCCATTGCATCCGTTGCAAAAATCGCTCGAACCCAAGAAGATTACGAACGCGAAATGGCTGAAGCCGCTGCAGAAGCTGCTGCTGAAGCAAACCAAACCGACAACACTGATGTTCCTTTAACAGACGAAAATAACGAAACCCAACATGATGCTTAAAAAATCTTGGCTAGTTGCCCTCGCTTTGGGCACCGCCTTCACCACCCAAGCTCAAAAAGCTAACGTAATTAGTGCGTTTAATGAATTACGTAATGGTTCATTGGCTTTAGCCAAAGAATACATTGATCAGGCAACGGTTCATCCTGAAACACAAAACTGGGATAAAACCTATTTGTATCGCGGACAGGTTTATGCCAAAGTTAATGCCGATGCAGAACTTAAAGCAAAATCTCCCAATGCTTTGGATATTGCTGGAGAAAGCTTCCTAAAATGCCGGGAATTGGACAAAAAAGGAAAGTATGTTGATGAAATAGCCCAAGGCTTAGCAGGAGTTTATGGCTCCATGATCGACATGGCCATTCGTGCAAGCGAGAAAAAAGATTATCCTGCAGCGGTTGCCGGTTTCGAAGGCGCGATGAAGTACGAATTCGAACAAGTAAAGAATAACCACATTCGCTTGGTTGATAATGCTGCGTATAACGCAAAGTTGGGTAAAATCTACGACAAAGCAGAGCTTTACTATACCCAAATGACCCAAACCGATTCCGTTAAACCGTATCACTTCGGTGATTTGGCAAACATCTACAAGGAGCAAAAGAAAAACGATGCTTATCTAAAAACCTTGGAAGCTGGAATCGCTAAATTTCCTGGGAATTACGATTTAATGGTGGAAGAAATCAATGCCTACATTGAAATGAATAAACTTCCTGATGCCATCTCCAAGTTGTTGAAAGCCCACGACTTAAATCCGAAGAATGTGTCCATTACGGAGGTGTTGGCCAATGCTTACGAAAAGGCGAAGGACATGCCCAATGCCATGAAGTATTACCAAGAGGCATTAGCAACCGATCCTAAATCGTATTTCTCCAACTACAACATGGGAGCCATCATCGTTACCGATGCGGCCAAAATGATGGATGATGCCAATAAAATTCCTACAAATAAAACCAAGGAATACGAGGCTGCCGTTGTTAAAGTAAACGACAAACTGAAAACCGCTATTCCCTATTTGGAAGCTGCGATTGCCTCCAAGGCAGGTGACATCGACGGTATGGATGCTTTGCGAAAAATTTACGTAAAGCTCAACATGATGGACAAAGCATCGGCCTTGAAAAAGGAAATTGATGCGGCCAAAGCGAATAAAGGCGCTGCCCGATAAACCAACAAAAACCCTCGATTCTTCGAGGGTTTTTTGTTTCTATTCCTTCCATTTTTCCCTTATTTTTGAATCAAATTCCCATCATGAAAAATATCATTTTCTTTGGCGCCATGGCGCTATCGGCTTTTGCTTTTTCTCAAGAAAAAAAGGTCGTTACCTTGGAGGATGTGTGGTTGAAAAATTCCTTTTCAGCCCGTTCCGTTGGCGGCTTCCGTAGCCTCAATGATGGACAACACTATGCCGCCACCTCCTTCGATCCAGAACAAAAGTTGGTGCATCTCCTCAAATACCAATACGCAACAGGAAAAGTTACCGATACCCTTTTTCATGGGAAGAAAATTCAGTTCAACGGCAAACCTTTGAATTGGTCCGATTATCAATTCTCGGCCGATGAATCCAAAGCGCTACTCGAAACCGAATCCGAAGGGATTTATCGCCGTTCAGCGCTTTCCAATTATTTCGTTTTGGATCTCAAATCTGGAGCAATTTCTCCGCTTTCCAAAGGTGGAAAACAACGGGAAGCCACCTTCTCTCCCGATGGCTCAAAAGTAGCCTTCGCTCGTGATAACAATCTTTTTGTGGTGGATTTAACGACCATGAAAGAAACTCAGATGACCTCAGATGGAAAGAAAAATTCCATTATCAACGGAACAACCGATTGGGTGTACGAGGAAGAATTGGAATACGTTCGCGCTTTCTATTGGTCGCCCGATTCTAAAAATATCGCTTTCCTTCGCTTCGATGAATCGGCTGTGCCCGAGTACACAATGGCCAAATACAAAGGGTTGTACCCCGAAAACGCAACCTTCAAATACCCAAAAGCGGGTGAAGTAAATTCTAAAGTAACAGCTCATTTAATGAACGTTCAACAGAATCAAATTGCTGAAATCAAAGGACTTCCTGCCTTTGAATACGTAGCACGCATGGATTGGACTCCCGATGGAAAAATATGGATGCAATTGTTGAATCGTCATCAAAATCAATTGGAATTGATTTTTGTTCATCCTCAAACCCAGGTGGTTGAAAACATCATTCAGGAAAAATCGAATACCTGGGTAGATGTGCACGATTACCTCACTTTTTTACCGAAGAAAAACGGATTTATTTGGTCATCTGAACGCAGTGGATTCAATCATCTCTACTTTTTCGACCTTCAAAAAAAATCGCTGAACCCCATTACTTCTGGTCAATTTGATATCACTGGATATTACGGTGTGGATGCCAAGAATCGGGTATTCTACCAAGCTGCCGTTCCAACTCCTGCCAATCAACAAATCTGGAGTGTGGGCATCGATGGGAAAAAGCCCCTTTTGGTTTCGGGGAAAAATGGTGTCAACACCGGGGCTTTCAACGAAGCGTGTACCTATTTCTTGAACTACCATTCCGATGCCAATACCCCAACAACGGTAACTCTGTGTACTTCCAATGGTAAAGTGTTGCGCACCTTGGAAGACAATGCAAAATTGAGAAAGAAGTTGGAAGACTTTCAGCTAACATCCAAAGAATTCCTCACGGTGAAATTACCCAATGGACTCGACGTGAATGGCTGGATGATGAAACCTCTGAATTTCGATTCAACCCGAAAATACCCTGTATTGATGTTTGTTTACGGCGGTCCTGGAAGTCAAACCGTGGTGAATCGTTGGGGCGGAAACGATTATTTCTGGCATCAAAGTCTGTGTGCTAAGGGCTACATCGTGGTAAGTTTCGACGGGCGTGGAACCGGAATGCGTGGAGTAGCGTATAAAAATGCAACGTACAAGCAACTCGGTAAATACGAAATTGATGACCAAATTGAGGTGGCTAAAATGCTCGGAAAAATGAACTACATCGATGCAGGAAGAATTGGTATTTACGGTTGGAGTTTCGGTGGTTACATGTCGTCCTTGGCCATCACCAAAGGCGCCGATGTTTTTAAATCGGCCGTGGCTGTTGCTCCGGTGATCAATTGGCGTTATTACGATAACATTTACACCGAGCGCTACATGCAAACGCCTCAAGAAAATGCCGATGGTTACGACCAAAACAGTCCTTCAACGTTTGCCCATAAAGTCAAAGGGAATTATTTGTTGATCCATGGAACAGCAGACGATAACGTTCACTTTCAAAACAGCATGATGATGGTGAAAGCCATGGTGGATCAAGGGATTTCCTTCGATTTTGAAGCATATCCTGATAAAGATCACGGCATTTATGGAGGAAAGACTCGCTATCAACTTTTCTCTAAAATTAGTGAGTGGTTGTTTACCAATTTGTAAACCGAAACTTACCTTTGCGCCGTGAACATAGCGAGCATCGATATTGGAACCAATGCCATTCGAATGGCCATCTACCACGTTTTGGGTCAAAATGTAGAACCTAAATTGTTGGAGTTGATTCGAGTGCCCATTCGCTTGGGTACCGATGTTTTTGATCACGGAGAAATAACTCCTGAAACAGAAGCGAAGCTGCTGAAAATGGCCATTGCTTTTCGAAATTTGATGGAAATTTTTGAGGTAGATGCTTACAGAGCATGTGCAACATCTGCTTTCAGAGAAGCCAATAATGGATTAGAAATCAAACAAAAGCTAATTGAAAACGGGATCGATTTGGAAGTGATTGATGGGGATGAAGAGGCACGCCTTATTTTCAAAGCCCACGAACAACTGCTTCGCTCCACCAAAAATTTATTGTTCATCGACGTGGGTGGAGGAAGTACCGAACTCACTCTTTTTGAAAATGGAAAAGTGAAAACTTCACGTTCTTTCAAGATTGGAGCCGTTCGTATTTTGGAAGAAAAAGTTGATCCTGCCGAATGGATAGAATTGGAAGATTACATCATCGATGAAATTGCCGATCACGATATCGACTTGGCGGTTGGTTCTGGAGGAAACATCCGCAAATTGGTTGGGTATCTCGGTCGAATAGAATCCGATGCCATTACCTTGACCCGGTTGGAGAAAGCCATCAAAGAAATTGAAAAACTTTCCTACCAAGAACGTTTGGAATTGCTTCGATTTAATCCGGATCGAGCGGATGTTATTGTTCATGGATTAAAAATCTACCAAAAGGTGATGCAATTGGCCAAGGTCGAACGCATCATGGCCTCTTATTTGGGGTTGAAGGATGGAATGATTCTGGATTTAATTGAAAAGAAAATTTGATATGAAAAACATTACTGTTATCGGTGCAGGTACCATGGGAAATGGAATCGCCCACGTTTTTGCCATGAATGGCTACCAAGTAAATTTGGTGGATATGAATCCTACTTCCTTGGAGAAAGCTTTGGCGACCATCACCAAAAACTTGGATCGCATGCTGGCCAAAGGTGGGATTGATGAAGCAAAGAAAGCCGAAACTTTGGCCAATCTTCATCCCACAACCTCCATCGAATCTTGCGCTCCAGCCTCCGATTTAATCGTTGAGGCCGCTACCGAGAACGTTGAAATTAAATTGAGTATTTTCCGCCAAATGGATGCTTTGGCACCTGCTCATTGCATTTTGGCTACCAATACATCATCTATTTCCATTACCAAAATTGCGGCAGTTACCAATCGTCCAGAACAAGTCATTGGAATGCACTTTATGAATCCTGTTCCAGTGATGAAATTGGTTGAGGTGATTCGCGGATATTCAACCTCCAACGAGGTTTGTTCGCAAATCATGGAGCTTTCCAGAAATTTGGGTAAAGTACCCGTAGAAGTGAACGATTATCCCGGATTTGTAGCCAACCGTATTTTAATGCCGATGATCAACGAAGCCATTTATACCTTGTTTGAAGGAGTAGGAGGAGTTGAAGAAATCGATACCGTGATGAAGTTAGGCATGGCCCATCCGATGGGCCCGTTGCAATTGGCCGATTTTATCGGTTTGGATGTTTGTTTGGCTATTCTTCATGTTTTGCACGACGGATTCGGAAATCCGAAGTACGCTCCATGTCCGTTGTTGGTTAACATGGTGATGGCTAAAAACTTGGGAGTGAAATCGGGTAAAGGATTTTACGACTACAACCACGGAGGAAAAGAATTGGTGGTCGCGCCTAACTTCAAAAAGTAAAAAATTGTCGTAACTTCGCCAACGTTAATAATCGTTCCACCAAACCCCATCTCCATGGAAGATGATCCGGATATACAAAAACTTAGAAGGGCAACTCCAAGAGTTGCAACATCCGGAAGTGGGTTGTTGGATCAACATCACCGGATCTGATCCGTCCGATCGAGAGTGGATTGAACAAAATCTTGGCGAAATTTCGGAATCTTTGATCGATTTCCAAGACGTGGACGAAATGTCGCGTGTGGAGAAAGAAGATGATTATTTAACGATTATCCTTCGTATTCCTCATTTTTCTGGGGTTGATTCTGACAAACCGTTTGTAACCATTCCGTTGGTTATCATCTTAACAGAAGAATTGATCATTACGGCCTGTACCGAAGAAAGCGTTATCATTTCTGAATTTGTAAAAGGCCGTGTCAAAGGAGCCGCAACGGTAAAACGAAATCGTTTCTTGCTTTTGTTGCTGTGGAAAACAGCGAATCGCTATTTGTTGCACCTGCGAAACATCAATAAAATTGTAGAAGAACTGGAAGATGAGTTGGAAAATTCGCTTCAAAATAAGGAGATTATGGCCTTGTTGAAGTATGAAAAAGCGCTCATTTACTATACCACAGCTCTCAAGAGCAACGAGGCCATGATGGAGCGCTTGAAGCGAATGCTCATTTTTCGAGCCTACGAGGAAGACATGGAATTATTGGAAGATGTTTTGATTGAAAATCTTCAGGCCATTGAAATGACCAACATCTCTCAAAACATTTTGGCTCAGATGACCGAAGCTTACAGTTCCATCATCAATAACAACATGAATAACGTCATCAAGTTCCTTACTTTGGTGACCATTTGTATCAGCTTACCAACCTTGATTTCCAGTTTTTACGGAATGAACATTTCCCTTCCAGGGCAAGATTCTGACAAAGCTTTTTTTGCCATCATCGCCATTTCGGTGGGAATGGTACTCGCAACCATTTTATTCTTCCGCAAAAAGCGGTGGTTTTAATGAATGATCCAAGGGTACATTTTACGTGTTCCCTTTTCATCATCGATCACAATAAAGTAACTTCCGGTTGCTAAGTTTTCTGTTGCTAACGTTCGATATCCTGCTCCAACTTTTTCTTGAAATACAATTCTTCCTTGAGCATCCACAATGCGAATGGATAAGCTTTCATAGGAATGATCGATGGATAAACCTCGACCGCCTTTGGTTGGATTAGGGAAAAACGTAAACGATGAGGCGGGCTTCTTGTAGGTGATTACTTCGATATTGGAATACGATATGGAACCATCGACATCTACCTCTTTGATGCGGTAGTAAGCCGTGCCGTGGATGGGCATGGAATCAAAATAACGATAGTAGGATGGAACTTGCGAATATCCAGCAGCTGGAACTTCTCCCAAAGAATCGAAATGTTGCCCGTCAGCACTGCGTTCAACCACAAATCGAAGGCTGTTGAATTCCGTTGCTGTAGCCCAATCCAATTTTACACGATCCGGGAAATCGGGAGTGGCTTTGAACCAAAGCCATGAAACGGGGAGGGGAGTAGGCGTGCCTTTGGTAAAGACAAACTGACTAAAACTGGTGATGTTGTTGTTCAATCCAAAACGTACTTGTCCTTGACTTCCGGATGTGGCTGAGTCGGCCGCTCCAAACGCTTGCCAAGTCGCACCTTCGTCGATGGAGCGGCGTTTGAACAAACTGAATTTCGAAGGACAAGCCCCATGCTGAGGGGATACGAATCCAATTCCTCTGAACCACAATTCTTGCATGGGAGAAAACGAGGCATTGCTTCCAAAATTATTGATCACCCAATAGTATTTACTCATGGAATCTTGAGAATTGGGAACCACATCGGGTTGAAAATTTAAGCGAGAAACAACAACTTCTCCGTTCGGATTTGATCCGATACTCGAAAATTTCATCGTTACCTGGGTATTGGGAAAAGTGGTAGCGTTGGAAGAATTGATGGTCAATCGGTCGCTCACACCACCGGCAACGGGAACAGAACTGCTGCTTCGAGCAGCACCGGCAACAAGAGATGCGTGATCAATTCCCATTTTATCTTGAATGAGTCCTTCATTTTCATTGAATTGAAAATACGCTATCAAATTATCGGCATAAATTCCGCTTTTGGTAAGGTGCATGCTCTCTCGAATTTCGGCCTGATTGAGGGAACGATTGTAAAAACAAACTTCATCGATCAATCCTTTGAAAGTTCGGTTGGTCCAGTCGCGATAGCTCCCAATGGTCAATTCTCGGAATTCGCAGGCCGATAGGGCGATGGATTGGGTTCTACCAACACCATTTTTATAAATTGTTGCCGAAGTTGGGGTAATGACTAAGGCAACATGAGCCCATTCTCCCGGCGTAAGGATCAATCCGCTGCTCCAACTCCACGATCCGCCGGGCCAGTGGTATCCCAATTCGTTATTTTGTCGAACATTTAAACCACCAGCATTTGCCGTTCCAGCATAATTCATCACAATTCCAGAATAATCACTTTGGATTTGCGATGGTTTTACCCATGCTGTGATCGTTACCGTGTTACTGTTAACATTCAAAGGAGCCGTAAGTGCTCGCTGCCCATCAGCAGAAATTTGCAAAGCACTTCCCGGAATCGGATCGATGTTGCAACCTTCACTGATTGAATAAAAGGAAGAAATGGTTTGCGAATCTGTGCCCAAACTGTCCGATACGACCAAAGAAACCGTATAACTTCCAGCTGTTCCAAAAACCACTTTGAGGTTTTCAACGGATCGAGAACTGATGTAAGAAGGGCTGGGCGTGATGGTCCAGAAAAACGTAGCTCCTGTTTTATAGTGAGCAGAGTAATCGGATAAAAAAAGCGTGTCTCGAATGCATGCGCTCTTCAATTTATCGGCAGAAATTTGAACCGATGGTTTTTGAAGGGAATAAACCGGAGATTCAAAAACACCTCGGTTGGAGGCATTTCGCATTTTTCCTTCCAAATACCATGGTAGGATTTTAACGGAAGCAGTAGGAATCGGCATTCCGGTGCCAAACGTTACCCAGTTGCTCATTGTTTTGTCTCGGTAAAAAACCGATTTTCTAGATCCAACATAAATACCTCCCGAACTTCCACGGTAGAATTCAATGTTGGTGATTCCTTCCCCATTCAATAATGTAGTGGTCCAATTGGTGTAAGTTAGTCCACCATTGCCAGAATAGAAAATTTTATTTCCATCGGCATTGTTCCAATTGTAAGGGTGGATCAAACCAACCCAAATGTCGTTTTCCGAAGAATCACTCACCGTTAAATCCATGGCTAACGAACTGTTATTACTGGTAACGGCGGAACTCAAGGAGATGTTGGTCCAGGTTTTTCCCGCATCGGTGGTTTTCCAAATAAACTTATTTGCGTAAAAATCGGTTGGTGCAAAAACCACATAAATCACATTGGGATTCGACCACGCAACTTCAATATCGATAATTTTGCCGCTGGCAAACGTTTTGATCGCCGTCCACGATGCACCATCGTCTTCGGTTTTCCAAAGGGTGGAATCAACTCCGGAATAATAATGATTATAGGAACGGGGATCCCATCGCAACGGACACGATTCACCGGGGAAATACCCCGCGTTCGGACGTTTGTCGTAGGAGGTTCGGGTGAATGGAAGCGTTCTGCTTTGCACCAATTGGTCTTTACCGCTGTCGTTGTACACCGTTTTTGGTTTTCCTGGATTCACAAATCCGCGGTATCCATCGGCACTGCCTGTGTACGAAATCCAACCATTTTGGTAAACGTTTCCGTTCTTCATTAAATGGGAATTGTGATAGGTTCCGCCCAACATCACATCGGCATCTTTGTGTCCCATGCCAAAGCCCCAAAACTCAGTGCCTTGAATGCCGTACTGTCGGCGGTTGAACGATAGTTTTCCACTATCAACCGATAGGAAAATACCTCCATCGCACGAAACCCAAACTTGGTTATTGCGAATGAAAATGTCGTGAATATCGGCATGCACGTATTTCACGTTGGCGGCATCCGACCAACTGGCTGTATTGGTAAACGTTTGGCCGCCATTCAAAGAAATCCAATGCATGATTCCAGCGGCATGAACTTTATTTGGGTTGCTCGGATCGGCTTGAAGCGCCAAATCGTAATAATACTGACCTCCGTTATCGGCACCAGTTGAACTATAACCCAAAATATTCGGATTTGATGTAGTTGCTGTTCCTCCCGGTCCGGTCCCACAGCACGTGTGGTTCCATGTTTCTCCTGCATCCAAAGATTTGTAGAATCCGTACAACCCCGTTCCTCCACCAAATTCTCCAGCTAAAAGAGCGTAAATCAAATTGGGAGATGCAGGAGTAACGGAAATTTCAGCTCTTCTTTGATGACTAGGAGAAACAATTAGAGTAGCATTACTGGGCCACGATGTTTTGTTGGTGAAATTTTGCCCAAAATCTGTTGATTTGTAAAACTCGGTGAATAGGTCGTTAACAGCATTTTTTATGGCATAAACGATGTTTTCATTGGTGGGATGAATTTCAATTTCATCAAAATAATCTTTGGATGTAGAAGCCGATAAAATTTGAGTGAAGTTGATGCCTGAATTTGTAGAGCGATAAAGGCCGTTGTTGGTCGCTGCGTAAACGATGTTGGTTCGATTGGGGTGAATCACCAAATCGTAAACCGTATGAGATGATGATGTAAATGGAGATGACCCAACGACAGACCAAGTGCTACCGCCGTCGGTGGAGCGATAAATGCTTCCATTTCCACCGAAAAATACGGTGTCGGGATTGGTAGGATGAATGGCGATTGCACGTACTTGGCTAATGAAAAGCGATTTACTTACCAAAACCCAATTCGCACCGGAATCCACCGTTTTCCAAATGCCCGATGAGGCTGTACCGGCAAAAAGAATGTTTGGGGAGGACAAGGATTGACGGGTAACGAATACGTGGGCGGCCCCGGGCGCGTGCGAACGGCCGTAGGCATCTTTGTCGAAATCGAAGGGGCCAATGCCATTCCAATTCGGCAAGCCCTCCACCGATTGGCTTTGATTCGCGCGGTCTTCCGCCTCTTTAGATTCCCTTCTCCACGTATCCCAATCGGGTTCTTCAAAAACACCGGTTCGGTTTAGAAAAGGACCACTTGTTTTGAGCAGCCGTTTGAAATACTGCGTGTGTTGATTTTTAATGAAGGGATTTTTAACATAAAACTTTTCGTATTCTTGAAGAACCAAACGAACATTTACCGGCTCTTGGTACATCAACCGAACCCAATAGGGCAGGGTCAAGTCGTTGGGATCTCCATAAGCGGATTCAAGTGGAATGTGAAATCCATTTTGCTTTTGGGCATGCGAAACGCCAGCAGCGAAAAGTAGCAGTAAGGCAATGAGAAAAATCTTCATGCCTTAAAGATAAATAAAAAATTGATATTAAAACAAGGAGCCGGTATTGGAGGGAGGCAATTTCCCTAAATGTTTGAATGCTTTTTCGGTAACTTCTCGGCCCCTTGGGGTTCGTTTGAGGAAGCCTTCTTGAATTAGAAACGGTTCATAAACCTCCTCGATGGTGCCTGCATCTTCTCCAACAGCCGTTGCAATGGTCGTTAATCCAACCGGTCCGCCTTTGAATTTATCGATGATGTTGAGAAGAATTCGATTGTCCATTTCATCCAAGCCGTGTTCGTCAACGTGCAGGGCAGAAAGCGCAATTTTGGAAATTTCGAGATCGATGGTGCCATTTCCTTTTACTTGAGCAAAATCGCGCGTTCGACGCAATAATGCATTCGCAATTCGTGGCGTTCCGCGCGATCTGCGGGCAATTTCGTAGGCGCCGCTTTCCTCGATGGGTACGCCCAAAATCCCTGAACTTCGGGTTACGATATCGGTTAGTTTATTGGCATCGTAATACTCCAATCGACACGTAATTCCAAATCGGGCGCGCAACGGTGCCGTTAACAATCCGCTTCGGGTGGTCGCGCCTACGAGGGTGAACGGATTTAGTCCGATTTGAACGCTTCGGGCATTCGGCCCTGTATCGATCATGATATCAATTTTAAAATCTTCCATGGCCGAATACAGGTATTCTTCCACGACCGGACTTAATCGGTGAATTTCATCAATGAAAAGAAAATCGCCAGGCTCTAAGTTGGTTAACAGACCAGCTAAATCGGCGGGTTTTTCCAAAACAGGTCCGCTGGTGAGTTTAACCGACGCGCCCATTTCATTGGCTACAATGTGGGCGAGGGTGGTTTTGCCTAATCCCGGGGGACCGTGCAATAAAACGTGATCCAAACTTTCACCTCGTTGGGTAGCGGCTCGGGTGAAAATCATCAGATTTTCGAGGATCTTTTCTTGGCCCGTAAAATCGTCGAAACTTTGTGGCCTCAATTGGCTTTCTATTTCTTTTTCACCGGGGGAAAGGTGATGCTCTTCTCCGTCTAAAAAACGCTCGCTCATTGGAATTGAGGATAAGCTTGAACAAATTCTTGGGTCGTTTTTTCGATGATGTCGCAAGCTTGAGCCATTTCAACTTCAGAAATGACCAAGGGCGGTGCAAAACGGATGATGTTTCCGTGTGTTGGCTTGGCGAGAACGCCGTTTTGCATCATCATGACACAGAAATTCCATGCGGTTTTCGACGATTCTTCGTCGCGAATGACCACGGCATTCAATAGTCCCTTTCCACGAACCAACGAAAAAAGTTTGGGGAAATCGGACATCAATTTTTCCATGCGTTGACGGAAGTAAACTCCACGTTCCTTCGCTTTTTGAGCAAGTTCTTCGTCTTCGACAACGTTCAGGGCTGATGTGGCCACTGCGCAAGCAAGTGGGTTTCCACCAAAGGTACTTCCGTGCTCGCCAGGGTGAATGCATAGGAGAATTTCGTGGGAGGCGAGCACCGCCGAAACAGGCATGATGCCGCCAGAAAGTGCTTTTCCTAAAATTAGTAGGTCGGGTTTGGCGGCATATTTTCGTTCGCATCGTGTACTACAAGAACAACCGGCACAGGTTGCTAGCAATTGTCCGGTTCGGGCGATACCCGTTTGAACTTCATCGGCCATCATCAAAACGCCAGCCTTAGTACAGAGCTCACGAACTTTTTCCAAAAAGCCAGCATCGGGAACCATCACACCAGCTTCTCCTTGAATCGGCTCAAACAGAAATCCCGCGACGTAGGGATTTTTCAAGGCTTCTTCCAAGGCGGGAAGGTCGTTGTAAGGGATGATTTGGAATCCGGGAGTAAATGGTCCAAAGTCGCGAGTAGAGTCGGGATCCGTAGAAAAACCAACGATGGTGGTGGTTCGGCCGTGGAAGTTCTGACTACAAACCACGATGATGGCTTGGTTTTCGGGGATGTTCTTTTTTTGATATGCCCATTTACGGCAAACTTTAATGGCCGTTTCAACGGCTTCTGCACCGCTATTCATGGGCAGCATGCGGTCGAATTGAAAGTATTCGGTAAGGAATTTAGAAAAATCTCCAAGGTTGCTGTTGTAGAAAGCCCTCGACGTGAGCGTTAATTTAGATGCCTGATCGGTAAGGGCTTTCAAAATTTTCGGGTGGGAGTGTCCTTGATTAACGGCACTGTAGGCAGAAAGGAAATCGAAGTATTCTTTACCATCAACATCCCAAACCTTCGCTCCAAGCCCTTGGTCTAAAACCACCGGAAGGGGGTGGTAATTGTGGGTGCCGAATTGATTTTCTAAATCGATGGAACGCTGAGAAAGGGGCGATGGTAAAAAAGTACTCATAAATTTTTCCGAAGTGTTTTATTATTTGCGAAATGATTCTATCTTTGCATCCTCAAAATGAACCGCACGGGTGAATTGAAGATGGTACAAAAGTACTGAAATAAGTTCCTCGGTGCAAAAAATAGCGCGATATGTCTCGAATTTGTGATCTTACAGGAAAAGTTGCCATTACCGGTAACCACGTATCTCACTCAAACCGTAAAACGAAGCGCAAGTTTTATCCAAACTTGCAGGTAAAGAAATTTATCATTCCAGAAACGGGAGAAGTGATCAAGTTGAAAGTTTCAACTTCTGCTTTGCGTACCATCAATAAGGTGGGTATCACCGAAGCGATCAAGCGCGTAATTAAAAAAGGAACGCTTTAATCGATTGAATCATGGCTAAAAAAGGAAACCGCATCCAAGTTATCATGGAGTGTACCGAGCACAAGACTTCTGGCATGCCAGGAACTTCTCGTTACATCACTGTAAAGAATAAAAAAAATACGCCTGATCGTTTGGAGTTGAAAAAATTCAACCCCATTCTTAAGCGTGTAACTGTTCACAAAGAAATTAAATAATCATGGCAAAGAAAGTAGTAGCAACCCTAAAGAAACAACTTTCTGCTGACGAGAAGATCGTTAAAGTGATCAAAGCTCGCCGTTCAGAAAAATCCGGAGCTTACACCTTCCGTGAAGAGTTCGTTACCGCTAACCGCGTTGACGATTTTTTCAAATCCTAATGAAACAACTGAATTAAAATACAGGCGCATCGATTCGATGCGCCTTTTTTACGTATGGAACAACGCAAAGCAATGCTTATCATCATGGATGGATGGGGACACGGCGCCAATGATGCTTCCGATGCCATTTATCAAGCCAACACTCCTTTCGTTGATGCTCTCTATTCTACCGTTCCTCACACCGAATTGGCCACTTGCGGAGAAGCCGTAGGTTTGCCCATCGGTCAAATGGGAAATTCTGAAGTAGGGCATTTTACCATTGGCGCCGGACAAATTGTTTTTCAAGAGTTGGCGAGGATCAATAAATCCATTCGGGACGGTGAATTTGAAAAGTTGGAAATCCTTCGAAATGCTTTTCTAAAGTCGAAACGAAACGGAACGAAAGTGCATTTGTTGGGTTTGGTTTCCGACGGTGGAGTGCATTCGCACATCGAACACCTTTTTGCTTTGTTGCGCATGGCCCAAGAAATTGGCCACGAGCAAACGTTTGTTCATGCATTCACCGATGGCCGAGATTGCGACCCCAAATCGGGACTCGCATTCATTCAATCGTTGGAATTGGAATGTACTAAAACGAAAACCCATATCGCTTCGGTTTCAGGGCGGTATTACGCCATGGATCGCGACAAACGTTGGGACCGCGTTGCAAAGGTTTATCATGCCTTGGTAAACGGCTCGGGGGAGAAAACCACTTCTGCCTCATCAGCGGTAGCTCAATCGTATTCCAACGGTGTTACCGATGAATTTATTCTTCCGCATTTGGTGGTGGATGAACATCAACAGCCTTTGGGGTGCATCGAACATTCCGATACCGTTATCTTCTTCAATTTTAGAACAGATCGGGGACGTGAGTTAACGCAAATGCTTCATCAGCAAGCCTTTTTGGAACAAAATACCGAACCCTTAGAGCTGGATTATTACACCTTTACGAAGTACGATGAAACCTTTCGAAATGTTCAAGTGGTTTTTGAAAAAGATGCTTTAAAATCTACATTAGGTCAGAAAATTTCAGAAGCGGGCAGGACTCAACTTCGAATGGCAGAAACTGAAAAATATCCGCACGTAACTTTCTTTTTTAACGGACAGATGGAAGAGCCTTACCCCGGTGAACATCGGGTAATGGTGGCTTCGCCAAAAGTGGCGACCTACGATCTTCAGCCGGAAATGAGTGCGTTGGAGTTAACCGATTCGTGCATCGAGCAATTGAATCAACAGCCCTATGATTTCGTGGTGTTGAATTTTGCAAATCCGGATATGGTTGGACATACGGGGGTTTTTGAGGCCATCAAAAAAGCCGTTGAAACGGTAGATCAATGTGTGAAAAAGGTGGTTGAAGTGGCATTGGAAAAGGATTATTCCATTTTTCTAACGGCCGACCATGGAAATGCAGATTGTGCGGTGAACTCCGATGGATCGCCCAATACGGCCCACACCTTGAACTTGGTTCCTTTGTTTCTGATCAATTGTAAACGGGTTGAAGCAGGAAAAGAACAAGGCCTTTCGGCCTTGGCTCCGATGATTGAAAAAGAGATGGGAATTTCAGCATAAAAAAATGGGAAATCTTTCCAACGTTTCCGAGGTTTTTTCGTTAATTTGGAGCGAGAAATGATGAACAGCGGATACCAAAATTTAATTCAAAAAATTGACGAATTTATTCGGAAGTATTACAAAAACCGAATGATGCGGGGTGGGTTATGGTGCTTGGCTACTTTCCTCTCGTATTTTTTGATTTTGGTTGTGCTGGAGCATTTTGGAAGATTTGAAACCGGCGTTCGAACTTTTCTTTTCTTCTCTTTCGTTGCCGGTTTTTTAGGACTTTCTGTTTATTTCATTTTCATTCCGTTTTTAAAATTGCGGAAAATAGGAAGTGCCTTAACTCACGAACAAGCAGCGGCCATCATCGGTCTTCATTTTCCGGAAGTATCCGATCGATTGCTGAACGTTTTGGAACTCAAAGCTAATCTATCCCAATCTCAGAGCGATTTGGTTGCCGCCGCCATCGATCAAAAAGCAGCTCAGCTGAAATCTGTTCCCTTTGCGGCCGCCATCGATTATTCGAAAAATAAACCGATTCTTAAGTACATTCTTCCATCCGTTTTGGGTTTGGTGCTGTTGCTTATTTTTCAACCCAGCTTCATCACCGGTTCAACCGAACGTTTGGTGAAGTTCGACCAGCATTTCGAAGTGCCGGCGCCCTTCACTTTCGTTCTGGATCCCAAAACACCGTCTGAGGTATTAGAAGGAACCAATCTTCCAATTTCTGTTCAGGTGGTTGGGGATGAATTTCCTGATCAAGCGTACATTCAGGTTGGAGAACATCGATTTAAAATGGCGAAAAAAGCGAAAAATGCTTTTGAGTTCCAATTGGAAAACCTCAGGAACACAACTGAAATTCGATTTTCTGCGAACGGTTTTCAATCCATTCCCACAACCATCGAGGTTTTGCCCAAGCCCATCGTTGCCGGTTTCGATGTTTGGTTGGATTACCCAACGTATTTGGGTAGAACCGACGAGCGAATTTCCAACGCTGGAGAATTGGAAGTGCCAGCTGGAACTACGATTCGTTGGAGCATCAATACTCAAAAGGTTGATGAAATTGGTTTCCTTTTTCAGGGGAAGCTCGAACGCATCAAAGTAAAAGAATCACCCACTCAATTGGTAAGAAAGGTTTTGCAAAATAGCCAATATGGCGTTTTTGGTACCAATGCTTACGTCAAAAAAACCGATACTGTTCAGTACCAAATATCTGTTATTCCAGATCAATATCCGGGAATTTCTGCATCCATGGAAATGGATAGCAATCAGTCGGCAGTTCGATTTTTCTCGGGAGAAATTTCCGATGATTACGGAATTACAAAATTGGTATTCCATTACGAAAAGTCGTTGCAAGGGAAAAAATCTGGAAGCGGGGAGCAACGCTTGGAAGTTAGGAATTCCCTTCGACAAAGTTTTATTCATGGTGTTCAACTTGATAAATTGGATTTGAAACCCGGTGAAGAAGTAAGCTTTTGGTTTGAGGTGTGGGACAACGATGGAGCGACCGGCACAAAATCAACCAAATCATCTTCCTTGGTTTATCGAGAACCAACTGAATCCGAAGCCGAGAAAAAAGAAGATCAAAATAACCAAGCCATCAATCAAAAGTTGAACGAATCTTTGAAAGAAATTCGGAAGATTCGAAAAGAAACCGAGAAGATTTCTCAGAAATTGATGGATAAAAAAGACCTTAATTTCGATGATCAAAAGAAGTTAAAGGAATTGATGCAGCGACAGCAGCAAGTAACCAAAAACATTCAGGAGGCTCAGAAATTAAACGAGGAAAATAAAAAAGACCAGGAACGGAACAACGAACCGCTGAGTGAGGAGTTGATGGAAAAGCAGCGGATGGTGGAGGAATTGTTCGACAAAGTGGTAAGCGAGGAGTTGAAGAAGATGATGGAGGAATTGAAAAAACTCCTGGAAGCCGAGAACAAAGAGAAATTTAACGAAGATGCCAAGAAATTCAATTTAGACAACAAAGAGTTGGAGAAAGAATTGGATAAAATGGCGCAGATGCTTAAGCAAGCGCAGTTGGAAGAAAAGCTAGAGCAAACCGCCAATGAAATTGAAAAGCTCGCAGAGCAACAAGAAAAGTTGGCGGAACAAAGCGAAAACAAAAACAACAAATCCGAAGACCTCAAAAAGAAACAAGACGATTTGAACCAAAAATTCAACGAGTTGGATCAGAAACTTCAACAGTTGGAGGAGGAAAATAAGAAATTGGAGGACCCAAAAGAATTGGGCGACCTGAATGAAGAAAGTGGCGACATTCAAAAAGATCAAAAAGAGAGTTCAGACCAATTGAACAAAGGAAATAAAAAGTCAGCCTCCGAAAAACAAAAACAGGCCGCCAATCAAATGAAACGGATGGCCAATCGGATGAAGGAAAGCATGGAACAAGACCAAGAAGATCAGTTGGAAGAGGACATGCGTGCGCTTCGTGCATTGATGGAAAACTTGGTAAAATTCTCTTTCAATCAGGAAAAAGTGATGGAGGATTTAGGAAAGAATCCGAATTACAACAATACCTACGTTCGCATTGGACAAGATCAGCGGAAGTTAAAAGATGACGCCAAGTTGATTGAAGATTCGTTGTTTGCCCTTTCCAAACGCGCACCCCAAATCAGTTCTTACATCAATAAAGAAGTAACCGGCCTTCAGTCGAACCTGGACAAAGCCATCAAAGGGTTGGCCGATCGCAACACCTATGAGGCAAAATCCAAGCAACAATACACCATGATGCATGCCAATAATTTGGCCGTGATGCTTTCCGAATCCTTCAAGCAAATGCAACAAGACATGTCGGAAATGCAGCAAAAGAAGCAACAAAAACAGCAAAAGGGTGGAGGGCAGTGCACCAAACCCGGTTCTGGAAGCAGCAAAGGCAAAAAGCCCAGCATGAGCAACATGCGTGAGATGCAGGAACAGTTGAACAAGCAGTTGCAACAAATGCGGGAACAACAAAAGAACGGACAGAAACCTGGGGAAAAGCCGGGGGATAAACCTGGGCAAAAACCTGGGGGAGGGAAACCCGGGCAAGGCGGGCTTCCGAGTTCAGATTTTGCCAAAGCCGTTGCCCGCCAAGAAGCCATTCGGAGGGAACTCCAAAAAATGGCCGACCAATTGAAGAAGGAAGGTGGATCAGGCTTGGGCGATTTGGATAAACTCGCCAAAGAAATGGAGAAAACCGAAGAAGAATTGGTAAATAAGCGATTGTCTCCGGAAACTTTAAAACGCCAACAAGATATTCTTACTCGATTGTTGGAAGCAGAGAAGGCGGAAAGGGAACGTGAACAAGACCAAAAACGCGAGTCTAAGTCGGCCAAAGAAACGGCCCCAATTCCTCCAGCAGCTTTGGAAGAATATCGGAGGAAACGGGAAAAGGAATTGGAAATGTACCGCACCTTGCCGGCCGAGTATACGCCATTTTTCAAGCAAAAAGTGGAAGATTACTTCCGTAAATCGGGTGAATGATGCGGCGCGTAGAATGGACATCCACTTTGGAGTCTTTGGGCTTAATTGAACCGCTTTTGCAGGAGATGGAAGAGTTACATACGGTGTTGTCGCCAGTCGAATTACGACTTTTGCTTTCCGAGGCGGTGACCAACGCCATTCAACACGCCAATCAATTGCAGGAGCAAAAAAAAGTGATCATCGAGTGGTGCAGGGGAGAGGAAGCGCCTTGGCAATTGGAAGAGCAGTTTCGATTGAATTCTTGGGTTTTTTCCATCCAAGATGAAGGAGATGGGTTCGAAATGGAGGAGGTGCCGGTTCCTTGTGAAATGCCGGGCGGACGCGGGGTGTTTATTTTAAAATCGCTTACGAAATTTGTTTGTTACCGCAACGAAGAGCGGAGATTGATCTTCATCATCTAAATCCGCGCACCTGAATTCCTTGGATTTTAGAATACTCCAGAGCGGGAAAGGGGAATTTGAAGTAATTCATCAAGAAAAAGGTCTTCTTCAAAAATTTACTTTTGGTTGGCACCTTGGTAAAATCAATATCTAAACTCGCGTAAAATTCGGAATACCGAGGAGATTTAGAATAATCTTGAATTCCCGACGCATTCTCAAAAACATTGTCTCCGCCGCCGTAATATCCGTTGATTCCGTAACCGACCGACGCTAGGAGAAAAGGGTATTTCTTCGAAATGGGAACACTCAGCCAATAGGTTTGGCCATTGTAGTTTTTGAGCATTCGCGAAACGGGACCATTGCCAAACATTTCAGGTCGAACTTCGGCAATAGGATTATTAAGGTAACTGTACTTGAAACAAAAATTTCTACTTTCTGGCTTGAGGGCTTGGTAGGTGCCAAGTAATCCTCCGAAAGTATTGGCGATGAGATCTCCAGGCGATGCCCCCCAGCTCTGAGATTTACCGTCGAGGTATTCAATTCCGGTTAAGAAAATCACTCCTGACATTCCGCCCCACCATGCCGACTGTTTGGATGTGAATCCGGTAGCACGCATGGCAGCAACTCCACCTCTTGAGATTTGATAGCAGGTGTGCGCATGTCCTAATTTATCCATTCCTCCCCATTCATGATTGTCGTTGAACCAATGAAAGGAAGTGGTTTGATTGTTGGAATACCATTGGCTATTTAAAAGACCAAAGGTTGTTCCGCAAAAAGCCGTGTAACCGGTGCCCAGAAACCATCGGTTTCGAAGGGTGTCGATGTTCTGTGAAAACAAGAATATGCTTGATAAAAGAAATGTGCTAGTCCAGAAAAGCTTCATATTCTTTTTGCTTTTGCAGCAATTGATTCCAAATGATGTTGTTTTTGGGATTTTCCAGCAAATCATACATCAAAGGTGCAATGGCTCGAGGAACTGGGGTGGTATTGATTTGGAAAAGGCGTTCTTTAGAAGATGTCGCTAAATAGGTTGTTATTGGAAGATTATTGACGCTGAGATTGAATTGGTAGAGCTGCTGAAACGAAATGGTGTCGGGTTGAATTCCCGATTTGTACAAGAGAATGATATCTTTTGCTTCTGAAAGGAGTTCATTTGATTTCCAAGAGATTTTCCTTCGAACAATGATTTGTTCAATTTCGGGAAAATCAAAGTTGATAAAATCGTGATTGGAAAAAGGAAATGTATTGAAATATTCTTCAGGTTTCTCGCTAAAAAACTGGGAAATAAGGTCAGAAATCACTTTTCCAACAGGGTCATAAAGGGAGTGATTGGCGTAGATGAAATGTTGCATCTTTTGAGAGGCGTCCACTGAGTTGTTCTCTGTAAAATGAAACTTTGATTTGAGTTTAGTTTCAAACTCTACTCCTTGAACGTCATTGAAAAATCTGCCAGCAAAATAAATGACCTCACCAGAGAATCCTCTTTTATGAATCCAATCGTTGAAGTGGATTTCACAATTCCCATTCATATTGGATGGAATAATCGCGTTGGAGAGGTCGTTTTGAAGTTGCGAATAGGGAAAATAAATCAGTTCAATGTTTTTTACTTCTTTCGTTGATTTCCCTTTCTTACCTGAAATAATTTCTTCCTTTTTAAGAATGATGGATAAGCCACCTTGTGCAATTCGAACGGAATCCTTTTCAAAATCCCATTGCTCGTACAAAAAAATACCGTCGGCCGAATCCAAACGTTTCTGGTAGTATTTTTCAATCAGCGGGATGTCGGAAGTTTGAATTTTTTGTGTGCAGGACAAGTCGGTAAATCCATAAATTTTACCCAATCGAAGTTGCAAATACAAGTGATTTAAAAGCGCTTGAGTAACGTTTGTTCCCCAAGTGCTATCTTGTTTTTGAACCAATATTTGGGTAATGGCTTTGTTTTGCGCATGAGAGGTTTGGCCCAAAAGGCAGAAGGTAAGCAACGGAAAAAACAGAAATAACTTCTTGGGAAGCATGAAAAAAGGTGGTAATTTTACCCAAAATTAAGTCTTCAACGGTTATGGATAGCAAATTATTTAACGAAAATTTCGCCAAAATTCTAGAAATACGCAAAGAACTCAATTCCATGGAGTTTAATTCTGCCAAATACGATGAATTGGAAGAAGTTTTAGCCGATTTAGAAGATGATTTTATGGAAGATTTTGGAGATGAGTTGGATGAAGTGATCACCAAAATTCATCATACTCTTTGCCCCGAAATCGAATCGGCTCACCCGATGGCTTATTTTGCTCGTAATTATACCGAAAGTGAATTTGTTCCTGGAGATTATGAAATCAATACCGGCGATGGAATAAAAATCATTGCTGAAATCAAAGGCAAAAAAGTTCGCGGAAGTTTGGTTTGGTTACCGAACCCTGCCCGATTGGTGATGATTTCTGCAGAAGATATTTTGGTTTTGTGGAATTCTGAAAAATCCGAAGAAGTTCACTTGGGGTAAACTTTTATGCCCATTCGGCCGTTCTATTGCCAGTGAACTATCCATCCTTTCATACCATCAATCCCTTTTCTGAAGAAATCATTTCGGAATACCGTTTTGACACCCTTCAAACGTTGGAGTCGAAACTTCAAATTGCCCATCAATCCTTTCTTCATCATAAAACAACCTCGATTTCCACTCGAATCGAATGGTTGAAGTCTCTGATTCCAATTCTTGAATCTTCAAAATTCCATTGGTCAAGTCTCGCAACCATCGAGATGGGAAAGCCTCTTGTTGAAGCTTCGCATGAAGTTGAAAAATGCATCGGACTTTGTCATTATTTCATTGAAAATGCCGAATCATTTTTGGCACCTGAGATGATTCCTTATTCCAAAAAAGCGGTTGTAACCAAGTCGCCCGTAGGAGTCGTTCTTGGAATAATGCCTTGGAATTATCCGTTTTGGCAGGTATTCCGCTTCGCAATTCCGGCTCTCATGTCCGGAAATGCCGTTGTTTTAAAACATGCCCCCAATGTGACTGGGTGTGCCTTGGCCTTGGAAGATGCGTTCAAAAATTCCTTGTTTCCTGAAAAACTATTTCAGGTGGTATTGGCCGATGTGGATCAAACCCAGCGGTTGATTACCGATGAACGGGTACAACGGATTTCGTTCACCGGCAGCAACGAAACCGGATTTAAAATTGCTATGGCTGCCGGATCAGTTGGAAAAAAATGTGTCCTTGAATTGGGCGGCTCCGATCCCTTCATCGTTTTGAACGATGCTCCCTTAGGTCTCGTGGTTCCACAAGCCATTAAATCTCGCTTCATCAATGCCGGCCAAAGTTGCATTTCTGCAAAACGGTTTATTGTTCACTCTAGTTTGTACGATGAGTTTGTTGAAAGAATGATTCAAGAGATGCAAAAATTGAGTTTTGGTAATCCGCTCGAACCCTCAACGCAAATTGGCCCATTAGCCAGGAAAGATTTGCAATCCAAAGTTCTCAATCAAATTCAATCTGCGAAATCCTCGAACAACCAGTTGCTGTTCGAAGCCGAGGTTCCTTCCGAGGGTTACTTCGTGCCTCTGATGCTTTTTGGCAACATCAACCGATATTCTACGCTTTGGAAAGAAGAAGTTTTTGGTCCGGTTGCTTCGGTTATTCCGTTTCAACAGGATTCAGAACTGATTGAATTGGCTAACGATACAAAATTTGGGCTTGGAGCAAGTATTTGGAGTAAAGATGTAGAAAAAGCATTTACCTTGGCGCAACACATCGACGCTGGAAATGTCTATGTAAATGAAATGATGAAAAGTGATTTCGAATTGCCATTTGGAGGAACCAAACAATCGGGCTTTGGAAAAGAATTATCCAAATCGGGAATGATGGAATTCGTCAATCTGAAAACTTCAATAATATCTCCATTATGAAAAAACTTGTCTTATTAACCTTGGGAGTAGTCCTGTTTTTTTCATCTTGCAGAAGAAAAACTGGTCCGGATTGTTGTCCGCCTGTCGAACCCGTTGGTAGCATCGAAGTTCATTTGAACCATTTGTGGGGAACCGATACCATTGTTCGAAATTCTGGAAAGTATGTAACTGCCAATGGAGATACGGTTATGATTTCAGATATCAAAGGATTGATTTCAAATTTCAATTTGGAGTTTACAGATCAAACATCCTTCGCGGTAGACGATTATTTTTATTACAAACTTTCTAATTCATCCACCAATACGTTAGTTTTATCGGGTATTCCTGATGGTGGTTATAAAAAGATGGGTTTTTTCATGGGGGTGGATTCAACAGCAAACCATTCTGATGTTACAATTTACCCAAGAACCAGTGCATTGAGTACCTACCAAGCCGGTGGAGAAATGCATTGGAATTGGGCTGATGGATTTATTTTTACCAATATTACTGGGAATTATCGACCAGCCAATGCTTCCCGATACAAAGGATTTTCTTTTCATTTAGGCATGGATCAAAATTTGGTGAAGTTTTCTCTTCCCGTTCCAACTTTTACCATTTCAGGCGATTCTCGATTAGTAGAGATCAATATGGATTGGAAAGAAATGTTTGAATCGCCCAATTTGATCAATATTGCATCTCAGGAAGTGACCCATTCTACCTCAGGTGATACGTTGGCAACACGCCTTTCGGCCAACATGTTCAATATGGTTAAAATTGGCTCAGTGAAATGATGTGAAGAAAATCATTGCCATTGGAATTCTTTTTGGGGTTTTCTTGTACAGTTGTGTGCACGAGCCTATGGATGGAGAGTCGTTTTCCGATCCCACCCCCTACGTTTTCTCTACCCCTGCAGGATTCCCCCCACCCAACTTGCCATCCGACAATCCGTTAACCGTTGAAGGAATTGAACTGGGAAGGCGTTTGTTTTACGATCCCATTTTAAGCGCAGATTCCACAATTTCCTGTGGCAATTGCCACGCCCCCAATGCATCTTTTGCAGATACTTCTCGCTTTTCAAAGGGCATTCGTGGGCAGTTTGGGTACCGACAAAGCATGCCACTTTTCAATTTGGCTTGGGTAAATGAATTCTTTTGGGATGGACGAGCATCCAGCTTACGAAAACAAATCCATTTCCCCATCGAAGATCCCGTTGAAATGGGAGAACGAGTTGGAAATGTAGTTCAAAAATTGAATCAGCAACCACGTTATCGAAAAATGTTTAAAAAAGCATTTCAAGTCAACGAGGTGACCGATACACTGATGTTCAAAGCCATCGAGCAATTTTTGTTAACCATGGTTTCTTCCGATTCCAAGTTTGATCAATGGAGAAGGGGAGAGGTTCAACTGAGTCAGCAAGAATTGTACGGATTGCAAATTTTTGAAAAAGAAATCTATAATACCACCGTGACGGATGTTCGGTTGATTCCACCTCCTCCAGGAACTTTGGTGGGCGCAGATTGTTTTCATTGCCATGGTAACAGGAACAACCCATTTTTTAGCAATAACTTCGGTTACCAAAACAACGGATTGGATGCAGTTCCTTCCGATTCAGGACGAATGCTTGTAACCAAAGATCCCACCGATTACGGTAAGTTTAAAATTCCCACCCTTCGAAATTGGGGATTCACATTTCCATACATGCATGATGGACGTTTTCAAACCATCGATCAAGTGTTGGATCATTACGAAAAGCCCAATCCATTGTCGCCCAATTTAGATCCAGGAAGCATTGGGAAGTCGGCCACTTACGGATTGAGGTTGCGGGTTTATGAGCGAACTGCCTTAAAGGCCTTTTTGAACACATTGAACGACACGGCGTTCACCACCAATCAGCGCTACCAAAGCCCTTTTCGATGAAATTTCACGTTGCTTTGGTACTAACTTTCCTATGGAGTTGCCAAAGAACCAACTCACCATTTGAGTTTCCTCCCATTAAAGAACCTGCAAACAACCGCACTTCTCCTGAAAGAATTGATTTGGGGGAAAAACTATTCTTCGACTCATTGCTCAGCAGCGATTCGAGTATTTCCTGCGGCAGTTGTCACCAACCCTATCATGCCTTCTCTTCTCCCCAACCTTTAACATCAGGGGTACATGGTTCTCTTGCGAAACGAAATGTTCCTGTTTTAATCAACCTCGCTTGGAGTCCCTATTTCATGTTTGAAGGTGGATTGCCAACCTTGGAAAAGGTGAGTCTTTCTCCCATTCAAGATGCGATTGAAATGAATTTACCTTTCCCCGAATTGATCGAGCGATTGAAATCGCACTCCGAATATCCTTCGTTGTTTAAGAAGGCATACGGTGAAGGACCCACTCCATCTTCCGTTGTACGGGCTTTAGCGGCATACCAAAGAAGCATCCAATCCACCCAAACGCGTTGGGATCAATTCGTAACCAGTAGGGTGGAACTTTTCAATGATGCCGAGAAAAAAGGTTGGCAATTGTTTATGGGGAAAGCCAAATGCCAATCTTGTCACCCGCCACCGTTGTTTACCGACTTTCAATTTCATGCTATTTTGCCTTACGATGGTGATGATGGCCGATATCGCATAGATCCTCGTCCAGCCATGAAAGGGGCATTCAAAACTCCAACGCTGCGCCAATTGGCTTTTTCTGCTCCCTACTTCCATCGAGGAACTGCTGCTAATTTAGATGAGGTATTAAATGCTTATGCTTCCACGCAGAACTCCAATGCAAACGTAAGATTATCCAAAGAAGAAAAAGCGCATCTGGTTGCTTTTTTGTTGACGTTAAGTCGATAATTTTCACCTTTGCATCCGACCTTTTTTGGTAACTTGCATCGTGTTTAATAAAGATCAGCTCAAACGCGTTTTTGAACTTCTTCCAGATGAATTTTCTGAAGAACAATTGCTGATATTATTGTCGGAGATTGATCAAATTAATCCTCGAATTACCACGGTTCCGTGGCAGTCCATTCAAATTGGAACCCAGGTATGGGCCTCTCAAAATTTATCGGTCACTCATTTTCAAAATGATGATCCAATTCCTCATATCGAGGACGATGAAACGTGGGAACATTATGGATTATTGGGTAAGCCTGCGTGGTGCTTTTTCAACAATGACCCCTCTACAGAAGCCGTTTTTGGGCGACTTTACAATTGGCATGCGGTGGCTGATCCTAGAAAAATTGCTCCTCCAGGATGGATGGTACCATCGGATCAAGATTGGGAGGAATTGATTGGTTTTGTAGAGCGTGATTCGCTCTTGGATTCATCCTTTACCGCTCCCCAAGTTGGTTTGAAGTTAAAAGGGAAAACCCATTGGAATGAAGGCGGCAACGGAGTTGATGCTTTTGGATTTAATGCGCAACCAGCGGGATATAGGGCAACCATTGGCCCCTTTCGCGACCAAGGTGGTACGGCAAACTTTTGGAGCAGTTCAGATAACTCAAGCCAAAATGCGTTCTACCGAACCCTTTACTTTTACTCAGCTAATATTTTCAAGTACAACAATGATAAATCCAACGGAATAAGCGTCCGTTGCTTAAAAAAATAAAAATCATGTCAGAAGTAAGAAACTTACAGCCCAACGACGTTTGGAATCATTTTGAAGATCTCAATGCCGTTCCAAGAGCTTCCAAAAAAGAAGAGCAAGTCATTCAATTTATGGTCGACTTTGGAAATGGACTCGGATTGAGCACCTACCGCGATCCCATTGGCAATGTGATCATCAAAAAGCCGGCAACACCCGGGAAAGAAAAATCGCCAACGGTTATTTTGCAAGCCCACATCGACATGGTGCATCAAAAAAATAACGATACCGTTTTCGATTTTGCTACTCAAGGAATTCAAACCTGGGTGGATGGCGATTGGGTTCGCGCAAAAGGAACAACCCTCGGTGCCGATAATGGTCTTGGTGTTTCCATGATCATGGCCGTGCTCGCAGCCAAGGATATCGCTCATCCCGCATTGGAAGCCTTGTTCACCATCGATGAAGAGACCGGGATGACCGGCGCTAAAGAGTTGGAACAGGGGATTTTAGAAGGTAAAATTCTATTGAACATCGATACCGAAGAGGACGATGAGTTTACCATTGGTTGCGCTGGAGGAATTGATACCACCATTGAATGGAAATACGACCTCGATGCCGAAGGCAATGGAAAAGGCTATCGCCTAACCGTGAAAGGATTGGTGGGCGGACACTCGGGTACCGACATTCATCTTCAACGTGGAAATGCGAACAAAATCATGGCGCGTTTGCTTCAGCATGCTCCAATTCGTTTGGTTCGCATGGAAGGTGGAAGCCTTCGAAATGCTATCCCTCGCGAAGCTGTGGCCGATTTCTATACCGACGAAACTAATTTTTTATCTTTCAAAAAACAATTAGAACGCCTTGTTTCTGAAATCAAAGTAGAGTTGGCTTCGGTAGATCCAAATTTTGACGTGCATTTGGAAGAAATCAATTTGGCTGGCAAATCCATGTCGCCTCTGCACCAGAAACAATTCATCAATGCTTTGATGGCTTCTTTCAATGGAGTATTTCGCATGAGTCCAGATATTGCAGATTTGGTTGAAGCGTCGAACAACGTAGCACGGGTTGAAGTAGGTGAGGGTTCTGCCCGAGTTCTAACCCTTCAGCGCAGTTCCGTAGAATCGTCCAAAGAAGATGTCGCCAATACCGTTGCCGCCCCATGGCATGTTTTGGGAGCATCGGTAACGCACAGTGGAAGCTACCCCGGATGGAAGCCCAACCCGAATTCCACCATCCTTACCGTTATGGTTGATCGATACCGCTCTCTTTTTGGAACCGAACCCAAAGTTTTAGCTTGCCACGCTGGTTTGGAATGCGGAATTCTTGGGGAACGTTATCCAGGATTGGACATGATTTCATTTGGTCCTACCATCCGTGGAGCCCATTCTCCCGATGAACGTGCAAGCGTGTCATCGCTTCAGAAGTCCCACTCCTTTTTCTTGAACGTTTTAGCCCAATTGTAACATGAGTAACACCTTCATCAAAGTTGAAAAAAAGAATGGGGTCATGATCATTTCCCTTAATCGACCCGAGGTGTTGAATTCATTCAATGAATTCATGGCCAAAGAAACTCAACTGGCGTTGGATCAGGCAGAACAAGATCCGGAAATTCGAGCTGTTGTATTAACCGGTGAAGGTCGTGGATTTTGTGCCGGTCAGGATTTGCAAGAGGTTCTCTCTTCCGAAACGAATCCAACTCCTAAGCCCATACAAAAGATTGTTGAAGAGCATTACAATCCTATTGTTACGAAAATTCGTGAATTAGAAAAGCCTGTAATTGCCGCAGTGAATGGAGTTGCAGCGGGTGCCGGAGCCAATTTAGCTCTTTGTTGCGATTTCGTTATTGCAGAAGAATCGGTAGCCTTTGTGCAAGCCTTCAGCAAAATAGGATTGGTTCCCGATACGGGTGGAACTTGGATTCTTCCCCGTTTGGTTGGAATGGCTCAAGCAACACGAATGATGTTTTTGGGTGATAAAGTTATGGCAGCTGAGGCCAAAGCCTTAGGAATGATTTATGAAGTTGCAGAAGTTGGAGCTGCCTTGGAAAAAGCCATGATTTTAGCAAGTCAGTTGGCTGTTCAACCTACCAAAGCTTTCGGCTATACCAAAAAACTATTGAATCAAGCTTTCGAAAATTCCCTTTCCAAGCAATTGGAAGCCGAAGCCGTTTACCAAGCCAAAGCGGGATCTACCGAAGATCATCGCGAAGGAGTTGCGGCATTTTTAGAAAAAAGAAAACCCCATTACCAAGGAAAATGAGTTTTATTGTAGATGGAATCCGAACTCCCATTGGGAATTTCGGTGGGGCTTTGAGCCCCGTTCGCGCCGACGATCTCGGAGCACTTGTCCTAAAAGAATTGATGGCGCGAAATGCCAACCTCGATCCGGCCTTGGTTGCCGACGTAATCATGGGTTGTGCCAATCAAGCTGGAGAAGATAATCGAAACGTGGCGCGGATGTCGTTGCTCTTGGCCGGTCTTCCTTTTTCGGTTCCCGGTGAAACGGTGAATCGATTGTGCGCATCAGGAATGAGCGCCGTTGCGGGAGCTCATCGCATGATTTTGGCTGGTGAAGGCGACTTGGTGATCGCAGGCGGAGTAGAGCACATGACTCGTTCTCCATGGGTCATTTCAAAAACATCTTCCGCTTTCGGACGTGATGCCCAAATGTTTGATAGCTCTTTCGGTTGGAGGTTCATCAATCCCAAAATGAAGGAAATGTACGGCGTGGATGCCATGGGTGAAACGGCCGAGAATCTAGCCGATCAATACGGCATCAGCCGCGAAAGGCAAGACGAATTTGCGTACCATTCTCAAATGAAGGCGACCCAAGCTCGGGAAAACGGATGGTTTTCCGGTGAAATCGTACCCGTAACGATTCCTCAAAAAAAAGGGGAACCGGTAGTAATTTCCCACGACGAATTCATCAAACCCAAAACCACCATGGAAGGCCTTGCCGGTTTGCGACCTGCTTTCCGGAAAGACGGTAGTGTAACGGCTGGAAATGCAAGTGGTTTGAACGATGGCGCTGCCGCCTTATTGATCGCTAGTGAAAAAGCCGTTCGAGAACATCATCTGAATCCGTTGGCTCGCATCGTATCTACCGGAGTAGCCGGAGTAGAACCTCGAATCATGGGAATTGGACCTGTTCCAGCTTCTCAATTGGCGTTGAAACGAGCCGGATTAACCTTGGATCAAGTTGAAGTGTTGGAATTCAATGAAGCATTTTCTGCCCAAGTTCTAGCTTGTACCGATGCTTTGGGTTTGGACGCCATTGATCCTCGCATCAATGTGAACGGAGGTGCCATCGCACTTGGACATCCACTTGGAATGTCGGGAGCTCGAATCACGCTTACTGCAGCGCGTCAGTTGGCAGCTTCCAATAAAAAATACGCTTTGGCCACCATGTGCATCGGGGTAGGGCAAGGTTATGCCATCGTTTTAGAAAAAGCATAAATCATGAGTGTAGCTTTAAAAAATTACGCCTGCGGTCAGTGGATTCCAGGAGAAGAAAATCAGCTTTTTCATGCGATTTCGGGTGAAGTAATCGCTACTGCAGGATCTGAAAAAATCAATTTGGGAGAAATGATGCAGTACGCTCGTTCGGTTGGCGGACCCGCTTTGCGGAAATTGACCTTCCACGAGCGAGGACGCGCTTTGCGATCGTTGGCCCAACACTTGTTGGCGAATAAAGATAAATATTACGCGCTCAGTGCTGCAACGGGAGCTACAAAAGTAGATTCTTGGGTGGACATCGAAGGGGGAATTGGGAATTTGTTTTCCTATGCTTCTTTGCGACGCCAATTTCCGGATAAGCCGTATGCTTACGATGGAGATTTTGTGAGTCTTTCCAAGGGAGGAACTTTCGGGGGGCACCATTTGTTGGTTCCTAAAGAAGGAGTGGCCATTCACATCAACGCTTTCAATTTTCCTGTTTGGGGTATGTTGGAGAAAATTGCGGTGAATTTGTTAGCTGGGGTTCCAGCGATTGTAAAGCCAGCAACGATTACCAGTTATTTAACGGAATTGGTTTTTCAAGACATCATTCATTCTGGTATTTTTCCTGAGGGTTCGTTGCAATTGGTTTGCGGAAGTGCGCGGGGAATTTTGGATCACGTTACTTCTCAAGACGTTGTCACCTTTACGGGAAGTGCAGAAACCGGAAAAATGTTGAAGAAACATTCACGCATCATTGATGAGGCAGTGCCCTTCAACATGGAGGCCGACTCGTTGAATTGCTGTGTTTTAGGTCCGGACGTTTCACCCGATATGCCTGAATTCGACATCTTTGTGAAAGAAGTGTTGAGGGAAATGACGACCAAGGCCGGCCAAAAGTGTACGGCTGTTCGACGAATCATGGTGCCGGCCCATCGTTTGGAAGAGGTTAAAGATTCGCTTACGTCGAAGTTAGCCAAAACAGTGGTGGGCGATCCTTCCGTAGAAGGCGTTCGAATGGGCGCTTTGGCTGGGAAGGAACAAGTGAAAGAAGTTTTAGAAAAGGTGGAAGCCTTATCTTCGGAACAATCCTTGGTTTTCGGATCGTTGGATCGTTTTGAAGTGGTTGGTGCTGATCAACATACCGGTGCCTTTTTGCCTCCGATGTTGTTCGTGAACGACGCACCGAAAACCAAAATCCTTTGCCACGAGCTGGAGGCTTTCGGTCCGGTTGCCACGCTAATGCCCTACGCTGATTTGGCCGAGGCGGCAGAGTTAGCGAAGATGGGTAAAGGAAGTTTGGTGTGCAGTATGGTTACTGCCAACGACGATATGGCCTTGGATTTCACTTTGGCTGTTGGTGCGTATCACGGTCGAGTTTTGATCTTAAATGCAAGTTGTGCCAAAGAAAGTACGGGCCACGGTTCGCCCATGCCCATGTTGGTTCACGGAGGGCCCGGAAGGGCAGGAGGTGGAGAGGAAATGGGAGGACTTCGTGGTGTGAAACACTATTTGCACCGATTGGCCATTCAGGGGTCGCCCACAACATTGACCAAGTTAACAGGAGTTTATCAGCCTGGAGGTCACCAATTTGAAGGGGAGAAACATTTGTTTCGAAAACATTTCGAGGAGATGGAAATTGGGGAGACGGTGTTTACCCACAAACGAACCATCACCGAGTCGGACATCGTTACCTTTGCCAATGTTAGCTGGGATCATTTCTACGCCCATACCGATGAAACTGCTTTGGAAGGTACCTTGTTCACGCAGCGGGTTGCCCACGGATATTTCATTCTCTCGGCCGCTGCGGGCTTGTTCGTTGACCCTGGAAAGGGACCGGTTTTGCTCAATTACGGCTTGGATGATTTCCGATTCACGAAACCTGTTTATGCAGGAACGACCATTTGGGTAAAGTTGACGGTTAAGGAAAAAATCGAACAAGAAACCAAAGGGGAGAACGATGTTCCCAAAGGAATCGTGAAGTTTCGTGTAGAAGTTTTCGATCAAACCAACGAAACCCTTGCTGTTGGTACCATTTTAACCATGGTAAAGAAACGTTGAAGCAATAAATTAATTTGCCCATCCTCTAGGAGGGCCTTAACTTTGAAAAAAAAACTATGTTCGGTTTAGAGTCAGGAATCCTTATTTTATTTATCGTTTGCATTGTTGCGATTTTTTTGTTTGAATTTATCAATGGATTTCACGACACGGCCAATGCCGTAGCCACCGTTATTTATACGCACACCCTAAAGCCTCAATATGCGGTAATCTTATCAGGTGCGTTGAACTTTTTGGGCGTTATGCTCGGCGGGGTAGGGGTAGCGATGGGAATTGTGGAGCTCATGCCCATTGATGTGGTTGCCAGCCAAGATATTGGAGTTTCAGTTTCATTGATTCTTGCTGTGCTGATCTCTGCCATTGTTTGGAATTTAGGTACATGGTATTACGGAATTCCCTGTTCCTCTTCCCATACCCTTATTGGTTCCATTGTTGGTGGAATATTGGCTTTTTCACTGGATTTATCGGGAAATAGTTTTTTGGTACCTTGGAAAAAAGCGGAAGAAATAGGGTTTTCATTATTGATTTCTCCATTAATAGGATTTTCAATGGCATTTCTTTTGATGCTTTTATTGAAAAGGATTTTTAGAAAAAGATCGGATATCTTTCACAAACCTGATCCCATTTCTCCTCCACCTTTTTGGATACGTTTGATTTTGATTTTGACCTGTTCCGGGGTATCGTACGCACACGGTTCAAACGACGGACAAAAAGGAGTTGGTTTAACTCTTTTAGCGTTGATCTGTTTTGCTCCGGGTTACTTCGCTTTGAATGATTCACTGAAAATAAATGATTTGGCTATTCCAATTCAAACCATCGAAACAACGCTATCAAAAATTGATGAGAAAAAACTGCCTTCTGCCTCTTGGGAAAGTTTTTCATCAAGTAAGTTTGCTGCCAAGGAATTACAGAGGATTGTTCACATGGATGTGCGAAAGCAAGATGCTAAATTGAAATCTTACACGAGAACACAAATTACAAAACTCAATAAATCTCTAAAAACGCTTACCCAATCATATCCAAAGGTTTTGCCACCAAATGAAATAGTTTTGTTGAAGGAACAATCCAATGTGATGAAACCATATGTTGAATACGCACCTAAATGGGTTATTCTGATGATTTCCCTTGCCTTGGGAATTGGTACCATGATCGGTTGGAAGCGCATCGTTGTAACCATCGGTTCGAAGATTGGGAAAGATCATTTGACCTATGCTCAAGGAGCTTCTTCGGAACTCATCGCAGCTTCTACCATTGGAATTTCAACCCTATTCAAACTTCCCGTTTCAACCACCCATATTTTGTCTTCTGGTGTGGCAGGTACCATGGTGGCCGATAAAGGATTGAAAAACCTTCAAAAGAAAACACTGAAAAACATCGCTTTGGCTTGGGTGTTAACCTTGCCCGTTTGCGTCGCTCTGTCTTTCGGATTGTTCTATTTTCTGAAAATGCTATTTGTTTAAAACACCTTGAATCTTTCCTTTTTTTAAGCCCGAATTCTCGGGCTTTTTTTTACTTTTGTAGAAACAAATTCCTATGAAATTTTTTATCGATACGGCCAATTTGCAACAGATTGCCGAAGCTCAAGCCATGGGCATTTTGGATGGTGTAACCACCAATCCAACCTTGATGGCCAAAGAAGGTATTTCCGGTGCCGATAACATCATGAACCATTACAAAGCCATCTGTCATATTGTGGATGGAGATGTAAGCGCCGAAGTGATGGCCGTTGACTACGAAGGCATGATGCGTGAAGGTGAAATCTACGCAGCTCTCGATCCAAAAATTGTGGTGAAAGTTCCCATGACCGCCGACGGTGTGCGTGCCATCGCTTCTTTCTCCAAAATGGGAATCAAAACCAATTGCACGCTGGTTTTTTCTGCTGGACAAGCGATCTTGGCGGCCAAAGCTGGTGCTACTTATGTTTCTCCTTTCATTGGCCGCCTCGACGATATTTCCTTCGATGGAATGGAACTCATCGATCAAATTGTGAGCATTTACAACATGCAAGGCTACGCCACTCAAGTTCTCGCAGCATCCGTACGTAACCCCTTGCACATCGTAAAATGCGCCGAAGCCGGAGCCGATGTAATAACTTGCCCGCTTTCCGCCATGACCGGTTTATTGCATCATCCATTAACCGATAAAGGCCTTGCCCAATTCATCATCGATGCCGCAAAAATGAAAGGATAAAGTCCTCCAAATTTTCATTCAAATAAGCTCCTTTCGGGGCTTTTTTGATTTAATGATGTTTTGAATAGAAAGCCATTACCAAATAGCCATGAAAAATCGATTACCTTAATTTTTACTTTCGGCACTCCCTTGATTTCGAAAAGATTGGAATCTCAAAAGTAAGGGCATAAAAAAAGTCCTAGCAGAACTAGGACTTGAAACGGTTAGTCGGGATGATTGGATTCGAACCAACGACCACACGCCCCCCAGACGTGTACTCTAACCGGGCTGAGCTACATCCCGAAGCGGGTGCAAATATACACGCCATTTAGAAACCAATCAACCGAAAAATACCATTTTTTTGATTCTTTCAAAGCTTATCTTTGTAACCTATGCGAACTCCCTTATTCACAGATTTTAGCAAGACAACCAAGGCGGAATGGTTGAAAAAGATTGGCAGCGATCTCAAAGGAAAGTCCATTGACGACTTGCAAAAAACCAATTCTTCAGGATTTCAATTCAGTCCGTTTTGGAGTGAAGAAGACCAGCCCCAATTTCCTTTTCCTCAAATTCCAGGAGCATTTCCTTTCACTCGTTCGTATCGTTCCCAAAATAACCATTGGGAGATTTCGCAAAGCATCGATTTGTCTCAATCTGCAAAAACTGCTAATCACCAAATTCTGGATGCACTCCAAGGGGGCGCCAACGCTCTTTATTTTCAGAATTATTCGCCAGCGGTTGAGCTGGAGCATGTTTTACAAGGGGTTTTCTTAAACTACATCTCCCTGCATTTTGCACCACACCCTCATCCTGAAGTGGTGCAGCAGTTGCAATCCATTGCCAACACTCAACAGGTTTCTTTGGATGAAATAACCGGTTCTTTTGGATTAACTGTAGCTAAAAAAAGCTGGGAAGTTTTTCCCAAAATGAGGTCCATTACCTTTTCCACGTTGGGGAAAGCACTAACTCCTCAAGAAGAAATTTATGAAATTGGAAAGCAAGTCATAGCGTTTTCCCAACATCAATCGGTTGACGAATGGGCTCCGTACATTCAATTGGAATTGGAGGTAAAAACCGATTATTTCTCCGAGATTGCCAAGTTGCGCGCCCTTCGAACGGTTTATGCGTTGCTTACCAAAGCGTTGGGCGCGAAAAATATTTGCTCATCAGCCGCATTCATCCACTCGGTAAGTGCTCCAAGTTCCATTCTTCCCCAACTCGAACACAACAACCTGCTTCGAACCACCACCGAAGCCATGTCGGCCATTCTCGGAGCTACGAATGCTCTCACCTTACTTCCGCACATTCCCGAAACGGCCGACTTTTCTCTTCGAATGTCGCGAAACATTCAGCATTTATTGCAAAATGAATCGCACTTCCACCAAGTGATCGATCCTGCAGCGGGTTCGTATTTCTTGGAAAACCTTACCCAGCACATGATCGACTCGGCCATGCATTCCCTCCAAGAATTACTGCCAGCGATCAGTGGGTTAAATTGGGAGAAAGATCCTTTTATTCCTCAATCGCAGGCTCCATCATTTGAAACTGCCGAACAAATTGTTCTACAACCGTTTTACCAAAAGGCCGATGTTGAATCGGTTGAACACCTTGGTTTCGGAGCGGGAATCCCGCCATTTTTGAGAGGACCCTATTCTTCCATGTACGCTCAAAATCCTTGGACCATTCGTCAATACGCAGGTTTTTCTACCGCAGAGGAATCCAACGCATTTTACCGCCGAAATTTAGCTGCGGGGCAAATGGGACTTTCTGTAGCTTTCGATTTAGCCACCCATCGAGGTTACGATTCCGATCACCCTCGGGTGGTTGGAGATGTTGGAAAAGCAGGGGTCGCCATCGATTCGGTGGAGGACATGAAAATCCTTTTCGACCAAATTCCACTCGATCGAATGTCGGTTTCCATGACCATGAACGGTGCTGTTCTTCCCATCATGGCGTTTTACATTGTTGCTGCCGAGGAGCAAGGCGTTTCTGCAGAAAAGTTAACCGGAACCATTCAGAATGATATTTTGAAGGAGTTCATGGTTCGGAATACGTACATTTATCCGCCAGTTCCTTCCATGAAAATCATTGCTGATATTTTTGATTACACGGCCAAGAACATGCCGAAATTCAACAGCATCAGTATTTCTGGTTACCACATGCAAGAAGCCGGCGCTACCGCCGATATCGAATTGGCATACACCCTCGCCGATGGCTTGGAGTATTTGCGTACCGGCATCGCAGCCGGCATGAAAATCGATGATTTTGCTCCACGATTGTCTTTCTTCTGGGCCATCGGAATGAATCATTTCATGGAAATTGCCAAGATGCGAGCCGGACGATTAATCTGGGCAAAATTGGTAAAACAATTCAATCCCCAAAATCCGAAGTCCATGGCTTTGCGCACGCACTGCCAAACTTCCGGTTGGTCCTTAACCGAACAAGATCCGTTCAATAACGTTGCTCGTACGTGCATCGAGGCGATGGCTGCTGCACTCGGACATACCCAAAGTTTGCATACCAATGCCTTGGATGAGGCGATTGCACTTCCTACCGATTTTTCTGCTGCCATTGCGCGAAATACGCAGAAATACTTGCAAGAAGAAACGGGAATTACCCAAGTGGTAGATCCTTGGGGTGGATCGTATTACGTTGAATCCTTAACGCAAGAATTAGTAGATAAAGCATGGAAGCATATTCAAGAAGTTGAATCGTTGGGAGGAATGGCTAAAGCCATTGAAACTGGAATTCCAAAGATGCGCATCGAAGAAGCTGCAGCAAGAAAACAAGCCCGAATCGATGCTGGAAAAGACATCATCGTAGGAGTGAATTTGTTCCAAAGTGATGAAAAAACGAAAATTGACATCCTTGAAGTCGATAATGTTCGTGTTCGTCAGCAGCAAATTGAGCGTTTGAATTCCATGAAAGCGAATCGGAACGCTGAAGCGGTGAAGGCTTCTTTGGAAGCACTTACCCACGCAGCTCAAACCGGCAGTGGGAATCTGCTGGATTTGGCCGTTATTGCTGCTCGTCATCGAGCGTCATTGGGTGAGATTTCCGATGCCTTAGAAACCGTTTATGGAAGGTATCAAGCCGTTATTCGCAGCATTGCTGGAGTTTATCAAAATGAAATTGCCATGAATTCTTCGTTTCAACAGGCCCGAACCATGGCCGATGCCTTTGAACAACAAAACGGTCGCCGTCCCCGCATTTTAGTGGCGAAAATGGGACAAGATGGCCACGATCGCGGGGCCAAAGTCATTGCGACCAGTTTTGCCGACATCGGTTTTGATGTAGATATGGGACCGTTGTTTCAAACACCTGAGGAAGTAGCCAGGCAAGCCATGGAGAACGACGTTCATTTGGTTGGCGTGTCTTCTTTGGCGGCCGGACACAAAACTTTGGTACCTCAATTGATTGCCGCCTTAAAAGAGGTAGGTCGGGAAGATATTTTGGTGATCGCAGGAGGCGTTATTCCTCAACAAGATTATTCGTTTTTGTTCGATCATGGCTGCGCTGCGGTTTTTGGTCCAGGAACCGTAATCGCCGAGGCAGCCATGGATATTTTATCGCTGATGGGAATCAATCGACCTGAAGCGCCATCCAGCGCTCCATCAACGTAAGCTGTTCCAATTCCACTTCACCAATTCGGGTGCTCCAATTCGTTATTTTTTCGAAGTCGGTTTCACCCGATGATATTTTTTCGGTTAAATCTTTCAGTTCTTTTTCGAGATCACCCATTTTCTGATTGATTTCTTCCAGCTCCTTTTGCTCTTTGTAGCTTAATTTTCGTTTCGTTGGAGCTGGAGTTTCTTTCGGAAGTTCAACCACTGCAATGGATGGAGCTTGAGATTTTTTTAGTTTTTCTTCCTCCTCACTTTCTTTTTTCAATTCAGCATATTCCCGATATTGAGAATAGTTTCCGGGAAAATCCTGAATAACCCCGTTTCCTTCAAACACAAAAAGGTGTTCCACCAATCGATCCAAGAAGTATCTGTCGTGGGAAACAATCATCACACATCCGGCAAAGGCTTCTAAAAAATCTTCCAAAACCCCAAGCGTCATGATGTCGAGGTCGTTGGTGGGTTCATCGAAAATAAGGAAATTTGGATTCTGCATTAACACTTGCACCAAGTTGAGTCGTTTTCTCTCTCCTCCCGAAAGTTTGCGAACAAAAACTTGCTGACGTGGTGGAGGGAAAAAGAATTGAGTCAATAGTTGCGAGGCCGACAAGGTTTTTCCATTCGCCAACTCAATAACGTCGGCAACGTCTCTGATCACATCGATGACTTTTTGGTCGGGATTGAATTCCAATCCATCTTGCGAGAAGTATCCAATTTTTAAAGTTTCGCCATGGACTACTCGTCCTTGATCGGGTTTGATTTTTTCAAGGGCTAAATTCAGAAGGGTGGTTTTGCCCATTCCATTTTTTCCAACAATTCCAACGCGATCTTTCTTTTTGAAAACGTAGGTAAAATCTTCAATGAGATTTTTTGAAGCGATGGATTTGTGGATGTTGCGAAATTCCATGATTTTCCCTCCCAAGTGGTTCGACTTGAAAGCGAGATCAATTTCTTGTTGTTTTTTATTGACGATGCGAGATTTTAATTCAGAGAATGCATCGATGCGGCTTTTCGATTTGGTGGTTCTGGCCTTGGGTTGTCGCCGCATCCACTCCAATTCTTTCCGGAAAGTGTTCTTCAGTTTCTCTTGTTCAGCGGCGGAAATCGCTTCCAGTTCTTCTTTCTTTTCCAAATAATAGGCGTAATTGCCTTTGTAGGATTTGATTTGGCTTCCGTCCAATTCCAACAGCTCGTTGCATACTCGATCGAGGAAATAACGATCGTGAGTAATCATGAAAACGGCCATTCTGGAGGCAGAAAGAACGTGTTCCAGATATTCGATGGATTCCAAATCCAAGTGGTTGGTTGGCTCGTCGAGCAAGAGGAGATCGGGCTGTTCTAGCAATACCTTGGCTAAGGCCACTCGCTTTTTTTGCCCGCCCGAAAGCGTTCCCATCTTTTGATGAAGTTCGCTAATTCCGAATTTTGAAACCACTTGCTTCATCAATGCTTCGGCTTCCCAACCTCGAGTGCGGTCGAGTTCATCCAATAAATCCGTCATTTCTTGAGGGGAGATGTTCCCGGCTATTTTTTGCTGGTATTTCAGAAGTGCCTGAAGGCCGGGATGATCGGAATAATACAACTCTTGCTCAACGGTTCGATTCGGATCGAATTCGGGTTCTTGTTCGAGGTATAAAATTTTTGCATCTCTTCGAAAAGAGATCTCACCAGAATCGGGGGAATCGCTTCCCATGAGCAACCGCATCATGGTAGATTTTCCGCTGCCGTTTAAACCGATGAGCGCCATTTTTTGGCCTTCACCGATTCCGAAAGTGGCATTTTCAAAGAGAACTCGATCTCCGTAAGTTTTAGAAACTTGATGTACTGATAAGACGTTTTGCATGAATGAAAAAGAAAGGCGGGCTATGCCCGCCTTGAATTTAAAAGGTGATTGGTTTATGCTTCAGCGTATTCTGAAGTAGGAATACAAGCGCAAACCAAGTTGCGATCTCCGTAAGTATTGTTTACACGTCCAATCGAAGGCCAGAATTTGTTGGTTCTGCTCCATTCGTTCGGGAAAGCCGCTTGGGAACGGGTGTAAGGATAATTAAAATCATCGGAAGTAACCACGGCTGCGGTGTGAGGCGCATTTTTCAAAAGGTTATTTTCTTTGTCGGCCCCACCGTTTTCGATCACGCGAATTTCATCCCGAATACCGATCATTGCATCGCAAAAACGATCCAACTCTGCTTTCGCTTCCGATTCGGTTGGTTCGATCATCACTGTTCCGGCAACGGGGAAAGAAACCGTTGGAGCATGATAACCATAATCCATCAATCGCTTGGCGATGTCTTCCACTTCCACCATGCCATTTCGCTTGAAGTCGCGGCAATCCAAAATCATTTCGTGAGCGCAACGTCCTTTACTTCCTACGTACAAAACAGGATAATGATTTTCTAAACGAGCCTTGATGTAATTGGCATTTAAAATAGCGATTTTGGTCGCATTCACCAATCCATCGGGACCCATCATGCGGATGTAGGTGTAGGAAATCAACAAAATGCTGGCCGATCCCCATGGCGCTGCCGAGATGGCCGACATGGCTTTTTCGCGACCCATCTTGATGATGGGGTTTCCAGGTAAGAAAGGTGCGAGGTGTGAACGTACGCCAATGGGGCCCATTCCAGGACCGCCACCACCGTGAGGAATGCAGAAGGTTTTATGCAAATTCAAGTGACAAACGTCGGCGCCGATAATACCCGGACTGGTTAATCCAACTTGAGCATTCATGTTGGCGCCATCCATGTATACTTGTCCGCCACAATCGTGAATGAATTGGCAAATGTCAATGATGCTTTCTTCAAATACACCGTGTGTTGATGGATAAGTCACCATCAAAACAGCGAGATTATCTTTGTGAAGGAGCGCTTTCTCTTTCAAATCGGCCACATCGATGTTTCCGTTTTCGTCGGTTTTGGTCACCACCACTTTCATTCCCGCCATAACGGCAGAAGCCGGATTGGTTCCGTGAGCGGAAGCGGGAATCAATGCAATATTTCGGTGATTTTCGCCTCGATCTTTGAAATATTCCCGAATCACCATCAAACCAGCATATTCACCTTGCGCTCCGGCATTGGGTTGCAAAGAAACCGCATCGAAACCGGTTACTTGCTCCAAATATCCTTCCAATTCTTTGAAAATCTGAGCGTATCCTTTTGCTTGTTCTTGAGGAGCATAGGGATGCAACGCATTGAATTCAGGCCAAGTTACGGGAATCATTTCGGTAGTTGCATTTAACTTCATGGTGCAAGAACCTAATGAAATCATGCTGTGGCAAAGCGATAAGTCTTTGCTTTCCAAACGCTTGATGTAACGCAACATCTCGTGCTCAATGTGGTAGTTGTGAAACACCTCGTGAGTCATGAAATTCGTTGAACGATTAAAACTTCCAAAATCTACAGAAATCTGATCGCCGAAATCGGCAACATTAGGAGCCGTTGTTCCTTTGGCTGAAGCAAAAACATTGGCAACTTCCTGGATATCTGCAACTTGAGTTGTTTCATCGCAGCTTAAAGTAATACAACCATCGTAGTGGTAGAAGAAATTCATCTTCGCAGCTTCTGCAATGGAGCGAATGCTTGATTTTTCTTCAGAAGAAACTTCTACCGTTAAGGTGTCGAAAAATGATCCATCTTTCAAACGGTAGCCCATGCCTTTAAGGGCAGCCGCTAATGCAGCCGTGTGAGCGTGAGTTACTTTTGCAATTTGAGTGAGTCCTTTTGGACCGTGGTAAACGCCGTACATGGAAGCCATGATGGATAGCAATACCTGAGCCGTGCAAATATTGGACGTAGCTTTTTCGCGCTTGATGTGTTGTTCACGGGTTTGAAGTGCCATGCGAAGTGCACGATTTCCTTGAGCGTCGATGGAAACGCCAATGATTCGTCCCGGCATGGAACGTTTCATATCGTCTTTTGCAGCGAAGAATGCTGCGTGGGGACCACCGTAACCCATGGGTACTCCAAAACGCTGGCTGGATCCGAAAACCACATCGGCACCCCAAGTTCCGGGAGCTTCCAAAACGGTTAATGCCAAAAGATCGGTTGCAACGCAAACAAATACGCCGCAGGCGTGGCATTTTTCAGCGAAAGTACGGTAATCGTTGATTTGGCCGAATTTATTGGGATATTGTAAAACGACTCCAAAGAATTCTTCCGTTGGAGTAAACTCTGCCGGATTTCCTACCACCAATTCTACTCCAATGGGCTCGGAGCGCGTTTTTAATAGGTCTAGGGTTTGGGGATATACATCGTGGGAGACAAAAAACTTATTTCCGTTGTTTTTGCCTTTCAAGCTATTTACCATGAACATGGCCTCTGCAGCAGCTGTTGCTTCATCCAAAAGAGAAGCGTTGGTAATTTCCATTTGGGTGAGGTCAATCACCATGGTTTGGAAATTCAACAGGGCTTCCAAACGTCCTTGAGCAATTTCCGCTTGGTAGGGCGTGTATTGGGTGTACCAACCTGGATTTTCCATGATGTTTCTCAAAATCACCGTTGGAACGTGGGTGTTGTAATAACCTTGTCCGATGAACGATTTGAAAATCTGGTTTTTTCCTCCAATTTTCTTCAATTCAGCCAAAATTTCATATTCTGTCAACGCAGCAGGAATGTCCATCAAACCTTTGCGACGAATGTGAGCTGGTACCGTTTCATCGATCAATTGATCCAGGGAAGGAACTCCGATGGTGGCCAACATGTCGGAAACTTCTTGAGCAGAAGGGCCATTATGACGACGTTCAAAACCGTCGTTTCGATTGGTTAAATAATTCATGCGATTGAACAAATTTTATGGGTGCAAAATTAAGAAAATGAAGCGGAAAGCCAAGAAGCTTTCATCCACAAAAAAGGAACAAGAAAAGAAGAAAAAAGTTGGGTTAAACTAAAAAAGCTTCTACTTGATGGTTTTCGATAACAACTTCAACGTGTTCTTGCAAAGTAGTGGCCAATGAAACCCCAATAAAGTCGGGAGAAATGGGAAATCTTTTGTGGGAACGATCAACCAAAACCGCCGTTTTGAGCGATGAAAGTTCAGTTTCCATCCACAAACGAAGCGCATAAAATAAGGTGCTTCCCGAATTGGCAACGTCATCAATCAAAACAATCGGCATTTGATTGTGAAACTCGAGCGATTGTGAAACTTCGATGGGGTGAGAGTAAGGATTCTTTTTATCGAGCGTTACTTTCATAAAATGCACCCTTAAGTCCGAAATTTCAATAATTTCACGACCGAGAATGTAGGACAACTCAGCACCATTTCCTACAATTCCCGCCAAACAAATTTGAACTTCGCCGTAGTGTTGTTCTACGATTTCGTACGCCATTCGTTGAATGGTTCGATTTGCGGCTTCAGGGGTAAGGACAGTGGATTTCATGCTAAATTTTGGTGGTAATGGTAAAACGTTTCTTCCGAAAAAACGAGGTTTTTCAAAAGTGGACAAACCTTGTAGCGCTCGTCTTTGGTATCGTCGTAAATGGCGTGAAGCAATTCAACAATATGTTGAAGCCCAATGCGGTCTGCCCATTCTAAAGGACCCATCGGATAATTGGTGCCGAGTTTCATCCCCAAGTCCACGTCGGGCACAGAAGCAGTTCCTTCCTGAACGGTAAATGCCCCCTCGTTAATGATCATGGCCAACACCCTTGGGGTAACCATGCCAACGCGGTCGCCAACCTGAAGCGTGGGAACTCCCAATTCATTCTCCAATTTCGCTAGTACGCGAATATTCCCGGGACGAAGTTGAGAAACCTCCCACTTGGGGCGGTTGATCATGGTGGGCAGGAAATTACAACCGGTAATGTTGTACTGGTTTACGGGCGATTTAAATCGAGCGAATTGTTCGGAAAGCGATATTTTCGCAGCAGATACCATCACGGGGACGTTTTCGAGTCGGGCGTAATAGTTCAAATTTGCCGGATTATCGTCGAAATTAAGATCGAAGATGTAATCGAATCCATTCAGCTGATCGCTGGAAAGGAAGCCATCCGAAAAATCGGGCTTATAGGTATATTGATGTTCTGATCCCAAACGGGTTTGGAGTTCTTCAAAACGTTTTTGTTCGCCAATGGCCAAAATTTTCATGATGCAAAAATACGATGGTTTATTTACCGATAAATTGTTTCATTTCGCTTTCGATATCTTTTCGAAGATCCATCAATTTGATGGCGTACTGGTGCATTTGAATTTCAGCTTCCGAATGCGGCTCAAACGGTTTAACCGGATGCGGTTTCCCGTTTTCCATGCTCACAAAAACCATCACACAATGGGTGGTTTGGTGAAATTTCTTATCGGTCATCTTTCTTGAAAAAACATCTACTGCGATGTGGATCGACGTTTTTCCGGTATAAATGACCGTTGCCTCTAAGCGCACCAAATCGCCAATGGCGATGGGGGAGATGAAACGTATCCCGCCCACATAAACGGTAACGCAATAACGTCCAGCGTACTCCGATGCGCAGGCAAACCCTACTTGGTCGATCCATTTCATCACCATTCCACCGTGAACATTGCCACCGTAGTTAACATCTGTGGGTTCCGAAATGAATTGAAAAACCGTTTTGTGAGTGTGTGCCATGCTTCAAAGGTAAAAAAAATTGGGCATAAAAAAGCCCCGAAAATCGGGGCTGAAGGTTATGCGCAATGTTGTTGGTAGGCGTCTTTCAAATTATCGGCGATCATTTCTGCTGGACGGCCTTCAATGTGATGGCGTTCCAACAAATGAACCAATTGGCCGTCTTTGAAAAGAGCAATGCTGGGCGAACTTGGAGGGAATGGGGCCATGTGCTGTCGAGCTTCGTTCACCGCATCGATTTCCATACCCGCAAATACGGTGAGCAATTGATCGGGTTTTACTTCGTTTTGAATGGAAGCTACAGCACCTGGTCGTGCATTTCGTGCCGCACATCCGCAAACAGAGTTCACAACTACCAAGGCCGTGCCTTTTTGATTGAGTGCATTTTTTACATCTTCGGCAGATTTCATTTCTTGGAAACCGTTGGAGGTGAGTTCTTGGCGCATGGGCGCCACCATAAATTCAGGATAATTCATACGTTATTGTTTTTCTTCTAAACCCGGTAAATCGTTTTTTGATTCCAAATTTTGAACTTTTTTTTCGTTTTTTTTATCGTGATGATCAAAAGAACTGGGCAACAAATGAATATCCATTTTATCAGCCAATTTAATCAAGATGGGCAAAATGATGGAAGCCCCGGGAATGATGAAAAAAGGAATACCAATGCCCAACATTTTTAGTACATCGTACATCTGCCGGCGAAACGCTTCGCCCTCTTCTTCAGACAAATGTCCGGTTTGTGCATATTTCTGAAGCAATCGGGCGGCTTCTTTGGTTTCAGCTGCTTCTTGCGACATGTTTTTTAGAAAATGGTCGAAGGCTTCAATCAATTTGATGCGCTTTGATTTTAAGTACCCAGCGAAGGCTTTTCCTTGCTCGGTGCTTTCAAAGACATTGATTTCTTTCAGAAGCGATTTTCCTTTTTCGGTTTCCACTTCACAAAAGTAAGAGAGAAATCAAACTCTTGGGATAGATGAAAACCAAATATTCTGAACTTGTTGTGAAGGGGAATAAATCGTTTTTTCAATAGCGAATCGGCTGATTTGATGGCCTAGGTGGTCTTGGAGGACGTGGGGAGCGTGGAAGATGATTAGGCCCTGGCCCGTGTCTCATGTCTTGGTGGCTCGCCGTTGGTTCCGCCAAGCCAATGATGGTGATTCCGATTCCAGCATACCATCGATTGAAGGCATCGAGGGTAGAAAATTCGGTTTTTCCTTCTGCGCTCCGGTACCTCAATTTGGCCGAAAGCTGTAAGTCGAAATCGGCATTTGGAAGCAATGAATATCCCAATTCTACGCCGGGAGTGATGCAAAACAAGGTGTTGGATGCAATGGTTTTGTATTGAGAACTGCTTGAACCATCGGGATTTTGAGTAATGATCTTCTGGGAACGATCAACCAACGTAGGACCTCCAAAAAACAAGCCGAACGTGGCCGAAGCTCGCCAGCGGTTGTATTCCCAAAAATCCAATTGGTTGTTCCAGCCGAGTCCCACGTAATTTACCCGTGGCAACCCGATGGGGAATCCAAACGTATCGGCCACGGAGCGACCAAAATACTCGAACGAAAATCCGGTTGCGAATCTTTCAGACAAATAAAAGTCGATGTCGAAGTTCGCCCCGTTCATTCCATGTCCTGCCAACAGGCCTCTCAAATAATGCATGTCAACTCCAACGGGAATGCCGCCGCCGCGCTCTATGCTGTGTTGGGCCCATGTTGTTGTTAGAAAAATGCTGAATAGTAAGGTGAAGATTGATTTTTTCATAGCGTTGTAAATAAAAAGGCAGGAGATTTTTTAGTGTCACGATCCCAGCCAATTAAGGTGATTCCGATGTTCCATTGCGAGCCGGAGAAGGAGGCATCGGGAAGTTCGGCGTGTTGGCCCCACGTTTTGCGGTAGCGCCATTGGCTGGTGATAAAGATATCGGGCTGATGGTCGTTGGCGTAAATTCGGAAAGATGCTGCACAGCCCGTTGAGAAGGTAGCAAGCAGATTCTTGGAAATAATTTCAACCGTTTCGGGGTACTTTCTGCCGGTCCACGGGTTGGTGTTGAACACTTTATTCTGAATGTTGGCCACTGCCAATCCTGGAGCAAGCAGGCCGCTGAAACGAAAGCGTGGATGTTGAATAAAATCCAACCACGCAGAGGGCGATAATTCTAAAAAGTATAGGGAAGGATGATTGATTTGAGGAGTTTTGTAGGAAGGAATGGCCGTATTTGAAGAGGTTAATCCCAGGCCCAAAGCCCACCATTTTTTGGGGTAAATGCGTGCCTCAAGCTGGATTCCATCGGTGGATTGCTTGGGAACGAATTGGTTGTGAGCTAGATGAAAGTCGAAGGCGACTTCTTTGGGCTTCCCTTTGGGTTGAAGGGAAAAATTTTGAGAAATCCCGTTGATGTAAAAGCAACAGCAAAAAACGAGGACGAGTTGTTTCATGTTGGTTGTCGTTTGAACGGATAAAGGACGACTTCGGTTGTCAAAATTGATGCCAATTTTCATCATTTCCAAGGACACTTTTCCATTCGACTCACTTCCAACGTGGGGAAGTCGAATTCTTGCGTTACTCTTCCTTCCAAAAGATAGCACCCTTGTCCGCGAAATGGGAATTTTGCCGCAACCGGAGGGAAATGCACCGTGTCGACCCAATTCCCATCCTGATCCAAAAAAGTTCCAAAAAACATGCGTTGGCCTTTCACGGTCCGCGTCGGTTTGATGGTCACCAGCTGGCCAACGATGCGGTACATCTTTCCTGCATTTTTTTTGAGTTCGCTGGCTTTGCCCATCACCGGTTGTTTCAACAGTGGAAATGGAGACGCTAGCGTGAATCCCAAAAGTTCCAACTCGTCCCAAGCATCGGAGTTGGGGGCGCATTCCCACGCGGGTAAATCCTCTGTTCGGATTTCTTCGGGTTGAAAGAGGGCCATGGCCCTTGGCGCAGCGGTGTTTTTTTTGTTGCTTTTCCGGGCCGAGGAGTGCACTTGCCAAAGCAAGGTTTGCTTCGGAAGCCCGGTAAATCGGAATGCGCCCACCCGCACCAACAGCCCCGCTTGATCTGCACTCACGTCGGTGCGGGAAAGGAAGTCGGCAAGACCCACGAAAGCGCCCTGCTTCCTAGCCTCTGCGATACGAAAAAGGCTTTTTTCCTCCAATCCCTGAACGAGTCCGAACCCCAACCAAATCGTTGATCCACGCAAACGCGTTAACGACCAACTCTCGTTCACGCAGGGCGCTTCCAATTGGGCGCCGTAACGTTTCGCTTCGTGCAAGTAGAATTCCGCATGGTAAAATCCGCCGAAATTGTTGATCACCGCCGTGAGGAATTCCAGCGGGAAATGGGCTTTGAGGTACATGCTTTGGTAACTTTCTACCGCAAATGAAGCCGAATGCCCCTTGGCAAACGAATAGCCCGCAAAGCTCTCAATCTGATTCCATACTTCTTCGGCCAATGCCGGCGGACGTTGCTTTTCAGCGCAATGGCGGAAAAAAGAATCTTTCACGCGTTGGAATTCTGCCTTCGATCGAAATTTTCCGCTCATCCCTCTTCGTAAAACGTCGCATTCGTCCAGTCCCAATCCCGCAAACAAGTGGGCAACCTTCATCACATCTTCCTGATAAACCATGATGCCATAGGTTTCGGGCATCAGTTCTTGCATCACGGGATGAGCATCCGCTCTTCGTTCGGGCAATCGGTGCCGTTCAATGTAGGCTTGCATCATGCCCGAGCGCGACACTCCTGGGCGAATCACCGAACTGGCCGCAACCAAGGTGAGGTAATCCGTGCAATGCAATTTGGAAAGCAACATCCGCATCGCCGGCGATTCAACGTAAAAACAACCCATGGTTTCTCCCTTTGAAAGCAATTGGGCAATTTTGGGATCGATTTTAAACGATGCGATGTCGTGAATATGGACGTTCAATCCTCGGTTTTGTTGGATCAGCGTCACGGCATCTTTGATATGGCCCAATCCGCGTTGGCTTAAAATGTCGTATTTGAAGAGGCCAACATCTTCGGCTTCCAACATGCTGAATTGGGTAACTGGAAATCCTTTGGGCGGAAGAAACGTGGCTGTATGTTGGTAGATGGGTGCTTCGCTGATGAGTACGCCGCAGGCATGGATGGAGCGCTGATGCGGAAAGTCGTGCAGGTATTGAGCAAAAAAACGCAACGTTTGGTGCAACTTTGCCTGCTCGGGTTTGGGCGGCGTTTTTTCCTCCTGCAACTCCTCAATTTCGGCGGGAGGAAGTCCAACGGCTTTGCCCAATTCCCGAAGAATGGCCCTGTGCTGAAAGGTAACGTATGCGCCCAAAAGGGCCACATGCTCTCTTCCGTAAGTGTCGAACAAATACTGAAACATTTCGTCCCGGTCCTTCCACGAAAAATCGAGATCGAAGTCGGGCGGACTCGCCCGGTGAGGGTTGATGAAACGCTCAAAATACAAATCCAATTCGATGGGATCCACGTCGGTAATGTGCAGGCAGTAGGCGGCGAGGGAGTTGGCGCCCGATCCGCGGCCAACGTGGAAAAATCCTCGCCTTCGGGCGTACTGAATCAAATCCCAATTGATGAGGAAGTACGACGAAAATCCCAATTGGTGAATGGTTTCCAACTCTTTTTTCAGTCGGGGTAAGGCTTCATGGGCTCGTTCCGCATACCGCTCTTTTAGCCCTTGGAAGGCCAAATTCTTCAGCATTTCAAAGTCGCGAAGCGAATTTCCGGTGAAGTTTTTTTTGTTGGTGGGCAAGGGAGTTTGGAACGGACATTCGCAGGATTGAAGGAGAGCTTCGGTTTGATTTTCGAGGAATGCGCAATGGTGGGATTGAAGGAGAAGGCGCAACTCGTTGGGGGAATGGAAGCGATGGGTGGGGGGCGCCATTTGGTGGGGTTGGAGTTTGGTCACCAGTTCGTTGTGATGGATGGCGCGCAGCAGTTTGTGGGCACGGTAATCGGTGGGCGTATCGAACGCCATGGGGTGGTGAAGGATCCATTGCGCTTTCTGTTCTTGGAGATAAGGCCGCTGGGAGAGCAGCGCAAGATCGGCGATGGTGAGTCCGAGCAACTCGTTGCCCGATGGGCGGGTAGGGAAGTGGTTCAGGGGGTAAATGACGTAGGTGTTCGGCAAGTGGGTTGGGGCACGTTCGGGAAAAGGGAGGTTGCTTTCCAGGTGGGTCGATAAAAACCGATTGATGGCGGCGTAGCCGTTTGCGTTTCTCGCGAGGAGGGAATAGAGGTATTGGGAATTATTCCAAATTTGGGTGCCGAAAACGACATGAATATCCAGTTTTTTTGCCAGTTTCCAGGCCGTTGCGTGGGCGGAGCTGCCTAAAACATCGACCACGGCCAGCGTTTTGATTTGGTGTTGTTGGGCCAGATTCATCCATCGCTCAACCGAAAGCGTACCATAACAAAGGCTGAAGTAGGTGAGGGCGTTGCTGTACATGATTTGACAAAAAATGTGTCTGGTATTGGTCGTGAAAAATAGCAATCTTTTTTTGATGCAAGATGGATGTGGAAAATATTTTATTTATTTTTGAGGCATGAAACCAGAAGTACAAGCCTATCTAACCAATCAGGTTGTTGCGGAACATCAGGAAGCGATGGATCGCCTGAGAGAAGTTATTTTGCAGAATATGGGGGAGGGATTTGAGGAATGTGTGAGTTACGGAATGTTGGGATATATGATACCGCATACGTTGTATCCGGATGGCTACCATTGCGATCCGAAACTTCCGCTTCCGTTTGCGAATTTGGCTTCGAAAAAGGCGGGAATCAGCTTGTACCACATGGGCGTGTATGCCGATGCTGATTTGTTGAATTGGTTTCAGGAAGAATACGCGAAGCGAGTGAAAGGAAAGTTGGATATGGGGAAAAGCTGTATTCGATTCAAGAAAATGGATCAAATTCCGTACGACCTCGTCGGCGAGTTGTTTGCAAAAATGTCGGCCAACGATTGGATCGCCATGTACGAGAAGAATTACAAGCGGTGAGTTATTTTTGATTGGTAATTGAAGGCCGCATAAGTGCTATTTTTTTGTGCAGATTTTTCATTTTTTTTGATATTTTTGCTAAACCACTGAAAAAGAAAATCATGAAAAAGATAGTGTTTACCATCTTGTTGGGTTTGTCGCTATGTGAAATTTCTGCAGAAACAAAAAATGGACTGGGAATCAATCAAGAGTTTAAATCCCATGTTTCATTAGAGCTGCGGAATAACCGAAGACCAACGGATCAATCGTTATTTATAGCTTCTTTTCCTAAGAAAAAGTTTGAAGTAAAAACCGCTTCACCTTGGGCCATTCATGCATGTGTTGGGATCGTGAATCAACCAACCGTTACGGCTGAATATCGCCTTTTATCGAGTAAAAGCAAACCGCACAACCATCTTTTTACATCTATTGGATTTTCTCGATTATCATTTTTGAGAGATCAAGGTTATGGAATTGAGCTAAAAGCTGGAGGACAACTAGAGATACTTGAGTTTAATGTTGGTGCTTGGCTTGCGTTGAATAAGCAAGACCCGTATATCTATAATTATAGAAGCAATACCCTTGCGATTCAACTGGGAATTCGTACACGTTCTTTCAAAAATCGTGGCTTCTTTCGCTGTGGAGTTGGGTTCCCAGATGGGATATACATTGGTGGTGGCGTGAATTTGTGAGGAGATAAACTACTCACTCTCCCTTCAACCTTGCATTCCAAATCAACGGAAGTTCCCTGCTGCTGCTCCCAACCCGAAACTGAATCGGTCCAGGCTCTAAAATTTCCTCGTTTTGGTCGTTGAATTGCTTCAGCATTTTTGGGGTAATGGCCATTTGAATGGTTCTGCTTTCGCCCGGTTTTAACGTCACTTTTTCTAACCCTTTCAACGCCAAAACCGGTTGGGTGAGTCTCGAAACCGGACGGTGAACGTACAACTGAACCGTTTCCGTCCCTTCTCTTTTTCCTTCATTTTTCAATTGAAAAGTAAGCATGCCCGATCCATCTTCCTTCAAAAAGACTTCAGGTCCAGAAAGGTTCTTCCACGAAAATTCGGTGTAACTCAAACCAAAACCGAAGGGAAATAGCGGCAAGCCACTTTCGTTCACGTAATCGTCGCCCCGGCCAGTCGGCTCGTGGTTGTACACCAACGGAAGTTGGCCCTCGCTTCGAGGAAAAGTGATGGGAAGTTTTCCGCTCGGATTCACTTCTCCCGTTAAAATTCTTGCCAAGGCATTTCCTTGTTGTTCCCCTCCGTACCACGCTTCCACCACCGCATCGACCTGATCCAACCATGGATTCATGGTCATCGCACTTCCGCCAAACAGAACGACGACTATTTTTTTACGCAATTTGATGAGTTCATTCAAAACTTCCACTTGGTTGCCGGGTAAACTTAACGACGACCGGTCTTGAAATTCACCTTCCTCAATCCCCGCACAAAAGATAATTTGATCTGATTTTTTAGCAATTTCTACCGCTTTAGCAACTTCTTCGGAAACACTTTTTGGCCGATATTGATCCCAAATGAATTTCAGCTTGGCATTTCCAGCCGTTTCTTTGAATTGAACCCGAATAGAAACCAATGTGCCTTTGTTGAAGTTGACGGGAATACTTCGGGTATGGTAAGATACCTTTTCCCATTGGTCGATGACCAATTTCCCATCGATGTACAACCGAAAACCGTCGTTGCCTTCCAGACCAATTTTCCCGACAAACGTAGTGTCCCATTGGAAATTTCCGCGATATTCTACAGCAAAGTGTTCTTTTCGAATGCGATCGTCGGGCCCCATGAAGGTGTAGTGAAAATCGATTTTCTCTTCCCGACGAACCAAAAGCGGTTCATTTTCAAACGTTGGATCGTTGAAATATCGAGCTTCCCATCCCAATTGCCCTTCATAAGAAATCGCTTCTTTGGGAACTGCAGAAAATTCCTCCAACTTACGAAATGTTCCTTGGGTGTAGGAAATGCTGGTTTTGCTACCAAACTGTTTTTTCAGACCTTCTAAAAAAGAAACCTTTTGAATTCCAGAACCGGAATAGCCTCCCGTTCTGCACTCCACAGCATCGGCGCCAATCACGGCAATCGATTTGATTTGCTTGGAAAGAGGAAGTGCGCCGCCTTCGTTTTTGAGCAATACCACCGATTGTTCGGCGGCTTCTCTCGCCAGTTTTTGATGTTCAACAACCGAAAAACCGCGGTAGGCTAAATATGGATTTTCGAACAATCCCAATTCGAACTTCAATCTTAAAATTCGAGATACAGCAGAATCAATCACTTGGGCATTCATGCTTCCATCTAAAAAGGGTTTTTCAAACAGGGTATGATGCTGAATGTCGCCTTGATAAATGACATCGAGGCCATTCTCTACCGATTTTTTACCCGAAGTAGCGTAATCGGGTGATGTGTTGTGAAGCACATTGGCGCCTCCCACTGCTCCTGCGTCGGAAATCACAAAACCGTTGAATCCCCATTCTTTTCTTAACTTTTGCTGAAGCAATTCGGGGTTCATTCCACTGGCTTTCCCGTTTACCGAATTGTAGGCCGACATGATGGAGCGGGAACCGCCTTCCTGAATGCATGCCTTGAACGGAGGGTAGTAGTAGTTATTCAACGTTCGCTCATCGAGATGAATGGGATAGCTGTCGCGACCGCCATCCCCAACGTTTGCGATGAAGTGTTTGGGCGTGGTCACCAGATTTCTTTTTTCAAATTCGCGAACGAAGGCCACGCCCAAAATGCTGTTCAAGAAAGGGTCTTCTCCGTAGGTTTCCTCCACGCGTCCCCACCGAACGTCGTTCCCCAAATTGATGACCGGAGAGAGCACTTGATGGAATCCGTGTTGTTGGGTTTCCAACGCAATGGCATCTGCGATACGACCCATCAATGTAGAATCGAAGGTGGCCGCTAGCGCAATCGATTGCGGAAAAGAAGTCGAAATGTCGGCTTCGCAGCCGTGTAAGCTTTCACCTATGAAGAAGGTAGGAATACCTAATCGGGTTTTCTCAACGAAAAATCGCTGCACATCATTCACTTGTGCAACACTCATTTTTAATAGGGAATCGACTTGTTTTTGGGAGTACATTGGCATTCGCTGGTGATCCCAAGGCAAATTCCATTTGATTCCACAAACCCCCGATTGAAAGGCCAAAGTATCAAATTTCCCAAAAAAATAAACCGAAAACAACTGCCGAAACTTTTCTTCCGGAGTCATTCGACTCAATAAATCGGCAACTCGTTTTTCGGTAGGAAGATTAGGGTTCTTGTAAGGCATTGTTGGAGTTTGGCCTAAAGCCGACACCACTCCGCATGCGCCCAAAAGGAAGGCCCAAACGAAAAACTTCATGTTAAACAATCACTTTTCGAATCACTTCCACGATTCGATCGGTAGCCTTTCCGTCCCAAAGAGGCGGAACACTTCCTTGCTTGTAGGTGCCTTGAACAATGGAATTCATGTAATGGCTAATGGCCTCAAATTCAAACGGTACCAAAGTGTTGGTGCCATGGATGATGGTACTCGGCCGTTCCGTATTTTCTCTGATCGTTAAACAAGGAACTCCACAGTACGTTGATTCCTCCTGAATTCCACCGCTATCGGTAAGGATGAATGCGCAACCTTTGATCAAACGTTGGAACGAAAAATAATCGAGTGGGGGAGTGAAGATGATGTTTTCATTGTTGCGCACCCGATCGCCTAATCCGAACTTTTCAATGTTGTTTCGGGTGCGAGGATGGATGGGAAACACCACCTTTAGGCCCAAATGGTCGGTTGCTCTTTCGCATACCTGCAACAATTTCTCCAAATTTGGAGCATCGTCCACATTGGAAGGGCGGTGCATGGTCATCAATACGAAACCCTTTTCTGAAAGATGGAAGCGCTCCATGGCGTCTGACGCTAAAATTTGAGGCTCGAAAGCTACCAAGGTATCGATCATGGTGTTTCCAACGAAATGCATGGCTTTGGGATCTTTGCCTTCTGCGGTTAAATGGTCGATGCCACTTTGTTCGGTAATGAAGAAATGGTCACTCAAGGCATCGGCAACGAGGCGGTTGTGCTCTTCGGGCATGCCGCGGTCGAAGCTGCGAAGTCCCGACTCGAGGTGAGCGATGGTTACACCGGCTTTGTTGGCGGCAATGGCCGCAGCTAAAGTGGAGTTCACGTCCCCAACAACAATGCACAAATCCGGACGCCATTCGGCCATAACTCCTTGCAATTCAATGATGATTCGTCCGATCTGTCGTGCGGGTTCACGGTCTTCAATATTTAAATGGTAGTCGGGCTTCTTCAGTTGTAACTGTCGGAAGAAAACATCGCTCATGTTTTCGTCGAAATGCTGCCCTGTGTGCAACAACCGGTATTCAAATTCACCGGGGTATTGGTTGAAAACTCGTTCGAATTGAGTGATTTTGATGAAGTTGGGGCGAGTGCCCACCACGATCAATATTTTCTTAGGCATCGGAATTCTTCGATTTGGAGTGAAAGAAATAATAAATGGGTAATCCTAGCAACATGATTCCTATTCCATACAAACTGTTTTCCGTTTGATTCACAATGATATTGATGGAAACCCATACGGCTAAAATGATGTAAAGAGCAGGAAGGAAAGGATATCCAACCGCTTTGTAGGGACGTTCCATTTCAGGTTTTTTCTTCCTCAGGATAAATAAACCACCTACGGTGAGGATGTAAAAAATCAAAACCACAATGATGAGAAAATCGAGCAATTGATTGTATTGACCACTCAAACAAAGCAAGCCTGACCACAACATTTGAATGGTTAGACCGTACTTAGGAACTCCATCGGAAGTGAGGTTTGCCGCTTTCTTGAAGAACAATCCATCTTTGGCCATGGCCATGTAGGCACGTGGAGCCGTGAAAATGAGTCCGTTCAAACAGCCAAAGGTGGAAAGCATGATAAGGCCTGCCATCCAATACTGTCCGCTATCGCCCAAAAGTTTCTGCATGAAAGCCGTTCCAACCCGTTCTTGGGGCGCATTGGCAATTTCGGTGATTGGCATTACGTACACGTACATGATGTTTACCAAAATGTAGATCAGTAAAACGCTTCCGGTGCCAAGAGCCAAGGATAATGGAAGATTCCGCTTCGGATTTTCTACTTCACCGGCGGTATAGGTGATGTTGTTCCAAGCATCAGAAGAGAAAAGAGAACCGGTCATGGCCGCTCCGAAAACTCCGAGGGTTCCCCAGGTAAACACATCTGGCCAGGCCGGAGAGAAATTTCCCCAATCGCCAATCCCGTTCATGCCGATGAACAAACCTGCCAGAACCACGATCACAAGGGCTAAAATTTTAGCTACCGTAAAGATGTTCTGAACCAAAGCCGAGTTTTTTACGCCTCGGTAATTCACAAGGGTAAGTGCAACGATGCTAGCAATCGCAACCAATTGTTGAAGACTTATTTCTTTGAATCCTAAGTCAATGATGATATTGGTGCTGCTGCAATCGTCCCAAAAAACGCCGAGGAATTTGGCGAAAGCCATTCCTACTGCGGCAATCGTTCCGGTCTGGATCACCGAAAACAAGCTCCAGCCGTATAAAAATGCTGTTCTTTTCCCGTAAGCCTCCCTCAAGTACACGTACTGTCCGCCAGCTTGGGGATACATGGCCGCCAATTCACCGTAACTCAAAGCCCCAAGCATGGTGATGATGGCGGTGAGCACCCACGCTCCAATCAATAAGCCGGGAGATTTTACTTGTTGGGCAATGCTGGCCGAAACGATGAAAATTCCCGAACCAATCATGGAACCCATGATGATCGTGGTGCTATCGAATAAACTCAGTTTTTTGCTCATGGCTTCCAATTGGCGGGGTCGTTTCTCCACGTTCCCAATTTTTCTAGCACGTTTTCTTGGATGTATTCGCCTTGCATGGCCGCTTCCAACAGGTGGTCGTAATCGGAAAGCGAATAATAAGGAACCCCAATGTTCTCAAATACTTCATCGGCTTTTGCAAAACCGTAGCTGAAAGTAGATAATGTGGCCAAAACATCGGCTCCTGAAGCGAGAATGGCTTCAACGGCTTTGGCTGAACTTCCACCCGTTGAAATTAAATCTTCAATCACCACCACTTTCCAATTGCTTTCAATTTTCCCTTCAATCTGATTTCCCATGCCGTGATCTTTGGGTGCACTGCGAACGTAGGCTGCGGGCAATTCCAAGGCATCGGCCACCAAGCAAGCTTGGGGAATCCCCGCTGTGGCTACTCCAGCGATGCAATCCACATCTGGAAAATGGGTTTCAATGAATTTAACCAATTCAACAGTAATGGTTTTACGAATATCGGGATAGGATAAGGTTAGTCGATTGTCGCAATAAATGGGAGATTTCCATCCACTAGCCCAAGTAAATGGATTTTCTGGTTGTAATTTTACTGCACCACATTCGAGCAAAAGCCCGGCGATGTCGTGGGCAACTTCGGAATTTTGAATCATAATGCGAACTTACTAAAAATGAGGGAAATTAAAGTTTACTTGCAACACACGTTGCTCTCAATTTATCCACTAACTACGTTGGAAATTCCATCTGGCGTAGAAGTTTCAAATTTCAATCCCGCCAAATTCAAAAATAAGGTGGTGGAATGGATGGCGCGAACAGCCCGTTCCCAAGTGGTTATGATCCATACCGATCCCTCTGAAGTGCTCTTGGAATTGGAAAAATTGTTGTTGTTGATTCCCGCCGCTGGCGGATTGGTCGAAAATGGAAATGGTGCATTGTTGTTGATGAAACGCCGTGGATTTTGGGATCTCCCCAAAGGAAAAATCGACGATGGAGAAACGATCGAAGAAGCCGCCGTTCGAGAAGTACGAGAAGAAACGGGTTTACAGGCGGTTCAGTTGGGACCCTTTATCATTACCACGTTTCATGCGTATTTCTTAAAAAATCAAGCTTGCCTTAAGCCCTCCCATTGGTATTGGATGAAGGTGGAAGGAGTTCCTGCCGTCCATCCTCAATGGGAAGAAGACATCACAGAAATCATTTGGATTACTAAGGATGAAGTGGATGATTACCTTCCCATGTCACTTCCAACCATTCGCGATTTGTTGCTTATTTGGAAGGAAGCGTAAACTGAGGTGGAAGTAAGTCCGAACAATCACGACCGTGCTTCAATAAATCGCGAACCACACTGGACGAAATATGACTCAAATGAGGTTGGGTTAATAGGAAATACGTATCGATGCCCGAAATTTGGAAATTCATTTGAGCAATGCTCTGCTCGTAGTTGAAATCGGTCCCGTTGCGAAGTCCGCGCAACAAAAAATTCGCCCCACGACTCTTCGCAAAATCTACGGTTAATCCGCTGTATTCGGAAACCGTTACTTTTGGGAAGGAGGAAAATACCTGTTTTAGTTGAAGAAGTCGATCCTCCTTGGAAAAATAAGTTTGTTTGGAAGAATTCGCGCCCAACGCAACAATCACTTCATCGAACAGCGCACTGGCGCGTTCTACCATGTCGTAATGTCCCCGAGTAATGGGATCAAACGAACCTGCAAAAACTACTTTATTCATTTCGATTCAAAGATAGAGAAAACCGATTGTCCGTACACCCTTTCTTCCATCAAATGGGGGTGTCCTTCGAACGATAACCCGCTGCGGTGCTCCAGAATGAGAACAAGGCCGGGGCGGGAAATCAAATCAGGAATTTCTCGCATTCGGGGATGGTCGTAAGGGGGGTCGGCAAAAACAAAATTGCAATTTTCTGGAAGATGAGAAAGAAAAGTGAACGCATCTTTTTGAACTACCTGGGCGGAAAGTTGAAGGTCTTGTGCAGCCTTTTTAATCCATTGTACTCCTCCTGGGTGTTTTTCTACGCAAGTCACTTGCGCTCCCCTTGATGCAAATTCCAAGCCCATGTTTCCGGTTCCACTGAAGGCATCAACAGCTACCAAATCTTCCCAATCGAACCGTGCTTGGATCCAATTGCAAATCGCTTCCTTCGACAAATCGGTGGTGGGACGAACGGGAAGCCCTTTGGGCGGTTGCAATCGTCGGCCACCGGCGCTACCGCTAATAATTCTCATGAAGTCATCACGTTAAGCGCCGCCATGGATTGAACAGAAGCATCCGGAAAAAAATGAGGGGCTTGCAAGCGCAAGCCACCGAAGGGGAGAATACGTTGAACATACCGCTGCAGTAATTTCCATACTTCGGCATCTTCGGTAATTTCTCCTAGGGCATGAATTTGGGCTTCTTGGTTGTTGATCCCCAACGATTGAAAAACATTCAACACGTGGTAAAGCACATCCGTGCTTCCATGGAATGAAAAGGTATTGGCTAGCAGTAATTTTTGATCTTTCCCAACCCAAAACTGAAACGACTTATTTCGCAAGATCATCCAAATAACAGGTTCTTCATTCAATTGCAAGTGCTGAAAAAAAGCTTTCATCCAAAAAATTGTCATGGGAATGACCTCTTCGCCCCTTAATCCAGAAGTTTCGTGAATCACTGAAATTCCTTCTTCGGAAAGGGAATGAACTTTGGGAAATGCTTGATTGGAAAATCCGAGTTGTTGGGTAAGCTGATGGGCGTTGATGTTGGAAAGTAGGGCAGAAGGAGCCAAGGTAAAGTGAAACGGCTCGGCAATTTGCACCGCATCATCGTTCCAACCGGCCACTTGGGGAGTATGCTGCCGGTATTCCAATTCATCGTCGAACAATTCCACCACGTCCATCTCCTGGGTGAGCCGATTCACCCACACCAAACCGAACAAGCTGCCCCAGTGGATAAACCGCGCTTGGTGTTCGGTGGAGTTGACGATGATTTGTCGAGGGTTGAAAGATTGCATGCTTCAAAGTTACCTTTGCAAAATGGATTTAGAAACTCGAATTCGAGAGAAATTAAAAGGACAGCGGTTCATGCACCACATCGGTTTTGAAATTACAAAAATTGAAGAGGGGCGCGTTGAAGGAGAAATGCAACTTCATGAGCATACAAAACAACAATTGGACTTTCTTCACGGGGGGGTTACGTTAACGGTTTCAGATATCGTGATGGGATTTGCCGCTCTTACAAAAACTCCCGAACCCCACAAAGTGGTTACCGCTGAACTAAAATTATCTTTTTTAAATCCTGGAATTGGTGATCGAATTAGAGCAGTAGGAATAACTTTGAAATCAGGTTCAAAATTGCACTTTTGCGAGGCCGAAGTGTATGTCTATCACCAAGGGAAAGAAACACTTATCGCAAAATCATCTTCTACCATGGCAATCATTTAAAACTTTTTTTTGAAACCGTTGTTGAGGGATAGAGAAAACGATAGAGCTTTGGAGCGATTTACAATTAAAGACATTGAAGTATTAACGGACATTAAGGCCCATACTTTGCGTATTTGGGAACAGCGATACGATATTATTCGACCCAAACGCACCGATACCAATATTCGCTACTACGACGCTGAAGATTTAAAACTCCTGTTGAACATTTCTGTTCTCAATCAACATGGCGTAAAAATTTCTTCCATTGCCGAAATGTCCAAGCAAGATATCGGACGAAAAGTAGCAGCGATTACCTTAAACAATTTTGATTCTGATCACCAAATTAAAGCCATGGTTTACACCATGTTGGATTTGAATGAAGATCAGTTTGAAAAAATTGTGATGACGAACATTCTTCAAAAGGGATTCGAATCCTGCATGATTGATGTGATTTTTCCGTTCATGTCAAACGTTGGTATTCTCTGGCTTTCAGGTTCCATCACCCCAGCCCACGAACATTTCATTTCGAACATCATTCGCCAAAAACTAATTGTTGCCATCGACGGACAAGTTCGTCACAAAAACGAGTGGGGCAAGAAATTTGTGTTGTACCTTCCTGAGAACGAATACCACGAGTTGGGTTTATTGTTTTCTTCCTATTTGATCAAAGCTCGCGGCCATCATGTGGTTTACTTAGGTCAAAGTGTACCGATCCTGGATTTGCCGGTTATCGAAAAAGAGTATCAACCCGATTATTTTTTCACAGCGGTTACAACCAGTTTCCCCAAAGGTACAGTTCAAGATTACGTGAATGAGGTTCAGAAATTGGTTCCCAATGTTCCATTTCTATTCTCTGGCCGTGAAGTTCTTCATAAAAATCCAGAACTTCCAGCAGGTTCTAAATTGATCAAAGATTTCAATCAATTGGTTGAAATGTTCAAAAATCTATGATGTCAATCATTTGGTTTTTATTGGGTTTCGTTGGAATGGAATTGGCTTCCATTTTTATCCACCAGTACTTATTTCACGGACCATTGTGGTTCATTCACAAAACACACCACCGTCCGAACTCCGGGTTTTTCGAGTTGAACGATTTGTTTAGTTTGATTTTCGGAGGTTCTTCGGTTTACTTGATAGTTACGGGTGCTTCTGAGATGACTCCATCCTTCTTCATTGGATTGGGGATTGCTCTCTACGGTTGGTTATATTTTATCTTGCACGATATCGCCGTTCACCGAAGAATAAAAAACAAGATTTTTTTCAAAAACAAGTACCTCAATTGGGTACAAAGAGCCCATTGGGAACACCACAAAACCCAAGAAAAAGATGGGAGCGTAAGTTTTGGGTTGTTTTGGATACCTGTACATTTGTGGAAAAAATACATGGTTGAAAAACGGTGAATCCAATTTCTTCTTTTGGAAGTAATTTTGGGCATGCCATTTCGATTTTCCCTCGCATTCTTTTTTGTTTTTTTTGTAGCTCAAATTGAAGCTCAGGTAAAAAATGTACTGATTTCCAGCGATTTCAATCCCAATGAGGTGAGCATTGCGATCAGTCAGAAACACCCCAATGTTCAAGTCGCAGCATCCAATCTCAACAACCTTTATATTTCTTCCGATTCTGGCAGAACGTGGACCCAAACCCAAATCAGTTGTCCTTATGGCATTTGGGGTGATCCCATTTTGGTGAGTGATGCGAACGGAATTTTCTATTATTTCCATCTCACCAACCCCAGCGAAGGAACCTGGATCGATCGGTTGGTTTGCCAACGTTCCATGGATGGTGGAAAAACATGGACATCCGGAGTAGCATTTGGGTTGAATGGAAAGAAAAAACAAGACAAAGAAGGCGTTGCGGTTCATCCTAAAACAGGGGAATTGTTCGTCACCTGGACCCAATTCGATGCATACGGATCGAAAAATCCATTGGATTCTTCGGTGATCCTTTTTTCTAAATCGGCAGACCGTGGAGAAAACTGGTCAACCCCGAAGCGAATTAGCTTTTTTGCGGGAGACTGCTTGGACAGTTCGAATACGGTAGAAGGGGCAATTCCGGCCCTTGGCGAAAACAATGAAGTTTTTGTGAGTTGGAGTGGGCCGAAAGGGATCGTTTTTCAAAAGTCGATGGATGGAGGAAATTCGTGGTTACCCATGGAGAAAGTGGTTGTTCCCGGTCATTCTTGGACGTTCGATGTGCCTGGGATTTACCGATGCAATGGTCTACCGCAAACGGTTTATTCCCGTAATCAAAAGAAAATTTCGATTTTGTACACCGATCAGTCCAAAGGGAAATGGGATACCGATGTTTGGTTGGTTTCTTCCATCGATGCTGGTGAAACTTGGAACAAACCGATCCGCATCAATCAAGATGCTCCTGGCAAACATCAGTTTTTTTCCTGGGGAGCTTTGGATGAAACCACTGGAAAACTTTGGGTGATTTATTACGATCGACGAAACTATACGAATGCATTAACCGATGTGTTTCTTGCTTCAAGTACCAACGGGGAAACGTTTGTAGAACAGAAAATAAGCCAGCAACCTTTCCTGCCGACCGATAAGGTTTTTTTTGGTGATTATTCGTCTGTGGCTGTTCATGGAAGCATGGTACGTCCGATGTGGACTCGCTTGGACCAAGGAGCGCTTTCGGTTTGGACGGCATTGGTGGAAGATACGCTATCTCCCGTGGTGGTTCAGCAAAATGGGGAAGTTATGGATGCCAGCGCTTCGGCTTACGTTTCATTTAAATTGAAAAAATCAGCGTTGGTACAATTGAAATTGGTAGATATGAATGGTGTAACGAAGGCCGAGGTTTGGGTGAATGAAATGAAATCTTCCGGCAAATACATTGTTCCCATCGACAAAAAAGCCCTCCGAATTTCGGAAGGCTTGTATTATTACGTTTTAGACATCGAAGGGTTTCCTTCGAAAAAGAAGCTGATTACGGTTCGTTAATTGTTTCCTCCAATTTGAATGCTCCACATCCATTTTGGAATTTCCACCAAGTTGGGCGCATTTTTGAAATAATCGGTCACGCGGTAAGAAAAAGTTAACGCCAATAAATTGTTCCCAACGCGAACCATGGGGCCATATTCCATCGGATTGATGTAATCCAATTTGTTCAACGTTTGAATTTCTTCTCGAACCCCATTGATGCGGGGATTGTAACGGTATTCGTTGGTTAACCGCCCTGTTCGAAAAACATTGGCATATCCTCCAAAATCACAAAAAACGCGCGATTTGCTTTCTTTGGAATTTAGAAAAATACGGTCCATTAATCGCAATCCCAAGGCCGAAACATTTAAAGTTTGTCGATGAAATTGCGGGTTGTTGACTGGGAAAAGTGATTTTCCAACATCGTATTGAGATGATTGATTTACTAAATAGGCACCCAAAACCAAAGAAGAAGCATCGCACCATTTTCGATACACTTCTAAACCAATGTTGAATCCAATTCCTTGATTATTGATTCCACTGGCATGATCTTTGGTCCCGTAAAACGAAGAAAAATCAATGATGCTTGTGGCATCCCATTTTCCTTTTTTCTTTGTTCCGTCGTTGGTGCTTGGCGCCAAAGTGCTGTCGTTTCCTTCTAAAATTCTACTGATGAGTTCCTGCCCTCTGGATTGAGAAAGTGCCATCAGAAATGCTCCTGTGAAAAGAAGTTTTTTAATCATGGTTTGGTTTTTAGTTGAATGGTTTGATTCCAGTAATGAATGCGTAAGACATTTTTTTTATTTCGCGGGTTGTACCACGTTATGGGGTTTTTGCTCACCGGGACGAAGGTTTTGTATTCTATCAATTGACCCTTTTCGTTTTCGATGGAATAAAAAACCATGCGCGGCCAACGAATGAAATATTGTTTTGGCAATTGATTCAACATTTTTTTTGAATCAAAATACTGATTAAACATTCCTATCATGCTTGGTTGGGAGTCGTATTGAATGGAATCAGTGGTGGTTACCAACCCCATTGCCGATTCGGCTGAATCGATGGCTATTTCCATTTCCTTGACTGCCGAATCAACGGCTACCAACGTTTCGTTCGAAATGGCAATAACGGAATCGGATGATGGTTCTGCTATCATCACCTCATCATCTTTGGGTTGAATTTTTTCATAAGCACGCACATAACCGGGGAACAAAGTGTCGAGCTGAAGTTCCCAATACGTTCCTGCGGTATCGACGTGAAAGGATTGCGTTTTCGATTTTATTTCCATTCCCAAGGCGATATCCGCTTGGGGAACGCCGAAGCCGTGGTGGTAATCGAAATAGGGTTGTAGGTCGCTCGCGTTTTCGATGGCGTGCAATAGTTGCATGTTGCTCCACTCTGGATGTTTCTGCCACAAACATGCTGCAAAACCAGCCACCAACGGTGTGGCAAATGAAGTGCCATCGGAAGGCACGTAGTGTCCGCCGGGTTTGGCTGCCAACGTTGTTCCATAAGCACAAACATTCGGCTTCAATCGACCATCGGCTGTTGGTCCATAGCTGCTGAACGAACTGTGAATTCCGGTTTTGGGGTCAATTCCGCCAACGGTAAGCACGCTATCGGCATCGCCGGGAGCTGCGATGTAGTGCCATTTGCTTTCAGCTTCGTTTCCGGCTGCGGTAACTACCAAAATTCCTTTTCGGGCCGCCATCGTGGCTGTTCTTGAAATGAAGGTTGTTTTTCCGTCCATCATCCACGGTTCGTACCGCTGCGTGGTGTAACCCAATGAACTGGAAATGATATCGGCTCCTTGTTGATGGGCCCATTCCAGCATAGCCAACCAATTTTTTTCCTCCTCAAATCGCTCCTTCCGATTTTCTGTTTTCGCCAATAAAAATTCTGCGTCTTGGGCCAATCCTAACCATTGTTCTCCTTTACGCCCGGCGATGTTCGACAAAACGGCGGTTCCATGGTTGTGCCCATAATAAACATCTTTCTTTCCGCCGGCAAAATCTTTGATCCCTTTAATCTGTTTATTTTCAAAGAGATGTTTAAATGCCGGATGAACATCTACATCGGTAAATCCCACATCGGCAACACAAATCAAAAGCCCTTTTCCGGTTAATCCGTTTTTGCGAAAAACATCGGCATTCATGCGTTCTAGCTGACATTGAGCCAACAATAAATCTTCCTTGGAATTTCGATCTGAAGTGGAACTGATGACTTCTTGGTATTGATAATGATCTCGATCGATGGATTTGATAAAAGAAAAGGATTGAACTGCACTCCAAGAATCATCCGAACCTTCCGCTAAAACCGCATTCAGCCAACGTGATTCGAATTTGACGATGAGCCCTGCTGATTCCAGTTGGTTTTTGTGCAAAGAACTAACAGGAAAATCGGTAGAGTCGTTCAACGAAGGTGCATATTTTTTCAATGCTTTTGCTGAGAAATAGGTTTGAGGATGAAAGGTGCTGCCCGATTTATCTTTCAAATAAATCCATCCTTTGGTGGTGGAAAATCCTTGAAACGAAATGGAGAGAAGAAGAGAAAAAACAATTGTTCGCATCGGGATGCAAAATAATGCGGGATCCTTGATTTTCTTTGCAAAAAATTTCCCATGAACATACTTTTACTTGGATCGGGTGGACGGGAGCATGCCATTGCTCAATCGTTGGTTAGAAGCAAACATTGTTCCCGATGCTGGGTGGCTCCCGGTAACGCAGGAACCGCTCAAATCGCAGAAAATGTAAACATCCCCGTCACCGATTTCGAGGCAATCGCGGATTTTATTTCCAGTCATCACATTGGCTTGTTGGTGGTTGGTCCCGAAGATCCGTTGGTGTTGGGAATTCGCGATTTTTTTGAAGCAAAAAAGGACTTTGCCGCATTGAAAATTGTTGGTCCAGGGAGATTTGGAGCTCAATTGGAAGGTTCGAAGGACTTCTCCAAGAAATTCATGGCTCGTCACGGAATTCCAACGGCCTCGTATGCGACTTTTCACGATGATCAATTGGAAGAAGCCCATCTTTACATCAAAAGTCATGCTTTGCCCATTGTTTTAAAGGCAGATGGATTAGCAGCCGGTAAGGGAGTTTTGATTTGCGAAACCTTGGCCGATGCTCAAGCCGGCCTCGACAGCATTTTAGGAGATAAAAAATTCGGACAGGCCGGATCAAAAGTGGTGATTGAACAGTTTTTGACCGGAATTGAAGTAAGTTACTTTGCTGCCTTAGACGGAAAAAACTTTGTTTTACTTCCCGAAGCCAAAGATTACAAACGCATTGGTGAAGGAGATACCGGATTGAATACCGGAGGAATGGGCTCCATCAGCCCTGTGCCGTTTTGCGATGCAACGTTTAACCAAAAGGTACTCGATCAAATTATTCTTCCAACCGTTCATGGATTAAGTGCAGAAAACATCGATTACCGTGGTTTCTTGTTTTTTGGATTGATTAACGTGGGCGACGACCCTTTTGTGATTGAATACAACGCGCGGATGGGAGACCCCGAAACGGAATCGGTTTTCCCCCGCATTGAATCCGATGCAGTTGAATTGATGTTGGCCATCCACGAACAAAGTTTGAATCAATATTCCATGAAAATTTCTTCTCTTTCTGCGGCAACGGTGTTTTTGGTCGCTGGTGGATATCCGGAAGATTACCGAAAAGGCGATGTCATGGAAATCCCGAATTCTGAATCTGGAGTTTCGTTTTTCCATGCGGGAACCAAGATGGAGCAGGGGAGGATGGTGACCAATGGCGGACGTGTTTTGGCAGTTTCTGCTTTAGCGGAATCGGCGGAAAGCGCCTTGGAAAAAGCCATGATCGGTGCGCAACAAATTCAGTATGAAGGGAAATATTTCCGCACCGATATCGGAAAAGACCTGATTTCGCGTTAATTTTGAACGATGAAAAAAGGAATCTTTTTCCTGCTTGTTTGCTTTGGGTTGGGTTTCCTTCCTTCTTGCGATACGCAAAAAATCTTGACCGATCCCAATTTGGCGCTTCAGCTTGAAAACGACTCCATTGTTTTCGATACGGTGTTTACCACCCGCGGTTCGGCCACCGAATGGTTGAAAATTTATAATCCTCACCCGGGGCCCATCGTGATCGATGAAATTTTCTTGGCCGGAAAACGCTACACCGGCAAATCTCCTTACCGATTGAACATCAACGGACAGCCGGTGAACGAAGTTGCTGATGTTGAATTGGCCGCCGGCGATAGCATGTACGTTTTCGCCGAAGTTACCCTGGATCCGAATGGCGCCAATGCGCCTTTGCTGGTGACAGATTCCATTGTTTTCAAGCGCGGAAATAAAGAGACCAAAATCCAGTTGGTCGCCTACGGCCAAGATGCCATTTACCTTTACCAAGATCAGGTTCCTTGCGGAGAGGTGTGGACCGATCAAAAGCCTTATGTGATTGTGGATTACGCCTATGTTGCGCCGAATTGCACGTTAACCCTTCGGGAAGGTACACGGGTTTTCATGGGCAAAAACGCTCAATTGGCGGTAGCCGGAAATTTGCAGGTGTTGGGATCAAAATCGAAACCGGTTACTTTTCGAGGCGATCGATTGGATGCCCCTTACGCTAGTTTTACCGGTGCTTATCAAGGCATTCATTTCTACAAAGAAAGCGTTGGAAATTTTATCAATTTCGCTGATATCAGAAACGGAAGCATTGGAATTCAGTGCGATAGTTTCGTGGTAGGTCGAGATAACTTGGTGGTGAAAAATACCCGCATTTCGAATCAGTTGTACGTGGGTATTTTAGGTCTTTCCGCCCGAATCAAGGCCGAAAATTGTTTGGTGGCCGATTGCGGAAAATACAATATTTATGGAGCATTGGGGGGGGATTACGAGTTTTTGCATTGCACCGTTGGAAACAGTGATCAGCAATTTGGCCGAAAAGACGCTGCTGTTACTTTGAATAACGTGGATCATCCTGCGGGAACATCCGTGAATACGACATTGTCGGCAACCTTTAAAAACTGCATCATTTGGGGGAATTTAAACGATGAGTTGGACTTGGACAGCGCTGGCAGTAAAGGATTTTCAACCACGTTTGAGCGCTGCATCATCAAAACCAATACCGTTACTACACCCAATTGGGTCACCAAAGGATATCTCAACGCAACCGCGAATAAATTGAACGAAAACCCCCGATTCAAATCTTCCACCGATTATCGAATCGATACCTTAAGTCCCTGCTACCGCTACGGAAGTGCACAAGGCGTTTTAAAGGATTTGGATGACGTTGACCGTGATTTGATCTTGCCCACGGTGGGCTGTTACGAGCGCAAAGAATAATCTTTTCCACATCGCTTTTTTTGTTGATAATTTGTGGGTTAGCCTTTTTAGGTTTGTAGTCTGAAAGTTATGCAACGCAACACCCGTACCCGAAAAAACCAAGAAGTCCTGCAGTCGGTTTTGTCTGCCGAATTGGGAAAATTACCGCCTCAAGCCCTCGATGTAGAAGAGGTGCTTCTTGGCTCCATGCTGCTCGATAAAGATGCCGTGAGTGCGGTAATCGAGTCGCTCCTAGCCGAACATTTTTACAAAGACGCCCACCAAATGGTGTACGGCGCCATGGTTACCTTGTTCAATACCGGCAATCCTGTCGATATCATCACGGTGGTTGATCAGCTGCGGAAGGATGGGAATTTGGAAAAAGCGGGCGGTGCCTTCGCCGTTTCTGAATTGTCCAACCGTGTTTCTTCCGGTGTGAATGCATCCTACTACGCTAAGGTTGTCATTGAAAAGTTTCTTCAGCGAGAATTGATTCGGTTGGCTGGCGAAATTCAACGCGATGCTTACGAAGATTCCAACGACGTTTTGGATTTGTTGGATACCGCAGAATCGAAAATTTTTAATCTCGTTGAGCGCAATATTCGAAAAGGAAGCGTGGGCATGACCGGTCTTCTGAAAAAAGCCATCGAGCAAATTCAAAAAACAAGGGAAAACGAAGGCGGAATTTCGGGAATTCCTACCGGATTCGTGAAGTTGGATCAAATGACGGCTGGATTTCAGCGCGGAACATTGAACATCATCGCCGCTCGTCCGGCCATGGGGAAAACGGCATTCGTGCTTTCCCTCGCCCGAAACGTTGCAGTTGACTTTAAAAAACCTGTTGCTGTTTTTTCTTTAGAGATGGGTGCCGTGGAATTGGTGAATCGTTTAATTTCCGGCGAAGCCGAAATTCCAGGAGATAAATTGAAAAAAGGAACCCTCGAGGAATACGAATGGAAGCAACTCAATGCTCGAATTGGAAAGTTGGCGGAAGCTCCCATTTACATCGACGATACGCCTTCTCTCAATATGTTTCAGTTGCGTGCTGCTGCTCGCCGATTGAAATCCCAACACCAAATCGAAATGATCATCATCGATTACCTTCAACTCATGTCGGGTGGCTCGCCTTCCGGTGATTCCAAAGGGAATCGTGAACAAGAAATTGCCTCCATTTCCCGCGGTTTGAAAGGACTGGCCAAGGAATTGGATATTCCTGTTTTGGCGCTTTCTCAGTTGAGTCGTAACGTAGAAAGCCGAGGCGGCGATAAACGCCCCATGTTGAGCGACTTGCGTGAATCAGGCTCCATTGAGCAAGATGCTGATATTGTAATGTTCATCTATCGACCTGAATATTACGGCATTACCGAAGGAACCGATGGCACTGATTTGCGTGGAGTAGGTAAAATATTGATTGAAAAACACCGTAACGGAGCTACGGGTGATGTGGATTTAAGGTTCATCAGCCATTATGCAAAGTTTACCAATTTGGAAACCTTCAGCAACTTTGGACAAACCATAACGTTGGGTTCCAAAATGAATCAGATGGAAGAGGGCGGCTTTGGAACTAAACCCGCCGAAGGCGGTCCGAAATTCTCGCCTCCCACCGACGATGATGGTCCTAAATTTGGAGGTCCTGCACCTTTTTAAACCATGTCAACCTCACAACCACAAATCGAAGCTTCGTGGTTGGAAGCCTTGAAAGAGGCATTCCAAGATCCTTCTTTTCTGCATTTAAAGCACTTTCTAACTCTAGAGAAAAAGAAAGAAAAAATCATTTTCCCTCCCGGTCCGGAGATTTTTCAAGCCTTCAACGCAACGCCTCTCCCCAACGTGAGAGTGGTGATTTTGGGTCAGGATCCGTATCATGGAGAAGGAGAGGCACACGGATTGAGTTTTTCGGTTAAGGATGGAGTGGCCATTCCTCCATCGCTTCAAAATATCTACAAAGAAATTCATCGGGATTTAGGGATTCCCATTCAAAAATCTGGAAATTTAATGCGGTGGGCCGAGCAGGGGGTGTTGCTTTTGAATGCCATCCTCACCGTTGAAAAAGATCAGGCGGCATCTCACCGCAACCAAGGGTGGGAGTCGTTCACCGATGCCGCCATTTCTGCGGTGAATTCGTTGGATTCTCCCGTAGTTTTTATGCTTTGGGGGTCGTTTGCTCGTTCCAAGGCGCCCATGATTGACCGACAGAAACATTTTATTTTGGAGGCGCCTCATCCTTCGCCACTGTCGGCTTACCGCGGATTCATGGGGTGCGGACATTTCTCCAAAGCCAACGAATTTTTAGTTCAAAACAGTTTAACGCCCATCCTATGGTAAAAAGCAGACTCATTACCGGAATTTTCATGATTTTTCTTTCCGTTGTTTTAGGAGCAACGGCGGCTCACTCCCTTCCGAAAATCCTGCCGATGCCTTCGGTGGAATCGTTCCGAACTGGGGTTGATTATTTGCAGTTGATGGGCATTGTTTTGATGATAGGTTCCTTGGAAAAACTAGCTATGCCCAAGGGTGTTTTTCGGGTATTGATCGCTTCGGTGGTTTGTTTTTCGGGATCCATTTTTGTGTTGGCCTTCAAATCGAAAATAGGCTTCTCCGTTTCTTTTCTTGGTCCGATTACGCCCATCGGCGGCCTTCTGATGATGTTCGGATTAGGGAGATGGGCCTGGAAGATTTGGAGGGGATAAAAAATATTGAAATCATTTCATTGCCCTAGCGAGATAATATCATCATAGAAAAAAATCATTGAAAGCGCATTATTGCCCCAGCGGGGCAACATAATTACCCTTCACCCCTTCACCAAACTCATTTTTACCGACCCAACCAATATTTCGGCTTCCAATTCAATGGGGATTTTTCGGTCGTCGTTGCTCACGTAAAGAGTCATGCCTTCCTCTTCGGAAAATACCCGGCCGGTGAGGAGTAACGGACGAATTTTCAAGGTAGAAAAGGTGCCGGCCTCGGTGGTGATCTTTTCTTTGCCCAAGTACTTGAACCCAACCTGATAGATTTGATCGTCCAAGAAAACAGGGAATTTGTAGTATTGGTTGATTTTTAACTGAGATAAATCCAACGTTCGGGCGTAGTAAAAAGCGCTGATGATGTCTTGCGCATAAAGTGGAATGGGAATGAAATTGCGGGTGTCGGAATGCGCAAGGGCTTTTTCCTGATCGAAATACACCGTTTGCTTGATTTTGTAGCCACCTTCGTCGGTATTTCGGTAAAAGGTGTGGGGTGCTAACGTCTGCTGGTCGACCAAGGTTTCGAAGTGATCGCGAACGCGGAAGAACCAATCAAAAGCCGAAACCGAACGGCCCTCCGCTACGATGTGGTAACATAGGCGACCATTTTTTACTTTTTTCTGCGGAAGCACTTTTAGGGTGGCCGTTCCCGCATCGATGAAACCGTAGTGAATTCGATATTTTAAAGTTTCTCCATAATCAAAGGCTTTGTTCGGTAAATTTCGCAGCTCTTGAATGGGCTTTGAGGAATAGGTGGAGGCGGCCGGGATCAAGAAGAAAAAGGCCCAAATGAATTTTTTCATCATTTTATTTTTTAAGGCCTTTTCAAAGTCCGTGCCAATGCCTTAGCTTTAAGCATGAAACGTTGGATTTTCCTTTCTTTCCTCTGCCTTGTTGCTGCGCAACTCTCTGCCCAATCGCCCTCGTGGGTTCGATTGCTCACCTACAACATTCGGTACAACAATCCCGCCGACGGAGTGGATGCTTGGGAAAACCGGAAGGCGGAGCTGATTCGTTTCGTTTCCAACCAAAACGCCGATATCATCGGATTTCAAGAAGTTTTGGTGGATCAACTCAAGGAATTGGAATTCGGACTCAATGCCGAAGATCGGAAATACGAGTGGGTGGGTGTTGGACGCGATGACGGAAAAGTAAAGGGCGAATTCGCGCCGATTTTTTACAACAAAAATCGATTTGAAAAGGTTTCTTCCGGACACTTTTGGTTGGCTCCGAATCCAGATCGTCCTGAATTGGGTTGGGACGCGGCCTGCATTCGGATTTGCACTTACGTGATTTTGAAGAATCGTTCCAATGGAGAAACGTTTTCTGTTTTTAATGCGCACCTTGATCACATTGGGGCGATGGCTCGAAAAGAAAGCGCAGCGTTAATGCTTCGAAAAATGAAGGAAATTTCTCCGAAGGGAAAACATATTTTGATGGGCGATTTCAATGCTGATTTAACGGATTCGGCTTTTTGGGGATATCGAAGTTGGGAGAATTCTCGAAAAGATTTTGGTTCAAAGGAATACACCTATTCCACGTTCAATCCAACGGTTTTAAGCGGCCCCATCATCGATCACATTCTTTTTGATTTTCGGGTTGGACAGAAGCGGAAAGCACGAATTTTGCGTCCAATGTTGGCAAATCGTTACCTCAGCGATCATTTTCCGGTGATTTGGGAAATTCAGTTTTAAAAAACTGTTAAACCGGGGAAACTTTTTGAAGTTAGATAGTTTCCTTCGTTTTTTGTGTGTACTTTTGCGCCGTGAACGAGACGTATCTATCCATATTGAAAAAAGCGGGTGAAACCTTCATCCGTTTAGGGGTTCGTTCGGTAACGATGGATGATTTGTGCCGGGAATTGGGAATTAGTAAGAAAACCTTGTATGCGCATTTCGAGGATAAAAATGCCTTGGTATTGGCGGTGTTGAAGGCGCACATTGAATTTACTGAAAAATTAGCCACGGAGGTGTTTTACCAAGAATCGGAGAATCCCATGGCTCAATTCATTCAATTTACAGAATGCATGGCTCCTCAAATGCAATCGATGCACCCTGCTTTGCTTCACGATTTACAGAAGTACCATCAGGATGCCTGGAATTTGTTAGAAACCCATAAGTCCACCTTCGTTTTCGATCTTATCCGTCAGAATTTGGAACGAGGTATCAAAGCCGGTTACTACCGAAATACCATCCATGTTCCCTTGGTAGCTGGTTTTTATACCAGTTTAGCCGATGAACTCATTGGAGGAAAGCGATTTCCCCATCAACCATTATCCCTTTTGGAAATCCATCGTGAAATGATTCACTATCATTTGCATGGAATTGCTTCGGAAAAAGGATTTGAATACTTGAAAAAAACAGCTCAAAAATATCAATAATGATCATGAAACGATTGTTTGTTACCACGGTAGTTCTTTGCTTTAGCGGGATGTTCATCATCGCAGAAGAAAAGAGTTTCACTCTTCAGGAGGCCGTTCGCTATGCCATGGCGCATAGCCCCACCATCGACAATGCTAAAAAAGACGTGCAATTGTCGAAAGAAAAGGTCAACGAAATCAAAGCGATTGGTTTGCCTCAGGTGAATGCTTCTGGGAATTTTATGCAGAATATGCGTATTCCAGTGCAAATTATCCCCAATTTTACCAATAATTTTTTACCGCCCGGAGCTCCGAGGGGTGATGAGTTTATTGAATTGGCATTTGCCCAGAAATACACGGCAATTGGTAACATTCAATTAACCCAATTGCTGTTCGACGGATCTTATTTGGTAGGTTTGCAAGCTTCTCGCGACGTAGTGAACTTGTACGAGATTTTGGAGAACCGTTCATCCATTGAAATCGAAAACAATGTTTCCAAAGCGTATTTGTTGGCCTTGCTGATGAAGGAAAACGTGAAAATGTTGGAAGTGAATCTTAACTCCATTCGCAAAACCTTAGAGCAAACCACGGCCATTAACCAGCAAGGATTGATTGAGAAGTTGGACGTTGATCGTTTAACCCTCACCAAAAACAATTTGGAGATTCAATTTGCCAAATTGAAAATGCAAGCAGATATCACGGAAAAGTTGTTGAAGTTTCAAATGGGAATGCCCATTCAGGAACCCATTGTTTTATCGGATCAATTGGAAAAATTGATGGCCGAAATGAACCAGGATTATTCCAAGGAAACGCTGTCGATCAACAATCGCGTAGAGTATAAATTGTTAGGAAAGCAAATCGATTTGTTGAAGTTGGATGAAAAGCGGTACAAAATGTCGTACTTACCTTCTTTGGCATTGGTGATGAATCAGCAGTACGCCAGTTTCCGCTCTGAATTTAACTTTTTTGAAGGAAATCTTCCGGCCAATAACCGCTTCATTCCCTCCAACTATTGGGCCTTGGGCTTGCAAGTTCCCATCTTCGATGGATTGAAAAAAGAGGCCCAACGTTCCCAGGCCCGTTTGAATCGCGAAAAGGCCGAAAACGATCGATTGAATTTCGAGAATGCCGCCAATTTGGATGCAGCTCAATCTCAGGTGAAATACACTTCTTCCAAATCCATGTTGAAGCAACAACAAGCTAGCAAGGAATTGGCGCTGAACATTTATCAAACCACCTTGAAGAAGTTTCAGGCTGGGGTTGGATCATCGTTTGAATACACCCAGGCCGAAACCGAATTAACCAACGCCAACGGAAATTATTTGAATGCCGTGTACGAAGTGTTGGTATCACAACTTGAATTGAAAAAAGCATTAGGAAAATAAACGAACAAAAAACATGAAAAAACTCATTTTCGCCCTTTCCGCTGTAGTGGTGTTGGCCTCTTGCGGCGGCGGTTCTCGATTGGAAGAAGTAAAAGCCGAGTTGGCCGCAAAGAAAAAAGAAGTAACAACCCTGAACGACGACATTAAAAAGTTGGAGATGGAATTGGCCAAGCTAGATACCGGAGTGAAAGCTTCAGGAAAGTCGACCTTGATCTCGGTTACCGAAGTTAAAAAAGCTTCGTTTACCAATTACATCGACGTGATGGGAAAAGTGGATGCCGATAAAAATGCCAACCTTTCCGCAAAAGTTCCAGGAATGGTAACTCGTGTTTACGTAACTCCAGGAAGTAACGTACGTGAAGGTCAAGTTTTGGCTGAAATCGATAACTCGGCCATGTCGGCAGGAGTAGAAGAATTAAAGCAACAGATGCGTTTTGCAACCGATTTGTACGAAAAACAAAAATCGTTGTGGGATCAGAAAATCGGCTCTGAAGTACAATTCCTAAGTGCGAAAAACAACAAAGAAGCGCTGGAGAAAAAGTTAACCACCTTGAATGAGCAGTTGGATATGTACCGCATTCGTGCTCCGTTTAACGGGGTTGTGGACGATGTATTCATCAAAGTTGGACAAGTAGCAGCTCCAGGCTTTCCCGCCATTCGTTTGGTGAATTTCTCTGGTTTGAAAGTTACCGCCAACCTCGCGGAAACGTATTTGGCCAAAGTAAAAGCCGGAAATTCCGTTCGCGTTGAATTCCCTGATTTGAAAACATCGACCAATTCTACCGTTAACTATGTTGCCGGTGTCGTAGATCCTATGACCCGCTCCATCAAAGTAGAAGCTTCGGTGACCAATATTTCAGGTTTGAAGCCCAACATGATTGCGGTATTGAAAATTACCGATTACTCCAATTCAAATGCAGTAGTTGTTCCAGTTAACACCGTTCAATCCAACGAGGAAGGTTCTTTTGTTTTGGTTGCAGTGAAGGAAAATGGAAAAATGATTGCCAGAAAGAAAATGGTTAGCGTTGGAGCAACCTACAATGGAATGACCGAAGTTAAATCGGGTTTACAAGAAGGCGATCAATTGATCACAACTGGATTCCAAGAATTGAACGACGGTGATCAAATTGCTTATTAAGAAATATAGCGATGAAAGATACTCAAAAAGAATTTAAGCCCAGTAGTTGGTCGATTGATAACAAAACGGCCATTTATGTTATCACGGCCATCATTACATTGGCGGGGATTTTCAGCTACATCAAGCTTCCCAAAGAGAAATTTCCGGATGTGGTAATTCCAACCATTTATGTAACCACCATTTATCCAGGTGCTGCCCCCAGCGACATTGAAAACTTGGTTTCAAAACCGTTGGAAAAACAAATCAAATCGATCTCTGGAGTAAAAAAACTTACATCGAATTCGGTTCAAGATTTTTCCATGGTGATGGTGGAATTCAACACCGATGTTGATGTGGCAGAAGCCAAGAGGAAGGTGAAAGATGCGGTAGATAAAGCTCGTTCTGAATTGCCTTCCGATCTTCCCAAAGAACCATCGGTGATGGAGGTTGACTTTTCTGAAATGCCCATTTTGTACGTAAACATTTCCGGTGATTTCGATTTGAATAAGTTGAAAAAGTACGCGGACGTTGCCAAGGATAAAATTGAAGGATTGAAGGAAATTACCCGTGTAGATGTGGTTGGTGCCTTGGATCGCGAAATTCAAATCAATGTTGACATGTACAAGATGGAAGCGGCGAATTTGACCATGCGCGATGTGGAAATGGCCGTTGCTTACGAAAACATGCGAATTTCCGGTGGTAATTTAGATATGGATGGAATGAAACGTTCCGTTTCCATTTCCGGAGAATTCACTTCCGTAGATCAAATCAAAAACCTAGCGCTTCGCTCCATGAGCGGTGCAACGGTTTATTTGAAAGACGTTGCCGATGTAAAAGATAGTTTTAAGGAACAAGAAAGTTATGCTCGTTTGAACGAGAAGAATGTGATCACCTTAAACATCATCAAACGAAGCGGTGAAAACTTGATTGATGCCAGCGATAAAGTTCGTGGAATCATGGATGAATTGAAGGTTTCAACCTATCCCAGAGAATTGGAAGTGGTATTGACCGGCGACCAATCAACCGAAACCCGTGTTACGTTGAAAGATTTGATCAATACGATTGTGATTGGTTTCATTTTGGTAACCATCATTCTGATGTTTTTCATGGGAGCTACCAATGCCATTTTCGTTGGTTTATCGGTTCCGCTTTCTTGCTTTTTGGCGTTCATGTTTTTCCCGAGCATGGGCTTCAGCTTGAACATGATTGTGTTGTTCTCTTTCCTTCTCGCTTTGGGAATTGTGGTGGATGATGCGATTGTGGTGGTAGAAAACACCCACCGAATATTTGATAATGGAAAAATGCCCATCGTTAAGGCGGCCAAACTCGCTGCCGGTGAAGTATTCGTGCCCGTTTTGGCCGGAACCCTAACCACCATCGCTCCGTTTATTCCCCTCGCTTTCTGGGGTGGAATCATCGGTAAATTCATGTTCTTCCTGCCGGTTACCCTCATCGTTACTCTTTTCGCTTCCCTTGTTGTGGCCTACATTATTAATCCCGTTTTCGCGGTTGATTTTATGAAACCACACGAGGACGAAACCACCGAAGAATTCAAGAAGAAAAGCAAAAAAAGCAGTCGAAAAACGGCCATCGTCTTGGGTGTTATTGCAATTCTCGGATATGTTTCTGGAAGTTTGGCTTTCGGTAACCTGATGTTGGTGTTCATGGGATTGTACTTCTTGCATAAATACGCATTGAAACATACCATTGAAAAATTCCAAAACAAGGCTTGGCCGAAAGTTCAAGAGAAATACAAGAAGGTAATTACCTGGGCTTTGATTGGCAAACGTCCGTTAGGATTGTTGGGAGCAACGTTAGGATTATTGGTTTTCTCCATCGTTTTAGTTGGAATTGTTAAGCCTAAGGTTGATTTCTTCCCCAATGCTGAGCCAAATTTCACCTACGTTTACATCAAGCTTCCTGTTGGAACCGACCAACGTTATACCGATTCCGTTACCAAAATTCTGGAAGGAAAAGTGTACAATGTTCTTGGTATGCAGAACGGAAAGAAAAATCCATTGGTTGAATCGGTGATTTCCAACGTTGCCGTGGGAGCGACCGATCCTCAAGAAGGTGATCGTTCAACGGCCTCGAATAAATCAAAAATCTCCATTGCCTTTGTTGAGTTCGCTCACCGCGATGGAAAAAGTACCCAAGAAGTGTTGGATAAAGTTCGCGAAGGCATGAAGGGAGTCGTTCCTGGAGCCGAAATTACCGTTTCAAAGGAATCGAACGGACCTCCAACCGGAAAGCCCGTATCCATTGAGATCATGGGCGACGATTTCAACGAGCTCATTGCTACGTCGAAAGGGTTGAAGCGTTATTTGGATTCAGTTGGAATCAAAGGCGTGGAAGAACTGAAGAGCGATTTGCAGGATAAAAAACCTGAAATCGAAATTGCCATCAATCGGGAGCGTGCAAATCGCGAAGGCATCAGCACCGCTCAAATCGGAATGGAACTTCGAAATGCCATCTTTGGAAAAGAAGTTTCTAAGTTTAAAGACAACAACGATGAGTATCCTATCAATTTGCGATACATGAAGTCGCAGCGGGAAAACATCAATCAGTTGGTGAACTTGAAAATTTCTTACCGCGACATGAACATGGGAGGAATGATTCGTCAGGTGCCTCTTTCTGCCCTTGCTGATGTTCAATACGCCAACGCTTTCGGAGGCATTAAGCGGAAAGCTCAGAAGCGTATTGTGACCCTTTCGTCCAATGTATTGAGCGATTACAATCCCAATGAGGTAGTTGCCCAGGTTCAAGCTGCGGTAGAAAATTATAAAAAGCCAGAATCGGTGAGTATTACCATGGGTGGAGAACAAGAACAACAAGCCGAAACAGCTGGTTTCTTAGGAAATGCCATGTTGATTTCTTTGGGATTGATTCTCCTGATTTTGGTGACTCAGTTCAACTCCATCTCGAAGCCTATTTTAATTCTTTCTGAAATTCTCTTCTCCTTGATTGGTGTATTGTTAGGATTCTCCATTTTTGGAATGAACATTTCCATTGTCATGACCGGAATCGGAATTGTTGCCTTGGCTGGTATTGTGGTTCGTAACGGAATTCTTTTGGTGGAATTTACCGACTTATTGATGGAACAAGGCATGCCATTGAAGGAAGCCATTATCGAAGCTGGTAAAACCAGGATGACTCCCGTATTGCTTACGGCTACGGCTACGATGCTCGGTTTGGTACCCTTAGCGATCGGATTTAACATCGACTTTTTGTCGCTGTTGGAAACCGGAAATCCCCACATCTTTTTCGGTGGTGATAGCGTTGCATTCTGGGGCCCCTTGAGCTGGACCATGATTTTCGGATTGTCGTTTGCAACCTTCCTGACCCTGATTCTTGTTCCTTGTATGTATTACTTGAATGAAACGGGCAAAGAACGTTTGTACGGATGGTTCGGTAAGAAATACGTTTCCAAACCCGAAAAGAAGTATTTGGAATCCCTAGAAGTTAATCATCAGTAATATTGATTAGTTATTGTTTTGTGTTAACCCCGCCTCGGCGGGGTTTTTTTGTGTTTTTCTTGGAAATCATAAACCTTGGCTCCTAATTTTGGTTTCTTCATTATGAGGTTTTTTCCATCCGAATCCCGTTCAAAATCCACCGCAAAACGAGTCCTTTTTCTTTACGTTTTTCTGGCGGTGGCATCCCTTTTCTATTTGTTCACCCATTTGAAGTTCAATTACGAATTGGAGAACTTCTTTCCTGAAGACAACGAAGTCATTCGTCAGTACAAAAAGCACCTCAATCAATTCGAGTCGGAACATGATCTGATTTTGGTTTCCGTCCAAGCGCCCTCTCATTTGTTTGATGCTGATTTTTTAGGCGGAATTTCAACAGCTACTCAAAAAATCGAATCCGATTCTACCGTTACTGCCGTTGTTTCACCTTTGAGAATTACCAAGTTTGCGAAGGCTTTCCCGGTTCCTCGGCCCATTCCGTTTTTTCACCCCAACCAACCCGAGAAATTTGGGGCCGATAGCGTTGTTTTGGCAACTACCCAACATCCGATCAAGGATTTCATTTCCATGGAGGCAAAGGCCATGTTGTTGGTGGTGAAAACAAAACCCGGATTGAATAATACGGCTTCTTCGGCGGTTCTTCAACGGGTAGAGCAAGCGTTCAAGGAAGCTGGGATTACTCAAATTCGAACTGCGGGACGAATCAAAGGGCAGTCGTACATTGTTTCGAAAATGGAGAAGGAATTTGTTGTTCTTTCGCTCATTACCATTGTTTCACTTTGCGTTTTCCTTTGGTTTACCTTCCGAAATATTTGGGGGGTTATTCTTCCAGCTGTGGTGGTGGCTTTAGGACTTTTGTTTACATTGGCGCTGATGTTGGCCACCCACGGAGGCATTGACCTTGTTTCCATCATTCTTCCTACGGTGCTATTTGTGGTGGGTGTTTCCGATAGCGTACATCTTCTCAATCATTTTTACACCGAAGTCAAGCACGGTCGTTCCAATTATGATGCGATGAAATCGGCATTTCAAGAAGTGGGTGTGGCTACCTTTTTAACGGCCATCACTTCGGCCATTGGTTTCTTTACGCTCATTACTGTAACGGTGAAACCGATTGCCTTTTTCGGAATTTTTGCTGCGATTGGAATCGTATTGGTGTATTTTATCACCTTTTCGTTTTTGGCGGCGGCCATTTATTTGTTGCCTGTTCGTTTGCACGCCAAAACCGCTGAAATTGTTCCTCAATCCTTTTTGAATCGATTGTTTGATGGGGTATTACGATGGAGGTGGTCGTTGTTGGCCATTTTAGCGTTGATGGTTTATCCCATGATCAAGGGCATTCAGGCCATTGAGGTGAATAATTTCTTTACGGAAGAGTTGCGGCCGAACGACCCCCATAAAAAGGATTTCGATTTTTTTGGCCGCTATTTTCACGGTGTTCGACCGTTTGAACTTACGGTAGAAGTAACCAATTCCCAGCAGTCGTTGCTGGATTCTTCCCATTTGCTGGCCATGAGAAAATTGGAAACGTATTTGGTGGATTCGTATGGGGTTGGAAGTTTGGTTTCTCCTTTACAGCCGCTTCGGTTGGTTAATCAGATGAACCAGGGTGGAGCAGAAGCTGCCTTTTCATTGCCGCAAAATTCAGAATCGGAAAAAGCCGTGGTGGATTCGGTGCGGATGTTGAGCGAGGAGATGAACCGATTTATTTTGTCCAGCAACGAGCGCGTTGGTCGATTTTCGGGCAGGGTAGGGGATTTGGGAAGTGCCATCTTTTTGGAGAAGAACAAGGTGTTCATGGATTTTTTAAATCGTGAAATTGAACCTTTGGGGGTAAAGGCCTCGTTGACGGGGATTTCCGAAATCATCGATTCCAACAACGAGTATTTGACCGATAATTTGATGGAGGGGTTGATTTACGAATTGCTTGCGATTGCCTTGTTGATGGGTTTGCTGTTCCGAAATTGGAGAATTACGCTGGTGAGTATCATTCCGAATGTTTTCCCATTGCTTTTCATTGGCGCTTGCATGGGATGGTTTGGGGTTCATTTGAATTTGAGTAGCGCCATCATCTTCAATATTGCGTTTGGAATTACGGTTGACGATACCATTCATTTGCTGGCGGGATACAAACTGGAACTGGCCAAAGGGAAGAGGGGGAGAGTGGCTTTGCGGGCGGCGTATCTGCACAGTGGGAAAGCGGTGTTTATGACTTCCATCATACTGTGCAGTGGCTTTTTTGTGTTGATGATGAGTCAATTCAACGGCATTTACCACACCGGATTATTGGTGGGAATTACGTTGATTGTAGCCTTGATTTCAGATTTGGTATTGCTGCCCATTTTATTGGGTGGGAAATCAGAGTGATTTGAGTTGGTTTGAAAATGAAGTGAGATAATTATTTATTAAGGTATTTCCCTGATTTGGGGCGAAGGGGAATTTCAAATCCTATTTTAATTGAACAAATCGAAGGTCGGTTACCAATTTGATTCGCTTTTTGGAATCGTGATATTGGAAACGGTTGAAACGGCTCTATGTATTTCCTTTGCTATAGTTGATAAAAAAGGATAAGCAATGTAGTTATGCATGTTTATCGATTTTTAATTGCATTAAGGTCGGTTAAATCAATCTTTCATAAAAATGACCCATTCCCCTCGCAGATATAATCGTAGATCCATTCGTTTAAAGGGTTACGATTATTCAAGGCCTGGATTTTATTTCATTACCATTTGTGTTCAAAACAAAAAATGGTTGTTCGGGGAAATCCTTCCGGTCGAAACCCCCAATGATGCCGAAATGAAATTAAACAATGCCGGAATAATGATAGCCAGATGGTATTTCGAATTGGAAAACAAATTTTCCGAAATTCGATGCCATGAAATGGTCATTATGCCCGATCATTTTCATTGCATCGTTGAAATTGTCGCTTCGGGTGGTATTGTTGGTAGTAGGGACGAACACATAGGTTCGTCCCTACCAACCACAATACCAACCACAATACCAACGGTGGTGCAATGGTTCAAAACCATGACCACCAACGAATACATTCGTGGGGTAAAAACGTTGGGATGGCCTCCATTCAACGAAAAATTATGGCAACGCAATTATTGGGAACGGATTATTCGCGATGATTTGGAATTTTTTCATATTTCGGCCTATATTCGAAATAATCCCCGAAAATGGTATCTAAATCGTTCCGGTTGGGGTAGACCTACGTGTCTACCCCAACCGGAAAAATCGGCGTGTCTACCCCAACCGGAAAAATCGGCGTGTCTACCCTAACCGGAATAATCGGCTTGTCTACCCCAACCGGAAAAATCGGCGTGTCTACCCCAACCGGAAAAATCGGCTTGTCTACCACCAAACGAACGGTGATAGGTGGCTCGAGTCGGAGGACCAAAAGGTAACAAAAGTCATGCTCCGAACTGATAAAAGTCATTTTCTTGGAAGCGGAAATCAACAACCTTTGAATTATAAAATTTAAAGTTATGGAAAAGCACGATTTGCACCACGAATTTCCAGAGCATCAGCAGAAAATCCACGATTTGAAAGTCGGGAATGCTCATTTTCGAAAGTTGTTCGATGATTATCACAAGGTAAACAACAACATTTACCGCATTGAAACGGGGGCTGAAGCCACATCCGATGAAGTATTGAATGACTTTCGGATAAACCGTGTGTTTTTAAAGGATGAAATTTACGCGATGCTCTTAGACTGAATAAAGTGTTTTATTGTTTATTTTGGGGGAGCTTCGGCTCCCTTTTTTATTTCTCAAATTCAGAATCATGAAAGGCAAAGGGAATTAAATCGGCAACCGAATTGAAAATTTGGACTATCCCGGTTTCTCCAGCAAACAGTACAGCAATGGGCTGCTTTTGTCGTTTCTCGAATTCAATCATCACCTGCAAGCAGCCACCGCAAGACGTGATGGGATGTTGCGTAACATGGAGAGGCGATCGAGCAGTAACCGCCATCCTTGAAATGAGCGAGTCGTATTCGGTTCCATACTTGAAAAAGGCCACACGCTCTGCACACAATCCCGAAGGAAAAGCCACATTTTCTTGATTGTATCCTAAAATAATTTCTCCGCTTTCCAATTCCAATGAACAGCCAACCAAATATTGAGAATAGGGAGCAAAACTGTGGTTGGTTGCTCCTTTAGCACAATTTAGCAAGTGGCTCCAATCCAATGGAAGCTGGTCTTGATTTTCGTATTCAGTAAAATGAAGGGTAATGCTTTTTTTCATCCTTTAGTATGTGGGCTTTAAACCTAAGCAAAATTTATGGTTAAGCCTAATCAATTCGTTCTTTCCTTTTACCAAGTTATTAAGTTAAGAAAAAAAATATCTGATAAAAATTCCAAAGTATGTGTTCAATATTTCAATTTTATTCAGAATTTTGAGGTCAATATTTCACCGCAATCAAATAAAAAAAATAATAATGGGAAATCAAAGGTTCAAATCTCTCGACGAAGCAATGTCGCGTAAACCATTGGAAATCAAAATTCATTCGCCCAAAGCGTCGGAATTTTTTGGTATTAACGTATTTAATAAGCGCTTTATGGCCGAATACCTGCCATCTGACGTTTATGATCGTTTGGTGAATTCCATGGAAAACGGACATCGCATTGAAATGCAAGATGCCGATGCCATCGCATCGGGAATGAAAAACTGGGCATTGGCCAACGGTGCTACCCATTATACCCACTGGTTTCAGCCATTAACCGGAACTACCGCCGAAAAACACGATTCCTTTTTCCATATTTCCGGCGATGGATCACCCGTAGAAAAATTCGCTGGTTCTGCCCTTATTCAACAAGAACCCGATGCCTCTTCATTTCCTTCAGGCGGATTGAGAAACACCTTCGAAGCCCGCGGGTACACCGGTTGGGATCCATCTTCACCAGCCTTTCTTTACGAATTTCCCTCTGGAAAAACCTTGTGCATTCCTACCATCTTTGTTTCCTACACCGGAGAATCCCTCGATTTTAAATCACCTTTGTTGAAATCTTTGGATTTGATTGAAAAAGCAGGCGTAGAGGTATGTCATCTTTTTGATAAATCTGTTTCCAAAGTGTTCCCAACCTTGGGCATTGAACAAGAATACTTTTTGGTGGATGCGGCCATGTTCCGCGCTCGTCCGGATTTGGTAATGAGTGGCCGTACCCTTTTTGGGCATACTCCAGCAAAAGGTCAGCAATTGGAAGATCACTATTTCGGTTCCATTCCTCACCGCGTGATCAGTTTCATGGTAGAAATGGAACAGGAGTGTTGGAAATTGGGTATCCCATTGAAAACCCGTCACAACGAAGTGGCCTTGAATCAATTCGAATGTGCGCCTTTGTTCGAAGGAATCAATTTGGCCATCGATCACAACCAATTGATGATGGATGTGATGCAGAAAATTGCTGAGAAACACAATTTTGCCGTAATTCTTCACGAAAAACCATTCAAAGGGTTAAACGGAAGTGGAAAGCACAACAACTGGTCGTTGGGAACCAACACCGGAAAAAATTTGCTTTCTCCAGGCAAAACTCCTAAAAGCAACTTACAATTCCTTACGTTTTTCGTCAATACCATCAAGGCTTTCCACGACGGAGCCGATTTGATTCGTGCCTCCATCGCTTCAGCTTCCAACGATCACCGTTTGGGTGCAAACGAAGCACCTCCGGCCATCATGTCGGCCTTTTTGGGTTCTCAATTGGATTCGGTATTGAATGCCATTGAAAGTTCAGCCATCGATCAGGAAGAAGACGCCACCAAGAGCATCATGAAAACGGGCATCAGCCAAATTCCTGAAATGATGCTTGATAATACCGACCGAAATCGCACTTCACCCTTCGCATTTACAGGAAATAAATTTGAATTGCGTGCCGTGGGTTCATCGGCCAATTCAGCTTTTCCGATGACCATCATGAATACTTTGGTTGGTTTGCAATTGGTCGAATTCAAAAAAGAAGTAGATCATTTGATGGGCGACGGAAAAACCCGCGATCAAGCCATCCTTTCTATTTTGAAACGTTACATCGTAGAATCAAAACGCATTCGATTTGAAGGAAACGGTTACGGAGATGAGTGGGTGAAAGAAGCAGAGCGCAGGGGATTGAGTAACATCAAAACAACTCCACGAGCATTGGATGTGTTGTCGGATGAAAAATGGCTCGAAAAGTTTGAAAAAGCTGGCGTTTTCTCTAAATCTGAATTGCATGCCCGCCATGAAATCATGTTGGAGCAATACACCCGAAAAGTTCAAATTGAAGGACGCATCATGGAGGAATTGGCCTTGAGTAACGTTATTCCTGCTGTAGTTCGCTACCAAAATGAATTGATTGAAAATGTGAAAGGTCAGAAATCGTTGGGCATTGAAGACGATTACTTGCAACCATCCATCGATTTGATCAAACGCATTTCCAAGCACATCGCAAAAACCAAAGAAAGTGTTTCTGAAATGAATCAAGCTCGCAAAGAGGCAAACCAATTATCGGATGCCCGCGACATGGCCATCGCTTATTGCGAAAAGGTTATTCCTTCTTTCGAAACCATCCGTTACCACATCGATAAACTTGAAATGTTAACCGACGACAGTGCTTGGCCACTACCCAAATACCGAGAGTTGTTGTTCATTCGATAAAGAGAAAAAAAGGGAGGCTGAAGCCTCCCTTTTTTATTTGACTTGTAGTATCGACTTCCCTGAGATTAGCTCATCTTTCGTTCGGAATTGCAAGGAATACATTCCTTTTTTCAATCCGTTCGGGAAATCAGTGGAATTCCAAAGTACGTCGTTGAGTCCACGGTTGAATGATTTTTCCACTCGAAAAACTTCTTTGTTGTTTTGCATGCCCACCACCCAAACGGAGTTGGAGGTATGGTGTGTTCCGGTAGGGTGGTTCCAAACCGTCCATTCTCCAAGAGAAAGGGAGGGCTGATCTACAGCCGTTTTTGGTTCGTTCGAAAACTCCTCCAAAAACAAGGTATCTTGAAAAGTTGCCCATGTTTTTTTGTTTAATTCCGGAGTCCATAGGGCAACTTTTTTCAAATCAACCACGTACAAACTGCGTCCATGGGTGCCCACCAACAGTTTATCGGCTTTGGAGGAAAATGCCAAATCATGCACAGCTACATCGGGAATGGAGGAGGCGGGGACCCAATCGGTGCCTCCGTTGTGGCTCCAATACAATCCATTGTCGGTTCCCATCCATAAAGAGTTCGCCCGGTTGGGATCTTCTTTAAGGACATTGACGGGTTCCATTAATTTTTTCTCATTTAGATTTTTCCAGGTTTTGCCTAAATCATCAGAAACAAAGAAATACGAGTTGAAATCATCGTCGCGGTAGCCATTGAGAGCAACGTAAATGCGTGAAGTAACTTCGTTCGAAAACCAAACGCGGCTTACCCATTTATGCGCTGGAAGCCCTTGGTTGTGTTTTTCCCAATGATGGCCGGCATCTTGGCTGATCCAAACATTTCCATCATCGGTGCCGGCCGCCAAAAGTCCAAACTTGATGGGCGATTCGTGAATGGAAGTTATGGTTCCGAAGGCAACATCGCCAGCTTTTCCACCTTGAGTGAGGTCTCCGCTGATTTTCTCCCAAGTTTTGCCTTGGTTCATGCTGCGGTGAAAAAAGTTTGATCCCAAATAAAGAATGTCGGGATTGTGTTGACTTAACCAAATGGGGGTTTGCCAATTGAAGCGGTAGGGTTTTTCTCCCAATGCGTGCTTCGGAGTGATGTAAACGTCTTCTCCGGTATTTTTATTGATGCGGTAATAATTTCCAAATTGATATCCGGTGTAAACGATGTTAGGGTTTCTAGGATCAATGGCCACCTGCATTCCATCTCCACCCATGAGATTTTGGTACGGATATTTACCGTTCTGATGCCATGCAACGCCGGCTTGGTAGTTGGACGATGCCCACCAAACCCCGTTGTCTTGCAAACCGCCGTACACGTTGAAAGGAGTTACTTCGTCAACCGCTACGGCGTAAAATTGACCCACCGCGGGATTGTTGCATTTGATCCAATTCTTTCCACCATCGTAGGAAATATTCAATCCTCCATCGTTTCCATTAACGAGGTGTTGGTTGTTTTTTGGATTGATCCACAGCGCATGGTGATCTACGTGAACGTTTTCGGCGGAGAGTTCTTGGAAGGATTTTCCTCCATTGGTGCTGCGCATCACGTGAAAACCTACCGCATAAACCTCATCGGGATTGCTGGATGAAACACGAACATTTCCGAAATAGTATCCGTAGGTGAAATACAACGGCAATGCCTCGGAATGGGTTTTCTTCCATGTTGTTCCACCGTCGTTGCTGCGGTACAGGGCCGCGCCCTTAGCGTTGGTATTGAAGAGTCGAGCATTGGCATTATCGGTGTAATCGGCAATTTTTTCGGGAGTGAGTTTGCCCGATTTAACCTCGTTTTTCAATTGCGTTGCCGAGTATTTTTTGGGGAATCCAACTTGCTTCAAGTACGAATTCAAGACTGAATCGGGTGTTTTTTGAAATTCTTCTACGGTAAGTTTTCGCATCCATGCTTCGGTTAGTTGGTTGTTTTTCTTGGAACCGTTATCAGGTTTTGCCGATTGGTCGTCGACCAAAGCGTACATGATTTTCTCGTTGAATGCGGCCAATCCAATTCGTCCAACATGCGAGCCTTTCGGGAAGCCGCTTTCCAAACTTGAAAGTTCCTTCCACGATTTTCCACCGTCGTCGCTTCTGAAAATTCCGCTTCCGGTTCCGCCCTCCTCAAAATTCCACGCTTTGCGATCTCGCTGCCAAAGGGCGGCCATCAAGGAATTTTTCGTTCCTGGTATTCTGCATAGGTCGATGGCGCCGGTAGAATCGTTAGCAAACAAGGTTTTCTTCCAAGTGGTACCCCCATCTTCGGTTAGGAAAACACCCCTTTCCGCATTTTGGGTATAGAGGTGTCCAATAACAGCAACCCAAACTCGGTTGGCATTCTCTTCATCCAAAATAACTCGGGCAATGTGATGCGATTCTGACAAGTTAACGTATTCCCATTTCTTTCCAAAATCGGTTGATTTGAATAGGCCGTAGCCGGCATAGCTGCTTCTAGAGGAGTTGGCCTCACCGGTTCCCAACCAAATCGTTTTACTTTTCCAGTTGACGGCAAAATCGCCGATGGTGAGGGTTGGTAATTCATCGGAAATGGGGGAAAAGGTCGTTCCATTGTTGTTGGAATACCACAAACCTCCCGAAGCATAAGCCACAATCATTTCAGAAGGATTATCCGGATTCACATCCAAATCGTTGATTCGTCCGCTCATGACGGTGGGGCCGATATTGGGAATGTGAATTCCTTTCAAAATGGAATTTCTTTTGGAGTATACCTTTTCCTGAGCGAAAAGTAGGCGTTCCGTATCGGTAGAAGTTTGGGCTTGAAGGGTCATGGAGAAGGCCATGGCTAAGCAAAAAACAATATGTTTCATAACCAAAATTGAAATAGTGAAATGAGGATGATACCAGCGAGGTCCAAACATAAACCAATCCAGATCATTTTTTTAATGGGAATTTTTCCTGTGCCGAAAGCGATGGTGTTGGCGGCTGTGGCTACGGGCAAAGCAAATCCAAGGGAAGCCGCCAAGGTGGCGGGCAGTAACAAGGAAGTGGCTGAAAGCCCCAACTGAATTTGAAGCGCCACTAAAATCGGGGCAACCAATTGAATGCTGGCCACATTCGAAGCGAATTCGCTAATCAGCGTAACCATGGCCACAACGCCAATGACCATAATGGGCAGCGGCCAATCCGACAAAAAAGCCAGGGAACTGGCCATGGATTTCGAAAGGCCGCTGGTTTCAAATCCCATCGCCAATGCAAATCCACCGCCAAAAATGAGCAAAACATCCAAGGGGATTTTTTTCATCTCCTCCCAACTCAAGAGCTTTCTGTTTTCCCTAGAGGGGATGATCATCAATAAAAAAATGGCTAAAAGTGCCGGTGCACTATCGTCAACCTTCACCCCTTTGGGGAAAAGTTTTGACCATCCGAACCATTCCGAAGTACCGATTTGAATGGGGTTTCGGGTAAACCAAGCAATGGCGGTAAACAAGAAAACACCCCCAACCCATTTTTCTTCCACACTCATTTTTCCCATTGCCTGTAAATCTTCCTTGAAATGCGAACGATTCACCGGAAAGGTTTCTTTTTCGCTGAAGAAGAAGAATTTAAGTAGAAAAAAACAAATCAATAGTAAAGTAAACGACAAGGGAAAACCAATCATCGACCATTCAAAGAAGTCGGGTTGGTTTGCTTGAGGATAACTCTCGCTCATGACCTTGAAAAAGATGAGATTCGGCGGCGTTCCTACCGGCGTTGCCATTCCGCCAATGCTGGCCGAATAGGCCAATCCCAACAACAAAGCCGCTGAAAATTTTGGCGGCTCACCCAACGTTTTGATGATTCCCATCACCACCGCCAACATCATTAAACAGGTTGCTGTGTTGCTCATCCAATTGGAAAGCATGTAGGTAATCAGCATAATCCCTCCCAAAATCCAGGAAGGGGTAGTAGGTATGTTAGAAAGTAAAAAAGAAGAAAGCCGTCGATGCAAATGCCAACGTTCAATCGCGAAGCTCAGCCCAAATCCACCCATGAAAAGAAACAAAATAGGATCCATGTAGGCTGCGGCAACCTTATCGGAAGGTGAAATGCCCAAAATGGGCAGGAGTAACATGGGTAATAAGGAGGTAAATCCCAAATGAACCACCTCTGTCATCCACCAAACGGCCATCCAAACGGCGATTCCAGCCATTCGAGCACCCATTTCGTCGGGCCAGCCTTGAAGATAAACCAATCCGCCCAGAAGCGGTCCCAATAAAAAAGTCAGTCGAGGTCGGATTGAGGTGAGCACGTTCAAAGTTAGCCTGAAATGACCCCACTTCCAATCACCTCATCATCGCTGTAAAAAGCGATAAATTGACCGGGAGTAATGCCTTTTTGAAATTGTTCGAACTCGAAGAACATCCCTTCAGCATGTTGGTGCGCCATGGCTTTCTGCAAGGGTTGACGGTAACGAATGCGCACCATAAACTCTTTTTGTTCCACTGTTTGCATTTTCCAATCGGGACGAATCCAGTGCATTTCTGACTCCGAAACAAAAAGCGATTTTCGATTCAATCCGCGGTGATTTTCGCCCATTCCTACATAAATGGTGTTGGTTTCGGTGTTGGTGGCGATCACGAACAACGGCTCTGGTTTTCCTCCAATGTTGAGGCCTTTGCGTTGTCCTACCGTAAAAAAGTGAGCTCCATGGTGATGCCCAATGATTTTTCCGTCGGAAGGAAGGTAATGGAACGGACGCGATTCCTCCTCATATTGGGTTCTTGGAGAATCGTAGCCCATCCAATCGGAAGCGATTTCAATGACTTCGCCGCGTTTTACCGTGAGTTGTTGCTGTAGAAATTCGGGAAGACTAATTTTCCCAACGAAGCAAAGCCCCTGGGAATCTTTTTTCTTGGCCGTTGGCAATCCAATTTCATCGGCAATGGCCCGAACTTCGGACTTCTGCAAATGGCCAATGGGGAAAAGCGCTTTGGAAAGCTGTTCTTGAGAAATCTGGCACAAAAAATAACTTTGGTCTTTGTTCCGATCGGCACCCGCCAGTAAACGATGCTGTTGCGATGCATCATCCCAGCCTTTTTGGCAATAGTGACCGGTGGCAACAGCTTCCGCTCCCAAACTTATGGCCGCTTTAAGAAACAAGTCAAATTTAATTTCCCGATTGCACAACACATCAGGATTGGGAGTTCTGCCCGAAGCGTATTCGGAAAACATGTAATCTACGATGCGTGATTTGTAGGCATCGCTTAAATCGATGGTTTGAAAAGGAATTCCCAGATGTTCGGCAACGGCCATCGCATCATTGGCATCTTCCACCCACGGACATTCGTTGTTCAAGGTGAATCGGTCGTCGCTCCAATTGCGCATGTACATGCCAATTACCTCGTGTCCGGCTTCCATCAACAAATGAGCCGCTACCGAGGAATCTACCCCGCCCGAAAGTCCAACTACAACGCGCATGCAGCAAAAATACGGAGGAGTTTTCACCCCTCCTTGATTTATTCCATTAAAACGTTAATCGCGTTCCTACATAAACGTTGCGAGGGTCGGCAGGCAAAATGCCCGGTCCTGGCAATCCGCCAGCTCTTCGGGTAAAATATTTTTCATCGAAAAGGTTGGTGATTCCAGCAAAAATTTTCCCGCTTCCCCAATCGTAAGCGTAGGAAAAGTCGGCCACGCGGTAGGCCGGAATATTTCCTTGAAGGCCATCCGTTTGGAAAAAGGTATTGGCTGCATTGGAAAAAACCTGATCCACAAATTGGTGTTGGAGTAAAACGGAATGCGCACCCATTTTTGCCTCCATCGATGAACGAATCATCCATTTGGGAGCGTATTCTACCCGTTTTCCAGCAAAGGGCCCCGAAGTGTAGATGGAGAAATTGTAAGCTCCGGTTTGGGAAAGACTGAGTCCGAATTTTGGTTGCGCCACCGCAACCCATTCTGCATAAACCTCCATTCCTTGGTGGCGACTACTTCCTCCATTCGTTCGGAAAGGAACCTGTTGACCTTGAACATCGAGTGTATTGGTGGTGATGCGATTTTGGTAGTTGAGGTGATAAGCAAGAATCTCAAAAAGAAATCGATCCCGAATTTTACCGCGCCACCCAGCTTCCCATTGGTCTCCTCGTCCGTTTTTTAGGTTTGAATCAACAACGGTTTTCGAATCGGTGGCGAACTGATCGGAGAATAAAACGGGTCGATAACTGCGGAAATAATTGATGAAAGCCGAGGTGTTTGTCCATTTTTTTTCGATGGCGAATCCGGGTAGGAGGGTGGAAGGAATGGCTTGTTGGAAGTTGATGTTTTGGGTTGAAGATGCTCTCCCGCTTCCGTTTGCCCATATTCCTTCCCAACGAATAGCGGGAGCCAAGGTGATGGATTTGATCGAAATTTCGGACATGACATATGCTGCAGTATTGGAAGAGTGAAAACTTAAATCCCTACTTAATCCGTTTTTATCCAAAGAAAAAGATTTGGAATTTTCCGACGATGGATTCATGGAGGTTTGTCGTTGCAAATTCGTATTCCCCCATCGGGCGCCATAACGGAGAAGCACCTGATTCATTAGGGTTTTTCCCCGAAATTCGTGGGCCAAATTCCGATAGATATCTTGGTCCACGTTGCGATTGGTCCATTGGTCGGAAACGAAAATCCCCGCCATGTTGATGGGCGAAGTTTGAAACGCTGTCGAAAGGCGGGTCCCCAACGTGGCGAATGAATTCCACTGCAATTCGGTGTTTTTTGATCGATATTGGAGCTCCAGTTGGGGCATGTGCCAACCGATGTTGAGGTAATTGGCAGCACGGAAACTTTTTTGAGCATTGATTTGATAAAGCGAGTCGTTCAATCCGCCAGGTTGCTGTTGGTCGTTGCTGGAGAAGGTGTGGTACAGATGAAGTTTCAAACGAGCGCCTAAAGGAATCTTGAATTCGGAATACATGGTCTTTGAGTTCACCGATGAATTTTGTCGCCAGCCGTTGTTTTGTTTTTGATGGTAGGAGGTGAAAAAGGTTGATTTTCCCATTTTAACGCCGTAATTGAGGTAGGTTGAAATCAACCCGTAGCCGCCGATGGTCGTTATACTTTCTCCATTTTTCCCTCGCAGCGATTCAAATCCTTTCATGGTGAAGTTCACCGTTCCGCCGATTTGCGGACCAAAGGCCAGTGAACTTCCCCCGCGAATGATTTGTATTTTTTCAACGGCTTCCATGGGCGGGGTGTAATACGCTTCGGGGTATCCAACGGGGTCGGCGGCAATGTCCATCCCGTTTTGGCGGACGTTGAAATCCCAGCTGCGGTTCGGGCTTAGTCCACGCGAAGAGATGTTGATTTGCTGTCCGCTTCCTTCGTTCTCCCAAATCATAATTCCAGGTGTTTTCGACAAGAGTTGCCGCATGTTGGCGGTGGCTGGATTGATGGGAGTTTCATTCGGACGAGTCGTTTTTACAACGATTCCACGCTGTGGAAGCAACGACGGCAGGGAGTCGAAAAAGTTTTTTTCCGAAACGCGGTATTGGGTTTCGATGGAGGTAGGAGGCAGCGTGAATTCTCGTCGTGGAGAATCGGTTAGGGCAAATATCAAAAGAGATGGAAGAATCATTGCTCAAAATTATCCTTGCAAAGTTAACGCTATTTAGAATTAATAAAAATAAGGTGGAAAATTTGTGACAGAAAAAACAAGCGGGAAAAAAAGGATTGTATTTTTGAAAGGTGTTGAAAGGAAAAGGAAAAAACTTTGTTCGAGCATTAAGCTGGTCGGTGCTCCAATCTGCAATGAAAGTGGTGGGCAATTTTACCATGGGAAAATTGGTGGCATTGTGGTTTGGTCCAGCAGGTTTGGCCATGGTAGGACAGTTCCAGAATTTATTTTTCCTTCAACAAAGCGCCACGGGTGGTGCCGTTCAAAATGGAGTGATTCAAGGGGTGGCGCATTCGGAATCCGACCACGATCAACAGCGATTGGTGATCGAGTCGGGGGCGGCCATTACGTTTTTACTCACGCTTCTTTTTTCGGGGATTTGGATTTTTGGTTCGGTTTGGATTCGAGGTCACTGGTTGGCCGATGATTTTCCTCCTTTGGTGTATTACTTTTTGCCCGTTTCTTTGATTTTTTCATCTGTTTTTTTTCTGGTTTCCGGTTACTTCTCCGCCCTTAAAAACTATAAAAGCAACGCCTGGATAAACATCATTCAAACGGTTTCAACGGTGGCGTTGTTCGCTCTTTTTGGAAAGATTTGGGGAATTTACGGCGCTTGTTTCGGATTGTTATTGGGCCAAATCCCAGCCGTACTTTGGGGTTTTCGGGCGTTCAAAAAGTTTTTTTCGGTTCGACTTTCTCTCCGTTGGCCCAAAAAGCAAGAAAACGGAATGTGGAATTTTGCATTATTGGCCTTGTACAGTGCCATCGCAACCCAACTCAACCAGCTCCTCATTCGAACCCACCTCACCGATCAATTCTCTGAAGTTCAGGCCGGATATTGGGAAGCGCTGCAGCGTATTTCGAACTTATGGGTTCCCGTGGTTTCGGTATTATTCACTTCTTTATTTCTTCCAAGATTAACCCAACGAAAGCTGCGAAGTGAATTCATGAAAGATACTTTTCTAACCGTTCTTGCGGCTGGAGGATTAGTTTTTCTGTTTTCGGTTACGGTTTTTGGAATCAAGGAATGGTTAATGGAATGGTTGTTCTCCAAGGAGTTTACTTCAGCCAAAGACATGATGGGATTGCATTTGATGGGCGATGTGTTAAAAGCCATGACTTGGTCCTTTGCTTATGCCTTGCTTTCTCGAAAAAAGAGCATCGCACTTTTAATCATTGATTTGCTGTTCAATGTTTTGTACTATGGATTAGTGGTTTTCTTGTCGAAACAAGGCGATTGGACCGGCGCAATTTTGGCGTATCCTTTGGCCATGGTGGTGAATTTGTGTGCAACCATCGGCTTTTGGGCCGTAATTTTGACGAAGCAACCGATTTCTCATGAGTGATTATCAAAACAAACCGGAAGATTATTACGTGCATGCCCGTGTGGATGTTCTCCAACTTTTGAAGGGAAAGTCCAATTGTTCAATTTTGGAACTCGGTGCCGGTGGAGGTTATACCTTGGCCGAAGCAAAACGCTTGGGTATCGCATCTTACGTTGCCGGTGTTGAACTATTCCCCTTGGAAGGAACCCTGCAAAAGGAACCCATTTTAGACGAATTTCATCATGCCGACTTAAATCTGGATGTTTTGGATTTGAACCAAAAATCCTTCGATGTTTTAATTTGTCCGGATGTTTTGGAACACCTGGTCGATCCGTGGTCGGTTTTAGAAAAATGGAGTAAATACTTAAAAAAGGACGGCCTCCTCATTATTTCCATTCCCAACATCCGAGAAATGTCGGTGATGTGGAAAATATTTGGGCAAGGAGATTTTGGCTACACCTCCGATGGGATTTTGGATCGAACTCACTTGCGTTTTTTTGCCAAGAAAAATTTGTTTCACCTTCCGAGTCACCAACAATTTCACCGCATCGAGGTGAAAGCTGCCATGCACTTTCAGAACGGAAGTCGATGGAGGAAGTGGGCGAATCGCCTAACATTTGGAATTTTCGAATCGTTTTTTACCCACCAATGGTTTGTAACGGCCATTAAAAAATGAGTCATTTTCCCACCATAGGGATCGTTGTTATTCATTTTTCGGGAATTGAACTCACCAAAAAATGTTTGGAACACGTTGCTCAACTCACCGGGGTTAATATCCGTTTGGCTTTGGTTGATAATGGAGAATTCGGTGATGCTCCACCAATACCATCGTCAATTCAAGGGAAAGTCATTCGAATTGAAAACCACGGGTTTTCACACGCCAACAATGCAGGTTTTCAATGGCTCAAAGAGCAAGCCGTGGATGCCGTTTGGCTTTTGAACAACGATGCTTTTCCCGAACCACGTGCACTTGAAAATTTGATTTCCGATTCGCAGGCGTTGAATTCTTCCTATCCAGTGGCTGCCGGATCGTTGCTGTTGAATGAAAATGGAAGCATTCAGGCCCGAGGCGGGGTTTGGTTCCCTGCAAAAGGAACTGGTTTACAAGTTGTTTCCGGTCAACCTGCCCATGGAATTCCGTACCCCGCTGGAGCGGTTCTGTTGCTGAATCGGCCGGCCTTAGATTCCTTGGATTGGAAGATGGACGAACGGTATTTTCTCTATTTCGAGGAGTTGGATTTGGTTCTCCGCTTGTCGAAAATACCTGGTTTCAAAGTCCTTTGGTCGGAAACGTCCAAAGTGACTCATTTAGAAGGAGCCAGTGCCGGAAGCGGCCATGCCCACCACGATCGAAGTGCCTTCAGTGAATATCATTTCCACCGAAGCAAGCGATTGTTTTATGAAAAGAATTTCCCGGATTTATTGGGGAAAATCGTTTTTCTACAGGTTGCAGTGGTTGGAAAACGGCTGTTGAAGGGCGATTTAAAACGGGCCGTAGCTGCGTGGAGGGGTTTCTTTAAAAAACCGATGGATTGAAATGTTTCCCTTTTCCTTCCTAACGGTTTCTCCGATTTTCGATAAGCTTTGGAGACCTTTATTCGTTAATTTGGTTGATCTGTTTTTTCTAGGACATCGTTGATTTCTTTTTCGGCGTTCCGGAGTTTAGTCTTGCAAATTTCGACCAATTCGTTGGCTCTTTTTACCTTGTCGGCCAGGTCGTCGATGGAAATTTCTCCTTGCTCCATCCCTTTTACCAACTGTTGGAGTTCTTCAAATGCTTCTGCAAATTTCATGGTTAATTGTTTTCTATTTTACTGCTGATGATCCCATTCAAAACTTCCGTTTTGATGAGATCACCGGTTTTTACTTGATCAATATGGGTGACTGATTTTCCGTTCAAACGAGTAATGGAATATCCGCGTTTTAGGACATGAACGGGACTGAGGATTTGAGTTTTTTGATCCAACATTTCAAGTTGTTGCTGGGCTTTTTGCCATTGATTTTGGCTGAAATTCTTCAATTGAACTAATTCTTGCGCAACTGCAAAGTCCAATCCCTGAATTTTTCCCAACGCAAGAATACTGGCCTTCTGCTGCAATTGTTGAAGTGAAAATGCTTTGTTCTGAATCTGAAATTGCATGGTATTTCGGAACAAACGACTGCTAGAATCGAGTTGATGATTCGATTCCTTCAATTTCTGAAGGGTTAAATGATGGAATCGTTGAAGCATGGATTCCATTGGCTGTTCGAAATTCCGAAATTTTTGTAAGAGTAGTTCGGCTAATTTGGTGGGGGTGATGGCATTGGTATGTGAAACCATCTCACTTACCGTTTCATTTGTGGAATGCCCAATGCCGGTGAGCACAGGAATGGGAAAGTTTGCGATGGATTTGCACAATTCCAAATGGTTGTAACAGCTCAATCCAACATCTCCACCGCCCCCGCGAATGATGGCTACTGCATCAAATTTTTCAGCGGTGGACGCCACTTTTTTCAATTGTTCCTGAATTTCAATCGGGGCTTTGTCGCCCTGTAATACGGCTGGGAACAATTGAATGGCAAAATCGTATCCTTCTTTGTTATTTCGAATGACATCGATAAAATCCGACCATCCTTTGCTGGTTTCTACGGAAATAACAGCAATTCGTTGGGGAATCAACGCCATGGGAAGCTGTTTGTTCCGGTCGTAAATTCCTAGCTTCTTCAATTCTGCAATCGATTCCATTTTCTCTCGTTCCAAATCACCCAACGTCAACATGGGGTCGATATCTAAAATGGTAAGAGAGAGTCCGTAAGCGGGAGAATAGGTAATTTTCGCCTCCAACAGAACCTTGATTCCATCTTTGAGCGGTTCTTTTATTTGGGAAATGAATTTGTTTTGAATCCGCTCAAAATCTGCCTTCCAAATGATGGAGCGCATTTCAGCAACTACCCGGCCCTCCGTTTTTTCCACCAATTCCGGGTACACATGGCCGGAATGGGAATAAAAGTTCAATTTGTTGATTTCGGCTTTGATCCAGTAGGAGGAGGAATAACGTTCAGAAATGGTTTTCTGAATGCTTTGAGCCACTTGAAGGAGTGAAAAGACCTTGCGTTCCATCGCCACGATTTATTTCTTGCCCAGCAGGTAGTAACAACTTGTGGTCATAAAATCGCGCAAAATGGGAATCGCAGTGAGGGGCTTCCACAAAATGCGGGTTTTTAATCCGAATTTATCTTCATAAATGGGATTAATGAAGTAGAATTTGGAAGCCACCAATCTCAATTGAGCGGGCTTCAGGTATCCATTCATTTGGTTAATCGTTACGCGCAAATCGTGAATTTCTAATAACTCTTCCTGCATGGACGGAGTTTCGTCGAACTTTTTCAAGAACCAACCATACACACCTCTAGGAAGAAGGTGAATCCACGGAAGTTTTTTCAACCACTTGTTTTTTGCAATTTGTTGATGTCCGCCAAACGGCATGTAATACGGTGGCCATCCGATGAAAATCAATCCGTTTGGAGAAAGGTAATTCCGCATGTTTTGAAGGGCTTCCAATTTTGAAGGGATGTGTTCGATCACATCTTTAAGAATAATCAAATCGAATTTTCCTTGGAATTTATTCGACCATTCCGGATCGAAGATATTACCGCAGAAAAGCTCCATATTTCCTTGGTCGATCCAGGTTTTCATGATGGATTTTCCATGTTCAATTTTATTGCATTCCAAATCCATTCCAATGCAGTGGGCGCCCTTTTCTGCGAATGGTTGAAGATTTCCGCCTTCGCCGCAGCCCAATTCCAAAATTTTCAAATCGGAAATTTGCGTTTTGCCACCGGGTTGGTGGTTCATGATAAATGGAAGCGAACTTTTGCGAGTATTGTTCACCAATAGCTCGAGGTATTTCTGAGGGTCGGTATGAAATTCGTACGGCATGTTACTTTTCGATGAAATTTAATAGGGTATCGCAATAGGATTTAACGCCCATGATGTAAGGAACCGTTTCGTGTCCAGCGCCGATAACGGGAACTGCTTTTCCTCCGGTTCCCCTGTAGTTTTTCCAAACCACTTCTCCATGGGTTTTGTAACTCAGGTAATTATCGGCCGTTCCATGGATCCACATTAACGGTTGTTTGATGGATTTCACTTGTTCGGCATTGTTCAATTTGGAATCGCCAAAAAAGGATGCCGGCATGTTCAAACCACTTCCATCATTGGCCATCACGTCGGTGCCGGCAAAGGGCGCCTCTAAAATTACTTTTTGTGGCGTAAGAGGCGAACAAGAGCAGTGAGCCAATTTGCACGCAGGAGCTGTTCCTAAACTGAATCCATAGAAAATGGTTCGTCGATTGGTTAAACCCCGGTCGGACAACCATTGCAAGCAGGCTTTTACATCCGCATACATGTTCTCTTCGGTTGGATTTCCTGTTGATTTTCCATAACTGCGGTAATCCATCATCAATACGCCGTACCGATGCTTGTGCCCCAAATTGGCCAACATTTTGGTTCTTTGGTAGTAGTAATCCATGTTGCTTGCGTTGCCGTGGGTGTAAACAATCACGGTATCTTCATCAATTCGAGAGGTGTCTCCCAAATAAACGGCATATATGGTTGCGGTATCTCCCAAATTATCGCTCTTCAGCGAAAAAAGATATCGATTTTCAGGGGCAATGTCATAAGTAGAATCCAGTTTGTAATAAGCATCGATAGGAGCGTTATCCCACAAATACTCCTCGCAAGCAAGATTATTGAAAACATTTCGGTCCATGCGCAAGCAAGAAGTTGTTGCGAGGAAAAACAAGGCAATGGCTATAATTTTCATGATTTTTTGCAAAGGGTTTTGGTGGCAGACAGATAAATTCCGGCGGCTCCTTTGTTGAAAGGCGTGGCATAATAAACCACCTTGCCGCCGTTTTCGAGGTTCATGCCCATGTATCGAAAGTCTAAACCAAAGTTCCAAGAATGATGCGGCAGTCGAGCCCCAACAGTAATGTAGGGCAGCCATCGGTTATTCTGGGGCTCGTTAAAAGAACGGGTCGAAGACAACTCCCACCACGATCCTGGAGAAAAAAACAAGGTCGACTTTTTTACTTTCCAATAGGCCGTGAGTTGAGTCTCTGGCCACAAACGAAAATCAGGATGGTACATTGCCTTCATCGCATTGAATTGAAGTGAACCTGTTAATCCTGGACGATAGCCCGCCGGCGTAAGAAAACCACGGTGAATTCCCAAATCCACTTGCCAATTCTGGAATGCCATGGAAGTAAAATGAACACCAGCAGAAATCGTGGTTTTGTCGTTTAAACCGTGTTGAACAGCAAGGGAAGTACTAGGAATGGGAATGGTTAATCCAGCAAATTCAATGATAGGGCCACCGAAGTGTCCCTGGATTTTGGTTTCACCTTTGGAAAGCGGTTCTACTACTCGGGTTGGAGTGCAACCGATCCAAAGGAAAGCCAGTAAAAAAATGGAGGCGTATTTCATATCATGCTAAGGTAAGAAGAAAACAGGGCTTTAAAGCAAAAATGGATCAACCATTTTTCGGTATTCCAAAGATTTGCCACCCGTTGCATCATGGACCAAAAGGACAGAAAGATGAAGTTCACAAGGTTTACGAACCCACTTCCAAAGTGTTCTTTTCGAAGATTGGGTAGTTTTGTTTTTTACTTCAATTTCTAACTCGCACCACCACCCAAATGTTCGCCCGGCTTGCCGAATCTCGGAAGAAGAAAGACTGGGAAAAACCAAGAAAAAAACCGTGTTTTCGTGCGCCAATTGGGATGCACCCCGAAATAAATCCACCAATGAAAGACCCGATTGGTGGCGCGCTTGTTCCCGTTCTTTCTCATCAATTTGTCCGTTTGACTCGAAGTAGGGAGGATTGCTGATCATCACATCAAACTTTTCAAGCGAGTTGCCCGCAAATTCTTTGAAGTCGGCGCAAACCACTTGATGGTTGAAATTCCAAGGCATTTGTTCGCCGTTTTTTTTGCATTCTTGTGCCGCCAAGGGATCTTTTTCCAAAGAAGTTAATCGCAAATTGGCGGCTTTTTGTGTGAGCATGAATCCCAAAATTCCACAACCGGCACCAATGTCCAACACCGATTCCCCCGATTGGGCTTCGGCCCAACTGCCCAGCAAAACCGAATCAAATCCAATCTTCATGGCTGATTCTCCATGTTCCAATCCAAATTGCTTGAACTCAAATCTCATGGATGCAAAATAAAACGCTTGTTTTTCAAAATCTTTCCAGCCACCAACATTGAGTCCTTCGCTTGAAGAAAAACCACCAACTGCGAATCTCGATGCCGTACAATTCGAATCATCATTTGCTCGAAAAAAGCATCTTCATTAAAAGCTACTTTGGCATCTATACGTGTACTTCCCGAAGGTATTTTCTTCGGATTAATCCAAACATGGGCCAAAATCTCCTTTTGTCGTTTTTGATTCACCAGGTGAATGATCACAAGTAAAACCAAAAAGAGAAAAAAAACGCCGGCTTTTTTCAACAAACTGAAAGGATTCATGTTTAGTTGGTTAAATTTAGGTTCGAATTTACAATGAAAACTTCATACCGCCTTTTTTCCATTTTCGGTATTCCCATTTATTTGGGATGGACCGTTCTTCTTCTTCCTTTCATTTCTACTTTTTTCTTCTTTGATCCCGACCTCGAACAAGGGTGGTGGATTCCCGCTTTGGCATTTTCAACCATCATACCCTTATCGTTTGCTTGGCATGAATTCGGTCATGCGCTCATGGTTCGAAGGTTTAAAAAAACGGTCGATTTCATGGAACTTTCTGTTTTGGGTGGAACCACCAAATACAGCGAAGGCGATTTATCTTCCAAACAATTATCTTGGGTTTACGCCATGGGATTGGTACATACGTTTACCATCTTGGCTTTGGCAAGCATTCCATACATGCTGAATTGGGTAGCTGTCCCTACCGAATTGAACGAAAAACAAACGTGGGAATTTTTCCTTCATCTTACTTTATTTGTCAATTCGTTTATTTTTCTTTTTAACCTCATCCCTGCGCAACCGTATGATTTAGGGAAAGTCGTTTTTTACGCAATGAAACATAAGAAAGATGAAGGTTTCGCCCAAAAATGGTCCATCCGATTGGGAACAATGGCTTCCATTTTCTTTGTTGGCCTCGGGTTTTACACCGGCACGTTTCTGTTTTTCTTCCTTTCGGCAATCCTGTTTTTTAATTCACGAGTGAAAATGCGGGTGATTCGACGCTCCGGTAACTTGGAACAAGCTTTTCAGGAATTTGAAGAAGAGAAAGTGAGAGAGAACGAAGGCGAAATAGCTGAAGATTTAATCCGCGAACCTAAAGTTACCCTGTACACCAACGAATTCGTACTTCGCGTACAAGAATACATCCGCGACGCGGTGGAGGAGGTTTTCATTGTTCTCGACCCCTCAAATAAACCATTGGGATTTGTTCAAAAAAGCGGATTGCTTGATCCCGAACAAGTCAATCAACGCATCGAAACGCTGATGCAACCCTGGGCCGCTCCGTTGGAAGAATCGTTCTTCCTTACCAAAGAATTCCTTGTTCAAGAATTTAACCGCATCAATGCGCCCGTTTTCCCAGTTATTCGAAATGGAAAAATGATAGGTGTTGTTTATCAAATCGATTTGAATGCCTCTTCTTGAGGTACGTTCTCAAGGCATTTATTGTCCGCCCGCCGATGTTTTTCTCGATCCACATCGCGCGGTTTCCAAGGCCATCATTTCCCATGCCCACTCCGACCACGCGCGTTGGGGCATGCAGCATTATATCGCTCCAACCCCCAGCGTAAACCTGATTAAAGCCAGAATTGGCAAAAATATTTCCATCGCTGGTTTTAATTATGGAGAAGAATTTACCATCAATGGAGTGAAATTTTCTTTTCATCCCGCAGGCCATATTCCCGGCAGTGCTCAAATTCGAGTAGAATACCATGGTGAAATTTGGGTATACACCGGCGATTTTAAATGGGAGGTCGATGGTGTTTCAGAGCCTTTTTATCCTGTTCAATGCCACACCTTAATTACCGAGTGCACCTTTGGAATCCCCGTTTTTCAATGGAGAAAGCAAGATTTCTGGTTCCAACAAATGGGAGAATGGTGGCAGCAAAACCAAGAAGACGGGAAAAATTCGGTGGTGTTGGCCTATTCCTTGGGAAAGGCGCAACGGATACTGAAAAATATTCCCCCATGCGGTAACATCTATGTGCACCCAGC
>CANMVY010000008.1 GCA_947501265.1 Bacteroidota bacterium
ACAGGAGTTGAAAAAGTCAGAGAAGGATCTGAACGATTCCAAAACCGAACTCCAATTCAAAGAAACAGAAATGTCCAAACGGACGGTTCAACAGAAAGCTCTTGAAGATCGAATTTCAGAACTCACCAATAAAAATGGCCAAATAAACACTCAATTAGCCGATGCAAATCGAGAAATCGAAGGATTAAAAGGCAAGTTGAAGGGTTTGGAAGATAGTATAGGAAAACTATCTAGCAAAGTCCAAACATTACAATCTGAATTGCAAAAAACAGTTTTATATCCTGAAAACAATTATGACCTTTTGGTATCAAAATTTTCAAATAAGGATAAAAATGTTCAAGAAACGGAAAAGTGGCTAAAACAGTTAATAGAGAATAATAAAGAAGGAACGGGTATTCCAATTGACGGTGATACCAGTTACATGACACTTAAAGCATACAAATATGTTCAAGATGCAATGGATTTTACTTGGGGTTATCCTGGAAGTATTGATGAAAAGACATTCAAGAAGAAATGGGGTTCTCAATTTGATTTAAAATATTCAGTTATTATGCATCTTTTTGAATTTGGAGATTGTGGTTGGGTATCAAAAAAAGCAGATAAAATTGAGTATTTGGGAGAAGTAAACTCAGGTGAGTGGTTTCGTGTTAAGATAATAGGTGGGTGTTCCGAAAATGATTATTCCGAAACAGTAGTTAGAGTCGTTAAAATAATAAAAAAAGGAAATTCTTTTGCGATAGATAATGTTCTCGGCTTTTAATAAATAAAAAACAACATTATGAACAGAACCACAACAGAACCACATCATAGTAAAAAAGAAACCGCTTTTTTTCGACTTTTTGTCGTAGGTTTTTTGATCTTTTTGGGGTGTGGAGAGCGCGCATCAAATCAAGAAACCAAGGTAGAATCATCGGTAGATATTTGCCGTTGTTTAACCGAACCGGGGAATTCAGATTGGGCCATCGCCAATAAAGATGCTTGCCGTGATGCCATTAGTAAAGAACTCGGAGTTGATAATTACGAGAAAGTAAATTTCTCGCAAAACCCGGAACTGAGTAAAAAATTTGATTATCTTGCTAAGAAATGTACCGGCACCACGGAAGTGGAAACGGGTATCGAGGCTGTTGATCGAAACAGCGAATTGGTAAAACACATTGGTAGGGCCAGCGGGTATGTATGGGAGTCCATAAATATTCCAGCCCAATTGTACACCACCTTAACTTTTGATGGATTGGAATTTGGCAGCATCGGATATTCCATGAATGGAAAGACCAATTCCGAAGACTTTTCGAAAATCATCGAATTGTCGGGAACATGGAGTGCCCTTAACCCACATCAAGCGGAAGGGGAATTGAGTGGAACCCCAGTTGGGTGGACCTTTAGTGATGATTATTCCACCTTAACCAACAACAAAGGGGTGGTATTTAAACGGATCAAGGTGAGTGCTATTCGTTGATGGAATTCACTTGTTTTATTCTTTCATTCCAAAGCGAAACGGTAAATTAATCAAAACTGGAACAGCTTTACCGTTTTGTTGACCAGCTGCCCAGTTGGGCATTTTCTTGAGTGCAGACATGGCAGCATCATCCAACAATGGGTGAACTTTACGAACCACGTGTGCATCTTTAATGTCGCCATTGCGATCAACGGTGAATTGCACGATTACGGTACCGTCGATTCCATTTTCACGGGCAGCAGCTGGGTAAGTAGTATTTTTCAACAACCATTCGTTTAATGCTTCTCCTCCACCGGGGAATTGAGGCATTTGTTCTACCGACATGAACGGCATATCGCCTTCACTGTCATCGATGTCGATGATGTCTTTATCGCCGTTTCCAGTTTCATCCAATAGAGATAAGTCAACGCTGCGATCAGGATCTCCTTGTCGGTTTTTGGTAGAAACATCTACGACTTCGTCGATTTCCTTGATGATGTTTTCATCATCAATATTCGCGTTCTTAAGATTTTTTTTACCTCGGTTTTGTACTACAGTGGCTTGATTATTTTTTCTTTGTGGAGTTCTATATTCAAAATTGGTCGATTCTAGGCGTGTTCCATTTGAATACTTTTGAACTTCGGGCGAATAAACGGTTTTTATCTTTTTTATCGAATCATTAGCATGGAGGAGAGAATCATTCATTTTTAGCAAATTCTCATATTTTTGCCGAAAATAATCGACTTCAGAGCTCAAAATGAGATTTTTATTTTCCAGAGTTAATGTGGTCTTTTGAATGGAAAGATTGTTTGCTTTTTCAGTTTCCAAAGATTGTTCTAGAGCGGCAATTTTGCTCGCCGAGACCTCTCGTTCAGTATTGATTTGCATGGATAAACTGTCATTTGTTGAGATTAACAATGCAATTTGCTTTTTCTTCGTTTGAGAGTATGCCGAAGATATTTGAAGAAGAAGCAAAAGAAAAAAAAGGGGTTTCATGTTCAATAGGGGGGGGGATTTTTTCGGTTAATAATACGAATTAAATTGAAATAGCGGGTTTTAATGTTAAAATGATTCTTTATTAACGCTCAATAAGGTTTAATTGGGAATCAAATAATTGGTCTTTTTCATACGCTGAAAAAAGGTAGTAATTTTTAGTACCGTTGTTTAAGCAGGTAATTTTTGAAATATTTTCCAATGTAAGTTTCTTGCTTGAGTTTTTCGTTGTAATCTGGAGTTTATTTGTTTCCCCCGAATGATCCACAATAATTAGATCGGAGTCGTTGATGTTTAAGTAAAAAACATTTGGTATTGTTGTGGTATGTAGGCTTTCTGACACAACCCCTTTGAATTCGTTTAAATAGGCTAACAATTCCTGAATTGGGATTTTATCCTTCTCAATTCGACGAAAAAGAAAAGCATTATGACCCATTACTTCCAAAAAATTGGAATCATTCTTTGCTTGCTGTAAATATTTTGTTCTGTTTTTGGAATAGTTATTTAAAAAATTCGTGGCCAAATTGATTTGATGAATAACTTCTTTTTTAAAGGATAGTGGGTATAAGTGTTGAATATTTCTATAAGCAGTGGTAAAGTAAATGAAAAGCTCTTTTCTTGCATTTTTTGATGACATTATTTTATGGAAAAAGGGCAAAAGGTATTTTTTACCATATTCCCAACCAGACAAGAAAAATTCGTCATTTAAAGATTTTATTGTAGATGGGTGCAATGTTTGAATATTTAAATTTTCAGGGTCGTTTGTAGTATAAAAACAATTGGGCAACTGTGGAAACCAAGATATTTCATCAAAAACATAATCCCTTAAAATGGAGAAGGGCATTTTCTCGGTTTCCCAAGAGCTAATGATGATGGGTGTGGGTGGAAGCATTTCGGTTGTTGCTCCAAATAAATTTTTACTTTTACTTGGTCGTCCAGGTCCTAATTCAAAATCCCAATTGCTAAACTCGAAAACCTCTTTGTTTGACAAGTAAATGTTTTTACAAAAAACGGCCTCCTTTTTTAATGTACCTTGGTTTCCGCTATCACTTAAAAATGGCATGATAAGGAGAAAAAACATTGAATAAATTTTTGCTGTACGGAACATCGGCTTCACTTTTTTATCTGTAGGTGCTTTGATATTTTTTTCAATTAATTCCTTTTTTTCTTACTTGAATTTTTTCCTATCCCAAAATTAAAAGGCAAGTTAATAAGCACGGCAACCGGAATTCCATCTTTTGTTCCTGGCTCCCAATTTGGCATTTTTAATATGGTATTCATGGCAGCATCATCCAACAAGGGGTGAACTTTACGAACCACCTTTGCATTTTTTACAACGCCAGTTTTATCAACGATAAATTGAATAATCACGGTACCATCGATTCCGTTTTTTCGTGCAGATTCTGGATAAATAGTGTTCATTATTAGCCAGTCATTTAGTGCAGTTTCTCCACCTGGAAAACGTGGAATTACCTCTACGGAAGTTGTATCTTGAGCGAAGCTAAAAGTACCCCAAAATAGAATCACAATTAAACAGTAAATCTTTTTCATTTGAATAAACAATTTAAATGTAAAGAAAAGAATTTGTCTGTTTAATTTGACTATAATTCAATTTTTTATTTTTCGATAGGAGAATCGTCTAATCTTCCCCGCGCTTGGTAAATTCAAATTACTCAAAGTGCTTTAAAGCAAAAATGGAAACGATTGAAACGGCTATGTACATTAACTTTACTTCTGGGGAGGGGTAGACGTAGTCCCTGTTTCCTTTAAAGTTGATTTCTCGTCCTAATTGATCTGTTTTTCGTTTTTTTAGTTGTATTCCTTTCCCTTTTCCTGAAGCATTTGAAAAGCTTCTTCCCAATTCGGAATCGCCTCGCATTCTTGGCCATAGGTTAGTCCGGTTGCGATGCGGTTGAACGCACGCATCGCCTTTAAATGCAACTCAGAATGAACGAAACGAAGCATGTCTTCTTTACTTTCCCACGCCGTTAACGTGCATTGAAATCCGCGTATTTTTTTGGTCTCGCAGAACACATTTCCCTTCGATTTCTGCGCGAGTCGGAAGCAAGGAATGGCTAAACTCCAAAATCGAAAAGTTGAAATAAAATTTTTGGGTTTTAGACCGGTAATGGAGATGTAATGATTCATGAAAACAGAATTGATTTTAATAGCGGGAAGATAAAACAGATTAACCCAACGATGAATTCCTTCCTGTATTTGGTAAAGTAGAATTTGAATTTAGTCGGCATGTTAATGAATAAGTTTAAAGCAAAGGTAGTTGGTTTAGCTTTGCTTACATAATCGTGCCAAATTGCTTTTTTCAGGATGTTGGACCATGTGATAAAGGAGGTGATTTGCTTGGATTGCCATCTTCCAAAACAATTTAAATTCATGATGAATGTTGGAGATGGGGGTAAAGAATGAAGATTAAAAAATGCTATAACGTATTACCTTTGAAAGATGAGTATTAAACGGCTTTATATTATTGCTGGATGTAATGGCGCTGGTAAAACAACGGCTTCATTTAATATTTTGCCCGAATTACTGCAATGCAAAGAGTTTGTTAACGCAGATGAAATAGCAAGAGGTTTATCTCCTTTTCAACCTGAAAGGGTTGCCATCGAGGCCGGGAGAATTATGCTGAACCGAATAGAAGAGCTATTGAATTCCAATGTTAATTTTTCCTTTGAAACAACCTTGGCTACAAAATCATTCGTTAACACCATTAGAAAAGCAAAATTGAAAGATTATCACGTTACTTTAATTTTCTTTTGGCTTGAATCTGTTCATCTAGCAAAAGACCGCGTTCATAAAAGAGTTTTAGAAGGTGGACATTCAATTGAAGAAGATGTGATTGAACGTAGATATTTTGCCGGTATCAAAAATCTTTTTAATCTCTATGGAGATAAAGTAGATGAATTGTACATTTACGATAATTCCTATTTCAATCCTATTTTAATTGCTGAAAAGGAGCTTGAGACCGATTTTAAGATTTTTAAACCTTCCATTTTTAATCAAATAAAAACGGTTGCCAAATGACGGACAAAGAAAAAAAAGAGCACAAAGAGAAAATAAAACGAGCCATTCAAATTTCTGCACAAAAGTTACGTGAAAAAAAGCGGGAATTAGGGCAGAAAATGGTTGTGAGCATCAATGGGGTAGTTCAAGAAATTGACCCTTGATTTTGTTGTTTTACCTTTTAACAGGGATAACTCAGGAGAAACTTTATAATGCTCCGGATAATGTTAAATCCATTGTAAGAAGTCTTTGGAGAAACAAGACCTCTTTCTAATTTAGCTCCCCCTGTCCCGCGATACCGCGGGACGACCCTCTGAAGAACATTTTTCGGGTAACAAAAAAGCCAACCATTTATGTAAGGCTTTTTAGGGCTCCCCTTTCTTCCAAAATAACCAACCAAAACGCCCGAAATGAACTGAAATGGATGATGAAAGTTTGGGATGGGGAGTGAAAATGGTATTTGAAAAAACGATAAGAAGATAGCTATGGGTTCAATCTCGTAAGGTTAGTTCTTCAAAGATGAGTGCCGTTAATAATGGCACATCACTTTCAATCGTGCCTTTCATATAACGGTCGTAGATAAATTTATTGTTGGGAGGATTGAGGTTCAGAAAATATCCTTTTTGAAAAGCGAGTGTTCTAATAAATTCCCTTTGGGCCCGACCATTTCCTTCTCTGAAAGGATGCATAAAGTTAATGTTATCCAGAATTTCAGCTAATTTCTCAGCGATGGCTTTTTTATGATTAGGTTGAATAGCTACAAATTCCGTCAATAATAAATCGATGTATTGAAACCCTGTTGAAAAGCGCTCACCATTAAAAAAGGGCTTTCCATTTTTACTAATGTTAACGGTTCGAACCTTTCCCGCCCATTCGTAAACATCCTGAAACAAATGACGGTGTATTTCTAAGAGAGAACTTGAATCAACGATTTTAATGGGTTGTGAATGTAATTCTTCGAGTCGTTTAGATACGGCACTACTTTCAAAAAACAGCAAATCTGATTCTTCGACCAGGTTGGGTATGTTTTTTAAAACGCCCGAAACAGGGTTAATATATGCGTTTTTCGCATCAATATATTGGTAGCCATCAGACATAATCCTTGGCTTTTGCAATTGCAATTAAATCAGACAGTGTAATTTTTCCTAGGATGTAATCTCGGATTATTTCGATTGATTTTTGGTTGGGTTCAAAACCTTCAAACATGTTACTTCCTATGGCATTTGCCGTACTTTCCAAAGCAGCAATATCTGGAAATTTTACACCCATCAAGGTAAGATTTTCTCTGTCTATGCGTATTTCCCGATACATAATTTGAATTTTTGATGAAGAAAAACAATGATTGAAAACGAAGTTACAAAATACCCAATTCTGTTTCATGAAAAGCCCTATATTTCTGTAAGGCTTTTTAGGGCTCCCCCTGTCCCGCGATACCGCGGGACGACCCTCAGATGGAGAGGTTTTCGGGTAATAAAAAAGCCCTACATTTCTGTAAGGCTTTTTTGGGGCTCCCCCTGCTGGACTTGAACCAGCGACCCTCTGATTAACAGTCAGATGCTCTAACCAACTGAGCTAAGGAGGAATTTGCTTCCGTGAAAGCGAGTGCAATATTACGGCTGAATCCACATTTATACAATATCTTTGCAAAAAATTTTTTCATGAGCTTACTTGTTGTTGGTAGCGTCGCCTTCGATGCCATTGAAACTCCTTTCGGAAAAACCGATAAAATTATCGGAGGTGCAGGAACCTATATCGCCTATGCATCTTCCTTCTTTGTTCAACCCGTTAACCTGGTGTCTGTGGTGGGAGGAGATTTCCCCAAAGAAACCATCGCAGAAATGAATCGCCGAGGTATCAATACCGAAGGACTACAAATCAAAGAAAACGAAAAGTCGTTCTTCTGGAGCGGCAAATACCACATGGATTTGAATACCCGCGATACCTTGGTAACCGAGTTGAATGTATTGGAGAATTTCGACCCCATCATCCCCGACTCCTACCAAGGTTCAGATTTTCTCATGTTGGGTAACCTTGCTCCGGCCGTACAACACACCGTTCTTAAACGCATGAAACAACGCCCAAAGTTTGTTGCCCTCGATACCATGAACTTCTGGATGGACATCGCTTGGAACGATTTGATGGAAGTGCTAAAAGAAGTTGATTTGTTGGTGCTAAACGATGAAGAAGCCCGCCAGCTTTCCAAAGAACACAGCTTGGTAAAGGCCTACAAGAAAATCTCTGCAATGGGACCCAAATACGTCATCATTAAAAAAGGAGAACACGGAGCCCTGCTGTTTCACCAAGACCAAGTTTTTTCAGCACCCGCCCTTCCCCTTGAGGAAGTATTCGATCCCACCGGTGCCGGCGATACCTTCGCTGCCGGCCTCATGGGCTACCTCGCATCCACCAACGATATTTCTTTCGACAACCTCAAGAGAGCCGTTTACTTCGGCTCGGCCATGGCTTCCTTCTGCGTTGAAAAGTTTGGAACAGAGCGTTTACGCGAATTAACCCAAACCGATATTCAAGAACGAATTGCTCAATTCTTGGAGCTTTCTACCGTGAAAATCCCTAGCTAAAATTAGGTGAGTCACCCATTGTGACCTAATAGTTGTTTAGCATATAGTGACAAATTAGAAGCAGTCCTCCATATTTGTTGACAGCTTTATTTAAACACCAAAGCTTATTTGCATCGATTGATCCAAGTGAATGAAAATTCACTTGGATTTTTTATTTTTGTTGATGCTATTTCGCCAGATTGGGTTACTCACCTTTTTCATCTTTGCCTTAACAATGTCCTTGGTTTCTCAGGTAAAAGAGTTTCAACCCATCCCCAACAAGGATTTATTGGAAGGCGATGGTGCATTTATTTCCACCTACGATTCAACCATCAATAAGTATTGGGGATATCAAATTGTTCTACTCAAAGGCCGAAGAACCGCTGTTCGTTTAGCCGGGGGTGCCGTATTTGATCTCGATTCTTTTCCCGACCGTTGGGCTCGCTTGGACTCTTCATCGTTTTTTGGCTATAACAATGGCGCATTAACGTTTGAAAGAAATGGAACCCTCTACAAATACGGTGGTTATGGGTTTTGGATGAATCACGGCTTATTACTCAAACTAAAGAATTTTCAGTGGGAGTTCGAACATCAAAATCAGGAGGTGAAATCGTACGGACTTCATTCGTCATTCTACCACCCCAAATCCCATCAAATTTTTAGCTTCGCGCGGCCAACCAAGGATCAATCCTATTCAGATGAGAAAACAAACAACAACTATTCTGTTTTCTCTATGGATATTGATGCTAAAGAATGGAAGTATTTAGGAGAGCTGCAAAGAGAATATCAATTGAATGGCCTCCAAATTTTTCTAAAATCACCTAAAGGATTCTTGGCTAAGCTCGGTTATGGATCATTTGTTTTTCTAAATGTAGAAGACGGAAGAGCCTATTTTTTGAATCAAAGTATTCAATCGAAAATCATTGATCTGTTTCGCTGGAAGGAAAAATACCAGATTCTTCAGTCCAAAACAGGGTGGGTGTTATTCCCCACCAATTATCAAATGAATCAACAACCCATTCCCTACCTCTCGTTCAAAGATTTTGAAAGCAATTTGATTCCTGGACCTGTTTTTTATAGCAAAACACTCGCTATTTGGCCTTTTTTATTGGGTTTGATCCTTGCGTTGATCACCTCTTTAGTTGCCGTTTATCGGGAATTTATCTTGATGAAACATCAGAAGACGGTTTACAACGAAGGGCTTCCATCTCCTTTGGATGAAATTCCGTTCGATGAAAAAGAGACTCAATTGATCGATTGGATGGTTCAACAAATGAAGGAGATACCACAAGTTTCCGTGCTCGAAATGAACGCTATTTTAGGAATAGAAGGCAAGTCGTTGGACCACCAAAAGAAAATTCGGTCGGAGGTTATTAAATCCATCAACAACAAATACCTAGCTGCAACCGGAAAAACGGAACTTATTCAACGAAAACCCAATCCGTTGGACAAACGATTGGTGGATTATGGATTGGTGAAATGATTGTTATCCAACGAGTTCAATCACCTGAAACCGTTCTCTTTTTGAAAAATTAAACGAGGAAGAAAACATCGCCCATTCTTCCGAAGAAGCAACGCGGTGATATTCCGCCCCAAACGCCTCTGCCACCTTTTGAATCGAAAACGGATGGGGCGTTTCTTGGTAAGGCAACGCCTCCTCAAATCGTTTCGGACCCTCCAACGAACTAAAAATCTTCCCACCGCCATTGTTGATCACCCAAATGCGAAGAGGAAGATTTCCCTTTTCCTGCCATAAACCATTGGCGTTGTACCCAAAACTGATGTCGCCAATCACCAAATCCACCGACTCTCCAAGGCTAGCAGTTCCAACGGCGGTGCTTAAGCTCCCATCGATGCCACTCGCCCCTCGGTTTCCCCACTCTTTTTTACCCGTGAAAGGTAAATCAAGGGCATATCGAATGACTCCCGAATTCCCCCAGTGAATCCAATCGGCTGTTAAAAACGGGAAAATCTTTCGATAAATCCCCTTTTCTTCCCAAGTTTCTACCTCATTTGCAACGATGTTCTCCTCCATCCAAACTGAATTGAAGGAGGAATTTTCCTTTTCCGGAAGCATGGCTGCCATCCATTCGTTCACATCAGCCACAAAATAACGATCGATTTTTTCGTAGGTTTTCGGAAAAAAGCCAGATCCAATCGTCCAAAACGGCACATCAAGGCGTTTCAAAAAAAGCTTCATCCGTTTGGAAACAACGGGTCCACCAAAATAAATCACCAAGTCGGGCGCCTTCGCCGCGTTCAACTCCAAATCCATGCAGGCGCCTTCCGAATTCCAGCCTTCCATAGAAGGAAGATTGGCCAATCGCTCGGAAAAAACAAAGGCCTGGGGCAGGGATTGCCAAGCAGAAAAAATTTCAGAATGGTAATCCAAACTTTGTCCGGCAACCACCAAAATCTTTTTGCCCAATAATTCCCGTTTGGCTTCCGTTACATTGTGCGAAGAAGCGATGGGAAGTTCAATTTTTGAAGCTTTGGGAAGAAGAAGAGCCTGTTCAAGCGGCGAATAAAAGGGTTCGGCAATGGGAATATTCAAGTGCACCGGACCCCGCCGAGGAGTTTGGGATGCGATCCAGGCTTCCGCTAATTTTTGGGCGTTGAACCAGGAAAAATCTTGATTTTTACTTTGAAGAAATTCTGCGGAATAGCGAACATAGGGTTGGAAAATGTTCGATTGAACAATGGCCTGATTGTCTTGCTGACCAATCCACTCTTTGGGCCGGTCGGCTGTAATAGCGAAAAGGGGAAGGTTCATCAAATCGGCTTCGGCCATGGCTGATGCCAAATTGAGGGCTGCAGTTCCGCTGGTGGTGACCACCATGGCGGGTTTTATTCCCAAGCCGAGGCTAATTCCTAATGCTTGAAAGCCGGCATTTCGCTCGTCAATAACGCTGCTTAACTCCCATCCTCCGTGAGCAACCAAAGCATGAATGATGGGAGCATTTCTCGATCCCGGACATACCACTGCGTGCCGCATTCCGTAATCGTACAAATGCTGAACCAACAAGGCGGCTTGAACAACCGAGGTATGTTTCCCACTCATAATTGCAAAGGTAGGTGAAAATTTTTGGCATCATTCTTGAAAAAAGCCAAGAAACTCGTTAATTTTAGCACGATGAAAAAGCTCCTAAAAACCCTCTCCATTTCTCTTTTTGCCCTAACGGCCTTGTTTTTTGTTTCCGCGGATGCCCCTGGGCTTCCAAGCGTAAAATTGAAAAACTTAAAAGGTCAATCGGTTGATATACAAGATTTTGCAAAGTCAGGCAAACCGGTTGTGATTTCTTTTTGGGCAACCTGGTGTTCTCCATGCAAAAAAGAATTGAACAACATTGCCGACATTTATGACCAATGGAAAGAGGATTACGGAGTAGAAATCATTGCCATTAGCGTGGACGATGCTCGAAACACCGATAAGGTGAAAAGCTACGTGAACGCAACGCAATGGCCATTTACGGTGCTATTGGATCCCAATGAAGACATGAAAAGAGCATTGAATTTCCAAACGGTACCTTACACCTTGTTGTTGGATAAAAAAGGAAATATCGTTTATCGCCACAACTCGTATGTGGATGGTGATGAATACATTTTAGCCGATGAAATCAAAAAAGTTGCGAAGTAAGTTCTTGCCAACTTCCCTTAAAATTTGGGTTATTTCCCTACTTTCAGTTGGGTTTTCGGCTTGTCAACGCAACAATCCCGACTGGGTGCCGGCCTATCCCGTAGACGTTTTCATTTCATTGGATGATCCTTCCTTTTTAAAATTGAAAAATTTTGGAGGAGCGGCCACCGTTCAGCCCAGTTACGGCGGAAGAGGAATTGTCATTTACCGGAACGGACCCGAGTCGTTTTCTGCCGTAGAACGAACCTGTTCTTACCGATATACCGACTCTTGCGCAAGGGTAAACATCAGTTCCGACGAAATTTGGTTGGAATGTCCTTGTTGCGGAAGTCGTTTTACGTTCGATGGTCAGGTTTTGAATGCCCCCGCAAATTTGCCCTTGCGAACTTATCAAACCAGTTACAGCCCCACAAACAATACCTTACGCATTTATCAATAAATCCATGACCGTTTCCATCATTAATCAATCGCCCTATCCGTTGCCAGAATACGCTACCGAAAGTTCGGCAGGAATGGATTTGAGGGCACATCTCTCTGCTCCTGTTGTTTTGGAACCCGGTTCGCGCACCATTGTTCCAACCGGCCTGTTCGTTGCATTGCCTTCCGGCACCGAAATGCAAATTCGACCTCGTTCTGGATTGGCTGCAAAATTCGGTGTAACGGTTCTCAATGCTCCCGGCACCATCGATGCCGATTATCGGGGAGAAATTGGGGTGATCTTGGTCAACCTTGGGAAGGAAGATTTCGTTATTCAACCCGGAGAGCGAGTTGCTCAAGCCGTTTTGGCCAAATACGAACGAATTTCATGGAAAGAAACACAACAATTGAGCGAAACTACAAGGGGAGACGGCGGTTTTGGAAGCACGGGGGTTCGATGAAAAATCTCGGACTTCTTTTATTCCTTTTTTGTCTCGGGTGCATCTCCCATCCCAAAGAAAGCACCAAACCTGCTTCACTATCGTCGGAACAACGCGATTTGTTCGATGAGTATTTTTATCAAGCAGAAGCCGCCCGTCAGCGCAACCAAGTGGCCGATGCGTACAAATGGTACGAAAAAGCAAGCGCGCTCCAACCGAGTTCAGGAAATGCTTGGTACCAAATGGCGCGCATCTCCTTGGAAAATAACCAACTCCAACGCGCTTGGGAACAGTCGCAAAAGGCCGTCCAGGCCGAGCCCAGCAATTATTGGTTTTTGCATTTGTATGCACAGCTTTCAACCCAAGGCCAAAAAGTGGCTGTGGTGAAAGAGGCGTATGAAAAACTGATTCAGCTCAAACCCCAAGAGGCCACCAATTATTTGGAAATGGCCAATTATTTCGCCCAAAACGGTCAGCCGAAATCATCGGTGGAATACTTGGATCGATTGGAAAAAATCATCGGTCCAGATTTGGACATCACCGAATTGAAAATGGAGCTTTACCAGTCCATGAGGAAACCCGAAATGGCTTTGAAAGAAGCGCTGAAATACCAACAAACGGCTCCCGAAGATTTGATGGCTTCGATGATGTTGGTGAAAGCGTACCTCCAGAACAATCAGCGGGAAAATGCCGAAAAAATTCTCGTGGCCCAAGATCAAACCTGCTATCAAGTACAGTTGTTCTGGGCCGATTTGTACCGAAAAGATCAACGCATCGAAGATCAATGGATCGCCGTTGAGAAAGCGTTTCGCGATGATCGGATGGAGGTAACGGAAAAAGTTAGTATTCTCGCTCAGGAAATGATGTTCCGAACCAGCGAGTCAGACCGGGCAAGGTTGTTGAAATTGGCCGCCGAGGTGGTCGTGAAAAATCCGGAATCGGGAGCGGCCCATGCGTTGTTGGCCGATTTGTATTCTCAAAAAGAGGATTGGAAAAACGCCGCGATTCATCTGCAAAAAGCCCTTGAAAACCTCAAAGAGGGACAGAAAATGTTGCTTTGGCAACAATACCTGAATTGCGATATACAGTTGCAGTCGTACGATAGTTTGGTGAAACATGCCCAACAAGCCATTTCCCTATATCCCAATCAAGCGTTGTTTTATTTCTATCAAGGGGTGGGTCACCTCCAACTCAAGCAACATGCCGAAGCGGTTTCGGCCCTGAAGAATGCACTAGGTTTAACCACCGACGAAAAAGAATTGAGGGCCGAAATCTACCAAAACCTGGGAGAGGCCTACCAAGGATTAAAGAAGTTTTCCGCATCGGAAGAGGCGTTTGAAACCGCACTTTCCATCGTTCCCGACAATATTGGCTTGATGAATAACTACGCCTATTACCTCACTCTTCGGAAAGAAAAACTCGATCGGGCTGAGGAAATGGCGAAGAAAGTGGTGGAAAAAGAGCCCAATCAACCATCTTACCTCGACACGTATGCTTGGGTGTTGTTTTGCAAAGGAAAATTCGCCGAAGCGCTTCCTCTGCAATTAAAAGCAGTGCAATTGGGAGGAGAGGGAAATGCTACTTTGGTGGAGCACCTGGGCGATATTTATAGCCAGTTGGGTCAAAAAGAAAAAGCCCTGGAACAATGGAGAAAAGCAAAGTCTTTGGGAGCAGATCGTCCTGAAGTTTTGGATAGAAAATTGAGTGCACAAACGTACATGGAATGAGAAAGGCCTTAGGATATGTATTGCTATTGTTTTTACTTCTCGGAATAAAAGGGAAAAGCCATGCTCAACCCATCTCCAGTGAACAATTGTTGTGGATGAAAATGGTCAGTGAAACTGCGGAAGATACCGTTTCGTTTCAAAATGTTCAACTATCGGGGGAAGTAAATATTCAGCTGGGCGGAGGGATGCAAGCGGCCCAAGTGGTCATCCGCATGAAAAACGACTCTTGCATTTGGGCCACCGTGCGGGTGATGGGAATTGAAGGAATTCGGGCGATGATTACCCGCGATAGCGTTTGGATCTTGGATCGTTTGAAAAGAACGTACACCGTTCAACCCCTGGCATCGTTCACGAAAATGCTGGGCGTTCAGGTAAGTTTAAAAACCCTTCAACAACAGTTTTTGGGAAAATTAAGTGAAATTCCGTCTTTCTTATCGTACCAAATGACCACCGTGAAAGACGGGGGAATGACCACCTATCAAGGAATTTTTCAACCAACATCGGGCGACTCCCTGTTTGCCAATCGAAAAGTTGAACTAACGCGAAACGAAAAAAAGATGTGGCAATCGTTGGTAGTTGAACAAGATTCATCCAATTTCTCGTTGAATTACTCTACTTATATCATTCAAGCAGAGGGAGCTTTTCCCGGTTTGATAGAAGCCAGAAAATCATCACTAACCGACCCCTTGTTTCAGCTTTCGTATTCAAAAATTGAATTCAAAAACGTCGAAACATTTCCCTTCAAAATTCCTGAGTCGTACCTTCGTGTTGATGAACGGTAAGCGATTCTTGTGGATTTTTTTAGGATGCCTTTGGGGCGCTACGGCATTGTGGTCTCAATCTCGGCCCGACCGCACCCAATTGGAGCGCGAGCGCGCTAGGCTAACCAAAGAAATTCGAGAGACCGAAAAACGCATCAAAGAAATATCTTCCCAGAAAAAGAAATCGGTGGCCGAATTGGAAGAATTGAAAAAGAAAATTTCCATTCGTGAGCAACTGATTCAGAATATTTCCCAGGATGTTTACTTGTTGAATGGCCAAATTGGAGATTTGCAAAAGGCCATTATGGACTTAGAACGCGACCTTTCGGCTTTGAAAAAGCAATATTCTGACATGCTTCGGTGGGCGTATAAAAACCGAAATAGCGTACAAAATGGTCTGTTTGTTGTTTCCGCATCCGATTTTAATCAGGCTTACAAACGGTACAAGTATTTAGGGCAATACCAAAATTATCGGGAACAACAGTACCACGAAATTGTGGCCACTAAGCGATTGTTGGAGCAAAAAGTGTTGGAATTGAACGGTCGCCTAAACGAGAAAAGCAACTTATTGGTGGAAGAAAGTAGCCAAAAAGCGCAGCTTCAGTCAGAATCGGTAGAGAAAAAGGAAATGTTGGTGAATTTGCAAGAGGGGGAGAAGGATTTGCGGGAAAAATTGCAAAAGCAAGTGGCCTCACGCGAAAAATTGAATCGGGCCATCGAGAGTTTAATTCGTGCTGAAATTGAGGAGGCCCGAAGAAAAGCTGCCGCAGCGAACAAACCAGCTCCTGCTAGCGATCGGGAAGCCCTTGCGGCAACCCCCGAAGCGTTGAAGTTATCCAGCGATTTTGCATCCAATCGCGGCGGATTGCCGTGGCCGGTTGGGCAAGGAAACATAGTTTTGCGCTATGGAACGCACCCTCACCCCGTTTTGGATAATGTTCAAATTTCGAACAATGGAATCGATATCAAAACCAATCCCGGTGCTTCGGTGAAAGCTGTGTTCTCCGGTACCGTTACTGCGGTTTTCAATATTCGGGGTCTTCAAAACATGGTTATTGTACGCCACGGGCAATATTGTACCGTTTATGCCCACATCGATCAAGTATCGGTAAACAAAGGAGATAAAGTCAAAGGCGGTCAATCGTTGGGAACCGTATTTACCGACCCTGAAGATCAAAAAACCGAGGTGCATTTTGAATTGTGGAATGGATTTAACAAAATGGATCCTGAACCTTGGTTGAAACGATAATGGTATGGAAGAAGCTTCTGTTCGAGGATTGAAAAAAGTACTCATTATTACCTATTACTGGCCTCCGGCCGGAGGAGGAGGAGTGCAACGTTGGCTCAAGTTCACCAAATACCTTCGGGAGCACGGAATTGAGCCCATCATTTTCACAGCGAGGGGAGGAGAAGTACCCGTGATTGATGCCAGTTTGGAAAAAGAAATTCCTGCCGGCGTACGCATTATTCATCATCCCATTTGGGAGCCTTATACCTTTTACAAGAAGTTGTTGGGAAAAAAGAAGAACGAACGGGTTTATTCTGGATTTATTCAAGATCAAAAAGCAAGCGGATGGAAACAAAAAGCCAGCGTATTCATTCGTGGGAATTTCTTTATTCCCGATGCGCGCATGTTTTGGATTCGCCCATCGGTGAAGTTTTTAAAAAGGTGGCTGAAAGATTATTCGGTGGATGCCATCATTTCAACGGGACCACCGCATTCCACCCACCGCATTGCCTTGCAGCTCAAAAGAGCAACGGGCCTTCCGTGGGTGGCCGACTTTCGTGATCCGTGGACCCAAATTGATTTTTACGATCAGTTGCATTTGACCAAATGGGCCGATGCCCGACACAAAAAAATGGAGAAAGAGGTATTAACCGAGGCCGATGCTGTGGTGACCGTTTCTCCAAGTTGGGCAAAAGGTTTGGAATTGTTGGTCGATCGGAAAGTGGAGGTGGTGAACAACGGTTTTGATCCGGAGGATTTTGATCGGGTTGCCGAGGTGGGATTGTCGCACTTCTCCATTTGCCACGTAGGGAGCATGAATGCCGATCGCAATCCTCTTGCTTTGTGGGACGCCTTGAAGCAGTTGGTACGGGAAGATGAGCGGTTCCATCGTTTACTAAAAGTTCGGTTGATTGGTCAAGTGGATTTGGCCATTGAACAATCTATTCAGGAACGCGAATTGAATCAATATGTAGAAAAGGTAGCTTTCATGGCGCATGCTGAAATTCCAGCACAATTAAAGCAATCTGCTATTTTGTTGTTGCCGGTAAATAAAACACCCAACATGGATGGGGTTGTACCCGGGAAATTGTACGAATATTTAGCCGCGAAACGTCCGGTGTTGGTGATTGGTCCGCCCCAAGGAGACACAGCAAATATTGTTGAAGCGTCGGGGGCGGGTAAAATTTTCGATTATTCGGAAGTTTTGAAGCTGAAGCAACAGCTGTTGGAGTGGATGAACGCCTACGAATCGGGGACGTTAACGGTGAATCCGGAAGAAATTAACCGGTATTCCCGAAATTATTTGGCAGGAAAATTTGCCGAGGTGGTTTTTAGATCCATTGATAATCAGCAAGTTGAAACCAGGTAAAAAAAAATTAAACTTTTTTTTCACTTTTTTTTGAGATGTTGGGTTACCTTTGAGGCCGTTAAGAATAAACAACGTAAACTTTAAAACACATTTACAATGAAAGCAATTCGCAATTTCGCAATCATCGCTACTATGGCTTCTTTCGTAGTTGCTTGCGGTGGAAAAAAAGAAGGTGGTGAAGGTACTGAGCCTGCAACAGATTCAACTGAAATGACAGTTGATCCTGCTCCAGCTGACACTATGCCAGCTGACACAGCTGCTAAAACTGATGCTGCTGCTACTCCTGCTGAAGCTGCTCCTGCTGCTGAAGCTCCTGCTGCTCACTAATCAGTTATCACTGAAAAAAAAGAAGGTCTCCAATGGAGGCCTTTTTTTTGTGCCTTGGTTTTTGTTGAAACAGACCGTGAAACTGGGATTAAATACAGGATATCCAATCGTCTTTAATCTGGGATACGTGCGCCCGCTGTTTTTTGTTTTTGGCTGGCTTGGGAAGTTTTATAGGGAAGCAGCACCAAGAAATAAAGTTCGACCTGAGTAAATAATTTTCATTTCGACTTCTATTCCGTCTACGCCCTTAACCAATGTATCTTTGTAAGGTGGATTTGCCTCTTTTTAATAGGCTTTGATAAATCCTTAAGAAAAAAAAATTTGGCCCTGTAGTTCAACGGATAGAACAAGCGTTTCCTAAACGTTAGATATGGGTTCGATTCCCGTCGGGGCTACTTTTTACTTTTTCTTTTATCTTTCCGCCATGAAACTTCTCTTTTTTTTACTTTTCATTCCATGCTTAGGTTGGAGCCAATCCATTATCCTAATTTCAAAAGACAAGAATCAAGAGATCAAAAATTGGGTTCATCGAATCGATACGAACTGGATAACCGTAGAGTGCTATGCCTTGTCTTATGATTCTTTGCAGTTTTATTTATCTCGTGCAAAAGGAATCATCATGGGCGGGGGAGAAGACATTCATCCTCAATATTATGGAAAAACCCATGAATTGAATAAATGTGGTCGAATTGACTCCTATCGGGATTCACTCGAGGTTCAACTGTTGATCCATGCTCATCGAAACCGAATTCCTACCTTAGGGATCTGTCGTGGAATGCAATGGTTAAATGTGGCTCACGGTGGTAGTTTGTTCACGGATTTACCTTCAGATGTCCCATCAAAGATCAATCATTCCCAGTTAGGAAAGCGTGATGTGCACCTTGTAAATCGAAAAACAAAGAAAAGCTCATTGTTTGAAGCTATGGGAGTTCCTCAAATCATGGTGAATAGTTCTCACCATCAAGCGATCGAAAGGTTAAGTCCGAAATTTAACGCAGTAGGAGAATCCCCTGATGGGGTGATTGAAGCCATTGAGTGGAAAAACCTGGAAGATTGGTTTGCATTGGGTATTCAATGGCACCCAGAGCGTCTTTTTAACAATCAATCCAATCAACTATTATTGCTTTTTTTGAAGGAACTCCAAAAGAAATAGCGTCGAATTACTTTTTGTCGAACACCTGAATTTGGGCGTTTTCCGGAATGGATTTTAAATACTCGGGATAAGAACCTCCTTCAGGAATTAGAAGCAAATGGTAACGACCTCTGTTTTTGATGTGATCTACGCTTTTTAGAGGTGCGTGTTCTTTCATGTAATAAGGAGAATAATGGTTTTGAGAACACCAATCAACAACGCGTTGGGTGTTTTCTGTAATGCTTAGTTCGGGACCGCTGTGCATCTCAACAAAAAGCAAAGGTTTGTGTTGAAGAATTTCACCTTTGATTCCTTTAAGTACAAATCCTTCGGCACCTTCCACATCGATCTTGATGAAATTTGGTACGAAATCGCACTCTTTGCAGATCAAATCAACTGTTTTTTGAATAACGTAGTGCGATTTGCCGATGGAGTTCGAGGTTTTTGCAAATGAAGCGAACATGGATCCTGCAGCATCGTACAAGCTAGAAAAAAATTGAATTTCTTTATTGTCTTCTTCACCAACAAATGCATTAACAAACGTTGCTTGACCGCTCAATCGATTGAAAATCAAATTTTCAGCGCAACGGGAAAGGGCATTGGCATTTGGATCAACGCAAATAATGCGATTATTGGTATTCAGGGTCATTAAAATAGATGATTGCCCCATGTTACAGCCAATGTCAAGAATGGCGTTATGATTACGAGAAATGGCATACAACCAAGCATCGTCTTTTTCGTGTTTCCTTGAAAATGCGCCTTTGGTTGCAAAAATTTGTTTCCCTAGAAATGGAGTGGTTTCTTTTTTGTGAACAATGATGCCTTTCGAGTGCAACGTGTTGTAAATTCGATGGCGGAAAGATTTGCTGAAGATCATAACGAGGGTTTTTTCAAAGATAGTAAATCTCAAATGTTTCCCCAAAAAATTAATCGTATTTGCTTGGTACAAACCAAGGAAAACGATCGGTTAGGTTAAAACTAAGGCTCAATTGAACAAATCTATCGCGAATCAAATTGGATTGTATCGTTCCTCTTTGTCCCATTTCTAAAGCCCAAGTAACTCCGCTCAACGGGTTGTTTTTTTGGCGATTTGCAAAGGTCATCCCCATCGTTACAGCCCATTCGTTGATGTTCACCCCGCGGAATTGCATTCCTGTTTGAAACATTCTAAATCCGCCTCGGTAGGTTGAGCGCTCCCAAAAACTTTCACCCTTGAAGGCATTCGGGATGTAATACCCGCCTAGGTGTACTCCGTAACTCTGACTTTGGTAAATGGAGTTTCCGCCAAAAAAAGAAGCGTTGCTCCAATCGTATTTCACGAAATCTGCTCCAACCATCCAATGTCGGAAATCTTCAAAAACCAATCCAAATCCCAAAGAAGTAGGCGTTCCGATAGTTCCGCTGCTATCTTTTTGGGTGTAACGAAACTGCAGCGTATCCTTTACGTTTGTTCCACCTAAAGTTGTGGTGGTATAGCGAACGGCCAAATACTCTCGGGTTGTTTGCAACGATCGGCCTTGGTCGTACTTCACACCAATGGTGGTAGAATGCAAGGAGTTGGCCTCTTTCGACCATTTTCCCCAGGAAGTGTCTCCCCAGAAAATACGGTATTGAGCACCGGCCGAAAAACTATAATCGCTAACGCGGTACTGATCACTTAATCGCAAATTAAACGCCCCAGAAGTATCGGGAAAAATAACAAACTGCTCCCGGAAAATGGGGCCAAACAAATAAGAACCGGCAAGTCCAATGCTCAATCTATTTTTAAAAACGTGGGCGTATTGAGCTTGAACCTTGTTTATTCCACCATCTCCGGCGTACAATTCTCGGTAAGAAAAGTTGCCTGAAGAGTCGAAAATTTCGTTTCGGATGTTATAGGTATTTTGGGTATATGGAAGAATTACAGCCGAAAACGTTCCTTTTTTTGCCACGGGCAAGGTGATTCCCAAATGAGCTAAATTAAATTGATTTTGAGTAATGGCCGTAGAAGAATTTGCATACTGGCTCCAGTTTCCAGACATGCCCATGTGAAACACCGTTCTTCTTACCCATCCGGAAGAGGCCGGATTGGCCCAACTCGTTTCTAAACGATCCGAGAAGCCAACGCCTATATTTCCTATGGCTCGTTGCATCCCATTGGTTTGGGATTGAATATCACCGAGTCCAAAAGCAGAATAAGGTGATCCAAAACTAAGTTTTTGAGCCAATGAAGGAAGGATATTCAGGCATACTGCGCTGAAAAGAAGGATGATTTTTTTCATGAATGATAATGAGCCAAACCGTGCAATACCAAATGAGGATGGTGTTCTACGGGGAGTTGAATGGTAGGTACAAAGATATCAGCATCTCCGCCTGTGCACCAAAGACGCAGGGACGGATCGTTTTGTTGTATTTGCCGAAAGACATCGGCGATTTCGGAAAGCATTCCATGGAAGGCACCGCTTTGCATGGCCTCTTGGGTATTCGTACCCACAAGCGGGGCTGTTTCGCCCTCCAACATGGGTAGTCGTTTTGTATGTCGGTGCATTCCTTCCAACCGCATATTCCAGCCTGGCGAAATTCTTCCGCCCTGATGAACCCCGTTTTGGTCGATCCAATCCATGGTCATGCACGTCCCCATGCTAACGATTAGAATGGATTTGAAATCGGACAGGGATTGAGCAGCGTGAATCATCATTTTACGATCCATTCCCATTTCTGTTAAGCGATAACTCGACGGAAAATGAAAGGGATCGCTCGCTTGGATGATGCGCCATGCATTGCACAGTCGGGCGATTTCTTCCATCAATTCCTCTTCTTTCCAAGAAACAGAAACGATGTGCCCCACCGTTCCATGAAAATCTGGCAAGGGTTCTCCCGGCTTCCAAAACGTTACTTCCTGGAGTGTTTTATGGCGGAAACCGCCAATTTTAACTCGGGTGTTTCCAACATCAACAGCAATGAGGTCGAATTTCGTCAAATCAATACAGCGTTTTAATCACGTCGTCGTTAACTTTCAAGCCGAATTTTTTCTTCAAGCTATCCAGCCATTCCAATTCCAATTCATTTTGGAATTCGCTGGTCATGATTCCTCGAACTTCATCCAATTCTTTGGGACCGGCAGGAATGACATCGTTGATTCGAACCACGTACCAAACTCCTTCGAGGTTGATTAAGGGCTTCAAGCCTTTTTCCCAGGTTACGGCATTTAAGGCGGGATTGCTTCCTTTTTCCAACTTGCCGGATGTTTGTTTCACCGCTAAAGCATTTTCGGCATTGGCTTCCATCATTAAAATTTCAACCGCTTTTTTGCCTTTTTTCAATCCTTTTGCCAAGGTTTTTGCAATAGCTTCAGATTGGCAAGCGAAAATTTGAACATCAGCACGATCTTTCCACTGTTGCTCCATTTTGTGTTTTTCGTAATACGCCTTCAACCCATTGGTATCGGTTACCGCTTTTCCCCAAACCATTTGATCGGAAAGGTCGAACAACAAAATTCCTTCGCGGTATTCGCGCATTAAATTTTTAAAATCGATGTATTTGGTCTCTAATTGGCTGTTTTCGTATTCCAATGCAAGGGTGGAGACGAAGTTTTTGTACAATTGTTCCCGCGCTTCAAGGGCATTTCCTTCTGAAGATACCAACTGGTTTTCATCGATGAAACGACCCCAATCTTCCATCGTATAAACCGAATCGCCGAGGCGAATAAGGGTTAACTTATTTCCTTTCAAAGCGTCTTTTTTCCAAGTTTCTTTGAAGAAATTGGAATCGATCATAGCGAGAGCTTTTTTCTTTTCGGAAGGACTTTCGAAGAAGCCGTATTCGGATTTGATTTTCGAAATTTTCACGTCACGATTTCGATAGCTGCGGGCATCTCGATTGATTTTCGCCTGCAAGTCGGCCTTCATTTTATCGAATTCGGGAACAGGCGAAAGGGAAATGCGTTTGATGATGTGGAACCCGTATTCGGTTTGTACGATTTCAGAAACATCCCCGTCTTTGGCCAAAGCGTAGGCGGCATCTTCAAACTCAGGCACCATTTTTCCGGTAGAGAAAGGAGCAAGTTCGCCTCCTCGATCCATGGTAGAAGCGTCGTCGGAGTATTTTTTGGCCATTTCTGCGAAATTTGCTCCATTTTTTAGCTGAGCCGAAATTTCTTCAATGCGCCGCTTGGCGTCTTGGATTAAACTATCGGGATTACCGCGGCGAGCCATCGTCATGATGTGCGCCACTCGAATTTCTCCGCGAGCGGGGCGTGAGCCCTTTACCAAAATGATGTGGTAGCCCACTTCGGAGCGGAATGGCATGGAAACCATGCCTTCTTTGGTCTTGAAACACTGGTCCTCGAATGAATAGATCATTTTAAAGGCTGAGAAATATCCCAGGTCGCCTTTGTTTTCTTTGGCGGATGGGTCTTCAGAACTTTCTCCTGCAACTTGCTCAAATGCCTCTCCTTTTAAAACCCGATCGCGCAAAGCCATGATTTTTTTGTAGGCTTCTAGGGTGTCTTTAGGACTTGCATTTTCCTTGCATAGGACCAAAATGTGGGAGGCGCGCACTTCCTTTTTGGAGCGATCGTAGGCTTCCTTCAACAAGGCCTCGGTGGTTTCTTTATCGTTCAAATAAGGCTGCGCCAATTGAGAGCGGTAACCGGCTAACTCGTTGATGAACTTTTCCGACGTATCTAAACCGCGGTTGTAAGCATCGGCAACTTTGTATTTGAATTTGATGTACAAGTCTAAATATTGGCGCACCTCTTGCTCGGTTGGAGGAGTTTTTTGGGTGTTGTTTTTGTTGAAAACCGCTAAAAATTCAGAAACGGTAACGTCTTTTCCTCCAAGTTGGAAAACCACTCGGGTGTCTTCTTTGGGAAGAGCTGGGGTGGTAGGTTTGAAGGTCGAAGCATTCTCAACTGATTTTTGGTTGGAGGAATTCTTTTTAGATTCCTGGTTTTTTGCAGTTGAAAACGTTTGGGCGGCAACTTCCTTTTTTAGATTTTTGCCAGGTTGGGCAGAGGTTTGAAGTGCCACGAAAAGGCCAAGAGCAACAATTCCAAGGTTTTTCATAGGTGGTTTGATTGATGTACAAAGATAAAAGGTTCCATGAAACGGCGGTGCGAATTTATCGGTTGGCTGAAATTAATTACCTTTGTTTTGAGCATGCGCACACCCCAAAAAGTTGGGCCGCTGCGTTTCTTCAAAAACCCTCTTCATGGAACAGCCCTCTTTTGCACAAAACGGATTTTCAATCATTACCTTTCTGTTGAAATATCGGAAAACGCTTATCATCGTTTCGGGATTAGCGATCCTTTCTTCAGCGATTTTTTCATCCCCATTTTTCATCAAGCCGAAGTTCAAATCCACTGTGGTTTTTTTTCCAGCTCGTTCGGCATCCATTTCAAATGAATTGTTGAATACGGATGGCAGCAATTCGAGTTTCTTGGAGTTCGGGGAAGAAGATGCTGCCGATCAATTGGTTCAAATTCTCCAATCGGAAGAAATCCGCGAATCCATCATCAAGAAATTTAACTTGATGAACCATTACGATATCGATACCCAATCGGCACTCAAGAATTATTACCTCAATCTGGAGTACGAAAAAAACATTTCATTTCGAAGAACCGAATACATGTCGGTAGAAATTAAGGTGTTGGACATCGATCCTCAAATGGCGGCCAACATTGCCAATGAAATAGCGCAATTATTGGATGAAACCAAAACCAACATCATTCATAAAAACGCTCGAGAAGCGCTTAAAATTGTGGAAGCACAATACCAAAGCAAGCGTGTTTTGGTAGATTCTTTGAAAGCGGAGCTGACCAAATTGAGGAAATTGGGCATTTACGACTACGAAACCCAAGCCGATCACCTAACCGAAGAAGAAGTTCGGAATTCTACAGAATTAAGTTCCAATCAGTCCAGACTAAAGGTACTCTTGGAAAACGGTGTTGTTACTTCCGACACCTCGGTCATCAATACCAAGGCGAGAATCAAAGGAGCAGAATCGGCTTTGAAAACCTTGGATGAAACCTTGGAGAAATTGCAGACCTACGGCAGCGATTTCAACTTGTTATCGTCTCGATTAAAATTTGAAAGCGAGGAATTGAGTCGTCTTTCTACCCGTTACTCTAAAGCGGTGGTGGATGCCAATGAAGCGTTGAACGTGAAATTTGTGGTGAACAACGCCAAGGCGGCCGAGAAAAAAACCTATCCGGTGCGTTGGTTAATCGTACTCATTTCAACCGTTGGCAGCTTGCTTTTCGCCTTGATGTTGCTGGTGATTTGGGAAAACATTCTTCGGTTCCGCGACCAAAAAGAGGGCTAACCTTTGATTTCTTCAAAAACACCTTGGTGGATTTCTCTATTGTTGGCGCTTTTTTTGGTGACCAACGTGGTGTGTTTGTTGAATGATCTATTGTATTTCCCTCTCGTTTCGGGTGGAGTTTTGGTTGCTTACTTGGCTATCACTAATTTGCCTTGGTTTTTTGCCGCTATGGCTTTTGTTACCCCACTGTCTGTGTGGTTTGAATTCAAAGATTTCGGATTTTCATTTTCGCTTCCAACTGAGCCGGTATTTTTCGGAATGATGGTTTTCTTTTGGGCCAAGGTTTTAATTGAAGGCAGTTTCGACCGGAAATTATTTCGAGAGCCTGCCATTTGGGCCTTGCTAACGCTGTTGTTGTGGCAAGTTTTATCTGTTGTAACGAGTACCATGCCCATGGTTTCGGTGAAGTATTTTCTTTCCAATTTTTGGTACGTGAGCTGCTTCTTTTTTATGGGTTATCACTTGTTCAAAAATCCATTGAACATCAAACGTTTTTTATGGGGATACATCATTGCTTTTTCGGGAGTGATTCTCTACACCTTGGTTCGTCATGCGGGAGTTGGATTTACGCACAAAGCGACCGGTTGGGTAACGTATCCTTTTGTTGAGAATCACGGAATTTACGGCGCTATGCTCACCATGTGCATTCCCTTTCTTTTGATGTACGTTGTTCGCAGCTTTGTATTAACCAAGCGCTCGTTCATCAGCTTTATTGCTGTGGTTTTGGTGGTGCTTTTTGCTGCCGGATTGGTTTTTTCTTTTACCCGTGCTGCTTGGTTGGGAATGGGTATTGCGTTAGCATTTCCCATCCTATTAAATTTGCGCATTTCTTTTCAGACCATTTTTTGGTTGTTGCTCGTTCTTGGAGGAAGTGGCCTTTACTACCAATTTGAATTGAACAAAGAATTAAGTCGAAACAAAACGCATTCGGCGAATAATTTAGGAGAGCATCTTCAATCCATTTCCAACGTGAACAACGATGTTTCCAATTTGGAGCGCATCAATCGTTGGAATTGTGGCTTTAGGATGTTTCGCGAGCGACCAATTACGGGATGGGGACCTGGAACGTACATGTTTCAATATGCACCGTTCCAAAAGCGCTCCGAAATGACCATCATTTCAACCAATAATGCTGATGTGGGTGGAATTCATTCCGAGTTTTTGAATCCCATGGTAGAATCTGGTGTGGTGGCTGGATTAGCGTTCCTTGCGTTTGTGCTTTTGGTTATTCGTGTAGGAATGAATGCTTATTATGCTTCCAACAATGCCGAGGTAAAAACCTTGCTGATGGCTTGCATGATGGGGTTGATCAGTTACGATGTGCACGGGGTGCTGAATAATTATTTGGATATTGATAAAACGGCAACCCTCTTTTGGGCTTTGAGTGGCATGGTAGTGGCGTTGAGTTTGTACCAAAAGAATGAGGCCCCAACAGGAGGGGCCTCATACAACCAACCATGAAAAACTATTTATGCGTCGTTTCCTGTTCCGACACTACAAAGAAACGGCAGGTATCTTAATTTAATTTTGCCTCTTTAAGGTTTTTAGCACTTCCGTGCGCTTTTGAAAAGACTTCAACTGTTTTTTGGGAAAAAATTCAAAATTGATGATTTTTTGGGTTACCTCTCGGCGAGCAGTAATGTACTCAAACGGAGATTTTTTCACATTTTCAATCCGATGTTTCCGGAGTTCTGCAGAAAAGACATCGTTCAAATTTTGATGTTATAAAAGGCTGCAGAAAAAAGACCTTGAACATAAAAAAAGCCTCCGGATTTCGGAGGCTTTTTGGGGTTATTTGTTTTGAGAACGATTATCCTTCTAACGCTGCAACTCCACCAACGATTTCTGAGATTTCGGTGGTGATGGCGGCCTGACGTGCGCGGTTGTACTCCAATCGCAAAGATTTGAGCAATTCACCGGCGTTGTCGGTTGCTTTGTCCATGGCAGTCATGCGTGCTCCGTGTTCGGAGGCAACCGTATCCAAAGCACAACGGAAAAGTTGAATCTTCACGAAGGTGGGAATCAAGTTTTCGATGATTTCTGCAGGATTGGGTTCGAAGATGTAATCGATGTTGCTGCCACCGGAATTTCCATTCAATCCTTCGGTGCTCAAGGGCAGCAAAGATTTGGCTTGGAAAAACTGAACGGCAGGATTTTTAAATTCAGAGAAAACCACGTGTACGGAATCGAATTCTTGGGATAGGAAACCTTTCATCAATTCTTCTGCGATGGTGCTAACGGAAGGGAAATTGAGTTTTTGAAACACGGAAACGTAGCGATCATCGATGTTTACGCCCCACTTTTTAGCGGCGTCGTATCCTTTTTTGCCCAAGGGCATTACGGTTATGTTGCCGCTTTGTTTCAAATCTGCCAACTCGTCTTGAATCAACGTGCGAGCTGCTTTCAACAAATTGGAGTTGAATCCACCGCAAAGGCCTTTATCGGAGGTCATTAAGACCACGAGGGCATTTTTTACGGTGCGTTTTTCCGACAATTTGATTTCCAATTCTCCGGTGTTGTTGGCCAACACGTTATTCTTAATTTCATCCAATTTTTGGGTGTAAGGACGAATTTGAAGAATAGCGGAGGTTGCTTTCCGTAGTTTGGATGCCGAAACCATTTTCATGGCCTTGGTAATCTGCTGAGTTGAGATCACCGAGGAGATGCGGGTTCGTACTTCCTTTAAATTTGGCATAGCAGTTGGTTTATTAAGCTACGTATTTTGCTTTAACTTCTTTGGCAATTTGCTCCAAAACATCGGTTTGAGCATCGTCGTACTTTCCAGCACGCAATTCATCCAATGTTTTTCCAGCGCGGGTTTCCATGGCCATCAAGAAATCTGCTTCGAATTCACGAATTTTATTCAAAGGCACTTCCAACAACAAACCTTTCATACCCAAGTAGATGATAGCAATTTGCTTTTCTACAGAAACGGGAGAGAAATTGGGTTGTTTTAGGATTTCCACGTTGCGAGCACCTTTGTCCAAAACGGCTTTGGTAGCAGCGTCCAAATCGGAACCGAATTTAGAGAATGCCTCCAATTCGCGGTATTGAGCCTGATCCAATTTCAAGGTACCAGCCACTTTTTTCATGGGTTTGATCTGAGCATTACCTCCAACACGAGATACAGAAATACCTACGTTGATCGCTGGACGGATACCGCTATTGAACAAATTTGATTCCAAGAAAATCTGACCGTCGGTAATGGAAATTACGTTGGTTGGAATGTAAGCAGATACGTCGCCACCTTGTGTTTCAATGATGGGAAGAGCTGTTAAAGAACCACCGCCTTTTACTTTTCCTTTCAAAGACTCGGGAAGGTCGTTCATGTTGGCAACGATTTCGTCGTTGTAGTTCAATTTACAAGCGCGTTCCAAAAGGCGGCTGTGCAAATAGAATACGTCTCCTGGATAGGCTTCACGACCTGGAGGACGACGTAGCAACAAGGATACTTCGCGGTAGGCTACAGCTTGTTTTGACAAATCATCGTACGCGATCAAAGCTGGACGACCGGTATCGCGGAAGTACTCTCCGATGGAAGCTCCGGCCATGGGCGCGAAGAACTGCATGGGAGCAGGTTCGGAAGCGGGAGCAGCAACCACTACGGTGTACTGCATGGCGCCATATTTCTCAAGGGTAGAAACGATTCCTGCTACGGTTGATGCTTTTTGTCCGCAAGCAACGTAAATACAGAAAACGGGTTCTCCACGATCGAAGAATTCTTTTTGGTTGATGATGGTATCCAACGCGATGGTTGTTTTACCGGTTTGACGGTCACCGATGATTAACTCACGCTGACCACGTCCGATGGGGATCATGGCATCGATGGCCTTGATACCGGTTTGCAACGGCTCGTGAACGGGTTGACGGAAGATAACTCCTGGCGCTTTGCGCTCGATGGGCATTTCGAACAACTCTCCGGTGATGGGACCTTTTCCGTCGATAGGGCGACCAAGGGTATCTACAACACGGCCCAACATGCCTTCACCCACTTGGATAGAAGCGATGCGACGGGTACGTTTTACAGAATCACCTTCTTTGATTCCTTCGGAATCTCCGAACAATACCGCACCTACGTTATCTTCTTCAAGGTTCAATACAACGGCTTGAACACCATTGTTGAATTCAACCAATTCCCCAGCTTGAACTTGGGTAAGACCATAAATACGGGCGATACCGTCGCCGATTTGAAGAACGGTACCTACTTCTTCTAATTCCGCTGCAGAAGTAACACCCGCCAATTGCTGGCGGAGGATTGCGGAGATTTCATCAGGCTTAACTTGTGCCATGGTTTTATTTTTTATGCGAGAAGTTGTTTACGAATATCATTTAATTGGCGAGAAACCGACGCATCGATGCGGCGATCACCCATTTGAAGAACGTAGCCAGAAATTAAGCTTGGATCAACCGTAACATCCACGTGAATGGATTTGCCGGTTTGTTGTTCCAAAGTTCCTTTCAGTTTGTTTACTACATCTTGGGATACATCGGAAGAAACGGTGAGGGATGCCACACCGGTATTCTTTAGATTGTGATAGAGTTCGATGAATTGAGCACAAAATTCATCCAAATGCGCTTCGCGGCGTTTATGAATGGCCAGGTTTACGAATTTGGCGATGATGGGTGAAAAGTGCGGGAAAACCGCTGCAACCACATCCATTTTTTTGTCGCCAGAAACAATGGGGCTGTGGAACAAGTTGTTCAAATCTTCAGAGGTAGTAAGGGCCACGTGAAGTTCTTGAACATCGTTGAACACGGCATCCAACTGATTCATTTCAGTGGCGATGTCGATGAGGGACTGTGCGTAACGTACGGCGAAACGGTGGGCTGACATGGGCGATTAATTCAACTTTACGTTATCCAATTCGCGATTCACGAACGATTCTTGAGCGGAACGATCGGCGAATTTTTCGCGCAATACTTTTTCAGCGATGTCAACCGAAAGGTTGGCCACCATGTTTTTAACTTCGCGTAACGCTGCGTTTTTCTCTGCTTGGATGGCTACGCGAGCGTCTTCAGCAAGTTTTTTACCGGCTGCTTCGGCATCGGCTTTTGCGTCGGAAATCATTTTTTCACGAATGGTTTTCGCTTCAGCAATGATACGATCTTGTTCGATGCGAGCCTGTTCAATGATCTTGGCATTTTCGTTGTTCAAACGAGCCATTTCCTCCCGAGCTTGGTCGGCTTGGCGCAATGCATTTTCGATGGAGGTTTCGCGCTCCTTCAATCCGGAAAGGATGGGACCCCATGCCAACTTTTTGAGGAGGAGTAATACCACCAAAAAAGCTACGGAAGTCCAAATAATAGTACCTATACCTGCTGATAACATATTTTTTCTGTTCTAAGGTTAATCTGCAAAAAAGATTCGGGCGGAAACCAACCGTTTCAACGCCCGAACCTAAGTTTCATTAAAGAACTACGAGCAAACAAACGATCACAGCGAACAAAGCAACACCTTCTACAAGGGCCGCAGCTACGATCATGTTAGCACGAAGATCTCCACTAGCTTCTGGTTGACGAGCCATTGCTTCCAAAGCGGCAGCACCGATTCGACCTACACCCATGCCGGCAGCGATTGCAGCTACACCAGCACCGATACCAGCAAGACCTTTGTGCATCAAAGATTCTTGGGCTAGCATGAAAAGAGACATTAAAAATTCCATATGATTTGATTTAATGGTTTAAAATTAGTGATGAACTTCTTCTGTGGCAGAGCCAAAGTACAAAGCTGCCAACAAGGTAAATACATACGCTTGAAGAAACGCCACAAGAAGTTCAATGAAGTTCATGAAAATCATGAAGGCCAACGATCCAACTCCGATGCCGTATCCGGCTCCTGCGCTGTTTTGACCAAAAATGAAAATCAAAGAAACGAACGATAAAATGATGATGTGTCCCGCGGTGATGTTGGCCGTTAAACGAACCATCAATACGAATGGCTTGATGAATAAACCCAAAATTTCAATGGGAATGAGAATGACTTTCACGAATCCTGGAACCCCAGGAGGCCAAAAAATGTGACCCCAATAGTGTCCGTTTCCGTTGATGGAAGTAACCACAAAAACCACGGTTGCCAATACGGCTGTTACGCCCAAAGTACCAGTGATGTTGAATCCGCCTAGAAATGGAATCAATCCCAATAGGTTCATCAAAAAGATGAAAAAGAAGGTACTTAATAAGAAAGGTGTAAATTTCTCGTAATGATGACCGATGGAAGGTTTTGCAATCTCGTCGCGGATGAAAAGAATGAGCGGCTCCAAGAATGACTGAAGTCCTTTTGGAGCTTTACCAGCGTTTTTCTTGTACGATTTTGCAACGGAAGCGAAAATGAAGACGGTGATCGCGCCCACCATTAAAAATCCAAATACCGACTTGGTGATCGAAAAATCGAACAATTCGTGGTGTTTTGCGTGGTCGGGATGTCCTGCAGCATCAACCGCCAACGTTCCATCTGCAGAAGAATAAATCTTTTCGTGGAACATCACCATGTGATGCTCTGGATTGGCGTAATAATGTTCGTGACCTTTTGGAGTAACGATGGATTGTTCGTTGTGGTAAAAATGGGAAGAAGAGAAAAATTCCCAGCCAGCATCGGTTTTAACGATGATAGGAAGGTAGATGGAGAAATGCTTTTCTTCCGGCGTACCTTCGTTGAGGGTAAAAAAGTGGATTTCGTGAGCATCGGCAATGTGGTGCATGATGAATTCGCCGGGCTTGAAGGCCGACTCTTCTTGGTGATTGCCTGCTTTAGAAGTTTCTGCTTGAACAGATTTTGCGCCAAATAGCGAACAGATGAGCGCAAATAAAAACGTGTATTTCAAACCTTTAACCATGAATTTCCGAGATCGGTCAATTTTGGTGCAAAGATAGGCTTTTAATTTGTATTTTTTCAACAACACTCCCAACTATTTTTCAAAAAGAGTAAGTGGCTTATTTGGTGCGAGTTAGGATATAATTGGCCAACTCTTCCAAACCATTTCGGCCCTCGTTATGGGGGAAGGTGTGCAAAAGTTTCAGGGCCTCCAAACGGAACTCTTCCATTTTACGTTGCGCATATTCAATTCCACCGAATTTTTCAATTTCAGATACCAACCAAGCGAGTTCTTCGGTGGTTCCTCCCTTTCGTTTTACAATGGAAACCATCTTACTGCGGTGAGGGCTTTTGGTGAGCGCATAAATCAAAGGCAACGTCATTTTTCGTTCTTTGATGTCGCCATTTTTGGGTTTTCCGGTTTCGTTGTGGTCCAAATCCAACAAATCGTCTTTGATTTGAAACGCCATGCCCAACTTTTCACCGAAGAGCCGCATGTGCTCAACTTCTGTTTCGCTTCGGCCAACGGATGCGGCACCCATCGAGGTACAGGCTGCCAACAAAGAAGCCGTTTTTCCTCGAATGATGGTGTAATACACCTCTTCTGTGATGTCCATCCGCCTCGCTTTTTCCATTTGAATCAATTCGCCTTCTGCCATGATTTCAACGGCATGGGAGGCGATTTCTAACAAATGATATTGTTTGTGTTTTACGCTGAGCAATAAACCCTTCGATAGAAGGAAATCGCCCACCAAAACGGCAATTTTGTTTTTCCAAAGGGCATTGAGGGAGAAAAATCCCCTTCGTTCATAGGCATCATCCACCACATCGTCGTGCACCAAACTGGCCGTGTGCAATAATTCGATGAGGGACGCGCCCACGTGCGTCGCTTCCTGAACTTCGCCCAACATTTTGGCCGAAAGAAGGACCAACATCGGGCGCATTTGTTTGCCTTTTCTCTTGAGGATGTACTTGGTTACGCGATCCAATAAAGGGGCATTCGATTTCACCGATAGCGCGAAATGAGCCTCAAAAGCTTTCATTTCGGGTTCGATGGTTTTCAGAATGAGGTCAAGTGGCGACATGGAGGGCAAAGGTAAGGAAATGCGAGGTCAGTATTTGATGCAAACGTTTTTAGGTTCGGTAAAGAAACGGATGGCTTCCCAACCGCCTTCTCGACCAACGCCGCTGGCTTTCATGCCTCCAAAAGGTGTACGCAAATCGCGCAGCAACCAACAGTTGACCCAAACGATTCCGCTTTTGAGTTCTTCAGCTACTCGGTGAGCTCGATTCACGTCGCGGGTCCAAATGCTGGCCGCCAACCCATAAACGGTACTGTTGGCCATTGTAATGACTTCTTCTTCGGTATCAAAAGGCATGATGGTGATCACTGGACCAAAAATTTCTTCTTGATTGGTTCTGCATTGGAATGGTAGTCCTTCAATGATGGTGGGTTGAATGAAGAATCCTTCTTTGTTTTCCCCGTCCAATAGAACCCGGTGTCCTCCGCAAAGGATGCGACCGCCTTCTTCTTTGGCCAATTCGATGTAGCTCAAAACTTTGTTCATGTGGGCTTCGCTCACTACTGCTCCGGTTTGTGTAGTTTCATCGAAAGGGTTGCCAACGCGCATGGAGGCCACTTTTTTTACCAACTGCTCGCGGAAGGTTTCGTAAATGTTTCGGTGAACGAAGACGCGGCTTCCGCACAAACAAATTTGTCCTTGGTTGGCGAAACTGCTTCCAATGGTGGTTTTGATGGCCAATTCGAGGTCGGCATCATCAAAAATGATGTTGGGGTTTTTTCCACCCAATTCCAAGCTCAGTTTTTTGAACATGGGAGCGGCTACACTGGCGATGTGTTTGCCGGTTGCGGTGCCTCCGGTGAACGAAATCACGGGAATGTTGGGGTGGGCCACCAGCGGATTTCCGGTAGAGGGACCGTTGCCGTGAACGATGTTGAGAACACCGGGAGGAAGACCGGCTTCTTGGCAAATTTTTCCGAACAAATAAGCCGTATAGGGCGTAATTTCTGAAGGTTTTGCAACCACGCAATTGCCGGTTGCCAAGGCCGGAGCAATTTTCCACGTGAAAAGGTACAGGGGTAAATTCCACGGTGAGATGCATCCCACTACTCCGTAGGGTCGGCGCAAGGTGTAGTTGATGGCCGGTTCGTGTTCCATGAAATGGCTTTCGGAACTGGCTTGGGTGATGGCATGAGCAAAAAACCGCATGTTGGAAGAGGCACGTGGGATATCCACATGTTTGGCCAATTTCAAGGGTTTTCCGTTATCTAGTGCCTCTGCATGGGCCAATTCGTCCAATTGTTGATCGATGAGATCGGCGATTTTGGATAGAATGGCTGATCGAGCGTCGATCGACATTTTGCTCCACAAGGGAAATGCTGCTGATGCAGCTTGGTAAGCGGCTTCAATATCGGCTTCATCTCCCAAAGGAAGTTGGGCATAAACCTTTCCCGTGGCGGGATTCACCACGTCCATGTACTTTCCGTGGGTGGGTGCCACTTGGGTCCCGTTGATGTAATGGGTAAGGATGATCATGGATTTTCGTTGGTTTCCCATCCCAAAGCTTGAATGGGATGTTCGTTTCCATTTTTGGTTTCTAAAATGATCCCGTCTTCGGCATCGGTTAAGTGGCCGATGATGGTGAGGTGCGGGTTGTTTTTGATGTGATCGTACTGATCCAAGGGGACCGAGAACAACAATTCGTAATCTTCTCCTCCATTCAAAGCGATGGTGGTAGGTTCCAAATTCAAATCGATAATGGTATCGATCACCTCTTGCTCCATGGGCAATCGTTCCTCATAAATTCGAGCTCCTAAGTTATTGCTTTTGCAAATTTGATGAATTTCTGAAGCCAAAGAGTCAGAAATATCGATCATGGAAGAAGGGCGGATGCCCCATTCTTTCAGTACGGTATGAAAATCGGTTCGGGCTTTGGGTCGAAGCTGTTTTTGGAGGATGTATTCGAATCCATCGAGTTGAGGTTGAACGGAGGGAGCTTCTTTGAAGATTCGTTTTTCTCTTTCGAGAATGGTCAGTCCGGCATAGGCTCCACCGAGATCTCCGGTGATGCAAAGGATATCGGTTTTTTGTGCACCTTTTCGGGTGATGATTTCTTCTTGGTGAGCAAAACCGATGGCGGTGATGTTCAGGATAAGGCCGGAGTGAGATGGGGCGATATCGCCTCCTACCCAATCAACACTGTAATCGTCGCAGGCGTACAAAATTCCGGCTACCAATTCGTCGAGGGCTTCGAGGGTAAATTTGCTTGAAAGGGCAAAATTAACCGTTATTTGGCTAGGGCTGGCATTCATTGCTGCCAAATCGGAAAGTCCGTGCGTTACCAATTTGTACCCGAGGTGTTTCAATGGAAAATAGGTAAGGTCGAAGTGAACTCCTTCTACCATTTGATCGGTGGTGATGAGGAGTTGTTGACCAACGGGGGGTTGAATGAGGGCAGCATCGTCGCCTGCGGGAAGGAGGGTGGAGGCGCGGTGTGTTTCGATGGCCCGGAGGAGTCGTGCTTTTAGCTCGAACTCGCCAACGGAATGTATGGGTGTTAGATTTTCCAAAGGGTATGAATTGAGAAACAAAAATAACAAGGGGTTGCTGCATTTGGTTTGCTTTTCTGGAAGATGGTTGAAAAGGAATGGGGAACGGAGTTGGATTTTTTTTGGGTATTTCAGGGACCATCCTTAGAAATCGGACTTAAAGAAAAAGGGGACCCCCTCGATAAAATCCCGACATTCGTCGGAATCACTCGGGGACCATGTCCTTCGAAATCGGACTTAAAGAAAAAGGGACCCCCTCGATAAAATCCCGACATTCGTCGGAATCACTCGGGGACCATGTCTTTCGATGGAACTCAGGGAACACCCACCCCTCCCCGGTAGAAAAGTTAAGGGGTAGAGCCGTTTCAATCGTTTCCAATTTTACCATAAAGATCTTTGAGTATTTTGAAGCAAACAGGAATCGCCCTTCGACACTTGACTTTACAAAAAAAATTGAATGGATGTTTTTGGGGATAAATCCCCTTCGATAAACTCAGGGACCACTCGCCTCTACCGAAAGCAATTTACGGCTTTTTTCGGGGTTAGTCGTAACGTAAACGTTTATAAACGTAAGTAAACGATTATAAACGTTTCAATACGGCTATGATCACGAAATTCCGTAAATTTGACTTGGGTAGGGGGGCGGTAGCCCCCGTTTGCTGAGAGGGTAGCCCCCGTTTGCGGCAAGTGACTCGTCCTTAACTGATTCCTCCTTTTCTATGGTTTTTGGTCATTCCTAGATCAAATTAGCATTGGTTTTCAATCCTAATATGGGTTTACAATTTGCCTAATGATTGCGTCCGCGTTAGATCCAAGTAAACCTCTAATTTTGAGTTAGCTACCAACAAAAAAAAGCCCCGAATTTCTTCGGGACTTTTTCTATTTTTTGAACCATTTTATCGTTGAATCAAGACTTTTTCCATGCGGCGATGGACGTTGTTTTCGGCATCGGTGGCCAAAACCTCCACGTGGTAAAGGCCTTCCGCCAAACCGCGGTAATTCAAGTTTTGGCTGGCAACCCCTCCAAAAACTTCCCGCTTCATCAATCGGCCGTCTGACCCGAAAACACTCACTTGAACATGCTTCATCGCAACTCCAAACTGAAGTTGGAGCTCCCCTGAAGTTGGATTCGGATACAAACTCAACGAGAATCCATCCAAAGAAGAACGACAAGCAGCCGTATTCAACGAAAATGTTCCAGGTTGAGACCAACCGCATAACGTGGTTTGCACTTGAGCACTAACCTTACCCGAAATAAAGGAGCCATTATTGGTGATCACTGCGCTGTTTCCACTTTGACTTACTAAGGTTAAACCAGAAGGCAAACTAAACCGGTATCGAATCGCGCCAGGAACAGTAGGAATGGAATAGGTTACTAAATCGCCGGGACAAATAACATTGGAACCGGAAATGATAGGTTTTGATAAAAGAGAAACCCCAATCGATTTGGTTGGAGAGTTTCCGCAGGAAGAAATACCTGTAACGGATATGTTACCGCTGGTAAAACTCGAACCAACTCGAACCTGAATACTGGTTGTTCCTTGTCCGGAAACTAACGTAGTATTGGAAGGAAGAGTCCACAGATACGAGGAACAGCCTGCAATCGGTAGAATTGAGTACGTAGCAAGATTGGAAGTGCCTCTAATGTTACAAACGGAATTAACCGATTGTGTAAACACGGGTAGGGTTGATATAGGGGATAACTTTGGGTATATAGCCCGCGACAACCCTGGTCCACATCCATTTGAAGGAGTTACACGAATTTGACCCATGGTAAATCCAGATGGGTAAGTTACTGTTATAACATTACTGTCGGTTCGTCCAACAGCGGTTATACCATTGGTTAACACCCAGGTGTAAGAATCAGCATTGGGTATGGGTGGAGTTGAGTAAGTTAAGAGTAAACCATTTCCAAGGTACCCACATGGATTTAATTCGCCCGTTATGGAAGATGGCCTACTAAGAACGGTAGTTCTAGAGTTAAAAAACAAAGATAGTTGATTGGAAGTATCGCCATTTGAATTAATTGCGTAATAAACCCCCGTTTGAGTAGCTTCAAAAGTTGAATTACTTTGGAAAGTATTTATCCCATTATAATACCATTGAACATTTTGAGTGCTGCTTTGCTGAAGTAGAATGGTATCTCCTTGGCAACCCGTTAACTTCGTCGCAAAGATGGCGGGTGATCCCGAATTGGAAAATTCTGTGAGGGAAAGGCTGCCAGTGTAAATTTCATCACCACTACTTGATCCATTATTGTTTGATGCATTTCCCGCAGCGTAAAAAGTAATTGAACCTGTACCAGCTGCTGGTGCGATCCAATTGAAAGTCCAACTCCTTCCCAATTGAATGGTTCCGGTGGAACCATCATGGTTAGCATAATACTTTCCGCCACTGGTTGAAATAGAAACTTGATTGAATGTGCCTACCGATAAAATGCCAGCACCCTGACTGGTCATATCTTCAACAACCGTAGCCTGAAATCCCAATTCAGTAGAAAATGAGTCATTGACACTAACGGTAACTTGATAGGTTTGCCCTGGAACATAATCTGTTGGATTTCCTGAAATACTGATATTGATGCTTCCAAGGCCACTATTAGCATTGCCACTGTGGCAACTGCTGCAATCCACTTCGCCAGGAGCTCCCGTGTGTCCAGTTGGTGCACCTCCCGAATAGGTAAACACTGACTCAGAAAAACTAAAAATGATGAGAATGGTACCTAGTATTTTAATTATTTTCATTTTGTTATGTTTGAGTAAATAAAATAAGATAACAAATACGGAGAAAAATGGTTTTTGTTTTAAAAAAGTTGTTCCTATGAGTCAATAAGTTAGAAGAAAAAACGCACCTAAAAATGCCAAAATAAGTGTCAAAACAGTGGTTTTTTTTAAGAGCAATTGCAGTATAATTTTAAATGTAATTTGTTTTTTATCGTTTGTAAGTTGATCCAGCGGACCCAACCAATTTTATTTTCATGTCATTTTTCAATTTCAAGGATAAAATGGTAGTTCAACAAAAAAGCCCCGAATTTTTTTCGGGGCTTTTTTGCTACATCGTTCATCAAACTTATCGTTGAATCAAGACTTTTTCCATGCGGCGATGAACGTTGTTTTCGGCATCGGTGGCCAAAACCTCCACGTGGTAAAGGCCTTCGGCCAAACCACTGTAATTCAAGTTTTGGCTGGCAATCCCTCCAAAAACATCCCTCTTCATCAATCGGCCGTCGGACCCGTAAACACTCACTTGAACATGCTTCATCGCAACTCCAAACTGAAGTTGGAGTTCACCGGAAGTTGGATTCGGATACATCATTAACGAAAACCCATCCAAAGAAGAACGACAAGCAGCCGTGTTCAATGAAAGAGTGCCAGGTTGTGACCAACCGCATAACGTGGTTTGCACTTGAGCACTTATGTTGCCCGAAATGAATGATCCTGTATTTCTAATTACGGCACTGTTCGCATTCTGACTCACCAAAATTAACCCTGCAGGCAAATTGAAGCGGTAACGAATTGCCCCAGGAACCACGGGCGTGGTGTATGTTGACTGACTTCCAGAGCAAAGAGTGCTTGAACCACCAATGATGGGTTTGGCCAATAAAACGATACTTACCGCTGAAGATGGGGAATTTCCACACGAAGAAATACCCGTAACCGAAATGGAGCCATTGGTGAAGGAAGATCCAAAAGTGACCTGTATGGACGTTGTTCCTTGTCCGGAAACCAAGGTGGTATTCGAAGGAAGCGTCCATTGGTACGATGAACAGCCCGAAATCGGTAGAATGGAATACGTTGCCGTTGTAGCTGTTCCACGAAGATTACAAACGGATGTTACCGATTGGGTGAACACAGGAACGGTGGCTATGGCCTCAAGTTTCGGATAAATGGCGCGAGCCAATCCATTTCCACAGGCATTCACTGGGGTTATTCGAATTTGTCCGGTAGAAAATCCTAAAGGATAAGTAACTGTAATCACGTTGCTATCTGCACGTCCAACCGCGGCAATTCCATCGGTGAGTAACCATGAATAGGAAAGAGCATTAGGAATTGCATCGGTAGAATAAGTTAATGTTTGACTGTTTCCAACAAAGCCGCAAGGGTTAAGCTCGCCTACGATGGCAATCGGACGTGCTGGAACAGCATTTTGAACGGTAATGGGTAAGGTATTGGATTGTGCCACGCAGCCATTTGCATCCGTTACGGAAACCGAATAAACTCCCGCAGTTCCAACTGAAATGAAGGAAGATGTGGCTCCGTTACTCCAAGCATAACTTAAGAACCCAGACGGTGCAACAACATCCACGGAACTTCCCGAACAAATGGTGGAATTTCCGTTGGTAGAAATGCTGATGGATGCGGGTTGATTCACGATCAAATCCAACGTTACAACGCTATCGCAACCGGTGGAAGTTTGGAGCGAATCCACGTACGTTCCGGTTGCGCCGAGGTTTCGACCGCCGAAAGCGTAAGTGCTACCCGCGCAAATGGAAGCATTGATGTTGGAAGAAATGACGGGATTAACGGTCAAATCCAAGGTCACCACGCTATCGCAACCGTTGGAAGTTTGGAGCGAATCCACGTACGTTCCGGTTGCGCTCAAAGCACGTCCGCCGAAAGCGTAAGTGCTACCCGCGCAAATGGAAGCATTGATGTTGGAAGAAATGACCGGATTCACGGTCAAATCCAACGTTACAACGCTATCGCAACCGGTGGAAGTTTGGAGCGAATCCACGTAGGTTCCGGTTGCGCTCAAAGCACGTCCGCCGAAAGCGTAGGTACTCCCCGCGCAAATGGAAGCAGAGATGTTGGAAGAAATGACGGGATTCACGGTCAAATCCAAGGTCACGACGCTATCGCAACCGGTGGAAGTTTGAAGTGAATCCACGTACGTTCCGGTTGCGGCAATGTTACGTCCGCCGAAAGCGTAGGTGCTTCCCGCACAAATGGAAGCGGAGATGTTGGAAGAAATGACGGGATTCACGGTCAAATCCAAGGTCACCACGCTATCGCAACCGGTGGAAGTTTGGAGCGAATCTACGTACGTTCCGGTTGCGCCGAGGTTTCGTCCGCCGAAAGCGTAGGTGCTTCCCGCGCAAATGGAAGCGGAGATGTTGGAAGAAATGACGGGATTCACGGTAAGATCCAATGTTACGACGCTATCGCAACCGTTTTGGGCCACGAACGTGGTCGAATAAGTTCCCGAGGTGTTGTAGGAACCTCCTTGAAAAACGTAGGAAGAACCCGAACAAATGCTCGCTTGAATCAACGTGTTCGATGCTGGAAGAACATTCAAGGTGAAATAAATCACGCTATCGCAGCCTTCGATCGAACGGTAAAACAATTCATATTCACCGCCTTCTCTGTAGGTGTTTCCATCTAAAGTGTATTCGGTTCCTTCGCAGATGCTCGCCGAGAAATAGGTCGTATCTCCCAAACGCGGCGAAAGAATCAAAGTTACCGTACTATCACAGCCCAAAGTACTTTTCAAATTCGCAACGTAAGTTCCTGGAGTGTTGAGGGTTGACCCGTCGAAATCATAGGATCCTTGCGGACAAATGTAAGCAAAAATGGTATCAAATTGCGGTTGAATTTCGTTGAGAATTAACGTTGCCGTACTGTCGCATCCGGCCGAATTGGGGAAAGAAGCGGTGTAAGTTCCGGCTGCAAAATAGGTGCTTCCATTCCAATCGTACGTTCCTCCGCTGCAGAAGTTTGCAACCGTGGTGGAACTCGATTTTGGAAGAACAGTTAATTGCAGGGTCACCACGCTATCGCATCCGTTCGAACCTAAAAAGGTTTTGGAATACGAACCAGAAACAGCAAAATATTCATCTTTCAAAAAGCTACTATCGCCCTCACAAATGGTTCTTAAAACGGTGTTTTCCGTTGATTTTGCGACATTAACAGTGAGTTGAACCGTAGAATCGCATCCTAAAGAAGAAGGGAAAACTTGGGTGTAAATGCCGGAAGTCATAATGCTTATGGCGCCAAAAGAAAGGGAATCTCCTTCACATAATACGGCCGTTTGTAGGGTTGAAGACACGGGATTTACCACCAATTGAAGCGTCACCACGCTATCGCAGCCGTTTGCTCCAACAAGAGTATTGGTGTAAGTTCCGGCGGTGGAACGGTTGACTCCTCCGAAGGAATAGGTGTTACCGGCACAAATCGTTGTCGAAAGGCTGGAAGATGTAGGTTGATTGACGTTTAAAGTTAGGGTCACCACGCTATCGCAACCGTTTGCTCCAACAAGAGTATTGGTGTAAGTTCCGGCGGAGGAACGGTTGACTCCTCCAAAGGAATAGGTGCTACCGGCACAAATCGTTGCCGAAAGGCTGGAAGAAGTGGGTTGATTGACGTTTAAAGTTAGGGTCACCACGCTATCGCAACCGTTTGCGCCAACAAGAGTATTGGTGTACGTTCCGGCGGTGGAACGGTTGACTCCTCCGAAGGAATAGGAGCTACCGGCACAAATCGTTGCCGAAAGGCTGGAAGAAGTGGGTTGATTGACGTTTAAAGTTAGGGTCACCACGCTATCGCAACCCAATGAAGAGACCAACGTATCGATATAGGTTCCCGCGGAGTTTCGAGGGCTGCCGTTAAAGAAGTAACTTGATCCTGCACAAATGGTGGCCGAAATGGTGGCCGTTACCGCGGTGCAGGCATCAATTTGAATGCGAACGGTATCCTCCGTATTTCCACAATCTCCTTGGTGTTGCCAAATTAAGTCATAAATTCCACCCAAAACTCCGGTAAACGTGGTGTTTCGAACGGTATCATCAACAAAATTACCAGGTGAGGTGGACGTAGCCGATTTTCTCCATTTCCCCTTTTCTCCAATTGCTGGTGTACTACCGTTTAGAATGGCCGAGGTTGACTTTAAACCAATTTGATTAGCTCCAGCGTTGGCGATGGAAGTAGTTGCTTTAGCAGTTACGATCAAATTGGAGGAGGTAAGCTGTTGGAAAGCATCTGATATTCTAATGGAGTAATTCCCTGGGCCGGTTACTGCCAATGTTGGGATGTTGCCGATATTGGAAGTTCCCCTTAGCCAAACAATTGATGCTGCGCTTTGAGGTGTGGTAACCAACGTTAGCGTATCTTGGGCACACGCCGATGATTTGGATGCCCAAATGGTTGGTGTTTGTAAATAACTGATGTTCACCGTAGCATTGTTTGAGAATGCAACAGGAAGAGAACTCTTCAATCGAATTTGATACGATATCCCTTGAATAAATCCAGCTGGCATGGAAAAGCGAACAGAATCATTGGGCAGTAACGTGGTGGTTGCCGATAGGGTATTTCCACCAGAAGTTGGAAAAAATTCAATGGCATAAGCATTGGATGTTCCGAAAGTACCCGTTTTTGAAAAAGATAACGTGTAGGTTGTTCCAAGTTTAAAGAAGCTCGGTATGTTGTTTAAAACCAATGTATTGGTATTTCCTCCCGTAACAATCATGGAGTAATTCTGAGGAGCATTGCTAAGTAAATTCCGTTTGTGAGAAACTCGAATGATGTAATAGCCAGCGGATGGAGCGTTTAACAAAACTTGTTCAACGTTGTCAACCACGTTATCTCCGGTGGTGGCGGCATTGGCTGGATTAGCAGGATCCAAACGGTATGGGAAAATGGAATCGGATGTTCCTTCCCGATAAATCCGCACATCCAAATCGTTGATCAAACGAGGTGCTCGGCTATTGAGAGTTAGGGTGCTGGGTGTGGCTGCGGGATCGGCCCAACAAATCGTGGCTTTCAATGGAGACGTTCCATCGGAATAAACCCTTAATGTTTGTACACTTCCATTGGATAAAGTATTTTCTCGAATGATGTTTTGGAAATTGGTGTTAGAAATCACTTCCGCAGCTTTCGAAGTGTTGATCAACCCCCATCCAAAACGATAATCGGGCCCGGTTGTGGTTCCGGCCTCATCGGCCGTATGGATCGTAAGACCCTTTAACGTAGCTGCACGGAGGTAACTTCCGCGAACGTTGTTGGCGTGTTGTTGAACCAACAACAAGGAGCCAGTTGCCGCGGGAGAAGCCATCGATGTTCCACTTTTTGTGGTGTAAGACGTGTTGCTTGCGCTTCCTGCAGAATATAAACTTACTCCTGGGGAAACAACATCTGGTTTAATTCGGCCATCATCGGTGGGTCCCCAACCGCTGAATGAACTCATTACCACCGATGATGGGTTGGTGTAACCACCGGAATTGATGTTCACCGCTCCAATGGTTAAAATGTTTTTCGCAACACCGTTGTATGAAACGCAATCGTAACCCAATGCTCCGCCATCTTTTTCACGTGCTACGGTAGATAAAACCCAACTTCCGCCTCGATTTACTTTGTGGGTAGCGCCCGTTGCCGGACCTTCGCCTCGGTCGTTACCAGCAGACTTTACGATGAGGTAATTGGGTGCATTGAACGCAATCTGGTCCCAGCTTTGAGCCGTTGCATCGTAATAACCGAAACGAGAATCAATGGAAGAACTTTTTGATGTATCACCATACCAGTACCAATAGGAATCGGAAAAATTGTAGTACCATCCGGTTAAATATCCATAGCTGTGGTTGGAAAGCAATAATCCATTCGCCGCTGCGGTGGCCATTTCCGTACCATCACTATTCCAATCGTATGCCCTTAAATTAGCTTCGTATGCCATTCCTTTTGAGGCCGACTGAACCCCAGTGGCCATGATGGTACCTGCTACGTGGGTGGCGTGGTCGCTTAAGGTTGTTGCTCCATCCACCTGGGTAACCCTTGATCCAAATTCTTGGTGGGTTCTACGTACGGCTCCTCCGTCCCATTCCCCCACATTTATTCCAGCACCGGTTAAACTCAATCCCAATGTGCCGCCTGGCCATAGTTTTTGCGTGCCCATCGTATTGGCAGCATTCAAATTGCTTTCCGAAATGAAGTACATGGGAATGCCCGTTTCCGGATCAATCCGATCCAATTCGATGGTATGATTTCCTTGATTTGAGCGTACAATCCAACCCTCTCTTCGCGCTTTCTCCAACGCTTGGGTACGGGCTTGAGCATTTTTCATTTCCAACTCATCGGCCAAGTCAAGAAGCAATCTACGTTGTACGTTGGATACTTGAACTTGACCTAACGAAAAAATTGAAATGAACAGAAAAACGAATGTTATTCCTTTTCTCATATTAAAAAATTTTGTGCAAGATATTGAAAGAAATGGATTTGCAAAAAAAATTACTGATTTAAGTTGAAATTACCCCTAAAGGAGGAAAGATACGTTAACATTAACTTAACCTTGGGTTTTCAATAAGGAAAACTGCCAAAAGTACCTTCGAGCTGTAAATTTTTTTTATGAAAAATCTATTCTCGTTGTTCTTTTCCCTATTCTTGTCGTTAACTCTTTTTTCTCAAACAGGAAAAATTGCTGGGAAAGTAGTTGATGCCACTTCCGGAGAGCCTCTCATTGGAGCTAGCGTAGCCATCAAAGATTCCAAATTTGGAGGGATTACCGATGTGAATGGTGCCTATGCCATGAACAAAATTCCTGCTGGGACGTACACTTTGGTTATCAATTATCTTTCTTACTCTACCAAAGAAATTCCTGGAATTGTTGTTATTGGTGACAAAATTACCTTTCAGAACATCACTCTTGAGAAAAAATCGGCCAGCATGGGCGGCGTTTCCATCGAAGTCAAAGTTCAGCGCGATAACATCAATACCTTAATTTTAGAGCAAAAAAATGCGCCGACCGTTCGCGATGGTATTTCTGCCGATGCCATTCGGCGCACTCCAGATCGAAATACAGGCGATGTGTTGAAGCGGGTATCTGGAGCCGCCATCCAAGATAATCGCTTTGCGATTATTCGTGGATTGAACGATCGTTACAACGCGGCTTTTCTTAATGGAGCTCCACTTCCATCTACCGAATCCGATCGTAAAGCGTTTTCTTTCGATCTTTTCCCTGCCAACGTTTTGGATAATTTGACCATCTCCAAAACGGCATCACCCGATCAAACGGGGGAATTCGGCGGGGGGATCATCAACCTTACCACCAAGGGCGTTCCCGCCGAGAATTTTCAATCCATCTCTTATTCTTCTGGATTTAACTCCATTGCTACCTTTCAAAAACAAGTTACCTACCAAGGAGGAAAGCTCGACTGGTTGGGTTTGGACGATGGAGCACGTTCTCTTCCTTCCAATTTTCCTGCATACCAAACTTTTCCTTCCGATAAAGATGGTCAGTTTGCTGCCGCTCAGTTATTGCCCAACAATTGGGAATTAATCAATAGCCGTTTTTCGCCCAACTCCTCTTTTCAAGGTGTTGTAGGTGGAAACATCAAGCGCAACGACAAAGACTTCTTTGGATACGTCATCTCTGCTTCGCATCAGCAAAATTTCAATCGTGCATCTTCCCTTCGTTACAGTTGGTCCTTGGATCCCGACTCCAATCGAATTGTGGGTAAAGCGATGGATACTGCCTATACCTCCAATGTATTGGCGGGTGGATTGGCGAACTTCGCTTTGAATATCAATCCAACCAATACCATTTCTTGGAAAAATGTATTTTCCATCACTTCTGAAGATCAGGTGATTACCCGAAATGGCATTGGAGCGTACAACGAAGAGGAAAAAATTTATTCCCAGAATGCGGCCCGTTGGTTTACATCAAACAAAATTTTTAGCTCTCAATTGATGGGAGATCATTATTGGAAATCGGCCAAAATCAAAATCAATTGGGTGACGTCATTCTCAAACATCAATCGAAATATTCCATCGCTTCGTCGTTCTAGTTATGCATATACCTACGATCCTTCCGATCCAACAAATGGTTCATGGATCGCTAACGTTACCGGTGTTGCCGGCTTCAATTCGAATGATATGGGTACTTACTTCTTTTCAGAAACCAATGAAGAAGTCAACAGTTCTCAATTGAATTTACAACGTGCTTTGAACATCACCAAAGAAATTAAGAATACCGTGAAGGTTGGGGTGTTCAACCAAAACCGTATGAGGGACTTCAATAGCCGAAATCTTCAGTACATCATTTCGAATCGCAATAAATTCAACAATTCACTTCAATATCTTGCCGAGGATTCCATCTTTTTAACTTCGCACATGAGTGATAGCGGATTCCGTTTGGCTCAAGCTTCTCGTCCTTTCGACCAATACCGTGCTCAATCGAATCTTACCGCAGCGTATTGGATGAATGACACCCGTATTTCTGATGCTTTTCGCGTGGTTTGGGGATTCCGTGGAGAATCGTATCGCCAAGAACTTTCTTCTACCAAAGACAATCTTAACCCTGTAAATATCGATACTACCGTGGTGGACTTGCTTCCATCGGTAAACGCGGTTTTCGCCATCAATAAAAAGCAAAACTTGCGTTTGAGTTATTCCAAAACACTAAATCGCCCTGAGTTTCGTGAGTTGATGCCTTTCGTTTTCGTGGATTTCAACACCCGTTTTGTGATCAGCGGAAACGAAGAATTGGAGCGTGCAACCATTAAAAACTACGATTTTCGTTACGAAATTTTCCCTGGAAACGGACAGTTGTTTTCGGTTTCTGCTTTCTACAAAGACTTCACCAACCCCATTGAACAGTACGTTCTTCCTGGGGTGAGCAGTTCTGACGGACTTCAGGTGAGTTACCGCAACCAACAAACAGCCAAAAATCTTGGTTTTGAAACCGAATTTCGATTGGTGTTAGGTAAAATCAACGGAAATGAAATCGAAAACGTTTGGGACAAATTCACGGTATTTTCAAATCTAGCTTTGATCCGTTCCCAGGTGAACGTGAAATTTAACGATACAGCTACGGCCACGGTGACCCGCCAATTGCAAGGGCAATCTCCCTATGTGTTTAACGGCGGGGTAACGTATTGGGACGAAGCCAAGAAGTTCAACGTAAGTTTAATGGCCAATCGCGTTGGTCAGCGCATTTCAGTTGTAGGTTCGGTGAATCAAGCTGGTTTAGAAGATGAGCCAACATTATGGGAAAATGGAAGAACGGTGATTGATCTTTCTCTTACAAAATCTTTCTTGAAAGAAAAGTTAGAAGTTCGTGTTACAGGACGTGATTTGTTGGCACAGCGCCAATACTTCTATTGGGATTTGAACGGAAACGGCAAATTGGATTCCGATGCTGGTGGTTACGGAGATATCGTTGAAACCAAATCCACGTTAACAAATCGTGTGGTTGATCCTATTACCGGCTATGAAATTGTTCCTACAGGGTCAGCTCCCCGCGACGTTGTACGTTGGAGCACCGTTTTTGGACGCACCATCAACTTGCAGTTGACGTACAAGTTTTAAGATAACATTTATCCATCTTTTGATCAGCTCAGGTGCATCACGCACCTGAGCTTTTTTATGTCTGAAAAAAATAAATTCGTACGAATTTATTTCGCTTATTGGATTGGTCGCGTTATGAGGTGGAGACCAATACTCCGCTCCCGAACTTTATCACGACAAATGGCGGGACGCTTTTTAATGAAGAATAGAAGGAGGTCGTTGGGGCAGAAAAGTTCAAACTTCAAATAAACGGGGACAAAGTCCAACCCCTCCCCGGAAGTAAAGTTAAGGGGTAGAGCCGTTTCAATCGTTTCCAATTTTTCTTTAAGATGGCCGGATGGTTGTTAACTAAATGAAATAATAACCAAGTTTTGAAGCAATCAACAAAAAGCAATTCAAAAACGGGGGCTACCGCCCCCTACCCAAGTCAAATTTACGGTAATTCATGATCTCAGCCGTATCGTAAACGTTTATAATCGTTTACTTACGTTTATAAACGTTTCACTTACGACTAACTCCGAAAAAAGCCGTAAATTGCTTTCGGTGGGGGAGGGTGGTCCCTGAGTTTATCGAAGGGGATTTATCCCCCAGGGTCAGCCATTCAATTTTTTTGGGTAAATCAATTTCAGTACAAGAAAATGGTTCTTTTTTTCCAAAGCGAGAATACGATCCAGTGATCGTCATTCACTCTTCAATAAACTTCGGGACCAGTTCAGGGACCGCCCTTCGACCAGCTCAGGGACCACCCATCGACCAGCTCAGGGAACAAGATTCTCCAGTTGTTGAGAACACCCACGGTAGAAAACGCAAGATTTAAATTAAGCAGTAAAAGAAGGATTTTTTGACGAAATTCAAACATCTCCGAAGGTTTCAGGTTGTACTTTTGTACCCGTAAATTTATCTCGCATGAGCCGCATAACATTGTTGCAGGAAAACATTCAAGACCTTCGCGAAAAACTTATTCATCATCCCATTTACCAACAGGTAAAAACGCCTCTTCAGTTCCAAACCTTTATGGAGCATCACATCTTCGCGGTATGGGATTTCATGTCGCTTCTCAAAGGACTTCAGCAACAGTTAACTTGCGTTTCAACGCCTTGGATTCCCGTGGGTTCGCCCAATACGCGTTACCTCATCAACGAAATCGTTGTGGGCGAAGAAAGCGATGTGGATGAAGAAGGAAACCGCCTCAGCCACTTTGAACTTTACCTCAAATCCATGGAAAAAGCGGGTGCAGATGTTGGAAAAATAGCTTTTTTCCTCGATGTCCTGAAACAAACTTCCTCCGTTGAACAAGCCTTGCAGGCCGCCAATGTTCCCGAGGGCGTAAAACAGTTTGTATTGAATACCTTTTCAGCCATCGAATCGGGTAAAGCACACGTCATGGCGGCTGTTTTTACTTTCGGCCGGGAAGACCTCATTCCTGAAATGTTCCTTTCCATCGTGAATTCCTTCCACCCCGATCAACTCGCTTCGTTTTCTACGTTCAAATACTATCTCGAGCGCCACATCGAAGTGGATGGAGGTCACCATAGCCACTTGGCCTTGTCCATGACCGAAGAGTTGTGCGGAGACAATGAAGAACGTTGGTCTGAAGCCGAGGAAGCTACCCGTTTAGCTTTGCAAGCCCGCATTCAATTGTGGGATACGACGTTGGCGGCGCTTTAATTTTCGTTTTTACGCCACATTTCTGACTTCCGTATTTCCAACGAACCTGCGAAATTGTTTTCGTATAAGGCCCCTGTTCCTAATCCTTGGGGCAGTTCGTTGTTTTTCGTGGCAACCCACTGTGCAATGAATTCCAAACCGATGTTCGACTCCAACATGGAGGTGCTCCACCAGAGAATGTTGCGTTCCATAGCGGCATCGATCCATTCCTCGCAAGCCGCCAATCCGCCCAGCAACATGGGCTTCAAAATCAAATAGGGCGGCATCAATGCATCCAAAAGTTCCCGTCGATTTACTACCCCGATCAGTTCTTCGTCCAAAGCGATGGGAATGGGGCTTTGTTGAATAATTTGCCGCAATTCCTGGTGTTGGCCAACCTCCAGGGGCTGCTCCACACTATGAATTTGGCATTCAGCTAACTTCTCCAGGTTATTCAACGCATCCATGGCCGAGAAAGCTCCATTGGCATCCAATCGTATCTCCAATTCAGGTCCTTCGGGCAAATTTCTTACCCATCGAAGCAAATCCAAATCGTCTTCCAATTGGTGTTGCCCAACTTTGAATTTCAAAATCCGGAATCCTTCTTTTATTTTTTGCAGAACTTGCTCTTCTTGGAATGCTCGACTTCCCATCCAAATGAGGCCATTCATCGGAATTCCTTGCGCTCCTCTTGCAAAGGCCGAATCAAAATAAAGACCTTTTTCGGGAGCTAATGCACCAAGGCTTCCCATTTCCCAAGCGAAAACCAATCCCGGTTTTCCTTTCAAGCTGTTCCAAAATTCCACTTCGTTTCCCGCATTGAAAGCATCGATGGAGGGAAGAACCGATTTCAATGGATCTTCCGACCAATCGGGACTTAGCCCTTTCAGGGGACCAAATTCTCCAAATTGTTCTCGAGGGCCATTGTTTAGGCTGATGAAAACGCCCGGTCGATCGTGCAGGATACCCCGAGAAGTGCCACTTGGGCGTTTGAAATGCAAGGTGTGGGGATAGGCTTCGGCTCGAAAGCCGAGGTCTTTCAGTTGCTGAAAAGAAATGTACTTGCTCATCGAGTTATCATCAATCCTATCGAGAACAACACCACGATGAAAAAGGTTTTCAGGGCAGTTTTCTTCAAAAATGGATCAAAATCGACGGGGTCTTTGACCGAAAGGACCGGTTTTAAATCCTTCATCAACAAATAAATGGGAAGGAGAACCAGCAGCAACCAAGGCCGAAGGGCTGCCAAAGGAAACAACATGGCAATGAAAAGCCCAACGGCATTTCCAACTAAGATGGTGTGGTAACGAAAGGCAAACCGCTGTCCCATGCGAACGGGAATCGTTCTTTTTCCGGCCAATCCGTCGTTTTCGCGATCCCTCATGTTGTTCAAATTGAGCACCGCAACCGCACAAAATCCAATGGCAAAGGCGGCAAACCAAACCGAAATATGGCCGATGGGCAATCCATGCAAAGCGTAGCTGCCCAAAACAGCAATCGGTCCGAAAAATAGGAAAACGGAAAGGTCGCCCAAACCGGCATAACCGTACGGACGTTTTCCCCAGGTGTAAAGCAAAGCGGCGAAAATAGCGGCAATTCCCAACAGCAAAAAGCTGAAAAAGCTGGCATTAAATGCACCAAAGGCGTGAAAAAGCAGGAACAAGCCAAGAATAAGCGAAATGGCCGACATAACCATCACTCCGCGCCGCATCTGTTCACGGGTTAATAAACCGGCTTGAACGGCGCGTTGCGGACCAATGCGGCCGAGGTTGTCGGCCCCGTTTTCGGTGTCGCCCAAATCATTGGCAAAATTGCTCAACACTTGTAACGCAACAGCCGTTAGAATAGAAAGGCCTGCAATGTCCCATCGAGCGATACGTCCGGCTTGAATGCAGGCCGACAGCGCCATGGCATTGCCCGCCAATAAACCACTCAGCGCGAGCGGTAGGGTACGAGGGCGGGCAGCTGATATCCAAGGATTCATCTCAGTAACTTCGTTCGTTATTGCCCTCAAACCAGTTGACATAAGCCCGATTGACCACTTTCATTCCACCCGGGGTGGGGTAGTCGCCACTGAAATACCAATCGCCCGTGTGTTCCGGGGAAGATAAATGCAAATTTTCCAGCGATTGGAAAATGATTTTGATGGGGATTTGGAAGTTTTCAGGACGAACCAATTCGGCAATTTTTTGAGAAATTTGTTCAACAGAAAACGGACGATATACCCGCTTAACGTGGTTAACAATGTTTTCTTCCTTCAGCAACTCCGTTTTGGCGTCCTGGTAAACGTCTTCTAAAACAGATTCTTGGCCGCTTTCTTTGAGTAATTCTACTGCAGCTTTGAAGGCAATGAATTCCGACATTCGGCTCATGTTGATTCCGTAACAATCGGGATATCGGATTTGGGGCGCGGCCGATACGAGCACAATTTGCTTGGGTTGCAGGCGCGCCAAAACGGTGAAAATGGATTGTTTGAGCGTGGTTCCACGCACAATGCTGTCGTCCAAGATCACCAAACGGTCTTGGTTGGGTTGGAGAATGCCGTAAGTTACATCATATCCAGCGGAAACGATAGCATTTCGATCGGCATCTTGGGTGATGAACGTTCGAATTTTGGCATCTTTATGAATCACCTTTTCAACCCTTGCTCTTAAATTCAACAGTTCTTGAACTTCTTCTTCTGGCAAATGGGGATTATTCTTGATGGTAGAAACCCGGTGTTTGATCAGGTGAGCGTCGATTCCTTTCACCATGCCCAAGAAAGACGATTCTGCCGTTTGGGGGATAAATCCGAAAACGGTGTTTTTAAAGTCGTTGTTGATGGCGGAAACGATGGCAGGAACCAACAATTCTCCCATTTTTAATCGCTCTTGGTAAATTTCTCGGTCGGTTCCTCGGGAAAAATAGATGCGTTCGAACGAACAAGATTTCCGCTCTTGAGCCTCCAAAATCATGGGATTGGTTAGTGTTCCATCTTTTTTAATGATGAGGGCGCTACCTGGTTGGATTTCTTGGATGGATTCGAAGGAAGCGCCAATAGCGGCTTGAATGGCTGGGCGCTCACTTGCTACCACAATTATTTCGTCATCGGCGTAATAGTAACCAGGACGAATTCCCGATGGGTCGCGGAGGACAAAAGCGTCGCCGTGGCCCAACAATCCCGACATGAGGTAACCGCCGTCCCAACGCTTAGCGCTAGGTTTTAGAATGCTTTCCAAATCGAGGTTGGATTGGATTTTTTGCGATATTTCTTGATGGGAAAATCCTTCTTTTTTGAAACGTTGGAAGAGTTCTTCGTTCTGTTCATCCAGGAAATGCCCAATTTTCTCCATCACCGTAACCGTATCGGTTTTTTCTTTGGGGTGTTGCCCCAATTCGATGAGGGTTTGAACCAGCTCCTCCACGTTGGTCATGTTGAAGTTCCCCGCAACCAACAAGTTTCTCGACATCCAGTTGTTTTGTCGATGGAAAGGGTGGCATTTTTCGATGGTGTAATCGCCGTGGGTTCCGTAACGAACGTGGCCCAAAAGAACTTCCCCTAAAAAAGGTGTGATGTCCTTCATGGCCTCTGCGTTTTCTGCAGTAATGGGTGTATTCTGGGTTGCAATACCCACTTGTTTAGCGACCTGGGCGAAGATATCTTTTACGGGAGCTTCCTGAATGGAGCGCTGCCGATCGATGTAGCGGGTGCCGGGAGCAACGTTGAGTTTGATGGTGCCAATTCCGGCTCCATCCTGCCCGCGGTTGATTTGTTTCTGCATGAGAACGTGCAGAACGTTGAGGCCGTGCCAAGCCGTCCCGTATTTATGAAGGTAATATTCGAAAGGTTTTAGCAAGCGGACCAAGGCTAATCCGCACTCGTGCTCGATGAAATCGGACATGAAAACAAAGGTACAACACGAGCGGGAAAGAATGGCAGTAAAATGCCTTTGAAAACGCTTGAGGGATTCAATAGAAAAAGGTGGATTTGTGAATACGTTATCTTCGAATTTCTAACGATTCAACCACAAACATCAAAAGATAAGAGACATTTTAAAGTGTCTTTTCGCCGATGTGTGTAAATCCAAAAGAAGGCTGGTTAAATGAAGAAATATAAAAAAAGAATGATTTGGTGCCTCCTTAGCCCATCAGCTCTTCCGATTTGTCTTCCCGATCCATCGTAAAGGGTATTCCCGTTTAGTTTGCCAATTTGCCTACCCGATCCGTCATAAAAGTAATCTCCACTCATCCTGCCGATTTGCCTACCCGAACCATCGTAAACGTAATCCCCACTCATTCTACCGATTTGCCTGCCCGACCCATCGTAAACGTAATCCCCATTTATTTTTCCGATTTGTCTTCCCGATCCATCGTAAAAATAATCTCCGCTCACCTTTCCGATTTGTCGACCTGAGCCATTGTACATGTATTGAGCCTGAGCAAAACCAAATGACAGCAACACGGACGTAATGAGTAATAAATATTTCATTTTTTCTTTTTTAGTTTTTTATCCTTCAATTTTGTTTTTCGGATCCCTCTTTTTGATAAGATTTTGGCCTCCACTTTTTTATTTCCTTGGTTTAACCCCTTTGGGTTCCAGAGACAATCTTGATTTTTAACGCTCTTCCCATCATTTCTTCATTCTCAAGACATTGATTCGATCGATGTTTCAATAACTTGAGATAAAAAATGCGTCTCAGAACGAGTTCAAATCTATCAATAGAAAACAAAAAAACAAAGGTTTTAAAATACATTGTTTTGAAAATTGGAAACGATTGAAACGGCTCTACACCTTAACTTTACTTCCGGGGAGGGGTTGGTGTTCCCTGAGTTCAATCGAAGGGCGTTGTCCCCCGATTTCGATCATTTTTGTTATACCCACTGCATTCTATGTATTAGAAACCTAAAAGAGACGATGCAAGGGCGGTCGATCGGGTCCTCGAGTGTCCCGACATCTGAAGTGACACCGTATCGGTGGAGTCCCCGAAATACCATTCTCCTTTCTGGAAAATCATTGTTCCTTAGTTTATCCTGAAATTGATTTAAAAAAAAATTGAATGGATAAAACTGGGGGATAAATCCCCTCCCCCACCGAAAGCAATTTACGGCTTTTTCCGATGTTATTCGTTACATAAACGTTTATAAACGTAAGTAAACGATTATAAACGTTTCAATACGGCTAGGAACTTGAAATGCAATAAATTTGTGTTGGGTAGGGGGCGGTAGCCCCCGTTTTCCGGTAGCCACTCACGCTGGTCGAGGCCTTCGGCAGGCTTATCCCTAAATCAGTCGGGATGTATCGAGGCCATCGAAAGGCCAAGGGTGGTCCCTGAGTCCAATCGAAGGGCGGTCCCTGAGTCCAATCGAAGGGCAGTCCTAGAATGCTATTCCATAATCCAAGCGCTGTTTTCTTCCTTTTCCACAACGATTCTCTCCCATCTACACCGATTCGTTTTTTTCCACAAATGGGGTTGTTGCTTGAAAGTGAAGCAATTTGATTTTAATTTTCCAAAACCAACCAACACCTAACTATGAAAAGAATCGTTTGGGGCCTCATCGCAATCGTTATTTTTGGAACAACCGCCCAGGCCCAACCCACCAACAGCATCCGAGGAACCATTCGCGATGCCGAAACCAAAAGCCCCCTCATCGGAGCATCCGTCCTCCTTCCAGAAGAAAACAAAGGAGCCGTTACCGATGGCGATGGTCGCTTCATCATCAAAGGCGTGCCCGTGGGAAGAAAACAAATCAAAATCACCTACGTGGGTTACCAATCCAAAACCCTTTCCAATATTCCGCTCAACTCAGGAAAGGAATTGGTGTTGGATGTGGAACTCGAATTGTCGGTGAGCCAAACCATCGTGATTGAAGGAAGCCGCGGAGCGGTACTCAACGAAATGGCCACCGTTTCTGCCCGCACGTTCGACATTACCGAAACCGATAAGTACGCCGGCAGCCGAGGCGACCCTGCTCGTATGGCGTCGAACTTTGCCGGCGTTCAAGGCGCCGACGATAGCCGCAACGACATTGTGGTGCGCGGGAATTCTCCATCATCGGTGTTGTGGCGTATGGAAGGCGTAGATCTTCCCAATCCCAACCACTTCGCCATCGCTGGAACCGGAGGCGGCCCCGTAAGCATCATCAACAACAAGTACCTTTCCAATTCCGATTTCTACACGGGCGCCTTCCCCGCCGATTTTGGGAACACCGTTTCGGGCGTGTTCGATTTGCGCATGCGCAACGGAAACGATTCCAAGTTCGAAGGAACGGCCCAATTCGGATTTCTAGGAACCGAACTCATGCTGGAAGGGCCGCTCGCTAAAAAAGGAAAAACCTCCAACACCTCCTTCCTTATGGGATATCGCTATTCCACCTTATCCATCTTCTCCAAACTGGGAATCGACATCGGTACCAATGCCGTTCCGGCCTATCAGGACGGATTTTTCCGCACCCACACCAAATTGAAAAAAGGAGGAACGCTTTCGTTTTGGGGAATGGGAGGATCGTCGGGGGTAGCCATTCTCATTTCCAACCAAATCAAACCGGAACGAAACATCTATGGCGACAATAACCGCGATCAGTATTTCAATACCAACATGGGCGTGGTTGGAACAACCTATCAAAAAAGCCTATCCAAAAAGACCTTCTTCAAAGCAACTCTGGCGCAATCGACCGAATCCCAAATTGCTTATCATCAATTGGTGTTCCGACATACGGAAGTTAATTCCAATGGCGATACCGTTTTTGTTAATGATTCTTTGCCCGATATTTTGAGGTACAAATTTCAAATTTCAAAAACATCGCTATCGGCAACCTTAAATCACCGCATCAATTCACATCACACCCTTCGTGTTGGAATGTTGGCCGATCGCATCCAGTACAACTTCCTCGATAGTGCTCGGGTAATTGACGAGAGTCAGCCCAACTATTTCCAGTGGCAGGTTCGTTGGAATGCGCGTGAAGCGGCCTATCAGTTTCAGCCTTATGTGGCGTGGAAATGGACCCCGAACGAGAAGTTAACCATCAATACCGGAATTCATAGCCAGGTGTTTACCTTGACTAAGAGTGTGGCCATGATTCAGCCTCGTTTGGGCCTACGTTATCAGTTAAAGAACAACCAAACCATCACCTTTGGTAGCGGGTTGCATACGCAAACGCAACCGGGGTACATTCATTTCTATGGGAATAAGGAAGATGCGGCCGGCAATCCGATCTTGTACAACAAAGGGTTGGACTTTACGTATGCCGGCCATGGGGTTTTGGGGTATGAAAAGATGATCGGGAAAGTTGCCCAGTTTAAAATGGAAGGTTACTACCAATACTTGTGGAATATCCCGGTAGAAGTGAAAAACAGTAGTTTCAGCTTGGTGAATACCGGAACCGGATTCAGTCGATTTTTCCCCGACTCCTTGAAAAATGGCGGAACGGCATTCAACTACGGCTTGGAGTTTACCTTGGAGCGATTCTTTGTGAAAGGGTATTATTTCTTAACCACCGTAAGTTTGTTCGAGTCGAAATACAAAGGCAGTGATGGGTTGTTGCGCAATACCGATTTCAATGGGCAATATGCGTGGAACGTTTTGTTCAGCAAGGAATTTAAAGTTGGAAATGCGAAGTTCATTGATTTTGGAAGCAAGGTTACTCAGTTAGGAGGCCGCTGGTACGGTCCGGCCGATACGCTGTTGAGCAACCAACAAAAGGAGTTTGTGGTTCAAGATGCAGCGAGGAACACCCTTCGTTTCGACAATTACTTCCGTTTGGATTTCAAGGTGAATTACAAGATCAACAAGGCGAAAGTAACCCATGAAATCGCTTTGGATTTGGTGAATGCGCTGAACACCAAAAATGTTTTGAAATTGACGTATGCGCCGGGTGATCCGACGGCGGTCAACAACGTTCGGCCTGAGTATCAGTTAGGTAGATTGCCCCTCTTTTACTACAAATTGGAGTTTTAAAGAATATTTTTAATATGGGCGCCAGATCGGCGCCCTTTTTTTTTGAAAAAGGCGAAAAAAAGTATTCCAAGAAAAAATTGTGGAAATGTCCACTAACTGAACAAATATCAATCTTTTGTGGATAACTGGGTGAAAACCACCCATAAATATTAAAAAATTTTTATGCGAAAAGTTTGGAAAGTATTTTCTTTTTACCTAATATTGCTTTTACGTAAAACTAAAAAAGTTCTATTATGAAACAAAACAACGCATTAAAAATGCGGTTTTTGCTAGCGCTAATGGCGATTTTAGCAACTATCGCAGGGTATGCTACCCAATTGAGTGGATCGGTAACGATTAACGCAACGGGTACAGCATCCCCCACGGTGTTCAGGAACTACAATTCTTTGATCACGTATCTTACAGGATCGGGTGCTCGTTCCGACGGTGGACCAGCGAATGCTGCTCCGTTTGGTTTGAGCGGTAACCTAACCGTAAACGTAGCCAACGGAACCATTACCGAAAAGGTAACGATCCCCAGCACGATTACGAATTTGGGGGGAGCCAACAGGATTACCTTTTTAGGAAACAGCCGAACATTATCTGTTATTGAATACGCCACAACGGCCACTGCAGGTGACAACTACGTTGTTCGCGTTGATTTAGCCGATAACGTTACGTTTCAAAACATGACGATTCGTGTTGCTTCGTCGGTATCTACCACAACGGCTTCGATTGCGTTACACATTTTGGGAACAACCACGAATGCTGCGAACGACATCAACGTCATCAACTGTAACATTACGGGTGTTAACAACTCTACCTCTACGTTGTCCGGTGGTTTGATTGCCAACGGATCAACAACAACTTCTATTCTTTCTTCAACTGGTGTGGGTGCTCGTTTGGCCGTTACCGGTTGTACCATTGCGGGCGGTTACTACAACATGATTGTTGGTGGTGGCTCTGCAGTTACACCAACGTCAACCTTCCGTGACTTGCGCGTGAGCAACACGACGTTCAGTAATGCTAACTACTACGGTTTAACGCTTCGCAGCTGTATCAACATAAATGTTTCTGGCAACACGTTTACCGGAACAGCTTCTGCGAATACTTTTTCTTTCGGTATCGATATGTCGGCTTGTAACGGGGTTGCGGATGCAACGTCCATCAACAACCAAATTACGGTGGTGAACAACAACATCTTCTCCAGCATGGGAGGACGTGGTATTTATGTGTTATCAACCAATGGTCGTTCAACGGCGAATCCTAACGAATACGTGGGTAACGTTGTTTTAGGAAACTTCCGCGGTACTTCTACCTACCAACCACTTTATTTCTCAAGTGTAACCAACTCTACCATTGCGCACAATACTGCGGCCATTAACTTCTCTACATCCTCTACCACATCTGGGGTATTTTGGATGAGCTCTGGAACCAACAACAAGGTGTACAACAATACCTTCATTGGTAACGGTTCTTCCAACGCCATGTATTTGGGAACGAATACTACTTGTACCGTTTCGAACAATAACTTGTTCAATTGGACGGATAATTCAGCTACCGCTCAATTGGTTTCCGTGAGTGGAACTACCTACAACAAAACCCAATTGGAAGCCAATAGCATTCCTCAGGTTTCCAATGCTAACTTCTCTACTTCTCAAGGTTGGGCGAATTTGACCAACTTAGCCGGCAACAACGGTTGCGTTTTGGGTGCTTCCTTGGCTACAGCTGGGGTTACAGCTCCTTCGGTTGACATTGCTGGAACGACCCGTAATGCTACGTCTCCTACGGTGGGTGCTTACCAAATTGCTGGAGTAACGGATGATGCTGCGGTTTCTGCGGTATCCGTTCAAGGTACTGCTGGTAACCAAACCTTGGTGGGTGGCCAACAAGTGGTGAAGGTATTGGTTCGCAATACCGGTTCTAACGCCATTACTTCGGTTTCTCTTCAATATACCGTAAGTGGAAACACCGTTTCTCAAACCTTCACAGGTCTTTCTTTGGCCTCTTGTGCTGCTGATACGGTTACGTTTACCACTCCGTTTACGTTGAACTCCGGTTGCGTTTCGGTTTCTGTTCAAGTTAATGATGTAAACGGAACGTTTGATAACAACGTGAACAACGATTTGGGATCGACTCAAGCCGCTATTCCTATTTCTGCTGGAACGTACACCATTAACAGTTCATTACCTGCATCTTCTTCCAACTTTACTTCTTTTGCTGGATTTTTGACCGCCGCATCTTGTGGTGGGTTCGTAGGTTCTGGTAACGTGGTTGTGAACGTGAATGGAATTTACAACGAGCAAGTAACTTTCGGATCAATTCCAGGTTTGAACGCTTCTCGTCGTTTGATTTTCCAAGGAACGGATACTGTAAATTCTGGACTTTGGTTCTCTGGATCAGCTGCTGCTCCTCACACCATCCGTTTCAACACGGGTGCTCAATACATTACCTTCCAAGACATGCACATTCGCGGCATGAATGCTACGAATGCGTATGCTGTTCACGTGTTTGGTAACGCCATTGGTTTGGAGTTTAAGCGCTGTAACATCACGACTGCTTCAGCAACTTCCTACACCAACGTACCGGTGATGTTCGCGGCTTCTACTTCTGGTTATACTCCTGGGGTTGCTGCTTCCGACATTTTGATCGAAGACAACTACATTTACGGAGGTACGGATGGATTAGTTATCACCTCTACTTCCACTTCCACTACATTTGCTGCCTCAACTCACTCCGATAACATTCGCATTTTGCGCAACCGCATTGTAAATCAAAACGGTGGTGCTGGTTGGGGTGCTATCCACATGCGTTATGTTCGTAACGTAACGGTGGATGGTAACTTCATGGGTGTTGAAGGATCTGGGACCCAAATTGGTGGATATTATGGAGCTTATTTTGCTAACCTTTTATCTGCACCTGGAATGCCTAACCGCATCAACAACAACGTGATCAATGCAGCTTCGACTTCCTATGGTTATTACTTCTCCGCTTCTAACGGACCTGCTGGTGTTGGTGTAAGCGGCTGGAACGAGTTCATTGGTAACCGTTACGCTCCTAAAGCTGGCGAAACCCAATCGTATGGTGCTTATTTCGCTTCTTCTACGCGTTGGAAGATGTACCACAACTCGATTTATCAAAACAATCCCGTTACAACTGCTTATGGTTTGTATGTTACGGGTTCTGCTACGGATTCTCACCAAATCATCAACAACTCTTTGGTTTCTGTTGCTGGTGCTCCATTGTACTTGGGAATTACTCCAAGCTCGTCTTGGACCATCACCAACAATAACTTCTACAATTTTGGAGGAACAACTTTAGCAACGGCTGGAATTTCTTACACTCCTTCTACGCTTGGTACGTTCCAAACCGGAAACATCAACGTAAACCAAGGATGGGTTTCTTCGGAAGATCTTTCCATCAACAATGCTTGTGCAAACGGTATCGCTTTGGGCATTACCACAGATGCTGCTGGAAATGCTCGCAACGCAACCAACCCCGACATGGGTGCTTTGGAAGCACAAAATGTTGCAGCCAATGACGTAGGTGTTGTTGAAATTATCAACCCTACCAATCCAACATCGGCTACATCTCAGTATCCTAAAGTGGTAGTTCGCAACGGTGGTACAGCAACTTTGACTAGCTTTAACGTGTATTATGCGGTTAATGGAGTTTTGTCGGGTTCTGAAGCCATCACGGGTGTTTCTATCGCACCTTGCGATACCAAGCACATTACGTTTACAACTCCTTTCACTCCTACTTCTGGATGTAATAGTTTCTCTGCCTTCACCATTCTTCCGAACGGTGCTGCTGACGGAAATTCCAACAACGACTCTTTGACCATTCAGTTCGGGGTTGCTGTAACAGGCACTTTGACCTTGAATAGTGGTGCTCCTGCCTCTTCCACCAACTACACGTCATTTGCTGATTTATTTGCAGCTTTGAATTGTTCTGGTATTGGAACGGGTGGTGTAACCATCAACGTTACCGGGGTGTACAATGAAATTTTGACCTTGAATCCGATTCCAGGCGCTTCTGCTTCGAACCGTGTTCGTTTCGTTGGGGTTGATACCGCGACTTCGAAAATTTCGGTTGCCAATGCAACCTCTCCTTATGCAACGATTCAGTTCAATGCAGGTGCAAATTATTACACTTTCGAGAACATGACCATTGAAGGAACCAGTACCACCGGTGCTCGTCCGATTTATTTAAGTGCAGTTGCAGTTGAGGGTTTAACCATCAAGAATTGCGCTATCAATGTTCTATCGAATCAAACTTCTTCTTTGTTTGATCCGGTTTATATTACCAACACGGCTTCAACGACTTCCAATTTCTTGTTTGAAGGAAATACGTTGCGCGGTGGTTACTACGGTATTTATCTAAATGGTTCGGCATCCTTGGCTGGAAGCAATCCGGTTAACCGTCCTACCAACTTTGTTTTCTTAAACAACCGTATTTCGGATGTTTATTACTATGGTGCTTACATTTATGGTACCAACGGAACTCAGTTCATTGGTAACCAGGTTGATATGCGTACGGTAGGTACGACTACAACTTTTTCTTATGGTGCTTATGTGTATTACAACGGTAACTCTGCTACCCAACCCTTCAAGTTCAACAACAACCAAATTCGTGGTTGGCAGAACTATGGAGCCTATTTCTACTATTTCAATAGCTTCCCAGCACAATCTCTTACTTCAACTTGGTATGGTCATTCGTATGGTATGATGGCTGAAATCAATGGTAATATGATTCCTGGTTCTGGATTAACAGTTCCTGCTCAAGCTTTTTACGGAAACGGAATGCGTGCTGTGAACATGTATCACAATACCTTCTTAACCATTGCTTCCTCGTTTGCCATGCAGGTGAACTCCATTTCAACCACGTACCGTACCGATTCTTGTAACATCCGCAACAATACGTTGATGACCAAGACTGCTGCGGTAATGACGAATACAGCTACACTACCTGCAGGAAACTATCCGTTGTGGGTGAATGTGGATTCATTCTGTACTGTTGGACCCAACAATTACTATGTGATTGATTTTAATGAGGACACTTCACGTGCCTTGGCGAATATTGAAGGTCGTATGTACGGTGCAAATCCTTCTAGTGGATTGTATTACAAAGTAGATTCAACTTTAGGTTTAACAGGAACTTCGATTAACAATAGTGGTTCTTTCAACCAATCTCAAGGGATTACTTCGTTAACTAATCCAACTCCTGCTGATGGATGTTTGAACGGTGTGAACTTGGGTGTTGGTGTTGATATCAACGGTGTAACGCGTAACGTTCTTGGACCAGATATGGGAGCTTATGAAGTTCCTACTTCTACCAATGATGTTCAAGTGTTTTCCATTCCGTCACCCGTAAATGGTGCTCCTGGATCACAAAATGTGATTGCGAAAATCAAAAACAACGGATCTGTTAATGTTACTTCCGTCACATTGAAGTTCTCCGTTAATGGAGGAACAGCTACCTCTGAAACGTTTACCGGTTTGAATATTGCTCCTTGCGATACGGCCTCTGTTTATTTCACAGCAACAACCACAATTCCTGGTGGATGTAATAATTTCCGTGTATTGGTTGATGGCGTGAACGGTGGTGCTGATGGCAATGCTTTGAACGATACATTGACTCGTACCGTTTCTTCTCCTATGAGCGGAACCTACACCATCGGAGCTTCAGGTGCTGATTATTCCAGCATTACAGCTGCCATCGATGCCTTGACTTGTTCGGGTGTTAATGGTCCTGTGACCTTCAACATTGCTTCAGGCACCTACAATGAAACCGACAATATTCCTTCGATTTCTGGTGCATCTGCTACCAACACCATTACCTTCCAATCTGCTGTTGGAAATCGCGATAGCGTAACCATTGCGTATGCAACTACAGCAAGCAATTTGGCGGTATTGAAATTTACAAGTGCTCAATACGTTACGTTGAAGAACTTGACGGTTCAAAATACCGTTGCTACTTCTTCTTCTCGTGCAATTGAAATTGCTGGTGGTAATGTGATTACCTTGGAAAACGTTGAGATGTTGAATCCTACGACTACAACAACGACCTACGGTTTGTACAACTATACTACCGGTTCTGACTCAGTAACGTTGAACAACTGTTTGGTATTGGGTGGTTACTACGGTATTTACAATTATGGTGCTTCTGCAACTCGTCACTCTAACTCTACCATTACAAATACCACCGTCTCCGGTGCTTATTATTATGGTGTTTACACCTATTACAATGATGGTTTGGTGTTTACTTCAAATGTGATTAGAAACTTCGGTAATACAACCAATTATGGTTTCTACTCTTACTATTTGTACAACACCACTCGTCAATCGGTTGTTTCTAATAACCGTATTCGTGCCAATGGTGGATATGGTTTGTACATGTATTACACGGATTATGGAGTAAATGGAGTTCGTACTCCGATTACCAATAATATGGTTTCTGTAGGATCTTCGGCTAATACTACCACAGCTGCTGGTATTTATACCTACGGATTGCGTGGAACGGATATTCACCACAATACCGTTCGTGTTGAAGGTACTACAACCACCTATGGTTTGTATTATTCTACAGGCACTTCCGGGGTAGTTGCCAATACAGCGTACAATAACATTTTCGCCAATTTCGGAGCAAATGCCAATGCTTATGGTTTCTACTACGGTGCTTCAGCAACCTACAACGGTTCTTTTATTTCTGATAGCAATAATATTTATTCGGATGTTAATGGAAATGTTGCTTACTACTCACCAACAACATCTGCTTATGGAACCTTGGCTGCCTTTGCAACAGCAAGCAGCACCAACTATTTGGATACAGGTTCGATCAGTGTTATGCCACAATTCTTGGCCATTGATGACTTGCATTTGAGTGGTGTTTCGCATACCACCATGGGTAACCGCGGTAAGGTATTGTCAGCCATCACCACAGATATCGACGGTCAGACTCGTTGTCCTAACGTAGGATGTCCAGGTTCCACCTCACGTCCTGATTTAGGTGCTGATGAATTTGAGCCTTTGGCTGCTGATGCAGGTGCTACAGCGGTTATTGCTAGCTCATTCTGTCCTAGCGTTGCTGGTCCTGTAACGGTTCGTGTTAGAAACTTTTCAGCTACCGATACCATGACTGCTGTAACCATCAATTGGGAACTTTCTACCAACGGTGGTGCTTGGGTTGCTCAAACTCCATTCAACGCTACTGGTTTGACCGTTTCTCCAGGATCTACATCTGATGAAGTAGTTGGTAATTTAACCCTTTCCGTTGGTAATGTTTACCAGGTTCGTGCATTCACTTCTTCTCCAAATGGTGTAACCGATTTGAACAACATCAACGATACTGTTGTTGGAGCAGGTTTCTCTGCTTCCTTGAGCGGTACCATTACGGTGGGTGGAGCTACTCCAATGTATCCTACTTTGGATGCTGCCTTCGCTGATTTAGCTTCAAAAGGGGTTTGTGGTCCAACTACGCTGTTGGTTCGTTCCATGACGGTAACTACGCCTGTTCAGTTAAACAACGTTCCGGGTGCTTCAGCAACCAACACCATTTTGGTGACTCCAGATGCTGGTGCTACCGTTAACATTGCTGTTCCAACATCAACCACTGCTGGTTATGCTTTGAATATCAACCGAGCAGATTTCGTTACCATTCAAGGTTTGAATATTTCTCGTACTGCTGGTGGTACTGCTGGTTATGCGGTGTTGTTGAGCGGTGGTAACGATGGAGTGGAGATTCGTAATTGTAACATTTCGGTGATTACAGGAACTACTACAACCTTGGTGCCCATTTACAATGCCTCTGCGGCTGGAGATACCATGACCAATGTTAAAATTGTTGGTAACACCATCACCAATGGTTACTACGGAATGTATTTGTATGAATCATCGGCTCGTAAAGCTTACGGAATGGTGATTGATAGCAATAATTTCATTGGTCAGTATTACTATGGAATTTACGCTTATTACATTATGGATGGCGTTAAGATTCGTTACAACAACATTCAGAAGAATAGCAACTCCAATACCACCAACTACGGAATTTTATCCTACTATGGTGCTTCTAATGCAACCGTAGGACAAGCTGAAATTGCCTACAACACCGTTGTTGGTAATAATTTGGCAGCGAATAGCACATACGGAATTCAGACAGGTTATTTTGTTGGTGGTGTAAGCCTTCACGATAACTATGTTCGTGGAACAAACCGTTTGTTGTATATGTATGGTAACACTTGGGAAGGAAATGCAACGTATAAAACGCGCATTTACAACAACCAGTTCATCCAAGAGAATGGAACTTCTGCCTTGCAGGGAGTTCTTTACATCGCATCCAATGGTACCGACCCTGTTGTAGCCGATGTTGTTCACAACAACGTAGTGATTAACTCTGTTACTGGTTCTGGTGCAGCTGGTGTGGTATTCCAAAATGCAGGAGTTCAAGATTCGTTGGTATTTGCGAACAACAATATTCAAACCTTGAATGGTGCGATTCCAGTATTGATTTATGGAGCTCCTGGAGCCAATGGATTGGCAGATCGCAACAACTACCGTGCTGATAATGCTTCTTGGTATGCTGGTGTTTACAACACTACAGCTGGTAACTGGACCGTTTTTTCGGATAAGTCTTCATGGTATGCTGCAACAGGAATGGATACCAACTCTGTGAGTGTTGATCCTGGTTATTTGTCTGCAACTGATTTGCACGTAACCAATCAATTGTTGGATGGAACTGGTACTTACTTGGCCGATTATCCTACAGATATGGATGGTCAAGCGCGTAATTCTACAACACCTGATATTGGTGCTGACGAATTCACGCCATCTCCTTATGATGTTGCTGTAATTTCTTCTCCTTACCCAGTGTATGTTGGCGGTTGTTCTGCTTCTGCAAACGATAGCATTGTGATTCGTTTGAAGAACTTCGGTACTGCTACGGTAACCTTCGGTGCTGGTGATAGCTTGTACGTTACAACTTCTGGAGTAAATCCACAGAATTACGGTGTTTCACTTTCAGGTAGCATCATTTCTGGTGGCACCATGGATGTAACCGTTACAAATTCGTATAACTTGGCCATCGTTGGTACTCATACCATTAATGCTTACGGAGTATTCAACTCGTTTGCTGATGGTTATGCTGGAAACAACAACATGGTTGAACGCAGTGTAAATCGTCCAGCGTCAGTAACTGCTACCAATTCTATTCCTTTTAACCAAGGTTTCGAATTTGATATCACGACTTCTTGGACGAATTCTGGTTCGAAGAACTGGATCACTCGTACAGGTGCTGGAACAACAGCTACAACAGGTCCTGCTAGCGCATTCCAAGGAACTCGTTACTTGGTTGTTCCAAATACAGGAGCTACAACCATTGATAATTATGTGATCGAATCTCCTTGTATGGATCTTTCTGGTATGGGTTGTGCTGCGGCTACATTCCGTACTCACATGTATGGAGCGAACATTGGTACCCTTCGTTTGGAAGCTTCAACCAACGGTGGTCAAACGTGGAATACCGTTTGGTCTCGCACTGGTCAGCAACAAGCAACCCGTGCAACAGCATGGACCAACAACACCGTTGATGTTGCTTCTTACGCTACTTCTTCTACTTCCTTCCGTTTCCGTTACGATGGAATCGTTGGAACTTCTACCATGGAAGTTGCGGTGGATACTTTCCGACTGTCTCCTTCTACAACTACGACTTTGACAGCTGATGCATCTCGCACAGCAGGTTCTACGTGTGATATCTTCACTTTTGTGGATCGTACGGCTCCTGCTTCTGTGTCTCGTCGTTGGAAGATCTCTCCTCCAAACTTTAGCTTGTACGGTGGAACTACCTTAACCGATAGTGTTCTTCGAGTAACCTTTACCAACTCTGGTGCTTATGTGGTTTCATTGGATACCGTAACAACAGTTTGTGGAAACACTCAAGTTGGTCCTGGAACTTCTACCAAGATCATTTCTATTGCTGCTCCTGCTGGTGCTGCTGGTCAATGGACTGGTGCTCAAGATGCCGATTGGAACAACGGTTGTAACTGGGCAGATGGAATTGCTCCTGGATCTGGTGTAGTTATTACTATTCCTGCGAATATGCCAAATTATCCAACGGTCTCTGGAAATGTTACCGTGAATGATTTGAGCATTGCTTCTGGTGCAACCATGGAGATTGCTTCTGGTAATACCGTTACAGTACAAGGAAATATCAACGTAAGTGGATTTGTGAATGGAAGTGGAACCATTAAGGTTGCAGGTGCTAATGACCAATCGATCACAGCAGGTTATATGCCTTCTACAACCATTGGTAAGGATACAGCTTCGGCTAATCAAAACTTACTTCTAACTGGTTCTCAGTACGGATTGGTGATGGATTTTGCACGTCAAGCGAATCTTCAATCGGTGGATGTTAACGTAAATAACACAACAACGCCAATCACTATTGTGCTACGTAATTCATCCAATGTAACTGTTCGATCAACAACATTTACACCAAGTGGAAACTTTGGATTCCAAACGGTTAATTTGAATTGGACCGTACCTGCAGGAACCGGTTACAAATTGGTGATGATTACTCCAGCATCTGGTTCTGCTTCTTATGGAATGGCAACAACTGGTATTTCTTATCCTTATGCTGCTTCCAATTATGTGAACATCACTTCATCTTGGAATGGAGCAACTACTACGACCACTTCTTACTACCACTTCTTCAATGTTCGTGTTGCTGGAGGTACTACCTTGGCTAACTTGAATTTGGAGAAAACTTCAGGTAACGTAGTTCTTCAAGATAACCTCGGTGCAACTTCTCTTACTTTAAATCTTGGAAATGGTGTAGTTAAGTCATCAGGAATTGTTGACCAAGATTTGCAAACCAACTACGATAATGTGTTCATTACCGATGGTTCTGCTTCTGCTGTAACTCGTATTGGTGGAACAGATTCTACCAACTACATCCAAGGCCGCATGGTTCGTAATGTTTCTTCTGGAGCAACAGGTACTTATTTGTTCCCAGTAGGATTCTACAATGCTAAAGGAGATACTACAGACCGTCGTAACGGAAAAGTAAAAGGTTTCTATACACCAATGGCTGTTCAGTTCACAACAGGTTCTGCAACCAACGGTACATTGACCGGTAGCTACTACGATTACGATCCAATGTGGTACACTGGAAACATCAACAACAAGGATACCGTTGCCGGTGCTTACGATTTGTTTGACTCTGTATCTGGTGGTGCTGTTGACGTGAAGATGAATGCTCTTTGGAGAGTTGAGAATGAAGGTCTTTCGAACTTCGTTTACAACTGGGAAGTTGCAGGTATGACTTTCGATACGACTGGTAACGTTGGTGACGAGTTAGCTGGTTCTACGCTTCGTCTTGTGAAGAAAGAAACATGGAATACTGGTAACTGGGAATTCCAAGGAAAGAATGCCGTTGCTGGTTTGATTAGCGACTTCACTGCGAAGAATGCTGCTCGCCGCGATAGCTTGACCTCTTTCAGCTCTGTTTCTGTAGCCGGTAACGGTCGCGGAAAATCTGGAGAAGGCTTACCTGTTGAATTCGTAAGCTTCACTGCTAAGAAATCTGATCGTAACGCGGTACTTACTTGGGTTACTGCTGCCGAAATCAATGTGAATGCGTTTGTAATCGAGCGTTCTATCGATGGTAAAAACTTCGAAGAAATCGGTCGCAAGAATCCACAAGGACCAAGCACGTACAACTTCACCGATCTACGTCCTGTTTCTGGAACCAACTACTACCGCATCAAGACCATTGATAACGACGGTTCTATCGGTTACAGCCCAGTTCGTAGCTTGCAATTCTCCGATGCTATCTCCTCTATGAATGTATTCCCGAACCCATTCGTTTCGAACTTGGGTGTTGAGTTGAATGCATCCAAAGCTGGAGTTGCTCAAATCACCATTATGGACGTAACTGGCCGTAAAGTGTTGATGAGCGTTAATAGCAACGTGAAGAATGGTAAAAACTTCATCCAATTGCCACAAGCCGATGACTTGGCTACCGGTTCTTACCTCTTGAAGGTAGAATTCGCAGGTGATGTTGTTTGGACCAAATTGGTGAAAAACTAAGAACCAACCTTTCTATTCATAAAAGAAAAGGGGCTGCCAATTGGCGGCCCCTTTCTTTTTCAGCCTTATGCTTCTTGCGGTTCCGCTTCACGTACCGCAGCAACAGGAAGCAATTCTTTTGCGTTTACTTCAATCGCTACGTGCTCTTTCCCGTCTTTGTCCATGTACTTGCGTTTCACCAGCTTCCCTTCGACTTGGACTTTCATCCCTTTCTTCAGTTGCTGGCCCGCAAAATCGGCCAATTTTCCCCAAGCTACCACGTCGTGCCACGTTGTTATTTCTTTGAATGTTCCATCTTTTTCTCTTTGGAATTCATTCGTAGCCATCCCAAATCGGGCTAACTTTTTCCCTTCTCCAAGGTCTCTTACCTCAGGATCGCGACCCAGGCGACCCAAAAGTTTACAATAGTTTTTCATACAGTTTTCTTTTTGATGTTCAACGTTCAAGGCCTTGTTGTTTGAACAGTACAAAGTTGAAATCAACCCAAGAATTTATCCGTATATGAAACGTTTATAAACGTTTAAAAACGGATAATCCGTATTTTTGAGCTTCAATCCAAACAATATGCCGGAAAAAAAGTGGACCAAAAAAATAAAAGCGGCTTTTATACAAGAGCAATTGGAGACGTTTTTTCCGGAAACACCCATCCCTTTAGATCACTCCGATCCCTATTCTCTATTAATTGCGGTTCTACTTTCCGCTCAATGCACCGACGAGCGGGTCAATAAGGTTACGCCTCACCTTTTCAAAAAAGCCGATAATCCTTTCGATATGGTTCGGCTTTCGGTTCCTGAAATTCGCGAAATTGTGCTTCCATGTGGTCTTTCAGAAAACAAATCAAAAGCCATTCATCGGCTTTCTGAAATTTTAATCGAAAAGTACAACGGTGAAGTCCCAAAAACGTTTGAAGCGTTGGAAGAATTGCCTGGTGTTGGACACAAAACAGCGAGTGTGGTGATGTCGCAGGCTTTCGGGGTGCCCGCATTTCCGGTTGATACCCATATTCACCGACTTGCTACCCGATGGAAGCTCACATCTGGAAAGAATGTGGTTGAAACCGAGCGTGATCTAAAAAAGTTGTTTCCAGAAGAGTTGTGGAATAAACTTCATCTTCAGATTATTTTCTACGGTAGAAAATTCTGTCCTGCAAGGGCGCATGACGTAGAAAAGTGTCCGATTTGTTCTGCATTTGGTGTGAAGTAGGTGTGGACACGGTTTTCTTCCATGGTGAGATAGTTTGGGGCCGCATTTTGTCGTGGCTTTCAGCCCTCACTGATATAGGCATTTAGAAATCATTTGATGTAAAAAAGACCTTGGGAGATTGAGGGAATGTAAATTTGTTTCAGGACGAAAACAAAAAACAACCGAAAAACGGTAAACTTTTTTAGGACGGGTCATCATTCAAACTTAAAGGGTAAACTAGGTGAACTCCGCCCGAGTTTCCCAATGCACTTTTATTGGGTTTGCACCCACTAACCTTGCAAAAAAAATGAATTGACGCTAAGGGGGATAAATCCCCCGCCCCCACCGTGAGCAATTTACGACTTTTTTGGACGTTAGTCGTAAATGAAACGTTTATAAACGTAAGTAAACGATTATATACGTTTCAATACGGTTAAAATTTTTAATTGACGTAAATTTGTCGTGGGAGGGGGCGGAGCTCCCAGAGCCCGGTCGAAGGGAGGTCCCTGAGCCTGTCGAAGGGTAGCCCAGGTTTTCTGTAGGGCTAATTTCTAAGAAGTGAATGAAGAAATTTTTCTAAATAACCGCTAATCCATTAAGAAGGAAAAAATTGGAAACGGTTGAAACGGCTCTATACCTTAACTTTACTTCCGGGGAGGGGTTGGTGTTCCCTGAGTTTATCGAAGGGAGTTGTCCCTCGTTCCTGTCTAATTTTTTTTGGGATCTTTTTCTCTTGATCTTGATAAAATTTTTGGGAATAGTGTTTTTTTGAAACCTTTTTTTTGTTGAGGAAAAAATTGGAAACGGTTGAAACGGCTCTATTCCTTAACTTTATTTTCGGGGAAGGTTGGTGTTCCCTGAGTTCATCGAAGGGCGTTGTCCCCGTTTTCGACTATTAATTGACATACCCTGAATTCTTGGAATTACAATTCAAAAGAAACTATGCAAGGGCGGTCCCTGTGTTTCATCGAAGGGTGGTCCCTGAGCCTGCCGTACCGAGGGTCGGAATTTTCTCAAAAGTTGAAGATAATAGCTTGAAATGCTCTGAAATTCAGGAAATTGAATCAGGTGTTTTTTATCGCTAGAGCTCTTGGTTTTCTATTTCCGAAGGAGAATTGGACTTGAAAAGCTCTGTTTACGACTTTTTCTCCATCAAATCATCCATCGCTGCTTCGATTTCCGCCAACGTAATGCGGGCGATGCACGGAAATTCAGGAGTAATGCAATGCACCTCATCGCACGGATTGCACTCCAATTCATGGTGAATGACTTTGGTATTTACCGATACAGGACCAAATACTTTTCGTTCGGAAGGACCAAACAAAGCCACGCAGGGAATCTCCAAATTTGAAGCCAAGTGCATGGGCCCGCTATCGTTTCCTACCATCACCTCGCAGCGCTTACAAAGCCCAGCATACGCCAATAAATCGCCTTCGCCGATGAACGAAAATGTTGTGAAATTCAATTGAGATTGAATTTTTTCTACGTGTTTTCGATCGTCTTCTGCTCCCACAAAAACCACATCCCAACCGTATTTCTGGTGCATCAGTTCGGCAAGCGAACGAAAACCGTCTAAACTCCACCGCTTCAGCAGCTTGCCGGCACCAATATGGATAATTCCAAACTTTTCGATGGCCAATCGCTGTAAAAATAAATCGGCTTGATCTTGTTTGCGAGGCGGAATCACCAAATTAGCAGAATTCAATTTCGAATCGGTCAACAGCGGGGCAATCACTTGAAAATTGGTTTCAATTTCGTGCGGATGTCCGGCTTTTCTGTTTTTCATTCGAATACTGCCTCGATTCAATCGGTAACGAATGCGCGATTTTTGAGCAAAGGCTAACGACTTTTCGCTTTCCCGAAAATCAACCATCAGGTCAAAATGACCTTCGGGCTGAAGGCCCTCCGAAATGCGTTGGTAAATTCCCGGTTCGCCTTCCAAAAGAGATAAAGCAGGAGCCTTCGCCCATACGACGATTTCTGAATTCGGAAATTGTTGAAGGAGGGTTCTCAACGCCGGTAACGTTAAAACCATGTCTCCAATTTCGTCGGCACGATGAACCAAGATTCGTTTTGGATTTCCTATGTTTTTTTTGAAAAGATTGATCCATCGGGACCTTAAATGAGAACGGAAATACAATTTTTTCTGAGGATCCATTCTTATTTCATCAGTATTGTAGCCAAGTATTCTTGCTCGGTTTGTCCCGGAGTGGGAATCCAACGTACATCTCCCTTAGCGCCCAACGCTTCTCGATCCATGATGGTGCTGTACCCAGGGCGCGAAATCAAAAAGGAACAAAATTGAAGCCATTGTGCCAAATCCGATTGATTGGGATATTCAATGAACAGGACATCTTTTTCTTCAACAAAAGGTTTGATGCCAACAACGATGGTTTTGCCTTTCCTCAATTTTAAAGCATCTTCCACAAAAAACTTCCGACTTCCTTTCGGGCCAGATGTTAAAATAAGCGTATCAGGAATGTCAATGCTGGGTTTTGGTAAAGGTGAAAACCTTGATAATGGGCCCATAAAAACCACTTTCTGATTGGAATAAGGCTTGGACAGGGCTCCCGTTAGTCGACGATCGGAATAATCGGGCACCCAAATTTCATTGAATTCTCCCAGTAAACTTTTGAAATAGATGTTCCTTAGCGGATTTAAAAATCGAAGAAACCAAGGAAGTCGAGGGCGAATTTGATGGGTAATGATAACAGAATGAACCTGGGGATGGAAACAACCGTACCGATTGTCGGAAATAATCTGATCGGGTTTGATTTCATTGACCAAATTTTTGATTTTCCGTTGTTCCCGGGTGATGAACTTACGAATATCGGAAGACTGATAAACAACACTTCGCCAAACGGATTTCCCATAGGAGATATCCATATCGTCCAAGTTGTGAATTTGATCTTGGGGGCAATTCATTTGAATCCATTCCAAGGCTTCTCCATAGGCCCCCCAAACGATTTCATGTCCTTCTTTTCGGTAACGATCGGCCAAAGCAGCCGAACGAGTAGCGTGTCCAAGTCCCCAATTCAGGGGCGTAAAAAGTACTTTCATGCAGGATTACTCGAATGGATCGCAAGTTTTGTGGGTTCCATCGCAGTACGGTTTTTTGTTGCTTTTTCCGCAACGGCAGAGGTAGGTTAACGATTTCGTTTCCAATACGTCGCCCGCCAAGGTTTGCAGTTGAATATCGCCTTCAATTTTGGCGGGTCCGTTAGGAACCAAGGTAATTTTTACTTTTTCCATGTTATGCTTTTTTACGATTCATGCGAAACAACTCAAAGGCCAACAATGCGAGCAAAATGCCCGATCCTGCCAAGCTGATGCTGCTTCCGGTATAATGACTGTTAGGGTGAAATACAAACTCAATTTTGTGGTCTCCAGCTGGAATTTTCAATGCGCGAAGCACGTAGTTTACGCGAATAAATTCTGCATCTTTTCCATCAATGGTCGCTTTCCAATCGGTATTTCCTTTGTACCAAATTTCAGAAAAAACGGCCAATCCTTCTTTGGAACTGGAGCTTTTGTACTCCATTTTATCGGGGTGATAGTTGGTGAGTTCCACCTTGGCAGAGGCAAAAGAAGCCGTGTCCATGGTCAAACCAGCAACATATTTTTCGAAGCGTTGATCCACCAAGGCCTGGGTGCGCGGATTGAATCCAGCATCGCCCAATTTTTCATTTTCCTCATCGGCATTTTTAACGATAACAGGATTCATCACAAACCAAGCGTTGCCCAAAGCACCTGGGTTAGGTCGAGCAATGGGAGCGCCGCTTTGGGGATCTTGCTGAATGTAGTATCGCATGTTCAGCATGTCGTAAGCCTTCTGATTGCCTTTGCCCAAGTGATTTTCGATTAATTCTTGGTAGCGAAGTAGTTTTACGGCCGAATAACCACCGATGTGTTTGTGGAAATAGGAGGTGGTTGCATCGTTAAACGGACCCGATGGAGGCGTTGTGTTGAACACCCGGTAAGTGCCGTTTTGGTCTTGCAAAATTTGTTGATCGGCTGCCGATGGCTCAATGAAATCGGCATAAGAAGATTTCTTTTGGAAATCGTCTTTGTTCAAATAGCGCTTGTCCACCATCCACAAATCCACCACCACCAAAGTCAACAAAGATGAAAGCACCACGGTTGGTTTCAACCAATTTTTTAGGAAGCTGAAAACCAATCCCGCTGCTAAGGCAATGAAGAAAAACGATCGCAATGCATCGGCCTTCATGATGGCCAAACGGGTATCCAACAATCCTTGGTAGATGCCGTTCGGCTCGATTTTATTTTGCTTCAGCATCTCCAAGAAATTGGCGTCGCCGGCTCCAGTAAACTCGAATAAACTGCCGCCTAAAACATAAAATACCAAACTTAATCCTCCCGTTAGGCCGAAGGCCCAGTAGAGTTTTTTAATCAATGTATCTTTGTCCATACCTTCTTTAATCAGCTCATTCAATCCCAAAGCTGCCGATAAAATCATGGCGAAACCGGTGATCGAAAGCAGCATGCTCGGCGCCCGGAATTTGTTGTACATGGGAACATTTTCGAAGAAGAAATGACTTAGTCCTTCCATGTTTTCACCCCAAGCGAGGAAAAGGGAAAGCAAGACCAAAGGCAAAACAATGGCCAACCAACGCTTGGAAATAAGGAACAAACTCAGAACAAACAAAAAGATCACAATAGCACCCATGTACGTAGGTCCGCCGGTACCCATGTCGGATGCGCCCCAATACGTAGGCATGCCGCCCAACGCATTCGGATCGATGTTCTGGGCCTGAAGGGCGGCCGCGAAGGGAGATTTTAAATCCATGGGCATGGACGATCCGCCACCGGCGAAATTCGGAATCATCAAATTAAATGTTTCCGACTTGCCGTAACTCCAATTCATGGCGTAATCGAAATCCAATCCGGTTTTTGAAACGGCAGAACCCGCATTTTTCGTCAACTCAGAAGTTCCTCCACGCGTGGCTTCCTTCGAATAATCCCAAGTGGTCCAAAGGGTGACCGTATTGGCGGCAGCGCCCAAAAGAGCAAAAGCCAATAGCATTCCGGCCTTTTTGAAAAACCCAACGATTTCTTTGGCCATGATGGCCAAAACCAATTCCGAAACACCCAAAGCCGCAACGGCAATGATGGTGTAATAGGTAATTTGCAAGTGGTTCGCTTTGATGGCCAAACCGGTAATAATTCCAACCAAAATAACTTTGATGAATTTGGGTTCCCGGAAATAGGAAATGACCAAACCCAACAAGGCCGGCATCATGGCAATCGCAACCAACTTGGTCACGTGGCCGGCTTCAATGGAAAGGATGAAATAGGTATTCAACGAAAAAGCAGCTGAAGCTAAAATGGAAACCAATTGATTGATTTTCAATTGAGCCATCAAGAAATAGAAGCCCAACATCAAGGTAAACAACAGCATCAAACCAGTTGGAAGCAGGGTTTGGTAATAATCGAAAATCAACAATAAATTGGCTTTCGGCGCGTAAGCCACCTGAAACATGGGCATTCCGCTGAACATGCCGTTGGACCATAAAATGGTTTCTCCCTTGGCAGCGTAATCCGAAACCTCCTTGGCGGCGGCAACAGCAGAAACACTATCGTGGGCGTTGATTTTTTTGCCGCTCAATTCGGGAGAGCAATACAGCGCAGCGAGAACCAGGAAAATAACCCCGGAAATCAAATGCTTCATCCAAGGGCGGGAAATCGATTCAGACATAGTTGTTCTTTTAATCGTGTTGATTTTGAATATTTTGAAGCGCCTCGTCCAAATCCGTGGTTGGAAGTTGACAAGCGCCGTGTTCACAAAGATAGAAAACAGTTTTCTCTGGAATCCAACGATCGGAAAAAATAGACACCCGGTCGTTGGGGTAGGGGGTTCCCACCACCAACACATTGGGGAGAAATCGGTCCTCCAATTCGGATTTCATTTGGGTTGCTTGAGGCCCTACCACGGCCAATTCGTGAAATCCGTAGTGGCGATAGGTGTGCAACAAAGCCCAATTGGAAGCATACGCTCCGTAAGAGTTCATTTTTCCGTCGAGGTTTGCCAACATCCGTTGGCTTAAGTCCATCATTTCGGGTTTTCCCACCAATCTGCCCAGCAGAAATGCATTGTGGGCCATCACTCCATTGGCCGATGGGATCACATTGTCTGACAAGTCGAGCGGTTCGGCCACCAAGCTCTCTGCCCAAAATGGCGAAAAGTGAAAAAGATTTTTCTCGGCAGAGAAATGATTTTTATGAATGTAGTGCCACAAGTTTTGGGCATCTTCCAAATAGTTCTCGTTCCAAGTAACTTGGTACAATTCCAAACTGGCTTCCAGCAAATGGGCCATGTCTTCCAGAAAAGCAGACACCTGCGCAACTCCCGATTTCCAAGTACGGTACCAACGTCCGTTATCGCCCTGGAACTGCTGCATCAAGAATCGGTAATTTCGCTCGGCCAAATGCAGCAGGTTGGATTCGCTGAAGGCCAAAGAAGCTTGGGCCATTCCCGTAACCAGCAGTGCGTTCCAACCCAATAAAATTTTATCATCTAAACCGGGTTGGGTTCTGCTCTTGCGATGATTTTGGAGTTTTTGACGAATCTCTACCAATTTTTCGGCTATTCCTTCAGGAGAGAAATCGAATTTTTCGGCTAGTGGTCGAATGGAACTGCCAATGACTGGGATGGAAACCCCGTGTTCCCATTCACCGATTCCACCGATTCCATAAAATTCAAGAGCAATGGGTGCATCTTGACCGAGCACCTCTTCCAATTCCTGTGGCGTCCAAACGTAGTATTTCCCTTCAACGCCGTCGGTATCCGCATCCAAGGCCGACCAACTTGCGCCGGCAGGGTGAAGCAAGTCTCGTTGCAACCATTCCACCGTTTCGTACACCACCTTGCGGTAGAGTTCGTTCGGTTCGGTTCGGTAAGCTTCTGCGTACAATCGAATGAGCTGAGCATTGTCGTACAGCATCTTTTCGAAGTGAGGAACCTTCCAATAAGCGTCGGTAGAGTAGCGGGCGAATCCGCCACCAATGTGATCGTAAATGCCGCCGCTGGCCATGCACTGAAGGGAATGGTGCACCCATTGAAGGGCATCTTCGTTCCCGGAAATCCAACCGTACCTTAACATCGTTCGAAGAATAACGGGCATGGGAAATTTGGGAGCTCCTTGCATGCCGCCTAAGCGTCGATCGGCTTTGGCCAAAACCTGGTCAATGAATTCGTCTAAATTGGATTTAGAAAAGGGAGATTCCCCTGTGTTGTGGGGTAAAGTGGCATGTTGCTGAATAGCCTGAACCAATTGATCGCCATATTGCAAACAAGCATTCGGATCATCTTTCCAAAGTCGAACGATGTTGGAAAGGGTATCGATCCATTTGGTTTGCGGGAAGTAAGTTCCACCAAAAATTGGTCTTCCATCGGGCAAACAAATCACGTTTAACGGCCATCCGCCTTGTCCGGTCATCAGTTGAACCGATTCCATGTAGAGGTGATCCACATCGGGACGCTCTTCCCGATCAACTTTTATGGAGATGAAATGGGTATTCATCACATCGGCCACGTCTTGGTTTTCGAAGGATTCATGCTCCATCACGTGGCACCAATGGCAAGCTGAATATCCGATGGAAACGATGATCAGTTTTTTTTGTGCCTTTGCTATCTCAAATGCCTCGTTCGACCAAGTTACCCAATCCACCGGATTGTTGGCGTGTTGGAGTAAATAAGGACTTCTGGAGTGAGCGAGTGCATTTGGCATGGGACTGCAAAATAAGCAGGAAGCGGCAAAAAAAACGAATGGATTTTTTTAGAAAATGAAGCTTAATCAAGCGTTTCTACCGCTGCTTTTGCGCTCAAGATTACGCCGGGAATTCCTTGGCCGGGGTAAAAACTATCTCCTGCGCCCAAAAGGCGATTTCCGTGCAATTTGCAACCCGGCATTTGCCAAGGTAGAACGTTTTTCAATTGAGGGTAACCGCCCACCATTCCGTTTTTTCGCATCGTCCATGCTTCCCAACCTCCAGGGGTAGAGCTATGGAAATACACCACGTTTTCCCGTTTAATCAGATCAGCTTCTTCCAATCTATGAAACACTTCATTTTCAATTTCTTCTTTGGAATGAATGTGCTTTTTATGCGGCTGAAGCACGTGCATGGAAACTGCTCCAACCCGAATGTTCTCCAAGTCGGAACGGGGATCGGTGGCAGGGTGAGTGGACAAAAAAATGGAATGAGCCCCTGTTTGCGGCATGGGGGAATCCAAATGAATTTGATGGTGAATGCACTCCCAATCTCGGTGTGGCTGGTAGGCAATTCCCATGGTAAAAGCCCCGCTCAATTGGTCGAGCGGTTGAATTTTTTTCTTCCAGCTTTCCGAAATCTCTGAAGGTATAAGGTCAACCAAATTGTTCAACGGTATGCTGCTAATCACGTGATCGGCTTCCCAGGTTCGGTTTTTTCCGATGACAGAAATGCTTTTGGAGGCGATTTCTAATTTTTGAATCGGTTGTCGCAGAATGATTTCGCCACCATTTTTTTCAATCCAATTTTTAAGGACATCCGATAATTGTTGCATGCCGCCTTCTAAATAATGGTTGGGCTCATTGGTGTAACAGAGGGCGGTAGATCCAAAAAGCAAGTTGACGTCATTGGCTGTGTTTTGTGCCGAAATCATCAATTGCTCATCGATGAATTTTCGGAAAACAGCATGATTCCCAAGCCCACATTTTTCCATCCATTGCTCTACGGTTTGAAAAGCATAAGGAAGATGTTGAACCCTTTCCATCGAAAAAAGTGGAATGGCCTGAAGTACATCGGAAAGGGATTGAGGTGGAAAATGGTGCAGCTCCAAGGCGTTGTTCCACACGAATTGCGATAGCTTGAAGCAGCGGGTCCAGAATTTGCGTTGGCCTTTCGGGCCGAAAACCCGCTCGGCCTCTTGAATCCAATCCTCCAGATTTTCGAATCGGGTAAGCGTGGGCGTTCCTGACAATCCGTGAACCTGCATAGGGAGATGAAGGCGAGTGGCTTGAAGCGGAGGCAGGTTCAGTTGTTCGAGCAACCACCCCACGGGACGGTTTTTTCCTAATCCAACCAAGGTGGTTGCGCCCGATTCGAATCGGTGGCCTTTGCGCCAGTACGTTGCCGTGCAGCCGCCCACCATCCAGTTCTGTTCTACTAAAACTACGCGGTGGCCGCGCCGAATGCACAGGGCTGCTGCTGCAAGTCCACTCATTCCAGCGCCGATAACCACGATTTTCTTCATGAATGGGTAACAACAAAACCGCCTTTCCTGTTTCCAAGAAAGGTGCATATCATGGACGATTTTCTATTATTTCTGCTTTTCCGATGCATCCTTATGAGTCTCGAAACGATAAATCATTTTTTTTGATTTTGATTTATTGAAAATAATTGATGGATAAAAAAGTACAACGCAGAATTATTTTTTTATTTTTAGGAATCGTTCAACGTTAAAAAAATGAAAATGATTAAAGAATTCAAAGAATTCGCCTTGAGAGGAAATCTTATTGATATGGCTATTGCTTTTGTAATGGGCTCTGCATTTGGCAAGGTTATTACAGGTTTTATTGATGGAATGGTGATGCCTATCGTGGGTGCAATTACAGCAGGTACTGACTTTAAACTATTAAAATGGGTGATAAGCGAAGCAAAATTTGATGCTTCTGGAAAAGAAATAAGTGCTGAATCAGCGATTCAATATGGGGCTTTCATTACAATTTTGATTGACTTCGTATTGGTTGCTTTCTTTATGTTTCTGTTGATTAAAGGAATGAATAACATGAAGAGAAAGCAAATCGAAACTCCCAATCCTGCTCCAGCGCCAACGGAAGAACAACTATTAACGGAAATCAGAGATTTATTAAAAAAGTCTACTGAATCATAAAATTGCTGTTTGATGATTTCTTTTTGATTGAAGAAGAAATTTAGAAATAAGGGAACAAATGGCGTTAATAATGGAAGAAAACGAGTGATTCAATGAAAATCCCATGCTGTTTTTTTCAGTTGGGGAATGTTGGTAATCAATCCGTTATTTTCCTTTGGCCAATTCCACTTCGAAAAGCTTAGGCCAGTACTTTCCGGTAAGGAAAAGGGTTTTGGTTGCGGGGTTGTAAGCAATTCCGTTGAGGACTTCAGCGTTTTCGGCTTCGGAAGCGGAAAGCAATCCCCCGGCGTAGATGAAGCTTTTCACCGCTCCCGTTTGGGGGTCGATGCCCACCAAATCATCGGTCATGTACACGTTCGCGTAAATGCTACCGTTCACCCACTCCAATTCATTCAGCTGATCCACCATTTTTTCGTGGCTGAATACCTCAATAACCCTGGAAATGGTAGATGGATTTTTCGGATTGATGAAATACAATTTATTCGTACCGTCGCTCATGATGAGCTCTTTTCCATTGTTTGTGATTCCCCAACCCTCAATGGCGCGGGGATATTTGAAGGAACCGATGGGGTTCAGTGTCTTCGCATCATAAATAAAACAGGTAAGCTCCTTCCACGAAAGTTGGTAAACCTTTCCACCTAAAACGGTGCAGCCTTCCCCAAAAACAGATGCTTCCAATTTCCGTTCAATGGCCACTTTCCCCGTTTTCCAATCGACCAACCGAATGGAACTTTGACCGTATTGTCCGCCACTCATCACCAACTGATTTCCTGAGAATTCCAATCCTTGGGTGTACAATTTAGGGTCGTGAGGATAAGATTTTACAGCTTTGGCCACAAATGCTTGGGGAGCCGAGCGTGCCATCAAGGTAAAAGCCGTTGTTTTTTCGATGGATGTTCCTTTAGATGACGCTTTAGCGGTGAGGAGGTGTTGCCCCATGGCCAAGCCTTCCGTTTGAATTCGTACCGGAAAAGGCAACGAATCGGTGGTGGTTAACTCTTTTCCATCGATGAAAAAAATTACTGAATCGATGGGATGCAAAGAATCGGTTGGTACCACATTCCAAACCACCGTATCGCCTTCATGTACCCTGCCCGCCGAATTGATTTCGTTGTTGAAAAAATCGAGATCTACTGCATCTCTTTCTTCCTTTTTAGAAGTACAAGAGGATGCAAAAAGAGAAGCAATGCATGCAAATAGAAAGATTTTGGGCCACAAATGAATTTTCATGGGGTAAAAATACGGCGCATTGAATGGATTTTGAAGACAAAAAAAAGCCCCGAATTTCTTCGGGGGCTTTTTACGAGTAACATTGAAATTATTCTACCAAGAGTTTTTCCGACCATCGACCTGTTTCGTTTTCAACACGAATCAGGTACATTCCAGAAGGAACATCCAAATTGAGGTGGAATCCTTCGCGAATTTGAGCGGAGGAAATGACCTTTTTCATGATTCTTCTTCCTGAAAGATCTTGCAAACTCACCTGTACTTCCTTGCCAGTCGCTTCAGGAATGCGCAACCAAACTTGTCCTTTTGTAGGGTTCGGATACATTTCTGCCTGAGAGGTCCAAGTGCCTGTACCCAAACGGGAATACAAGGTGATGCACAAGGTGTCGTCGCGACGAATGGTATCAACCGGAGAAACAAATACGCAAATGCGTTGCGCTCCCGGAGTAGTTGCTTTGTACTTGATGGAGAACGAGTGAATCACCGAATCCCCAGGAAGTAAACCAGTGCCACCCACAGCCAAAGATTGGGTTTGAACCAGTCCGCCGTTCACCGAGAAATTGAAGTCGAAAGGCAGAACACGAGAAACATTTCCCATGTTTTTCACCACAGCAGAAACAATGGCCGAATCGATGAAACTGTTCGCACTTGGAGAAACAATGCGTGCCGACATCAAGTTGATGTATCCTTGAGGTTGCCCTTGAAGGGAGTCGTACACGGCAAAATTGTCGATGGCAACACCGTCACCGTTTACCGAACCATCGGAGATGAAACGGAAGCGGAAACGAACGCGAGATTGACCAGCCAATGAGGAAATGTTGGCCTCCGCTTGTGTCCAAGCTCCGGTAGCTCCGTTCCAACATGGGCCAGTGTAGTAGCTGCGGGACATGCTGTAGTTGTAGAAACTGGAATTGCTGTCGTTCACCAAAGTCCAGGTAACACCGTTATCGGTCGTGGATTCTAAGATTCCTAAATCGTAATTGTTTTCCGTTTCGTACCAAATTTGGAAGCGAACTTTTGGATTTCTTGCTCTACTCAAATCGTAGCAAGGGCTAACAATTTCCGATTCTTCGTTGTCGTTGTAGGAACCGGTTAAATTGGTTTTCCAAACGTTAGGGGTAGAAACCGCTGAGTTAATCGTGGTGCTTCCGGGGATACCATGCGCCCACGAAGAATTTTTACCGCTAGCAACCCATCCACCATTGTTGTTATCAAAGAATTCGGAGTCGGGAAGGGTGGTGATGTTTCTGGCAGAAACCAACGTCGTGCGAAGGGTGTCGTTGGTACGGTCGGAATCTTGAGCTGCGCCCACATAAACCAACAATTGATAGGCGCCTGGAGTGGATAAATTCACAGTTGTTGGGAATTTATACGTGGCAGTTGCGCCGCCAGCAAGAGGCCCAGCAATGTTACCAACCACCGCGGCGCTCGCATTGAGTTTGTAGGCAACGGGAATGTTCGATTGCGTTACTGTACCCACGTTACTCACGCGAATTTCTACCGTATCGTTGGCTGAAAGACCGCAACCGCTGCTTGGACGAAGAATGGCTTTTAGCTCTAAATCTGGACCCGTTCCGTCGAAGAATTTCACATCGTCGATCGCCATATCGCCATCAAAACTTGAACCTCTGATTCCCTTGAAACGAATCTTGGTATTTCCGCGAGCGGGAATGCTTACTTTTCTTTCCAACCAAGGATCGGTTTCATTGGTCTGCTGCTGTCCTAAAATGGAGTCGAAGGTAACCCATTGTCCATTGTTTTCGTATTGAACATACAAATCTCCCATGTTTGCACCGGCCATGTGGTACCAGTACGACATTCTTGGAGAGGTGAGGGAAGTTAGGTTTAAACAAGGTGAATAGAGGAAGGTAGAATCTCCTGTATTTCCATTTGATGCTTCCGTGTACACGTAGTTGCCGCTTCCGGTGGTGTGATCTTGGTTGGGGCCTGTTGCAAAAGAACTGGTTGGGCCGTTGTTGACAAACCAAGAATATCCAATTCTACCGAAAGATGAATCCGATTTGAAGGTCCAACCAATCGGGAAGATTCCAGGAGTTGCTCCATTTCCTGAAGTTCCTCCGTCGAACGTTTGAAGGTGTGAAAAAGTATTGATTTGGCTGTTGATGATGGTGGCAAATACGGTATCGTCTCCTTGAATGTTATCGCCCGGCATTTGGGTGTAAACCTTGAAATTGTACGTTCCTGATGCGGATAAATTTGTTCGGGTAGAAAACGTATGGGTGGTTGAAGCATTGGGAGCTAACGGACCACGAATGGTATCAACGGCAGATATAAAAGTGGTTGCGCCGGAAATGGAATAGCGAACTGGAATATTGGAAAGCGGAGCAGTACCGAAATTCACGACACGAGCAACAACCCGTTCTGAAGCACCCAATCCGCAAGCCGTCGTTGGAGAATCCAAAGATACCATGGCTGCGTTGGTAGGAACAAGAACTCCAAGGGAATCGTACACGGCGAAATTGTCGATGGCGAATCCTTCTTCGGTTGCCGATCCATCGGAGAAAAAGTGGAATCGGAAGATCACACTGCTTGCATTTCCAAGTGCAGAAAGAGGGTGTTTCGCCGTAGTCCAAGTGTTATTGGATCCGTTCCAGCAATCCCCAGAAAAATGATTTCCGGTGATGTTGGCATTGTACCAATTGGTACCTCCAGAACTTTGTCCTCCAATCACATTCCAGGTTCCACCACCATCGGTTGAGGCTTCTAAAACCATTCCGTCGTAGTTGGTTTCCGATTCGTAGGCCAAGCTAAAGCCCACCATAGGAACGCGTAAACCGGTTAAGTTGTAACAAGGGGACTGAATGTACGATTGCTCGTTATCGTTGTAATCTCCGGTAAGGTTATTGGTCCATACATTCGGCGCTGATACCGACGTGTTGATGACAGTACCGTTTGGCGCACCGTGGGCCCAAGAATTGGCGTTTCCGTACGTAATCCACGCTGCTGATGCATCAAAGCGTTGGGTGTCGGGAGCGGAAACAGTGGCGAAATGAATCAATTCGTAAGATGCGGTATCATTCAAAGGTAAATTATCTACAGGAACCGAAACGTATGCTTTGATGGCGTAGGTTCCAACCGTACTGAAATTATACCGATTTCGGAAAGCATATCGGATTTTTGCTCCCGGCGCAATGGGACCAGTTAAGGTATCGGTTCCGCCAAGTGCGCCGTTCACGGTGTAACGAACCACCAATTGGTTCAAATTGTTGGTGCCCAAATGTTCAACCAAAGCAACCACGGTGTCGTTGTTGCCTAAGCCACATCCACTTACCGGACCCAAAATGGAGGAGATGCTGATTTCCGTTGGAGACGGAGTAAACTCGTAAGCTCCGTAATCGGGAGTTGTTGCGCTACGAACCGCTCCAGTAATGTCGTTGGTTACAAAAGAAGGTGTTCCAGAATTATTGATCAATCCTTCGATGGGGATTAATAAGGCATTGGAAATGAAACGCGGATTCAACGAATCGGAATTTGCATCCTGGTTGGTACCGTTTTTCCAATCAAAAAGGGTGGTATGCGTGATGGGAGTAGCGTCATCAATGAAGGCAAAATCGGAAAGATTAGCACCAATAAAGTAGTCGTTGTAATCGATGTTCATGCTATCGATTAATTTCAAAGATGATAAGTTGTAAGCTCGAAAATCGGTTGTCATTTGAAAGCCGGTATCGGATTTCGCCATGAAAATGTTGTTGAGCACATCCAAATGACCCAAAGAAACGATGGCCGTATCGTCTTCGGAAATGGAAACCATTCCGCTTGTTCCAAAGAAAGGAGTTAGGCTGTATTCAAAAGCCACGGTGTTGTGTTGCAATTGAAGGTAATCGGGACCATCCGTGGAATCCGTGAAAATGCTGAATACGCTTGGGGCACCAAAAAAACTGGTGGATTTCAACTGAATGGCGTTGTTGTACACTTGGGTGGGATCTCCCGATTGGCCGTTGACGTTATTCAAAGAAACTGCAACCGAACCGGCCATATCTCCCGACATTTTATTGTCGTAAATCTGGTTTCCAAATCCACCTTCCACGCGAATAACTTCAAATCCAGCAACATCTTTGATGGAATTGTTGTTCACTTGAGCGAGGGTTTGGTTGTTCAATTGAATGGCTGAATTGGAGAGATTTTCAATTCGATTGTTAAAAATCGAGTTGTTGTCGGCCTGGGTAGATGAGGTGTAGAAAATTCCGCTAACACCACCATCCAAAAAACAATCGATGGTGCGGGAGTTAGAGGTATTGTTGAAGAATACCGAATAGTCGGTTCCAAATCCACTTCCGCCGATCAAACGGCACTGGCTAATTTCAATGTTATCTCCATCGTTGGCTTCGATGATGGCCGATGGTGTTCCGAAACCGGCCGATCCATTTCGTTTAAAAACGATATTGGACAAAGAAAAATCGGAAACCTGACTTAACTTAATAATACTTGCTGAAGAAGTGGTAGGACCCGTAGGATCTTGAATGATCACATCTCCCAAAACCCCATTTTGGGTAATGGAGATGGACGGATTGCCGGAAATAGGGCCTTGAACCACAAAATTCCCCGTGTAAGTTCCAGAATCTAATTCAAACGTTATGGCTCCAGTTCCGCCCCCGCAATTGAGAGCGGCAATTGCATCTTGAAGCGTTTGATAATTGGCGGTGGGTCGCGCACCAACGGTATACGTTCCTGCCGTTAATCCGAAGCAAAGTTTCGTGCGCAAAGTGTCGTTGTTGGGGTTCACATCGGGGCTTCCGTTGGCATTTGCTGCCCAGGTTTTCAAGCTGTGTGTTCCTGTGGAAGGAAGCGTAATGTTGGTTGAAAAGGTATAGGTGGTAGATGCTCCTGCCGCCAAATTACCGGTCCAAGGAGCTGTTACAGCCGTATTGTTGTTCAATTGGTAACCCAACGAAGCCGAAGTAATGGCCGTTGTTCCTTGGTTCGAAAGGGTGATGGTAACAGGACGTGTACTTCCCGCTACAAAGGGCGCTGAAGGACTTACCAAAGAAGCGACGCCCAAATCGGTGCCTTGGCCAGAATGGTAAGCGATTCCGCCGGTAAAACAGCGGGGAGAATTGAACGGTTGAGGAAGGCCGCCACCGTATCCGGTTTGTGGCCCCGAGGTAATTTTTACATCGTTGTTTACGAAGGTATCGGGGAAAGCAGCCGTGTGCGTGGTGTAGATCATGGTAGAATTCTGGACATTCCCAACATAAAAACCGTACTCTTGACCGGCATTAAGTCGGAAGTTCGCAGCAGTAAGGTCAAGCCCAGAAACCGATCTGATTGCTAAACCCGTGTTGGTAATGGAGGCCGTGTAGGTTCCCATCAGGGTCCATCCTGTTGAAGTGGTGATGTTCGGTTGCCCTGAAATGGGCGTTGAGTTGTACCAAACCTCTACCTGATCGGTCCCGGTTGGGCCAGACAAACCGACATAAATGCTATCTAAAATAATCGGTCGATAAGCTTTTAGATTAAAGGTTACGCCGGCAGAACCATTATTCCCCGTTAACGGAGGAAAAGTATAGAGGGATTGAGAAAATCCTTGGAGAACTCCCAGCCCAAAAAGCAAAAGGAAAAAAAGTTTTTTCATGGGTGTAAATTTTCTGAAAGTTAAAAAAAAATGGAATTATTTTTACATTTTTGTTTTCTGCATGAAAATTCCCTTTTCTCCCCCATTCATCAATGATTCCGTTGTTCAAGAGGTTTTAGATTCTCTGAACAGTGGTTGGATTACTACCGGACCCAAGGTGAGTCGTTTAGAGAATCGGATGGCCCATTGGATTGATGTAGAAAAGGCTCTTTGCCTTAATTCGGCCAGTGCTGGAATGCAATTGATGTTGGAATGGTTTGGTGTAGGCCCCGGGGATGAAGTCATTATACCCGCTTACACCTATGCTTCTACGGCCACGGCTGTTCTTCACTGCGGAGCAATCCCCGTGATGGTGGATGCCGAACCAAATTCTTTCGAATTATCCATTAAAAATGTTGAAAAGGCGATTGGCCCCAAAACGAAAGCCATTATTCCGGTAGACATTGGTGGTTGGCCTTGCGATTACGATGAACTTTTTCAACTCGTGAACCGGGAAGATTTACGTAAACTTTTCACACCCCAGCATCTTCATCAAGAAAAACTCGGAAGAATTTTAATCATGGCCGATGCCGCTCATTCCATCGGCTCCAAGTACAAAGGCCAAGCAGTAGGAAAGTTGGCCGATCTTACCATTATCTCTTTGCATGCTGTTAAAAACATTACCTCAGCTGAAGGCGGGGTGGTTTTATTCAATTTGCCAGCTCCTTTTCAAAACGAAGAAGAATACCGAAAAAATAAAATCATTAGTCAAAACGGACATTCCAAAAATGTTCATGAAAAGGCACTCAATGATGGTTGGAGGTACGATATCATTGCTTTGGGAAAGAAAATCAATATGACCGATTTGGGTGCAGCGATTGCTTTGGCTCAATTGGATCAGTGGGATGAAATGCAGGGCCGACGCATTGAAATTTTCCATCAATATTCTCACGCGCTAAAGGCCATTGATGGAATTCGGTTACCTCATTTTTCCGATGATGTAAGGCAAGGAAATGGGCACTTATTCATGATTCAATTGCTGAATACTTCGATTGAAAAACGCGATCAACTTATCTCAGAAATGAAAGATTTGGGCATCGCTCTCAATGTACACTTCGTTTCTCTTCCTCAATTCACGTATTTTCAATCTCTAGGTTACCTACCCGAAGATTTCCCCAACGCCGTTCAATTGTCCAATTCGGAAATTTCTTTGCCAATTTATCCCCAATTAACGGACGAACAAGTCCATTTTCTATTGAAATCACTTAATTTCGTCCTTTCCAAGTTGGAATTAGGATGATAAAACGAACATTTGACCTTTTTTTTTCTGTCATTTTCTTGGCTTTAACCATTCCATTTATTCTTGTTCTTGGGATTTTGGTTGTGATTGATTCGAAAGGTCCCATGTTTATTTTTCAAGAGCGAATCGGAAAAAATCAAAAGCCGTTTTCTTTGGTAAAATTGAGAACCATGTTTACCGACAGCCAAAGTAAAGGCTTTTTAACCATCGGAAATCGGGACCATCGCGTAACTAAAGTGGGTTATTTCTTACGGAAGTACAAATTCGATGAATTTCCGCAATTTTGGAATGTACTGAAAGGCGACATGAGCATCGTTGGGCCTCGTCCGGAAGTGAAGAAATACGTTGATTTGTACGATTCCAATCAAAAGGAAATTTTCCGTTATCGACCTGGAATTACCGACGTTTCCAGCATTCTTTTTTGGAACGAAAGTGAATTGTTGGCACAATCAACCGATCCCGAACGGCATTACATCGACGTTATTCTGCCCCAAAAAATTGAAATGAGTTTGTCGTATTCCCGAAAAGCCAATCTTTTTTCCGACCTTGGAATCATCTTTAAAACCGTTCAAAGTTTCTTCTCGAAATGATAGCAAGTACCGCATTTGTTCATGCCTCCTCTTTTGCCGATTCGGGCTGTTCCATTGGTGAAGGAACTAAAATTTGGCATTTTTCGCACATTATGAGCGATGCTGAGATCGGATCATTTTGCAACATTGGGCAAAATGTTTTTATCGCTTCCGGTGTAAAAATTGGGGATCGAACAAAAATTCAAAACAATGTTTCGTTGTACACCGGTGTTGTTTGCGAGGAAGATGTTTTTTTGGGGCCTTCCATGGTTTTTACAAATGTTATGAATCCACGCGCCTTCGTTGAACGAAAATCGGAATACCGCCCAACCCTTATTCGGAAAGGGGCCAGCATTGGTGCCAATGCAACCCTGGTTTGCGGAAACGAAATTGGGGAGTATGCTTTCGTTGCTGCAGGAGCCGTGGTAACCCAGCCCGTTTTGAATTTTTCGATGGTGGCCGGCGTGCCTGCCAAACACATCGGTTGGATGAGCAAAGCCGGGCATAAATTGCACTTCGATGAGAATAATCAAGCCCAATGCCCGGAAACCGGACAAACCTATGTGCTTCGAGATCAACAATGTTTTGGACCTGATTTGTGAAAAGAGTAGTTGATGTTCTTCTTGCCCTTTTTGCTCTCTTGATTGCATTTATTCCCGCAATCATCCTCATGATGATTGCCAAAATACAATTCGGTCAAGCCCTTTTTGTTCAAGAAAGATTGGGACATAAGGAAACCACTTTCCTCATTTATAAGGTAAAATCCCTTGGCCCAAATCATGAATTAACGCCATTTTGGATTCGTATTCGAAGTCTTGGCTTGGATGAAATTCCCCAATTGTGGAACATTTTGAAAGGAGATTTGAGTTGGGTTGGCCCCCGACCCCTGCTTCCAGAATATCTCCACCATTATTCCGAAGCACAAAAACGCAGGCACCTCGTTCTTCCTGGAATTTTTGGCTGGTCACAATTGCACCAAATGCAAAAAATCATGACTTGGGAGGAGCGTCTCGCTCTTGATGTAGAGTACGTTGATAAGAAGAACTTCCTTTTTGACACTCAAATTTTCATCCAATCTATCTTCATATTGTTGACAAAAGCGCGTAAAAACGCTTCTGATTTTGAAAGATTCGGTAGTTAAAGGAGAAAGGGTTGAATTTTCCCCTTCAATTTTCTACCTTTAAACATGCAAAATTCATTTCCTTTCATCATTTATGGAGCTGGTGGCCACGGGAAGGTCATTGCAGAAACACTTTCCTTGATGAACTGCCAAGATGTTTTTTTCTGGGATCAGAATGATTCTGCTTCCCAAATGGATCAAAAAGTTTATCCACCCTTTCAAGGTCCAGCCGGAAAAGTGATTTTAGGAATGGGTAATCTATCAGTTAGGAAAGAAATTCTTGCAGAAAAGGGTGAACTCATCGATTTTTTCGAATCTTTCTTGTGCCACCCCACCGCATTTGTATCCCCTTCGGCCCAAATTGGCAAGGCAACTTGGATTGGGCCTCAAGCCATAGTTCACTCCTTTGCAAAGATTGGAGATCATGGCATCATCAATTCAGGTTCCATTGTTGATCACGATGTTCATTTGGGAAATAATGTGCACATTGCCCCAGGAGCAACGTTGTGCGGAAATGTTAGCATTGGCGATCACAGTTTTGTTGGGGCCAATGCAGTTGTTACCCCGGGCATAAAAATTGGGAGCAACGTTTTTATCAAAGCGGGCAGTTTGGTTAAAGAAGATGTTTTAGACGGAGCGGTAGTATGAAGTACTTTTTATCTTCTCCAGACCTCAATGATGCTGATTTTCTTGGCTTGAAAAAACTATTTGAACCGCATCAAGAGCAATACGTGAACCGACCTGCTTTGGAGTTCGAGGGGATGTTGGATGCCTATTATGGTTCGAAGTCCCTCTTGTTGCAATCGGGTACCGTGGCGTTTCAAATGCTTGCAGCGTTTTTTTCTTTTGAAGTCGTTTTTTGCCAAAATCTAACGTTCATCGCTTCCGTTGCACCGTTTGTTCAAAAAGGAGCCAAGCCGGTGTTTTTAGGATCGGGAGAAGATTGGAACATCGATGAAGTTTTTTGGGAAGATGTTGATCGAATGATGCAAGGCATCCAAGGAAAAGCGGCCATTGTTTTAACGCATTTGTATGGAAATCCGGCCAAAGCCGTTCTTTCATGGCAGCAATTAAAAGAGAAGTACGGCGATCGGTTAATCCTTATTGAAGATGCTGCAGAAGCCGTTGGAAGTCGTTTGGATGGGAAGCCGGTGGGCACTTTTGGAGATTTTGGCGTACTCAGTTTCAACCGAAACAAAATCATTACCACTTCCGGTGGAGGTGCTTTGTTGTTAAATGGAGAGCACGCAGAAAAATACGATTACGGCTTTTATTTAGCCACCCAAGCCCGAGAACAGTTGCCGTATTACCAACACAATGAATTGGGCTTCAATTGGAGGATGGGCGATTTAAATGCACAATTGGGAATTTCACAATTTCAACAATTGCCGCAGAAATTAACCCAAAGAAGAAGAAATTTCGACCAGTATTTCCAAGAACTTCATCCTCATTTTTCTTTTCAACCGGAATGCAAGACAGCTTTTTCCAATCGTTGGATTACCGCTATTCATCACCCAAAGTTAGAACCGCAAAAAGCCGTTGATGCGCTCAAATCTCAGGGAATTGAATCGAGAATGATTTGGAAACCCATGCACCTTCAACCCGTTTTTAATGGAGCAACGGTGTACACTCGAAATTGGGAAGTCGAATTGTTTCAAACTGGAATTTGTTTGCCATCAGGAAGCAATTTGAAAGAAGATTCAGTTTTTCACATCATTCAACGGATAATAAATGCTGAGTTAACATAATTTTTGTAAGTTTGAACCATGATTGAGGCCTTCCTTTTGCGATATTCCAACAAGTTTGTATCCAGGTGGATCGTATTGCTGATTGATCTTTTTCTGATTTCCTTTTCCTTCCTTTTTGCCAACCTGATCTTCAATACCGGCGATGTGGTTTGGTTTTCCTGGGCGGTTTTCTTCGTTCAATTGCCTATTTTATTGTTCATCTACCTTGCTTCTTTCTATTATTTCCAATCCTTTTCCAGTGTTATTCGGCATACCAATGTTCAAGATGCCATTAAAATATTTAATGCCATTTTGGTCGCGACGTGCACCTTGCTTCTCCTCACGGTTTTGGTTCAAAAAATGGATCAAACCAATTCCATTTTCAATTTCCGATTAAGGGTTTTAACCATCCATTTTTTCTTTTCCTTGTTTTTGTTGGTTTTCAGTCGATTGCTCATCAAAGCCGGATTCAGTTACATTTCCAACATCAAAAACAAAGTAAAGGCCTCAAAAGTGGTTATTTTCGGTGCCGGACAATCGGGACTTCAAACCCTAGGGTCATTAAAGCAGAATAAAAGCCTTGGCTACAAAGTCGTCGGATTTTTCGACGATAACTTAAACAAGGTGAACAAAACTTTGGAAGGAATTATGGTGTATAATTCCGTTGATTTGTCGCCCGATCTTCTTCAAAAATTGGAAGCAGAAGTGGCGATTATTGCCGTTCAAAAAATTTCCAATACCAAGAAAAGTGCACTAATTGACAAATTTCTCTCTGCAAATTTGGAAGTGAAAGTGGTTCCTCCCGCCGAAAAATGGTTGGATGGCAACATCGATTTAAATCAAATTAAAAATGTTCGAATCGAGGATTTACTTGAACGAGATCCAATTTCCTTGGATTCGGAACATGTGAAAAGAGAACTTCTTGGAAAAACCATTTTCATTACCGGTGCAGCCGGTTCCATAGGAAGTGAAATTTGCCGTCAAGTCATCCAATATCAACCGCGTTTTATCATTGCCTTTGACCAAGCAGAGTCGGCCTTGTACGATTTGGAATTTGAGCTGAATCGAAAAGGGTATCAAGGAAAGTTTAAAGCCATCATTGGAGATGTAAACAAAACTTCTCGTGTTCGATACTTGTTTGATAAGTACCGACCTGAAGTAGTTTTTCATGCTGCTGCGTACAAACACGTACCCTTGATGGAAGGAAATCCCTTCGAAGCCATTTGGGTGAACGTGATGGGCACCAAACAAATTGCCGATTTTGCCGTGGAGTTCAAGTGCGAGAAATTCGTGATGGTCTCAACCGATAAAGCCGTTAACCCTACCAACGTGATGGGTGCGACCAAACGCTTGGCCGAAATGTACACCCAAGGGCTCAATGCCCAACAACCGCATTGCCGATTTGTAACCACCCGATTTGGAAATGTGTTGGGCTCGAACGGTTCCGTTATTCCGGTATTTAAAAAACAAATTGAAAACGGGGGTCCTATTACCGTTACCCATGAAGAAATTACCCGCTATTTCATGACCATCCCCGAGGCCTGCGAACTCGTTTTGGAAGCGGGTGCCATGGGCCGAGGTGGCGAAATCTACGTATTCGACATGGGAGAAAGCGTAAAAATTATTGATCTCGCTCGAAAAATGATCAAGCTCTCTGGCCTGCGATTGGGTGTTGATATTGAAATTCAGGTTACCGGATTACGTCCGGGAGAAAAGCTGTACGAAGAGCTCCTTTCCAACGAAGAAAATACCATTAAAACCCATCACCCAAAAATCATGGTTGCCAAAGTGCAAGACGTGCATTTCGATGGCATTCAGGGAGGCATCAATTACATCACCGAAATTCATAAGGAAGCAACCGATTTGGAGTTGGTGAAGGTGTTGAAAACATTGGTTCCCGAATTTATTTCCAACAATTCGATCTACGAAAAACTCGATTCACAAGGATCATGAAAGTACTTATTCTGTCGGGCGGAGGTGGAGAGCGGTTTTGGCCACTTTCCCGACAAACGAAACCCAAACAATTTCTTCCCATTTTCGGCGGGAAAACTCTTTTTGAAGATGCATTGGAGCGGGCTGAAGCCCTGGGCGCCGAGGTGGTTGTGGCCACCAATGCAAAACACACCCATTGGATCCAACAATTTGCGCCCAACGCCTTTCAAATTCACGAACCCGTAGGGCGCAATACCGCACCTGCCGTTGCTTTAGCGTGTTTCCAATTTCCAACGGAAACGTTCCTGGTACTCCCTTCCGATCACCTCATCCGATACCGAGATGGATTCATGAATGCTTCCAACCGAGCCATTGAGCTCGCAGAACAAGGCTTCCTCGTTACCTTCGGCCTTACTCCTGATTATCCCGAAACTGGGTACGGCTACATCGAAGCCGAAGGGGAAAGCGTACATTCTTTTAAAGAAAAACCAACGCTCGAAACCGCTCAAGAATACATTTCCACCGGGCGTTATTATTGGAATGCAGGAATGTTTGCCTTTTCCGCCCAAACCTTTTTGGAGGAATGCCAGAAACATGCCCCAGATTTGTACGAAAAAACAAAGATGGCCTGGAAAAATGCTCAAAAAAGCGAGCAAGTGCTGGCACCACAAGAAAACGACATGAAGGAAATCCCTTCCATTTCCATCGATTATGCCGTAATTGAGAAAACAGATCAACTTCGAATGGTTCCCGCATCCATGGGATGGAGCGATCTCGGTAGTTTCGATGCT
>CANMVY010000009.1 GCA_947501265.1 Bacteroidota bacterium
GTGTTGAGCTCTTTATTGGCTACAGCCCAACCCAAAACGACTCCCAAAGCGCCCCAAAAACCAACCGCTGTAAAGGTTGCCGACATTGATCGCTCCAAGGCCCCGGTTGCGGGACCAGCGCCTAAAATTCAAGTTGGACAATACCAATCGTTCGATTTGCCCAATGGCATGAAAGTTTTTGTGGTTGAAAACCATAAGATTCCAACGGTTTCTGCTTTGCTTTCCATTGTTTCAAATCCTTATCACGAAGGCGACAAAGCTGGTATGGTGGATTTAACCGGGCAAATGTTAACCCGAGGAACGGCTACGAAATCCAAAGATCAAATTGATGCTCAAGTTGATTTTATCGGTGCATCACTATCCTCTTCGGGAGGATCGGTATCTGCCGATTTTTTAAGCAAGTACACCGATCAAATGATGGAATTATTTGCCGAGGTTGTTCAAAATCCGTCGTTCAACGATGAAGAGTTTCAAAAGTTGAAGCGTCAAACCATCAGCAGTTTGAAGTCGAACAAATCGGATGCCAATGCCATTGCCCGTAACGTGGCTCGGGTGTTGCGCAACGGAAAGCAGCATCCTTACGGAAACATTTCGACGGAGGAGTCGGTAGCTCGCATCGAGTTGAATGATCTTCGGAATTATTACAAGCAATTCTTTGTTCCCAACAACGCCTACATGGTTTTGGTAGGAGATATCGACGTTAATCGTGCACGAATGATTGCAGAGAAGGCGTTCAATGCTTGGCAACCGGCGAATTCTCAAATGGAAATGGTTGCTAACCCTCAGCCGCCCAAGCAAACCCAGGTGGTTTTGGTGAACAAGCCAGGGGCGGTTCAATCGGTCATTCAAATTACTTATCCCATTCAATTCAACCAAAAGAGCAAAGATTTCTTCGCTGCCATGGTGATGAACGAAATGTTGGGCGGTGGTATTTTCGGCAGTCGTTTGAATCAAAACTTGCGCGAAGGAAAAGCTTATACGTATGGAGCGGGTTCTCGTTTGAGCACCGATCCGTTTGTTAGCGGATTTACTGCTTCTGCCAGCGTTCGTACCGAGGTGACAGATAGTGCGGTGGATCAGTTTATTTTGGAGTTGGAGCGCATGCGCAACGAGTTGGCTCCCGATACTTTGGTAAGAAAGATTAAGTCGTACATGACCGGTTCATTTGCACGTTCGTTGGAAAGTCCATCTACCGTAGCAAGTTTTGCTTACAATACGGCACGTTTGGGACTGGATCCGAATTTCTACCAAGATTATTTGAAATCGATCAGTGCGGTTACCGCGGAAGATATTCGCGCTGCAGCTCAAAAGTATTTACAACCCGGCGCTTGTTACGTTTTGGTGGTAGGAAATGCAGCGGCTGTTGGTAAGAAATTGGAGCGTTTTTCGGCCAATGGAAAAATTGTTCAACTCGACATTTATGGAGATCCTGCCAAAACGGGAGGAGCTGTTCCAGCCGGTTTAACGGTGAAGAAAGTGGTTGATAACTACATCGCAGCTACCGGCGGCGTAGAAGCGTACAAAAAATTGAAGAATTATAAAACCTCTTATGACGGTGAAATCCAAGGCAGAACCTTAACCGTTGTAACCTCTCGCATGGTTCCAAACTTCATGATGAATACCCAAAAAATGGGTAGCATGACTTTAGGATCGATGAAGTACAATGGAAAAGCAGCTGTTCAAAGCGGCATGGGCGGAACCCAGAAAATCGAAGGGAAAGAGTTGGAAGCGGTATCGCTGCAAGCTAACTTCGACTTCGATTGGAATTTTGAAGCGTACGGGGTGAAAGCCGAATTGAAAGGAACACAAGAAGTGAATTCCATGAATTGCATCGTGATGGAACTTTCCAAAGGCGATTACAAAGAAACCCGTTACTTCGATTTGAAATCTGGTTTGTTGATTCGTTCGGAAGAAATGGTGACTCCCCCTCAGGGAGAAGCATCGGTAAAAACGACGGATTATGCCGATTATAAAGCCATTTCGGGAAGTATTTTGGTTCCTGGAAAAATCACCCAAAACTTTGGTCCCATGGTCATCGAATTGAAGTTGATGAATTCATCGGCCAACGAAAAGATGAAGGCCTCAGATTTTGAATAAATCGAATCTGGTTTACTATTTTAAAAGCCGCGGAAACGCGGCTTTTTTTTTGTACCTTCGGATATGAAGTTGGAGTATTTTCAATTCGATGAAAAGGAAACGATTCATTACCCTTCGGTGAGCTGGGAGGAGTTGATGAATGCAAATGAAATGTCGGTAAAAAATCATTGGTTCAATGTAGAGGTTGATGCTCGGCATCATATTTTGGATCAAATTTCGGCCACTTGGGAAATTCATCCGTTGTTGTTGGAAGATATTTTAACGAAAGATCAATTGCCGAAATACGAGGTAATCGATGGAATTCTATTTTTTAGCTTGAAAATGATTTGGATCAAGGACGGTAAATTGGCTTTGGAACATCTTTCCTTCCTTCTTAACAAGAATCAATTGCTCACCATTCAAGATGGAATTCGAGGCGATGTATTTGAACAAGTACGAAACCGTTTGTTGCAACGCACTGGAAAAGTGCATCAAAAAGGGGCTGATTTTCTACTCCTTCGCTTGTTGAACGCGGTCATGGAAAGTTACCACGTGGTGTTGGATGATTTGACGGAAAGGATTCAACAATTGGAGTCGGATTTACTGCTTCAAAACAAGCAGGTCAACCTTTTTCATATTCTCGAGATGAAGCGTCAGTGGGCCGAAATTCGGAAGTGGATTGCGCCTTTGGCCTACGTTGTTCGTGATTTGAAAGCCGAGTCGCACGACTATTTTGAGCCTTCGAATGTGGCTTACATCAACGAGTTGCAGGATCAAATTCACAATTTGATGACCGATTTGGAGTTGGCAAGGGAAGCGATGAATAACTTGATTGATATCCATCGGGAAAACCAAGGCCGAACCACCAACGACATCATAAAAACGCTTACAGTTATTTCGGCCATCTTCATTCCTTTGACCTTTATCGTAGGAATTTATGGGATGAATTTTGAAGTATTTCCAGAATTAAAATGGAAATACGGGTATCTTTTTATTTGGATCGTTATGTTGTTGGTTGCCGCTGGAATGCGGATGTATTTCGTTCGCCGGAAGTGGTGGTAATTACTTCAGTTTTCGGGTGGTAAAATAAGAGAAGGTACTTCCCATTCCCAATCCCAGCAATAAAACAAAACCGATATCTCCAAGTTTCAGTGCAACGGGATAGGCCACTTGTTGGAATTCACTCAGAACCACCCAGCCGAATTGTTGCTGACCAAATACTACGGCAATTCCGGTAACAATTCCGAGAAGGGTAGCGCATCCGCTTACCAAAATTCCAAAAACCACAAAGATGGATTGGATGGAGGAAGATGATGCTCCTAAGGCTGAAAAAATGCTGATGTCTTTTTGTTTTTCAACCACCAATAATCGAAGTGCGCCAATGAGTCCCATTCCAGCGATGAGGATGATAAAACTAAGGATAACAAAACCCACCCATTTTTCGAGTCGGAAGATTTGAAACAAGGTTTCCTGCTGTTCAAATCGGTTTTTTAGGGAGAATTCAGCAGGAAGGATGCGGCGAATTTCTTCCTGAATGGATGCGATGGATGCATCGGGTTGGGTGAAAATTTCGATGGAGGAAAGGGCCATGGAATCGTTCACCAAGCTGCGCAAATACGAAATCGGGACCATGGCCAGTTGCTGGTCGATTTCGGGCTCTACTTCGAATCGGCCGGTGGGCATGAACCGTTGTTGAAGGTAGGAAGAGGCGGGATCTGCAAAGTTGATGCCTCCTCTTCGGGGCAAAAACAGGGTAATGTTTTGGGTGTAATCGTTGGGGTTTACGCCAAGTCGTTGGTAAAGACCAGCGCCCAACCACATGTTTGGGGCATTGGGATCCCAGGGTGATCCTTCTTTCAAAAGGGTTGGTTTACCTGCAGTGGTTGAAGGAAGGAGTTGAAGAAAGGAGGACGTTATGCCCTTGATTCTGGCCAAATCTTCGTATTTTCCGTAGCGAAGCAGGGCATTTTCTTCTAGGGTAAGTGCAACGCCTTTTACGCCAGGAATAGCGGATATTTTGGAAAGAAGGAGTGGTTTTTCTTGAAAGAATTTTCCTTCGTTCAAGGCTATTTTAAGGTCGGGATCAAGTCGAGAAAACAGTGATCCTACGTAGTTTTCGAGTCCGTTAAATACGGAAAGGATGATGATGAGCGCAGCGGTTCCTACCCAAACGCCGAGGAATGCAAAGAGACTGAGCCAATGCACGAATCCCCATTTTTGGAAGGAGAAGAAATACTTAGCTGCAACGGTTCGAACGAACGCGTTCATGCGTCTTTAAGCAACTGGTCGATGTGTTCGTAGTAATCCATGGAATCGTCGAGGAAGAACGACAATTCGGGAATTTTTCGCATGCTGCCTTTCACGAGTTTCCCAAGTTTGTATCGGATTTCTCCGGTGGCTTGTTGGATGTTTTTGAGTACGGCTTGGGGATCTTTTGCTGCGAAGATGGACAGGTAAATTCGGGCAACGCTGAGGTCGGCGGTAACGCGCACAACGGTTACGGTAACCATGCTTCCTTGTGCCAACGTGGGCATTTCAAATTGCAACAACTGTGCGATTTCTTTTTGGAGCATGCGCCCTAACTTTAACTGCCTCGTACTTTCCATCGTTATTTTTTTTCAAAGTTACGAATTACATTTGTGAGATGAAGTACTTGGTTTTTCTCTTTTGGTTTTTCTTTTCTTTTCAAGATTTGAAATACACCAAGCAGAAAGAGTGGGTGGTTACTTCTTTTGATGATTTGAAGGATAAGAAGATTCTTCCCAATGGTTTTTTTGATGGGGTTCAGGAGTATCAGATTCGTCCCAATGATTTGTGGTTGTATTTTCAGGATCAAAATACCATCAAAGTGAAATTGCCTACGGGCGTTTTTGAGTTGAAAACTCAAGGACTGATTCGGGCAAATAAGTTTTTATATTTTCAGTTTCAGGAATACAAGGGAGGGGTTGCCACCGGGAAAGAGGGGTTGTTGAAATTGTACAACAAAAAAGGAGCGGTAACGCGCATCCATTTGGAGTATCGGGGTGGCGGAGGATATCAGTTTTTTCTGGAGAAGTGATTGTTTGCTATAATTTTTAGCTGGCAGACAAAAAATCGCCATTTCATCCTAGATGTGCCGATTTTCGGAAACAACTCGTTGATGTTTAAAAAATACTTTTTCAAACTAGGGATACCCAAGTAAACGGGGGGCATCCAAATTGGAAATTGAGTTTGTAGCAAATGGGGTTACCCTTCGACTTCGCTCAGGGACCGCCGCCCCCTACCCAAGGGCAATTTAGGGTATTTTTCGGAGTTAGTCGTAAATGAAACGTTTATAAACGTTTCTATACGGCTCGTAAAAATTATTGCCTTAACTTTACTTCCGGGGAGGGGTTGACGTAGTCCCCGAGTTTGATCGAATAATGTAAGTTTTTGTAAACTTTAAGTTTACCCTCTTTGGGCAGTAACTCTATTACTATTGATTGAGAATTTATCTTAGATTTTTCATCGATTCAAGCTCAAATAGTACTACTAATAAGGAATTCTAGTTTTTAAAAAATTAAGGAGGAAGGAATTAATGGAATCCGTTTTTTTTAGTTTTCAAGTTGGCATAATGATAAATTAAACAAATGTAAATTTGAAAGTATTTGATAAATTAGCGTAGTTACCAGGACATTTTTTTTATATTTGCTAAATTAATTGATGTCAATGAAATATCTATTCCTCATTGTTTTGGTTTGCTGTTATTGTTGTGGATTTTCGCAGGTTTTAACCCGTGAAGTGGTTAATTCGGCTGGTACTACCCAGTCCAAGGTCGGACTAACACTTATCAATAATATTGGAGAAACAGTGATTGGTACCAACTCTGCCCAAGGTTTTGGCCTTCGTCAGGGATTTTTGCAACCTAATGAAATTGATTCAATTGATATTTCAATTTTTCATCTTGGAAATTTGTCGATTTGTCAAGGTGATAGTGTGTTATTATTTACATCTTTTGATCCCAATTATACTTATCAATGGACTTTAAATGGTAATAATATCGGAGGTGCCTCTGATACCCTTTTCATCGCAAAAATTAGTGGATCTTATCGGGTTGTTGTAACTGATGGTTCCAGAACAACTATTTCTGCAGAAAAAAATGTAAAGGTTAATCAACTGCCTACAATTCAAATCCAAGCAAATAGAACAAAAGTTTGTTCGGGTGATTCCGTTCAAATTTCCGCAACTGGTGCAAATCAATATTTATGGAGCACAGGTGTTTCCAATTCAAATATTTCAATTCGACTTTCAGGGACTTATTCGGTAATAGGAACAGATACCAATGGTTGTTCGTCTACGTCTACCCCGATTCAAATTGCGGTTTTGTCTCCAATTATTCCTACTGTTAATGCAATTGGGCCAACTTCGGTATGTAATTCTGTCGTAAATCTTCAATCTAGTGCTGCTAATTCATACAATTGGTCAACAGGATCTACGTCCAATTCAATTAGCGCCAATCGTACTGGGTTTTATTCGGTTTCAACCATCGATTCAAATGGTTGTCGGGCATCATCTTCCCCAATCAAGGTAAATGTGTTTACAACAGTTCCCGTTCGTCCTGCAGGTATTTTTGGTGATCTTAATCCTTGTGCTTACGTTGGAATTTCAACAACAGCTACCTATTCTGTGGTTCCAGATTCCAATGCACTCTCCTACATTTGGACAGTAAGTAGTGGAATGACCATAGTTGGGAATAATAATGGAAATTCAATCACGGTTTCTTATGCATCTGGATTTACCAAAGGCCAAATTCGGGTAACTCCGTTAAATTCTTGTGGTAATGGACTTTCTTTTACCATTTTTCCAACGATTGGACCCATTACAACAGCTCCAATTGTAACCCAATCCATGCCATTTGTTTGTTCAATAATTGGTACAAACACGTCTGCAACATATAGTATTCAACCAATCCTTGGTTGTAGTTCTTATTCTTGGATTCTTCCCAAAGATGCAAAATTGGTTTCTGGTCAAGGGACTACTTCCATTCAGGTAATTTATAATTCGACTTTTGCTTCAGGAAATATTTCGGTTTTAGGTTTGTCTTCATGTGGAAATTCGCCAACAACCAATATTGGTATTAATTTATTGCCTAAGCCCGTTTTAAATGGGTCGAATGTTATTTGCCCCGGAAGTCAAAATATTTATTCAACACCCTTAGTTCAAGGTGCCCTACGTTATCGATTTAATCTGCCACTTGGATTGGCTTTTGTTAGTAAAAATGGCAATTCTGTTGTTGTAACAAATCTTGGTTCATTTGTATCCGGTACAATAAGTGTTCAAGTTCAAACGGCCCAGTGCGGATGGACTCAACCTGGTACGCTTACATTGAGTACAACTCCATGTCGTTCAATGTCTTCTAACCCCAATTTCGCAATTTCAATTTATCCCAATCCAAGTATTGGAAACTTTAAATTAGATTTTGGATCGGTCGGTACTCAAATTCAGTTTAGACTTTATTCTTCTGATGGGCGATTGGTGAAACAAAGATTTTTGGGTAGTGTTGAGTCAGAAACTTTAAATTTTGAGGATTTAGCTAGTGGACTTTATCATATTGAAATTACAGGATTAGATCCAGCCCGTCAAAATTTTCGCCATGTTGAGAAACTAATGATTGAACGATAACGTATTGTATTTTTTTTATTGACAATAAATTTCGTAAAATATTGGTTGATTAGGGTTTTAAAAAATGCTTTGAAATGAAAATTATTTTTTCTTTTGTGTTAGTATTCTTGGTATTTGCATCAAGTGCTCAATCTAATTTAATTCCTTACCAGGCAATTGCTTTTGGTAATAATGGGAAATCTTTAAAAAATACTTCCATTGCTGTTCGCCTTACTATTCTCGACGGAAGTCCAACAGGTGCAAACGTGTACCAAGAAACCCATAGTATTGTTACAGATTTTTTTGGTCATTTTTCGATTAGCATTGGTTCGGGTAATGCCATTTCGGGTGTATACAATCAAATTGGTTGGAACTCAGGCCCCAAATTTATCAAAACAGAAATTGATTCTGGGCAAATAGGGAGCTTTGTTCATATCGGAACGAATGAATTGAAGAGTGTTCCCTATTCCATTTACGCCCAATCAGCAAAATCTTCTGAAACAGCGCTTTATTCCGATTCATCCAACTTTACCGTGAGGGCGGCAAGCTCACTAATATCTACTTCATCACTCCGTTCCGACTCCTCCAATTTTGCCAGTACTGCAGGAGTTGCGCAAACATCTATAACTGCACGACGTTCGGATTCTTCCATTTTTGCAAATACAGCGGGAATTGCACAAATATCTACTTCATCACTCCGTTCCGACTCCTCCACCTTTTCTACAATGTCCCAATCTTGGGTGCGCATGAGCACCACCCAACGCGATGCGCTGACTAACATTCCCGCCGGAACGGTCATTTTCAACACCACCACCGGATGTCCGAACTACTACAATGGAAGCACTTGGTTCCAACAATGCGGTTCCTGTTCTCCCGAGCCTTCCCAAGCCAATGCCGGTCCCGATGTTCTTAACGCTACCGCCACCTCCATCACCTTGCAAGCCAGTTCTCCAGCTGTGGGTTCTAGTATGTGGACCATTTTGTTCGGAAGTGGTGGAACCCTTACCAATTCCAATACGCCTAACGCCACTTTTACTGGAGTTGCAGGAACCATCTACACTTTGCGCTTTACCGTTAGTAACGGTTGCGGAAGTACCTTTGACGATATGAACGTGAGCTTTAGCTCGGGTGGCGGTAGCGGATGTTCGCCCCAACCTTCCCAAGCGAATGCCGGCCCAGATGCTTCCAACCTTTGTGGAGCCGCCACCCTCAATGCCAACGTTCCAACGGTGGGCACCGGGCAGTGGAGCATCATTTCCGGAAGCGGAGGCAGTTTTGCCAACTCTAGCTCGGCCAGCACCACTTTTACAGGAACGGCCGGACAAACCTTTGTGCTGCGTTGGACGATTACCAACGCTTGCGGCAGCACCTCCGATGAATTGACGTTGGTGTTTGTTGGCGCTCCCACCACGGCAAATGCCGGTTTGGACCAAACCAACGTCACCACCCAATTCGCAACGTTGAATGGCAATGCACCCACGGTAGGCAGCGGCCAATGGAACATCGTTGCTGGAGTGGGAGGTAGCTTGAGTGGAGCTAGGAATCGGAACGCCACATTCACCGGATCACCCACCCAAACGTACACCTTGCGTTGGACGATTACGAATGCCTGTGGTACAAGCACATTCGATGATGTTCAAATTCGATTTGGCACCACAGGAGGAACACCCTGTACGCCCCTGCCCACCACAGCGAATGCTGGTCCCGACAGCGCAGCTTTTTGTCAAGGAAGTTCATTGTATGCAAATGCAGTATCGCCCGGAAGCGGCCAATGGAGTGTAGTTTCAGGAACCAGTTTTTATTTTTCTGACATTAGCCAGCATAACTCAGCTTTTTACGGAAGTTCGGGCCAAACGTACACCTTACGTTGGACGATTTCCACGCCTTGCGGACAGAGTTCAGACGAAGTGGTGGTGACCGTGCCTGGAACGGTGAATACCGCAAATGCTGATCCAAACCAAAGTTTTACATATTTAGTGGATTCAGTTTACCCATTAAATGCCAATGCTGCCAATGCAGGAAGCGTAGGAACATGGAGTGTGATTTCCGGTTTTGCCGGAACGTTTTCCAATCTCAATGACCCAAATGCAATTTATCGTGGTTCAAACAATTCTACCTCTACCTTGAAATGGACGATTTCCAATGCTTGTGGATCCCAAACTTTGGATACGGTTCAAATTACATTTCAAGTTTTTATTTTACCACCGTCAACGGCATGCAGCGGACAAACCAATTTTAACGATCCCCGAGACGGGCAAGTGTACCCCTTGTTGGGCATTGGCACCCAGTGTTGGATGGCCAAGAACATGAACGTAGGAACCATGATTCCTAGTGCGAACGGCGACCAAACCAACAACCAGGTGATAGAGAAATATTGTTACAATAATGATCCAAACATATGCACCACCTACGGCGGTTTGTACCAATGGGCGGAAGCGGTGCAATACCAAAACGGCGGAACCAATGTTACGTCACCCAATCCGGCCTTTTCGGGCAACATTCGGGGGCTTTGTCCTGCGGGTTGGCACTTGCCTGGCGATGCCGAGTGGACGACCTTGGAAAATACTTTAGGGGGATCTAATACCGCGGGAATCGCTCTAAAATCGACTAATTTGTGGAATTTTTATACAATTCAAACCCAAGGAAACAATGCTAGCGGTTTTAATGCGCTGCCAAGCGGTGTTTTTGATCCCATTGGACCTTTTTTCTTTGGCCTTGGTAGAAATTCTTACTTCTGGACGTCTTCCGAGTTTTCCAACAACAGTGCAATCAGTCGCAATTTAGAATCTTTCTTTTCAAATATTGACGGGAGAAGCATCACTAAGGGCAACGGTTTCTCGGTTCGCTGTTTAAAAGATTAGCCTTCGCATTTTTGCCTGTGTAACCCAATAACGAATGTTTGAAAAAAAGATCAACTTTTGCTTGGAAAAACCATAGAAATTGAAGGGCGCGAGGGTGGTACCTGAGCTGCTCCCTGAGGTTCTCGAAGGGAGAATGGCGGTGTCTTCGAGAGCCTCAGACACCGCATCCTCAGGCACCAGGCTTCGTTCTCGAAATCGTCACAAATACTGTCCCGTGTAACTCTCGGCGCAGCTTTTAATTCCAGCAGGAACCCCTTGGTAAACCAAATTTCCGCCGGTATCGCCTCCCTCAGCCCCTAAATCAATCAGCCAATCCGCGCAGCGGATCACGTCAACGTTGTGTTCAATGATGATCACCGTATTGCCCAAGTCGATCAACGCTTGGATGGATTTCATCAGTTTTTGAATGTCGTGAAAATGCAAGCCCGTGGTCGGTTCGTCGAAAATAAACAACATGTTTTCGGCCCCGTTGCCTTTGATCAGGTAGTAGGCGAGCTTGATGCGCTGGGCTTCTCCTCCCGAAAGCGTGCTGCTCGATTGTCCCAATTGAACGTACCCCAAGCCTACATCTTGCAAGGGTTTTAAACGGGTCATGAGCGATTTTTCTTCAGCGAAAAATTCAACGGCTTCATCAATGGTCATTTCCAACACGTCGGAAATGGATTTTCCCCGATGTTGAATGTCTAAAACTTCTTGCTTGAATCTTTTTCCGTGGCATTCATCGCACTCCACGGTGATGTCCGCCAAGAATTGCATTTCAATGGTTACTTTTCCATCTCCTTGGCAGGTTTCGCACCGGCCGCCCTCAACGTTGAAGCTGAAGTGCTTGGGTTTGTACCCCCGGGCTACCGCCAACGGCTCATCTGAAAACAAATTACGGATGGCGTCGTAAGCTTTGGTGTAGGTCACCGGATTGCTTCGGCTGCTTTTCCCAATGGGGTTTTGGTCGATCATCTCCACATCGGTAATGCGTTTGTAATCGCCCCCCAATTTGCGGAATTTTCCAGTCGCATCCGCTCCACCGCCCAGCATCTTTTTCAAGGCTGGATAAAGTATCTTTTTGATTAAGGTGGTTTTTCCCGATCCTGAGACTCCGGTAACCACCGTTAATGCGTGAAGTGGAAACTCCACATCAATGTTTTTTAGGTTGTGTTCGTTGGCACCTTCCAACAAAATGCTGCGGTTCCATTCCCGCGGTTTAACCGGGAAATCGATGGATCTTTCTCCACGAAGGTATTCTCCCGTTAAGGTTTTTGCTTTCTTTACCAAATCAGCATACGTGCCTTCAAACACCAATTGGCCACCCATGGTTCCCGCTTCGGGACCAATGTCCACAATTCGATCGGCCGCTTCCATCACCAATTGTTCGTGTTCCACCACCACAACCGTATTTCCTTTGTCGCGAAGATTTTTGAGGACCTGAATCAATCGATGGGTATCTCTGGGGTGAAGTCCAATGCTGGGTTCGTCCAAAATGTACAAGCTGCCCACCAGGTTAGAACCCAGGGACGTGGCCAAACGAATGCGTTGGCTTTCGCCTCCAGAAAGCGTGTTGGCCGCCCGATTCAACGTTAAATATCCCAGGCCTACATCGCTTAAAAAGTGCAATCGCTGCTGAATTTCTTGCAGCAATCGGTCGGCTATGGCCTTGTCGCTTTCCCCAAAAACGATTTGTTGGAAGTAGGATTTCAACGAATCGATGGGCAATAACACCAAATCTTTGATGGACTTTCGGTCGCCCGTTTCGGCATCCCACAATTGAACGTAGTGCGCATCTCCTCGTAAACGGGTTCCATGGCATTCCGGACAAACTGTTCGACCGCGGTAGCGACTCAACATCACCCGGTATTGAATTTTGTAGGATGCTTCTTCCAAGAATTTGAAAAATCCGCGAATACCTGGGAAAAATCGGTTTCCTTCCCACAGCTCTTGCTTTTCAGAATCGGAAAGTTCGTTGTATGGACGATGAATTGGGAAAACCCAATGTTTGGTCGATTGGATGAATCGATCCAACCATTCTTTCATGACTTCGCCTTTCCATGGAGCGATCGCTCCTTCAAAGAGCGATTTATTAGGATCGGGGACGACCAAATTTTCGTCAATGCCAATGATGGATCCAAACCCTTCGCAGGATTTACAGGCTCCAAATGGATTTCCAAACGTAAATAAATTAACCGATGGTTCTTCGAATGCCATTCCGTCCCGCTCGAATCGGTGGTTGAAGGTGTAGTCCACACCGTCGATTCGAAGCACCAAGTCGCCGTGTCCTTCCTCAAACCCCAACGAAATGGAATCCATGGCACGTCCGGAAAAATCATCTTCTTTCAGCTGATTGGTGAATCGATCGACCAAAATGAAGATTCCTTCCAACGAATTTGGTAGGTTTCCGGAATCCAGTAACTCTTGGATATCAGCATTGCCTTCTTCCGTTTTTATTCTGCTGAAACCTTTTTGTTGAAGCATTTCGAACAAGAACCGAATTTCTTTTCCAGGAATTGGAACGAGGGGAGCCAAAACTTCTACTCGAGCACCGTTGGGTTGTGATTCTAAAAACTGAAAAACCGAATCAACGGTATCTTTTTTGACCTCTTCACCAGTAATGGGCGAAAAAGTATGTCCGGCACGGGCAAAGAGCAATTTCAAATAATCGTACACTTCGGTAACGGTTCCAACGGTTGAGCGTGGATGTCCGAAAGTAACTTTTTGTTCGATGGCCATGGCCGGGGCTAAACCTTTGATGGAATCCACCTCGGGTTTTTTCATGCGCTCCAAAAACTGGCGGGCATAGGAAGATAGGGATTCTACGTATCTTCTTTGACCTTCGGCATACAAGGTATCGAACACCAAGGAAGATTTTCCCGAGCCTGAAACTCCCGTTACAACGACCATTTCTCCGCGAGGAATGGCTAAATCGATGTTTTTTAAGTTATGAAGGCGTGCGCCTTTGATAAGGATGTAATCTTTGGGCGATAGCCCATCGATGGAATTCTGCATAGACCGTTTATTTGGTGCAGATGGCGAAATAATCGAGAGCTTGATCTTGAATGGGCGCGATGAAATAATCGGTCCAAACGATGTCGTTCACCAATCCGGTTGACTGTTTGGATAACATTCGGCGATTCATTCGGTTTGCGATGTCGTAAGGAATTTGCAATAATCTACGAGGTAGGCGGTACTGCAAATTGAAAATATCGAATCGGGTAAATTTCTGAACTCCGGCTTTGTTTTTTTGGTAATAATCCATCACTTTTTCATTTCCAAAAACGCCTTGAAGGTCGTAGGTTGAAAATGCTTTTTCGATGTGTTTCGCCATTTCAATCGGGGTGTATTCCCGCACGTGCCACGGATTTCGAGAGAGCGACATCAAACGATTGGGTGTGGTGAAGATGAGGGTTCCTCCGGGTTTGAGCACGCGGAAAATTTCTTTCAAAAAGGTTACATCATCTTCAATGTGTTCAATCACTTGGAAAGAAACGACGAAATCGAAGGAATTGTCGGTAAAATCGGGCAAAAACGGTACGCTCATTTGAATGAATTTCGCATTGCCCGGAAGGTTGCTCACTTCCGTTTGAAATTTGTCGATGGCCGTGTACGATTCGCAATTGGGTGCCAACATGGGAATGCCGTAGCCTTCCCCGCAACCAATTTCTAATACGTTTCCAGAAATGCGTTTGGCCGCTTCGTGGTAAGCAATGAGATGGCGTTGGAAAATAGGGTTTTCAGAATGATCGGTTCGGGTAGTGCGCTCGGCCGTGTGAAACATGATGAATTAGAGGGTTAGTCCGTCCAAGGTTTTGATGCTTAGAGGTTTGTTGACGTATTTATTAACGTATTTGTTCTTTTCAGCCCGGTCCATATCTTTTGGATTGATGGAAGATGAAACCATTACTACACGGGTTTTTTCTTTGATCACATCCGCATTGGGGCCGTTCAAATTTTCGAATTCTTCTAAAAATTGAAAGCCATCCAAAATGGGCATATTGATGTCCAAAAAGATTAATTCAGGAATATTATCGGTAGAAATGCCGTTTAAACGAACCAAGTTTTTGAGAAAATCCAACGCGGAAACCGCACCGGAAAAAGTATAAATATGCTCAGCGAAGCTGGACGCTTCAATCATTTTTTGATTGATAAGGTTGTCGATGGGACTGTCATCAACCAGCATCAGTGATTTGTAGCGGAACGATTTTGGTGTTGCCATATTTTTTTCAGGTTGGAGGGTTCACAATGATAACAGTTTTTTTCGAAATTTTCAACCCTGTTTTTCGGGCTTCATTTGGGGGAAAAACAAGACTTCTTGGATGGAAGCTTGGTTGGTGAGGAACATGCACAAACGATCCATTCCAATGCCCAAGCCCGATGTGGGAGGCATGCCGTATTCCAACGCCCGCAAGAAATCTTGGTCGATGAACATCGCTTCATCGTCTCCCCGCTCCTGCAACGTCAGTTGCTCCTCGAAACGTTCGCGCTGATCGATGGGGTCGTTCAACTCGGAATAGGCGTTGGCCACTTCTTTCCCGCAAATCATCAATTCGAAACGTTCGGTGTAAGCCGGATTTTCGCGGTGAACTTTGGTTAAGGGCGACATTTCTTTGGGATAGTCGATGATGAACGTGGGTTGGATGTAATTTCCTTCGCACTTGTCTCCAAAAATCGCATCGATCAATTTGCCTTTGCCCATGCTGTTGTCCACTTCAATGCCCATGCTTTTGCAAGCAGCACGCAATTCCTCTTCGGACTTTTCATCGATATCGAAACCGGTGAAATCCAAGATCGATTGGCGCATGGTAATGCGCGGAAAAGGGGCTTGGAAATTGATTTGATGCGCACCAAACGTGGCTTCTGTTGTTCCATTTACGGCAAGTGCGCAATGCTCCAAACACTTTTCCGTAAACTCCATCATCCAGTTGTAATCTTTGTAGGCCACGTAAATTTCCATTCCCGTGAATTCTGGATTGTGGGTTCGGTCCATTCCTTCGTTTCTGAAGTTTTTGGAAAATTCGTACACCCCATCGAAACCGCCAACGATTAACCTTTTGAGGTACAATTCATTGGCAATACGCAAATACAAAGGAATGTCCAAAGCGTTGTGGTGGGTCATGAACGGACGAGCCGTTGCTCCACCGGGGATGGATTGAAGCACCGGCGTTTCTACTTCCATGTAACCGAATTGGTTGAAGTATTCGCGCATGGCGTTGAACAGCTTGGTGCGTTTGATGAAAATGTCTTTCACTTGGGGATTCACCACCAAATCCACGTACCGCTGACGGTAACGCAATTCGGGATCGGTGAACGCATCGAAAACGTTTCCTTGTTCGTCGGTTTTAGGAAAGGGGAGGGGTTTTAAGCTTTTAGAAAGGAAGAAGAATTCCCGTACGTGAACAGAAATTTCTCCAACTTGGGTGCGAAAAACGTAGCCTTTGATGCCAATGAAATCGCCCAAATCGCACCATTTTTTGAATAGATCGTTGTAAATGGTTTTGTCTTCTCCCGGACAAATTTCTTCCCGGTTGATGTAGATTTGAATGCGGCCAGCGCTATCTTGAAGTTCGGCAAAGGCCGCTTTTCCCATGATTCTGCGCGACATCATTCGACCCGCGAGCGACACTTCTGCCCATTGGTCTTTGGCTTCATCAACAAAATTCGATTTGATATCAGTAGAGAAGTGGGTAACGTTGAAGGCGGCTGCGGGGTAGGGTTCGATTCCGTTTTCACGCAAGGTTTGCAGCGTTTGCCGGCGTACTAGTTCTTGTTCGCTTAAATGATGTTCCATGGACTTAGTGGTAAGCAAGTAGGAGCGCTGCGGCTTGAGCTACTTGATGGTTTTCGATCAGTTTTTTCGCTAATTGATGAACTTCCGAAATGCTGGTTTCGGGAGTGATTTTTTCTTTTTGAAGGTCGATTTCAGACGAATTCGGAGGAGTTTCTAAACTTCCTAATTTCCCTAAATCGTTTCCGGTAAGAACTTCACTGTGCAATACCGTTTGAGGAAAAAAATCTACGCCAATTCCAATGCTCGAAATTGGTTTAGGAAGTTCGAACAGCCCTTCCTTGGCTCGACCGTACCAATCTCCGCCGAGGCGAGAAACGGGATCGAGTTTGAAAGGATCGATCAATCCTTTTTCATTGAGCAATTCTTCCTTGATGTGGGTTTTGAGGACTTCGCACAAAACGAGGTTTCCGGCTCCACCGTTAGGCCCCGTTTCAATCACCTGCAAAACTTTGCATTCCATTTGAACGGGGGCTTCAGCCACGCGAAAGGGAGCTACCAGGTCGGAGGGAAGCATGGTAAATCCGGCTTTGGTGAATTCATTCACTCCTTTCGGGTAATCCGAACTGGAAAGTGAGGTTTGTTCTACCATGGCATAATTCACCATGTTAATCACCACTTCGGCCACTTCTTTCACGTTCTCGTAGGTGTGCTTAACCGTATTATCGCGCCCTCTTCTTGCTGGGGAAAAAATCAACAAAGGCGGATTCGCTCCAAAAATATTGAAGAAGCTGAATGGACTAAGATTTGGATTTCCATCGGCATCAATGGTGGAAGCAAAACAAATGGGTCGCGGTACAACGGCACTCATCAACAATTGATGCAGTTTTGGGGTAGGAAGATCCTGACTTAAAACGGAATGATACATGTTCCTGCAAAGGTACGAAATAGGATTGGGAGTTGAAGGTGAGATTCCGATGGATTTGACGCGATAAATCAAGAAATTTTGCTTCAAAACAAATGGAGATGCAACATTTTCAGAAAAATTAGCTCTATATTCACAACGCCAAAAAAATCATGATGAAACGCAGTTTATTAATCCTTTTGGGATTCAGCAGTATGGTCGCTTTTGCTCAAGAGAAAAAAGTGAAAAATGCCGATGAAATGGTACTAGAACAAACCAATCAGGAGGCGCTAAACAAGTTGCAAAGAGACTTTCACTCGCAATGGGAAAAAGATCAGAGCGCAGTTCAAAAATTCGCCAAAAAACACAGCATTCCCGTAGTTCAAGAATTGCCTAACGGCGGTGTTCTTCTATTACGTCGCATTGATGCAAACGGTCATCCGGTTTATGTTCAAACGGACAATGCTACGGCTGCGCGGACCATCAGTACCAATAAAGTGATTCCAACCGGCATTTCGGGATTGGATTTGGATGGATCTGGGGTTCGAATGGGCGAATGGGACGGGGGCGGAGTTCGCTCTACTCACCGTGAATTCGCACCTGCATCAGGTACCGGTTCTAGAACAACCCAAATCGATAACGTAACTACAACCAATCAACATGCTACCCACGTTGCAGGAACCATTCTCGCAAAAGGGGTTGACGTATCAGCCAAGGGAATGGCCATTAATGGACGTCTTCGTTGCTTTGATTTCAATAATGATAACTCCGAAATGACTTCCGAAGCAAGTCAGGGCATGTTGCTCTCCAATCACAGTTACGGAATTCCCGGTGGTTGGTCCTTCAACGGATCTTGGTTTTGGTACGGTAATCCAACCATTTCTGCCGTTGAAGACTACAGTTTTGGTTTGTACGATGCCGAAGCACGCGATTGGGACAATATTGCATTCAATGCTCCTTATTATTTGATGGTAAAATCGGCCGGTAACAACCGAAATGAATCTTGGAATGGAACCCACCAAGTTCAGGTTAATGGAAACTGGACTACTTCTACTGCTCGTAGAAATAGCGACGGAACGTACGATAACATGACCGGATCTGCGAATTCGAAAAATATTTTGGTGGTTGGTTCGGTTCAAGATTTAACCAATGGTTGGACAGCACCTTCCTTGGTTCGAATTAGCACCTTTAGCTCTACGGGCCCAACCGACGATGGTCGCATCAAGCCAGATATTACGGCCAATGGAGATGACCTTCGTTCATGCAATAACACTTCAGATCAAGCTTATACCGTCATGGGAGGAACGTCCATGTCGGCCCCCAACGCAACGGGATCAATAGCTTTGCTTCAACAACTTAGCCGTCGTAAATACGGACGTTGGATGCGAAGTGCTACAGCAAAAGCGGTGATCATCCATTCGGCCGACGAGGCTGGAACTTCCGATGGTCCTGATTATACCTTCGGTTGGGGATTGATGAATACTTACGAAGCCGCGAGAATCCTTGCCGATTCTTCCAATCGTAATCCCATTTTAGAAAAAGCATTGATCAATAAAGATACCTTTAGCATTCGCGTGTATTCCAACGGGACTGAATCGTTGGAAGCTACCTTGGCTTGGACCGATGTTGCGGGAACCGCTTCCCCAGCAGCTCTCAATGCAAGGACCATCAAATTGGTGAATGACCTTGATCTTCGCATCATTGACTCTCTTGGAAATGCTACTTTACCTTATGTGTTGGATGTGAATAACCGAACTGCAGCTGCCACCCGAGGCGATAATATTCGCGATAACGTTGAAAAGGTTATTTTGAATACGCCCAATGCCGGATGGTACACCATTCGAGTAACGCACAAGGGGAACTTGGCTCAAAATTTCCAACGTTTCTCGTTGGTGATGACCGGTGCAGCAAATCCTCCCGTTGCACGTGTTTCCGTTTCTAATAAAACCGTTTGTGTTGGAACCGTTGTTCGCTTTAACGATCTTTCCACCACTACCGCTCACAGTGTTTCATGGTCTTTCCCAGGTGGAACACCGTCTACTTCAACCTTGGTAAACCCAACGGTGATCTATACCACTCCTGGTGTTTATCGGGTTTCTATGACCATTTCAGATTCATTGAATACCTACACTTTTGTGGATTCGAATTTTATTACGGTGGTTAACTCTCCTCGCATTGATACCTTGCTAAAAACTCCAAATAATTGCAACGGAAACGGTTCAATTTTGGCACAAGTTTCCGGTGGATATACGCCTTATCGTTACACTTGGGGACCTGGAATCTTTTCCGATTCCACGGCCATCATTGGATTGCGTGCCGGTTTGTACACGCTTTTGGTAACCGATTCTAACGGATGTTCAACAACCGCTAATGCGACTCTTGCAGATAATGGACCTATTGCGGTTGCATCAGCTACAACTTCCATCAATTGCTACGGTGGAAACAATGGTGTTGCCACGGCTACTGTAACTGGCGGAACGGCTCCGTTCGGTTATTCTTGGCAAACCAACCCGCCACAGTCTGGAGCTGTGCTTCCAAATCTGGCTGCAGGAACGTACCGAGTTCGAGTAACCGATGCTCAAGGTTGTACTTCCGATACCAGCATTACCCTTACTCAACCCGATTCTTTCACGGTTATTCAATTCTCGAATCCCAATACCGGTGGTGGAAATGGTTCGGCTGGAGTATCTGTTTTTGGTGCTACTCCTCCCTACACGTACTTGTGGAATACCACGCCTCCTCAAACGTCCAACGCTGCCTTCAATTTATTCGGTGGTCCGGTTCAAGTTACCGTAACCGATGCAAAGGGCTGTGTTAGAAACGTAAGCATTCAGGTTTCTGGTGCTGGACTTGGAGCAGTAGATTACGCTCTCCCCGTTTTCCAAATGTTCCCATCTCCTTCCGAAGGATTGGTGATGATGTATTTCGAAAATCAATCCAACGAAAATGCGCAATTGAACATCACTTCCATCGATGGTAAAAAAGTTGCTGGATTTGATTTCGGAAATCAAAGCATTTTGTCAAGAGAATTGAATCTTTCTCATTTGGCCAATGGGGTATATTTTGCAACATTGAGCACGAAAAAAGCAGAAAAGAAAGTTCGTTTCGTGATTCAACATTAATTGAACTTCCCCATGTTTCACATCCCGATTTTTCCCGTCATTGGAATCATCGGGATGTTTTTTTTGATGGGATGCCAATCAACATATCCAACCCTAACTTTTGCAGCTCACCTTTACGATGAAACCGATTCCATCAATGGTCCTGTCCCCCATTTTTTGCAAGCCGTAGAATACCAACAAGCTGATATTCTGCTTTGGGGTGGCGATGTGTCCGATTTTGGGGCACTAGCCCCTTCGGCCTGGGTTAGTTTAGAAAAAAAATGGACCGGAAAATCGTTCATCGCTTACGGGAATCACGATTTAGCAACGCCAGAGGAATACAACCAAAAACGGATTGATTCGCTTCCTCCGTTTCAGTTTTATGAATTGTCTGACTCGGTGAAGTTGGTCGTTTTTCAAACGGTCGGAAAATCAAACTTCACCATCGATTCGGCTGTTTTTAATGCAGAAATGTCGGCCTTTCCCGTCCAAATTCTCATCATGCATCACCCATTGTTTTGGGATGGACGAGATTCCTTTTGGAAACCTAATGCAGAAGCGGGTGAAGAAATGTATCAAATGAATCCAAATCAGAATTTCCGCTCAACTTGGCTCCCTTTGCTTCAACAAGAGGCCAAAAGCGGAAAGCAAATTTGGTGTTTGGCCGGCGATTTTGGGAAATTTCAAACCCAGCAACACCAAATTCAAAATGGAATACATTTTTTAGGAGTTGGCGGAAACGGTGAAAAAGTGGATTTTTTACTCCTGAAGCCAATGAAAAACAGGTATTCATATCAGATTATTTCTCACCCATGAAACACCTTAAGCGACTCGTTTTTGTAATCTTTCTTCTCGCAGGATTGGCTTTCTTGCTCACCATGGGCGATCGTTCCTCTCCAGAAGATGCGAGGTGGTACTGCGATGCAGAATCTACCAGCATTCGGGAAGGAAGAACCTATTGGATAAGCGATGGCGATTTGTTTTCCAATGCCAAAACCCAATCGGATGACATCGCTTTCTCGGGAAAATATTCTTCTAAATGTCAACCCCTTCAGCCGTACGGAATGGCGTTTCATATTTCAGGAGTTTCACCCCAATCAACGTTTTATGTAGGCATTAGAAGATACGGAAACGATGAAAATGCATGTTTGCTTATTACCGGGAATCGTGGGTTTTACCAAGAAGTTTCGCTGGCCTCCTCCTCGCAGCGCGGATGGGATCTCTTGGAAGAATACTTCACCTTGCCGGAAGGAGCCGAGGACGATTCCCTCGTATTTTCAGCCTATTACAAAGGCAAATCGGGAGTCGCCTATTTCGATGATCTAACCGTTGAAAAAGAGTTCGATCAAACGCCTACATCGATCCCCAACGATTTTCCCCTCCTCAAAATTGATGTGGCTTCAGCCTCGTGGAATCAAATCCTTCAGCAACGAAGCAAAGCCCTTCAAAAAGGAATTTTGTTGGAAGAAAATGAAAAACCGGTGGAAATGGAATTGTCGTTCAATCAACGAACCATCCCGGGAGAAATTCGATTGAAAGGCGATTGGATTGATCATCTTTCCGGAGAAAAATGGAGCTTTCGGGTGAAATGCAACGACTCGGTTGGCGTTCAAGGGCAAACCGAATTTTCTTTGATGCGTCCGCAAGCCCGAGATTTTTTAAGGGAATGGATGTTCAAAAAAGCACTTCAACAAGAAGGAATTTTAACGCCAACGTATCAGTTTGTTCATCTTGTTCTCAAAGGCAAAGATTTGGGTTTGTACGTTTTGGAAGGATTGCCCAATTCTTACCTATTGGAGCATCAGGAACGAAGAGATGGGCCTGTTTTGAAATGGGATGAATCCGGATTCTGGGAGGCCCAAACTCGATCGTACGCCTCTTCTGGAGCGCCTCCTTTCAAAGGAAGATGGAATGTTCCTAAGTTGGTGGATCGGAAAAAATGGATGGAAAATTCCGAGGGTGGAGTGGCGGTAAAAGCGCTCTTGGACTGGGAACAATTTGCCGAGGTTCGTCAAGTAGAGATCTGGGCCAAGTACTACGCTTTGGTGGAACTGTTTCAGGCGTACCACGGAATCATTTGGCACAACCAGCGTTTTTATTTGAATCCCGTTACTCACAATTTAGAGCCCATCGCGATCGATGGATTTACCAATGAGGGCATCTATAAAATCGACGAGCGCCCCTTGATGGCTTGGGGACTTCAACCGAACTCGAATTGGGGGAAAGATGGCCTTCAGCCCTTTGGATTATTCCGAAACAAAGCGTTCGTAAAATCGTATTTCTTCTACTTGGGGAAATTCGCCCAATCGGATTACTTGAAAAGGCTGTGGTCGAAGCATGGGGCTGAAATGCAGCGAATCACCAGTGCCCTTCAAGGAATTCGAAATCACTACCACTATCCGATGGCGGCCAACATTCGTCGGGCGAACGAAATTCAAAATTACCTAAAACCGTTGCCCGCCCAAGTGTGGTCGTACCGTGAAAATGGCAAGGTAGTGGTAGAAAATCGCTGGGGGTTGCCCTTGGAAATTTTCGACGAGAAGAATCCCCAGCGCTTCACCTTTCTTCCTGCCTTTGATTCCTCCCGAGTCCCACCTCGCATCGTCCTTCCGTTGAATTCAAAGAATTTGCGTTATCGATCCATTGGCGGAACATCGTTTGAAAAAGTGGGGAAACCGCTCCCTGCTCCACAAATATCTACCGTAAAAAAAGTGTCGCTTTGCATTCCAAAGGGATTTAAAATGAAGGGAAATCGCATCACTGCCGTGTCCGGAAATTGGAGCAGCAACTGCATCATTCCTTCGGGTTATGTGTTGGAAATTCCCCGTGGCGTTCATCTTTCCATGCGTCCCGAACAGGTGTTTTGGTTGGAGGGACAACTGGAAGAAACCGGAAATGGCTCGGAGGAAATTCTAGTTTCAGGCGGAGCTGTTTATTTTCATCTGCAGAATAAAAAACTGAATTTCCATCATTGGCGATTTCGGGGTCAGAAGCAGTTTTCATGGGGGAATTTGCACGAAATGGGCGGGGTGAATGTGGTTGGAGCGGAGTTGAATTGGAGCGAAGTTATTTTTGAAGATATTCATGCGGAAGATGCCTTGAATTTGGTTCATTGCTCGGGGCAATTGGAGAAGGTCGTGGTGCAAAATGTTTCCGGCGACGGAATCGATTTCGATTTCTGCCAAATTTCGGTTTCTCGCTCGCAATTCATCAATACCGGTAACGATGGAATCGATTTTTCTGGCGGAAACGCCACCGTTTCCCATTGTTCGTTTTCCCAAAACGGCGATAAATCCATTTCCTGTGGGGAAGGAAATCGGTTTTTGGGAAAGAATCTTCAGATGAAAAATCAACGATTGGGAATCGGGGTGAAGGATCTGTCGGTGGCCAAGGTGGAAAACATGCAATGCGAAAAAGTGCAGTTGGCCGCCAAAGTTTTTCGGAAGAAATCGGATTGGGGAGGCGGGCAATTGGTGTTGAAAAATATTCACGGAACGTTCTCAAAACTTTACGAAAAAGACCAATTTAGTGCCGTTTCTTTGTTTCCATGAAACGGATATTTTTGTTTTCCATTCTTCTCTTTTTAGGCGTAAAGAAAACCTTCGCTCAACTTCCAACCCAAGAAATTTACTGGAATTCCCGCATGCCGTGGTTCACCATGATTCATTTTAATCCGGCGTATTCGGGCGTAAATCACGATAATCTTTTATTGGGTTACCGCAAGCAATTCGTCAATACACCCGGAATGCTTTCCTGGAGTCTGCAGGGCGCGTATGATGTGACCAAAAACAAGAGCAACGATGTTGGTGGAACCATTAAAATCAATCAGGAAGGGAATAATACCCAAGTTTTGTTGAGGGGAGTTTATGGGTATCGTTTGGATGCTTCCGATTTTTCGTTAGGGTTGGGCGTGGCTCCATCGGTTCAACTTTTGAGCCTTTCGGCAGGAATCAATTCCGAAACCCGAAGCAGTTCCGATCTCGATGCCGGACTTTGGTTCCGAACCAAAAATGTTCATGTCGGCGCAGCCGTTCAAAACCTTTTTCAGCCCATCATCGCTTTTAAACGATTGGGCAATTATGCTACGGCACGTTCCATCAATGCCAATGTGGGTTGGACTTCCAGCATGTCGGGCGGTTGGAAAAATAAATCTGAGGTGTTTTACCGCATCTGCAATCGAAGTTATGGCATTCAATTCGCCACTCGATTTGAATACTTGGATAAATTTCAATTCGGATTGGCGTACCGCATGTTTCAATACAAGGGCATGTTAACCGTTATTCCCTACGGATTAAATCCGATTTCCATCATGACCGGTTTCGATCTTGGAAATCAAATCCAGTTGCGTGCTTCCTACGATTTCCCGGTGAGAACGGGAACGATGGGTGGAAATTTGGAGTTCGGATTGAATATCAAATTGAAGGATTACAAGGATGGCTATTGAGACCGATGTCCTTGTTGTAGGTCATGGATTGGCGGGAGCGCATGCGGCGTACCAATTGCAGCAGGCGGGCAAATCGGTGGTGGTGATTTCGGATGAACAATTCAAAGCTTCTTCGGTTGCGGCCGGACTTTGGCACCCGTTGCGGATACGCAGTGTGGAATGGTCGTGGTTGGCCGAAGAGGTTTTTCCTTTTGCTCACCAAACGTATTCGGCCATGGAGAAGGTTTGGGGAGCCCACTTTTTCCATCCCAAAACCATGGTTCACGACATTCCCGATTTGAATTTTCAAGGGGTTTGGAAGCGGCAGATGGAAAAATTGGGATCGGGGTTGGGGTTTCGTGAAGAGAATCCTTACCGGCCTTCCGACACGGGAATGGGTGAAATTCAGGAGGCCGGTTGGCTCGATATTCCCACGTTTCTTCAATGCTCCAAAAAAGCACTGGGTGGAAATTTTATCGAAGCAACTTTTGATTATCATCAGCTCATCTTGAAGGAAGATGGAGTGGAATACCCCGGAATAAAAGCTCAGATGGTTCTTTTCTGTGAAGGGAATCGGATAGCGCTCAATCCTTGGTTTTCGGTCCTGCCCATGAATCCCGCGAAGGGGGAAGTGATGAAAGTGAAAATTGAAGGGATTTCTGAAAAAGAGGTCTACCATGCCGGATTTTTCCTCATCCCGTTGGGCGATCAAACGTTTCGCTTTGGTTCTAATTTTCGGTGGGATCGCCTTGATTGGAATCCTTCGGAAGAAGACGCCTCTATGTTGATCTTGAAGTTGGAGAAAACCATCGGCAGAAAAGTGGAAGTGCTGGAACATCTTTCCGGCGTTCGACCTGCGAATCATTCCCGCCGACCGTTTGCCGGATTTCATCCTGAATACAACCAATTGGCCATCTTAAATGCGTTTGGAAGCAAAGGAGTCATCCTTGCTCCATTTTTCGCGCATCAGTGGGTGCAACATTGGAAAAACGGAAAAGAAATGAACGAGGAAGTGAATCCAAAAACCTGTAAAATACCGAAAATTAAAGAAAATAAAACGACCTTTGTGCCATGAATACTCCCTTGATTTTAGTGACCAACGACGATGGAATTACCGCTCCGGGCATCAAAGCCTTGATTGAAGCCGCTCAGTATTTTGGTGAAGTGGTGGTAGTAGCTCCCGATTCCGCTCAGTCGGGCATGGGGCATGCGATTACCATTTCCAAGCCCTTGAGGATGTTGGAAGTAAAAGGCTTGTTTCCAGGAGTGAAGGCGGCCTATCACACCACGGGTACCCCGGTTGATTGCGTGAAATTGGCCGTGGATCAGGTGATGCACCGAAAACCCGATTTGTTGATTTCTGGAATTAACCACGGAAGCAACAGCTCGGTGAATATTTTGTACAGCGGAACCATGTCGGCAGCGGTGGAAGGTGGATTGGAAGGAATTCCGTCCATTGGTTTTTCGTTGACCAACTTTTCATGGGAAGCCGATTTTTCGTTGGCCGTTGAGGTGGCGAAAAAAATGATTGAAAGCGTTTTGCTCCACCGTCCGCAACCTCCATTTGTGCTGAATGTCAATATTCCCCATTGCGCCAAATCGGAATTTCAAGGAATAAAAATTTGTCGGCAGGCGCAAGCAAAATGGGTAGAAAAGTTCGATAAACGAGTGGATCCTCACGGAAAAACGTACTATTGGTTGACTGGTGAGTTTGTTAATAAGGATGATGGAGACGATACCGATGAGTGGGCATTGAAGCATAATTTTGCTTCGGTGGTTCCGGTTAATTTTGACCTAACCCACTACGGATGGAAAGAGGCCATCAAAAATTGGAATTTATGAATCGCGATCAATTGAAATTTGGAGTAGCCTTGGGCATTTTATTTCCCTCCATCTTATTTGTCCTAATTTTCTTAGCGATGAGCGGTGGATCTCAACTTCCCGACGCTTGGAATGCGATGGTGAATGAGAAGATTTTAATGAAGGTTATTGCCCTCTGTTGCGTCATTAACTTGGTGTTATTTTACTACTTCTTGAATCGAAGTTTTTATGAAAGTACGAGAGGCGTAATTGTTGGAACCTTGGTTTATGGAATCATTGGAGCGATTTTGATCTTTTCTGCGGGATGAAGTTTTTCGTGATGGCGGGGGAGGTGAGTGGCGATCAACACGCTGCTTCCTTGGTTCGCGCCATTCAAAAGCAAGCGCCCAGTTCGCAATTCGATTTTTGTGGTGGAGTGGCGCTTGAACGCGAAATACAAAAGCTTTCGCTGATTCCATTGGACCGATTGTCCATCATGGGAATTTTCAAAGTGATCCAACATTGGAAAACCGTTCGTAATAACTTTCGTGAAGTAAAACAGCACCTGCAATCGAACGCTTTCGATGCGCTAATCCTGGTTGATTATCCGGGATTTAATCTGCGCATCGCGCAATGGGCGAAAAAACGAGGGATGAAGGTATTCTTTTACATTTCCCCCACCGTTTGGGCTTGGAAAGAAAGTCGAATCAAGATCATTCAGTCTTCGGTGGATCAATTGTATTGCATTCTTCCGTTTGAGCAATCTTTTTACCGTGAAAGGGGAGTGGAGGTGAGCTATTTTGGAAATCCAACCGCATCGGAATGGAGAACTGCGGAAATTTCGGAGCGGTTGAATCAAATTGCTTTGTTTCCTGGTAGCAGGAAGCAGGAAATTCAATCGTTAGCTCCTGCTTATCGGATGTTGATGGACCGATTCCCTTCCGAGAAATTCATCTTATCCTGCGCTCCAGGAATTGAAGAGAAATGGTTGTTGGAGCAATTTAATCATACGGAATGTTCCATTTCTCATCATTCAAAAAGTTTATTGAAGGAAAGTAAGGCTGCTGTTTTGTGCAGTGGTACCGTTTCTTTAGAAGCCGGATTGGCCAACTGTCCGCAAGTTTTGGTGTACCGATTGGATCGTTTAAGTTGGTTTCTTGCTAAGTTATTGGTGAAATTAAAATACATCAGTTTGGTGAATTTGGTTCTCGGAAAAATGGAAGTGGAGGAGCTGGTTGGACCTTATTGGGGAGTGGATGAGTTATCGGAATCGTTGAATCGAACATTAGAAAAAAAATCGGGCATAGCAACCCGTGAAAAATTGTTAGCGGCCTTTGGAGATTTGGAACCTGAGCCGCAAATTGCAGCAGATATTTTGAAAAGAATAAACACATGATGGCACCCATTGAAAATTTTAGGTTGATGTTGATTTTCCGCATCTCCTTGTTTTTTGTCGCATTTTTAGGATTTTGTCCAAGTTTGTTTCACTTGTGGGACTCCGATGCACAGATGTATTCGGCCATTGCCGGATTTGTGGTGGTTATTGTGATGTACTTGACTTTACGTCCGGCTTATTACTGTTTTGAAATCAACCGTGGCCATTTGTGGGTGGCGACCGATCGCGAAGCCGCCAACGAGGTTCATTTGAGCATTCCGCTCCATGAGATCATCGATTACAAATGGCAGGGGCGTAAAGTAGTTTTTTATCGGATGTTGGAAAACGGCGCGGTGGCCATCAGTAAACCCACGGATGTGGGGTTGTCGTCACCGAGTCAGAAACGGGCCCTTCGTTCCCTTTTCGAATCGTTGAAGAAAGATCATCCGTATGTGATTTGATGGGGTGATTTTCCACCCATTCCCAAGTCGTTAATGGGCCCTTGAAAGTGTTTCTATATTGGGTTCAACCAAGGTGTCGGACCTAATTATAGAAAGCGGGGTCTCGATACGTTTCTTTCAGAAAAACTCGACCACCGCGTTGTTGTGATCGACCACCACTTGGTTCTCGAGCATTTCGGTGAACTCAGGGAGTACCAATAAGAAAATTGAACCTCAAGCAAACGGGGGCGACCGCCCCCTACCCAAAGGCAATTTACGGATTTTTTGGGGAACTAGTCGTATTGAAACGTTTATAAACGTAAGTAAACGATTATAAACGTTTCAATACGACTACCAAAAATCTACATCTTAACTTTACTTCTGGGGAGGGGTGGGTGTTCCCTGAGTCCAATCGAAGGGAATTTCCGGTGTCTAAAGCTCTCGTTTCTGGTGTCTGAGGGCCTCGAAGACACCATTTCCTCCATTCGCTCTTCAAGTATAAACGCATGCGTTGATACTGTTTCTAAAAACATCACTCTCCAAAAACCCGCCCATCACGCAACTCAATGTTTCGGTGGCTACGCTTGGCCAATTCCTCGTTGTGCGTAACAATTAAAAAGCCCTGCTGCTCGTATTCGGCTAAATCGAAAAACAACTGATGTAGAGACTCCGCATTTCGGGTGTCTAAATTACCTGAAGGCTCGTCGGCTAAAATCATTTTTGGGCGGTTGATCAAGGCGCGGGCAACGGCAACACGCTGTTGTTCTCCACCCGATAATTGCCCGGGTAAATGCGAAACTCGATTCGATAATCCCACTTTTTCCAATAACTCCAATCCGCGCTTTTTCAGCTCTTCTGTTGGTCGATTCCCAATCAAACCGGGCAAAATCACGTTTTCTAAAGCAGTAAGTTCTCCCAACAAATGGTGAAATTGAAAAACAAAGCCAATGGATTCATTCCTCCATTTCGCCAATTCCTTTTCTTTCATTCCTTCCACCGGCACGCCATCCCAAATAACTTTTCCGCTTTGAGGAATCAACAACGTTCCAGCAATGTGCAATAAAGTCGATTTTCCGGCTCCAGAAGGGCCAACCAACGTAGTTACTTGTTGAGAAGGAATGTTCAAAGAAACATTTTCCAACACCTTCAACGAACCAAATGAATGAGAAATTTCTTGAAGCTGCAACATATCAGTGCTTCAATATCCAAGCCTCGGAATCTACGTCCAACCGCACTTTTTCCAACGCCTCTAAAGCTTCGTTGCGGGTATCAAAATGCTCTGTGGCTAAACGAAAACGACCTATTTCTGGGAAGTTCAAGGCCATCCAATGCAGAGACTTCGCTTTTTCTATTGCTTCGCTTTCCGAAGTGGTAGAGCCAACAATAATGTAAAAACCAGCTTTTGGGTCTTCAATCTTCACATCTTCTTTCGCTTCAACGTTGGGTAGGGAAGAGGGTTCCGCGGATTTCTGTTGTGGTTCTTCTTTCAAAGAATCGAAACTGCTAGAAGGTTGGGTTTGAACCAACTGAGCCGTATGATGTGCATCCTTTGACCCATCCGAAAACGGATTCATCCAAAACAAGGTGCCGGTAAAAATGACCAAAACGATGGAAGCCGCAATCGCCCTCAATGGAAATTTTTTTGGCGAGATCTCCACTCCAGTGGCCTCTTCAAAAACCGATTCAAATTGTGGGGTAGGAGAGGCGTTGCGCAAAACCGGACGCACTTGTACCGGTGCAAGACCAAAAGATTCGGGTAAAATATGATTCTCTTCAAAGGGAATAAAACGCCAACTTTCGTCGGGGCGAACCACAAGTTCTCCAACTCCTTCGAAAACCAACCGTTTTTGTTGTTCCAATTCTTCCAATAAAAATTGAACCATTCCCTGAACCAATTCGTGCGATTCTTCCGTGGTTAAGTCGAAAGTGCCTTTGAATTCATTTTCCAATACCCCATCGGTCTGAGCAATGGATCGATTGAAAGAAATTTCTTTTTGAGGAGGAATGATTCGATGCGTTACCGGATGCCATTGTGCCGTTTGATAACGGGCATAAAAAGCCCCAAAACCATGCAAAATTAATGCATCATACTTCTCCAAGAGAAATTGTAAACGTTGGGTAAAGGGCATCATGGCTTCAAAGATAGAAAAAAGTGATCAATGGTTCCAGCGAATCCCCATCAAAACATTGGGACCATAGGCGGGAACTCCAAAATAAAGCGCATAATTGGTGAATGCCATGTTTTGCAAGCGACCAAAAAAGCTCAATCCTTTTTTCCATTCGTGGTCCATGGTGAGCGTCAAATCTGGAACCCATGGAAGGGTAGAAACAGTTTTTTGTCCACCAGCAAAGGTGCGAATTCCCCAAATATGGGCTTCTAATCCCACTTTTGTTTTGGGCTGAAGCGCATATTTCACGTTTAAATCCAACTTAACTCTTGGGGTGTAATACGCAGCATCCAAGGATGTAGTTTTGAGATTTTGAAGAAGGCATCCCATCGACATTTCCCATTGGCCATCAAATTTTTTCTGCAGTGTTCCTTCCAATTTTTGAACCTTGGTTAAAGAATCAAAAGCAACTTGGAAGGTCGATTCCATTTGCTGGGGATAGGAAACGTAGAAAGGCATGTTTTGATAGGTCCCAGCACTTGCTTTTGCGGAAATCATCCAGCCCGATTCCAAGGTGTGGTTGCCAGAAATACCTAGGTTCCAACGTTCCGTGGTGTTCAGCAATAGAGATGGTGTGGACATGAACGGGTTAATTTTGCTCATTTGAGCGTAGGTATTCCATTGCAAACCGCTGTTGAAAATCACCTTAGCTTGGGTGTTTTCATCCAATTGGTAACCAATAGAAAAGCGGGGGAACAAATGCAATTTGGTTGAATCGGTTAAACCCGAGTAACGTTCAGTAACAATTCCCAAGGCAGCCTCGAGTTGAGCTTGGTCTGTTTTTTTCTGGATGGAAGGCGTAATTTCTACCACATTTCGATTGAATTGAGGAATCACCAATGAGTTCGGATTGAGACCTACCGTTTTAAAACTTACGTCAATCTTGGTCGAAAATGCCGATAATATCACGGGAGATGCCGAAGCGTAGAGTTGAAGCATTCCCTCCGAAGCTCCGATTTGGTCAACTAAATTTTGGTACCTCACTCCTGCTTTCCACGGAAGAAATTCCGATTTTCCGGCTACCTCTCCATCGAAGCCGAATTGGCGGTAGGAATTGGATAGCGAATCGCGAACAAGGCTGTCGGTGGCCCAACCGTAGCGGCGGTTCCAACGATGGTCAAAATCTACGCCCACCTTACCGCCGAATGCAGCAGATTGAAACTGGTCTTCCAAGCGAATGCGCGAGTCGGAATAGTGGGGATTTAACGTTGAATCTGCCAAATTCAATTTGCCAAACGCACTTTGATGACCAACGTGAACCAGCAGCAAATTGCTTTTGGCTGAAAACCCGCCGTCGTATCCAAACACGGGATTGATGGTAGATCCGAATCCGGCTAACAAGGTGTTTTTGGGAGTTTTTAAATCGGTCACACCGCGAAATGATGACGGTGCTTTAAATTCGGGTTTAAATTTTGGCGAAAGGTATCGTTCGATTCGGGTGTATTTGAACACCGGTTTTTCCTTTTCAATTTCAGGTAAACTGGGTTTGAAAATCATTTTTGTGGGATCCAATAAATTCGGTTTATAGGTGTTAACCACCATCACAGAATCTACTTTTAATCCGGTTCTGGGTTGAGCCCAAACCGCTAAAGTTCCCAAAATCGAGATGGAAAAGAGCAGTCTTTTTTTCATGATTATTGTCCTCCCTCCATTTTTTTATAATCTTCCAATTTCTTTTTCGCCTCTTCCAAAAGCTCGGGTTGATCTTCATTCTCGATCAATCCTTCCAAAGTAGCGATGGCTTGGAAGATGTTTTTCTGTGCCACGTAGCTATCGGCCAACAGCATGAATCCTTTCGAAATCCAGGTGCCGTAAAAAGGTAATTTTTCGGTTAAGTCGAAAATTGCGTTTTGGCATTTGTCCTGTTTCCCTTGTTTGAAATAAATCATGGCTTGCAGGTATCGTGCTTCAGCTGCTTTTTCATCTTTCACCTGGTTCAATACTTTCTCCAAAGCGGTGAAAGCTGCTCCCAAATTGTTGTTTTCAATTTCAGCTTTACCCAAATACAAATTTGCCAAAGCCTGCATTTCAGTTGGTACAGAACGGCTGTTCAACAATCGTTCTGCAGCTTTTTTACAATCTCCGTAATTTCCAAGGGCAAACAAACACTGGGTTTCGCCGGCCTTCGCATCCAACAAATTTCCTTCCGATAAAGCGAACTTTTGTAGCTCCTGGAAGAATTGAAGGGCTTTCGAGTAATTTTTCAATTGAAACGCCAACCGAGCCGCGTTGATGTAAGATGCTTCGGAATAAGAATTTCGTTTTTGGGCAATGATATACTCGTAATCTTCCAAGGCTTGGGTACGGAAATTCATGCGATTGTAACACTCTGCTCGCAAGAAATGCGCTTTGTCAACAAATAAACCTTGAGGGAATTTCTTGAGGTAATTGGAATAATCGTCAACGGCATCCTTGCAAATGTTTTTCTTTCTAAACTGATTCTCGGCGGCAAGGAAAGTCAACGAATCTTGCTTCGCTTCTGAAGGTTGGTTGTTGGAGTGAATGCTAGCGTATTTCAAATAATCGTCTACCCGATTCAGCGTGCTGTAAATGTTTTCCAAGGTCTCCATCGCATCTTCAGATTCGTTGGTTCGTGGATAATTTTCAACTACTTGCTTTAAGGTTACAATGGCATCTTCGTATTTCTCCAAATTGTATTCAATCAATCCTTTGGTAAGGAAAGCCTTCTTCAAATAAGCACTTTCTTTTCGTTCAGAAATCAACTGCTGAAGAACCACCAAAGCTTCATCAAACTTTACCTGGGTGAAGTACATGCTGGCAATTTCCAACAAAACTTGATCTTTGTAAGCGGAGTTGGGGTATTTAAACAAAAGCGTTTTTAGCTGTTCTAATTTGTCGTTTGTTTTTCCTTCTAAACCGGTTAAAATAGCCATTTGCAACTCGGCGTACTCGGCCCCCGGCCATTGGTTTTTGCTGATTTCACCATAGGCGTTTTTGGCACTAGCGTAATTGCCTGAAAGAAAATGAAGATCGCCCAAACGGCCATACAAATCGGCGGCAAAACCTTGCCCTAAAACTTTCAAAGCCGCTATACGATTCAGCTCAAATTCGTTGGCAGCTTTCGAAAATTCGGCAGCCGCTTGTGCATTTTTTAATGTTTTGTAATAGCTGTAACCCAAGGTGTAACGAGCAACCATGGGCGATGATTCGATGGGTAATTTGAAAGTTTCCTCGTACTGATTCAAGAACTTTTGATGGGAGAAGTTGCATCCTGCATAATCTCCTTGTTTGAAGAGGGCTTCAGCACGCCAGAAATGGGATAAAATTTCAATTTTCTTATCCACCAAATGCTGTTGTGATTTGTAAAAACAATTAATGGCTTCTTTGTAGTCTCCGGCATTGTAAAGTTCTACACCGCGGTAATAGGAAGCACGTTGATAGGTTTTCTTCGTAACATAATCGAATTCAGGAATCTTCTCTAAAATTTCTAAGGCCGATTTAAAGTCGTTGGCTTCCAATAGCATGGTAGAAAGAAGTTCCCTCGCTTTGGTGTTGAATTTGCTTTTGGGGTAATCCTTGATAAAGTTTTGAAGAGCCGGAAGTGCTCCAACCAATTGACCTAATTCGTACGATAGCTGAGCATATTGGAAAGAACTTTCCTCTTTTAAAATGGGATCGAAATTCATTTTTGAAGCAGCCTGAAACGCCAATCGCGCCTGGTCTTTGTTCCCATTTTCCAAAAGCGAATGCGCGAGGTAATAGGTGGCATTCTGACCCATGGAGTCTTTCTGAACACCTACTTTTCCCAATGGATCCAATGCTTCCTTGTAATCTTTGATGAAGAAAGACGACAAACCAAGGTAGTAATTTTCTGTTGGGCTTAACTTCTCAGATTGACTGGTTTTCTTCAAAAAAGATTGGCATTTGAAATAGTCTTTGGTTTGGAAATAAGCTAAACCAAGCAAGCGGTAAAGAGCAATTTCTTCACTTCCTGAAATGTTTCCAACTTTATTTTGAGCGTAAGAAATAACCTCTGAATATTGTTTTAACTCGTACAACAACTCCGCCACTTTTACGATGGCTTCTTTGGAGTAACTGGGGTCGGCATCAATTTTTTTGTATTGTTCGATGGCCTTTTGGTAATCCTTTTCTGAGATTAAAATGTACGCTAACAGGTAATTTACCTGCCCTTTGTAGGGGGAGGGAAGTTCTTTGATGTCGTTCAGCAGGTTTTTTGCATTCTTGTAATTCCCCTTTTGAAATTGACAAACGCCCGTCATGTAATTGATCTGAATCAGCTCATCGGCTTGAAATTGTTCTTTATTTTGAATCGATTGAAGTTGATTCAAGGCTTTGGGGTAGTCTTTTTTCTGAAAAGAGGAGGTTCCAACGATCCACCAACCTAAATCTTGGTAGGAACTGTTTCCCTCTTGAAGGAATTGCTCCAATTGATTGATTTTTTCAGGATGATTCTTTGCATCGCAAATCATTCGAAGGGTTTTCCAATCTCGTTGTTCAAAGAGTTGAGGAGAAATTTTCTCCAATTCATTGAGGGAGGAAAGACAAGGCAACCAAGCTCGATGCTCTAATTGGAAATGAACATCCCGCTGAAGAACCCATTCGGGTTGCATTCCAAGATTCCTTTGGGCCAAAACAACCGAAGTTGAAAATCCAAAAAGAAAAAGAACCAAAAGTTTTTTCATATCAGAAAGTTAAGCTCATGGCCAAACTGGGCAGAACCGGCAACTGATTTACTCGACGGTAATTTACACGGTCGAAGTAAAAAATGTTGGCTCGGTTGTACGCGTTTGATACCGAGAAAGTAACGTCGAAATCAGCATCTTTGAAAACAGGCATAGATTTTTTAACAGATAAATCCATGCGGTGATAATCGGGAAGTCGGCCAGCATTAAAATCAGCGTAAATTATTCCTAAACTGCCATTTGATCCCAAAAAGTTGGTTCCAATTCCTTTGTCGTCCAAAGGAGTTTTTTCGTAAAAAGACTGGGTCTGGGTAAATGGAAAACCTGAACCGTAATTGAAACGGGCACTGGCCTCCCACAACTTTCCTTTTCCAAACATGTACGTAGCAACCAAGTTGATGTTATGGCGTCGATCGAAAACCGGAGCGTATTTACGAATTCCATCGTAACGATTCACGTAGGTAAGGGAGTAAACGAACCATAAATAAAGTTGCTTTTTCTCATATTTGGCACGGAAATCCCATCCGTAGGCATCCCCATTTTCAACAATGAAATCTTTGGTAAGCAAATCTGGAGTATTGCCACCGCTTTCAAAAATTTTATTTCGGTTGATATTGATGATTTGGCCGAAACGCTTGATGAATGCCTCAGAATTAATTTCCAAATTTGGATGAGGATCCCATTCTATTCCAGCTACCAAGTGAGCAGCTTTTTGCAATTTAGAGGTTACTGGAGATCCGTTGAAATTCTTGGGAATATCTTCGAAAGAAGGACTCGAAAGAAACCCATAGAATAAATTCACAACATCTTTGTCGCTGCTAGCAGAGAATAGATTTTGAGAATACAAACCGCTCGCAGCTTTGAAACGAACCTTTTTGGAAATATTCCATTTCATTCCGATGCGTGGTTCAACCGAAGTCTCACGAATGGAAGCGTAATACTGCAAACGCACACCTGGTTCAATCACCAATTTAGGCTTTACAATGCGGTATTTCGCAAATCCACTCAATTCAGTTGAATATTTGGTGTCGTAAATGGTGCGATTTGCTTGATTGGTAAATCGGAAATCGGTTTGCATGTTAAGAATGTCGAAACCGTAGTTCAATTCATCTTTTCCCAAGAAATAGCTGAAATTTAATCCAGAATTGAAGGAGGAAATTTTGGAACTTCTCGGCAATCCGTCTGCTTCGTTTTGGCTAATAAGGTAGTCGGAAAATGCAGCATTTCCACGGATGATGGTGGGAGATCCTTCAGGAACCAAAATGAAGTTTGCTCCGGCTCCTCTGTTTTTCCATCCGATGTTGGTTGCATTGGGGTATTGAACGCGATCATCGAAATTGAAACCAAACAAATTCAGCTTGGAACCACTTCTAGAATTGAAAGAAATTTTGCCGTAAATATCATTGAACGAAAAGGGAAGACCCTGTCCGTTGGTGTCAGCATACGAATACAAAATGGGCGATGTTTTGTCCAAATAAGAGGTTTTTCCGCTAACCAAATAGGTTGGTGCCAATTTGGAATCGGTAGACTTGCCTATTGGACCTTCCATGATTAGTTTGGAAGCAAATGGAGAAACTGAAATTTTTTGTTTGTGAAATTTCTGATTTCCATCGCGGGTATTTACGTCCATTACGGCAGAAACGCGGCCGCCGTATTGGGCATTGAAACCAGCAGAAAGGACATCGGCGGTTCGAATGATATCGGTTTCAAAAACAGAAAACAACCCAATGGAGTGAAATGGATTGTAAATCACCATTCCATCCAACAGTACTTTGTTTTGAATGGGTGCTCCACCTCGAATATAAAGCTGTCCTCCTTGGTCGCCTGTGAATACGACCCCTGGAAGAATTTGCAAATACTGAGCGATGTCGGGCTCACCACCCACGGAAGCAATTTTCGAAATTTGACGAGAGGTAATGGTTTCAACAGAAATATTGACACGTTCGGCTTTTTTTTCTGCATCGGCATTGATGGAAATGCCGCCCATTTCTACACCTTTGGGTGCAATCTCAAGTCGAAGTGTTTTAACATCACCAGCTTTTAAATTGATGGTTTGAGTCAAAGTGTCGAATCCAAGGTTGGACCCCACCAAGGTGTAAGTTCCGGGAGGGACTTTTGAAAGGACAAACAATCCGGTGGCATCTGAATTGGTGCCAAATTTGGTTCCTTTGAGGGCCACCGTTCCGAATAAAATGGGTTCTCCCGTTTTTTTATCATACAAAAATCCGCGAATGGTCCCAGTAGTTTGGGCTATTATGGAAGTGGCAAAAAAGATTAGGGCAAAGGTTAAAATATTACGCTTCATTGAATACCCCCATTTTTACGAATTTGGCCATACGTTCTTGAATTCTTTCTTCTGCATCCATGGGGATCAGTTCTTTGAGTGATTCAACAATTTTCTTTTGCAAGTTTTTGGCAGCTTCTTCCGGATTAACGTGAGCACCACCGAGTGGTTCCTTGATGATTCCATCGATCAAGCCGTTTCCGAGCATGTCTTTTGCCGTTAATTTGAGTGCTTCGGCAGCTCGTTCTTTGTGTTCCCAACTTCTCCATAAAATGGAAGAGCAAGATTCTGGTGAGATAACCGAATACCAGGTGTTTTCCATCATAAAAACGCGATCTCCAACTCCAATGCCAATCGCACCTCCCGATGCTCCTTCGCCAATGATCACGCAAACCACGGGAACGGTAAGAAGAAACATGTCTTGGATATTGCGTGCAATTGCTTCAGCTTGTCCGCGTTCTTCCCCTTCAATGCCAGGAAAAGCTCCCGGGGTGTCGATCAAACAAACGATGGGTTTGTTAAATTTTTCAGCCATTTTCATCAGTCGAAGTGCCTTTCGGTACCCTTCTGGGTTGGCCATGCCAAAGTTCCGGTATTGGCGTTGCTTGGTGGTATTTCCTTTTTGATGCCCAACGAACATCACGGTTTGCCCTTGGATTTGACCGAAACCGCCCACCATGGCTTTGTCGTCTTTTACGTTTCGATCACCGAATAATTCAACGAAACCTTCGGAGATTCTTTCGATGTATTCCAATGTATAGGGTCGTTCAGGGTGGCGAGAAAGTTGGACTCTTTGCCATCCAGATAGGTTTTTGTACAAACTTTTTTTCGATTCTTCAATTTTCTTTTCAATATCAGAGATGGAAGCACTGAGATCTACTTTGCTTTTTTTAGAAACTTCGCGGATGCGATCGAGTTCTTCGTAAAGGTCTTGAATGGGTTTTTCGAAGTCGAGAAACTGCATGGTTGGTTATTTTTGAACGGGTAAAGATACGAAGTCGCTTGGGTTGGGCAAGGTCAAAGAAATCCACAATTTAGCCAAAGATGACGGAAATGAGGTGCTGATTGTACATTGAGGTGAAATGCCGGTAAGTCGGTAATTTACTTGAAATTCCTGTATCAAACCCATGCTCCTGCCACTCCACATCCCGCATCCCTAAAAATGTTTTCGTGATGGGCCACTGAAACTTGTAAAAAGCTTCCTTTAAACTGAAAATTTCTGTTGCTTTTTCCGATTGAAATTCCAGTGGAAATTGAAGCAAATGCTCCTGTTCAAATTCGGTAAAAAGCCGATTCCAGATTTTTGGTTGAACCCTGTTCCTTAGCTCAATGTCTATCCCCAAACTTTGAAAATCTTTTTTCCAACCTACAATTGCACCTGCTAAACCTTTGGAATGGGAAATGGATCCTACAACACCTTCTGGCCAGGAAACCTGCCCGTCGGGTTCGCTCAGTAACTCCAACTGCGCTATCGGAAATCCCATTTTTTTCAACGCCATCTTGGCGCAGGTTCTTCCACGAATGAAATCCAATTGTTTGCTAAAATGCCGATTCGAAATGAGCTCCAGCTCTCTTGTAGTGAGGAATTCAGAACCAATTTCCTCCTCCACCGTAAAGTGTTGGAAAATGCCTAAATCGTTGAGCTCACCGAATTCCATGGTGCGAAGTTAGGTTGTTTTTATTGATCTAAACTCCACCTAAACCAATTCACTTTTACCTGCTTTTTCGATGTAAAAACCATCAGAATTGCATTGTTATTGCGCTATTTGAGTTTTTTTTAACAGTTTGAAGTCGAATTGTGGCAAGAAGATTAACATTATTTTATCCGTTTCATATACGGATAATCGGATTTTCACCTTCTACATTTGCAGTCGTTTGGGAAACAACCACCCACGCCCTTATCTTAGAATCATGAATCGCATTGTTTCACTTCTTTTCGTTTTGATAACCGCATTCTCCCTAAAAGCTCAGCAATCCGTGCAATGGGGAATGGGAAATCAAAAGCAGTTTGGCTCGCTTTACTCCCGTTCATTTTCCAATGCTGCTTGCCGCGCCGATTCAGGAATTCAATACGGATTTTCGTTCTTAAATAAATACGGAATTCAAGAGTTGAACGATTTCAATGCGGGTATTTTTATCCAAAAAGAGACTCAACAAGGCGGAATGTTCATGTGGAACTCAGGTGTTGCTAATTTTTCGCAACGTGGCATACATGCTGCATATTCTCGAAAGTTGGATGCAAATTTTTGGGCTGGTTTGGGCCTAACTACTTATCAAATTGTTATTCCGGGTTTTGTAAACGAAAATTATATTTCTGGAAGTTTGTATGCTTCGGGAAAAACAGGGAAAAATACAGATTGGGCTGCTTCTGTGCGTTCCTTGGAAGGTTGGGTTGATACCGCACAGCCCATTCAACCTTCCATTGATGCTGCCATTTCTCATTCATTTGGTCCTTTTTGCAAATCGGTTATTGAAGTTTCGTTAGACCCCATCTATTCCATTCAGGTGCGGTTGGGTTTGGCATATCAAGTTCAAAAGAAATGGTCGTTGCAACTTGGATTTCAAACGAAACCGCAGACCATTTCTTTGGGAATTGCTTATCAACCTGGGAAATTTAGAATCGGCTGGGGCGCAATGAATCAAAATCCGCTGGGAAGCCAGATGGGGTTAACCGTAGAAAAAAGATGAGGAAAGTAGTTTACTTGTTTCTTTTATTTCTGGTTGCTTCAGAGGTTCATTCGCAAACCAAAACTCAAAATGCAACCGAAGATTTGATCCAAGCCATTATTGAAAATGCAGGCTCAGATTTCGACTTTACCGACTTGTTTTCTAAGTTGGATTATTGGCAAAGGCATCCGATGGATTTGCAATCGGTTGGTCGAGAAGAACTGAAGCAGATTCCATTGTTGTCTGAGATTCAAATTGAACAATTTATAGCCCATCGTACTCTTTATGGAGCATTTTTATCGGTGTATGAATTGCAATCCATTGATGGTTGGGATTTAAAAACCGCACAATTATTAGCACCATTTTTAACAGTATTAGGTACGCCCATGGTCCAAAATTCCGATGATAAGCACGATTTAATGCTGCGATCTAGAGCGAATTTTCCTTTGGCATTCGGGTATTCAGACACCTCCTCGAAACGGTATCTGGGTGCACCAATTGGGAATTTTATTCGGTACAAATATGCTTACGGAAATCGATTAACCTTGGGTTTTGTAGCTGAGAACGATCCGGGCGAAGCCTATCGCTTCGATTCCGCCCAACTGGGTTTTGATTTTACCTCAGGACATGTTCAATGGATGGGCAAAAAGTGGGTAAAAAAGGTCATTATTGGCGACTATAACGTTCAGTTCGGACAGGGATTAACGGCTTGGTCGGGTTTGGCATTTGGTAAATCGCCATTTGTGTTGAATATTTTGCGGCAGGGTAGGGGAATCGTGCCCTATACCAGCGCCAACGAAGCCCAATATTTTCGAGGCGGTGCGCTGGTTTTAGCACATCCGAGGACTCCCATAGAGTTGAGCTTGTTCACCTCTATTAAAAATTCCGATGCCAATTTAACGGCCAATAACGATTCGGTGTTATTCGGTGAAGACGTCGTAGTAAGCGGTTTGAATTTGTCGGGCTACCACCGAACCCTTTCGGAACTTGCCGATCGGAAATCGGTAAGAACAACTCAATTGGGAGGGAACTTAAAATGGAAGTTTTCCTCAGGTTCTGTTGGTCTTACGGTATTACATAGTACATTTTCTCGTCCTTTTGTGAGAAATTCAGCCTTATACGATCGGTATGATTTTCAGGGTAATCGGATATTAAATGTTGGGTTTGACCATCAGTTTTCTATCAAGAATTTATTGGTTTGGGGCGAAGTTTCCCACGGCGATTCTGGTTGGGCGGTTACGGAAGGAGTTTTAATTCCTTTGGATGCTCGATTTACGCTTGCTGCCATGTACCGTAACTTTTCACCTCAATTTCATACATTGTTCGGAAGTGCAATTGCAGAAAATACACTTGCGACCAATGAAGAAGGATTTTACTTCGGATTTCAAGCGATACCAAGGAAAAAATGGACCGTTTCTTCGTACATCGATCGATTTGTTTTTCCATGGTTGCGTTTTGGGGTAGATGCTCCAAGTTCCGGTTGGGAAAGTTTGGTAAACATTGATTATACACCCAACCGGAAATCAAGTTTTTATTTGCGCGGCAGGTACCGTATCAAACAAGAGAACAGTTCTTTGTCTGCTGCTCCAATTTCTCCATTGGTTGATTATTCAAGGTTTGGACTTCGCGGAAATGCGAAGTTTTCAACCGGCGAAATGATTACCTGGCAAACCCGATTGGAATGGAGTGGTTTTCAGAAAGAAACAACTTCTGAAAATGGATTCGCATTGTTTCAAGATTTTCAATACAAAAAGTTAAGTAGTCCTATTACCCTAAATCTGCGTTGGGCATGGTTTCAAACACCTTCGTTCAATACCGCCATTTATGCCTATGAAAGCGATTTACTCTATTATTTTTCAGTGCCTGCCTTGTACGGTAATGGAAGCAGAATGTATGCTTTGGTAAAATGGGACTTGGCGAAAAACATGGAACTGTCGTCTAAATTCGGAGTTTTTCATTCAAAAGATCGAAACGAGTGGGGAAGTGGTGTGGATTTGGTGACGGGTTCTACGAAATACGATTGGAGAATTCAATGGAGGATGGTGTTTTAAACAAGGCCAATCGGTCTTATCAAAGGCTTGTTCAATTCAAGCAATCGGGAGAACGATCGTTTACCTGGAGAACAGAGTGGGAGTATTTCTTGGAAAGAATGACCCAGAATGATGCGCGTAATTATCGCAGTGGTTTAAGTCGTTGGTTGTTTTTGATCAAAGAAAAAGAAGCAAATTCCAATTTAGAAGCAGATGCTATTGTTCTTTGGAAGGCGTTGTTTGAATTAGATTTTCTTTCATCAGGCATGGAAAACCAAATTCTTGTATATGGGAATTGGTTTTTAAGCAACGGAACGAAACCATTGCCACTGGAAACGGCTGAAGTTGTTTTCCAGCAATCTGAAATTATTGAGTTAACGCTGCTGCAAATTCAACCGGAAGTTGTTGGATTTTCATTTACGCATCAAAAAAATTGGATCATTGAGTTAGGAAGAAATTCTTTTTTTGATTTTTCGGATTATTTCCCTTTGCTTGAAGTAGGGCAAAAAGTGAGTTTGTTTCATTTTTTACCAGAAGATAATCGTTTAAAAGTAACACCTGAAAGTAGGATGATTCTCGATCCCGATGCTTTGTTTTCGGTTTCAGATATTTCAGAAGTTTTTGGTCCAAATGGTCAACGCTGGAAATCGTTTTTTGGGAATAAGTTTAAATCAGAGGTTTTTTCGATTCATCTTTTGCTAGGAACACTTGCCAACGATTTATTGGACCAAATGGTGGTGGCGGGAAAATACGATTCGGATTGGATCCAGCAAACCATTCGAAAATCGCTCCTAAAGAATAAGTTACAAGCATCAATTTTTGATCAGAATCAACTAAAAGAATTGGTTTTAAAGATTCAAAATGTTGTTGCTCCCAACCTTATAACTTTTGTAAAGCAAATTCGAAAAGGGAGCAAGGGCATTCGAATAGAGCCAACCTTTGTTTCCATTGCCGACGGTTTCACCGGACGTTTGGATTTATTGCTTGAAAAGGAATCTGGTGCTATGGATATCATCGAGTTAAAGTCGGGAAAAGCGCCAGAAGCTTGGATAGATTTGAAATACGAGGTTCAAACCATTTTGTATTATCGACTGATTCGGCAAACCTACGGGGAAAAGGCATCGGTTAGCGGCGCCATCCTCTATGCATCTTCTCCCGATCGATCGCTGCGCAACCTCAACGTTGATCAAATATATCCCTACCTCATTCAAGCTGATGAGGCCAGAAACTTTATTTTATCAACTTGCAAGCGATTGGCCTCCTTTCAATTGAGTGAGGTTCACGGCGCAATCAAAGCCCTTGAACCCGGTTTTGAATCAACTCAAAGTGCTTTTGGAATAAAAAAGGTGATTTCTTTTTTGGAAGGGTATCATTCGATCACCGCATTTCCCGAAGCAAACTACTTGCGAGCTTATTTTTTAGGCATGTTAGGCGTTCAAATGCGTGAATGGCTTTCTTTAAAACTAGGCGATTACCAAAGTGGAATTCACCGAAAAAACAAAGGAGCAGCATCCATTTGGTCGGAATCCGTTGCAGAAAAATTGGATAAATTTTCCATCATTCAAGCCGCTACCTTGTTGGAGGTGGATGACCAGAAGATGGTGTTTCAGCACAGTGGATGGCCCCATCCATTTCGAATTGGAAGCTTGGTGCAAATCACAGTATGCGATGCCAATCAACAACCGAAACCGCTAAATGAACAATGGTTCAGAGGTGTTGTACTTTCGCTTGAAGCGCAAAAAATTACCCTTCAATCCTTTGCCCCTCGTTATTCCAATGAACACATTTCGGAAATTCCTTTCTTCAATTTGGAAGAAGTATTTTTAGATAGTACCATTTGGGCAACCATTAAATCGCTCTCTAACCTCTTTCCTAACCCAAATAACACCAAAACCATTGAAAAGATGCTTGGTTGCTCCGAACCAACCTTTTCACGAATCGATTTTTCAAAGGAGGATCGTACCGACTGTGCTGTTGAAATGGCTCGTTGTGCGAACGATTACCTGCTCATTCAAGGGCCTCCAGGAACTGGAAAAACCTCCAGGGTCCTTACCCAAATCGTTCGAAGTTTTCAAGAAAACGAAGAGAAAACTGTTGTTTTAGCCTTTACCAATCGAGCAGTGGAGGAAATTGCTCAAAAATTCAAGGCTCAAAACATTTCCTTTTTTTCGCTTCGAACCGAAGAGTCAGATTCGTTCCAAACCATAAAAGAGTACTCGGATGCACTCAAAGAATCTTCCGTTTATTTGTCTACCATTGCTTCTTTTTCCGCTCGTTTTCCCGACTTTTTGTCCATTACAGGGCCAATCCCTAACTTAATTGTCGACGAAGCAAGCCAGGCAACCGAGAGTCAACTTTCGGGAATTATTCCTTTGTTTCAACGCTTCATTCTCATTGGGGATCACCAGCAATTGCCTCCGGTTCTTGCACAAGATTTTGAATTGAATGATCTTTCAAAGCTTAAATCAATTCAAAACACAGCCATTAAAACCACCATGGAGCGAATGGAGGAAATTGGGTTGTTTAGTCGCTGGACCGATTCTCTTTTTGAGCGATTATGGTTTCTCAACGACCGAAATGGATGGAAGGGGATGGTAACGTTGGATACCCATTTTCGGATGCATGAACATATTGCACAGGCTCTTTCATCCCATTATTTACCTACCGAGTTAAAAGTTGGAAATGATTTTCAACAAAGTGATTGGTTGATTCGAGACGGGTGGGGAGAGAAATCCCATCAGAGAAGATTGGTGTTTGTTGAAAATCGAATTCTTGATCGAGGAAAAGTAAATCGATCTGAAGCCGATGATTTGGCTAGAATTGTTCTTCAATTGATCTCAAGAAAAAGCCAAGAACAAGATTGGGGAGATTTTATCGGAATCATTACCCCTTGGAGAGCTCAAATTGAAGAAATAAAAGAAGCCATTCGAAGGCAACGGACGTTATCAGATTTGCAAGTCGAAATTGAAAAATTAATCCCTATTGATACGGTTGAGCGATTTCAGGGCAGTGAAGCCGATTATATTTTGTTTTCAACTTGTGTGAATGGGAGGAATTATTTAGAGGCGCTCACTTCAACCGAGCAGAACGGGGTAGATCGAAAACTATTGGTTGCAGTTTCTCGGGCGAGAAAGCAATTCGTCTTATTGGGGAATCGGCAATTTTTAATTGATTCTTCTCCTTACGAGCAGTTGATCAATTGGATTGAAATAAACGGGAAAGTTTTATCTATGGATTAATGCGAACGATCTTAATGGCAATCCGTCTGTTCTTTGATCGCCCGGGTTCAGAACCATTATCGGCAATGGGTTGAGCATCTCCATAACCTTTGAATTCAATTTGGTTGAAGGGAACTTCTAACAGGCGAAGTTTTAAAAACAATGCTTTTGCACGCTTTTCAGACAGTTTTTGATTGGCATCCTTTTTTCCTACTGCATCGGTATGTCCTTGAATTTCTACCCTTAATTGGGGATTCGACTTAAGAAAACGTGCCAATACGACAATTTCAGAATCGGAAGCCGGTAGGATACTGTCGGAATTGCTTTCAAAAAAGATATTGGTTAATGAAACCATTTTTCCTACTTGAAGCGGTTCCATTGCAACGGTCATTTCCGATTGGGTGGGAGCAAATTGTCCTGAAAAAAACAAATATCCTGGAGCTTCAGCATGAATGCTGAACGTTTTTTCGGAAGGAACGCAAATGATTTCAGCTCCACCATTGGGTTTCGTGAAATCGTTGAAATAATTGGTTCTACTTATGGGTTCATTGATGGTTAAATGAACGGAGATAGGAGCATTGGTTTGTGCATCGATAAATTTAAAACGATTCCATTGGGTTGGCCAAGGTTGGAATGGTTCGGGAACATCAAATGAAAACAAATCAGTTTTGCCCAAATTGGGAGTTCCATCGGAAGTGAGAATTCCAGATTTGCCTTCGGTGCTGATCCATATTCCCGATTGATCCATGGCGTTGTTGATGGGCGATCCAAGATTCTTGGGTTTATTCCAACCGGAATCTGTTAGGTGAGAAACAAAAAGGTCTTTGGCTCCGAAACCTGGATGACCGGCACTCGCGAAATACAAGGTTCTGCCATCTGGATGAGCGAAAGGCGAAGCCTCATCGTAGCGGGTGTTAATGGTTGGGCCAAGGTTTTCTGGAATACTCCACCCGCTTGGCAGATGAACGCTTTTCCAGATGTCCCATCCGCCGTACCCGCCGGGACGATTGGATAGGAAATACATCGTTTTCCCATCGGAGCTGATGCTTGGCTGAGACTCCCACCAAGGGGAATTGATGATGGGATCTAAATTTTTGGGAGTGCCAAAACGGCCATTCGCCATTTTTTCACTGACGTAGATATCGCACGACCCACGCGAGTCGGCTCGGTCGCAAGCGGTGAAAAATAGGAGTTTCCCATTTCCTGAAACCGAACTTCCTCCTTCATTGGAAGCGGTGTTGATTTCCAAAGAGACCGGCTCTGAAAGGTCAAACGTACCATCCGATTTTTTATTGGAGACATAAATATCTTCGTCGTTGACTCCTCTTCGAGTGAAAAATAAATGTTGCCCTGTAGCATCTAACCATCCTCGATTTTCATAGAATGGGGTGTTGACATGGTCTCCCAAATTTTTCAAATCAACTCGATAAGGTGTTTTTAAAGCTTCCAAAGAAAAAGTGCAATCCGCCAAATACATTTTTCCATCTTGGTGAGCTTGATAAGATAAATTTTTGAAAGTCAATAATTTTTGAAAATCCAACTGTGCGCCTGAATAATCAGATTTTCGCATTTTTAAAATCCCAGCATTCAGGTAAACTTTGTAATAAGTGGCGATCTGAAAAGCTTTGATTTTCTCGTAAGAAATAAGGGCCAAGGAATCACTGCCCGTTTGGAAATAGAGATCTGCTAAAGAAAGGAGAGAATTAACGTGTTCGGGGTTGGAGGCATGAACTTGTTCAAGAAGTACAATGGCTTCGGGATAACGATTGGCATTGATTTCTTTGATTGCTTTTTGATAAATTTTTTCAACCTTTTTCGGAAGGTTCGTTTGAGCCAATGAGGCCAAATGAAATACTGAAAACAGAAGGAAAGCGATGCGTTTCATGGAAGTCTAAAGGTAAGAAAAATCCCTATTATCTTTTTTCAAGCGGTGGGAATGTGGAAATAAATAGATGGAATTCTTGCAAAATGGACAAGAAAAAAGCCGCTTTCGCGGCTTTAAAACTTATTTTTTGAAGATGACTCCTTCGGCTTCAGCGGCTTCTTGAGTAATTCTTTTTCCGTCTTTGTAACAAACAATCCAAGCATCGGCTAAACCGAGCTTTTTGAGCTCATCTCGAAAGTCTTCTGCTTTGTTAATTTTCGTAAAATATCCCAAAACATACTTGATTTGGTTTTCCACCATTTCGGTTTCAATTTCGGATTTTCCAAGTCCTTTTGCTCGGTATTGGTTATATGCTCCAAGTTGAACCTTGAAATAAAGTCCTGATTTTTCTTTCATTGGATTAGAATTTACTTCCTCCAATGCTTGTTTTTCTTGCTGTTCTTTTATTACTACAGAAACCTTTTTCAAGGAATCCATCTCTGCTTTGTTGGCGTTCATTTCAGTGCTCATGTTATTGAGCAATAATTGCATTTCATCCTTTTCGGTAGAACATTTTTTCAAATCGGTAGATTTACTTTCCAGGTTCTTAATTACAGCAGCAACCTCGTCAACCGACATTTTTTTAATCTTTTTGCGCTCCTCTTTGGTCATTTCTTGTCCGAAAGAAAAGATAGTTGCCAATGAAAAAATAGAAATGAATAAAGTTTTCATGATTAAAATTTTTCCAAAGCTACAAAAAAAAAGCAAGATTAGTTAATCTGGGGTAGTGTGATGGAGAATTCGGTGTAACTGCCAACTTCTGATTTTAAAGAAATTTGTCCCCCCAGTTTGGTTACAATTTCGTGAACCATGTACAAACCCAAACCCGTTCCGGGTTTTGCATCGGTTCCTCGAAAGAACATGTCAAAAACTTTCTTTTGATATTCCTCTGGTATTCCTAATCCATTATCCCAAACAATGATTTTCGCATTTTTGGGGGAAGTCTGGATGTCAATCTTGATTTGTGGGTTGTCTTTCGTCGTATTCGAGTAATGGATGGCATTAGAAAGAAGGTTATTCAGAACGATTTTTAACCGGGTAGGATCGGAGTGAAATGGAATTTCATCGTGGATTTGAATGATCTTCTCAATTTTTTGAGATTCTTCGTTGAATTCATGCTGAAGAAAAATATCGCCGATTAACTGCTGGAAATGAATGGGTTTAGATTCAATGTTCTGTCGAGCATTTTTAGCAATGTGGATGATGTCGAAAATGAAATCATTCATTTTGTGTATAGATGCCTCTTGTAAATTCAAATAGGTATTGATTTGTTTGGGATCATCTTCCATTTTCATCAATTCTATTAATCCCAAAACCGATGCAAGTGGAGATCTTAAGTCATGTGAAATCGCGTAAAAGAAATAATCCAATTCTTTGTTTGCCTTTGATAAAGCGATGTTTTGATTCTCTAATTTGGATTGATGTTGCATTAAATCCCTGCTTTTGGTTCGCACAACTTGCAATGAAAAATAGGAATAAATTAAAATAGCTACAAATCCTAAAATCCAGAAAAAGGCACTACAAGTTTGTTTTTGGTGATAATTTAAAGGTACTTCTGCCCCAAACATCTCGTAATTGTACCACGAAAGAAGATAAACCAAAAAGATGGAAATAATGATGGCAGCAACTTTCCAGCGATGAGAAAAGTGAAACGACATGAACGCATTCACGACATTCACAAAAAACAAAAACTGAATACCAGTATCAAATCCAAATAGCCATGTTCCCCACGAAACGGCCAACAATCCGGTGTAAACCGAAAAAGTTCGTGCTAAGGTGTGAAGCTTAAAATGATTAAAAATTGGACTCAATCCATACAACGATGCCAGAAAAAATAACTGAATCCAATAGGTTTTATCAGGAAATTGGACGTAGGAAAAAACAACCAATGGATAAACCAAAAGGGATAAATAAGTGGTCATCATGTTGGTTGCACGAATTTCTAGTGCATCCTCTCGTTGAGTTTCAGGGGTAATTCCTGCCTCAGTTAGCGTACGAAGAAACATGATCATAGCATCGTAACGGTTTGAAGGAATGAAGTGGAAATAAAGATGCCTAAAAACAATCCAATGATTAGTTCTTCCAATTGATGCGCACCGGAAATCCACCGGACTCCTGTTACGATTCCACAAATGAATATCGAGCAGATCAATAAAACCAGTCGTAATTCATGAGGTAAACTCTTGTTGAAGATAAAAATGGGAATCAACAAAGCCCAACCCGAAGCATGCGCGCTTATTTTGAATCCTTTGAAGTAGCAAAGCGATAAAATCAGTAGTAAAATTCCCCCGCTTCCGGTGGTGAACCAAATCAAATTTGCCATTTCCCCCAACTCACTCCTAAGATTTACCGTGTAACCTAACCAAAAGATTCCTCCAATCAAAAAAGGCCAAACCCGACTTGTTGCGTTCTCCATCTCCCAATCTGTTTTTTGACCAAGTCGGCTGGAGAAAGAGATTAAAATGGGAATCAAGGCCACAAAAAACAATTCATACCCCAGAAATAACCCAAACGTTGAACTGAAGAATCCGAATCTCGCAGTTAAAAATGTTCCGAACCACAAACACAAAATCCATGTTGGGATCCATAACGGGTGGAGCAACAGGGAACTCAAAAAATAAAAACGTTTCATTAAATTTCTTTTCGTAAACGAGCTACCGGAATTCCAAGTTGCTCCCGGTATTTAGCAACCGTTCTTCTTGCAATCGTATACCCTTTTTCCACCAAAATGTCGGTCAATTTATCATCGCTTACCGGCTTGCGCTTGTCTTCTTGCTCGATGCAATCTGACAAAATTTTCTTTACCTCTTTGCTCGATACTTCTTCGCCAGAATCGGTCATGATTCCTTCCGAAAAGAAATGTTTCAGGCTAAAGGTTCCATAAGGGGTATGAACAAATTTGGAATTCGCCACCCGAGAAATGGTAGAAATGTCCATCCCAATCTCCTCTGCGATGTCCTTCAAAATCATGGGTTTTAATTTGGTTTCGTCTCCCGATAAAAAATACGCGTCTTGGTGACGAACAATAGCGTCCATGGTGGTTAACAAAGTGGTTTGACGTTGTTTGATGGCATCCACAAACCATTTGGCTGAGTCCAATTTGCTTTTAATGAAAACCAAAGTCTCTTTCACCTTTTTATCGTTCTCGGCTTGTTTGGTGTAATCCTTCAGCATTTCTTGGTAATCCTTACTTAGTCTGAGTTCAGGAGCATTCTTGGCATTCAACTTTAAACTAATTTCTCCCTGATCAACATGAATAATGAAATCGGGGATAATCGTACCCAACTGATCGTCATCCTCGGCTGTACCACCCGGTTTGGGATTGCACTTAATAATTTCATGTTGGGCCTTTCTAAAGAGGTCTTCATCCAATTCCAGCACTTTCATAATTTTCTCAAAGTGCTTTTTGGAAAACAGATCAAAGTAGAGTTCCACCATCTCAATGGCCACATTGATGGCCACATTCCGCTTTTTCTTTTTTAATTGAATCAGCAAACATTCTTGAAGATCGCGTGCACCAACTCCTGCCGGATCAAATCCTTGTATTTTTAAGAGAAGATGCTCAAGATCTTCCTCCGAAACCATCAGATTTTGGGTGAAAGCCAAATCATCAGATAGGTTCATCAGAGGTCTTCGTAAATATCCATCCGAATCGATGGAGCCAATGATGTGAACAAGGATGGCCCGGTCGCGTTCCGATAAATCCAACTCCCCAGCCTGGGCCATCAACTTCTCGTGGAAGGAGTTTCGCTTCGCATAGGGAGATTCCTTATCATCGTCGTCATCATCGTAATTCAAATCCTTCGTTCGAAAATCCGCAATGCCGTCATCCTCCAAATATTCACTCAAATCGAAATCCAATTCATCTTCTTCCTTTTGATCCTCCTCCGTTTCAGACTCGTTTTCAAAGTCACTTGAATCCTCTTCCAAGGCCGGATTTTCTTCCAATTCTTCTTTGATACGCTGTTCCAAGGAAGCCGTAGGCACCTGCAGTAATTGAATGAATTGAATTTGTTGCGGACTAAGGCGCTGAAGTTGTTTTAACTTTAGGGTTTGTTTAAGCATAGATTTCGTACTGCAAAGAAAATAAAGATTTTTCCGCTTTCGAAGTTAAACTATTTTTATTACCATGGTCTATTCCAGAGAAAATTTTCTTTTTATGAGATTGTTCCTTGTTGTTGTTTTCATTTTCAAATTATTACCGGTTTTTTCTCAAAATTTGTATTTCCCTCCAACCACCGGAAATCAATGGGACACCCTTTCTCCCGCCAATTTAGGTTGGTGTGCGAATCGAATTGATTCCCTTACTGATTTTTTGCGTCGCAACAATACCAAAGGGTGCATCATTTTGAAAGATGGAAAAATTGCCTACGAAAAGTATTTTGGTTCGTTTCAGGTAGATTCTCCTTGGTATTGGGCAAGCGCTGGAAAAACCCTTACAGCAACGTTGGTGGGTATTGCCCAACAAGAAGGCCGGCTCTCTATCTACGATACCACCTCCAAATACCTCGGCGCCGGCTGGACCAGCCTTCCCCGAAACAAAGAGGATCTCATTAACATCCGACACCAGCTTAACATGACAACAGGTTTGGATGAGCGAGTTGCTGACTTGAATTGTAAACTTGACACGTGTTTGAAGTATCGCACAGACGCAGGAACTAGGTGGTATTATCATAATGCGCCTTACCTCCTGCTTCATGATGTTCTTGAACAGGCAACGGGGCAAACCATCAACAATTACACCCTTCAAAAAATCATGGTTCCTACCGGACTTCGTGGACTCTGGGCCAGCGATGGAGTCTTTTATTCAACCACCCGCTCTTTTGCACGTTTCGGTTTGTTGATGCTGAACAAGGGAAAATGGAGCAACACGGTGGTGCTTTCCGATACCAATTATTTCCGAGAAATGACCACTCCAAGTCAAACGCTGAATAAAAGCTACGGTTATTTGTGGTGGCTCAACGGACAACCCAGTTATCAGCTTCCATTGGTTCCACTTGTCATTCAAGGGAACTTAATAGCTACTGCACCCAATGAGATTATTTGCGGCCTCGGAAAAAACGATCAAAAACTGTACATCTGGCCGCAACAAAATTTGGTGGTCGTTCGACTCGGGGAGTCTGCCGGTGGAGTCAATCCCGCTCTTTCCAGTTTCGATAATCAATTCTGGATTCAAATCATGCAATTGCTCTGCAACGTGAACTCTACTTCTGCCATCCAAGAAACGCGGCTCTCCATTTTTCCCAATCCCGCTTCCCAAACGATTCGGTTTTCATCCCCTGTTTCTCAGATTCAAATCCTCGATGTTCATGGGAAAACGATCCTTCAACAACAGCAGGAATCCTCCGAAATCAACATCGCTCATCTTCAACCTGGAATGTATTGGATCATGGGAAAATCACAGGGAGTGTGGGTGAAACAGAAATGGTTGAAGCAATAGATTTCCACAAGAAAATTTTACGTACTTTTTATTAGACAATTTCACGCTGAATTGATTAGATTTGCGAAGTCGGTCGGTTCGGCTTGTCGCTTGTTTGAAAGAAAGCAAGAGGAAAGTCCGGACAACCAAGGGCAGCGTGCTTCCTAACGGGAAGGCACCGGAAACGGTGACAGAGAGTGTCGCAGAGAAAAACCGCCGATTGCGAAAGCAAGGCAAGGGTGAAAACGTGGGGTAAGAGCCTACGATGCTTCAAGGTGACTTGAAGGAGGGATAAACCTCACGCGTTGAAAGGCCAAATAGGCAGTGAACAGAAGCGGCCCGTTTCGATTCCTTCGGGAATTTCACTGTGGGTAGGCCGATGGACCTTGTGGGCAACTGCAAGGCTAGATGAATGGCAAGCTCGGGGGAAACCCTCAGACAAAATCCGGCTTACAGGGCCGGCCGACATTTTTTAAAAAAAGGAGTGAAGTATGTCGAACATCCTCATTATTGACGATGAGCGTTCCATTCGGGCCGCACTGAAAGATTTATTGGAATTTGAGGGTTTTCAAGTTACGGAAGCCGAGGATGGACATGCCGGATTGGACGCGGCCAGAAAAAATCATTTTGACTTGGTTTTGTGCGATATCAAAATGCCGGGAATGGATGGTTTGGAGTGTCTGGCTCAATTGCAATCCATGTATCCCGATCTTCCGGTCATCATGATCTCCGGACACGGAACCATGGAAACCGCCGTGGAAGCCACCCGATTGGGAGCATTCGACTTTCTCGTAAAACCGCCGGATCTGAATCGCTTGCTCATTACCGTTCGCAATGCCTTGGATCGCGGACATTTAGCGGCGCAAACCAAAGTCCTCAAACAAAAAATTTCCCGAACGCAAGAAATCATTGGGGAATCGTCGGCCATCCAAAACATCAAATCCACCATCGATCGGGTGGCACCCACGGAAGCGAGGGTGCTCATCACCGGTGAAAATGGAACCGGAAAGGAATTGGTGGCCCGTTGGATTCACGACAAATCAAACCGAACCAAAGGTCCTTTGATTGAAGTGAATTGCGCAGCCATTCCATCGGAATTGATCGAGAGTGAACTCTTCGGACACGAAAAAGGAAGCTTCACTTCCGCCATCAAGCAACGTATTGGTTATTTCGAGCAAGCCAATGGCGGAACCTTGTTTCTGGACGAAATCGGCGATATGCCTTTGGCCGCTCAAGCCAAAGTTCTTCGTGCTCTCCAAGAAGGGAAAATCTCCCGAGTAGGCGGCGAAAAGGAAATTAAAGTCGACGTGCGCGTGATCGCCGCTACCAACAAAGACCTCGTGCGGGAAATTGAGGAAAAAAACTTCCGAATCGATCTGTACCACAGGCTTTCCGTTATCATCGTTCACGTTCCGGCCTTGGCCGATCGGAAGAACGATATCCCTATTCTGGCAGATAAGTTCCTTAAGGAAACGTGCGAAGAATACCATATTCCTCAAAAGCGATTTACCGTAAAAGCCTTGGAAGCGTTGAAAACCTTTCCTTGGTCCGGAAATATTCGTGAATTGAAAAACGTAGTGGAACGATTGGTTATTCTTTGCGGCGACGTGATTTCCGACGAAGAAGTCAATCAGTTTACTCGTCCACTCGAATTCGGCTCCATGAGCACCTTGGAAGCCATCATCAATAATTTTTCGGATCTACACGATTACAAAGATTTCGTTGAAAAGGAATTCATCGAGCGGAAATTGAAATCCAACCTATGGAACATCACCAAAACTGCCGAAGAAATTGGCATTCAACGAAGCCATCTCTACAATAAAATTGATAAATACGGATTTACCCGATGAAAAGATATTGCATTTTTTTGGGGTTACTTTTTGTAACCCTTTTTTCATTTGCTCAGAACAGCCAAGAAGTGGAAGTGGTTGTTCAGGGAGATACCTTGAGAGGGGTTTTAGATTTACCTTCTGAAAAGGTCAAACAGGTCATTTTGTTGCTCCCCGGAAGCGGGCCAACCGACCGCAATGGGAACAATCCGCAAATGAAATCCAATGCCTATTTGCAACTTAGCGAGGAATTGCAAAAGGGTGGGGTAGGAGTGCTTCGAATCGACAAAAGAGGCATTGGAAAATCGACCGTTAAAAATTTCAATGAACGTTCGTTGCGATTTGAAACTTTTGTTTTGGATGCAATTGAATGGGCAAAATGGTTGAGGTCATTGGGCTATGAAGTGGTCATTGCCGGCCATTCGGAAGGGAGCTCCATCGGTATTTTAGCCAGCCAAAAAGTGCCGGTGAAAGGACTCATTTCTTTAGCTGGACCAGGTCGCTCGGCTGGAGAAATTCTTCAGGAACAAATCGGTCAACAGCCGAAGGAAATCCAAGAAATGGCACTTCCCATTTTATCAACGTTGAGAAAAGGAACCCAGGTTTCCGATGTTCATCCGTTCATGATGGGCCTTTTCCGGCCTAGTGTTCAACCGTATTTGATTTCTTGGATGGCCGTAGATCCCGCCAAGGAAATTTCTACCCTACAAATTCCGGTTTTGGTGCTCCAAGGCGATCGCGATTTACAGGTAAGGGTACAAGATGCCAAAATACTCGCCAATCGCTCTAATAACTCGAAAATCGTGATTTTAAAAGGGGTGAATCATGTCTTGAAAAAGACCGGCAAAGACCGGGAATCCAATATGAAATCCTATGCCGATCCCAGCCATCGCATTGATCCGAGCGTTGCTCGCGAAATTTTATCCTGGCTGGGCTCCATTCGTTAATTCTTTGTTTAAAGGCTTTCCCTTTTTTTGAAGTATTTTTGTTTCGGGAAATCCTGCTATGAGCGAAGAACAACAATCCAACCAACCCGAGAAAATCCACGATATCCCCGCAGTTTCGGGGTTATACGAAAATTGGTTTCTCGATTATGCCTCTTACGTTATTCTGGAACGTGCCGTTCCGGCTATTGAAGACGGTTTGAAGCCGGTACAACGGCGCATTTTACACTCCATGAAAGAAATGGATGATGGTCGTTTCCATAAGGTGGCGAACATCATTGGGCAAACCATGCAATACCACCCTCACGGGGATGCGGCCATCGGCGATGCCTTGGTGAATTTGGGTCAAAAAGACCTTATGATCGATTGCCAAGGAAACTGGGGCGATGTTCGCACTGGGGATTCGGCTGCAGCGCCCCGTTATATCGAGGCTCGATTGTCTAAATTCGCTTTGGAGGTCGGATTCAATGCGCAAACCACACGTTGGCAGTTGACTTACGATGGTCGAAAAAAAGAGCCCATTGCGCTGCCCATGAAATTCCCACTTTTGCTCGCTCAAGGGGTGGAAGGGATTGCCGTTGGACTTTCTACCAAAATTCTTCCGCATAACTTTCAAGAGCTTTGCAAAGCATCCATCAAGGTGCTTAAAAAGCAATCCTTCGAGCTATTTCCCGATTTCCAAACGGGCGGTTATGTCGATGTTTCCAATTACAATCAGGGTGGACGAGGAGGTAAAGTTCGGGTTCGTGCTCGAATTGAAGAGTTGGATAAGAAAACGCTCATCATCAAGGATATACCTTACAGTACCACAACCGATTCTTTAATTGATTCCATCCTAAAAGCTTCCGAAAAGGGCAAGGTGAAAATCAAACAGGTAGTTGATAATACCGCCAAAGATGTGGAAGTGGTTGTTCATCTTCACCCTGGAGTTTCTACCGATCTCACCATCGATGCGCTGTATGCCTTTACCGATTGCGAATTGAGTATTTCTCCGAATGCCTGCGTTATTGTTGATGAGAAGCCGCATTTCCTAACGGTGACCGATATCCTCAAGTATTGCACACAACATTCCTTGGATTTGTTGAAATGGGAGTTGGAAATCAAGCTTTCCGAGCTGAAAGAAAAATTCCTTTTTTCATCCTTGGAGAAAATCTTCATTGAAAATCGCATTTACCGAGATATTGAAGAATGTACCACTTGGGAATCGGTGATTGAAACCATCGATCGAGGATTGGAGCCATTCAAAAAGCAGTTTTACCGAGAGATTACCGTCGAAGATATCGTTAAGTTGACTGAAATTAAGATCAAACGTATTTCCAAGTTTGATGCTTTCAAGGCCGATGAAATGATGCGCAATTTGGAGGAACAAATGGTAGAAACCGAGCATCATTTGGCGAATATCGTCGATTACACGATTGCTTGGTACGAAAAGCTGTTGGAGAGGTACGGTAAAGGAAAAGAAAGAAAAACCGAGATTCGGGAGTTTGATACCATCAACATTACCCAAGTTGCGGTGGCCAACCAAAAACTTTACGTTAACCGGGCCGACGGATTCGTGGGTTACGGAATTAAAAAGGATGAATTCGTTGGGGATTGTTCCGACATCGACGATATCATCGTTTTTCGAAAAGATGGAAAGCTCATCGTTTCGCGGGTGGAAGAAAAGAAGTTTATTGGAAAAGACATTCTTCATGTGGCCGTTTGGCGGAAAAATGACGAACGTCGTGCCTATAACTTGATCTACGTAGATGGCTCAACAGGAACGACTTACGCCAAGCGATTTAATGTTGTTGGGATTACCCGCGACAAAGAATACGATCTCACCAAAGGATCGAAAGGAAGCAAAATTCTTTATTTGACAGATAATGCTAATTCTGAATCGGAAATCGTTAATGTTCAGCTTTCCAACTTGGCAAAAGCCCGAAAAAAGGTATTCGATTTTGACTTTGCAGAAATTGCCATCAAAGGCCGAGGCTCGCAAGGGAATATCCTCACCAAGCAGCCTCTTCGAAAGATCCAATTCAAAGAAAAAGGGCGCTCCTCCATTGGTGGAGTTAAAGTTTGGTTTGAAGAGAATGTGGGTCGATTGAACAAAGACGGACGTGGTCGTTTTCTTGGTGCCTTCGATAGCGACGATCGAATTCTGGTGATTTTCAACGACGGAAGTTACGAGTTGACAAATTTCGAATTAACCAACCACTACGATTTTGCCAAGATTTACCGTTTGGAACGCTGGAACCCCAAACGCCCATTGTCGGTGGTTCACTACGTTGGAGAAAGCGAAACATGGGCGTGCAAACGATTCCTGATTGAAACCAGCACCACCGATAAACGGTTTTCATTCATCTCCGAAAGTGCTGGCTCTAAGTTCGTCTTTGCCACCACGGTCGATAATCCGCTCGTTGATTTGTGGGTAAAAAATGGTCGTTCCAAAGAACAAGGAAAGTCCTGGGATTTGTCGGAGTTCATCGATGTAAAAGGTTGGAAAGCAAATGGAAATAAAATTTCAGATAAACCGATTGTTGAAGTTGTTTTAACCAATCCCGACCCTGATCCCGATCCTTTGGCCGCCCTTCCGGTGGTCGATGAAAACAAGTCGTTCGACGAGGGCGGCGACGATGAGATGGGCGACGATGCTATCGAAATCGGAACCACCATCGAATTTGATATTAAACCCATTAACCCCGACGATTTAACTCAAGGTAGCTTATTCTAACATGGAACAATTAACGGCAATTTTAGCGGCCCATTTGCAATCGACTCACCACATCGAATCGGTTGAAAACCTCATTCAATGGCAAGAAACACGACCTGAGTTTGAAGGAGACCTCACTTTGGTGGTTTTCCCATTTCTCAAGGTCATCAAAAAATCACCCGAACAGCTCGGTCAGGAATTTGGTCAATTGTTTTTGGATCATGCTCCATCAGTTCTAGCTTTCAATGTGGTAAAAGGCTTTTTAAACCTCACCATCGCATCGGAAGAGTTTGTACATACGCTGCAACAGCTTTCGTTTTCCGATCTTCCAAAAACAGGCAAAAAGGTCGTGGTGGAGTATTGTTCGCCCAATACCAACAAACCGCTTCACTTGGGACACGTTCGAAATAATTTGCTCGGATTTTCAGTGGCCAACTTGCATCAATCCATCGGGTGTGATGTTGTTAAAGTACAGGTAATCAACGATCGAGGCATTCACATCTGTAAGTCCATGTTAGCTTGGCAGAAGTTCGGAAATGGAGAAACACCGGAATCTTCCAGGATGAAAGGTGATCATTTAGTTGGGAAGTTCTATGTTGCTTATGATCAAGAGTTTAAGCGGCAAGTGAAAGAGTTGCTTGAAAAAGGTTTAACTCAAGAAGAAGCTGAAGCAAACGCCCCTATTTTATTGGAAGCCAGAGAAATGCTTCAGAAATGGGAGCAAGGAGATGTTGAGGTGATGGATCTTTGGAAAACCATGAACGAATGGGTGTTCAAAGGCTTCGAAGCCACCAACCAACGCATGGGTGTTTCCTTCGATAAAAACTATTACGAGAGCCAAACCTACCTCCTCGGAAAAAAATACGTGGAACTCGGTTTGGAAAAAGGGGTGTTCTACAGAAAAGATGACGGATCGGTTTGGATCGATTTAACGGCTGATGGCTTGGATGAAAAGTTGGTTCTTCGCAAAGACGGCACCAGCGTGTACATCACCCAAGACATTGGAACTGCCTTGGAGCGCTTCGAGGATTTTCACATGGATTCCATGATTTACACCGTGGGAAATGAGCAGGATTACCATTTCAAGGTGTTGTTCAAAATTCTCGAGAAACTGGGTTTTGAATGGGCAAAAAATTGCTTCCACCTGAGTTATGGAATGATCGAGTTGCCCACCGGAAAAATGAAAAGTAGGGAAGGAACCGTGGTCGACGCCGATGATTTGATGCAGGAGATGTTTGAAGTTGCGAAGGAACGTACCTCGGAACTTGGGAAAATTGACGGTCTTTCTGAAAAAGAAAGCCACGATTTGTTTGAAATGATCGGTTTAGGTGGATTGAAATATTTCCTTTTAAAGGTGGATCCCAAAAAGAAAATGGTTTTCAACCCCGAAGAATCCATCGATACCCAAGGGAACACGGCTACCTTCATTCAATACGTTCATGCGAGAATCAAATCCATCCTGAGAAAAGCAAACCAAGAGGGTTTAACGACTCGTTATGCCGGGGAGAAACTTGATTTGGAGTCTTCAGAAAAAGAATTGGTGAAGAAATTGAATCAATTCACATCGGTTCGAATGGAGGCTGCAACGCAAAATAATCCGGGCCATTTGTGCAATTACGTGTACGATTTAGCCAAGACCTACAACAAGTTCTATACCGAGTGTCCGATTTTTAAGCAACCCAGTCCGGATCCTCAAACCGTGGTTTTTCGGTTGTGGTTAAATCAGAAAACGGCGGATTGTTTGAAATACGCTACTGGATTATTGGGAATTGGTGTTCCAGAAAAGATGTAATTCGGTGCTAAAACATCCTTTTTTTGAGAAAGTTAGGGAAGTGGCAGAATCCTCCCAAACCGAATGTTACGTCGTAGGCGGGTACGTTCGCGATTTGATTTTAAATCGAGAATCCAAAGACGTCGATTTTGTTGTCATTGGTGATGGGGTTTCCTTCGCTGAAAAAATGGTGAAAACCGTTCCTGGCTGTTCCCATTACGGGTATTATGCCAATTACGGAACAGCCGCATTTCGCTTCGAAGACGACCTGGAAGTAGAGTTTGTTGGCGCTCGCAAAGAATCGTACCAGTCCGATTCCCGAAATCCCGTCGTTGAATTCGGGACCTTTCAGGAAGACATGGAACGCCGTGATTTTACCATCAATGCCTTATCCATTCAAATTTACCCACAATTCGGGTTGCTGAAAGATCCTTTCGGTGGTATTGCCGATTTGGAAGCCAAACGGATTGTTACGCCAATGGATCCGCTAACAACGTTTTCCGACGATCCTTTGCGCATGCTTCGTGCTATTCGATTTGCTGCCCAGCTCCAATTTCACATTGATCCCGTTACGCTTCAGGCCATTTCCGATCAAGCTTCACGACTTTCTATTGTGAGCAAAGAGCGGATTGTGGAAGAATTAAACAAGATCATCTTATCTAAAAGACCGTCTATCGGCTTTAAGTTGCTTTTTGATACCAAGGTATTACACGAATTTTTCCCTGAAATGGTGGCTTTGCACGGGGTGAAAGAAGTGAATGGAATTCGACACAAGGATAATTTTTACCACACCCTCCAAGTGTTGGATCAAATCGCCTTGCTAACCGATGATTTATGGACGCGTTGGTCGGCGATTTTACACGATATTGCCAAACCTCCAACCCAACGATTTGAACCTAAGGTTGGATGGACTTTTCACGGTCACGAAGACATGGGAGCTCGCATGGTTCCCGGAATTTTTAAACGCCTCCGTTTGCCGCTGAACGAAAAAATGAAATACGTTCAGAAATTGGTTCGTTTGCATTTGCGGCCCATGTCGTTGAACAAAGAAGATATTACCGACAGTGCCATTCGCCGTTTGGTGTTCGACGCGGGCGACGATTTGCGGGGGTTACTTACCCTTTGCAGGGCCGACATTACCTCTAAGAATGAAGCCAAAGTAAAGCGTATTCTTGAAAATCTCAATTTACTGGAATCTAAAATTGCCGATTTGGAGGAAAGGGATCGAATTCGTACTTGGCAGCCACCCATTACCGGCGAAATCATCATGGAAACCTTTAAAATTCCAGCATCGAGAGCAGTTGGAGAGATAAAAACAGCGGTGCGTGAAGCCATCCTCGATGGAAAAATTGAAAGCGATTATCCATCGGCTTTTGAGTATATGCTCGAAATTGCCAAAAATTACGGATTGAAACCGCCTGTAAATTGACGAATTCCAAACATATTATTGCCGTGGTTGGTCCAACCGCCGTTGGAAAAACGGCACGAGCAATTGAAATTGCCCAAAAGTTTCAAACAGAAATCCTTAGTGCAGATAGTCGGCAAGTTTACCAAGAAATGAACATTGGGGTAGCCCGTCCGAGTGTAGAAGAATTGAGCGCTGTTCCTCATCATTTTATAGCCTCGCATTCGATTCATCAGCCGTTAACGGCAGGACAATTTGAGCGCGAGGCTTTGGAAACGTTGTCGAACCTATTTCAAGTTCACGACACGGTTGTGGTTGTTGGTGGTTCGGGATTGTACATCAAAGCTTTGTTGGAGGGATTGGATAACTTACCGAAGGATGACCATGTTCGGGCAGCTTTGATGGAAGAGGGAGAATCGTTGGGTTGGGATCAATTGTCAAAAAAATTGGAAGAGTTGGATCCCGAATATGCGCGAACGGCCGACTTGAAAAATCCACGTCGCTTGGTTCGCGCCTTGGAGGTGATGGCCATTACCGGTAAAAAGTTTAGTGAACTTCGTTTAAAAGCAGCATTGGAACGACCTTTCACAACGACTTACGAAAACATGGAAATGGATCGTTCGGACTTGTATGATCGCATTAACCGGCGGGTAGATGACATGATGGAGTTGGGATTGTTGGAAGAAGTTCGTACCTTGATTTCGTTCCAGCGGTTGGAACCACTTCAAACGGTGGGTTACGCCGAATTTTTTCCCTACTTCGATGGAGAATATTCGCTCGATTTTGCCGTTGATAAAGTGAAACAGCACAGCAGGAACTACGCCAAACGGCAACTGACGTGGTTTAAGCATCAAATCTAATCCCATGAAAAAAATCTTCTCCTTGAAAGAGTTAATGACCCAAAGTCGAACCACTCTTTCCAGATTTCCCTTGACTTTTGTTTTCGCTTTGGTATCAGCGGTCTTGGCCATTGTTCTCATTGAAAATGATATCGAGGATATTTGGTGGGTTCATATCAACGTCATCTTATTGCTTGGTCTTCCTTTGTTCACGGCCTTGCACGTTTGGTTGGAGAATTTGAGCATTTCTACCCTTAAGAAACAATTGATTCTTTTGGGAGGAGTAGGGTTAATGGGATTGTTGATGTTCGAAATTCCGAACATCAAAATGTTACCCCAAAGTTTCGCTTTGCACTTTTTCGGGTTTGCCATTTTGTTTCACTTGTTAGCCGCTTTTTTGCCTTTTTTTCGATCGAATTCCATTCAAGCCTTCTGGCAATTCAACAAAACGATGTTCCTCCGTTTTTTACTAGGCGCTTTGTATTCAGCAGTCTTGTACGGAGGATTATCGTTGGCTCTTCTCGCTCTTCAATTCTTATTCGAAATGGAGATTCACGAGAAAATTTGGATTGATCTTTTGTTGATCATTGGCCTACCTTTCAATACGATTTTCTTTTTGGGTGGTTTGCCGGTAGATGTTTTGTCTTTGGAGGAAGATCGTTCCTTTCCCAACGGCTTGAAGAAGTTTGTTCAATACGTTTTGATGCCGTTGGTGGTCATTTACCTTTCTATTTTATACGTGTATTCGGCGAAAATTTCGTTTCTCACGGAACTGCCTCAAGGTTGGGTAACCTATCTAATTTTGGCTTTTGCCACAGCGGGGATGCTGGCGCTCTTGTTGGTAAGTCCCCTTCAGCAAGATGAAAAAGCGCCCTGGGTGAAATGGTACACCAAAGGATATTATTGGGCGCTTTGGCCGCTCATCATTTTGTTGTTTGTGGCCATTTCAACGCGTTTTTTAGAATACGGATGGACCGAAAATCGGGTAATCATTTTCGGATTGGCCCTTTGGCTCGCAGGAATTACCGCCTACTTTACTTTTTTAAAACGCACCAACATCATCAGCATTCCTTTGTCTTTGTTTGTCTTGGTGGCTGTTTTACTTCTCGGTCCGTTGAGTGCCGAAAATGTTGCTAAGCGAAGTCAGCGAAATCGGTTGAATTCCATTCTCACCGAACAAAAATGGATGGATGAAAATGGAAAAATCTTGGAAGATAAAATCCGAACCTCGACCAATGATTCCATCAAATACGAGTTAAGTCAAACCATTGAGTTTTTAGCTGGACATTTTGGTAATAATGGTTTAGATGGATTTTTGCCATCCGATTCTACCTTAGCACCGTTGAATGAAGAAAATGAAGTTTACGCTTATATGAACCGATTGGAAGAGGACTGGAAACTACCAAATTCTAATCCCAGTAGGGCAGATAATCAGGATAAATTTCAATCTAAAGAAATTCACATCGACTATGATAGATACAATTGGAATGAAATTCCTTTGTTAGGAGCCAAAAAGGCATATAGAATGGATAATTATTCAGGAAAGTATCGGATAGAGGATCAAACCCTGATTTGCGAGGAGAACGGTAAAAAGACCAAGGTTGAATTAAAATCATTCATTCAACGACTTCCAAAAAGGTTGAAAGGAGAAGAATTCCAAAATAATAACCTGAACGAAGATTTGTCTCAATTTTCCACAGAAATGAATGGAAGAAAAGTGGTTGTACTATTTTATCGATCGAGCTTGAACGTTGAGCGTGAATCTGGTAAGGTTTTGCAATTTTACTGCAATGATGGATTTGTTTTAGAATATTGATATGAACATTTATCAAGAAAACCGAAAGTATTGGGATCAACGTGTAGCGGTTCATGTTGAATCTGAATTTTACGATGTAGCATCGTGGAAAGGCGGCAAATCGTCCCTGAATCCTCCGGAATTGGAGTTGTTACCCGCCAACTTAAAAGATGTGCGCATCCTTCATTTGATGTGCCATTTCGGACAGGATTCCATTTCCCTTTCTCGAATGGGCGCCAGAGTTACAGGAGTCGATTTTTCGTCCAAAGCCATTATTCAAGCCAAAAGTTTTGCAGAAGAATTGGGTCAGACCACCAAGTTTGTTCAGTCAAATCTTTACGAGTTGGAAGAGCATTCGCTGGGAGAATACGATATCGTTTACATGAGTTACGGAACGTTATTGTGGCTGGACGATTTATCGAAATGGGCTCAAATCGTGGCCAAGCATCTCAAACCCTATGGGAAATTGATCTTGGTGGATTTTCATCCCGTTTGCTCAACGGTTGGCGACGACGGTTCGTTGTTTCACTATCCGTATTTCAATCGCCAACCCATCGTTGAAACAACGACGGGGAGTTATGCCGATCCGGAATCCAACGTGGGAGGAACCAACATCACCTTCAATTATTCGTTTCAAGACATTTTGGATTCAATCCTCAAAGCGGGGTTACGATTGGAGAAATTTAAGGAATGGGATTATTCCCCATACCCTTGTTTTTCTTGGTTGGAAGGTGAAAACGGAATGTTCCGACATCGTTCCAAGGTGGATATTCCCTACGTTTACGGCCTCATTGCCGAAAAATAATTGGTTGGAATTCAAGGTATTTTTCATTTACTTTGAAGAATGCTTTTGAAAAAATCGATCTTTATTGGCATGATGGCTGTTATTTCTTTGGCCTCATGCACCAAGTCTACCTACAGTAAAAAGACCATCAATGGTGTATGGTTCGTTGATAGCATTGCCTACAATGGTTCGCTCAATGTTCCTTTTGGGCTAGGAGGGAGATTTTCTGGTGAAGCCAAACAACGTGGCTACATCGCCTTTATTCGGGAAACGTCCGAGGTCTTTTACGACATTACTTTTGAAACAGATTCGTTGCGTGTTGGAAATTTTGCCATCGGTCCGTTGGAGGTTCGAATGAAAGAATCAGGAACCTTTACCGAAACCGATTCGCTCATCCACGTGATTCCCGCAGAAGGCGGTGCCGAGTTTGATATCATGAAAACCAATCAAATTCTTACCGAAGCGTCATGGAACACCAAAGCTGCTACAAAAACCAAGGTTTCAGTTCCATTCCTTGGCTCCATTGAAGTTCCAGCCAACTTCGATTTGGTGATGAAAGCTAAAAAAGCTAAACCATAACAAAAAAACCGCCATTCGGCGGTTTTTTTGTTTAATTCATTTCTTTTTGATACGCAATCAAGCCAGCTTGAAGGGCATCCATAGCCAAATCTAAATCGTGTTTATTCAGGACATACGCCATTCGAACTTCTTTTTTTCCAAGTCCAGGTGTAGCGTAAAATCCGGTTGCTGGCGCCATCATCACTGTGGTGCCGTTGTGCTCAAATGATTCCAACATCCACTGGCAAAATTTATCGGAATCGTCGATAGGAAGTTCCACCACGACATAAAAAGCACCACCGGGATTGGGGCACGTTACCCCAGGCATGGCATTTAGTCGCTTAACCACCAAATCGCGGCGAGAAACATATTCTGCCGAAACCTCTTCAAAATAGGTAGAAGGAACTTCAATCGCAGCCTCAGCGCCAATTTGTTCGAAGGTTGGTGGACTCAATCGCGCTTGAGCGAATTTCAAGGCGGTGCTCATCACTTCTTTATTTCTGGAAATCAACGTGCCGATTCGAGCGCCGCAAGCCGAGTATTTTTTAGAAACCGAATCTATAACGATCGCGTGTTCTTCCAATCCGTCCAACGTTAGAATGGAAATGTGTTCTTTTCCTTCGTAACAAAAATCGCGATAAACCTCATCGGCAAACAAAAACAAATCGTACTTCAAGGCCAAATCGCGCAAAGCCAATAGCTCTTCTTTGGAATACAAATAACCCGTTGGATTATTGGGATTGCAAATGATGATTCCTTTGGTTTTATCAGTAATCAATGCTTCGAATGCTTCGGAAGAGGGGAGTGCAAACCCGTTCGAAATGCTGGCCGTGATGGGTTTTACGGTTACCCCAGCCATGGTAGCAAATCCGTTGTAATTGGCATAAAAAGGTTCAGGAATAATAACTTCATCGCCTGGATTGAAGCACGACATCATGGCGAATACAATGGCTTCCGATCCTCCAACGGTAATCATGAGATCGGTAGAGGTAATCGCAATGCCTTGGTTGGTGTAGTACTGCGCCAATTTGGTTCGATACGATTCGTTCCCAGCCGAATGAGAGTAAGCCAAAACATCAATATCAACGTTTCGGATGGCATTCATGAATTGAGGTGGGGTAACAATATCGGGCTGCCCAATGTTGAGGTAAAAAATTTCGGTGCCTCGTTTGGCAGCTGCCTCTGCAAAAGGAACAAGCTTACGAATCGGTGATGCGGGCATTTGGTGTCCGCGGTTTGAAATGGCTGGCATGGATTAGTTTTGATCTTTTTGTAAAATGGAAGGTTTTTGTGATGAAGGCGAAATCGGCTCGTTGGGTTGCTGAGGAATCACATCGCCTTTGATGTTGAGCACTTTTACCGGTGTTTTGGCATTGGTGGTGATGGTTACAGAACGATCGAAAGCACCCGGACGTCCGGCAGAATTGTACGTGGCCTTAACGAAACCTGTTTTTCCGGGAGGGATGGGGCCACGGGTCCAATCGGGTGTGGTGCATCCGCAAGAAACATTGACACGAGAAATGACCAAAGGCTCTTCGCCAACGTTGGTGAATTTAAATTCGAAAGAGGGCAATTCACCTTCCCGAATTTTTCCGAAATCGTGGGTTTCTTTTTCGAAGCGGATTTCGGCCTTGGATTGTTCGGGTTGTTCTTGGGCGGAAGCGGAAAGGCCGAAACCTAACCACATCAGTCCCATCAGGGCTATTGTTTTCATCATCATTTGCTTTTAAACTTTTGAATGGCGTTCCTCGTGAATTCAGAAAGAACCAATTTTCCGCTGATGCCCGCTCTTTCAATCAACAATTGATCCCAGTGTTCGGTTCCAGCCCAAAAGATTTTCTTCAATTCCTGCATGGCCTCTGGATTCGATGAAGCCAATTTTTGTGCCAATGTTTGAATAGCAGCATCCATCTCTTCAGCATTTGAAAAAACTTGAGCGTACAACCCGTGTTGTTCGGCCCAACGGGCACTTCTCCATTCGGTAGCATCGATGGCGAGCTGCGACATTCCGGAAACACCAATTTTTCGTTCAACCGCAGGACCAACCACAAACGGACCAATTCCAACGGCAAGTTCCGATAATTTAACCGATGCACTTTCAACGGCAAAACAATAATCAACCGAAGAGGCAATTCCAACGCCTCCGCCTACTGCTTTTCCTTGAACTCGTCCAATCACCAATTTAGGACATTGGCGAAGGGCATTGATAACCATAGCAAATCCGGAAAAGAAACGCTTTCCTGTTTCTAGATCGTCAATGGCAATCAATTCATCAAAAGACGCTCCAGCACAAAAGGCCTTGTCGCCTACGGATTGAAGAACGATGACTCTGGAATCTTCATGTTTTCCTTCGTTTTCAATGTTTTCGGCCAACGAACGCAAAACAGCACCGGGAAGGGAATTGGATTGCGGGTGATAAAAAGTTATGGTTGCAATTCCTTGAGAACGGTGAACCTCAACGCCACCATTTGGAAAATTTTGTGAATTCATGCCGCAAAGTTCGAAAAAAAAGTGCAAATGAAGGGTCTAATAAAATGGACAAATTGAAGGAGGTAAGAAAGAAAAAAACGCATTTAAACCGACTTGAAGGTTTTAGCTCTATTTTTGAAAAGGCATTGAAAAATGGTTTTTATGAAAAAAGTTCTTTACCCGGTATTGTTCCTGTTTTTTGGATTGATCTACCTTTCTAGTTATGGACAAACCTCTGAAATTCGTTACGGAGGAGTCAAATTGGGATTAAACATGGGCGGTGGTTGGCAGCAATCCGACGTTCAACAAGTTTATCCAATGTTTTCTCGCGGATTAACCCTGGGAATTCCCGTTTACAGCAAGCCAAATGCTTTTTGGGCGGTTGATCTTCGTGGACGTTGGTTGAACGCAAAGTCCGAAGGAAATCAGACCTTCAGGACTGTTGCAAGCGATGAAAATGTCTTCAAGCAAGATTTTAATTTTTCGAATGCTTATCAAGCTACGGATAGTTTATTCCATAATCATCGCACCATTTTTAAAGAAGGAAACCTAGAATTGGTTTTGGGATTTAATCGTTTGCGTGAAAAAACTGGGATTTATTTGTACGGATTTGGAGGATTGGGAATTGCAGGATATCAGGTTTTCCAAGAAATCATTCGCGAAAATGGAGACGGATACAATTTTTCCTCCATCAATACGAATCAGAAAGATCCCTATCAAATTGCTGATCAAATTCGTAACCTTCAGAAAGATGGAAATCTTTTTACCTTGGATTACGAATCGGCAGCTGTAGGGTACGATTTAAACACGTATCGTTTAAGGTTCACACCCTCGTTAGGTGCCGGTCTTGGTTTTTACCTCACTCCAGGGTGGATGATTGGATTGGAACACAAAGTTTCATTTCCTTGGAAAGAAGATCGCTTGGATGGTTATGCTTCAACCGATATTCGTGCGAAATACGACCGCTTTCATTATACAGCCTTAAAAACAGAGTTTACGATTGGCGGTCGCTTGAATCGAAAAAATCGTGGAGACAAAGGAAATCAGGTACAAAACGACATAGAACCCAGTGTTCGTTGGGAATTTCCTGTCGGAAATCCTTATGAATCTGCCTCTTCTGTAGTAACAGTTCGAGCCAAAGTGTTTCAGGTAAAAGAACGAAGTCAAATTACTTTTTTGGTGAATGGAGTTCAGGATGACCGATTTTCATGGAATCCAACTTCCCAAACACTCACATCTACCCTAAACCTTCAGCGCGGGTCCAATGAAATTGTGGTGATGGCTCGAAACGATCAAGGCCAAGCTTCGGGTTCTCGCACCCTTGTTTACGATGTAAAACCGGTGTTCATCGATACCATTCGCAACAATCCGCCCACCAATACCGTATTGGCTCCTCAAATTTTTTGGATGAACCCTTCAGGCGGTATGGGCAATACTTCGGATGAAATCTTCACTTTTCAAGCCGTAGTGAAACAAGTCACTGAAAAAAATCAGATCCAATTGATGGCTCGCGGAAATCAAATTTATGATTTCACTTTTGATGCCAATTCAGGAACGGTTTCCGCAGTGCTTCCCTTGGTAATTGGAGTAAACCGATTGAATGTTATTGCCCGAAATGCAGGTGGTACTCAATCTTCTACAGCCGAAGTTACCGTTGAAAGAAATTCGACGCCCAGCAATTTTGGAAAAGCACCAACCATCGATTTGATGCGCCCAACTTCCCGTAACTTTTTCTCTACAACCCAAGAAAAAGTGCTTTTTGAGGCCGTGGTAAAGCAAGTTACCGATCCATCTCAAATTACCCTCACTTTTGATCAGCAAAAGGTAACCAATTTCAGCTTCAATTCCATTTCAGGAATGGTGACCGCCAATTTAATGTTGGAACCCGGAAACCATTACCTCAGCATTCGTGCAAGAAATGAATTTGGAAGTGATGTTGAAAATCTCATGCTGGTGCGAGAAGGAGGGACGTTCGACCCGGTTAATCCAACCAATCCAACCAATCCAACCAATCCAACCAATCCAACCAATCCAACTAATCCAACCAATCCAACTAATCCAACTAATCCAACCAATCCAACTAATCCAACTAATCCAACTAATCCTACCAACCCGACAAATCCAACAAATCCAACAAATCCTAATAACCCAACCAATCCCATTGCAGCTCCTCAAATTGTCTTTACCAAACCTTCACGGAGTCCGTTCAATTGGGTAAATACCTTTACTTCTTATGAATATGCAGCGGTAGTGAAAAACGTTGCTCGTTCTCAAGATGTGAAAGTCTACATCAATGGAAATGAAACCGTTGCTTTTTTCTACAATGAATCCAATGGAGTTTTAACTGGTTCATTTTTCTGCAATCAAGGCTCCAATACCATCCAAATTATTGGAACCAATTCCAAGGGTACAGCTGCGGAAACAGCGATCGTAAATTACAATTCAGAAAATCCCCCAACTCTTCAGTGGTTAAGTCCAACCCAACTCACCACATCGAAAGCCACCGAAATCATCCAAGTTAAGGTTGCTAACGTTAAAAATAAATCCGATATCCAAGTCAGTGTAAATGGCAAATCGGTATTTTTTACGTATTCGTATTCCAATCAAACCATCACCATTTCTACCCCACTTCAATTAGATGCAAATGTCATTGAAATCAAAGCAAAGAATTCTGCCGGATCTGATCAATTGGTGAAAACCATCACTCGAACATCCACCACCGGTTCAAATGGAAATACAGGCGGAAATACGGGCGGAAACACCGGCGGAAACACCGGCGGAAACACCGGCGGAAATACGGGCGGAAGCACCGGCGGAAGCACGGGCGGAAGCACAGGCGGAAGCACAAATCCTCCTGTTGCATTAGCTCCAACCGTTCAATGGACCACACCGTCTTCTTCATCTATTCGAGTGAATTCCATAGATTACACCGCCGTTGCACAAGTGCGAAACGTTGCAACCTCCAATGAATTAACGGTTACCCAAAATGGAAATCCCATTGCATTTCAATTTTCACCAGAAGATGGAAGCGTGCAAGTGCCGCTTTCCCTTCAAGATGGAATCAATACTGTTTCCATCTTGGCAAGAAATGCTGGAGGAAGCGATTCGAAATCGGTTCGAATTACGTTGGCAACTCCAACTGGAACACCAAGTAATCCATCTGCCGAGCCCGCCGACCCTAACCGAATTCCTAGAATTATTTGGGTAAACCCTTCAGGAAGAATGAATAATACCAGCTATTCTTCTACCTATCGCGTTCAAATTCGATTTGAAAATGTTACGGCTTCCAGCCAAATTCGATTTAAATTGAATGGTGTTAATCATGTATTTGGATTTGATGCTTCAACCAAAACCTTAGAAACCAGCATTCGTCCTCGCACCGGAGATAACTATCTTTTTGTAGAAGTAAACACGGCCAACGGACATGCCGAAGATTCAGCTCAGTTGTACCACGATTTGACCAGCAATTCGGGAGCGCCATTGCTGAATGTTTTGAATCCGGCTCGTAGAAATTCTACCGTGAATCAAGATCGCATTACCCTCCAAGCGGAGGTGAGGAATGTTTCAAGCAACGAAGAAATTGAAGTCATTCACAACAATAATGTGGTGAGCTTTTCGTACGATCCCGTTACCTTCCGAATGACTTGTCCGTTGCAACTAACGGTGGGAATTAATCCGATAACCATTACCGTTACAACACCAAATGGCCGTGAACAAGAGCAATTGGTGATTAACTATCAGCCGGAACCAACTCCCGGACAAACGGAAAGCACCCCTCGCAGCGGTGGTGGACAATCGCCAAATCGTGGTAACCAAATTCAAGAGCCACAGAGAAAGGTAGAAGAAAGTAAAACGCCCAAAACGCCAACGGCCAGCCTGCGACCTGTTAAACCCACAACAACCGAGCCTACAACACGGCCAAGTCAGTCGGCAACGCCCAAGCCTACGGTGAAAGAGCCCGTAAGAACGGCTCCTCCGGTGAATAATGCGCCATCCAAACCCAAAGCAGATCCATCGGAAACGCCGAAACCTAAAATGAATAAGCCCACGCCAAAAACAGGTGGCGAATGATTACAAATGCTTCAACGCCTCTCGTTATGCCCAATGCTATGAACGACAACTGTACAGACAAAAATGACTAAATTTGACAATATAATTTTACAGAAAACATGACCAAACAAGACGCTTATAAAAAAATCAAAAAACTGGTAGATCGGTTTGACGAACAAAAAGAATTTTATAGAAAGGCTGAATACAATGAAACTCTAACTAGACGTGACTTTATTGACCCTTTCTTTAAAGCACTTGGTTGGGACATAGACAATGAAAATGGTTATGCGGAAAGTTATCGTGAAGTGATACACGAGGACAAAGTCAAAGTTGGTAAAGCAACCAAAGCGCCTGATTATTCATTTAGGCTAGTTGGTGGAAAAAGATTATTTTTTGTTGAAGCTAAAAAACCAAGTATTGCAATTAAAGACGACATTTTACCAGCATATCAAGTTAGACGTTACGGATGGAGTGCAAAACTTGCAATTAGTATTGTAACTGACTTTGAAGAATTTGCCATTTACGATTGCACAAAAAAGCCAAACCCAAGCGACAAAGCAGCAACAGCAAGACTTAAATACATTACTTATTCCGACTATTTAAAAGAGTTTGATTTCATTTGGGACACATTTAGCAAAGAGAAAGTTCTTCAAGGTAGTTTTGACAAATTTGTTCAAAGCGACACATATAAAAAAGGAACAACAACTGTTGACAATGAATTTCTACAATCCCTAGACAGATGGAGGACTTATCTCGCAACTTCAATCAGTTGGAACAATAAAAACCTTAATGAAGACGAAATAAATTTTGCTGTTCAGCAAACCATTGACAGAATTATTTTCTTAAGAATTGCAGAAGATAGAAGCATTGAACCATATGGCAATTTAAAGTCTGTTCTTAAAAGTGGTGAATATTACGACAACCTATTTAGAATTTACCAAGAAGCAGACGACAAATACAATTCAGGACTTTTTGATTTTAACAAAGACAAAATTAGTAAAACATTAAAAGTTGATAACAAAGTTGTAAAATCTATTATCAATGAACTTTACTACCCTGAAAGTCCTTACGAATTTTCAGTTTTGTCAGTTGAAATTTTAGGGACAGCTTATGAACAGTTTCTTGGAAAACAAATTAAAGTTGATAAGGCACATCGTGCAAAAATAGAAGAAAAACCAGCAGTAAGAAAAGCAGGTGGCGTTTACTATACACCACAATACATAGTTGACTACATAATAAAATACTCCGTTGGAAAACTGATAGAAGGCAAAGCACCAAAAGAAATTGCAAAAATAAAAATAGCCGACCCTGCCTGCGGCAGTGGCAGTTTTTTATTAGGTGCTTATCAATATTTACTTGATTGGCATAAGAATTACTACACTGATAATGGTAAGCGGTCTAAAGGAAATAAAGGCAATCCATTAACACCTGAGGGCAATTTAACAACTGCTGAGAAGAAACGAATTTTACTTAATAACATTTTTGGAGTTGACATTGACGTTAACGCAGTAGAAGTAACAAAATTATCACTTCTTTTAAAATGTATGGAAGGCGAAACGCAAGCGAGTATTGAAACACAGATGAAACTTTTTAACGACAGAGTTTTACCTACACTAGACAACAATATCAAAAGTGGAAATAGCTTAGTTGATACTGATTATTATGACGAAGAGTTCGACTATGGAGATGAAAAAACAATAAAGCCATTCAGTTGGAAGAAATCATTTGCAGACATATTTAAACAAGGTGGCTTCGATGTAATTATAGGAAATCCGCCTTGGGTTTCATTGAATGGAAAATTTGGTAACGATATATTAAATCCACAAGCGCAGCAATACTTGATTCGGAAGTATTCTGGTAATACTTATAGACCTAATCTATATGAATATTTTGTTCACAAGGGTCTCGAACTTATCAATGAGAAGGGTTATTTCACTTTCATTGTTCCTGATAGGCTAGGTTATAATGAACAATTCATTAGCCTTCGTACAAAAATTCTAAAAACTTACAAAATAGAAGAATTACTTTATAAAGCACCATTTCCAGGAATTGTAACAGACACTTTAATTTTCCGAATAACTAATAAAAAGGAAAAGGAAAACAACTATAAGATTGTTGTAGGTGAGTTTGGGAAAAAACTCCAAACTAAATATTCAAATGATTATTTAGTAGATACTGAGAAGAAGTTCAGCTATGAAAGCAATGACCAATCCTCAAAAGTCATTGACAAGGTATTTAAGAATAAAAGAGCAACGCCATTTTCTGAAATCATTGAAAGTAAAACAGGCGTTATCCTTGACACAAAACAAGTTTCAAAGGAGAAAAAAAATAGTAACCAAATAAAAATTGCAAAAGGCAGAAGCATCGGTAAGTATTGTTTTTTGGACAATTTTTATTGTGAATTTGGCCCGAATACAATCAAAGGTGGCACTAATGATATTAAGAAGCTTGGTGTAAAAGAAAAGGTTCTTTTGCGGAAAACAGGTTTTCCAATTATTGCAACATTTGATTGTTCTGGAATGTATCCAGAACAATCATTGTATTTTCTAATAAATAATAAAACCTCGAACTCATTAAAATATTTTACTGCCTTAGTTAATTCAAACCTTTTTCAATTTGTTTACATCAATAAATTGGTAACAAATAAAGACAGCACACCACAATTAAAAAAAGTTGATCTTGATAAGTTTCCTGTAGTCGTATGTGATTTAAAGAACAAAGACGAAAAAGCAAAACACGATGAAATTGTGAAGCAGGTTGACTTGCTTTTAAAGTTCAATGACGAATTAAACGAAACAACTTTTCAAAATAAAATTGAACACTTAAAGACACGAATTGAACATTGTGAAGAACGTATTAATGAAATAATTTTTGACTTATACGGACTGACAAAAACAGACATTGAAACAGTTGACAAATATGATGAGAAATAGAAGCACTGGGCATAACAGCGGTTTTGCAAAAAAGCGGGTTCAGTGGTTAAATGAGCATTCTACCTCGCATCAACTTTTGTGGTATGTTGACAGTTTAGTGCTCCGAAATCCGCTTCTTCGCAACGCCTCTCGTTTGGAGAGGTTAGAAAGCGGATGTTTTTCAACAAAGCCTAAAACCCAATCGGGTGAGGTTCGGGCATATTGACGCAAGGCCCACCCGATTGATTTTCGAATGAAAAATTCCTTTTGTTCAAAATGGGGCAACATGCATCGTTCTAACCAGCCTTCGTCGGTTTTGCTTTTGTAGGTAAGTTGGTGCAAAATAGCCACCCGATTGAACCAAAAATGCGAGTGAGAAATCCACCTGGGCAAAACCTCCTCCCGCTTTTCGGGGAATGAACTAAAATATCCTCCTGCCCAATTCGATGCGATAAAATCCAACGTATCCCACCAGGGGCGGGAATGGATGCAATGCTCCAAAATAGAGAGGAAATTTTCCGACTTCCATAGTTTTTGTTTGTGCGCCCACTCCATGCCGAGGTATTGGAATTCTCGATGGGGCGCATCCCACAATAGATGGAAAAAATCAAAGTTTTCCGATTCCGTTTCCCAACGCACCTTTAGCCACTCTTTGGTGATCTCTTTTCGCAACGGACTTGAAATTCCAAGAAAGTCACCTTGGTCTTTCATGTATTTTTTCATGCCAACGCTTTTTTCGGGGTTGGCATTTCTTTTCAATTCAAGTGCAATGATTTCGAAAGTTTGTTGCGGATTCATGTTCCGAAATTAGTGGAAAAGAAAAACTTCTTCCCTAGATTTTTGACCTTATTTTTGTTGAATGTCGCTTTTTCAGGAAATAGGAGCTTATGTAGATGTATTGCTACCCTTGCCATTGGAAAATGCGTTTACGTATGCCGTTCCACCTGCTTTAGTAGAAGAAATTCAGGTTGGTAAACGAGTAGTAGTGCCTTTTCAAAAAGGGAAATTTTATTCCGGACTCATCATCAATATTCACGCTGAAAATCCAACTTCCTATCCTTGTAAAATGGTAGAAGAGGTATTGGATGTATTCCCATTATTGGAGGAAAAGCACCTTCAGTTTTGGAAGTGGATGAGTCAGTATTACCTATCGCCCTTGGGCTTGGTGATGAATCAAGCTTTTCCTTCTGCCCTAAAGTTGGCCTCCAAAACCATTCTCTTGCCGAACCCCGATTTCGATGCAGAGACCGAGATGGAGTTGAGCGACCAAGAATTTATGCTGTTGGAAGCAATTCAGATTCGAGGGAAAATCGATTTGGACGAGGCTGCGAAAATCATTCGTAAGCGTTCCGCCTTTGGAGTTGTTCGCAGCCTTATTCAAAAAGGTGGCGCTATGGCTACCGAAGAAATCAACGAAAAGGTGGCGCCGAAATTCGAAAACGTTTTATCGCTTCACCCAAATTTTCGAGAGGATCCCCAATTGCGCATCCTTTTCGATGTGCTTGAAAAAGCACCCAAGCAACTTGATGCGCTATTGGTCTTCCTTCAAATGTCGAAGAACCCCACCTTTGAGGTAAGTCGAAAGGAGTTCCTTAAACATCCCAAAGTTCAAGTGCAACCCATCTCGGCCCTCATTCAAAAAGGGATATTGCTGCAATCCAAACAAAGGGTAAGCCGTTTGTTGGAATCTGCCGTCGAAAAGAAAGAAATCATCCTTTCCTCGGCTCAGTCCCAAGCTTTGGATGAAATAAAAACAGGATTTTCTCGGTTCGCAACCGTGCTTTTCCGAGGGATCACCGGAAGTGGGAAAACGGCTATTTACATAAAATTGATTGAAGAGCAGTTAAAACAAGGAAAACAAGTCCTTTTCTTGGTCCCGGAAATTGCCCTCACTACGCAATTGCTTGGAAGAATTCGTCAAGTTTTCGGAGAAGTCGGGGTTTACCATTCCAAAATGAACGAGCAAGAAAGGGTTGAATTGTTCAATGCTGTGGTGCAAAATCAGTTTCAATTGGTATTGGGTGTGCGCTCTGGAGTTTTCCTTCCCTTTTCAAACCTGGGATTGATCATTGTAGACGAGGAGCATGATACGGCTTACAAGCAGGCCGAACCCTCTCCACGGTTCCATGCCCGAGATAGTGCCTTGGTTCTCGCACAACTTCAAAATGCTCAGGTTTTATTGGGGTCTGCAACTCCATCGATAGAGTCGTATTTCGCTGCTCAATCGGGGAAAATTGGGTTGGTGGAATTGGATGAGCGATTTGGAGAAGCGGTTCCCCCTGCCATCGAATTGATTGATATGGTAAAAGCCAAGGAGCAAGGGGCCATCAAAGAATATTTTAGTTTCGCACTTCTTTCCGAAATACAAGAGAAAGTAGAGAACAACGACCAAGTTATTTTATTTCGAAATCGTCGAGGGTATCACCCTGTTCAACAATGTTCTACCTGTGGGAAATTGGTTGAATGCCCCAACTGCGACGTTTCCCTCAATTACCACAAAGGGAGTCAAAACCTCGTTTGTCACTATTGCGGGCACCAAGAGAAGTCGGTAAGTTCTTGTAAATCATGTGGAAGTGAGGAAATAAGTATGCTCGGATTTGGGACCGAAAAAGTTGAAGAAGATGTGCAAGCGCTTTTCCCCGATTACAAGATTGAACGTTTGGACCAAGATGTGACCAAGAAGAAATCGGCTTTCAAAGACATTTTTAAAGCCATGGAAGAGGGAGAAATCGATATTTTGGTAGGTACACAAATGATTTCCAAGGGATTGGATTTTGAAAATGTAACGTTGGTTGGGGTGCTCAATGCTGATCAATCTTTAAGTTGGACAGATTTTCGAGCTGTTGAACGAACATTTCAGCAATTGATGCAAGTGTCGGGTAGGGCAGGGAGGCACCTGAAAAAGGGAAAGGTTCTCATTCAAACGCGGCAACCCCAACATCCGATGTTTTCATTTCTTAAAAAGCAAGATTATCCTTCTTTTTTTCATTGGCAAATCAAAGAAAGAAAGGAGTTCGGGTATCCTCCATTTTCAAAAATGATGGTGATTACCTTGTCTGGGAAGAAAGAAGAAATTGTTGACGAAGCTGCTCAATTGATGGCCAAAAAGTTGAGAATTTCGCTTCCAAAAGGAACGTTAGGGCCAGTTCCTCCTCCGGTTAGTAAAATCAACAATCGGTATTACCGTCAAATTCAGGTAAAATACCAGGTGGAAAAAATTAAGCCGCAAACGATCAAGGCGCACCTGCACGACCTTCAAAAAGCCCTCCAAGGTGCGCCCATCTTTAAATCTATTTTTATTTCGATTGATGTAGATCCAGCGTAAAAAAAAGTTGGAATTTAGGTAAAAATAAGTAATTTTGTGCGGGCTTCACGACCAGCTCCCTCTGAACTCCCCCAGGACAGGAATGTAGCAAGGGCAGGAGGTTGTAGCGGTGCGATGAGGCCCTTTTTTATCCCCCTTTATTTCTTAATCCAACGAAGTAAATCTCGGTTTTTCCCCGATTGAATTTCGATCAGATAAATCCCATTCGGCCATGATTCTGTTAGTACGGAATCTCGGTTTTGGAATTCGCCCACGGTTTGTCCTTGTAAATTTCGAACAATTAATTTTGTTACCGGTGAATTGGTGCGAACGGTAAATTGATCGTTTCCGGGGTTAGGAAAAATACTTGCTTTCAACGAAAGATCTTGGGTCGCTAATTGGGTTCCTGCAATGTAAACCTTTTCAACCACATCCAAAACAGTAGTACAGCTGGTATCAAACACGGAGAAGTTAAATAAACCTCTCGTAATATCGTCGTATCCATCGTACAATTTCGCATCGATGGAGGCAGAATCGGTTTCGCAGAAGCAGTTTCGGGCAAGATTAAGGTTCAAATTCGAACCATTGACCACATGATATTGGGAATTGTAGCAAATTTTGTTTTGTTTGATGATGGGATAATTACTTCCAAAGGTTAATCCTGAATTGATTTGAACCGCCGTATCGTTGTTGGTAACGACGCTCCATTCCAAAATGCAATTCTCGCCCAAATCAAATCCGAGATCTGATCCCTGAAGGATAATGTTTTTGATGTGAACCCCGCTTGCATCGACGATGCCTTGGTTGTTATTGTAGAAAACAGATTGTTCTACTTTTCCCTGAACGCCTCGAATGCCAATGCGATTGTTAGAAAAAGAATCTAAGTTCACTTCGATGGAACCAATTCCACTGATGGCCATATCGTTATTGGAAAAAGAACTTTGCTGAATAACGGCATGGGAACCGTATGGATTGACTCCAACGTCGTTGCCGTTAAAGTTGGAGTTGTTAACCGTTATCCAAGGCGTGGCAGATGGAAGCAAATTGCCAGATAAACCTACCATGTTATTCTGGAAAACACAAGAATCGAAAATGCTTTTATTGAAGGCAGTGTAAGCATATCCATTGGTTTTCCAAACGCATTGGTGAAAAACGGAAGAATCGGGTAAAACCCCGTTATCTACAAAAAATCCGTAAAAGGAATTCGATAAATGGAAATAATCGGCCCTTAAGACGGCGCCTTGAGTACGCATGATTTTTAATCCGTACCAGCCATCTCGCCGTTGCTTGAGGGTTTCACCTTCGAATTGAACGGGCAAATTGGGTTGACCCACCATTTGTAAGGTGCCACGAACTTCCAAATAATTGGTTCCTACCGACGTGCCATTTCCGGTTTCTCGAACCAAAACTTTGGTGCCCGGTTCGATGGTTAATGTTGCTCCCGGAAAAACAACCACCGGGCCTGTCATGATGTACGGACTATTGCTGCGGGTCCACGTGGTATTTTGATAAATCCCTCCAGAAACATTGGTTTGTGCCTGAGAGTGAATAGCGAATAGAATGCAGAGTAGAGTTGAAACCTTTTTGAGATAAAAATTCATTGCTTTGATTTTAGAATCTGAACACCACCTTTTCCATTTTGTTTTGTCATAAATCCTCTAAAAAGAAGTGCAAAGATTCATTTCGTGTTTATTTTTGTTTCAAACCTAAACTGTATGAAAAAACATTACCGCTTTTTTGGAGTTCTCCTCGGTCTATTTGCTGGATTGATGGCGATGGCTCAACCTCAAAATGCTATGGATTTTGATGGAACCGATGATTTTATCACCGCTCCTTCTGCAACGGCTACCGTTGCTGGCGCTCAACAAATGTCTGTTTCTTGTTGGGTCAATCCACAATTCACCACCCACCACGAAGGCTTTTGCGGATTTCGCAACAACACCAATGCTGATTTCTATCTACTTAAATTGCAGGGTACAACAAACATCGAAGCGCGTTTTCGCAATAGCAACGGTACGGCCTACACCATTGCTGCTCAAAATGTGGTAACCGCTGGAACATGGACTCATATTGCTATGACCTACGATGGAACTCGTTTGAGATTTTACAAAGATGGAGTATGCACGGATTCAGTAACAGCAACTGGTACGATTTCAACCACGTCAACATCAGACTTTTTTGTTGGTGGTGTGCCTTGGCAGGGGACCTATTTTCACGCCATGGGCTTGATCGATGAAGTTACTTTGTGGAATCGTGCCATCTCAACCCAAGAGGTTAATTGCATGATGCGTGCTCCAGTGGATACTGCTGCAGCCGGATTGCAATTGTACTACCAATTCAACCAAGGGGTTGCTAATGGAACAAATTCAACGATCATGATGGCCACCGATTCAAAAGCTAACATCGACGGGGTATTGAATAATTTCAACCTGACTTCAACGACATCTAATTTTGTAACGGGTGTGACCAATTTCACTCCAGTATCGGCCAACATCTGCCCAGGAGGTTCTTACTCCGTTGGAAATCGTAATTTCACAACGGCGGGAAATCATATCGTTCGAATTTCTGGTCGCGATGGTTGCGATTCTGTTGTGGTGCTTTCTTTATCGGTTACCGACACGGCTGTGGTAAACAACGGTCCCGCATTGAAAGCTCGCCAAGATTCTGCGACTTATCAATGGGTTCGTTGCAACCAAGGATTTGCTACGATTGCAGGTGCTACCACACAAAGTTATACTCCACCTGTAAGCGGCGTTTATGCATGTATCGTTACCTATAAAGGTTGTACCGACACTTCTGGATGTCGCATTTACAACCGCCTTGGAGCCGGGAATATGAATTGGTCGGAAGCGGTTGTTGCCTATCCCAACCCAACCCACGATCGTTTAAACGTAGAAGTTACATTAACCCAAGGGATGTACCAATTCCAAATTACCGATTTGAACGGTCGAGTTGTGAAAACTGGAACAGGAATGGCCAATCAACGGGAAGTGATTTCCATGAATGACCTTCAAAAAGGAATTTACCTACTGAAGATCAATTCGAATGGTGAGCAAGCTACCTTAAAAGTGGTAAAACAATAAAAACTAAAAAGCGGGCTTCGGCCCGCTTTTTTTTAATCCATCAAATTCAATTCCGTTTCCAATTCTCCTTTGGTTTTCAGATCTTTCTTTTCGATGGCCCATCGGATGCCATCTTCCAAAAGTTCGATCGCTTTTTCATTTTGATTTAATTGAACTGCAACTCGGCTCCATTGAAGGTACATGCCCAGGTAATCGGGAGCGATGGAATAAAGCTTGTTGTACCATTCCATTGCCATGTCCCAATCTTCCATTTTTTGGTATTCGTGGGCAATGGCGTAAACAATGAAAGAATCTTGCTCATTTGTTTCAAAGATTTCAAACAACTGTTGTAGTCTAACGTTTTTCATAAGTACCTTTGTGCGCCTTTGAGGCACAATATTAAACAAAAAAAGCTTATGAAGATTCTCGTTTGCGTTAGTCAGGTTCCTGACACAACCACGAAGATTACCTTCACCCCCGACAACAAATCGTTGAATACGGCAGGGGTTCAATTCATCATCAATCCGTATGATGAGTTAGGAATTACCAAAGCCTTGGAATTGAACGAACAAACGGGAGGTGGAACGGTAACTGTCATCACAATTGGAGGAGTAGATACTGAACCCAACATTCGTAAAGCTTTGGCCATGGGTGCTGATGATGCCGTTCGCATTGACGCAGAACCTACCGATGCTTTTTTCGTTGCTCAACAAATTGCGAATTACGCAGCCTCTCAAAATTTTGATCTCATTTTCACCGGTCGTGAATCCATCGATTACAACGGCGGACAGGTTGGTGGAATGATTGCTGAATTAATGAATCTGCCTCACGTTAACGTTATTACAGCGATTACCGTGAACGGAAATACGGGTACTGTTGAACGCGACATTGATGGCGGACGCGAAGTGGTGGAAGTAACAACTCCCTTTTTAGTGTCGGCCCAAAAAGATTTGTGCGAGCCACGTATTCCGAACATGCGAGGAATCATGACCGCTCGCACCAAACCTTTGCAAGTTATTGCTGCCAACGGAAGCGAAAAACGCACCGAGGTGGCACAATTTCAAGCACCTGCTCCAAAATCAGGAGTGAAGTTTATCGATCCAAATAACATGGACGAATTGGTTTCATTGCTTCACAACGAAGCGAAAGTACTTTAATCATGAGTGTATTAGTTTTTGCTGAAAATTCTGAAGGACGCTTTAAGAAAGCTGCTTTCGAAGGAGTTGCCTTCGCGTCGGCCATTGCTGGCGGATCCGTTACTGCGGTGGTATTGGGAAGCATGGATGCTGCCAATGCCGCTGAATTGGGAAAATACGGTGCTTCTAAAGTGCTTCATTATTCCGATGCCTCTTTCAATTCGATGGACGCCGGCGTATTTGCGCAGGTTATTTCTGATGCGGCTTCCAAAGTGGGAGCTCAATGGGTTATCGTCTCCAATACCTACACCGGTAAAGCCGTTGCTCCTCGCGTTGCTGTACGTTTGAATGCGGCTTTTGCTCCTGGAATCATTGCACTTCCCGAAGGAAATACCGTAAAACGTTCCGTTTTCTCGAACAAAGGATTTGCTGATTTTTCGCTGAATCAATCGGTGAAAGTAGTTTCCCTTACGCCCAACTCCTATTCCTTCGCTGAAGGTTCTGGAATGGCTGAGGTTGAATCTTGCTCTTTTTCTCCTTCTGGAAATCGTGTATCTGTAAAAGAAGTGAAGAAGGCCGCCGGCAAAGTGCCCTTGACCGAAGCGGAAGTTGTGGTTTCCGGCGGTCGTGGATTGAAAGGTCCCGAAAACTGGCACTTAATCGAAAATTTAGCCGATACTTTGAACGCAGCTACAGCGTGCTCCAAGCCCGTTTCCGATGTTCATTGGCGCCCTCACAGCGAGCACGTTGGACAAACTGGAATCACCATTAAACCGAATTTGTACATCGCTTGCGGAATTTCTGGAGCTATTCAGCATTTGGCTGGAGTGAGTTCTTCCAAGGTGATTGTTGCCATCAATACCGATAAAGAAGCACCTTTCTTCAAGGCTGCTGATTATGGCGTTGTTGGTGATGTTTTTGATGTTCTTCCTCGATTGAACGACGCCATCAAAGCATTCAAAAACTCGTAAAATAGTTCGTTTTAAATAAAATGGAAAGCCTCGATGAAAATCGGGGCTTTTTTATTTCTTCTTTCTTCGTTTAACTTCAATACTGGGATTGATTTCCAACATGGACTGAATAAATTCTTCCTTTTGTTTGGGAGAAATAAGGACGTAATCCCAGGGTGATTTCCGAATCTCCAAACGGTCCAAGCTTGCGGCAGGAGAACTTAGCGGATTGTTGGTTTCGATGATTTTTTGAACCTCGGAAATGAGGATTTTCTTTCGGAATAGAAAGCCACTTTTTACTTCCAGTTCAGTTCCTTGAATGGTGTAAATCGTGGTTAAAAAAAGATGGGAAATCCAGAAAATAAGAAGGATCATCACGGCCGCAATCCACCAGATTTGTTGAACAAGAAGTAGAACCGTTACGCCTCCCCAAATTAAGCCGATGATCACAACGAATCCCCAGCCAATTTTCGAACGAAACACCCGTTTCTCCATCGAATTTAACCTTCAATTTTAAGTTTTTTACCCAACCAAAGGGCAATGAACGTGCAGAAAATAGCAATGTATCCCACCCATTCGTACCGTTCAATAGGTCCGTTTTTGATGGGTTGGAATACAATTTGAGAGGAAATAAACGCAGCAAAAGCGCTGGATAAATGCTGAACGGAACTATTCACACTCATAAATCCTCCTCGAATTTTCATGGGAACGGAACTGGTGATCATGGCGTTGGCAGGAATCATTCTTCCTCCTGAACAGATAAAGAATAAACTGCTTACCGTTAAAATAAGAGGTAAACCGATTTCAGAAATGGGTGGGCAGTTGGTGATGAAGTAAATGGGAACAATGGCAACGACGCTCATGATGGCGAAAACGGGATAACGACCGTATTTATCCGATAACTTTCCAGCCAACGGAGCAACGCCCACACTTGCTAACCCTCCAACTAAATAAATAAGATTGAGCTGATCTTTCGAAAATCCAACGTTATGGATCATGTAACTGGCAATGAAAGGGATAATGGAAAACTGCCCCAACATCAACAAAAACGTTAAAATCAAAGCATTTCGGTGGTTGTTTACCGAGAAAGCGGCAACAAGTCCAGAAAATGGATTCCGTTTTTCTTTTCCTGCTCCATCGGGGCGAGGAATATCGGGAACGTAAGCGCGTAGCGCAATGAATACCAACAACCCAATGCCAACCACGGCTAAAAATGGAGTTTGCCAGCTGTATCGATCGGCTAAAAATAAACCAAATGGCACACCGATAACCGATGCCAGCGCAAATGCACTCATCACAATGCCGATGGCCGCACCTCGCTTTTGAACAGGAATCGTGTCGCCGATGAAGGCCATGACCATGCCCGACATTAATCCGCCAAAGGCCCCTGTAAAAGCACGAGCCAAAAGCATGGTGGTGAAATCTACCGCAAAAGCACAAGCCAAGGTGCCCAAAAGAAATCCAATGAAAATAACTGTTATCGCTTTCTTGGGCCTCGTTTTATCAATAAAAGAAGAAACTATTAAACCTGCAATACCAGCCGTTAAGGTATAAATCCCAACCAAAAATCCAAATTGGGAAGTCTTGATTCCAAATTCCTCCTCAAAAGTAGGACCAAGGGGATTCATGATCATAAAATCCAAAACATTCACAAATTGTACCATAGCAAAGGTGAAAAGCATGGTAAAAGGAAGTTTATAATTTGGAGCAAGTTCTTGGTGGTTCATTCAACAAAGTTAATGGATTAAACAGGCTGAGTGGGATTCCGAAAAAACTATTACATTTGCCATACCACTATGAAGAAAATTTTATGGGGATTCATTGGCTTTTTGGCTGGTGTTTCCATGTTAACCGCCAAACCCTTTGTGGTTGTTTTTAAAAATCAATTGAACCTGGTTGAAATGAATCGGTCTTGGGATCTGAACAAAGTTCCAGCCGACCATCGTACCAAGGAACTTCTTCGAAAGGCCATTCAATTGCAAAAAGGGGAAAAAGAAAATTGGGAAAAGTTTTTAGCGAATCAGCCATGGAGAAACGAGGTTGTCGTTAAACATTTTTTCTTTATTACCAACGCAGTTTGGGTAGATCTTCCTCAAGAAGCCATTGCCTCCTTACTTCGTAATTCTTTTGTAGCCGAGGTTGTACCAGAGGATCAATTGCAATTGGGAGTTCAGCTACCCATTCAAGAACAACCTTCAACCGAGGCCATCAACGGCACCGAGTCCGGTTTAAGAGCCGTTGGTGCGCCCTTCATGTGGAATTTAGGTTACACCGGACGCGGCCGGAAGGCGCTCGTTTACGATACAGGTTTCTGGGATGATCATCCTGCCGTTAAATCTCGGTTTTTAGCTCGCTATTACCCGTATCAAAGAAGCTGGAGAAGTTTTGATTTGAAGTTCCCGGGTGATAAACAAAACAGTCATGGTACCCACGTTTCGGGAACCATCGCTGGATTAGATCCTGCCAATCGAGATACCATTGGCATGGCCATGAACGCTTATTTGATGCACACCGATCCCATTGTTAGCGATTTGGCCGATGTGAAAAATTGGCCTTTGATTATGCTGGGTTACGAGTGGGCCATCAATCCCGATCGGGATACCGCTACCATCAACGATATTCCCGACGCCATCAATAACAGCTGGGGTAGAGGGGGATTGGTCGATTCAACGTTTTGCGGCCTAACCTTACTTACCCAAACTTTCCGCTTCGTGGAGGCCGCTGGAATTGCTAATATTTATTCGGCGGGAAACAATGGCCCCGGTCCTTCCACTGTTGGTGCGCCCCAAGAAATCGCCTTGGATAAAACCCTTCCGTTTACGGTGGGCGCCCTCGATGGAAATACAGCCGGTTACCCCATTGCATCTTTTTCCTCTCGCGGACCCACCGGCTGCCCTATCTCTCCCAACGATTCTTCCATTTTGATTCGCCCTGAGGTTACAGCTCCAGGATTCAGCGTTCGATCTTCAATTGGACATAACCAGTATTCCAATTACAACGGAACGTCGATGGCTTCTCCCCACGTAACCGGTGCGGTGTTGCTGTTGAAAGAAGCATTCCCCATGTGCACCGGAAAACAAATTTTAGAGGCTTTGTATTTTTCCGCTGCCGATTTAGGCGCTCCAGGCGAGGATAATGTTTTCGGAAATGGAATCATCAATTTGCCGAACGCTTATCAGTATTTGTCAACACGATTTACTCCCGTTCCGGCATTATCTCGTCAATACGACGTTGCCATGGGAACGGTAAGTAATATCCCAAGTCCGCACGCCTTGTATTGTTCCAATTCCGTTTCTCCATCCATTCAAATGAAGAACTTAGGAGATAGTGTCATTCAAGTGATCGATGTTTTGGTTTATCAAAAGGATTCGCTCATTCAAACGATTCCTGTCAATCAAACCATTGCCGTGGGAACATCCGTTCCTTTTAGCTTATCGAGCATTCCATCTCAATGGGGGATGAATGAATTAACGTTAGCGCTTCGCTCCAACCAAAATGAATGGGATACCATCAATAACCGATTTACCTTCCGCTTTCATCGATTGAAAAATCAACCAATTCCATTTAAAGAAGATTTTGAAGGAAAAAATATTTACACTCAAAGTTCATCGTGCATCGTTAATCCCGATCGCGATTTGAGTTGGGACACCATTCCTGTAGGAGGTTCCCCTCGAGGAACTACGGCTGCTTATGTTCGAAATAATCGCTACGTGACCGGTTTGAATCAGTTCGATGGGATGGTTTTTGGTTCGTTTGATTTTCCCACGGGAAGTCCGGCCTATTTGTATTTCCGATATTCTTATCGCTACAGTTTGCCTAGTCGCTCCGATTCCCTTCGAGTAAAGTTCAGCGAAGATTGCGGGCAAACGTGGCAGTACGTTGCTTTCGATAACGGAGGCGTTCCTTTGTCGTCGGGCCGAGGCGGGAATTTCCGTCCGGATTCTGCTCATCACTGGCGTGACACCACCATCAACATTTCGGTATTGGCTGGCAAGAGTAACGTTTATATGATGTTCGAGAACAAAAGCCAGCAAATGGGCAATTTGTATGTAGATGATATCGTTTTGGATCGACAAGTGATTACTTCTTTGGCTGAAGTACCCACCTCAAATTGGAGTTTTTATCCCAACCCGTCTTCTGGAAACATACACATTCAAGCCGAGGAAAACGATCAGTTTTCAATCATTGACCTTCAAGGAAGGATCAATCAACGTTTATCCATGACCTCATCAACACAAACATTTTCTTTAGAACATCTTCCCAAGGGAATTTATTTGTTGGAACGAAAATCTAAAGGTTCGGTTTCAATCAAAAAAATGGTGATTCAGTAACATGGCGAAGTGGCGATCGATTTACCTCAGGGGTGGAAGATGGAAGTGGTTGTTTTTTGCAGCTGCGGTAGGGATTGCTGTTTCTTCAGTGATTTATACCAATCGATTCATTGCCGATTTGGAGGAGCAGGAAAGAAACCACATCAAATTATGGGCATTGGCTTACCGCGATATTACCGCTTCTGCCGGCGACGGAAACGTTAACCTTGCCTTTGAAGTGATCCGGTCGAACCAAAACATTCCTGCCATCCTCACCGATCAGTCAAAAATGCCCATCGATTTCATTCATATCGATTCTTCAAAAATCTTGAATGCAAACACCCAACAAATTGATACGTCTAAAGCGCTCAAAATCATGGGGCGAATGTCGGCAGTTCACGAACCCATCCAAATTGTTTCGGGAAGGAATACCTACAATTACATTTATTACGATAACAGTACTTTACTGAAGGCCATTGAGGTTTTTCCATTCTTGCAATTGGCAGTCATCGCCGTCTTTTTATGGATTGCTTACTATGCTTTCATGGCTTCAAGGAGATACGAACAGGATTTCTTGTGGGTGGGTATGGCCAAAGAAACGGCACACCAATTAGGGACACCGATCTCTTCGTTGATGGCTTGGTTGGAAGTATTGAGAATAGATGCTAACGACACCACAAGTGATACGTTGAATGAAGTAAAGAAGGACATTCAGCGATTGGAACTGATTACGGATCGGTTTTCAAAAATTGGAAGCACGCCTCAATTGGAAGCCCACGATTTGAAACGGGTTTTGGATGAGGCGTTGGATTACCTCAAGTTGCGGGTTTCGAGCAAGGTGATTTTTGAAGTAGAGGTCCCGCAAGCCGAGGTATGGGCTAAAATTAATCCGCCATTGTTTCATTGGGTGATCGAGAACATTGTGAAAAATGCAGTAGATGCCATGGAAGCACAAGGAACCATTACGTTTCATCTGTTGGAAACTCCACGCAGGGTTTACCTCGATATTGCCGATACCGGGAAGGGAATTCCGCAAAGCCAATTGAAATCCATTTTCAATCCGGGAGTAACCAGCAAAAAACGGGGTTGGGGATTAGGACTATCCTTGGTTAAACGAATTGTAGAAAACTACCACAGCGGGAAGGTATTTGTTAAGCATTCGGAAATAGGCAAGGGAACAACCTTTCGGATTTCTCTTCCTTTGTTGAATTAAATTTTCTCCAACCAACCGAAGGGATCAGGAGCGTGCCCAAGTTTCAAATCGTTCAACATGCTGTACAACAGCGGTGCAACTTTTGCTTCTTCAACGGGTGGAAGTTCCATTCGTTTTCCTTGATAAGATATCGATTGAATGGGTGCAATGGTGGCTGCAGTACCAGCGCCAAAGGCTTCTTCCAATAATCCCGCAAAATGAGCATCAACAATTTCCTGAGCGTAAATGTCACGAACTTCCACTTTCCATCCGTGGTGTTTGGCCAATTGAATAACGCTATCTCGGGTAACACCGTGCAAAATGGTGCCCGTTGTTTGGGGAGTAATTAAGGTGCCGTCGATCACGAAAAACAAATTCATGGTTCCAGATTCCTCAATTTTCGACATGGTTTTCCCATCCAACCAAATCAATTGATCGAATCCTTGTTCTTTGGCTAGCTTTTGAGGAAGCATGGCTGCTGCGTAGTTTCCAGCGCACTTCGCTTCGCCGGTTCCATTGGGAAAAGCACGAGTGAAATCTTCACTCATTTTCACGTGCAACGGCTGGTTGTAATAAGGACCAACAGGACATGTGAAAATGATGAATTTGTAGGAATCGGATGGGCGAATACCAACGTAATCATCGGTTGCAAATCCGAAAGGACGAATATAAAGGGAGGTGTTATCCAAACTGGGGATCCAATCGGAATCAACCTTCAGCAATTCTTTTAATCCGTCGATAAAAATTTCTTTAGGAATAGCCGGCATGCACATCCGGTCTGAGGATAAATTGTAACGCTTGAAATTTTCCTGAGAGCGGAAAAGAAAAATTTCTCCTTCTGCATTTTTGTAAGCTTTCATTCCTTCAAAAATTGCCTGACCGTAATGAAGAGCCGAAATGGCCGGCATCAATTCGATCGGTCCATAAGGAACGATTCGCACGCTTTTCCAATGCCCATCTTCATAATCGGCAACCAACATATGGTCGGAGAATACTTTGCCAAACGGCAGATTATTAAAATCAACCGTGCTTAGACGAGATTTGTCAATGGGATGAATGGTAGGTTTCAATGCGATAAAATTTTCGCAAAGATATTCCATTTCCTTTTTGTTGAATACATTTGTTGGTGTGAATATGGATTTAAACGAGTTGGCCAAACAACCGGAAACGGTTTTAGCCTTGATGGAGGGAGAACTTCTGTTTCAATTTCATGGAGAATTGACGGGAGAAAGGGAGAAAGAGGAACAAAATCATCCTAATCCATCGGTTTCTAATGATCTTGGTCGGAAAGAAGTTGTTGAGTCAGCGGTTATTAAGGAGCCTCAGCCCATTCCCTTGGTAATTTTGGTATTCTTAAAGGGAGATGGAACGGTTCCTGAAGAGCAACGGGAGTTTCTTCGAAAGATGATTCGGGCCACCGAAATTCCGGGTTCGCACATGAAGTACAAAGAGTTTCATCATCTTGAAGAGGTTGAATCATGGAAGAAGGAGTGGATTCCACAAAGATGGTTGAGTTTTGGATTAAATAATCAGCCCATACCTCAATTTAACATGGAGGATAAATGGGGGAGGGGAATTGAAAGTCCGACCATTGAAAGCATGTGGAGCGATGTCCCTACGAAGACGATTTTGTGGAAATTGATGCAAGAGTATTTCAATTTGAAGAAGGCATGAAATGGGTATTAGCGACCCGCAATGCGGGGAAGGTAACCGAGTTTCAGCGATTGGCGGATGAGTTAGATGGGGGAATTGAGTGGTTGAGTTTGCGGGATGTTGGATTTCGTGAAGAAGTAGAAGAGCATGGAAATACGTTAGCTGAGAATGCTCGATTAAAAAGTTGGGCGGTTCATCGGCAAATAGGATTGCCGGTATTGTCGGATGATTCGGGGTTATTTGTAGATGCGTTGGATGGAGCTCCAGGTGTTCGAAGTGCTCGATTTGCTGGGGAAGATTCCAACGATGAGAATAACAATACCAAGTTATTAGGAATGATGGAAGGAATGGAAGGCCGGGATGCGCATTTTTCGGTAGTCTTGTGTGCGGTTATGGATGGAAAAGAGATGTTGTTTGAGGGTAGTGTGGAAGGAGCAATTGCTAAATCGTTGGAGGGGAATGATGGTTTTGGGTACGACCCTTTGTTCATTCCGAATGGGTTTATGGAAACTTTTGCCAAGATTTCTTGGGAACATAAAGATGCAATAAGTCATCGAAGGAGGGCAATGGAGCAGTTTCTTCGTTGGAAGAAGAATTTTTTTTAAAAAAATGACACATGATGTTTTTTCAGTAATGTACCTTTTTTGAGACACTTAGAAAGGGTGTGGCGATGGGGAGAAAAAAAAAGTTGAATTTTTTAGAAAAAAAGTTGGGCCAGTGCTTGCGGAATTAGAAAATGGTCTTACCTTTGCAATCCCAATCGGTTCTTTGAGTAACACAAAATCATCAGCGGGAATAGCTCAGTTGGTAGAGCACAACCTTGCCAAGGTTGGGGTCGCGAGTTCGAGTCTCGTTTCCCGCTCCAACCCAACCCTACCCGGGTGGTGAAATCGGTAGACACGCAGGACTTAAAATCCTGTGCTCCTTAAAGAGCGTGCGGGTTCAAGTCCCGCCCCGGGTACAACCCGTTGCTTCAGGTGGTCTATTGATTGCCCAAAGTAGATAGGGATTTAGTTCTTTGAAATAGTGAAGGATAGAAGTTAAAAGGTAAAAACGAAGTCAATTCTAGGAACCTTTGAGTATAAGCCGGGATTAAAAAAAACAAACTATACTATGGAGAGTTTGATCCTGGCTCAGGATGAACGCTAGCGGCAGGCCTAACACATGCAAGTCGAACGGTAGAGGAAGCTTGCTTTCTTGAGAGTGGCGCACGGGTGCGTAACGCGTATGCAACCTGCCTGTAAC
>CANMVY010000010.1 GCA_947501265.1 Bacteroidota bacterium
AACCAAACATTTCCAACAGTCATTACGTTTTTGGCAGCTTTAAATCCACCAGTAATGGTAGAAAAACCGCGGGGAGATGCAGATCCACACGTATTCATTCCTTCATTTCCAGCACTAAATACGTGCAAAACCTGAGGGTACATGTTTACAATCTGATCCATGGAATACGCTTCGATGTTGTAACCGGTATTGCAACCAGTTCCGTAAGCCGTATTAGTAAGAATGGTATTATTTCCTTGGAAGTTAATTCCAGTATTCAACAATTGAAGATTGTTAGCTGCATCGTAATTGGTCATTCGGGCGCGAGGAACGATTCCCATGTTGTAGGGATTGATGTTTCCTGCACCACCGATAACACCGGCCGACATGGTCGCATGGGAATTTTGGGCAGAACCGGTAAAGGCATTGAAAACACGGCCTTTAAAATCGGGATGCATGGAAATTTCAGATAAATCACCGTTAGCGATTTCCACCCCATTGCCGTTTAAACGACGTTGAGAGCGGTAAGCACCTAAAAGGACATTGGATCGAGTTGCAACTCGGGTAGAAAGATCTTCCATTTGAGCAGAACCTGAAACAAAATCCATGGCTTGAACGAATCCTTCATTGGCGAGGTCCATCAATTGAGCCATGGTTCCAATAACAGTGAAGGTATTTCCAGGAGTTTTATCGGCTTCGAACGTGAATCCTTTTTGTGCCAACTCCTCTTTAATTTCATTTTTATCAACTCCGTTGAAAAGTACAACGGTGCTTGCAGTCATGTTACCACGAGAAGCGTGAGCAGGAATGGAGCGATTCAAGAATTCAGCACTTACTTTTTCCGATGCATAGAATTCACGTGTGCGAGTGATTCCGGCTTTAGCCAGTTGACTTGCACTCATGTTCTCTGGATAAGAAATGAAGTACTGATTAGCGCGCAAGAAACCAAGAACTTTAACTCCTTGTTCCATCCAGCGCGCTTGAATAGCGGCTGTAGGCGCTTGTTGAACCGAACCTACAACGTACACACGGCCCGCATGAGCGGATCCGTGTGCGTGTGTGGTTTGAACTTTTTCAGTGTCGTTTTGACGCTGAACCTGCTGGGTAGCGGCTTTTGCTGCTACTGTTGTGGCGGCTGCTGCGACGGCGGCCATCAACGCTTTTGTGTTTATTGTGTACATAACTGCGACGTTTTGTTGATTCCAAAACTATGGCAGTATGTATTTTTTTATCACCAATTAAACACTGATGTGTCATGTAGTACCAATATCGTTTTTTAACTTTTTAATTGGCTTTTTTGTTGATTTAATCCAAAAATCTTTCCCATTCAGCATAAGCCTCATCCCGCTGTTTGATGTACTCCTTCAAGCCGGCATTTAATTGGTTTAAAACCTCAAAATTGGGGTTATTTGCGTTTTCAATTAATCCTTTTTCAGCCTCAGAAATGCGCTCTTCAAGTTCAAAAATAGTGCGTTCAATGCTCTCTTTCTTACTTGAAGATTGATTTGTGCTTTCCTTAATCTTTTTATTTTTTTCGGATTTATCTGCCGAGTCAGTCACTTTACCCTTTTCAGAATCTCCTTCACTATTCTGAACATTCTTGGATTTTGTTGCCCAAAACTCGGCTCCAAATAGCTCCTCAAACTCGGAATATCCGCCATCAAAAACCCTAATTTTTCCTCCGTCCAAATACCAAACTTTGTTCGACACTTCCCTCAAAAAATCACGATCGTGGCTAACAACCACATAGCTTCCATTGTACGCTTGCAAAGCATCTCCCAATTGTTCCACACTCGGAATATCGAGGTGGTTGGTTGGCTCATCCAACATTAAAAAATTAGCGCCCTGCGCCATCACAATGGCCATGGCTACCCTGGCCCTTTCACCACCCGACAAAACACTAACTCGTTTATCAATATCGTCTCCACCAAATAAGAAGGCACCGAGCAAATTCCTCTTTTCTTGATCGCTGTACATGGTGCCTCGGGTTACCTCATCCCAAATCGTGTTTTTCGAATCCAAAACATCCAATTGATGCTGAGCATAAAACGAAAAACGAACATTGTGTCCCAAAATCGTCTCTCCATCGTAATCCATCCCACCGCTGATCACCTTCAGCAACGTTGATTTACCCTGACCGTTCGGGCCAATTAGGGCAACTTTGTCTCCCCGTTCTAAAACAGCATCGGCCCCCGTGAAAATGATTTTTTCACCAAATGCCTTTTTCACTTCCTTCAAGCGCACCACTTCTTTTCCGGCCCTTTCAACAGCGACTGGCTTGAAAGCCAACGACTTGCTTGGGCCATCTTCCACCTCAATGCGATCCACTTTATCCAATAACTTGATGCGGCTTTGAACTGCTCTTGCTTTAGAAGCTTTGGAACGAAATCGCTCCACAAATCGCATTTGCTCTTTGAACCACGCTTCCTGGTTTTTGGCCTGAGCCATTAACAATTCAAATCGCTCTGCCTTGGTAACCTCGTATTTGGTATAATTGCCCGAATAATCGGAAATGCGTTGCCGGTCCAATTCCCAAATCCGATTGCAAGATCCGTCTAAAAATGCTTTATCGTGGGAAACAATCATTACGGCTCCTTCGTAACGAGCAATGAATTGCTCTAGCCATTGAATAGCCGGTAAGTCCAAGTGGTTGGTAGGTTCATCGAGCATTAATAAATCTGGACGTTCCAACAAGCATTTGGCCAGCATGGCCCTCATTCTCCATCCACCGGAAAACAGGCGGTAGGTTTTTTCCATTTCCACATCGGTAAATCCCAATCCAACCAAGGTTTTCTTTACTTCACTTTCGATGCGGTAAGCATCCAAGCGCTGCACCTCCTCTTGGAGGTAATACATGCGATCGGTTTCTTTCTCGGTAAAATCGGTTCCTTTGTTGTAAAGGGCATCCAATTCTAACAAATAATCGTAAGCCGATCCAAAGGCTTGTGCCACCACTTCAAACAAAGAGCGATCGGATTCATAGGCCAATAGATCTTGGTTGAAGTAGCCAATTTTAAGGTTTTTTTGTTTAGAAACAACGCCTTTTGTAGGAGTTTGTTGGGCCGCTATGATGCGCAACAAGGTACTTTTTCCCATTCCGTTGCGGCCAACCAAGCCAATGCGGTCGCCTTGATTTACCCTTAAGGCAACTTCTTCAAATAAGGTTCTTCCTCCAAAATCGAGTCCGATCTGATCCAGTGATAACATAAGAAAAAAATGATTGCAAAATTACTTCACCATCGATAGAATAAAAATGAAAACCCTCCGATGGAGGGCTCTTATAACCTTTTTTGGAATTCAGGACAAACGGTTATGCCGCGAATCAAACGAATTTGATCATGACCGAACCTTTTTCTACGGTTTGTCCTACCAAAACCTTGATTTCAGAAATGATTCCGTCTCCGGGGGATTTGATAAGGTTCTCCATTTTCATGGATTCCAAAACCAACAAAGGGTCGCCGGTTTTCACTTCTGCTCCATCTTCTGCCAAAACTTTTAAAACCAACCCCGGCATGGGCGACTTCAATTCATTCAGTTTTTTTGCAGAGGACGAATCAAAACCCAGTTTTTCCAGCATTTGATCCAAATGATCTTGCAATTCAATGGGGTAAAGAACCTGATTGATTTTCCAGAAGAATTGTTTTCCTTCTCGGTTCACCAACTCTGCACGATAGCCGTTGTTTCCCACAAGAATATGATAATGATTTCCTCCTAATGAAACCACATCGGTTCCAACAGGTGTTCCATTCAGAAGAAATTGGTCATTTTCGCGGATGAGCGAAAAAACCTGACCTCCAAATTTTACTCGGTAACTCATGCCAATTTGGTAGCTTTTTCAATGCGTTCGTAACCTTCTAAAATATCTCCAACTTTGATATCGTTGTAGTTTTTCACCTGAAGACCGCATTCGTAACCTGAAGCAACTTCTTTCACGTCGTCTTTGTAACGTTTCAAAGAATCCAATTCTCCCGAGTAAATAACGACACCGTCGCGCACGATACGGATTTTGGTATTTCGATGGATTTTTCCATCCAATACCATACAACCGGCAACCGAGCCAACTTTGGTGATTTTGAAAACTTCACGAATTTCAACGTTGCAAACAATCTTCTCTTCGAAAGTTGGTGCCAACATGCCTTCCATTGCGCTCTTCACCTCTTCGATGGCATCGTAAATGATGGAGTAATTGCGGATATCGATTTCTTCGGTTTCGGCCAATTTGCGCGCTTGCGGGTAGGGACGAACTTGGAAACCAATGATGATCGCATCGGAAGCCGATGCCAAAAGAACATCGGATTCAGAGATTTGACCTACACCTTTATAAATAACGGTAACACGTACTTGCTCTGTGCTCAATTTTTCGAGCGAATCAGCCAATGCTTCCGCAGATCCATCCACGTCGGCCTTGATGATCAACTTCAATTCTTGGAAGTTACCGATGGCCAAACGACGACCGATTTCATCCAAAGTAATGTGTTTCTTAGTACGCATGCCCTGTTCGCGCAACAATTGATTGCGGCGAGTAGCAATTTCTTTTCCTTGCGCTTCGGTTTCAGGGATAAAGATTTTATCGCCCGCTGTAGGTGCTGCGGGGAAACCTAAGATTTGAACCGGAGTAGAGGGTCCTGCTTCTTTGATGCGAGAACCACGTTCGTTCATCAAGGCTTTTACCTTTCCGAAATGAGAACCAGCGAGAATAGGATCTCCAACGCGTAAAGTTCCTTTTTGAATAAGAACGGTGGTAATGATTCCTTTGCCTTTATCCAACATCGCTTCAATTACGGTTCCTGAAGCACGAATGGCAGGATCGGCTTTCAAATCCAATAGATCAGCTTCCAAAAGAATCTTCTCGAGCAACAACTCAACGTTCATTCCTTTTTTAGCAGAGATCTCTTGACATTGGAATTTTCCACCCCATTCTTCCACCAAAATATCCAATTGAGCCAATTGCTCGCGGATACGATCGGGATTGGCTTCTGGGCGATCCATTTTATTCAAAGCAAAGATGATGGGTACTCCGGCAGCTTGAGCGTGGGAGATGGCCTCTTTGGTTTGGGGCATGACCTGATCATCGGCAGAAATAACGATAACAACAATATCGGTTACTTGAGCTCCACGAGCACGCATGGCGGTAAACGCTTCGTGACCTGGAGTATCCAAGAACGTGATTTCACGGCCATCAGGCAAGGTAACTTCGTATGCACCAATGTGCTGGGTAATTCCCCCGGCTTCACCTGCAATAACGTTGGCTTTACGGATGTAATCCAACAACGAGGTTTTACCGTGGTCAACGTGTCCCATGATGGTAACAATGGGCGGGCGGGAGACTTTATTTTCTTCAATTTCAACCTCTTCCAAATTGGGTTCATCGGATTCAGCTGATTGGAATTCGACTTGGTACCCAAATTCTTCGGCAACAATGGTAATGGTTTCGGCATCCAAGCGTTGGTTGATGGACACCATCATTCCGAGCATGAATACTTTTGAAATCACTTCATTAACAGAGGCATCCATCAATTTTGCCAAATCGGAGGTGGTAAGGAATTCGGTTACTTTCAGGATTTTGTTTTCTCTTTCCTGATTTTCCATTTCCTGACGGAACTCCTCTGCAGCATCATCGCGTTTTTGACGACGCATTTTGGCGCGGTTATCGAATTTCGATTTTCCGCCAGCCATGCGCGCCATGGTAGCACGAATTTGATCTTGGATTTGCTTTTCGGTGAGTTCAACCGGTTGAGCCGGAGCTGCAGCGGGTTGATTGCGGTTGTTGTTTCCTTTGTAATTCGGGTTGCGGTTTCCGCCTTGGTAATTCGGGCGATTGCCACCTCCTGGTGTGAACGGACGATTACCCGTGGTGTTCTGAGTTCCTGTGGTATTCGTTCCAGGAGTTGTTGCAGTTCCTTCAGGTCCTGTTTTCTTCCTTTTACGCTTTTTCTTATCGTCGTTGGTTACCTGTCCGTTTGCCGTTGCAGACATCACGGGTTTTGGTTTTTTGGCGAACTGAGTCAAGTCAATTTTACCCATGATCACCGGTCCGGAAAGCCTATCGGCTTTGGCGCGAACCACGGCGTTTGGATCCACAACCTCCGGTGCATTGGCAACGAGTTCTGGCGTTTCAACTTTTGGAGTAACTGGAGCAACGGCTGCTGCCTCCACTTTAGGTGCTTCTGGTTCAGGAGTTGGTTCCACCTTTTTCTCCACTTGGGGAGCTGGAGCAGATTTTACTTCTTCAACCGGGGCAACAGGTGTAGGGGCCGGTGTAGGGTCCGGTGTAGGAGCTGGTGTAGGAGCCGGTTCGGGTTTTACTGCTTCAACAGGAGCTGCTTCAACAGGAGCTGGTGCAACAGGAGCTGGTTCTGGAGCTTCTTCTGCTTTTTCTACCTTTTTGCCAGACAAATCGATTTTCCCTAAAACTCTAGGGCCAGAAAGCGTGGGAGCTTTGGCTTCAATCTTTTCGTCTTCGGTTTTCCGTTTGATGGGTTCATTCAAATTTTTAATGAGAATGACTTCAGAATCGTCGGAAGCATCGGATTTAGAATCGTCATGAGCATCGGAGGAATTCGCTCCTTTGCGGTTACCGCCGATTTGAATTTTATCAGCTTGTTCCCGAAGCTCTTTTTCTTTCCCGTACTCTTTTCCGAGTGAACGGTACATATCGTTATCGATAGGGAAATTCGGATTACGCTCCACCGCATATCCCTTAGCAGTCAAAAATTCAACGACTGATGACAAAGAGATGTTGAACTCTTTGGCGACTTTTGCGAGCTTGAGCGCTTTATTTTCGTCTGACATACGTTTTCTTTTTGGATGTTGGGGGAAATGGGGTTAATTATTCGAATTCAGCTTTGATAATTCGATAGATTTCGGCTACGGTTTCTTCTTCGAGATCGGTACGTTTCACGATATCGGTGGGGTCGATGGCCAAAACGGATTTCGCGGTATCCAAACCGATATTTTTCAACTCATCGATGATCCATTCTTCGATTTCATCGGCAAATTCATCCAAATCGATGTCTTCATCTCCTCCATCGTTTTCACGGAATACGTCAATTTCGTAACCGGTTAGTTTCGCAGCAAGTTTGATGTTGTGTCCACCTTTACCAATAGCCAAAGAAACTTGGTCGGGTTTCAGGTAAACATCGGCTCTTTTTTGATTTTCATCCAAAGAGATGGATGAGATTTTAGCGGGCGAAAGTGCGCGAGTGATGTACAATTGGGTATTGGTGGTGAATGGGATTACGTCAATGGATTCGTTTCGCAATTCGCGAACGATTCCGTGAATACGACTTCCTTTCATTCCCACGCAAGCGCCAACGGGATCGATACGATCGTCGTAACTTTCTACGGCCACTTTTGCTCTTTCTCCTGGTTCGCGAACGATATTTTTGATCACGATCAAACCGTCGAAAATTTCAGGAACTTCCAATTCGAGCAATTTGCCGAGGAAGGAGGGAGCAGTGCGCGAAACGATCACGCGCGGATTGTTGTTGAGCATTTCCACTTTCCACACGACCGCGCGAACAGTTTCGCCTTTTTTGTAGAAATCGGAACGAATTTGCTCGGTTTTAGGAAGAATTAGTTCATTTCCTTCATCGTCCAACAACAACATTTCCTTTTTCCATACCTGATAAACCTCACCGGAAATGATTTCTCCGATGCGGTCTTTGTATTTCTGATACAGATTATCTTTTTCAAGTTCGATGATTTTCTGAGCTAAAATCTGTTTTGCGGCTAAAATAGCACGACGTCCGAAATGCTCAATTTTCACTTCCTCGATGAGTTCTTCACCAATTTCAATGCTCTCGTCGATTTTGATGGCTTCTGTGTAAGGAATTTTATCCAAATCCCAAATGTCCTCGGAGTTATCGTCAACAACTTCACGATTCCGCCAAATTTCAATTTCTCCTTTTTCGGTATTGACAATTAAGTCAAAGTTTTCATCGGTTCCGTATCGTTTTTTCAACATGGTACGGAATACTTCTTCCAGGATACGCATCATGGTGACGCGATCCATCATTTTAAACTCTTTAAATTCCGAAAACGAGCCAATCAATTCTTCGCTACGCATGGCAATCTTATTTAAATGATACTTCTACTTTTACTTCTACGGGTTCCTGAAAAAGAAATTTCTGTTCGGTAATAACCTCCTTTTTCCCTTTTTCTTTGGTGGTGATTTCAAGGATGAAACCATCTTCATCAACCTGTTTGAGGTTTCCTTTGATTTTTTCTTTGGAGGGCATGACTACGCACAAACTCCTTCCGATGTGTTTGTGGTACTGACGTCCAAAAGCCAGAGGTTCACTCACTCCTGGAGACGAAACTTCCAAGGTATAAGCATGTTGAATGAGGTCATTCTCTTCTAGGAACACACCGGTTGCTCGTGAAAGCTTGGTGCATTGGTCGATGTTGATTCCTAAATCGCCATCCACCAAGATTCGAATAATTTTCTGATCGGCCGAAATGGCCAAGCGAACCAAAAAAAGATCGGTTTCCAACAATTGTTGTTGGATGTATGATTCTAGAACGTTATTTAACTCAGTCATTTGAAAAAAAGAGGGGACATTCGGTCCCCTCTTCGTGTTTTCTAATGCAAAAGTAAGCAATTTTCGCGAAAATCCTAAGCCTTTTTTACATCAATTTTGTAATATTCGGTGTACCACTTTACGAATTGATCAATTCCTTCTTCAATTTTTACTTGAGGTTTGTAGTGAACAGATTCGATTAATTCCGAAACATCGGCCCAAGTATTTGGAACATCACCGTCTTGAAGAGGCAGGTATTCAATCTTAGCTTCCATTCCCAAGTATTTTTCGATATTTGAAACATAATCCATCAACTGAACCGGAGAGTTGTGTCCGATGTTGTAAATGCGATAGGGGGCGGAACTGTGTGCAGGATTCGGATGTTGAGGATCCCAATTCGGATCAGATTGAGCTGGAGTATCGATCAAACGTTTGATGGATTCAACAATATCTCCTACGTAGGTAAAATCGCGACTCATGTCGCCATGATTGAAAATCTGAAATGTTTTTCCTTCAGTAATGGCCTTGGTAAACAAGAAAAGCGCCATATCTGGCCTACCCCAAGGTCCATAAACGGTAAAGAACCTTAGTCCAATGGTTGGAATGCCAAATAACTGGGAATAGGTATGCGCCATCATTTCATTGGCTTTCTTTGAAGCAGCATACAATGAAATAGGGTGGCTGGTTGATTGACTTTCTTTGAATGGAATGCTTTTGTTCAATCCGTAAACCGAACTAGAAGAAGCATAAATCAAATTTTTAACGGGGTATTTTCTTGCAGCTTCCAAAATGTTTAAGAATCCTTGCACATTGGAAGAAACATAAACATCGGGATTGGTTAAGGAATACCGAACACCAGCTTGCGCGGCCAAATTAACAACAACATCGAAACGTTGCTGTTCAAAAAGGTCCATCATTTCTGCCTTATCTTCCAAATTCATTCGAATGAACTGGTAATTGGGATGTAGGCTGCTGGTTTGAATTCGATGAAACTCGGACGCGATTTGGGGATTCAACCCGTGGAAAGCCAAACGGTCGTACTTCAATTGAACATCGTAGTAATCGTTGATGTTATCCAACCCAACGACTTCATGACCCAAATGAATTAATTTTTCGGCCAAATGAAACCCGATAAATCCGGCTGTTCCTGTAATTAAAATCTTCATAATTATAATCGAGCGTCGATAATTTCTTTGGAGAGTTTGGATTTGACATCGAATAACACGGTTGATTCGTGCGCTATTTTAGAAAGATCCAAGTTTTCGAATTCGTCATGAGCCACAGCTAAAACCACGGCATCGTATTGATTATCAATAGTTTTTACTAGTTCTACACCGTATTCATGTTTCACTTCCTCGTTATCGGCCCAAGGATCATAAATTTCTACTTGGGTTCCAAATTCCTTCAATTCGTGAATAATATCAATCACTTTTGAATTTCGAATGTCGGGGCAATTCTCTTTGAAGGTCATTCCAAGCACGAGAACTCTGCTTTTGTTCACGGTGTGGCCTTTGTGAATGAGAAGTTTTATGACTTTGTTGGCCACCCAAGCTCCCATATTATCATTGATTCGGCGACCTGATAAAATAACTTCAGGATGATATCCAAGTTCTTCCGCTTTGTAGGTTAAGTAATAAGGATCTACGCCAATGCAATGGCCTCCTACCAAACCTGGTCGGAAGGGCAAGAAGTTCCATTTGGTACCCGCTGCTTCAAGCACTTCAACAGTATCGATGTTCATGCGTTCAAAAATGAGGGCAAGTTCATTCACAAATGCGATATTGATATCTCGTTGGCAGTTTTCAATCACTTTTGCCGCTTCTGCCACTTTGATAGATGGAGCTTTGTAGGTTCCTGCTTCGATGATGGACAGGTAGATCTGATCAACGGTTTCTGCAATTTCTGGTGTTGAACCCGCAGTGATTTTTCGAATTTTGGTAACGGTATGCACCTTATCTCCTGGATTAATTCTTTCAGGAGAATAGCCACAGAAAAAATCGACATTGAATTTCAATCCGCTTACTTTTTCAAGAATGGGCACGCAATCCTCCTCGGTGCAACCCGGATAAACGGTTGACTCGTATACCACGATGTCACCTTTTTTCAAAACCTTACCAACGGTTTCAGAAGCTTTTCTCAATGGAGTTAAATCCGGTCTACGATTTTTATCGATGGGCGTTGGAACGGTTACAATGAAAAAATTAGCTTCTTTCAAGTGCTCCAATTCGTTGGTAAACGATAAAAGAGCCGAAGATTTTAAATTGGCTTCGTCTACCTCAAGGGTACGATCATAGCCTTTTCTTAGTTCATGAATTCGATCGAGATTAATATCAAAACCGATGGTTTTCATTTTCTTCCCAAATTCCACAGCCAGTGGAAGGCCTACATATCCTAAGCCAATAACTGCAATATTCTTATTCATCGTTTTTATTCTTTAAATTAAAAATGCCGAGAAATTTATCTTTCAGCGTTTTAGGTTTTTGGTAATCCTCTTCATAGTAACCGTATCCGTAGCCACCGTAGCCGTAGCCGTAGCCGTAGCCGTAACCGTAACCGTAACCATAACCGTAACCATAACCGTAGCCATAACCGTAGCCATAACTATTGGTTCGTCGCATATCAAAATCGTTGAAAATGGTGAATATCTTATCGATATTACCTTTTTCAATTTGGCTATTGATGAACATCAAGTTTTGTTTTTCAGTAACAGTTTGTCGAACTAAATACAAATTAATATCGGAGAACTTGGTAAGATCCAAGGCGTCGGTAATCAATCCGGCTGGAGGCGTATCGATAACAATAACATCGTATTCTTTTTCAAGCGCTTCCATCATAACAGTCACTTTTGGTGAAATGATTAATTCGGAAGGATTGGGTGGAACAGGGCCAGAAAGAATGACATCCAGATTATTGATTTCTGTTTTCTTGATGACATTTTCCAACGGAATATCTTTGATCAAATAATTGGTCAAACCAATATCATTGATCATTTCAAAGTCATTGTTAATTCTAGGTTTTCTCAAGTCAAAACCCAACAAAACCACTTTTTTTCCTGCAATAGCATAAACGGCAGCAATGTTGATCGCGCAAAATGTTTTTCCTTCTCCGGAGATACTCGATGTAATGAGAATTTTGAATTTTTCCTTCCCAACGAAATAATTGATGTTGGTTCGAAGCGATCGGAAGGTTTCGGAAATCATTGACTTCGGGAAATTCTGAACAACAAGCGGGTGATTTTTATTGTTGTGCGAAATAACCCCGATATTCTTCATCAAGGTAGCTCGATTGAGTTCGTCAACGCTATTGATCTTGTTATTCAAGAAGTCGAGAATAACCAACAGAATAATGGGCAATAACAATCCAATGATCAAACAAATGGAATAGTTGAATGCTTTTTTAGGAGAAATCACTTCTCCAATTCTAGGGGCATCTAAAATTTGGAACGGAGAAATGGCCGAAAACTTGGTAATTCCATATTCAATCCTTTTCTCCAACAGGAACTTGTACATGTTTTCTTGTACTCCAAAGCGGCGGGCAAGATCGGAAAGTTTACGGTTTTGATTAGGAATAGAGCGAACTTGCTGATCTAGGATTCCAATCTCTCTCGATAAATCGGAAATGGTAAAATTCAACTTAGAATAATAATCATTAACTGCATCCAACAAACTATTTCTATAATTCAAGATGACTTGATATTTCTCTTGGTAAATGGCTGTTTTTGGAGAAAAACTTTCTTTCACCAATTGAAATTCAGCTGAACTGCTGATGATTTTCGATAATAATTCAAGAACAACGGGGTCTTCAATGCCTACGGATGAAGGCGAAACCATATCGGTATATTCTTTTTTGTTCTTCAAATAGCTTTTCAAATAATCCAAATAACGAACTTTCAAAACCTCCTTACTTTTCTGTTCGTTCATGCTGGCTAACTTTTGCATGATGTACGTTTCGCCATTGGTGGTCGCTGAAAAGATATTTTGAGATTGGAAGTTCTCCATTCCTCCTTCTACTTTCCCCAATGAATCGGAAATGATTTCAAGTTGTTCATCGATAAATCGAATGGTGTTGATTGCACTTTCACGCTGTTCATCCAATTTCATGTCTTGAAATGTAAGCAATAAAGTTTCCAAGAAAATAACATCCTTATCAGGGATGGGGGAAACCATGGCTGCTTCGATAAGATTGGCGTTTCTGTTCGGGCGATTGAAAGAGACTTTACCCAAATATTGCGAGATCAACTGTTGTCGACTGAACGACATGAAGTACACCTCATTGGAGGCAATTTCTTCGGATGAGATTGATTTGTGTACAATGAATTTGAAGGTAGGTGTTTCAACAATTTCTCCGAACTTATACTTCTTGGCCTTGAGGCCATTTGACTTAATATTTCGGTTTAATTCTTCGGTTTGTGTTGACGGGTAAAATAATTTTCCATTGGTTACCTTTTCTAAAACATAAGAATTTTGATCAACAATTTTTACTTTGAAAGATCCGTTTAATTCTTGCAAGTGGGTAGAATCGAAAACAACTTTGATGGGGTTATTCTTGTAAATTTCAACAAATTTTTGAACCTTACCAACCGTGTAATACTTGATTCCAAATTCTATTTTGTCGATGGTGTTCTCCGTGATTTTTCTTGACTTGAGCACACTCAAAACATTCTCAATGGCCTCCCCGGTATTGAGCATTCCATTCAAGTTTAAAAGAACAACGCCTTGTTGATTTTCCTGACGGTCAGAAATAACTACGGTTCCACGGATGGAATAATTGGGAATGGAATAACGATTGATGACGAAACCAACCAAAAACGAAAACAATAAGCTCAAAAGAATAATTGGCCAGATGCCAACCAACTTATTTAGCAATAGCTTAAAATCTAACGAATTTTCTTCTTTTTCTTCGAATGAACTTTTTGGATCTTGCTGCATTTAGATAAGTTTGAAGAAGGTTAAAAAGGAAGTAAGGTAAAATAACAACGATGCTCCTTCCTTCAAAGTAGGATTTAACAAACCAACTTGTCGGATAGGCAAGGCATCTATTATGATGATGTCTTTGGGTTGAATGTAGAACTCGGGGCGACTTAAAGACCTCAAATCGTTGATGTTAATCGAATACATTTGCGGTTGCCCATCGTACATACGAATTAATCTTACGTAAGAGCGGTTGGCAACCGGTGTTAGTCCACCTGCCAATGCAATCGCTTCCAAAAGGGAAAGCGAGTTGGCTTGCATTTGATAAAATCCTTGACCAGTAACCTCGCCAATAATTGAAAAGTATAATTGAGCATTCTTTACCTGAACAAAAATGTCGGACGTTTTGTAAAATTTACGAACTTCTTTTTCAATCGTTTGCTCTGCCATATTGAGCGTATTGCCTTTTAAATTGACTGAACCAACCAAAGGAAGTGAAACATTTCCAAGAGAATCAACCAAATAAGAGAAGAAATACGCCCCGGTTCCTTGCAACTGATTACCGCCCATTTGGCGGTTTCCACCATTGGTTGAAAACTCTTTATCGATGTTAAGTGAATATTGATCTGATTTGATATTGATGATCAACCAGTCGCCCGATTTAATTCGGTATTCACTTAATGCAGGTATTTTAAAATTATAAACCGAAGTGTCGGCCTTAGCAAGGTGGGTGTTTTGTTTTTTGGCTTTTGAAGGATCAATCAAATAATTGTATCTTGAATTAGGCAAGCAAGAGGATAAACCTAGAACTACCAAGAGCAAAAGCGCCTGAAATATTTGTTTTTTTATCATGGCAAATAGAATTCTATGGTTTCAGACAACATCATTTTGAAGTTTCCAGAAGGAATAAAATTAACTTTTTGAGCGAGTTTTGAAGCATCAATGGCATAGCGGAAATCATGCCCTTTGCGATCTGTAACAAACGTGATTAAGCCTTTCGACGTTCCTGTAGTGCGATTCAACTTTTCATCCATCAAATCACACAATAGTTCAACGAGTTCAAGATTTTTCCACTCGTTATTGCCTCCGATGTTGAAGGTTTCTCCAGAATCAGCTTGATGAAAAAGAGTTACGATGGCTTTCGCATGATCTTTTACCCACAACCAATCACGAATATTTTCTCCTTTTCCATAAACAGGAATTGGAGCGTTTTGAATGATTTTTTGGATGGTTACTGGGATTAATTTTTCGGGATGTTGTTTCGGACCGTAATTGTTCGAGCAATTTGAAATTACAATGGGAAGTCCGTAAGTATGGTGATACGCCCTCACAAAATGATCGCTGGACGCTTTGGATGCACTGTAAGGTGAACGAGGGTCATATGGGGTTTCCTCGGTAAAAAAGCCCTCATCACCCAAGGCTCCGTACACTTCGTCGGTACTAACGTGGTAAAACAAATGTTCTGCTCTTTTGGCATTCTCGCCCCACGTTTGTTTTGAAACATTCAAGAGATTTACAGTTCCGATAACATTGGTGGTCACAAAATCCAAAGGGTTCTCGATAGAACGATCCACATGACTTTCAGCAGCCAAATGAATCACATCGGTGATTTGAAATTTTGAGAAGGTATTTTGTAGCGCTTCAACATCCCGAATATCGGCTTGAACGAACTGATAATTAGGCCAGTTAGCCCATTCCTCATTGTTTTCTTCGTGTCCAGCATACGTCAGCAAATCGTAATTCACAACAAGGTAATCAGCATGGTTTTTTACTAATTGCTCAACGACGTGTGTTCCAATAAATCCAGAACCACCGGTAACAAGAATACTTTTCGTGAATGATTTGGTCATGAATGATCTTGAATTTGTTGACTGAAATACTGGAGTGTTTTCCTCAATCCTTCTTCACGGTTCACCTTTGGTTCCCAATTCAGAAGGGTTTGGGCTAAAGTAATATCTGGTTTTCTTTGTTTTGGATCATCCACAGGCAGCGGATGGTAATTTATAGGAGAATCAGATTGGGTAATTTTAAGGATCTCTTGGGCGAATTGATTGATGGTGATTTCTTCCGGATTTCCAATATTCACCGGACCGGAATAGTCAGAATTCAATAAGCGAACAATACCTTCTACCAAATCATCTACATAACAAAAGGAGCGAGTTTGTGTCCCATCTCCAAAAACTGAAAGCGGTGTTTTTTGAATGGCTTGCCCAATAAATGCAGGAAGAACACGGCCATCATTTAGGCGCATTCTTGGACCATAAGTATTGAAAATTCGAACAATGCGCGTTTCCAATTTATGGTACGTATGGTACGCCATGGTAATGGACTCTTGGAAACGTTTTGCCTCATCGTACACGCCGCGTGGGCCAACCGGATTCACGTTCCCCCAGTATTCTTCTTTTTGAGGATGAACCAATGGGTCGCCGTAAACTTCGGAAGTACTGGCAACCAAAATTCGGGCTTTTTTTGCCAAGGCCAATCCCAAAAGATTGTGGGTTCCTAACGAACCTACCTTCAGGGTTTGAATGGGCATTTGAAGGTAATCGATTGGGCTTGCGGGAGATGCAAAGTGAAGGATATAATCCAAATCTCCTGGAACAAAAACGAATTTACTTACATCATGATGGTAAAATGTAAATCGCTCGTTTTGGAATAAATGCTCAATATTTTTAAGATTTCCCGTTAACAGGTTATCCATTCCGATAACATCGAAGCCATCGGCAATGAAACGATCACACAAGTGAGAACCGAGAAAACCCGCGGCACCGGTAATGAGGACTCTTTTCATCCAAGAACGGTTTTACGACCGATGCTGTTGTAATAGAATCCTTTGCCCTCCATTTCTGAAACGGGGAAAAGGTTTCTTCCATCAAAAATAACGGGCGATTTAAGATCGTTCTTTATTTCTTCAAAGTTGGGTGTACGGAACTCGTTCCATTCAGTAACAATGATCAAGGCATCTGCATCTTTCAAAACCTCCATGGGAGTATTACCGTATTGGATTGGAAAGGAATGGAATCGCTTTACATTTCCCATGGCTTCCGGATCGAAAGCGCTGATGGAAGCACCCAAACTCAATAATTTTTCAATGATGTACAAGGCCGGTGCTTCACGAATATCATCGGTGTTGGGCTTGAAAGCCAACCCCCACATGGCAAAATGCTTGCCTGTAAGATCGTTGCCGTATTTTCCAATAATTTTGTCGACCAAAATGGTTTTCTGACGCTCGTTTACTTCCATAACCGAGTGAAGAACTTGGAAAGAATAGTCGTTTTCAATGGCTGTTTTAGCTAACGCTTGAACGTCCTTCGGGAAACAGCTACCTCCGTATCCTACGCCAGGGAACAAGAAACGATTCCCAATTCGGGTATCGGTACCAATTCCAATTCGAACCATATCCACATCGGCTCCAACCTTCTCACAAAGGTTGGCAACTTCGTTCATGAAGGTAATTTTAGTTGCCAAAAACGCATTGGCTGCATATTTGGTCATTTCGGCGGAACGCTCATCCATGAAAATAATGGGGTTTCCTTGGCGCACAAACGGTGCGTAAAGTTGCTCCATCAATTTTTGAGCGCGCTCACCTGAAACACCAATAACCACGCGATCTGGTTTCATGAAATCTTCCACGGCAACCCCTTCACGAAGAAACTCAGGATTAGAAACCACGTCGAAAGCAACCGTTGCATGCTTTGAAATCGCAGCGTGAACCTTGTCTGCGGTTCCAACCGGAACAGTACTTTTATCGATAATAACCTTGTAATCGGTCATCAATTGCCCAATTTGATCGGCAACTCCTAAAATGTAACTTAAGTCGGCTGAACCGTCTTCCATTGGGGGAGTGGGCAAAGCAAGAAAAATGATTTCAGCCTGGTCCAACGCCTCTTTCAAGGAAGTGGAAAAGCTCAATCTACCTTCTTTAATATTTCTGAGAAACAACGCTTCGAGTCCAGGTTCATAAATGGGTATTTGGCCGTTCCGCATGGAAGCAACTTTTTCCTCATTGATATCAACGCAAATAACTTGATTTCCCGTTTCTGCGAAGCAAGTACCGGTAACTAAACCAACGTATCCTGTTCCAACTACGCCTATTTTCATAAACCTCTCGTTTTCAAATGTAACTTCTTGCAAAGATAAACTTATTTTTCAGTCATTAACCCTCCCATTTGAAATGTTTTGAATAGAAATGTGAATTTTTTAGGTTTCATTTTTAAAACAGCACATGTAACTTTACGCCAATGAGAACTAATTATTTACTACCAACCTACTTCTTTCTAATCCTTGGGTTTTTTCCACTTTTTAGTCGCTCTCAAACCAACCCACTCGATTCCAATTTGAACATTCGAATTTTCTCCATTGGGGGTGGTCAACAGGTTCCAATAGGATTACTTTCCCAACGGTTCGGATCCAATTCCCAAATAAGTTTTGAATTCCACCAGCAACGATCATCATCATGGATTTTGGGATTTCAAGGAGGATGGATGTTCGGCAATCAATTACGGGAAGATTCGATTTTGCGGGGCCTCACCACCACGACCGGCGATCTCATCTCAGAATCGGGCATTTTTGCCAATTACTCCTTAAGCCAACGCGGGATTCACGCTTTTCTCCATCTCGGCCGACGCTTAAGAACGCCATGGTCGCCCAACCCCAGCAGCGGATTTACCACCCAACTCGGTTTGGGGTTTCTTCAACATAAAATTAGGATTGAAGCCCCCTACTCCAACATTCCTTCCATTCAAGGCGATTACAAAAAGGGATACGACCGACTTACTTTTGGTCCAGCGGGGCAGCTTTCGTTCGGCTACCAATACCTCGGCAACAACCGAAGAACCAACTTTTACATCGGACTCGACTACCAACTTGGCCTCACGAAAAACCGTCGAACCGTTAACTTCGACACGGGAATGTCTGATCCACAACTCCGTTTCGATCAGTTGATTGGCGTGAAATTGTTGTGGAGTTTACCCCTTTACAAAAGAAGCGAAAACGATTACTACTTCTTTGATTGATGACCAAATTTTTTCATACCCTTTTCGTCCTGATTTATCGCCTTTTAATCTCACTTTCTGCGTTGGGGGGAAATGCCAAGGCAAAAAAATGGATGGAAGGACGAAAGAATTGGAAATCATCCTTAACCACGCTTTATCGGGAGAATTCAACCCCTGTCATTTGGATGCACGTTGCTTCCGTAGGGGAGTTTGAGCAAGGCCTTCCGGTTTTGGAGCAACTTCAAAAAAGACTACCCGATCATCGTTTCCTTATTACGTTTTTCTCCCCTTCCGGGTACGAACAAAAAGCCAAGCACATCAAAAATGCCGATGTGATGTACCTTCCGCTCGACACCCCTTGGAATGCTCGATTCTTTTTGGATGTAGTACAACCCAGCATCGCCTTGTTTGTGAAGTACGAATTTTGGTACAACCACCTGGCCGAGTGCAAAAAACGAAAAATTCCAACCCTGCTATTCTCGGCCAAATTCCTTCCCCAGCAATGGTTTTTTAAACCCCTTTTGCGCACATTTGCACGAAAATACCTCGATACCTTTTTCATCATTGGCGTTCAAGACGATTTCTCGATGGTTCTCTTGGAAGATTTGGGTATGAAACGGGTATTTGTTGCCTTCGATACGCGATACGATCGGGTGATGCTGATCAAGGAAAACAACGTTTATTTGCCCATTCTCGATCATTTTCGACAAGGTAAAAAACGAATTTTGGTAGCTGGGAGTACTTATCCGACCGATGAGGAAATTTTGAAAAAAATGTGGGATTTGGAGCTGTTGGATGGAATGGTGATTGTTCCTCACGAAGTTAATCCCGAACGAATCGAACAAATTGCTTCCCTTTTTGAAGGGCAGCATTTGAAAGCTACAGAAATTGGAGAAAACGCTGAATTGGCCGCAAAAACGAAAATTTTAATTCTTGACCTGTACGGAATGCTTTCCAAGGCCTATCGTTTTGGAACCCTGAGTTACGTGGGAGGCGGCTTCAACCGCGGAATTCACAACGTACTCGAGGCCGCCGTATACGGAAAACCTGTTGTTTTCGGACCCAAACATTCCCGATTCGCTGAAGCAGAACGACTCATAGAAGCAGGTGGTGCCATCAGCATCGATTCAGCTGAAGATTTTATGGAATGGCTCATCGATCTGGATGAACACCATGATCGGTTATTGAAAATGGGGCATCAAGCTTCGATGCACATTCATCTTCACACCGGAGGAACGCAACGCGTGTTGCTGGAAATTTCTAAAATATTGGCCATCACTTAAGTGGCTTGTTCTTACTGATCCACTCCGAGGTAAAATGCCCGCCATCTCTTCCCCACGAATTGTACAAAAAAGTCATCAAATACCCCAACTCTACATCCGTTAAGGTAGGCTCAGAGGGCATGATTCCGTTGTAACTCACCCCGTTCACTTGAATGGGCCCACTCATTCCCTGCACAATGTGTTGAAGGGTTCGAACAGAGTCGGCCAACATGTAATCGCTCTTTTGAATCGGTGGATAAAGCAAACCGTTCCCTTCTCCTTTTTCACCGTGGCAAGCCATGCAATGCTGCTGATAAATGCGCAATCCGTTGGCCTCGGCTAACTCCTTTTCCGATCCCATGGTGCAAGCGAAAAGGGCAACAGGAAGGAGGAAAAATAGCTTTTTCATTGCTCTTCCAAAAGTAGGGGAAGCTCCTTCATCAATCGATCAACGTCTTTGGGATCGGTTCCATCGTAAGCTCCACGCTTGCGTCCCTGGCGGTCGACCAAAATAAAAAATCCACTGTGAACGTAGCCGCCGGGTTCGTTATCATCTGCCACCATGTGACTCATGAAATGGTTTTCACCCAATTGGTAAATAGAGTCTTCGTTTCCAGTTAACATCCACCAATGCTTCGGATCAATTTTAGCTCTTTTGCCGTATTCAGCCAAGGTAGCTACCGAATCGCGGATCGGATCAATGGAAAAAGATAAAATTCGAAAATCTTCCCGATCTCCAAATTTTTCGCTCACCCGCTTCATCTGCTTTAACATTTTTGGACAAATGCTGGGGCAAGAAGTGAAGAAAAACTCGGCTATGTAAACCTTGCCTTTTACATCCGTTCCTTGGATGGTTTTCCCTTCTTGATTGAGAAATGAAAAATTGGGAATACTTGGATAAATGGTATCTGTTCCAACTACTTTCTCGGGATTTCCCAAGAATGGAAGTTTCTGTTTAGGCGATTCGCAGGCAATAATTATTGCAAGAAAGGAAAGAAAAATGAGGTGTTTCATGCGTACTTTGTAAAACTAACGCAAAAGTAGGTACAAGAGTTTCAAACATGAGCCATCGAGGATTTGAAAAAGGAAGCGATACCGGATTATTTACCGAGGTTTCGCACCGAACCAAACGGAACATCAATCCGGATGGCAGTTTCAACATCGTTCGAAAAGGAGAAACCTTTTCGGAGGTTGGGATTTTCCACAAATTGGTGAACATGCCCATTTTTTCTTTTTTATCCCTCATTTTCGGATTTTATTTTGGGATCAATTTGCTCTTTAGCGTTGGATACTATTTATTGGGTCCTTCGGCTTTTCAAGGAGTTGGGGATCACCAAGGTTGGGACTTTTTTTGGGATGTTTATTTCTTTGGTTTACAAACCATTACAACGGTTGGATACGGTTCTGTTGCGCCTACCGCCCACGGGGCTTCAGCACTTGCTGGCGTAGAGGCTCTTTCGGGTATTTTAACCTTCGCTTTGGCCACCGGATTGCTTTACGGACGTTTCTCGAAACCGAGGGCCAAAATCTTGTTTTCCGAAAAAGCCATCATCGGAAAATACCAACAAAACGATGCCTTCATGGTTAAAATTGCCAACGGCCGGAAAAACGTACTCACCGACTTGGAAGCATCCGTCATCATCAAATTTAGCACGAAAGAAAAGAAGTATTACCGCCAACAATTTCATGTTTTGAAGTTGGAGTTGCAGAAAATTAACTTCATGCCCTTGAATTGGACCTTGGTTCATGTCCTTACCGAACAAAGTCCCCTTTACCAAAAAACCAAGGAAGACTTGGCCCAAATGGATGCAGAAATCATGGTTTACGTTAAGGGTTTCGACGATTCCTACCACCAAATGGTTCAGGCAAAAACCTCCTACGTTTGCGGTGAAATCGTTCATCATGCTTCCTTCGTTCCATCGTACCGAACCGATGAGGACGGGAACGTGATCTTCTATCCCGATCGAATTTCCGAAATAGAAATTCACGATGAAGAATAACTCCTTGCACGATATTGCGGTAGTTGTTCGAGCATCGGGCGAGCGTACAACCGCCATCTGCATCCAATTGCTGGAGGAGCAAGTCGGCAAGATCGCTGGGCTCGTTGAAGGGATCTCTCCATTCAATGCTGCTTCACGAAAATCGGTTGAATTGGCGGTGGCCACGGGAAAAAAATACACGGCCTTGGTGGATGCAGATGTGTTGGTATCGCCGAACAGTTTGGCCAAACTTCGCCGCATTTTAGAACTTGCAACTCCAGAAACCTTTTTGGTTAATACCTACACTTTGGATAAATTTCACCTGGCAGGAAGGGAGGGTGGCATTCATTTTTACCGCACGAATTTATTAGCGAAATACCTGGAATTGGCCAACGAATGGTCAGATATTCCACGTCCGGAGGCCAAGTTCCACCATTGGATGGAAGCAAACGGGTACACCATTTACTACGATCAAGAGATAACTTCCATCCACGAATTCTTTCAATGGAGAAAAGATGTTCGGCAGAAAGTTGGATATCGGTTGCAAAAGTTGGGATTACCCCAACTGAAACACGCTTCTTATTTGAGAAAGATGGGGTGGTTGGATGGTGATTTTGACATTGCAGGACGACTTGTGAATGAAGCGAACGCTGCCAGCATTAACGATCGAACGGAGGTACCGAAAATCGATTGGGAGGAAAAAACCTTGAAAATGACCTCATGGAAAGTAAGATGCATGGTACAACCTTGGGCCATTTACGGGTACATTTATTTACAAATTCCGCTGAAGCGGTTGCTGGGTTGATTAACCCCCGGCTTTTTTCACTTGGGAATAGCCCATTTCCTTCAGCCAAACCAAAAGTTTGTCGCGAAAGTCGCCTTGAAGAATAATTTCTCCGTCTTTGGCGCTACCTCCAACCCCGCATTTCATTTTCAACTTCTTACCGAGTTCCTGCAAATCGTCTTGCTGTCCAACAAAACCCCGAATGATGGAGGCTACTTTTCCGCCCCCCTTTCGCTCGAGATGAATTTTTAAATTTTGTTGTTGAGGGGGCAAGGTTTCAGCATCGCTCAAACCGAAAAACGAATAATTGAACTCGGGATCGGTGGAATACACCACGCCCTCTCGGTTTTTATCTTTTTTTCCCATGTTACTTTTTAAATGCCCAACGAGCAATTTCCTTCAAAGTTACTTTTTTCCCGTACATCAAAACCCCAATTCGATATATTCGGGCGGAAATATAGGTAAAAAATACAAAGCTCAACACCATGGTTACCATGCTCAACGCCAATTCCCAAGGAGCAACGGCATCGTATGCAAAGCGCGCCATCATCACCACAGGAGCCGTTAGCGGAATCATGGAGCTCCAAAAAGCGGTTGCCGAATGCGGCTGAGCCACCGCCGTTTGCGCCAATACAAACGCAATGATGATGGGAATGGTAACGGGAAAGGTTAACTGTTGTGCATCTTGCTCTTGATCTACAGCCGAACCGATGGCCGCAAACAACGCAGCGTAGATTAGGAAACCGAAAATGAAGTAAAAGAAGAACACCAATAAGAATCCGGGAACATCTGCCATGGCCGAAAGCGCATCGGGCGACATGGCATCGGGAGCGGCAGCCGAACCTGTAGCGGCATCGCCCAAAAAGGCGGGCAATACCAAGGTAATCACAATCATCGTTAAACCAATCCAAATGAGGAATTGCAACAAAGCGGTGGCTGCGATACCCAATATTTTTCCCATCATGAGTTGAAACGGCTGAACACTCGAAATCAAAACCTCCATGATTCGGTTGCTTTTCTCCTCAGAAACGCCTCTCAAAACCTGCATACCGTAAATCAAAATGAAAAAGTACATCAACATGCTACCAATGGAAGCCAAGCCAAACGCTTTCTCGCTCGATTGGGAACTTCCTTCGGGTTTTACACTTTGAATGCTGAATTCCGGAGTTTTCATGGAATCGAGTTTGGCTCTCGACACTCCGTTTTCTTCCAATTTTTTGTCTTCAACCGTTTTGGAAATATTCTCGGTTAAATAATCCTGCACCTTAATACTCATGGGGGATTGGCTGGTAAACTTGAGGCCTTTCCCGGGATCTTTCCCAAAAACCTCGGCAGTTACCGTAAGCAATCCGAGATTTTCATCCTGCGCTAAACTATCGATTAAAGCCTGGCCTTTCAATGGCGCAGGAATGAGCAATAGCTTTTCTTTGGATGGAAGTTTTTGCTTCCACAACTGAGCATCGTCTTGCACCCAAATGGTTTGAGTGGAATCGTCCATCTTTGTAATGATGATGGGAACCGCAATAAATGCCGACATCAATACCGGGCCCAAAATGGAGAGAATCCAGAATTGCTTGGTTTTTACCCGAACGAATAATTCCCTGGAAAGGATAAGGTAGATGGCTCTCATAGGGCAGAATTTTGAACGATTTGAATGAAAATTTCATTGAGTCCCGGAATCAATTCCCGGCAACTGTGGATGGTAAGCTGGGATTGAAGGGCTTTTTGAAGCCACTCGTTCACCGAATGTTCGGCCATCGGCAAAACAACCTTTTGCCCGTCTTCCGTTTGAACAATGGAAAACCCTTGCATCCAATCGGGAATGTTTCCTTCAAATAGCAACTCAATTTCACTGGATTTGTGGGCCTGACGTATTTCCCGGGTGGTTCCCGAAAGCACCACTTTGCTTTGGTGAATCATCACCAAACTATCGCACAAGGTTTCTACCGATTCCATGCGGTGGGAAGAAAACAAAATGGTTGCTCCCCGTTGTTTTAAATTCAGAATTTCTTCCTTGAGAATTTCGGCGTTCACGGGATCGAAGCCGGAAAACGGCTCGTCCAAAATCACCAAATCTGGCTCATGAAGGATGGTTGCGATGAATTGCACCTTTTGTTGCATCCCTTTCGACAAGTCGGCCACGTGTTTGTTCCACCATTTTTGAAGGTCGAAACGTTCAAACCACTGTTTGCAACGAAGGGTCGCTTCCGATTTCGACAAGCCTTTGAGTTGCCCCAAGTAGATGACTTGATCGGCGATATTCATCTTTTTATACAGCCCTCGTTCTTCGGGAAGATAACCCACCTTTTGAATGTCTTCCCTGCGAATTGGACGACCTTCAAAGAGCACTTCGCCTTCGTCGGGCGCAATGATTTGATTGATGATTCGAATGGACGTGGTTTTGCCGGCGCCATTGGGACCCAACAACCCAAAAATGCTGCCCTTAGGAATGGAAAAACTCACTCCATTGAGGGCCTTGTGCGCTTCAAACGATTTGTGAATGTTGCGCAGTTCAATAAGATTCATGCGATAAAGTTCTTTAAAAAAACCTGAATAAAAAACCATTTTTTACCCGAACTTCGCTGATCGATTGAACGATCTGTATAAATGACCGCGATGAAAGGACGACTATTTTGGATTTTAGGATTCATGTTTTTACTTAACGGCAATTCCTTCGCTCAGGTTTACCGTCAAGCCGTAGGAATTCGGGGAAATGGCAACCTTTTGGGATTTTCTTTTGTTCAACGAATTGCTCCTTCCATGACTGGGGAAGTTATTCTTGAACGAAATCCCTTCGACTCGCACATTGCCGGAACAGTTCGCTTCCACAGAAACACGTTTGGCCCTCGCTTAAATTCGTACTTTGGAATTGGCGGACAAGCTGGATTTGTTCGTTATGCGCCAGGAACTTTTGTTGGTTTGAATACGCAGTTTGGATTGGAGTATAAACTGCCGTTCTTGCCCATTCAAACCAGCATCGATTTAATGCCCATGATCAATCTCGGGCCGCACCCCAAAAACTTGTATTTGCAAGTTGCTTTGGGAATTCGATATGTTACCAAAAAAGATGAAACCCGGGGCTTGCGTGGCGTCATCAATCAAATGAAAAACATTCCATGACGGATCGCGACCTCTTTTTAGAGCATACCATCGATTACTTTGGACCTCATGCGCAGCGAAAGGGAGAAATCGAATCGCAACTGCCCACGTTTATTCAGTGGGATTTTGTTTTTCGACCCAGCCAAAACCCCCAGTTAAAACAATTGGAGGCCGAAGCCTTTCGTCCGGTTCAGCAATGGTTTCGCAACCAAGGTTGGCCCGTTTTACGCTTAGCAGAAAACGTTTGGGAGTCGGTTGAAAGCATTCCTGAAGAGGCCCGAGTGCCGGAAGAAGTGGTTCAACATTTGCAAGCGCGTTTTGACCAAATGGAAGATCAACGAAAAGGAGCGGTGTTTACGTTGTTCTGCTGCGGAAGCGATCGCACCCATTGGACGGCCGCTCAAGCGCTCTTGGAGGGCGGAATTACCCCCAAAGAATTTGCTCTCGTGTTGGCATCGGCCGAAATTACTGCCGCTAAATTGGCCGGACAGATGAGCAAAACCGACTGGAAAGAAGCCTTGAGGGAATTTGAAGATTTGGCGTACGACGCCCTCGACTTTGCCGACGAAGAAGCATGAAACGCATTGGATTAACAGGAGGAATTGGGAGCGGGAAAAGTACGGTCGCTTCGGTTTTTGCCACCTTGGGGATTCCGTGTTACAATAGCGACCGCCGCGCCAAAGAACTCATGGTTGAAAAAGATTCCCTACGAACCTTCCTCTTCCAACATTTCGGACCGGAGGTCATCCAAAACCATCAACTCCAATCCTCCATCATTTCCAAAGTTGTTTTCGAACATCCCGAATTGCTGGAACAACTCAACGGAGCCGTACATCCCGAAGTGGGGAAAGACTTCGACGCTTGGTGCGAAGAGCAAAATGCTCCCTACATTTTGAAAGAAGCTGCGCTGCTGTTCGAAAGCGGGAGCTGGAAAAATTTGGATGCCATCGTTTGCGTTACCGCTCCCGAAGCGTTGCGCATTGAACGCGTGATTCAGCGCAACGGATTCTCCCGAGAACAGGTAAAAGCTCGGATTCAAAATCAAATGCCCGAAGAAGAAAAAGTTTCCCGATCCCAATTTGTCATCGAAAACGATGGAAATCATTCCCTTATTGAACAAGTTTTGGCCATCCACCAAACGCTTCTCAAGAAAGTTAATTAACAAAACCCCTCTTTCTTTTTACAACCCCGTGTTTACCTTTGTGGGGTGAAGCGATTCATTTCCATAGCCTTACTTTTCTCTTTCGTCTTCGCAACGGCTGTGCCCGCTGCGGTTATCGATTGTTGTTGCAAGGCCATGCAAACCGAAAGTTCCAGCTGTTGTGCATCGATGGAAGACGAGGCGGATGCGTGCTGCAGCGATAAAGAATCGGTGATTCTTAAAAAATTCGAGGAAAAGGCGGCCTTTTTTCAAGAAAAATCGGTGGAGAAATCGGAAAAACCGGTCTTGCATCCTCACGGAAAAGCGCCCGTCGGTTTGGTTGAATTCGCTTTCAACCGGGCGCTTCAACTTCTTTCCCCCACCTCCATCAAAATTCCCGAGCGAGTCCCGTGTTCCACAAGGGATATCGTCAGCTTTTCAACCCATTCTTCCCACCGTTTTATGGGGATCGATTTTTCCATTTGGCGCTGTTGAGTTCAACCCATTTTCACTAGAAAATACGTTGAACATCAATCCAAAAAAATGAAAAAATCCATCTTTATCCTATTCATATTCGGCATTTTTTCGACCCATGCGCAAAACCTTTGGTTCGGAAAAATCATCAATAAGGCTTCTTTAGAGCCCATTTCCGGAGCCGTGATTCGGTTCGGAGAAAACGAATACGCCCTTTCCGATGCTCAAGGGCGATTCAAAATCAAATCATCGGACACCCTCCTCACCCTTTTCTTTTCCCATCTCGGATTCGTGTCAGATTCATTGGTAGTTTCCCATCAACAAAAAGGAATCTCCATGCAGATGAGTCCGGCACCGGTGGAGTTGAAGGGTGCAAACATTGGGCGGAAGCGAAAATCGACCGAGATCAGCACCTTGGATTCTCGAGCGGTACAAACGATCACCACCCGAGAGTTGCAAAAGGCCGCCTGCTGTAACCTCAGCGAAAGTTTTGAAACGTCGGCGGCTGTAGACGTTTCCCTTTCCGATGCCCTTACCGGCGCACGCCGCATCAAAATGTTGGGATTGGACGGAAAATACGTGCAATTGCTCACCGAAAACACCTCGGAATTTCGAGGATTGGGGCAGGCATACGGCATTCAATACGTTCCCGGACACTGGATGGAATCCATTCAGATTTTGAAAGGGGCCGGTTCGGTTGCTCAGGGATACGAAGCATTTACCGGCCAAATGAACGTGGAGTTGCTCAAACCTCGTGAAGCCGAAAAGTTTTCCATGTCGGCCTACCAATCTTCCCAAGGGCGCTCCGAGTTAACGGCCCACGTAGCCGGAAAAGTGAATACCGCCTGGCACGGGTTGCTGGCCGCCCACACCCAACAAGAGTACATTCAGTGGGACATGAACCACGATGGGTTTTTGGATCAGCCGCTCATCAACAATGTGAACGTGTACAACCGCTGGCATTGGCAAGGAAAACGCGCCGAGAGTCAAATCGGAATCAAGTACTTGAGGGAAAGTCGTAATGGAGGCGAGGTTCCTTTACCCGACGGGATTTTACCGTTGGTTCCTCAATATTTCATCAATCACCACACGGAGCGGTTGTATGCCTGGGCCAAATTTGGGATTTTGTTTCCTGGAAAACCCTACAAAAGCATCGGAAATATTTTATCGTCGGGCATTCACAAACAGCATTCCATGTTGGGTTGGAACGAGTATCAAGGAAAGGAGAAAAATCTTCAATACTCCTTTTTGTACCAAACCATTTGGAAAGATACCCGCCATCAAATCAAGATGGGGGCAAATTATTTGTGGGATCAATTCGATGAGAAATTCCGGGATTCGAGTTGGAATCGCACCGAGCACGTTCCCGGAATCTTTGTTGAATGGCACGAAAAACCGCAAAACCTTCCCCTTGATTTGATCGTTGGCCTTCGGGCAGATCGACACAATTTGTACGGAGGTTTCCTCACTCCCCGATTCAATTTGAAATGGAACCTTACCGATAACAACATCATTAAAATTTCCTACGGCACCGGCTTCCGCACCGTAAATGCGTTGGTGGAAAACATTGGTTTTTTTGCTTCGGGAAGGCAATGGATCGTGGAAGAAGCGCCCCAAGCCGAACGCTCCCAAATTTTGGGCGGCAGTTTCATTAAAATGATGGATTGGTTCGGACGGGAATGGGTGCTTACCTTGGATTACTACGAAACCCATTTCCAAAATCAATGGTTGGTGGATGTGGAAGAAAGCGGAACGCTGCGCATGTACAACCAAAAGGCAGCCTCCTTTTCGAAGAGTTTTCAGGCGGAATTGAACGGAGAAGTTTTAGAAGGCACCACCCTACGGTTGGCTTACAAATACGACGACCCTCGATCGGGCTTTTCGGGCGGAACGAAAATTCGTCCTCTGGTAGAACAACACCGCTTTTTGGCCAACACCGGCTGGGAAAGCTACAATGGGAAATGGCTGGCCGATGCCACGGTAACCTACACCGGTCGAAAACGTTTGCCCCAGTATTACGATTTGCCACAAACCGTTTTGGGCTACAGCCCAGGATTCTTTTTGGTGAACGGACAGGTGACCAAGAAATTCAAATTTGCCGATTGGTATATGGGCGTTGAAAACGTTTTGAATTTTCGGCAACACCACCCGATTGTGGGCGCCCCCATCGGTCCCGGATTTGATGCCGCCATGGTTTGGGGCCCCATCATGGGAAGGAATGTTTATCTAGGAATGCGCTATAAAATCAAGTAACATGAAAAAAATAATCCTCTCTTTCTTGGTTCTATTTGGAATGCAAGAAATCAAAGCCCAAAACAAAGTCGTTACCGACACCATCGCCACATCCACCGTTTGCGGTACTTGCAAAAGTATTCTGGACGAAGGATTGAAGTTTGAAAAAGGGGTGATTCGGGTAACCGTTTTGGTGGAAGAGCAGAAAATCATTCTGAAGTACCGCTCCGATAAAACCAATCGAGCGACCCTAAAGGCAGCGATTTCCCGGTTGGGATATCGGGCCGACGATGTTCCTGCCGACCCCAAGGGGTTTGAGGCGTTGCCGGCCTGTTGCAAGAAACCGCACAACGATTGATCGGGTAGGAACGAAACAAAAAATGCCGCTTTTCAGCGGCATTTTTTGTTGTTGATTCTTCTTGAAATTAATAACGGTACGTTTCTGATTTGAATGGTCCGTTTTGAGGTACGTTGATGTAATCGGCTTGGCCAGAAGAAAGCTCTTCCAACTCAACTCCAATTTTCGACAAGTGCAAACGAGCCACCATTTCATCCAAATGTTTTGGAAGAACGTAAACTTGGTTTTCGTATTTGCCGTGGTTGGTCCACAATTCCAACTGAGCCAATGTTTGGTTGGTGAAGGAATTTGACATCACGAACGATGGGTGACCGGTTGCGCAACCTAGGTTCACCAAACGGCCTTCGGCCAAAACGATGATTTCATTTCCATCTACGTTGTAAACATCTACTTGAGGTTTAACGGTGTATTTGGTGTTTCCATGCGTATCGTTCAACCAAGCCATATCGATTTCGTTGTCGAAGTGACCGATGTTACAAACGATGGTTTTGTCGTTCATCATTTTGAAGTGCTCTCCCGTTACGATATCGCGGTTACCGGTTGCGGTGATCACGATGTTTGCACGAGGAATAGCGTTTTTCATTTTCTTCACTTCGAATCCGTCCATGGCAGCTTGAAGCGCGCAGATCGGATCGATTTCGGTAACGATTACACGAGCACCAGCACCGCGAAGCGATTCTGCAGTTCCTTTACCTACGTCGCCATAACCCGCAACAACGGCTACTTTACCGGCCATCATCACGTCAGTTGCGCGACGAACCGCGTCAACAGCAGACTCGCGGCAACCGTATTTGTTATCGAATTTCGATTTGGTAACGGAATCGTTGATGTTGATTGCTGGAAGCGGAAGGGTTCCTTTTTGCATGCGTTGGTACAAGCGCAATACCCCGGTGGTTGTTTCCTCAGAAATTCCTCGGATGGCCGCAACCAATTCTGGGTAACGATCTAAAACCATGTTGGTCAAGTCACCACCATCGTCCAAAATCATGTTCAAGGGCTGACCATCTTTGAACGCGTGCAAGGTTTGCTCGATGCACCAATCGAATTCTTCTTCGTTCATGCCTTTCCAAGCGAAAACTGGAATTCCTGCAGCAGCGATAGCGGCAGCGGCGTGATCTTGGGTAGAAAAGATGTTGCAAGAAGACCAAGTTACCTCGGCTCCTAGTTCGATCAATGTTTCGATGAGAACGGCGGTTTGAATGGTCATGTGCAAACAACCGGCGATGCGCGCATCTGCCAAGGGTTTGGTTTTTCCATATTGTTCACGAAGAGCCATCAAACCGGGCATTTCTGCCTCGGCCAATTGAATTTCTTTGCGGCCCCATTCGGCTAAGCTGATGTCTTTAACTTTGTAATTCATCATTTTTACTATTTTTGGTTTGCAAAGGTAAAACATTTACCTTGCAATTTATCATGAATTTACGGCGAAATCTCTTTGTACTCCTCTGTTTATTAACTGTTTGTTGCCTTCCTATGCGGGGGCAGCACTACGATTACATTTCGAAAAAGGAATACGATTGTAAAAAAAGTGAACAATATTCAACTACCTCCTCTCAAAACACTTCGTTTCAACTGAAATTTACCGGTCTTTCAATTCGGGTCAGTCCCGAGTCGCGGAACATCACCGGTTCGGTAGTTTACCGCTTGAATTTGCTTGTTCCAACCACCAAAATTTGGGTTGATTTAAACGACACCCTCACCTGCGATCGGGTTGTTTCTTCCGTTCCCATTCAGGCCTTTCGAACCAGCCAAAATCAAATTGAAATCGAGTGGCCCGCCCCGGTTCAAGGCAACATCCAACTCCAAATCGATTACCACGGAACCGTGGTTAACACCCCTGGATTTGGATCTTACGTAACGGCTTTCCACGATTCAGTTCCCATTTTATGGACCCTTTCCCAGCCCTATGGCGCACGAGATTGGTGGCCAAGTTTCCAAACGTTGGGCTACAAATCCGACACCACCGTCATCGACATCACTTGCCCAACGATGAATAGCCGAGGCGATTCCCAAACGGCCGTTTCGAACGGATTATTGGTTTCTAAGTCGCACCGCCCCGACACCACGTCTCGTTTCATCTACCAAACCAACTTTAAAACGGCTCCGTATTTGATCGCCATTGCGGTAACCAACTTCAAACAAGCCAACGATACCCTGCGAACCTCCCAAGGACCGTTGTTGAATGAAACGTTTTATTACCCCGAAGACACCCTTTTTTATCAACGACGACTGGAAAATCTACAAGGTTTTTTCGATGTGTTTGAAAACTTGTTTGGTCCATACCCTTTCCATGCCGAGAAACACGGTCACACCCAGTGGGGACGAGGCGGTGGCATGGAACATCAAACCAATAGTTTTGTGGTGGACATGGGATTTGGCTTGATCTCTCACGAATTGGCCCATCAATGGTTCGGTGATTTGGTGACTTGCGCATCGTGGAGCGACATTTGGTTGAACGAAGGATTTGCCAGTTACCTCACGGGATTGTGTTACGAGCGTTTGTTGAACGGCTATTGGTACCCCATCTGGAAAAAGGGCGAGTTGGCTCGAGTGAGTGCTTTGGACAGCGGAAGCGTTTTCGTTCCCGACACTTCTTCGGTGAGTCGCATTTTTAGTAGCCGTTTAACCTATTCAAAAGGCGCCATGATCTTGCATCAACTGCGTTGGGAAATGGGCGATACCGCTTTTTTCTTAGCGTTGAAAAATTACATCAACGATCCTCAATTGCGGTTTAGCTTTTCGAAAACCGATGATTTAATCGGTTATTTCAATCGGGCATCCGGGAGAAATTGGGATGGATATTTCGATGATTGGTTGTACGGCCAAGGGGTGCCCTTGTATTCGGTTCAATTTCAGCAGCGGGGATCGAAAGTGATCAGCCGTTTTGTGCAATCTACGACCCATTCTTCGGTTTCACTTTTCGAGCAGAAGTTAAAAGTTCGGTGGTACAACGAGTCGAAAACCGATTCGGTGGATCAAGTCGTTGAAATACGGCAGAACGATCAATCGTTTGAATTCATGGCACCGTTTGTGGTGGCTTCTGCGGTCATCGATCCCGATTTCCTGAGCATCCAACGCACCTTAAAAGTGGAGCCTGTTTACTCGGATGTTCCGGTAGTTTATCCCAATCCTATGCGGGATCAATTCGAAATTGCTTGGGCACCACCTACCGCAACCGAAGGCCAAGTTCGGGTGTACAATGCCCTTGGGCAGGTTGTCTTGCAGCAAACTTGGCCATCTGCAAAAGCCATTCATGAAGTCAATATGCGTACCTTTGAGTCGGGCAATTATTTTCTCGAAGTGGTTTTCGGGAATTTTCGATGGACCCGAACCTTGGTAAAGTATTGAAGGAATGAGTTGGCGACTCCGCTGTTTTTTTATTTCGATGGGCTTGTTTTTGGTCTGGCCCATGCTGGTGTTGATGGCTTCGCAGCTGCACCCGAGTTTGGCCAAATTGGCTTCTGCAAGGGATATTTGGATGTGGTTGCCCATCATTTTCCTTCTATTTCCTCTTTCATCATGGAAAGAAAATCTGCATCGAGGAATCGGACAAACTCCGATTTCTTTTTTGGTTTTTGTTGCCTTTTTGCTGGGTAGTTTGCTTTGGTCGACGCCCGAATTATCGCCTAAAATTTTATCGATCCGTCAGTTCATCAGTCCGTTGGTTTTGTGGTTGATTTCTCGGTGGGTTTTGAATTCAGAAGATATCCCCAAGATCCTTTCGTTTTTTTATCGATTGGGATGGTGGTTCATGGCCTTGGGCATTGTTCTCTACCTTTTCCCCATTTGGAATTGGATGGATATTGGACCGTTCGTGGCGGCCAAAAACCTCAAATTGAACGACGAGGGCGTGATTGAATTCATGTACGAACCCATTTTGGGCGGCATGCCGCGCATGAGCAGCGTGTTGTTGGATCCCATCAATTTGGGTCATTTCTGGATGGTGTTGTTTGCTTTGGACTGGAAGCAACCCCGATTGGGCTGGTGGGGACGAGTACTGTATGTGACTGCCATTGGATTTACGTTTTGCAAAGGCGCGGTGTTGCAGTTTGGCGTAGCCATGATTGGCTGGACGCGCCTTTTACCGCGTTGGATGAAGGCCATGGCCATCGGAGGAATGGGCTTGGTACTCGTCTTGGGCGCAAGTTTTCATCCCGGCATCCAAGCGCACTTGGGCGGTTTGGTTAATTCGTTCCGAACCATCACCGTTTTCGGACATGGATTGGGTTCGGTAGGAAATATTGTGGGGCGTTATTCTACGGCCGCGAATTTAGGAATTGGCGACACGTTCGTGGGCATGGTGATCGGGCAGTTGGGAATTGTTGGCTTTGGAATTTGGCTTTGGAGCATGTGGGAGATGTTCCGGCGATCGAAAAATGAGTTGTTGTTGCAGTGCCTCTTCGCCGGGCAATTGTTTGTTAGCATCTTCTCCGAAACAGCTTATTACGCAACCAGCATGGTACTTTTACTGGTGCTCATGGGAGCTACTTCGGAGAAGAAACCGAATAAAAAATCCCGCTTCCGCGGGATTCAAAGGTCTTAATACTCGTCTTCGTTAAAGAAGAAATCGTCCTTGGTCGGATAATCAGGCCAAATTTCCTCGATGGATTCGTACGGCTCACCGTCATCTTCCAATTCTTGCAAATTTTCAATCAATTCCAAAGGAGAACCCGAGCGAATCGCATAATCAATCAACTCGTCCTTGGTCGCAGGCCAAGGCGCATCCTCTAAATACGATGCTAATTCAAGTGTCCAATACATAGTCGTCTATTTTTGCGCAAATATAAAAGCAAACTTGAAACATCAAAGAGAAATTTTTGTTTTCTAAAAATGACTTTTTGAAGAATTTTTTTCGCACTTTCGCCCTTGCATGAAACGATGGTTGAGTTATTTAGGTCCTATTCGATTAAAAACCGTGGATTCTTCCCTGCATAAAGATCTTCACATTGCCCTCGATTCGGGAAAGAAAGTGCTGCATGCCGGTACCGTGAACTACAGCTATGGTCCTTTGCAGCACATCTTGGAAGAAGGTTTGCGCCACTACCTTCCAACCGCTACGCCACAATCCATCCTGCTTTTGGGGTTGGGCGCCGGTTCGGTAGTGGAATCCCTTCGGGAAAAATTCCTCGTTTCGGCGCCCATCACTGCGGTTGAAATCGATCCCCAAATGGCGGAAATCGCCAAAACCGAATTCCAGATCGGCCGATTCCCCAACGTTTCCATTCACATCGATTCGGCCGAAAACCATCTCTCCTCCCATCCAACCCATCACGACTTGATCATCGTTGATCTTTTCTTCAACCAACACATTCCCGCATCTTGTTTAACACCTTCTTTTTTTGAACAACTTTACCTGCACCTTCAACCCAAGGGCACCGTCCTGTTTAATACCTTCCGAGATACCTTTTCAAAAAATAATAAAAATGCCCTAACTTCCTTCTTTGAAAAAAAGAACTGTAAAATAACCGTCCTTGAAAACGTGGGAACCACCAACGATTTATTCCTAATTTCGGCATGAGCATCGATTTTTCTTCTTTATTCTTTCTGCACTTCGGGTTCTTTCCCCACGAGCCCATTTCCCATTGGCCGACACCCGTTTTTCCGTTTTCCGATTCCAAAGCGAAGCCGCTTCAAATGCTATCCCAATCCATCCAGAAGTCCATTCAATCGCATAACGAAGTGGCCTTGTTGCTCAGTGGCGGCTTGGATAGCCGCATCATTTTGGTAGAATTGTTGAAACATCTTCCCCCAAAATCCATTCATACCATCACCTACGGCTATCCCAGGACTTGGGATTTTTCCATTGGAAATCTATTAGCCCAAAAGGCGGGAACGCGACATACAGCTATTGATCTTTCCGTTCCGCCAACTGTTGAACAAATCATGGAGCGCGATCGAGCAAACCGCCGAAGCTCCCATCCACTTTTCAGCATCCCGTGGGACCAATTCCGTGGAAATGTTTTGCCGGTTTTTACCGGTTTTCTGGGCGATTGGCTCACCGAACTCCCAAGGGAAGAAAGCCTTCCACATCCCGAGGAGCTCTGGAAAAAAAACCAAGGCATTCGAAATTGGAATTTACCGCCCATTCATTTGGAAGGCAACCCTGTTTCTTTCCGAAAATTCGAATGGGAATGGTACTACCAAAGAGGGCTTTTTCCTTCTTTTCACCCCCAAAGCCAAATCACCGTACATCCTTTTTTGGATGAAGCGGTTATTCAGGCCTTTTTATCGGTTCCCTCCTCGCTTCAATTGGAGCAAAAAGGCTATCAAGCCGCTCTTTTGGAGTGGTCTCCCGAGTGGTTCAAACTCCCAGTAAAACGAACGTATGGATTGGGTTTGCACCGAAAACCCTGGCAAGAATGGTGCGTAAAAACTTCTGGGCCGATCTTAAGGAAATGGGGATTTTTGCCGGTAAATCGCAGCACCAATTATGCCGATTATCGGAATATCTTCGAGCAATCCGAGTGGAGAGACGTGGAGGAAATGGCCATGAAAAAACTGAATGCGTGGGAAATTGACCCGCCGAAAACGTTCGAGCAACGGTTACGCATCTTACCTTTGGCGTGGTGAAAATTCACAAACGAAATACCATCGATGCGGAACGCTGGGACGAAACCGTTTGGAAAGAAAGCGGGATGCCCTATTTCTATTCCGGCTTTTTAGACGCGGTCAATCCGCGTTGGCAGGCCTTGATTTCAGACGATTACGAAAAGATTTTTCCCATTCCCATAAAAACATATTTGGGCATTGAAGTTGCCCGCCAACCGTTGGCGTGTCAGCAACTCGGACTCCTGGGCGGGAATACGGCCGACTTTTTTTCTGCCTTAAAATGGATCAAAGCCGAAATTCGATGGGTTCAACTCACGTTGGGTTTGCCTCCCAAACTCACTTTTGAAGCGTTGGAAGAGGAGGCAAAAAAGCAAAAATTCAAGGTGGAAAAACGCATCACCTATCGTTTAGACTTAAGCACCGATGAGTTCCACCCGTGGGACAACATTTCGGATCATCACCGCCGTCACATCCGCAAATTCCAATCGAACGGATGCCACATTGCACCCATTTCTTCTTTGGCATGCATTCATTTCTTTGAAGAACATCAGGGCAAATCGTTAAAACTTCCTCTTTCCTTTTACCAACGGTTCAAGAAAATTGCTGAAATGGAAAACGAGCCGTTTCGGGTGAAATGTTGGGGCGCTTTCGAGGGCGTTCATTTGCGCAGTGTAATGGCGATTTTAGAAAGCAGCGGTTGGCGAATTTATTGGTTAAGCGCCACCGATGACGTGGGCAAAAAACTTTCCGCAGCACAAGGGTTGGTGTACCACGGATTATCAGAAGCGTTTGAATCGAAAAGCAAATGGGATTTTGAAGGCGGCATGAAGCCCGGTTTGGCCAAGTTTTATGCGGGATTTGGGGCTGAAGCTCGTGAATATGCCTATTTGAAAGCTTGGAGCCTTTGATTTCAATTCCTTTTTCGTACCTTTCATAAAAAATTATTTCATGAAAAAACTTGCCTTTCTCCTCTTGGGAGGACTTTTTGCTTTTCAAGTTTCTGCACAAAATAACGCGTTGAATTTCGACGGAATCGATGATTACGTTCAAACCAGCATTCCTTCGATTCAAGGAACGGCTGCAAAAACGTACGAAGCATGGATTCGTACCACCGCAAATGCAAATCCGAATGCCGGTGGTACTCAAAAAGCCATTATTGATATGGGTTCGTTCACCACCGGAGCACGATTTACCATGAGTTTGTTGTTCAATAACGGCATTCGAATTGAAGTGGGAGGAAGTGGCCTGAATTCTACCCGTCCGCTCAACGACGGGCTATGGCACCATGTGGCTGCGGTGTACGATCCCTTGAGTTCTTCTGCTTCTTACTTTTTATACGTAGATGGAGCTTTGGATACCAGTGGGGTATTGACTACGGCCATCAATACCGGCGCGGGAGATGTGGTGATCGGGCGCAGGATCGATGGCATCAATCGTTGGAACGGCGATTTGGATGAAGTTCGGATCTGGAGTGTGGCGCGGACGGCCAGCGAAATTCAAACCAATTACAACAAGCGCCTTTGTTCGTTTCCGGGTACTTTGGCCGGGTATTACCGCTTTAACCAGGGCGTTGCTGGTGGAAACAATGTGCTCGTTTCCACCGCCATCAACGAACTAACTCGAAATGGAGACGGGATCTTGAATAACTTTTCGCTAACGGGAACCTCCTCCAATTGGGTGGCAAGTAGCGTCCTGTTGGATACGGTAGATACGCGAGTTACCCGTTCGGGAAACACGTTCACAGCCGTTGCCACGAACGCTCAATTTCAATGGTTGAATTGCAACGGCTTTTCAGTCATTTCCAACGCGACCAATTCAACATTTTCGGCTACGGCAAACGGAAGTTATGCCGTAAAGGTGACTCAAAACGGCTGCTCGGATACGTCCGCCTGTTACACGGTTACGGGCGTTGGAACATCATCAACCACCTTAGAGGAAAACCTGCTGATTTATCCCATGCCGTTGAATGATGGAGGAACAGTACAATTCGGAGGGCAGGGTTCTTTTTCGGTAAAATTAATTGACATGACGGGAAAGGTTGTGCTGTTTCAAAACGGAAATGGAACATCTCCGCTGTTCATTTCCACAACGACCTTGAAAAACGGCATGTATCTGCTGGAATTAGAAAGTCAAATGGGAGTATTCATTCGGAAAAAGGTCACTCTTCTTCATTAAACCAACCAAACTTTTAGTTTAGTTCGCCTTCGTTTAAGTGAACTCACCGTGAAGACGCACCGAAAGAACATCATGTTCAAAACCGAATCGAAAAACCTGGCCGATTTGCTTCGGAAGTTTTAACCGTTACGATTCAGTTAGGGCCAGGTACAATTGCACCGCTTGCCTCGCTTCTTTTACGTCGTGCACCCGCAAAATTTGAGCTCCGCGCTCCAAGGCAAAGGCATGCAAAATGCTGGTCCCGTTGAGCGCGTCTTCCGGCCAAGTTCCCAAAACCTTGTTGATCATACTCTTGCGAGAAACGCCCACTAAAACAGGCACATGGAGCTGCTGAAACGTTTCCAAATTGCGCAGCATTTGGTAATTGTGATGCAAGGCCTTCCCAAATCCAAATCCAGGATCTACCACCAAATCGGTTACTCCCAACTTCCTCAATTCTTGCAATTTATTGAATAAAAACGACATCACATCGGCCGTTACAGCCCGGTAATGCGGGTCTTTTTGCATGGAAACCGGAATGCCTTGCATGTGCATGAGCACGTACGGACAGTTTCGCTCCGCCACCAAAGAAAACATGTTGGGATCGAGCTCCCCCGCGCTGATATCGTTCACCCAAAATGCTCCAGCATCCAAAGCAGCGCGGGCCACTTCGCTGCGGTAGGTATCGATGGAGAGCGTTGCGTGAGGAAAATGTTTGGCCAACAATTCGATGGCCGGCAGCACCCGGTCCATCTCTTCTTGAACGGAAACGGCAACGGCTCCAGGGCGGGTACTCATGCCGCCAACATCCAATACCTCTGCTCCGTCTTCCAACATGCGGTTGGCGGTTTCCAACAACGTCTCTACTTGGATACGGCTACCCTCGAAAAACGAATCGGGGGTACAATTCAAAATGCCCATCACGGCGGGAGTGTTCAAATCTATCGTACCGCGTTTGCTGCGAATCATCGTGGTTTTCATTCTACTTCTCCCCTCTTTAACTGCCGATCCATATCTCTGGATTTGATGGCATCTCGCTTATCGAATAACTTTTTCCCTTTCACCAATGCAATTTGAATCTTCGCGAATCCGCGCTCCCCGAAATGAATATCCAAGGGAACAATTGTAACACCTTGATCTTTAAGTCTTTCACGAATTTTCTTCAACTCCGATTTGTTAAGCAAAAGGGTTCGCATGCGTCGGGGTGGATGTTGGGAAAATCCGGCGTGAGTATACTCGGAAATGTGTAAACTGGTGATGGTAAGTTGGCCACCTGTGAACGAACAATAAGCATCGCCCACGTTTACCTTACCATCCCGAAGCGATTTAACTTCGGAACCGGTGAGCATAACGCCGGCCTCAAATTCTTGAAGCACGTGGTACTCGTAGAATGCTTTGCGATTGGAAACAACGGTGAAGGGCTTACTCATGGGAAATGGATGTAAAAATGCGGGAAATCTTCTCTTTTTTCAAAATTTTTTGTCCGGTTTTTCCGGTAGCGATGCACCGATCGCCAACGAATACATCGATGGAGCAGATGACTTCGTGGCCGGATACGGAAAGCAGCATGGCGGTTAGGGTCACTTCTTGGCCCACCAAAGCCGGACTTTTGTGTTGAATTTCGAGGAAAGTGCCGATGCCTTCTTCGTCTTCATCCAGCATTTCGAGCACGAATTGCCGGCCGGCCCATTCCAGATCGCGGGCCAACGCAAACGTGGCATAAACCGGGTGCACTTGGCCCGTTTCAAAAGCTGCGGTGTCGGCCGGTTGAACGAGATGACGAATGGTTAGGGTTTGGCCGATGGAAAACGGATTCTTCATCGGTTAGCTTTTTTGAGCAATAAATTGTGCGCTACTTTGCTGGTGATGAGGATTTCTGTGGCATTGGGCGCCATTTTAACCACGTAAGAATCGTCGAAAGGATGGTGTTCAACAATGGTCAGAACGGTTCCGAGTGCAATTCCCATTCGGGTGAGAAGGCGCAGGAAGTCGGTATCGTCTTCGGTTACTGCGCACACTTTCCAGATATGTTGAAAATCGGTAATTTGGGTGAGGGGAACAGCGGCGATGGAGCGAATGTGGCCATCGGCGGAAGGAATGGGATCGCCGTGGGGGTCAATTTCAGGAAATCCCAAAAACACATCCAACCGCTCGATCAGCAGGTCGGAATCGATGTGTTCCAATTCTTCGGCAATTTCGTGAATTTCGTCCCAGGTGAACTGTAGCTTTTCAACTAAAAAAACCTCCCAAATGCGGTGCCTACGTATGATCGACAAAGCTAATTTAGCTCCTTCTTGCGTTAGAAAAGCACCTTTGTACTTCACGTGGTCCACCAACTTCTTTTCGTGAAGCTTCTTAATCATGTCGGTTACCGAAGCCGGTGTGCTTTTCAATAAATCAGCCAAAGCATTGGTGTTGACCGACTTATTGGAGCCATCGCTCAATTTATAGAGCGCTTTTAAGTAGTTTTCTTCGGTTATGGAAAGCATTCTACAAATGTAAATAAAGAATAAATAGGGTTATCTTTGGGAGCAGAAAAGTTTTGGTTTATCTTACTAACCAGTTCCAACCAATTGACGTCCATTTCTGTTATCGAAATATGCATATTCTTGACTTGTCCTCATTGAAGGGTTTAAATGGAAAACCCATTCGCAGGCTTTTTCGTTTGCTGAAGCCCGAACGCGCATTTATTAAGCGATTGTACTGGGTTTCTATTCTCTCCGGTTTGTTTGGCTTGGTCGTTCCGCTTTGCATTCAAGCCATTTTTACGTTCATTCAAGCAGGCCAAGCTTCGGCATCGCTTTGGGTGTTGTTAAGTTTTTTGTTGGTTGGCTTGCTTATTTCTGGAAACCTAACGCTTACCCAGCTGAACATCAATGAAACGTTGCAACAGCGATTGTTTGCTCGCATTGGTTTTGACTTTACCGAGCGAATTCCTCGCTGGAGGTCGGATGAGCACCATGCTCCCGAAATGGTGAACCGTTTTTTCGAGGTTTTAACCATTCAAAAATCTCTGTCAAAGGTTTTAATCGACTTTTTCTCGGCGCTTCTGCAAGTGTTTTTTGGTTTATTACTTCTTTCCTTTTACCATCCATTGTTCATCGTTTTCGGCTTGGCATCCATCGGTACCATCATCGTTGCATTTCGAGTTATGGGGCCAAATGGAATGAAATCAAGTCTTGGAGAATCTTCTTCAAAGTATGCCATGGTTTATTGGCTGGAAGAGATCGCTCGCTTTATTGACGTTTTTAAACTATCCGGCGCGCCCAACCTACCCGTTCAAAAATCGAACGCCCTCGTTGAACAATACGTTGATTACCGAACCGAGCATTATAAGATTTTGAGGAATCACTACATCATGCTTATTGGGTTCAAAATTATTACCGTTTCCGGGTTAATTATGTTGGGTACCTTTTTGGTTTTCAATGAAATGATCAGCATTGGTCAGTTCGTAGCCTCCGAAATTGTGATGGTTTTGGTGATTCAATCGGTAGAAAAAATCATTTTTTGCATCGATCCAATCTACGATACCCTAACGGCAGTGGAAAAATTGGGAGGCATTGCCGATTTACCCTTGGCCGAGCATTCCGGAACAACCGAGGTTACCCCGGGCTCCATCTCCATTTCCCTTGACCAGGTTGGAGTTCCCCCAACCACCCTATCTTTTACGGCTGAAATTCAAGGAAAAGAGATCGTTGGAATTGTAGGTGCGAATGGTTCGGGTAAAACAACCTTGATTAATTTATTAGGAACACGGGTACCCGATACCACCGGTGTATTGAAATATTCGGGAGTTCGCGTTGAAGCGTTACAGATGGATTCTCTGCGTTCCCGCATTGGTGAAATCATTGAAGATACCGATATTTTTGCGGGAAACGTTCGGGAAAACATCAGTTTGGGTCGCCCAGGTGTAACCGATCAATCGATTCGGGAAGCTTGCGAAGGATTGGGATGCTGGGACGATTTGCAGCGTTTACCGAAGGGATTGGATACAACCTTAACCCCAGGAGCACCCGGGCTTCCTCGTTCGTTAGCCATGAAAATTTCCTTGGCCCGGGGCGTGGTAACCCAACCTTCCCTCTTGCTCATTGATGCAACTTTGGTGACTTTAACCCGAAGCGAAAGGACCAAAATTTTGGATTACCTAACCCGCGCAGACCGCCCGTGGACCTTGATCGCTTCCATCCATCATCATGATTTTATGCAACGATGCGATCAAATTCTTCATCTTGAAAAAGGAAAAGTTGGGGGCGTTTTCAAATTGGAGGAAGCTGAAAAACAATCGTTCTACACCGAGTTAATGGTTTACTAATTATGGGACATCATCGCCATCGCTACAACGCTTATAACCACATTTTCGAACGGCAACCCAAAGCCATTTTCAAAGTCACCGGACGATTTGCGCTCATCCTCATGTTCATCACTCTCTTTTTACCTTGGACCCAAAATTTTCGAGGAAAAGGCAAACTCACCACGTTAAACCCCAGCGAACGTCCGCAAACCCTCAATTCAATCATTCCAGGTAGAATTGAAAAATGGTACGTCCAAGAAGGGCAACGGGTAAAAAAAGGAGATACCATGTTGTTCATTTCGGAGGTAAAAGAAGATTATTTGGATCCCAACCTCGTGCCTCGAACCGACGATCAGATTCTCTCCAAAGAAAAAGGAATAGGATCGTATCAATCGAAACTGAAAGCCCTTGAAAATCAGTACAAAGCCATCGAACGAGATCAGGTTTTGAAAACAGCCCAATTGCGAAACAAAGTGAAGCAAACCCGGGCAAAGATGATTTCCGACTCTGCCAAAATCGTGGAAGCGGAGGTGAAGTTGGTGATCGCGAAAAGACAAATTGAGGCCTTTGAAAAAATGTACAAAGATGGCATCAAATCGTTGGCCGAATACGAAGCAAAAAAAGCTTCATTCCAGCAAGCAATCACCGATAAAACGGCGATGCTGAACAATTACATCACGTCAGAAAACGAATGGATCAACGCCCAGTTGCAACTTAACAATCTGAACAACGAATTTGAGCAGAAACTGGCGTACAACCAAGCCGATCGATTTGCCCTTGAATCCCAAATTTTCGATGGAGAAGCCACCGTATCTAAAATGCGCATTCAACGCTCCAATTACTCCATTCGTACCCAAAACTATTACGTTCTCGCCCCTCAAGACGGTTATGTGGTAAAAGCCCTGAAATCGGGTATTGGTGAAGTGATCAAAGAAGGAACCCCTTTGGTAGAAATTCAACCCTATCCTTTCAAAATTGCTGCTGAAATGTACGTCGATCCCTTGAACGTGGCCTTGGTGGAAAAAGGACAGAAAGTACGGCTTCAATTTGATGGATGGCCAGCCTTAGTTTTTGGCGGTTGGCCCGGCGTTTCGTTTGGAACGTTTGGCGGCGTTGTCGTAGCCATCGACCAAACCATCAGCGAAAATGGCAAATACCGTTTGCTCATTGCCCCAGATTCTGCCGATAAAGCCTGGCCCAATTTGTTGAAAGTGGGAACCGGAGCGAACGGAATTGGGCTGTTGAAAGACGTTCCCATTTGGTATGAACTTTGGCGAAACATCAACGGATTCCCACCCGAATACTACAAACCATCTGAACAAGCAGGAAAAGAATCGAATAAAAAAGAAAAATGATGCGCATTTTCGGACTACTTTTTCTTTTTTCCGCGATGGGAATTCAGGGGCAAAATAACCAAATCCTTACCCGTGATGCTTTTGTAGAACAGGTCAAGCAGCACCATCCCATTGCTTTTGCCGCGGGGTTGATGGACAATAAGGCCGCAGCCACAGTGTTGCAGGCCCGCGGAGCTTTCGATCCGGCTCTTCAAGGAAAATTGAACCAGAAAACCTTCTCGGGAACGCAATACTTCAACCTCTTAGAAACCGGTTTGCTGCTCCCCACCCGAAGTCCCGTAGAATTTTCAATGGGTTGGGAACAAAATGCAGGAACGTTCGTCAACCCGGAAGACAAAACACCCAGTACAGGTTTAGGAAGCTTAGGAATTGGAGTTAATTTAGGAAAAGGGTTGCTGATGGATGCCCGACGGGCTTCCCTTCGTCAGGCATTGCTCTTGCAAGATGCGGCACCATTCCAAATTCAATCCATGCTGAGCGATCTTTTGGCTCAGGCAGAAATGGATTATTGGAATTGGGCGCTCACGAAGGAAAAACTAGCACTGTACCAAGAAGCGAGTGACCTTGCTTTTCAACGTTTGAGACTCATTCGTGGAGCCTTGGAACAAGGCGACCGGCCCACCATCGATACCGTAGAGGCCTATGCCCAATGGCAGTTGCGCCAAATTAACGTTGAACAGGCAAAAGCCGAATATTTGGCCGCCACCAATTTGATCGAAGCTTACCTGTGGAAAGACGGACTTGTTCCCGATCAATTGCCTTCAGCAACCATTCCACAAAGCATACAAGTTGCCGCTTTAACGGCTGTAAATCTTGATTTGCTCACGCAATGGATAACGGGGTTGGATCAACATCCCATTTTGAAAGCCCTGGATGCTGAAATCGCCATGCAGGAGGTTGAAATCAAATTGAAGAAGGAGAGTTTACGACCTGAATTGAAAGTAAAGTACAACTTGCTCAGTGGAAATCCCGCCCAAATTGGGACGTATTTTGAAGACGGCTACAAATGGGGCGGTTCGGCAGCTTTTCCATTGTTGCTTCGTTCCGCCCGAGGAGGCGTTCAAATTTCTACCATCAAAAAACAAGAATTGGAAGCCAAGCGCTTTCAAAAGAAAAACGAAATCCGAGTGAAAATAGAAACGTATGCTGAACTTTCTGGAATTTTCAATCGACAAACCCAATTGGCAGAAGAACAAATGAATCGCTTCAAACAATTGTACGATGTAGAACAAATTCGTTTGCTTCAAGGTGATGGATCTGTTTTCTTAATCAATACCCGCGAAGCAAAATGGGTGGAATCCCGCGAAAAAGTACTGGATCTTTATTTTAAAGTGCGCAAAAACCAAATTTCTTTGCAAAATTCGCGTGGATTATTCTAACGCATGCGAGTTTTTCTCTTCACCCATTGGTATCCACCCAACTCAACAGCACCTGCTTTCCGAGCTCAGTCTTGGGTAGAAGGATTTTCGAAGATCGCCAAAGAAGTCATCGTTATTACTCCCTACCGGGAAGGAAACGAGGCCTATCCAGCAGCATTTCACAACCAAATCCTCATCGAGGAACGAAAAGGTAACATTCGAATCTTTCGAATGCCCCTTTCCCATCATCCTTTAAGAAGTGCGATCGCACGCATGCCGAACAGCGCTTACCGACGTTTTTTAATGGGGCTTTTTTACTTGCTTCATCATAAACCGGTTCACCATTCTTTTGATTTGGACTTTGAAGCACTGGAATCGAAACTGCCTCTTCCTCAGTCCAACGATTGGGTGCTTTCTTCGGGTCCTCCCTTTATTTTGCACCGCTTGGCATTGCGCTGGAAAATGATGCATGGCTGCCGATGGATTGCTGATTATCGCGATTTATGGACGTTTGGCCGCGATCGATTCCATTGGGGATGGCTGCGGGAGTGGTGGCAAGAGCGGGTGGATGGAGAATGGGAGCGGCATTGGCTGCACCTGGCCGATCGGCTGGTGACCGTTGGTCCAACATTGGCGGCCGATTTAAAGAACCAATTCCCGAAGGTTGAAGTAAGCGTTTTGGAAAACGGGGCTCAGGAAGACATGAAGCAACTTTCTCCTCCCAAAAGCGGGGGAAATCGGTGGCTGTACGTGGGGAATTTGTACCCCGCCCAAAAATCGATTTGGCGCTTTTTTTCTTTGTTGGACGACGCCATTCGGCAAGATGGATTAGATTTTGAGTTGAGGTTTTTAGGCTCCAATCATTACGGCTGTTTGGATGAATTGTTTGCTCAATTCCCTATCGTAGCCCAACATTGCAAATCGTTGACCTGGCAAAATCGGCCAGAAATTTTGGATCATTACGTTTGGAGCAACGGCTGCATTCATTTTCCCTACGAAGGAGCGGAAGGCATTCCCAGCGCGAAGCGCAACGAGTACGCCTGCTCGGGAAGAAAAACGATAACGTATTCGAATCAATCGAAACAGGAAGTGTTGGATTGGGCCAAATCAACCGACTTTCCCGAAGTTCCTTTGCATTTATTTCGGCAGTACCTGGTTGATTTATGGATCGGCGATCATGTTCGAAGTGATGGGAATTGAGTTAATTGATAACCATCAATCCACCTGATCACTAGGGCGGTGAAAGTCTTTGTAATTAGGGCATTCTTCCTTTAAAATTTTTCTCATCTCGTCTCCCCACTTTTCTGTTCCTCGATAACTGTCAGGAATTTGGTCTCCATACTTTTCATTACAATCCAACAAAACAGAAGTGTTTGCATCTAGACCATGATATTTGAAATTATCATAACATTCACATGCACTTGGCCCACAAGAACTTAGGATTGTCACAAGAAAAAATAAAAAAGATCCAAGGAAAACTCCTTTTTTGAGATAAATAGATTTTTTCATTTAGCTTAATTTTTAAATTTAATTAGTTAAATGTGACATTGCTTTCGCTTATCCACCCTTCAACATATACATCATTAATCATCTGAGAAATAAAAATGAACCCATTTTCACGTCGAGAGAAAGTACCACTATCACCTATTTTTAGGAAAATACCTTGTGAATACTCAAAGGATGGTTCTAAATAAACTTCGGTGTTTTCAGTTATTACTGAAAATTGTCCACTTAGTTCAATCTCATTAAACTCATTAAACTCATTAAAGTAAGATTTAATTTCTTTTCTAAGAATTTCACCATCCTTCAATCCGATAAAATTAACTTTCTCGCCAGAAGGTAATCGATATGAACCAGTAATCTTATCCTTAGAAATAGATGTTAACTGTAAGAAATTATTATCAAAATTAATTGGGAAAGTAATATTTTCATTGTACATGGTATTGACAAGGACTTCTTGTTGGCCATCAATTTCTGTACAAACAGCAAACATATTTGAAGAGATAATGCCATCAGATGCGTCAGCATTCATGTTTGATGATGAACTATTAATGCTCAACTCCTCAATTTCAGTACTATCAGCATTTAAAAAATACCATGTTCCATTAATCAAGTCTAAATTATTTTTAGCAAAAGTAGAATATTCGTCTCTTGTAACATTATGTTTAGTTGTCGTTGAGTAGGTGAAAAATGCTAAATACAATGAAGTAATTACTACTGGCAAAAACCAATTTTTGAATAACCAAGTATTTTGAAATTTGCTTTCTTTAGACCCTTTGGACTTTTTGTAATCAAAAAAGTATGCCGATACCGCTAAAACGAAGAACAGAACTACATAGAAATTTGCTGCGACATAGAATGATTTATAAAAATAATACTCCCTTGATGAAGAAAAGTGGTTTTCATCGTCAACAAATAAACTTGCATCCCAAATCTCTCTAAACAAAAAATAATGAAGGACACCAAAAAGCAAATTCTGAGTGAATACAGAGGTTGTTAAATTCAAATTTTTGTATCTTGCTAGAGGTATTGGAATTAGGAGCCATATAAAAAACAATGGGAAGTCGACAATATTCCAAACTTCTAAAAATGGAATTATTGAAAAAGCAACAATATAAAAAGCAAAAATCCAATCACTAGTTAAAAAAAGAAGTATTTTGGAATTATCGTTTTTTATTTCGTCTAAATACTTCTTAATGTATGGAATAGTTTTATCAACTTTCTTTAATTCTAAAACATTCATTACAATACGCGTGCTTACTTTTTTCACAAACCATGTTGTGGCCCAAGAAAGTAAACTAGGTGAAATATTATTTTCCTTTAAAACAGGATTTACAGAGGTATTGAAAACATGATTTGAGACAGTATTTGCTTCAGCTTTTAACTTTAAGAAAGATTCCAAATCTATATTACCTAATTCAATATTAGATAAAGATTTTGTTATCGATCTAGTTAAATATAAAAGGTAAATAAAAAGAGTAAATTTATTTAAATAAGAAATTTTCCTGGTGTGGTAATACACCTTGTAAGCCCAGTTGTTTTTAGGGTCAATTTTTTCCTTATCAATTTTTGGAACTTGACTGGGTTTCCCTTTTTGTTCACTTTTAACTAAATTAATTTTTGTAGAACAATTTTGACAAACTACCTGCTCAGGGAATTGTGAAGAAGCATCTTTCTGAAAATTAACTTTCGAATTACACTTTTTGCACGTTACAGTACCTATTTTTTTTGTGCTCGGCTGAAGATTAGGGGTTGGGACCTTGTCATTGTTAGAGGTCTTTATTGGATTAGTTAATCTGTATTTTTGTTGACAGCTAGGGCACCCAATGGTAAATTCATTTGCAGGCGCTTTTGAATAATCAATTTTTATTTTATTGTCGCATTTTTTGCAACTCAAGATTTTTATCATGGCATGTTTATTAAAAAATGGGACTTAAAAATCAAAATCTCCATCATTATCAGAATCAACTGCATAATCATCTGCAATTCCATCTCCGTCGTAATCCATAGCGACAACATCAACATCTCCATCACCATCAGTATCATATGCCATGGTATCTACCTGACCGTCACCGTCTGTATCCATTGCCACCGTATCAACTTGACCGTCACCATTTGTATCATATGCCACCGTATCAACTTGACCGTCACCATCTGAATCCATTGCAATTGTATCAACATGCCCATCCCCATCAGTATCATAGGCTATTGTGTCGATAAAACCATCATCATCACTGTCTATTGCTATAACATCTGAATCACCATCATTATCAGAATCAATAAAAATGGCATCAGCATACCCGTCATTATTTGTATCTTTTGCGACAGATTCATTAATTCCATCATTATTTAGGTCTAGGTTTTTATTCATTTTTTTAGTTTAAATTTTTATTTACTTTGTTTTTATTTTAGTGTGCATTAATAAAATGTACACATTTCAAATTTAATGATTGATATTGATTCAAAAAGTGTTTTAAAAATCCCGATTAGATTATCAGTTTGTGATTTTGGTAGGCAATGGTTAAATTTGAGGATATGGAAGGGCAAAATGCTATGGATGTAGGACATAAAATCAGAAGAATCCGAGAAATCAAAGGAATTAAGCAAGAAACAATCGCCAATCAAATTGGCATTGCAGTTAGTTCTTTTGGGAAAATAGAGCGAGGGGAAATACAGCTTTCTGTGGAAAGACTTCAGGCTATTGCCGAGGCGCTTGAACTTCCGGTAAATGCCATCCTTGAATATGATGAAGGAGTGAATAATTTCTTCAACTCGAATACGTTTAACACGACGGGTCTTGGCGGATTCTTCAATACCTCCAATTCTCACTTTCATATGAACAATGAGGAAACACTTCTAAAACAAATAGAAGTTCTTATGGGAATGCTAAAAAGCATGGAGCATGTCGTAGCGACTCAGAAAGACCTTATCAATGAGTTGAGAGGAAAAAACAATTAGGTTTGACAGTCCACTAATTACCTATTTTTATTGAGATAGCTCAAAGTATCTAGGTACCTCTTCCCCTGGAGCTACTCCTCGGCAAGGCCCAGGCCACTAAAATAGGTTTGATTGTGAGAATGATTTTCATATTAGGTTATTCTAGCCCTTCAAAAAAATCAATGGTTTTTATTGGGACCGCCCTTCGATTGAACTCAGGGATCACCCTTGTCCCTTAGGGATAACTCGAAGCGCCCGCCCCGAGAGAGATCAATTTACCGCATTATTCTTGGGAGGATTTGCCTTCGCTCCCAAGACAATTTCATTTGATTTTCACTTTCCCTTTCCCCCCCCCAATCCAAAATAAAAAAACCCGGCGATGCCAGGTTTTCAGTTAATTTGCGGAGACGGAGAGATTCGAACTCTCGATACGCTTTTGGCGTATACACACTTTCCAGGCGTGCTCCTTCAGCCACTCGGACACGTCTCCAGGAATGAGGGGCAAAAATAGCTGATTTTTTTAACCCTACCAAGTTTACCCAGAAATAAACCATTTTTTTGCCTTTCTCGTTTTACATTTGTAACTCCAATTCAATCCATGATTACCATATCCGAAAAAGCCGCTAACCAAGTAAAAAGCCTGCAAAACAACAAGGCCGTGCGCGTTTCTGTCACCTCCGGTGGCTGTTCGGGGCTAACGTATCAGCTCGATTTTGTGGATGCCCCCGCCCCCAACGACGAGGTTTTTGTGCTGCACAACATTACCCTTTGTTGCGATAAAAAAAGCTTTTTCTACCTCATCGGAACCGAACTCGACTTCTCCGACGGACTTCAAGGAAAAGGATTCTTTTTCAATAACCCCAATGCATCCCGCACCTGCGCTTGCGGAGAAAGTTTTTCCCTCTAAACCCCAGTGCAACTCCTCTCTCCATTTTCCCCTCTTTGGTACGGATTGGCCGCCCTCCTTTCCTTTGGCATCGCCACCTTATTCTACTATTTTAAACCTCAAAAATCCTACCCTAACCCGTGGATTCAACGAGGCCTTTTCCTCCTGAAATCTTTATCTACCTTTCTCCTTCTCCTCCTTTTCATCAATCCCATCCTTCGAAAAAACAACCGGGTGGTGCAAAAACCCATCATCGGAATTTTAGTCGATCAATCCCAATCCATTGCGCTGCAACCCCAAGGGAAAACCTACACCCAAGAAATTCCCGAGAAAATCAGAAAGATAAAAGAGAAACTTGAAGGCAATTTCGAGGTAAAAACGTTTTCTTTTTCCAACGAATTGGCCGATTCTCTCGCACCGCGTTGGAGCGGAAACGCCTCCAACCTCGGCAAGGCCCTGGAGCAATTCCAGGAAAAACTCGAAGGCCAAAATGTTGGGGCACTCCTCATGGTTTCCGACGGAATCGTTAATCAAGGAAAAAATCCATGGTACGTTGCTCAACAATTGCCGTATCCCATTTTCCCGTTGGCCTTGGGAGACACCACTCCCCAGAAAGATTTGGCCATTCAATCCATCAAACACAACGAAATTGTGCTGAAAGGAAACGAATTCCAATCGGTATTTTCCATTTCTGCCAAAGCGCTATCCGGTAAAACGGCTTCCTATTCCCTTCAGAAAATTACCAATAATAATCAGCCTTCACCCGTTAAAACCGGGAATTTCCCCATTCAACAAGATCAATTTCAAACCAACATTTCGGTGCAACTTCCCGCTAACGAAGCCGGATTGTTGCATTACCGATTAACCCTTGCAACCGTTGGGGGCGAAAAAAATACCCAGAACAACACCAAAGATTTTTTTGTTGAAGTGATCGACGATCGCGCCCGAATTCTTCTTCTGGCATCCGCTCCACATCCCGACGTGGCAACCGTTCGTCAAATTCTCTCCCAAAAACAATCGATGGAAGTGGTTGTAAAAAATCCGGAATCGGGCAACATCAACCTTTCCAATTTCGATGCGGTGATTTGCTTTCAGCTGCCATCCATCAACGGAAACGATCAAATCGTTCAGCAAATTCGCCAAAGTCAACTTCCGGTTTGGTACATCGGAGGAAACCAAACAGCCTATTCCCGCCTCAATGCTCTTCAAGGATTAATTTCGGTGCGGCCGGCGGGAAAATCGCTTTCCAACGAAATTACCCCCATTCCCAATGCCCAATTCTCCCTTTTCGGACTTTCTGAAAAATGCACCCAACGCCTTTCATCTTTCCCGCCTCTTCAAGTGCCTTACGGCGATTATTCCGTCCAAGGAAATGCAGCGGTTCTTTTCCAACAACAAATTAAATCGGTTCCCACTTCCATGCCGCTTCTCGCCTACGGAGATCAGCAAGGCGTTCGACAGGCCGTTTTGGTGGGCGAAGGAATTTGGAAATGGTACCTCGACGAATACGAACAATTTGGCGATCACGCCGCAGTAGACGAATGGGTTTCAAAAACGGTACAATACCTCGCCCTAAAACAAAACAAAAAGATTTTTCGAGCGAAATCAGATCGACTCATTTACGAAGAAGGCAACGAAGTTTTGTTCACGGCAGAATTGTTCAACAAAAACTACGAAGCGGTGAATGAGGCAGATGTTCAGCTTACACTCACCAATGCAAAAGGCAAAACTTTTGTTTTTTCCATGGGCAAAACCGACCAGAAATACCTCGCCAATGTTGGAAAATGGCCGGAAGGAAAATACCAATACGAAGCGAAAACAACCTACCAAGGAACCACCTACATCGAAAAAGGAGCGTTTTCAGTTCAAGGAACCGCCCTCGAAGCCGCAATAACCCAAGCCAATTGGACCACCTTGCGAAATTTAGCCGCTCCTCAAAAAGGCCGGCTTTACCCCTACAACGAGTGGGAAAAAGTGGTCTCCGATTTGGAAAATCGCCCCGACCTCAAACCGGTTAGTTACATGGAGCTCTTGCTCACCGAAATCTTAGACGTGCCTTTCCTTTTGATCGCCATGTTGCTTCTTTGGTCGGCAGAATGGTTATGGAGAAAATGGTTGGGACACGCTTAAATCCTATCCAAGCCGTTGGGCTCATGTCGGGAACCTCCTTGGACGGTATTGACTTGGCCTACGTGCATTTTTGGGAGGAAGATGGTTGGAAATTCAACCTTCAACACACCCATTACATTCCGTATTCCAACCCAGAAAAGACGGAGCTGCGCAACTTGATGGAGGTCCCATCGGCCGAATTGCTTTCGGCACATGCCCGATGGGGACAACGTTTCGGGCAGGAAATTCGAACTTGGTTGAACACCATTCAACAAACCCCGCATTTGATCGCTTCTCACGGACACACCATTTTCCATCAACCAGATCAAGGATTCACCTTTCAATTGGGCGATGGATACGCTTTGCAACGGGAAGTTGGTTTGCCGGTGGTGTTCGACTTCCGAAGCGCCGATGTGGCGGCCGGCGGACAAGGCGCCCCTTTGGTACCGTTCGGAGAGTTTCACTTGTTTCCCACCTACGAACATTTCCTAAACATTGGGGGAATTGCCAACGGAAGCTCTCGCGGAAAGGATACCATGGTAGCCCGCGATATTTCCTTTGCCAACATGTGGTTCAACCATTCCTCCCAAAAACGGGGATGGGCGTTTGACGAAAACGGTGAAGGCGCAAAGCAAGGAGTGGTTTGTGGCTCGCTGTACTCCCAATTGTTGGAAGAATCGCTGTCCATTTCCGGTAGCTTATCGGCCGAATTAGCGATGAATAGCTTGAGGTGGATTGATGCTGCGGGGATATCGGCCGAAGATGAGCTGCGAACCGAATTGGAGGTCATGCTGGAAGTTTTTCGGCAGAAGTGGAATGTTCAAGGAACCGTGTTGGTAACCGGTGGGGGCGCAAAAAATACCTTTTTATTGGAGCGGATGAACCAAACCCTTTCGGCCAATTTTGTAGCAGCCACCTCAGAACTCATCGATTTTAAAGAGGCCCTTGTTTTCGCATTTCTTGGAGTCGTTCGAATCCGAGGAGAGAAGAATGTTTTCCCCTCGGTTACGGGTGCAAAATTTGCAACATCCGGAGGAATTTTCCTGCCATAATACCGTTTTGGGGGTAATTTTACAAAAAACCTCCTATGCCTATCCCATCCATTTTTATTCCCGAAGAAACCGAAAAATTGGTTGCTCGAATTGAATCCTTAACGCCACAAAACCAACCTCTTTGGGGAAAAATGAGCGTTGCCCAAATGATGGCTCATTGCGCTATTCCCTATGAAATGGATCCGCAAAATCCACCTAAAATTGGGTTTTTCTTGAAATGGATGATGAGAAATTTCTTTAAAAAATCCATGCTAAGTGAGAAGCCTTACCAACACCATATTCAAACAGCGCCCCTTTTCCGAATGGTGAATGAAAAGGATTTTCAAGAAGAGAAAACCCGTCTTATTGCCCTTGTAAAAGCGAGCCACGCCATGGGCGAAGGATTTTACCAAGGGTTGCCTCATTACGCATTAGGGCGCTTAAGTTCGGAAGAGTGGAGCACCCTTTTGTACAAGCACCTCGACCACCATTTGAGGCAATTTGGTGCTTAATTCGAAATTTTTCGTACATTTACAAAAACCAATTTTATGAAAAAAATTACTCTTTTGGCTGCGGTATTTGCCGCATTCGCCGCTTCTGCCCAAACCAAATTGGAGGGCCTTTCCCATCCAGAATCCGTTTGTTCCAACGGTAAATTCACCTTCGTTTCCAACCTGGGCGAAAAAGTAGAGCCCACCAAACGCGATGAAGATGGATTCATTTCCAAATTCGATGCAAAAGGTGCCGAAGTGAAAAAAGATTTCATTTCAGGATTGAATGCTCCCAAAGGAATGGCCATCGTGAAAGATGTGTTGTACGTGGCCGATTTGGATCAAATTCGCGGATTTAAAATCAAAGATGGCAAAGAAGTATTCAACTTGGATTTGGCCGATATGGGCTCTACCTATTTGAATGATATCGTAATGATTGATGAGCAAACCTTGATCGTTTCTGCTACCGATATTCACAAACTCATCAAAGTAAATTTGAAAACCAAAAAAGGCGAAGAACTTTCCATCGCCAAACTACCTTCCATGGGTTGCAACGGATTAACCTTCGATGCTGAAAAGAAAATGCTATTCGTTGTAGGAATGGGTGGTAAAGTAACAAAGGGAGATGATGTAGAAGATATCCTCGGCGAAATCGGCATGATCAACTTGGCGGCAGATCCTGCAAAATGGGCCTACAAGCGCATTGGTAAAGCAACCGGAATGTTCGATGGCATTGCCATTTACGACGAAAAAACGCTTATCGTTTCCGATTGGAGGGGTGGAGAAGGAAAAGGCTGCATGTGGAAAATCGACCGCATGTCGGGAAAACCCACCGAAGCCGTGAAAATGGGCGCCTATGCCGGCCCAGCCGATTTTTACTTCAACGCCAAAGAAAATTCGGTGATGATTCCCGATCTTTTGGGCGACAGTGTTTATCCCGTAACCGTTGACTTTAGCATCAAGAAATAATGGCAAGATCCGTCATCAAATCCCCCAACAGCCCCAACCCCATTGGGCCTTACAGCCATGCTGTTCAAATCAATGGCGCACAAGGGCTTATTTTTACGAGCGGACAAGTGGCATTGAATGCCGAAACCGGAGAAATGGTGCAAGATTCGATTGCTTCCGAAACCAAACAAGTGATGGAGAATCTTGAAAAAATTCTGCATTCTGCCGGGGTTAGCTTTTCCGACGTAGCTAAATCAACCATTTTTTTAACCAATCTTGACGATTTTGCCGAGGTGAATGAGGTGTATGGAAGTTTCTTTCAGGGAGATTTCCCCGCGCGCGAAACGGTTCAGGTGGTTCGCCTTCCTCGCAATGCGCGCGTCGAAATTTCGATGATCGCCTCGCTTTAACGTTAATTTTTTCCTAATACCGTAGCCCAAGGAGTTGAAAATCGCCTTGGGCTATTTAATTTGCCGAGGTATGGAAGCACTCCAAGAATTTTTACGCTTCTTCAACGACCCTCAGCACATTATTGAAGCCGGAGGATTGCTGTTACTCATTTTCATCATTTTCATCGAAAATGGGTTGATCTTCGGATTGTTTTTTCCCGGAGATTCCCTTTTGTTTATTGCCGGTTTAATCGTTGCTACCCAACCCGAATTGCTTTCGATTGACCTCTCTTCCCTTCAAATTTCTTTGATTTTAGCCTCCATCCTGGGAAACGGTACCGGGTATTGGTTTGGAAAACGATGGGGGAAAAAATTGTACCAACGGCCGGATGGATTTCTTTTCAAACGAAAATACCTCGAAGCTACCGAGCAGTTTTACACCAAAAATGGCGGAAAAACCTTAATCATTGGAAAATTTTTGCCCTACATCCGAACCCTCGCCCCCATCATTGCGGGTGTTATTCGGGTTCCTTTGTTAACGTTTTGGATTTTCAACGTACTAGGATCAATCATTTGGGTCCTATCCCTAACCTCCTTGGGTTATTTCCTTGGAATTCAATTTCCGTGGATGAAAGATTACGTGGAATGGATTGCGGTTTTTTTCGTTGTCTTCGCAAGTATTGCGGTGGTAAGAACCTATCAGAAAAACAAAAAATCTTCTTAATTTCCCTTGATTAGGCTGTAGGGCAGCTCTTCCCGAAGATTTTTGGGTTCATATCCTTTCAATTGATGAAGAACACTGCTTTCCGGGAAAACCGAGTTTCGGGTTAACTCTTTTCCATCCATTCGAATCATTTCTTCCCGACCTTCTTTTTTGAAAACCCAGGTGTCGGGTTCCTCGGAGGGTTGAAGCAACAACGTATCCATTTTCTTAGAATCAGCCGTTAGCTCTAAATACACCCATTTTCCATCCAATTGGGTTACCCGGAATGTTCGCATGCGTTTAATTCGCTGAAGCTCTTTTTTAGGAAGAACGTACGAAAAACCACCCCAAACCCCATCGTTCAATTTGTGCCATTCTTCAAAATAGAATTGCTTGTTGGTTTTCTCCAACCACCTCCCCTGTACCGCCTGTAAGAAGCGATCGTCTCCTCCAGAACATCCCCAAAGGGTGATCAGAAGAAACATCCAGCCTTTCATTTTCCGATGGAAATCGCTTGTTCCGACAATCGAACCAAATAAACAACCGGAGGTTCATCCCCTTGATCAAAGGAAACGGATGCAAATTTTTCGCTTTGCCAAACCACCTTGACCTGCTCTTGAGTTAAATCATTCCCATAAATTTCTACCTGAGCAGGAACCCGCTGCATTCCTTTTTTCTCGGCCACGATGGTACACGTCCACGGGTCGGCCCACAATTTCTCTCCTGAAATTTCAATGGAGGCATTTCCATCCGGTGAAACCGAACGAATGACTTCGGATTTTTTTCCGCACGAAACCAAGGCGAGAAGACCGAAAGAAAGGAGGAGGGATTTCATCATTTTGCAGTAAAAAAGGTTAATCCAGGTAAATTTTGAAGGGATGGATCCAAGGTAATGTAACAAGTTTTCTTGTTCTTATTCATCCAGGTATCCATTGATTTTTGCTTTTTTTCGGCGATGGCGGCGGCAGAAATGCGGGCGTAATCATCCTGCAAATTTGCTTGGTGTTGCTTGGTTTTGCTCTTCAACATGACGATTCGAAAACCTTGTTTGTTCCGCTCTTCCAGCGGTTGAACCGGAGTAATTTCGCCTGGCTTGAGTTTTTCAATGATGAAGAATTGTTCGGGACCCAACTCCGCAGCGGTAAAGGTATTGGTTCCCGTATTGGGGTTTCGAAGAATGCCGCCGTTGCCTTTGGTCGCCTCGTCCTCGCTGTACTGTTTCACGGCCTGGGCCAAGGTTAGCGTCCCTTTTACCAGTTCTTTGCGAATGGAGTCCAACCGCAAACGCGCGAGCTCTTGATCGTCTTCTAAAAGGCTCGGTTTGATAAGAATGTGTCGGCAATTTACTCGATCTCCTTTTCGGTCGATCAGTTGAATGAGGTGGTAACCAAAGTCGGTTTTAATCACTTTCGAAACTTCCAACGGTTTTAATCTAAAGGCGGTGGCTTCAAATTCCGGAACCATATCACCCCGTCCGAAATAGCCCAAATCGCCGCCCTGTCGAGCGCTTCCATCTTGAGAATACAAACGGGCGGCGGTGGTAAAGCGGGTTTTACCAGATACCACGTCCTCCCTTATTTTATCCAATTGATTGATGGTGTACAACCGCTGTTCATCCGAAACTTGAGGATAGAGCACAATTTGTGCAATCTCGTATTCCGCATCGAACAGCGGAAGACTATCTACCGGAATATTCTGAAAATACGCCCGCACTTCTTTCGGACTAACCGACACTCCTCCGGTTACTTTTTCCTGCATTTTTTCAGCGAGGATTTCTTCCCGTTCTTGTTCTTTGAATTCTTCTTTGATTTCGAGAACGGATTTGCCGTAGAATTCTTCCAACTTTTCCGTTCCACCCATCATTTGGGCAAAATAGCGAATTTTTCGATCCAGCCGTTGCTCCACTTCTTCATCCTTTATCGGGAGTGAATCGAGTTCGGCTTGGCGAACCATCATTTTTCGAAGCATCAATTGATACAACAATGCACCCCGAACCGAATCGGTTACCTCCTGATTTTGGGAAATCATGCGCCCGATCTCCTTTTCAAAATCAGACTTTAAGATGATTTTATCGCCTACTTGAGCAATAATACCATCGGCCAATTTGGTATAAGCCACCGGTTGGGTCATTGCCTTGAACGACACCAAAATCAAAAATAAAATCCAAATCTTTTTCATGTTAATCCACCAATAAGTCGTACAAATCCAAGGAATCTCCCTTGTAAACATTCAAGTCAACGCCACCTTCAATTCCCTGAATCTCCGCACGATCCGAAAACTGCCAAAACTCCCACTCCTCTTCATCCAAGGAAAAGGTATTGGGTTGATAATGAGCAAACCAAATGGGATATTTACCGCCAAAATCGCGTTTGATAAACGCTTTGTAATACGCCCGATTGGTATAGATGATGGGTTTTACCCCGTAATATTCTTCGGCCATTTTCAACCACTTTCGGCACAATGCAGACAGCTGAGCATCCGTGTAACCGAGGCGTTGTTCTACGTCTAGAACCGGTGGCAAATCGCCCGGATCCAAGGTAACGTGTTTGACAAAATTTTTAAACTGCTCTTCTGCTGGTCGATTGGGGCGTAAAAAATGGTAGGCACCTCGCAACATCCCATACTTTCTGCACAACTGCCAATTCCGATCGAACAATTCGTCTTTTCGGGTGGCGCCCTCGGTGGCTTTCAGAAACGCAAACGTAACGTACAAATCGGAGCCATGGGAAGCTCGAACTTTTTTCCAGTTGATTTTTCCTTGATGTCGGGAAACATCTATGCCGTAAACCGAAAATCCTTGGGGAATGGAAACCCCAAACCCGCGAGCATTTCCGCCTACTGCCGTTAAATTGGCAGCCGGATACTTTCGAAGAACGGCTTTCCCGGTTGGAAACAAAAAGGCTACGAATGCAACGAATAGGCCAATGGCAATCAAGCCATAAAACCTTTGAGAACCGGGTGCAGATTTCTTTTTTCCTTTCAAACTCACAAACAAACGGATTTGAATCGATGAACGATGCTTAACTTAAACAAAATACTTTTGATGAAATCTCCACCAAATATCGGGTAGTTCCCCTTGGGTGGAAGCCACGAGGTAATCGTTGTAGGTGCAGGGCACCATTTTGATGTTTTCAAAGGTTTCATTTCCGCGACCAGCAGGAACTTCAATCCACCAACGATCGGTTTTTCGGCTTTTATGAAAGACCAAAGAGTGGTTTCCTTCTTGATCAATATCCACCAAATAGCGGGAAAAATTGGCGCTATTGGCCGTTGGAATATCGTTCACACGTCCAAAATAACCCTCCATGAAATACCAAAGAATATCGGCAGCTGATTTAGCGCTGTGTTTCTGTTGATCCAAAAGCGGATTGTAATTGTATAAGCCGAAGGACGTTAATCGGTCTGACATTCCTGCGTAACGAGCCAATTGGCAGGCTTCGTCGTTCGATAGTCCGTTGGCGGGTGCGTGAGCATTGGCGCCAAACTCCGAGGCGCGAATGGCCGAAACGTCGAAAAAAACAACATCAGCACCGCGCAAATGAGGTTCGGCAATCTTAATGTCTTCCCTCAATTTTCCAACCCGAACGGCATCAAAAAACAAACGCTCGATCATCTCCAAATGCAAATGCGGATTCAGGTGGGTTTGGTATCCCAAGTTCACCAAATTGAAGAGGAAACACTGCTGATGCATGATGATTCGGTACAGGAAATTTTCGTCGTTGGTAGGGTCGGTTTCCAACATCGGTTCCTTCATATCGAGCTTGGAGTCGATGGAAACCACGTCCAACATTTTCTTGGAGAACTCGTAGGCGGCGTATTGAGCGAAGGCTACGTGATTGGATCCTCCGATGATGATGGGCAGAACATTGATGCGCAACAGCCGCTCAACGGCATTTTTTACCGCAAAAAAGGTGTCGGCATCGGTTTCGCCGGCTCGAATGTTTCCAAGGTCAACCACTTTTCGCATGCCGGCGATGGAACAGAGCGAATACAATTGCTTGCGAATCGCATCCGGTGCCATTTCGGTTTCGGCATTCCGTTCGTTTCCACGTCCTTCTTGCACACCAATGATGGCGATTTCCGCGTTTTCAGCTTCCGGAAAAGAACTTCCTTCCAAGTAAATTTCTACATTTTGAGCCAATGTAAACGGGTCTTGAAGGCAATTTTCCTCCAAAACCGTAGCGGAGAGGGGAGTAAAATAAAAATCAATGGTTGACATACCTTCAAAAATACGGGATTATCGCGGGCTGTTCAATGGAAAATTAGAATCGTGGATATTTTGTCACCGAAAGCCAGGGTTGTCCATTTTTTTGGTAACACCACAAATAATAATCGCCCCCCGATTTGATTTTCCATTTTTTCGCAATTTCTTCGGGGGTATGGAAAAACTGACGGCAACGGATTTGCAACCTGGTTACCCCCGTTTGTTTCATCCATTCTTTCAATTCCTTTTCTTTGAATCGGTTTTCCCAAACCTGCTCGTGGAACGTACCCGGAAGTGGAAAAAAACGAGAAAATGCGTAGTAATGACCTCCGTCGTTTTCGGCAATTCCTCCATATTTGATTGCTACTTTTTGAGCGCTCCCCAATTTGTGATGTCCTGGATGGGGATCCCACAAAAAACAGCCTTCCTTCCCTTCCGAAAAATCCATGGATTGGGTTTCGTCCCAGTCTTTTGCCACCACCAAAAACTCGGGTGGACCTTCAAACTCGGGTTCAAAAACAAAGAGTATTTCTTTCAGTTCCGTTGCATCGCCCAAGGCAATGACCGTTTTAGGAGGAACAGGAAAACAAGTCATCGATTCGTGAAGAGGAATCATGGGGCTGGCTTTCACCACCACCGTTTTCGCTTTTTGCAGCCACATCGGTAAAAGAGCATAGACTTTCGGCTCAGAATCCTCAAGCGAAAACGTTCGCTGATCGGTTACCCGGCGATCGGGATCCACGTAGATGAGATCGCAAGCGGGCAATTCCTCGGCCGTGGCAGATTGAGGGAAAACGGAAACGTGTTCGCGCCCAAGAAGCGCAAGGTTGTGCCGAAGCAGACGGGCGCGCTCTTCGTTTTGTTCAAACACCCAAGACTTCTCGAAAGAACCCGAAATGGCCCAAAAATCTACGCCCATTCCGCCGGTTAAATCGATGAGAAACCCGCCCGAAAAATGCTTTTTTTTCCACATTGCCAAAGCTTCGGAAGTGCATTGCTCCAAAGGAACTCTTGAAAAAAGCATTTGAGGATGATTCCAACTGGGTAGCTTTTTTTTCGCTTTCCCCCTCAGCTCCAGCTGTTCTAACAAAAAAACCTTGTTAAAATTGGCCGACTTGGGCATCTGAAATGCCAATTTTTCGTTGTAGGTTGTACTTTCGTTCAGCCATTTGCGGGCCTCAGGATGCTCCCAAAGGCGTTGCCATTCATTTAAAAGGTCGAAATTCATGGAAAGAGTAACAAAGATGCACCGATTTTTTGGGATGCTCCTCTTGGGTGGACTACTTTTTTCGGGTTGCCACAAAAAAAACAGTTGCCCGTCTTTCTCAGACGTTGGTCCCACCGTTGGGAAAAATGGACAGATGAAAGTAACAAAACCGAGATCGGGATTAATGGATCCAAAAATGTCCAAACCCAAAAAACGTTGATTAACTTTGTAAAAAATTAAAACGATGAAAAAAATCATTGCCATCGCCGCCTTGTTCACTCTATTCGCAACCACGTCTTGCTACCGTAAAAACCCTTGTCCAGCTTTTGGAAAGGTTGAAACCAGCAAAACGGCTCGTGGATGAGCCTTCCCTGGAGGAAAATCCAACAAATTTCTGACGTAACGGAGGCTTGGGAATCATCATTCCACAAGCCTATTTTACTTTTCAAACACAGCACCCGTTGCAGCATCAGCTCCATGGCCCTGAACCGATTGGAACGAAATTGGGCAGGTCATGAAGAAAAATTAACTCCGTATTACTTGGATTTAATTTCATTTCGAGATGTAAGCAATCACATTGCCACGCTTTCCGGCGTTCAGCATGAGTCGCCCCAAGCCATCGTTGTAAAAAATGGAGAAGTTGTTTACCACGCTTCCCACAATGGCATTTCGCTTGCCGACATGATGGAGGTTCTTGGATGAAAACGCCTCCGAAATTAAGCGTTAACATCAATAAATTAGCCACGTTGCGCAATGCTCGTGGTGGAAATAACCCCAATATTCTCGCTTCTGCACTGAAGTGCGAACAATACGGCGCTCAAGGAATTACGGTGCATCCCCGTCCCGATGAGCGCCACATTCGTTTTTCGGATGTTGCCGAATTGGCCCAACACCTCACAACCGAATTCAACATCGAGGGCTACCCGTCCAACGATTTCATCGAAATGGTGCTGAAGTACCGTCCAGCCCAAGTAACGTTGGTTCCCGATCCGCCTCACGTGCTCACCTCCAACAACGGTTGGGATTGCATCGCTCAGGGCGAATTCTTGAAACCCATCATCGATACTTTCAAAACCGCTGGAATTCGCACTTCAATTTTTTTAAATCCCGATACTGAACAGGTAAAAGCCGCTCAGCAAACAGGTGCCGATCGCATTGAATTGTACACCGAAATGTTTGCCTCGGCCTACGAAAACGGCGAAAAAAACGGCATTTTGCCGTATGTTGCTGCTGCGGAAGAGGCCCAAAAATGCACCTTAGGTCTCAACGCAGGCCACGATTTAAGTTTAGAAAATCTTTCCTTTTTTACTCAGGAAATTCCCGGATTATTGGAAGTCTCCATTGGGCATGCGCTGGTTTGCGATGCTTTATGGTACGGAATGGAAAATGCAATTCGCATGTACCGACGTTGTTTGGAAACACCTTAATTACCACGACACAAAACAAAGAAGGGGCTGATTATTTTTCAGCCCCTTCTTTTTAAATTGAATTGGTTAAATCGGTTTGAACGCTTCAAACGCCTGAAGGCAGTCGAAACAATAATGCAAACTTCGACATAAGGTTGGGCCGAAAGGCGATTTCATGGTGGTGTTTTCACTATCGCAATGCGGACAAGTGGTATGCGCCAATTGGTTCATATCGATATTCCCGTTGTGTTGAGGCGGTGGAGCCAAACCAAAATTCTTGATGATTTCTTTTCCTTTGGCGCTGATGCGATCGGTATTCCATTGAACATCGAAGTTGGTTTCTACGGAAACTTCTTCAAAACCCAAGGCTTTTACGGCATCGTGCACCTGTTTCTCCATCAATTTGATGGCCGGGCAACCCGAGAACGTAGGAGTCATTTTCACCGACGCCCGGCTTTCGTTCATGCTCACATCCGTAATGATTCCCAAATCTACCACGGATAGAACCGGAATTTCGGGATCCATCACCGCTTCGAGGGCGGTCCAAATATCTTTTTCGATTACCATTCGGCGGAGGGATCTAAGCGGAAAACTTCTCCCATTTCATCCAAAAGGGGTTGCAAAAATTCGGAGTGGTAGCCTTTTCCGCCGCCCAAAACGGGTTGCGCCAATTGCGGTAAGGAATATCCCCATTCCAACAATTGTGCTCCAACCTGCTGCATCCAGGCATCTTTCAACGTAGACTCCCCTTCAAAAATTCCCTCGGCGATTAACACTTCCTCTCCTTCTACCGATTCAAAAGCACCCAAAGCGAACGGAAAAACTTCGTTTACGGCCGATTGCATGCGGGCCTTGCTCACTTCGTTCCCATCCATGAGCTGTTTCATCCACGTTTGAGCATGAAAAACATGGTATTTTACTTCTCCATGAAACTTCTTGGCCAATTTAGCCAAAGGTTCATAACTGGAATGCGAAAGCATTTCGTACCGAAGCAATTGGGCCAAATCGTAAAAATAGTGACGCGCAAGGCTGAAATCGTATTCTCCCGTTGGTTGTTCTACCAAATGAGATGAATAAAATTCCTTTTCGTTTCGGGTAAATGCAACTTGATCGGGGTGAGCAAAACCAAAATTTGACTCTAACAATTGGTACAAATTCCACGCTTGACCTACTTGATCTTGGGCAATGGAAGCGAAAGCAATGTCTTCTTCGATGATGGGTCCAATTCCGGTCCACTCGCTGTTGCGGTGGCCCATCACCAACAAATTATCAGCCAATTGCAACATGAATTGCTGTAAGGGTTGCTTGATGTTATCCTGCATGATTTTTTTGTTTGGCGACCCATTGGTCGATTTTATCTTTTACGGAATAAGAGGCTGGGTCGCGGAACGATTTTTCGGGTGTAGTTGCAAACACATCGGCGTCGGCATAATCGGTCGCCATCATGTCTTCGGATTTAACTACCCAAAGGTTAACCGTTTCACCTCTGCGAGCGAATTGTTCTTTGGCGAAGGCCAAGGCCAATTCAGAAGAAGTGGCGTGAACAATTCCAACGTGTTCGTGGTGGGTTCCTCTTTTCTTTTGATGAAATACTTCGTAAGTGGGCCAATTCTCCAATGGATGAAGCATGGCTTGGGGATTTTCTGTATCGGCATCAATTTGAATACGATTGATGCGGGGATCTAAAGATTTAATTTTCATACCATTATGCGAATGGAACGGTGTATTTCATATCGGCTTTCAACAAAGCTTCTCTTACCCAACGTCCGCGTTCTTCAGCGGTGCGACGAACGGCCAAACGCTCTTTGTTCAACGGTCCATTTCCTTTGATCACCTCAAAGAATAAATTCCAATCGGGATCGGCGAAAGCCCATTTTCCTGTAAGTGGATTTCTTTTCAACTCGTTATCGGGAAGGGTAAGTCCCAATTCCCAAATTTTAGGAACGTACATGCTGATGAATTGCTGACGCATATCGTCGTTAGAGGCCATTTTCACTTTCCAACGCATCAATTTTTCGGTATGAACGGACATGGTGTCGCTGGGTCCGAAAAAGTGCATCAACGGTTGCCACCAACGGTTCAATGCTTCTTGAAGCATGGTTCGCTGCATTTCTGTACCGGTTGCCAAGAACACCACATTGTCGTGTCCTTGCTTCAAGTGAAACGACTCTTCGTAGCAGATGCGCTCGAGGGCACGAACATAAGGACCGTACGATCCTTTGGAGTTGGCCACTTGATTCACGATGGCTGCTCCATCAACCAACCAACCGATAACGGCTACGTCGGCCCAGGTGAAAGCGGGGTAATTAAAAACGTTGGAATACTTGGATTTTCCGTTAATCAAATCATTGATCATGGCTTCACGACTTTTCCCAAGCGTTTCAGCTGCAGAATAAAGCAGTTGAGCGTGTCCCATTTCGTCTTGAACCTTGGCCATCAAAGCCAATTTGCGACGAAAACCGGGAGCACGGGTGATCCATGTTCCTTCAGGAAGGGCGCCAATCACTTCCGAGTGGGCATGTTGTTCAATCATTCGTACCAATTGCTTGCGGTAATCGGCTGGCATCCAATCCTTGGGTTCAATTTTGTCGCCAGCTGCGATGCGAGCTTCGAATTCGGCCAAAGCGATAGGATCGTCTTGGTTGGTTTGAAGGGTTTCTTCCCCTCCGATGTATCCACCTCCGTACATAGGTTTATTTTTTAGTTAATCCGTTTAACAATAAGTTAGACAGGTTTTGAGCCACCTGTTCGGGCGATAATTTTCCTTCGGGTTTGTACCAGTCGTAAATCCAATTCAGACCGGAAAGCAAGGAAAGAACGGCAATTTTTTCATCTTCGAACTGGAATTTGCCCTCTTCTTTTCCTTGATGAATGATGCGAATCAGGTAGTTTTCATAGGCCTTTCGCAAAGCGATAAACTCGGCCAAGGGCTCGGGCGACAAATGACGCCATTCGTGCAAGAAAACGGCAGAAGCATCGAGGTTATTGGTGATGACCCGCACATGGGCTTCGATGGCTTTTTGCAGCAAGAGAGGTGCGGGCATCGTTTGGAGTTCCATTTCTTTCTTGGCATCCATAAAAGCATCAGCCAACCGAAAACAAATGGATGAAAGTAAGGCTTCCTTGTTTTTGATGTGCGAATAAATCGAAGCGGCTTCCATTCCAACGGCTTGAGCCAAATCGCGCATAGAAGTAGCTGCATAGCCTTTTTTTCGGAATAATTCCGTGGCTACACCTTCGATTTGAACTTTTCTGGAAACGATTTCTGACATGTACTACCTAACGTTCGTTAGGCAAAGGAAAGGAAGAATTTTGAAACTTCCAAGGGATGGGCAAACTTTCATCAAAAAAAAAGCAGAACAACATCTGTTCTGCTTTTTTCTAGGGTTTCGTAGAGAATCAATCTTCTTTGCGAGACAATCCATAAATTACTAATCCAAAACCAATTTTGTTGATGGCATCAGCAATGTTGTAAACGATATCCATGGAATGAGATGCTGCGGCAGGATCATCTACCAAAGCAATACCAAACAAACCACCTGGAGTTCCTAACATGTAACCCAAGGGATAAATGGCCCAACCTACCAAAACGAACCATCCTAAAACGCGGGTGGCCTTTTGAACTTGAGGACCAGCAGATTTTGCCAATTGAGCTACTTCTCCGTACCAAATCAAGTAAACAATGTAGAAGTAAGCAATACCCGATAGGGTTCCCCACATCACACTGCTTTCGCGATCGATGGTTTCACCAAAGTAACCGGTAACAAGCATAATTAATGATGCAACGATTAATTTCCAAAGAAGACCAATTTTTGCTCCAGCTTTTTTGGTAATCAAATAGAACTCAACGCACATCAAGGGCACGGTGAGAATCCAATCGACATAACGGAAAAAGGTTGGTGACTCTCCTGTTTCAAGGTTGTACCCTCGCATGTAGTAGTAATGAACTGCTGCGATAAAGGTAATTAACCCCGAAACCAATACCGATGTTCTCCATTTTTGAGTGGTGTTGTTCAACTCAAAAAAGAAGAAAACCGAGGCGGCCATCATGGCCATCGTTCCGATGAAGAACGTGAAAGCAACGTAATTGTCACTGGCAATTTTTAGGTGCTCCATAAAAAAAAATTGTTTTGTTGTCTTACTCTTAGGATTTTCAGTTTCTCCGCGTTTTTTAAGGTGTTCTCTGCCTACACCACAAATGATTTTTTTAAAATTAACAAAAAAATCCTAAGCTTGTTTTTATAACAAGCAATAAACTGAATATAAATGAATGAATTACGCCCCTACAGCCTTGAATCGGCTAAAATTTTTTTTGCAACCTCGGAGTAACTTAATTCGTTTGCTACAATTTTTCCAGCGCATTTCCCCAATCGTTTGTCAAATCCGCCCTCGTAAAATCGGTCGTAATAATCCAAGAAAAGATGAATGGCCGACGGTAGATCTCCGGCAACGATGAATTCCCCGGCTTTCTTCGCGTGTTGAGGCCCCATCTTACGGCTAACTCGCTGAAGCGAGCCCAGAAGATCTTCGGTGGCACTCCCCCCGTAATCGGTCATGATTTGCTGAACGCGTTCCTCTCGGGAACGCTCCACCACCCAATAATCGCCATCTACCATGAGATCCCAAAGGGGATTGGGCACTACGCATTTCCCGATGGTGATGGATTCTCCTTCCACCCAAATGGGTTGATCCAAATCCAACCGCCCAACAACATTGAACAAATCATTTTGAAATTGCTCCGTGGTGGGTTGCACTCCCATGCCCAAGTGTCCGAAAGCACTTCCTCGGTGATGGGCCAATCCTTCCAAATCGATGAATTGAGCGCCTAGCTTCTCCATTTCCTGAAGAATGAGGGTTTTGCCACTTCCGGTATTTCCTACCAACAACCGCAATTCACGAATTCGACCGAGCAAATCCATACCGGCCTGACGGAAGGCTTTGTAACCACCATCCACTACTTGCACATCCAAACCGCCGGTTTGCAGCAGCCACGCCATGGAGGCCGAACGTTTCCCGCCCCTCCAACACATCACGGTAAGCGGTTTTTCTTGGGCCCAATCGCGTGCACTTCGTAAAAAAGTCGACAATTTGTGGCCAACGAATTCCAAGCCCAACTCAATGGCCGCATGTTGACCTTCCTTTTTGTACAAGGTTCCTACTGCGGCCCTTTCTTCATCGGAAAACAAGGGAAGCGAAATGGAATGCGGAATGTGTCCGGCAGCGAATTCGCCTGGCGAACGCACATCAATAATCCAACGATCGCGGCGACCTAGTACTTCAGAAGCATTTATGCGTTTAACCACAACTTCCTCCCTTCTTCCCTCAGCTCCAAAATGGTGGCACGCACCAATTCCGACAAATCCTCTGGCGTAAGTCCTTGGTACTTTTCTTTCGATATGGGATGTCCGAATACCAATGCAACCCTTCCTGGCGTAATTTTTAATCCATCTGGCGGTAAAACTTGGTAGGCCCCAACAATCCCCATCGGAATAATATCCAAGTCGTTGTTGATGGCCAAGTGAAAGCTCCCCTTTTTAAAAGGAAGGACTTCTCCGTTTCGAGTTCGTGTACCATCGGGGAAAAGGATGACCGCTTTTCCATTTTTTATTTTTAGTCCTGCTGCGTGGATGGACTCGAAGGCTTTTTCCTTGTTGCTGCGATCGATGAAAATCATATCGGTAGCCATCATGGCCCAACCGATGAAGGGAACTCTCCGCAATTCTTGTTTTCCAACGAAACTCAGCAAATGCGGTGCTCCGTAGGCAGCAATGGGAATATCGATCAGGGATTCGTGGTTGCACAAATAAACTTGTCCGGTATTCATGGGAACCCGTTCACGGTAAAATACTTTGAGTTTAGCACCCAATACCCAAAGTACGGCCGGAGCCCACCAACGAGCGCCGAAATAAATTCCCAAACGGTGATTGGGGTCGAGAATTCCACCAAGTACACCCAAAGAAGCGCCGATGATGGTAACCACCACGCCCAAGATCACCCGAACGGGAAGAAGAACGGTATTAAAAAAGGTGCGCATACCGTTCGGGATTTTTTTCAAAAACAGACAAAATTCGTTCGGCGCCTTGAACCGAGTAGTGCGCCCAACGGAAAAGCAAGTTATACCGATCTTCATCGGACATTAAGAAAGGAATTTCGGAATCTTGCAATCGTTGGCGAAGGGTGTGGAGGGAAAGCGCTACGGAAACAGAAACGTTGAAACTTTCGGTGAATCCGTACATAGGAAGTTCGAGAAAATCATCGGCAAGGCGCACCACTTCGTTGGAAATCCCTTCGCGTTCATTGCCAAAAAACAGGGCGATGGGCTGTTCTAAAGGGAGGGTTTCTGGGGAATAGCCGCCCCGATGTGGGGAGGTAGCTACGATGCGGTAGCCTTTTGATTTCAGATGAGAAACGGCGGAGAGAACATTGTTTTCGGTTCCGGTATGGTACGTTACATCCACCCAATTTTCGGCACCTTTGGCAATTGCATGGGCCACTTTCGGTGTTTTTTGATAGTCCATCACGTGCAAATCCTGAACCCCATAACAATCGCAATTGCGAATGATTGCCGCCGAATTATGGTCATTTTGGATGTCTTCCAAAGCAATGGCAACATGGCGGGTGCGTGATCCTGCAACGCGTTCCAATTGATCAATGCGCTGTTCGGTCATGCAGGATTTTAAAAATTTGTATCGTATTTCGTTATTAATTTCCACGTTGCAAAGAAAAGGAAGTAAAAGTTGGGAGTGTTCTCTTTATTTTTGTAGCAAAATTAAGTGGCATGAATCATAAGCGTACTAAGATTTCTGTAATTGTTGCCTTGGTTATGGGTGCTGGGTTAATGCGTCTCATTCCCAACACCAACGGATTTGTTCCCGTAACGGCCGCTACGGTGTTTGCAGCTGCCTTTATCGGCCGAAAAGGTTGGGCGGTTTTGCTTCCCATTTTTTCCGTTTGGTTAACCGATTTGGTATTAAACAATACCGTTTACGCTTCCTTTTTTGATGGGTTTACTTGGTTAACGCCCGGTTTCGCCTTCCAATTTTCTGCTTATGCCCTTATTTCTTTGATGGGCTTCCAGGTTGGACAAAATGCATCATCGTCTAGAATTGGATTGTTTTCCATCACCTCTTCCCTCATTTTCTTTTTGGTTACCAACTTCGGTGTTTGGATCGCGGGCGGATTTTATTCCCCCGATTTTGCAGGATTGATGGAGTGCTACGCCATGGGAATTCCTTTCTTGGAGCGCAGCTTGGTGGCCGACGTGTTGTTTGCACAGGTTCTATTCCATGGGTTCTCCATGGCCCAAAAGCGTTTCCCAGCTTTGGGATAATCCAACATGAAAAAGCGAACTGGAATCATCCCTTATCGTACGACTTTGTACGAAACCAGTTCTGGCCGAATTATTCCTCGGGAAGAATGGACAACCTATCCCGGCACCCTCGATTTGCCTGAAATTTGCATTTTCGCCGCTTGCGGTTTTTTTCTTGGCGATGCTTCTTATTACCAAGAGCTCAAAGCCATTCCTCCGGCTTCGGAGTTTGAAGAAGAAAACGGCGTGGTTTCAAACATTCAAACCTATTTCCGTTGGACCTATCAACCGAGAGACATTTCATTGCAACAAGCAACGGAAGAGTTCACTAAAATTTTCCATCAGGTCATTCAAAAAGGCGTTGAAGGCAAAAACGTCATTCTTCCGTTATCGGGCGGATTGGATAGCCGTTCCTTGGCAGCAGCATTAAAACATCACTCGCCCTTGTATTCTTACAGTTACGGATACAAAAACGGGATAGGAGAAACGAATTTTTCAAAGCAAATCGCCCAAGCAGAAAATTTTAAGTTTGACGGATTCGAAATTGGAGATAACTACCTATGGGGAAAAATCGATCAGCTTTCCGATATTCTTCAAAATTATTCAGAATTTACCCATCCTCGCCAAATGGCGGTTTACGATGCTTTAAAAGGAAAAGGAAATCTTTTCGTTCTTGGGCATTGGGGCGATGTTCTTTTCGACGGAATGGGCATGAAATCCAATGCTACCTTTGAAGAAATGGTTGACGCTTTGTACAAAAAGGTTTTGAAAAAAGGCGGAAAAGAATTGGGCGAAGCCCTGTGGAACCAATGGAATTTGGATGGCTCTTTTTCCGATTATCTTCGAAATCGCTTGTCGTCCCTTTTAGCAGAAATTGAAATAGAAGATCCCAATGCGCGCATTCGTGCGTTCAAATCCTTGCATTGGGCATCGCGTTGGACCAATTCCAACATGCATATTTTTGAAACCATTTCGCCCATTTTTGTTCCTTATTTCGAGGACGAACTTTGTCGATTCATTACCACCGTTCCAGAAAAGTGGTTGAACAACCGTCAAATCCAAATTGAATACTTGAAATCGCATGCCCCTGAGTTGGCTCGGATTCATTGGCAAAAATATCCAGGGCGAAACCTTTTCAACTATCCCAGTTTCCACGCTTGGTGGTTCAAACCGGTACGATTGGCGAAAAAAATGGCTAGAAAACTGGGTAAAAAGGCCGTTATTCACCGCAATTGGGAACTCCAATTTTTGGGTGAAGAGAACGAAAAACAACTTCATCAGCGCATTTACGATCAACCCTTCAACACATGGATTTCCAAAGAGGTGATTCAGAATTTTTACCAAAAATTCATGCACAATGGGGTGGGTTATTCCCACACGGTAAGTATTTTGCTCACGCTTTCTTCGTTTTGGAAAAAGAAACATGAATAAAATCCTTCTTCTATTTTCCTTCTTGATGTTCCTAACCCATGCTTGGGGGCAGGGAAGCAAGTGCGGTACCGAAGAATTATTGCGGGAATTCCGTCGTTTGCACCCAAATGCATCCATTGAAAATACCCAATCAACCCACCGAGCCCTCTACGACTCCATCATCATCATTCCCACGGTGGTGCATGTCATGCACGGTTTGGACGATTCGGTTGTAGGGCGAAAATCCAATCTGTCCAAAAAACAAATTGAATCGCAAATAGCCGCTCTAAATCGCGATTTTAATCGGGAAAATTGGGATTCGGTAGCGACCGATCCCATGTTTAAACCCTTGGGAGGAAGAGCAAAAATTTTGTTTCAGTTGGCGGAAAAAGACCCTCTTGGGAATCCAACGAACGGAATTGTACGAATTCCTTACACCAATTCTTACGCCCACGGAATGGGAAGCGATGATATTCGCATGAAGAACCAATCTCGATGGAATCCAGAAAAATACTTCAACATTTGGGTAGTGGGTGAGATCCTCAACGGTACGTTAGGTTATGCGTTCCTTCCCTACATGTTAGCCACCGATTCTAACCAGCGCAAACGATTGGATGGAGTGGTCATTGGTTCGTATTATTTCGGATCGGCCAAGGAGAAAAGCGCCAACGACACCTTTTATCTCGATGCCATTTTCAACTTGGGACGAACTACGGTTCACGAAGTGGGACACTATTTCAATCTCGATCACACCTGGGGCAACGGAGGCGGCTGTTCCTCTACCGATTCTGTTGAAGACACCCCGATTTCGAATAATTCCATTTTTGGTTGCCAAAACGGTCCTTTCGAATGCGGGAATTACCGAATGACAGAAAATTACATGGAGTATTCTGATGACCGATGCATGAATATTTTTACGAAAGGACAAGTGGAGCGAATGCGTTATACGGTTCGAGAATACCCTTTCCGTTTTTCTTTGGCTGATACGGCAAATCTGCGAGCAACAGGGTTGTTTCCCTACGAACCTAAACGCCTTGAATTGGACTCTTTTGTTGGGAATTATTATGTGGGAAGACCGGTTTCTCGTAAACTTTCGGGAACGGTTTTCAACCGATTGAATCAGCCTTGGGGCGGCTCTACCGTTTACCTGGAACTTAAATCGAGTCCGTTGGGAGCCGCTTTTTACGATTCAACGATCGCCACCGCCGATGGGCGATTTTCTTTTCAGCTGCCTACTCCGGAAGCCGAAGGCGTTTACTCGTTTCATGCATTCATCAACACGCCCAACTTTTTGGTTGATTCGATTCGACTTACCACCCAAACCTCGGCCCCAAAAAATCAATTTTGGGTTGGAACCGTTGGAGAAAACGGATTTTCGCTACACTCCAAAATGGCGTATCCGATGAATGTTACCGCCACGATTGGCGATGCAACCGGGAGATTGCTTCAACAGAAAAAATTCTTGAACTTAAACGACGGTATTGTGGAATTGGATTTCCCGTTTCCCACCGGAGTTTACTGGATTCGATTGGAAACGGAAGTGGGTGTAGAAACGGTGAAGTGGATTCAGCGTTAAGCTTTTACCAACTCTCCGTTTCGAATAATCCCTACCGCATCTACCACATTTTCTTTCAAACAATATTCGATGTCTTTTTCAATTCCCAACCGCGAAAGACGGTGGTAATGGGATGAATTTTTGAGAAATCCGAACAAATCGTTTCGGGTTTGTTCGTACAACATTTTTGCGGCCATCCCGGCATCGTCGGCGCAACGGAAGCCGTGTTGCTCCAGGTGGAAAACCATGGCGCCGGCAAAAAGGGTATCTTCAATGTTGAATTGATCCTTCCAGCCTGCACAATGAACCAAAACATCCGTTTCAAATTTCGCGCAATGTGCCACGGTGGCTTCTAAATTCACGAACCCTGCGGCCATTATTTCCAACGCGCCTTCGGAAAGGTGAATGGCTTTGGTACCATTGGTGGTGGTTAACGCTATTTTTTTTCCTTGGATGTCCTCGCCCATGTAGGCAAAAGGAGAGTTACCAAAAGAAAATCCGTCTACCACTTTACCATCTCGTTCAGCGGCACCTAAATAGCCCAACTCTTCCCATCGTTTGGCCTCATCGGCGGTTGAAACGGGACGAATGCACGCAACTCCATGGGCCAATCCTGTTACCATGGCGCTGGTCGCTCGAAGGACATCGGTTACCACCACTCGTTTATCCGACAAATCGAATAGGGAGATGAGAGCCGGGGTAAGGCAAACATGAACTTTAGGCATCTTACTTGATGGTTTTGATGCCCATGTTCCAAAGCATGAATGCCCATTTATCGGCATTTTCATCCAGCACTTTAGCAAGCGGTTTTCCAGCACCGTGGCCGGCATTCACATCAATTCGAATGAGTGCTGGCGCGGGACCGGCTTGGCATTCTTGCAAGCGAGCGGCGAATTTGAAACTGTGAGCTGGAACTACGCGATCGTCGTGATCACCGGTCGTTACCATGGTTGCCGGATAATTCGTTTTGGGTTTCAAGGCATGGAGGGGGCTGTAACGATAGAGGTACTCGAACATTTCCTTGGATTCTTCCGAGCTACCGTATTCGGGAACCCATCCCCAACCCACGGTAAACTTCTGGTAACGAAGCATATCGAGCACGCCTACAGCGGGGAAAGCCACTTTAAATAAATCGGGGCGTTGGGTTAAACAAGCACCCACCAACAATCCGCCGTTGGACCCTCCTGCGATGGCCAGAAAATCCTTGGAAGTATATTTTTCGGCGATGAGGTATTCGGCAGCTGCAATGAAGTCGTTGAAAACATTTTGTTTTTTCATTTTCATTCCGGCTTGGTGCCAATTTTCACCGTATTCTCCTCCACCGCGCAAATTGGCGATGGCTACGATTCCGCCTTGTTCAAGGAGCCACAAATAATTGGTGCTGAACGATGGCGTTAAGGAAATATTGAATCCGCCGTAACCGTACAAAAACGTGGGATTATTCCCCGATTTTTTCAATCCTTTTTTATGAACAAGGAACATGGAAACTTTGGTTCCATCTTTGGAAGGATACCAAACCTGTTGAACTTCCACTTCGGTATTGAATTGGAAATTGGGGTAAAACTCTTCAATGATGGCATTTTTTGCCCGGTGGAAAACGAACTGTGCTGTTGGTTGGGTAAACGATGAGAAAGAGATTTGAAACACCTCACCGTCTTCTGTCCCTTTGCTAACCGAAGCAGTTCCAATTCCGGGAAGATCAACATTGCGCATGTTTTGCCCACTGAGGTTACAAATCTTGATTTTTGTTTGCGCGTTTTCGAGGTAGGTAAGTACGAGTTCATCTTTTACACGCAAAACCCCATCCAGCAAGGCTTCTTTGGATTCTGGAATAACGGTTTTGAAGGCAAATGAATCATCGCCAGCCGGTGAATAAACAACAACTTGGTAATTGGGTGCTCCCTTATCGCTCAAGGCCAAAAATCCTTGATCGCCGAGATTATCAATGATGGAAACTTTATTGGAAAATCCTTTGGTGATGGCCTTCCAATTGTTTTTACGGAATTCCTCGCTTTTGCAAACCCAGGTTTCAAATCCATCTGTTCCAGTGGATTTGGTAAGGAATAAATACTTTTTGTCTTCTGAAACCTGCAATCCGTAATATCTAAGTGGGTTGGATGGATCTTCGAAAACCAAAAAGTCACGGCTGATATCTGTTCCAACTTTATGGAATTTCACTTTCATGCCGGTATTGGTTCCTTTGAGTTCGTCGCCGGTTTTCGGAGCATCGTAGCAGGTGTAGAAAAATCCATTTTCCAACCATTCTGCACCCGAAAATTTCACCCATTTGATTTCGTCGGGAAGGTCTCTTCCTGTGGCCACTTCACGAATACGCAGGGTTTGCCAATCGGAACCCGCCATGGCCACAGAATACACCACGTATTGGTTGGAAGGGTCGTGAGAAAGAATAGAGATGGAGGCCAATCCTTCTTCTGAGAATTCTTTTGGATGGAGAAAAACTCGCGTATTCTCCCCCGCAAGGCCTTCAATATAGTAAGTGGGTTGGTTTTCATTCCCCTTTTGCAAGGCATAAATTCGTGATTCACCAACATAAATAAAACTTCCTTTTCGATCGAAGTTGAGATAAGATTCTAGTTTCTCACGAATTTGTGTTCGATAAGGGATTTGTTGAAGGTAGTTCTGGGTAAACTCATTTTGTTTCCGAACCCATTCTTCGGTTTTTGGGGCTCGATCGTCTTCAAGCCAGTGATACGGATCCTCTACTTTGGTTCCGAAGTAATCGTGAACAACAGATCCTTTTTCGGTTTTAGGCTCATCCATTTTACTCTTTTTTTGTGCAAGTGCAGGGACAGAAATAAGGCCCGCGATGATTAAAAAGGCAACTTTCATGGTTTTTTATTTTCGATACAATTCAAACAATTTCCAAAACACAACGCCCGCACAAACGCTCACGTTGAGGGAGTGTTTTGTTCCCTCTTGGGGAATTTCCAACGCTCCATCCACCAAAGATAAAACTTCAGGTGAAACTCCGTGAACCTCATTTCCAAAAACCAACGCGATTCGTTGGGCTGGAAACTGCTGAAGGGTGTTCAGGGGTATGGATTGATCGGTTTGTTCCACCGCCCAAACTACCGTGTTTTCCGATTTTAACGCGAGAATGGCCTCGGCCGTTGTTTCCCACTTTTTCCAAGGTACGGCATCCTCGGCCCCGAGGGCCGATTTGCGAATTTCGGGATGCGGTGGTGTTCCAGTAAAACCGCACAAATACACCGCTTCCAAAGCAAAGGCATCGGCCGTTCGGAAAAAACTTCCCACATTGTTCAAGCTTCGTAAATTATCCAAAACGGCAATCACCGGAATTTTATCGCTTTGGGCGAATTCCTCGATGGATTTGCGGCCCAACTCTTTGAGTTGCAACTGCCTCATGGTGCAATTTTTTTAGACGCTTCCCAATATTGATCCATTTCCTCGAGAGGCATTTCACTCAACGATTTTCCATCTTCTTTCACCTTTTCTTCCAAAAACTGGAACCGCTGAATGAATTTTCGGTTGGTTTTTTCAAGTGCATCTTCAGGATTGATCCCAATAAAACGAGCGTAATTGATGATGGAAAACAACACATCTCCCAACTCTTTCTCCATTTTTTCCGCATCGTTGGCTTCAACTTCGGTTTGTAGTTCTTGAAGTTCTTCCTGCACTTTTGCCCAAACCTGTTCCCGGTACTCCCAATCAAATCCAACGCCTCGAACTTTTTCCTGAATTCGGGCTGCTTTAACCATGGCTGGAAGCGATTGAGGCACCCCTTCGAGCACCGATTTTTTTCCTTCTTTCAACTTCAACTTCTCCCAGTTGGCCTTCACCTCGTTTTCATCGGCCACTTGCACGTCGCCGTAAATGTGCGGGTGACGGTAAATGAGCTTTTCGCAAATTCCGTTGATCACGTCGTTGATATCGAAAGCGTTTTGCTCGGCGGCGATTCGGCTGTAAAAACACAAATGAAGCAAAAGGTCTCCCAATTCTCCTTTTAACGCTGGCAAATCGTTGCTTAAAATGGCATCGGAAAGTTCATACGTCTCTTCGATGGTGAGGTACCGAAGCGATTCCAAGGTTTGTTTTTTATCCCACGGACAATTTTCGCGCAATTCGTCCATGATGCAAAGCAATCGCTGAAAAGGTGCGCGATCTTCCGTTTGATGTTGAGGGGGGGAAATAGGCATTCCGCAAAGTTATTCCGCAAATCATGGAACTTCTTCAAAGAAATTTTCGGAATCACCCCTTCGTTTTGCACATATTCGGTTTACATTTGAGAAAGTTTATTCCCATGTCGGTACAGACCTCCTTTCAAAAAGCTTTCTTTTTCGCTGCCCAACAACATCAGCAGGTTCCTCAATGGATAAAAGGAACAAAGGATGTGCCCTATGCCGTTCATATTGGAAACGTAGCCATGGAAATCTTATTAGCCCACCAAGAATCTCCCTGTTTCGATTTGGAGTTGGCTGTTCAAATTGCGCTTTTGCACGATGTATTGGAAGACACACCTTGCCCGCAAACCATCTTATTGGAAGAATTTGGAGAAGCAGTAACTACTGGGGTAAAAGCATTGACCAAGAATAAAAACCTGAAAGATAAAAATCCGATGGAAGATAGCATTGAACGGATTTTAGATTCAAATCCCGAAGTGGGAATGGTAAAATTGGCTGACCGTATTACGAATTTGCAGCCTCCGCCTCATTTATGGAGCAGAGAAAAAATAGAATTATATTACCACGAAGCGGTACTTCTATGGGAAAAGTTAGGTCATTTGAATGTTGCTCTTTCGCAACGAATGACCGAACAACTGCTGGTTTATCGCTCTTTTTTCTAATTTAGAACTCCTCTTTTCGTTCTTAGAACGGTGGAAATAAATACCTTTGTAGCATGAAATCCATCCAAATGGTCGATTTGGCCGCGCAATATGATCGATTAAAAACAGACATCGATGCGGCCATGAACGAGGTTATTGTTCGTTCCCAGTTCATTCAGGGAGAAGCGGTACGTCAATTTGAACAAAATTTAGCGGAAAAACTTGATGTTCCCTTTGTTTGGGGATGTGGAAATGGTACCGACGCGCTTCAAATGGCTTTCATGGCTTTGGAGTTAAACCCGGGAGACGAAATTATTGTACCGTCTTTCAATTACATTGCCGCCGCAGAAGCAGCAGCTTTAATGGGTTTGAAACCGGTTTTCGTGGACGTGGATGAGCATACGTTTTGCATCGATCCCATTTCGGTAAAAAACGCCATCAAAACCAACACCAAGGCCATTGTTGCGGTTCACCTGTTTGGTCAGTGCGCTCCGATGGAAGAATTGTTGGATTTGGCAAAAGCCCATCAATTGTTTGTCATTGAAGATACTGCCCAAGCCATTGGTGCTCAGTATACGTTTTCGGATGGGCGGATCAGGTATGCAGGAACAATGGGAGATGTTGGAACACTTTCGTTTTTCCCAAGTAAAAATTTGGGGTGCTATGGCGATGGAGGCGCGGTGTTAACCCGAAGCGAACCGTTGGCAGAACGTTTGAAAATGATTCGCAACCACGGTCAGAAAGTTAAGTACACCCACGAAATCATCGGAATAAACTCTCGTTTAGATACGCTGCAAGCCGCAATTTTGGACGTTAAACTGAAGCATTTGGATTCGTTCACGGCCGCCCGACAAGCATTGGCCAAGAACTATTCGGAAGCGTTTTCCAAAATTGCTGGATTGATCCCACCAAGCATATCAGCGCAATCCACTCACGTTTTTCACCAATACACCTTGCGCTGCACCCATGGAAATCGACAGGCGTTGGCCGATTTTTTGAAGTCGAAAGGCATTCCTACCATGATTTACTATCCGATCGCCCTGCATTTGCAACCGGTATTTAAAGCCGAGCACGGTGAATTAAATTTACCCGTTAGTCTTCGTTTGTGCGATGAGGTGATCAGTTTGCCCATGCATACGGAAATGACGGACGAGCAACGAGCCTACATCATTGGCGCTGTTTGCGAATTTTTCAGCTAAAGGGCAATAGGTTCCTGGGAAGTTTTCGAACCCATCCCGGTTCTTGATTCGTCGTACAGTCAATCTCAACATTCCGTTATTCTTTTTATTTGGTTTTAATTCAGCCGCTTCTTCCATTCCATCTCCTACCTTAGCAGAGTTCAAGCACCCAACTCTACCTATTTGAAGATAGGAAGATCATTGCTACCGTTGATGTTGGGCCATTTCATGGCTCTAAATTCAACGATTATTCTTTTTTTCACCTTTTACCTTAAAAACCAAAAAAATGACAAGCACGTTCACATTGATCCATCGATTCTCAAGAATCTTTATCGCGGCCCTACTTTTTTTCCCGCTCACCCTTTTTAGTCAGGAAGTCCCTTCAGCAGAAAAAAAAGATGGGTGGGCCATTCAATTGGGGGCGGGCTACCTCTACAGCGGAAACATTGGAATTCTTGCCGAAAGGCAAATTCTTCTGAAGAATAACCTTCGTGTTTCCCCCTTTGCCTCTACCGGATTTGCGGATGGTGGCGAAGACACTCAATTAAAAAAATACTACTGGTATGGTACGTCGGCTGGGTTTAATTTGGAATACGGAAACAAGCACCGGGTGGTTTTCGGGCCATCCTTGGTTCTTCAAAACCTCATTGGAAACTCGGTTGATGCTAAAAAAACTCAGTTAACCAGCTATTCACTCATTTTAGGGTACAAAGGCACCGCAGATTATGGATTGATCTGGCAGATATACCTTGGAAACATCTATTCCCAAGATGATGATCCGTTTTCCGGTAACCTGGATTATTCGAATCGTTCCCAGGTTGGACTTGGTTTGGGGTACAAATTTTAACTTCAAGGAATCTTTCTTGATCTAAGATCCTATTAAAACCAAAAAGGGCAGCCCATCGGCTGCCCTTTTCTTATTTTCAATTTCGGGTTTATTTTCCGACCATTTTGGAAGGATCCACCCAAAGATCGAATTCCTCGTTGGTCACATACCCCAAAGTCACGGCGGCTTCCCGCAACGTTGTTCCTTCTTTATGGGCTTTCTTCGCAATTTCAGCAGCTTTGTAATAACCAATGTGCGGATTCAAAGAAGTGACCAACATCAAGCTGTTATCCAAGTGTTGTTTGATGGTAGGCAAGTTGGGAAGAATTCCATCGGCGCACTTTTCGGTGAAACTTACGCAAGCATCGCCCAACAAACGAGCACTTTGTAAAACGTTAGCGGCAATTAACGGTTTAAACACGTTCAATTCAAAATGTCCGTTTGAGCCACCAATGGAAACGGCAACGTCGTTCCCCATCACTTGAGCGCAAACCATGGTTAACGCTTCGGGTTGGGTTGGATTCACTTTGCCGGGCATGATGGAAGATCCAGGTTCGTTATCGGGAATAATGATTTCTCCGATGCCGGAACGTGGTCCGGAACTGAGCATGCGAATGTCGTTTCCAACTTTCATCAAGGCAACGGCCGACCGTTTTAAAGCACCGCTCAACTCTACCATCGCATCGTGGGCAGCCAAGGCTTCAAACTTGTTGGGAGCGGTCACGAAAGGATAACCGGTAAACTCGGCAATTTTTGCCGCCACCAAAACATCGTAACCCTTTGGAGCGTTCAACCCGGTTCCAACGGCTGTACCACCAAGAGCCAATTCTTTGACCATTTCCAACGCATTCTTAATGGTGCGCATGGAGTTATCAATTTGTTGAACGTATCCGCCGAATTCTTGCCCCAAGGTCAGGGGTGTAGCATCCATGAAGTGGGTACGTCCGGTTTTTACAATGTGATCAAATTCCTGGGCTTTCTTACTCAACGAATCGCGCAATTGCTGCATTCCGGGAAGGGTAATTTCCATCACTTGCTTGTAGGCAGCAATGTGCATGGCTGTAGGATAGGTATCGTTGGAACTTTGGCTTTTGTTCACATCGTCGTTCGGATTCAAAACCTTGGTTTCGTCCATCAGCGAACCTCCTTGCATCACGTGAGCACGGTAGGCAACCACCTCGTTCACGTTCATGTTGCTTTGGGTACCCGACCCCGTTTGCCAAATTACCAAGGGGAACTGATCGTCCAACTTTTTGGTTAGGATTTCATCGCAAACTTGGGCAATCAAATCACGTTTTTCAACAGGTAAAACCCCCAATTCGTGGTTGGCAAAAGCGGCGGCTTTTTTCAAGTAGGCGAAAGCGTAAATGATTTCCTTTGGCATAGAAGCTTCAGGACCAATTTTGAAATTGTTTCGAGAACGTTCGGTTTGAGCACCCCAATATTTGTCGGCAGGTACTTTTACCTCGCCCATGGTGTCGCGTTCGATGCGGTAATCCATAAGAAAATTTTTTCGCAAAGGTAGGAAATCCGAATCATTTACGCAGGAATACCACAAAAATGCTTCGTTAATTTTGGAGAAACGAATTGCCCTTATTACTTTTGAAAAAACACACAACTATGAAAAAAGTATTTTTCCTCCTTTCTTTGGCCGCTCTAGCGTACGGTTCTACTTCTTGCAAAAAATGCATTGAATGTTCTTATCCTGTTGGCGGTGGTGTTCGCACCCAAGAAATCTGCGGAAGCACAACTGCGGTTGACAACGGTAAAGCAACCTTTATTTCTGAAGCCGGTGCCGACAGCGCAAAAGTGGTTTGCGTGGATAAATAATTTCGGATAAATACCAATAAAGAAGGGGCTTGATGCCCCTTTTTGTTTTTAAAAGATGCGTTGTGGTATTGGGATTAACAGCAGAAACGTTTTGTAGCGGAAAACATGAGGCGTTGGTTTTCTTTTGAAAAATGGGAGGATAGATTTTTAATTGGTAGACTCGATAATCATTTTCTTCGAAAATTCATGGTCCCTGAGCCCCGTCGAAGGGCTCGAGGACCGTCGGGGTGGTCGAGTCCTTCGGCAGGCTCAGGAACCATGTCCTGACATCCGTCGGGAAGTATTGAGACCACCTATTACGCAAACGGGAGCGAATATGGTTGTAGGATAAAAAATTAGAAGTTCGAGGAAACGGGGGCTACCGCCCCCTACCCAAGTCAAATTTACGTGATTTCATGATCATAGCCGTATCGTAAACGTTTATAAACGGATAGAAACGTTTTTAAACGTTTCATTTACGACTAGCAAAAATTTAACGCCTAACTTTACTTCCGGGGAGGGGTGGACATGGTCCCCGATTTTGATTTTCCTTTTGGGGTTTACTTCAATAATTGGTTATTTTCTCATGTAGTGAATAACCATCAGCCATCTTTAAGAAAATTGGAAACGGTTGAAACGTCTCTATTGGCTAACTTTACTTCCGGGGAGGGGTGGACATGGTCCCTGTGCTTGCCGAAGGGTGTCCCCCTTTATTTTAAGGTCCAATTTCAAAGGGTAATCCCTGATTTTTCCCTAAGGACTCTCAAAGGGAGAAGGGCGATCCCTTGGAAAATTGAAGCAAATTACTCGTAAGTCCTACTTCAAGAACCTTGGCGATCCAACCGTCTTTCCATCCAAAAAGTTTTTACGCCTACATTCCCTCCATACCTCATACTCCTCTCGAAAAAACTTATGCGTCTTATTTCCTGAATCAACCCCAACTGCCTTCCGAAAATTAGTTTTTCCGGGTCATCAAACTCCAGGAATCGGCAATCAAGTACACCATGTACAAAATCAGGAACTGAACCACGTGAACCTTGAACGGCTCCGCAAATCCGAATTTTAACAAAAGCACAAACATCAACGATAGGAAAAAACGAAGTCCGGTGGCTCCCATGAATCGGGTAACAAACTTTTTGGGGTCTTTCCCCGCCCCAATCACATAACCAGAAATGCCGTAGAGCAAAAACAAAAAGGCGTGAGCCGCCCACGTCCCTGCATCGGCCAAGGCCCAAATCGCATCACCACCAACCGCTATTAAAATAAACTGAATGCTGGCCATTCCGGCACCACAAAAAACCAAGATTTTCGTTTTCATTTTTTAAACGCTTTTCTAAACATGACCCACATCGCTCCACCCACCCCTAAAAGGCTGCCTACGAGGGTAAGCCACGGTTTTGTACCCAACCAAGCATCGCCTTTCCAACCCAGAAAAACAAAAACACCCATGGTGGCAGCCATCTCCCAAGCCATCCCCATCCACTTCATTGCATCATTTTTCTTGTTTTCGCTCACGGAACGGTTTTAATTCGGTAAATTTGTACAAAGTTGCATCTTTTTTTCGAAACGATTTGAAAAACCTCGTTTTTCTTTCCCTACTCCTATTCCTCGGCAGTTGTGCGCCCGAAGGAACCATGTATTACTTTTATCACAACACCACTGCGCGATTCAACGGTTACTTCAATGCCGATTTTAAACAACTTGAACGCGCCAAAGAAATCCGCCTCGGCCTGGTTGATCGGTACGACTCTATTCTACCTGTTTTCCCCTTTGGCGACGATGCCGCTGCCAAAGCATCCTTCCAAATTATGGATGAGACCATCAAAAAAGCAGGATTGGTCATTCAAAAACACGAAAAAAGCAAATGGGTTGACGATTGTTACTTGGTGATTGGCCGCGGCTATTTCTTCAAAAAACAATACTACGAAGCCATCGATAACTTCCAATACGTTTACTCCCGATTCAAAGATCAGCCCACTGCGCCATTGGCCTTGATTTGGGCTGCAAACGCATATTTGGGGGCGAATCAAGGCTCATCGGCACTTTCTGCGTTGGAAACAGCCAAAACCCTAAAGTCCCTCACCGAAAAACAAAAGCCCTTTCTTTTCGCCACCTATGCCGCCTACTACATGAAGGAAGGCAACTACGACGAGGCGGCAAAATCGCTCGAAAAATGCTTCAAACTTAAACTTACCAAGTACGAACGGTCCCGCTACAACTTCCTGATGGGGCAACTCTTGATGGCCTCCGGTAAAAATACCAAAGCAAAACCCTACTTCTTGGCTTCCTTGAAAGGTAATCCGCCTTACGACTTGGAATTCAATGCCAAACTCAATCTCATTCGAATCTTCGAACGAGGAAACGATGCCGAAGTGCGCCGATTGCTCACCAAAATGCTGAAAGAGCAAAAAAACAAATCCAACTACGACCAACTTTACTACGAACTCGCTCAACTCGACCTCAAACAAAAAAAGAATCAGCCAGCCTTCCTAAATTTCCAAAAAGCAGCCTGGACGGCCACGGTTAATTTGGGCATCAAAGGAACCTCGTACTTGCGTGCAGCAGAAATTTGTTTTGCCAAACCCGATTTTGAGTTGGCACAACTCTATTACGACTCCGCCTCGGCTTATTTACCCAAAAATCATCCTGAATACGAAAGAGCAACAGGAAGAAAAGAATCGCTCACCGAAGTGGTGAAACTGATCAAAACCATTCAAGAAGGCGATTCTCTATTGAAACTCGCTAAACTCGATTCGGCCCAACTTCGAAAAGAAGTGGAAAAATCCATCGCCGCTGAAGCCGCTAACGCTAAGAAAAAAGCTGAAGAAGCGAAGAAAAACGCCGATAATAAAAACAATGGTGTGGCCGATCTCAACCCCGGAAACGCAACGGCCAATTCCAGCTGGGCTTTCGATAATCCCGCCGCGAAAAGTTTGGGCTTCTCCGAGTTTAAACGCACCTGGGGCGATCGCCCAAACGAGGACAACTGGAGACGTAGCAAAAAAGAAATGGAACAACCCGATGGCGGAACTCCAAAAATCGACACTTCCACATTGGCGCAAAACGCACCCAAAGAATCCAAGGACAACAGCAGCGCCAAAGAAACCGAAATCCAAAACCGAATGTCGGCTGTGCCCAAAAATCAATCCGGCATCGATGCACTCCAACAACGGGTCATCGAAGCGTATTTCTCCCTTGGCATGATTTATCGGGATCGCATGAAGGAAGACAAAGAATCCATCAAATCCTTCGAAGGGTTGCTTTCTAAATACCCCGAAAACAAGTACCAAAAAGAATCGTGGTACAATCTGTATCAACTTTGGTCGGATGTTCCCAATCCAACCAAAGCAACCTATTACAAGAATTTATTGCTGAAGGATTCTACTTCCAAATATGCCTATTTACTTCAAGGAAAACCACTTCCTGAAGAGGATAATTTGGAAAAGCGAATGGAGAAAAAATACCAATCCATTTTTGCCGAATACCAAGCCGAGAACTACAAAACCGTTCTCTCGGAGTCGGAAAAAGCCCTGCTCGATACGTCATCTTCTCAATTCACCCCACGATTTGAGTTGTTGAAAGGGTTGGCTCAATTCAAATTGGGTTTGCCCGGCGATGCCGAAAAAACCCTTACGCACGTAGCAACCACGTATGCATCGCATCCAGCGAAAACGTACGCTGATGAAATCCTCATGCTCCTTCGCCGGGGATCAAACAACTCTACGCCGACTACCATGAACGATCCCCAAAACTCGGGCGTCAACACTTCCTTAAAAACCAACGTAGTTGTAGATACTGCTTTGTTCAAAAACACCTTCAACGACGAGCATTTCGTGGTTTTATCTGCCGATATGGGCCAAATCGGTTACGTGGGAATAAAATTGGATGTTCGATTGGCCCAATTCAACGATGCCAAATTCGGACTCGAAAACCTTCAAATTACCTCTACTGTCTTGGCAAATACCAACCAAGCTTTCATTGTTCGCACCTTCAAAGACAAAGAAAAAGCCCTTTATTTTGCCGGAATCGCAGAAACCGACCCTGAATTGTTATCGGGAACACAACCCGGCAAAAACAAAATCTTTGCCATCTCCAAAAACAACTTTACCACCCTCATCAAAACCGGAAAATTGAAAGAATACCTCGATTATTATCAGGCATTTTATCAGCAACAATAACATGAAGCAAGA
>CANMVY010000011.1 GCA_947501265.1 Bacteroidota bacterium
CGATCTTCAAGAGCTTTCTGTTGAACCGTCCGTTTGGACATTTCTGTTTCTTTGAATTGGAGTTCGGTTTTGGAATCGTTCAGATCCTTCTCTGACTTTTTCAACTCCTGTTTTGTATTGGCCAATAATTTATCCAAAGAATCAACCTTGTTTTGAAAAAGAAGAGTGGTGGTTTTCAATTCGTCACTTTTTGAAAGCGCATTTTTCTTTTCTTCATCCAGCACTCGGTTAAAACTATCCAAACGAGCAGATAACCCTTCAATTTGCTCTTTTTTGGACTGTGCGAAACCTGAAACAAAGGTCATGAGAAGAAGCAGTATACCAACTATTGAACTATTATTCATAATTCTTTTTTATTGTCGTACTCGAATACCAATAACATTGGGCAGCGGCCAAAAATGATCATTGGTCTTCTTAGGAACTGTTCTTGATACATAATTGCCTGCTTTTTTTATGGTATAATCTCCTACTTTAACAAAAAAACTGGTTTCTGGTCCACCCTCCATGTAAATGGCACTGTTGAGTTTGAACGGCAAATCTGCCAAATAGTGTAACATTTCATTTTGGGTGTAATACGATTCACAGAAAATGAAATAAATCATGTTTTTTGTATCTTTTGCGCAAATAAGCATGCTACAAGGCTGCTGGTTTTTTGACCAAGAGATGGGAACACCGTTACAATCAATCATCCGCATGCCCTGAATACAGGAAGAATAATTAGAATGAATATAATCCCACGTCCGACAATTTAAATCATAAATATCCATTTGGAGTTGAGAGCCGCGAATGGGATCCAGAACAATAACCGCATTGTTCATCGGTTTTACGTTTGGATTATTGATGTGATCACCCACTTTCATGTAAGCATGATTCATTAACCGTGAAACATTGTCGTACATCCCAGCATTAATCACTACATTTAAATTAAAAGAATCAGCCCATTGAGTTACCGTTTGTGCTCTCGTTTCAAGTTGACTTGCTGCCAAAAGCTGAAGATCAACCAAATTGGGATTAATTTTTAAAAAGCTAACTTTTGAATTACCAATACGGGATTGATATGGGCCATCTAACTCACAATAATCAAGGCCATTAGCTAATTTAAGCCATTGTTCTGACGAAGGCACATTGGAGTATAATGAATCTTGAGCGCAGCCCCAATGGGCTGAAATGCAAAAGAGAATCAACAGTACTTTGTGTTTAAACATTATTCCAATCGAACTTTTTAGGCATAAATGGGAACAAATCGAACAATTCTCCGGAGTAATAAAATTCGAAAGCTATGGATCCAAAAGAATGTGGTTTTTCATTGATTTTAATGGTAGATCCCCCCACCTCTGGGTTTTTCTTTGGAACAGATTGCGGATATCCAACATTAAAAAGAGTAGCTAAAATTTCAGGTCGATGATCGATTGGGAATCCCGCTTTTTCCCATTGTACTTTCATTTGCTTCAGGAATAATGCCGCGTACATGTATGAGTAAAAATGATTCCTGAAACTTGTTAAACGATTAATTCTTTCAGCAGAGGGATCTGCCGATTGAAGGTCGAGGAGGTGCTCATACTTTTTACCGAGGTAGAAAACGCTTGTATCATTTTTTAAATTCGCTTCAATTTGACGAGCCGTATGTTCTTTAATCCCTGTAACTCCAAATGAAAATTGCGTTTCAACCGATAATATTTTAAGTGGACCAATCCATTTTTTAAACCCTTCTCTGTTTGAGTTGAAAAGTCGAATTTGTTCTCCCACCAAACAGGAAACAATTAGACGGGGTTCAACCCCTGTTAATTGGCCAACAGAATCAATCATGTTTTTATCTTTTGCAACGGCTTCTTTGAATACTTGCCACTCTGCAATATTCATCCATTCAAAAACACTTCCTTTTTGTGAAGAATTGGGAGAAAAATTGATTTTTTCCAATTCTTTTACTTCATTCTGGTATGCCGTATTCTCAATTAAATGAATTTCAACCGCAGCAATCATCCGTAAAATCTCATCTTCATTTTTCGATTGATTGTAGGCATCCAAGATATATTTGGCATTTTGGGGGTAGTACCGATTTAAGATTAATATACGATGAAATGTTTTTGAATGATTTATTCGATCATCTGAAAAGACTTCCTTAAACCCTTGATTGTACTTGTTGTGGATTTCTTGGAAATATCGATTATTCGCATCAACAGCGCCTTTTTCATTAGTCAACTTTAGTTTTATGGCGAAGAAGCTTCCAATAAAAAACAAACCTACAATGGAAAAAAATCCAACAAAAAGGTAGAATATTGTTTTAAACCACTTCTTTCTTAAAAATTCTAAAGTGCCATTCATTTTGAGAAGAATTTATTTTACAAAAATGAGAAATTTTTTGTTTTGTCTTTGCTTTTTAAACTTTTTTTAATTTTCAAAACTCAAAAAAACTGATGCACCAAGAAGAAAAAAAATACTTTAGATTTCTTTTTGAAAAATTGCAAATTGAGACCATTTTTCCATATTAATTTTTTAATTTTAATAACCAAATGTGAATCATTACATCTCCATTACCGGTCTAAAGCCCAAAAATTTTATTTCAACTTTTCGATTTTGGAGTTTAGCAATACCTTGCTTCCGACTCGCGCAGAAATCGAAGGGAAATGTGTTCTGCGAGACAAAAAAAATACGTGGATTCCAATGCACGTTAACGGCATGGGAAACTAAAGAAGATATGCTTCGTTTCGTTCATTCTGAGTTGCATTTGAAGGCAATACGCGCGTTCAACAGCATCGCAACCGGCCGTACCTACGGACAAGAATGCGAGGCGATTCCAAATTGGGAAGAAGCTTTTCAAATGCTTCAAGAAAAGGGAAAAGAATACAACTAAAAAATCAAACCGCAGAGGCGCTTGAAATAAAAAACTACCTATCTGTTTTCGAGAATTAAAAGAAAACAGATCGAGTATCGGGATAGCCACCCTTCGAATTCGGATTTAACGCATATGCGATACGCACTTCAAAATCGGAGTTAAAGAAAACGGGGACTAAGTCCCACCCCTCCCCGGAAGTAAAGTTAACCTGTAGAGCCGTTTCAATCGTTTCCATTTTTTATGCCCGTTCAAATTCATGGTCCAATTTGAACATTTTTTTACACGTCTGCGATCTCTCAGCTAACCGTAAGTGAAACGTTTATAAACGTTTCACTTACGACTAACTCCCCAAAAAAAGCGTAATTTGCTCTCGGTGGGGGAGGGTGGTCCCTGAGTTCCATCGAAGGGCGGTCCCTGAGTTTATCGAAGGGCGGTCCCTGAGTTTATCGATGGGGATTTATCCCCATGATCCCATTCAATTTTTTTCGGCTCGGTGTAGTAATTGTTTCTTAAATAGTTCCTTCGTTATTCAAAGTGCAGCCCCTAAGTCCAATTGAAGGATGATCCCATTGACATCCAATGATTTTTTTGTAACCCTTTTCAGAACGCGGGACATCGAAGGAAACCAAGTTGTATACCACACCAAAAGAGTTTGTTACCCAAACCTAAAGACCCAAATCCGTTTGCTGTTTGGGATTCACACCATAAAAAACGAGTGGAATTCAGCACCAAGAAGAGAATAGGCTAACTCAAAATTCAGTAAACAAAAAAAGCCGCCCGAAGGCGGCTTTTGTAAAGATTTAAGCTAAAATTATTTAGCTACGTTGATCTTAGAAACTTGAGTAGTTCCGTTAGCAGAAACTTTCACCAAGTACATTCCGTTTTGCAAGAAGTTAGCGTTTACTGACTCAACATTGCTGTTGAAGTTCTTAGCATAAACAACCTTACCTGTCAAATCCAAAATCTCCAAAGAACCTTCAGTAGCAGTAGAGAAACGAACTTCAAACTGACCGTTAGATGGGTTAGGATAGATAGCTACTGACAAATCGTTCATGTTACGACAAGCAGCAGTGTTTACAGAAATAGTTCCTGGCTGAGATGTACCACAAGTAGAAGTGAATACGTTAACACCAATTTTACCAGCTACGAAAGCACCGTTGTTGGTAATAACCGCAGAGTTGTTTGTTTGGCTAACCAAAGTCAAACCAGCTGGCAAGTTGAAACGGTAACGAGTAGCACCAGCAACAACAGGCACAGTGTAAGTCTCTTGGTCTCCAGGACAGATACTAGCAGATCCAGTTACAGCTGGCTTTTCCAACAAAGAAATAGTGATGGTCTTAGATGGTGTATTTCCACAGTTAGAAACACCAGCAACAGAGATAGTACCTCCAGAGAAACCAGCAGCGAAGTTTACATCGATAGATGTTGTTCCCTGACCAGAAACGATAGTAGCACCAGCAGGAGCAGTCCAAAGGTAAGAATTAGCACCAGCAATAGCGTTGATAGTATAAGTAGCGTTAGTAGCAGTTCCACGAATTCCGCAAACACCTAAAGTAGATGCAGTGAATACTGGAGTTGTTGTTGGAGCAATAGCACGGATAGAGTAGCTACGAGTAGCGTTAGAGCAGAAGTTAGAAACGTTACAAGTAACAGTGCGATTAGCAGCACCAGGAGCGAAAATAACATTTACCATTGGAGAACCTTGTCCAGAAACGATGGTTCCACCAGGAATAGACCAAGTGTAGGTAGAGATGTTGTTAACCAAAGGCATAGTGAAAGTTACGGTATCAGTACCACCGAAAGCTTGACACCAGTTGGTAGTAGCAGTAGAAACTGCAGCACCTGTTACAGAAGCAGTAACACAATTGGTTTTTCCAGAAATGTAGTTGCTAGAACCAGCATCAGAAACAGAGAAAGTAGATCCGTAGTTCAAGATAGAACCAGCAGCTGGGCGATAATCAGGATTAGTGAAATCGTAAGGATTAGTCATCAAGCTAAGGTTAGCTTTGATGGTATCATTACGGCTTCCTAAGTAAGCCAAAGAATTGAAGGTAGAACCTGAAGCAACTTCACCAACACGAGTTTTGTAGTTAGAAATTACGTTTCCAGAAACCAAAGCAGATGAATCAACGCGGTTAGCTGTGATGTTGTTGGTAACAGCAGAACCATCTAACATTACACCAGTAGCCCAATCAGACCAAACTGTATTCAAAATACGAACACCAGTGTTACGACGGATACGAGCTCCACGACGGAAAGCTGGGTGAATTGTGCTGTTGTTATTTCCACGGAAAGGACCAATCAAAGTAACGTTAGAGAATGTTCCAAGTGTACGAGGCATAGCAGTAGTTCCGTTAGCATCGTTATCACACTCAAAACCTTCAGAAGTAGAAGCACCAGAAGGCAAAGTATAAGAGTTGTCACCAATTGCAGGATCTTTTACAGAAAGAGCAAACTGAACATTTCCTCTCCATCCGAAATCGGCATCAAAATCGTCGTCCAAGCAACGGTAAGCAACCAAATACTTACAGTTTACAGTTCCACCGAACCACTCGAAAGCATCGTCGTTGATGAAAGAACACTGAACGTACTCGATTGTAGTTCCGCTACCTACTCCACCCATGGTCAAACCATTGATTTCACGGTTTTGAGCGAATACATATCCACCGAATTCGATACGAACATAACGCAAAGAACCAGAGTTATCAGCATCGTTCGATCCACCAAATTTGTGTTTAGCATCATCAGCCAAACCTTCGATGTTAGAAGAACCTTGGTTTGAAACAGCATTACCCAAAATCATAATTCCACCCCAGTCACCAAGACCACGAGCACCAACCGCTTTATCAGAAGTGAAAACGATAGGATTTTGAGCAGTTCCATTTGCTACCAATTTACCACCTTTACGAACCAAGATAGAAGAGTTAGCAACAGAAGAGTTACCACGTAAAACTGTTCCAGCAGGAATAGTCAAAGTAACGTTAGAATCAATGTAAACGACTCCAGAAATTGAATAAACGGTAGAAGCGTTCAAAGTTGTGTTTGTGGTGATGTTTCCAGAAAGCGTAGCAGTTGGAGTACCATAAACAGCATTTTGAGGATCCCAGTTGGTCCAACCTGCAGTCCAAGGAGTAGCTGGAGCTGGAGCGAAAGCCCCGCGGTATCCAACCGGAGTAAAGAAGTTTTGCGCGTTCGCCATCATCCCGAAGGCAAACATAAGCGCCGATAAAAACGTAAGTTTTTTCATAAAAAGGGTTTTGTTTTTCTTGCATCAAAATTCAACAAATGCAGTTACCTAGGCATTAATGGCAATTTAATTTTGTGAGAAAATCACCTTTCCTTAATGTTACCACCTTGCAAGCGCCGTAAATTTATTGTTAACTCCAAAAATGGGATAAACGAGAAAAGGGCCCGAAGGCCCTCTTTCAATCGTGAATGTTTTGAATTAGTGCTTTACAAATTTTCCTTGAAGAATGCCTTCAGAAGTTTGGATCGAAACGAAATAAATTCCTGCTTTGATGATTTCTACGTTCATAGAAATTTGTTTAGTACCTGGCGATACCAAGGTGTTGAACATTACTTTTCCTTGAAGATCAAGAATTTGAACATTGCCTTCTGCCTTCATTACCTCGGGAAGAATTAAGGTAACTGATTCTGAAGCTGGATTAGGATACAAAGACAAACGACCACTCAAGTTTTCAAGAATACCTACTCCCGTAACTTGCAAGGTTAACGACGTTGCACTGCAACCCGCCGCATTAGTTACCACAACATAATACAAACCATTTTGGTTAGCATTGATGGTTGAAGATGTTGCACCGGCGATGATGTTCCCGTTGTAGTACCATTGAATCCCCGCCGTTGCATTCGTACTTAACACGTTGGCATTTCGGCTGATGCTAGGAGTTGCTGGAAGCGGATTGTTCACCACAGAAATGGAAGAAGATGAATCCGAACAACCGTTGGTGGTGGTAATAGCTTGGTAAGAACCCGATTGATAAGCTACGTAAGATGTACCTGTTCCAACGGAAGTTGTTGTACGGTACCACGCAACATTAGCTCCCTGAGTTGTAGCATTCAAAACAACACTGTCGCCATCACAGAACGAAGTTGATCCAACAGCGCTGATGCTGATGTTGAAATTAGGCTTGATGGAAACTGCTCGGAACGTAGAGTCGGTACAACCAAAATTGCTGGTTACAACTTGCTTGATGGTGTAGTTACCCGCAGCAGGATAAGCATAGGTCGGTGCAATGGCCGTTGAGGTAAATCCATTGCTGAAATCGTAAAAATGATTCAAGGTTCCTGTTGCAATGGAAGCTGAATCCGTCACACGCAACACGTGTCCACGGAAACAAACCGAATTGGTATTCAATCCGAAACGAGCCGATGGTTGATCGTAAACAACCACGGTTGAGGAAGTACTATCAGCACAACCAAAAGCGCTGGAAACAACCAATTTCACTGTTTTTGTTCCAGATGTAGTGTAGGTAGCATTCGAATTGGTCGTGGAAATCGTTGATCCATTCACCGTCCACGTTGACGTTGTAGTTCCAGAAGCGATGGTAGAAGTATTCGTGAACGTAAACTGGTTACCTCTCAAACACTGATCAGAATCGTTCACGGTAAACCCAACCGATGGATATGGGTTAATCGAAACGTTCACCGCAGCAGAAGATGCCGATGAACAACCATTCTGGGTAATAACTGCGGTGTAAGATCCAGCTCCATTCACCGGTAATGTTGCCGTTGTTGTTCCCAAAGCAGAACCGTTCAAACTCCAAGCTAAACTTCCACCAGCAGGAATGCTGGTTGATAAGTTGGTAGATTGGCCAGTACACAAGGCTACTGTTCCAGAAGGAGAGATAGCAGGAGTAGCAGGAATGGAGTTAACGGTAACTAAAATTCGATTGGAGGTATCAGCTCCAACAACGGTGAAATAGGTTCCTGTTTGTGTAGCAGAATAGGTAGCTGCTGTTGCACCAGAAATGGGTGCATTATTGCGATGCCAAACGTTCCCCGTAGCAGCAGAAGAAGTTAACAATACACTTCCTCCTTGACAAAAAGTTAAAGCCGTTGAAGTCGTTACAACAGGAGCGGTATTCAATTGAACCAAAATGGAAGACGATGAAGAAGAACATCCACTTGCATTGGTTACGGTAACACTATAATTTCCATTTTGAGTTGCAGTGTACGTTGTTCCGGTTGCTCCAGAAATAGCAGAACCATTTAAAAACCATTGGTTTCCCGAAGCTGCAGATGATGTTAATAGTGCCGCATTTCGAGTGATCGTTGGTGTAGCTGGCAATGCATTTACCGTTACTGATGTAGCGGTTGAAGAATCAACACAACCATTCGTAGTTACCACCAAACGGAAAGAACCCGATTGCTTCGCAAAATAAATCGGACTCGTAGCGCCCGAAATTGCGCTGTTGTTTCTCAACCAAGCAATTCCTGAAGTAGCCGAAGATGAAAAGCGAACGCTATCTCCACTACAAAATGTGGTTGCACCCGTAACTGAAAAACGTGCAGAATCTTGAGCAATCACACGGAGTGATTTAGAAGTACTGTCGGAACATCCTGTAGAAGAAGTAGCAACCAATTTAACAACATACGTTCCAGCAGAAGTATAGGTGCGGGAATTATTGGTTGATGTACTTGTTGCCCCCTGTCCAAAATTCCAGCTCAAGGATAACGTTCCCGAAGAAACGGAAGAGGTGCTGTTAATTTGAAACTGATTTCCAATGAAACATTTAACCGTATCGGAAAGGGTGAAGTTAACAACCGGTTTTACTCCAGCATTGATCGTTACTGCGTTTGAAGCCGAAGACGTACATCCACTTACTTGAATTTTTGCAGTAAAAGAACCCGCTGAATCAGCAGAAAAACTTCCTGAATTGGTCACCGTAGAAACCAAATTCCCGTTTCGGAACCATTGAACAGTGGTTCCAGAAGTCCAAGACGTGCTTAAATTGATGGCAGTTCCAGCGCATAACGTTAACGGTCCAGCGGGAGAAACAGATGGAGTAGCAGGTGAAGTTACCGCCACCAAGGTGATCCGATTCGAGGTGTCAGGACCAACTACGGAATAGTACAAACCCGCTTGGGTTGCCGAATACGTTGATGAAGTAGCTCCTGAAATAACAGAACCGTTTCGGTGCCATTGATTTCCTGTAGCCGAAGAAGAAGTTAACGTTGTTGATGCTCCTGAACACAAATTGGTTCCAGCAGAAGAAGAAATAGATACTCCTGTTACGAAAACAGAAGAGTTAATTTTTCCGCCTTGAAGGTATTTGTGAAAAACAGAATCGGCTAAACTGCCAGCAGCTCCTAAAGCGGTATACGTAACCGGAACCTCATAATCGGTCGTTCCATTCGGTAAAGTGGTAGAAAGAACATGCGAGGCTGCAGAACCAAAAATGATTTTTCCTTCCATGGCTGTTCCTGCGGTCATATTACGCGCGGTGGTATAAATCCCAGAAGCCACATCGTAAGCAGCCATCCACCAATCGGGTTTGTTGTTCGTTGAACTCAAAGAACTTTGAGTTTCAAACCAGTTGAAGAAAAGTTTGTCTCCATTCAGGTTCCGAGACGCACAAGGACGCAAGTCTGAGGTCAATTGACCAGTTGATGAAAGACCAATTAAACCGCGATAAGAATTCGGATTTCCTAATTTTTTTACGGATAAAACCGTCAAACCATCGGTAACAATGTCTACCAATGCCATGTTCGATGCACCCGAGGCAAGCGTATCAAAAGAATACAAGCTGCGAGAAACGGAAGTAAGGATGTGCAAATTTCCATTTTGATCAACCGTAGCGCTCAACTCCCAACCACACGTAGGATTCCAAGTAACACCCAATGCGGTGCGAACCAATGCGGAAATACTCAATTGAGTAGGAGAGCTCCAAGTGTCGCCACCATCAGTACTGCTCATTACGATGGGCAAATATGTAACGCCAGTGTCGGCTCCAGTGTACGATTGGTGACCCAAACCAACAATAAAACCTTTGTTGCCTGATTCATTGAAGGCCATGGCTACGTCCGGCAAACCGGGTTCATCCAAGGTGGCAGCCGCAGTCATAGGGATGGATAAAAATTGAGTAGAATAATTGAAACGATTGCCCGAAGGGGTAAGCTTGGTTAACGTAAGCGTATCGGTAAAGTCAGAGTTCCCAACACCAATCGAACCGTTTTTATCCAACAAAAGCATTCGATCAGATAAAGAAACAACGGAAGAAATAATTTGGCGCAAGGTGTCTTGACGAGAACGAAGAGGAGTATCAATGTTTAAAACAGTTCCACCCGCGGTTGCTACCGATACTACGGTAGTTCCATAAGAGTTCCTTGCAGTATTGCTCACGATTGGAATAATTCCGGTAGCCCAAACGTTGGAAGGATTGGTATTTCCAGATGGATTAAAGAAAGCCATTTTGGGCAATCTTCCTCCTGGAGTAACTCCCCAAGAAGTGATTTTATCTACAACCCATGTGTTTCCACCATCCATGGAAACATCCATTTTAATGGTATTGTTAATAGGACTGGAACGATGAACCCATCCCACTAAATTTTGAGCCGGGTAGCAAGCCAACCCTTGACGGGTACCATAGGCATTGGAATAACCGGTTCTAGATGTACCTAGATTTTTTACCACCAATTGCGCATTTGCTCCATAAGCAAACATCAACAAACAAAAAGAAAATAAGAATTTGGTTTTCATAGTGCAAAGGTATTTCGAGCAAAAAGTTTAAAGGGTGGATTCCAAAAAATTAATGGTTAATTCGCTTTGAATTAAAATAGCATCAGCGCGAAAGCCACTATAAACCAAAGTGAAAATCAAACAAAAAACACAATACGCCGAAAAAAGAGGGGTTTTTCCCCAACGAAAGGGAGCAAAAGAACATCAAAAAAAATTAACATGGAATTAATGTAAAGTTGCCTGGTTTCTTTTTTAGATCGAAGCGTCTTTTTGATACTCCGATACCGTGGAAATGGTTGTTACCAAGCTTCGGTAAAAAGAATAAAACTCGCTTTTCCCCAAGTCTTTGGCGCGCCGATGCAAAGTATGGTTCTTCCAAATTTCTACAGCGCTCCCATCTTTCCAATAACTGATGAAGATTCCATTGATGCCGTTTCTAACCGAATCCCAACCCAGAAAACCTTCTATTTCACTGGCCGACTGTAAGGTAGCCTCGTCGAAAAACGTGTACGTTTCAGACGTTTCAGGCCTTATGCTGATAAAAATTACAGCAATGTTACCCGATTGAAGGACTTCAGTTTTCATTACCCTCCGTACTCGAAAGTTCCATGAGAACTGCTTACGGTAACTTTGCTTCCTTCACTTCCCTCGCAATGACCGATCACCTGGGCTTCCACCCCGAACGATTTTGCGATCGAAATGAGTTCATGGGCCATTGTTTCTTCTACATAAACTTCCAAACGGTGGCCCATGTTGAAGACTTGGTACATTTCCCTCCAACTCGTTCCCGATTCTTGCTGAATCATGGCGAAAAGCGGAGGCGTTGGAAAGAGGTTATTTTTCACCACGTGAACGTCGTTCACAAACTTTAATACTTTGGTTTGCGCTCCACCCGAACAGTGAATCATTCCGTAGATGTGGGAGCGCATGGTTTCAAACATGGCTTTCACCACGGGCGCATACGTTCGGGTTGGAGAAAGAATCAATTTTCCTACATCCAAGGTGGTTCCTGAAACAGGTTCGGTGAGTGATTTAGATCCAGAATAAACCAAATCTGCCGGAGTTAATGGATCGTAACTCTCGGGAAAAAGAGCGGCTAGTTTGTTTTCCAACACATCGTGCCGAGCACTGGTCAACCCATTGGAACCCATCCCGCCGTTGTACTCGCTTTCGTAATTTGATTGCCCAAAACTGCTGAAACCCACCACCACCAAACCTGGGCGAATGCGGGCATTATCAATCACTTCAGAACGGCGCATCCGAACGGCCATCGTGGAATCTACAATAATGGTTCGAACCAAATCACCCACATCGGCGGTTTCACCGCCTCCAAAATGAATGTCCAAACCGAATGCATTCATCTGATCAATGAATTCCTGGGTTCCAGAAATCACTGCTGAAATCACTGCTCCAGGAATCAAATTTTTATTTCTACCGATTGTAGAAGAAATTAAAAAATTTTTTTCGGCCCCAGCACACAATAAATCATCCAAATTCATCACCACGGCATCTTGAGCTATGCCCTTCCAAACCGACAAATCTCCTGTAGTTTTCCAATACAAATACGCCAATGACGATTTGGTACCGGCTCCATCAGCATGAATTAAATTGCAAAAGGCGGGGTCGCCAGCTAAAACATCGGGCAAAACTTTGCAAAATGCTTGGGGAAAAAGCCCCTGGTCCAAGGAAGCGATGGCTGCATGAACCTCTTGTTTATCGGAAGAAACTCCTCGTTGTGCGTAGCGATCAGACATGCCACAAAGATAAATCTCAAAAAGAGCGGAAGGCGGAATTATTTTACCACCAATATCCCCATTTTACCCAAATCAACCCAACGATCTACCCAGGGCCTTGTTACTAGCTGTTCCCATGCTTGTTTCATGCTCGGACTCCAACGAATATCATCCAAAACCATCCAACCACCCGACTTCATGTTCCCGAAAATGTCATCGGCATACTTTTGTGTTGCAAACCCATCGTGATGACCGTCAATAAAAACCAATCCAAAGTCATGATTTTCTTCAAGAACCTGCGGAAGCACATCGGAAAAACGACCGGTGATAAGAGTCACTTGTTGGGCATCTGAAAAGGCATTCCTTGCTAAATTGGCGGTGTTCGGATCTCCTTCAATAGAAATCCACTGATTTTGGAAATGAGATCCTGTAACCAAATACCTTAGGCCGATGCCCAAGTTTGTGCCCAACTCCAAATTCACTTTTCCGGATTTCAATTGGGCCAAACGCAACAGCAATCTTCCCCACTTTTCAGAACTTGCTGTTCGAGAAATCATGGTTTTTACCTGTACCGAACGCACAACCCCAGCATTTGATCCCAATTGAGGTGACATTCCGGAAACAGCTCCAAAATCCAAAACCTCCAGCACCTCTGAATCGGATTCCAAAATCGTTTGAGTGTGTTTTTGAACCGGCTGAACCGCAGCTCCATGAACGGCAAACGTACGAGCCGCTCGAATTTGCTCTTGATCTGAAACGTCCCAACCTGCGGAAAACTCACATTTCCAGTACTGATTCCACTGCTTAATTCTCCAAAAAAGCGCTGATAAACTCATCAATGATCCCGGTGAGCAAAGAGATGAGCCATTTCCTTAAACAAAGAAGTGTCGCCTTCAATCCACGATAACTCCTTCAAAGCTTCGTTGAGAAATTGATCTCGAACGGCTTCTGTTTTTTGTTTCGCTTGGGTTGCGTCGTACCAAGCCAAAGTTCTTTCAATTTTTTCAACCGAGGGGGGTAAACTCCAAATGAATTGGGCATCCTTTTTTTGATCCTCGTTTGAATTCTCCCATGCTAAAATGGTTAGCAAGGTTTTCTTATTGACTAAAATATCGCCACCAGATTGTTTCCCTGTTTTGGTGGAATCTCCGAAACAATCCAATAAATCGTCTTGAATTTGAAAGGCTAAACCGGCAGCTACCGCAAATTTGTACCAGGTATTTGCAAGATCAGCTGAAACGCCAGCGACCAACGCGCCCATTCGAGCGGCTTCGCCCAAAAGTACACTGGTTTTAAAACGAATCATCTGCAGGTATTCCGTTGAAGAAACCATTGCTCGTTCTTGGAATTCCATGTCCCACTGTTGCCCCTCGCACACCTCCAAAGACGTTTGAAGAAAGTGCGACGTTAAAACGCCACATAAAGGATTGGGATACTTCATCAATTGCTGGTATGCAACCACCAACATGGCATCACCGCTAAGAATTCCTGTTGCGAGGTTGTTTCTTAAATGAACGGTAGGTTGACCACGACGCACCGGAGCTTCATCCATAATATCATCGTGCATGAGTGAAAAATTATGGAAAAGTTCTACGGCAAGGGCGGCGGAAATAGCATCGTTGAATGCTTTTCCATGGTGTTGAGCTACCCAAATGGTTAAGGCTGGACGCAAACGCTTTCCGCCAAGAGAAAGCAAATAACGACCGGGTTCATAGAGGCCATCAGGAGAACCCGAAGGAGTATAAAAAATGGAATTTAATTGTTCCTCGAATAGAGGAAGCGTTGTTTCTACTTGTTGTGAAAAATTCATTATCCTTTTTCGGTAGCCATGACCACCTTAATTTTTAATTTGGTGGTAATTTGAAGAACATCTACTAAATCTTGAACAGAAAGAGATTTTTCGATACGAAGCACAATGGTTGGCTCATCAATACCAACAATGGCATTGGCCAATGCATTTTCCAATTCAGCGGTGGGAATTTCTACTTTATCGATAAAAATTCGCTTATCGGCCGTAACGGAAAGAGAAATTTGTTTTTTATTGATTTTTTGGGATGCAGTTGCCTTTGGAAGAAACAATTTGATTACGTTCGGATTGGCAACGGTTGAAATGATCAGGAAGAAAAGAAGAAGAAAAAACATGATGTCGTTCAGAGCCGACGTAGAGACTTCGGCAGCAAACCGATTTTTGCGGCGAATATTCATGATTACAACAACAAGTTTTTGAACTCCAACACTTGGCGTTGCATTTTCAGCAAAAATCCATCAATTCGCCCTTGAAGCAAGTGCAGAAAAGTATAAGCCAATACACCCACAATCAAACCAGCACCGGAAGTGATCATTTTTTCATAAAGACCACCGGAAATGATCCCGATAGAAATGTTGTCTTCCAAGGAGATTTTGTAGAAGATCTTGATTACCCCAGAAATGGTACCAATGAAACCCAACATGGGAGCAATACCAGCAATAATTCCCAACACGCCTAATTTCGATTCCATGGCTGATAGTTCAATAGAAGCAGCATCTTCCATGTGGCGATCCATTTCCGACATGGGCCGGGAAATTACCTTCAACCCTTGACCGTAAATTCGACCCATGGAGCTGCGTTCGTTTTCACACAAAGCTATCGCGCTGTTCACGTTACCGTCGTTCAAACCCGTTTTTATGCTTCCAATCAAACTGGGGTTTACCTTGCTGTTCTGAGAAATATAAATCCAACGTTCGATGAATAGATAAAGAGCAATGATCAACAATAAGACGATAGGAATCATGATAGGTCCGCCTTTGGAAACCAATTGAAAGAAGGATAGTTCCTGGCTGGTTGCAATCTGAAGCATAGGATTAGTTTTAAACAAAGCTATAACGAAAAAAGGAAGGAAAGATTGGATGTGAAAAGTTTCCCAAAGTTGTTTTCAAAAATGTACACTACGATAAGCGCCCTACCATCTCAAACTTTTCAAACACTTTTTCCGTATGGGGCGCATCTTCAAGTTCTTTCGTTAAATCTTGCCCGGCCCAATGTTCATAATGCTTCCCATTCTTCCACAGCCGAGAGGAAGTAACATCGTAAACCCGGCCCTGAAACGCCACATAAATGGTTTCTTTGTCTTGGCCGTTATGAAGAGCCAATTCATTTCTCGAAAAGATACGCATGCACAAAAATAAAAAGGGGGCTCGTGATTGAGCCCCCTTTTTTTAAGGTATGAACCGATTAATGTTTAACCGTAATCTTTTTCGTTGTAACTGAATTATTTGAGTGAATGTTCAACAAATAAATTCCGTTCGACAAATCAGACACATTCAAATCAACCGCGTTAGCCAATGAATTGAATTCTACACGACGAACTACTTTTCCATCTACAGAAGTTACTTCTACGAACACACCGTTCATGGAAGAAGAAGACTGAAGTGTAATGACATCGTTCGCTGGGTTTGGATAAACATTGATCAACAATTCGTTGTTTGAACGAACGTTGTTCACCAAATGAGCAGGAGCATTGCTGAAGATTCCGTTGGTTGTTTGCAAACGAACTCGAACCATCACTTCTCCATTAGCAAGCATAGCACGATCGAAAGATGCAGCATAGGCTTTATCTGATCCATTGGTGTTTACCGTACGGATGGTTGACCAATTGATTCCATCTGTGCTTTGTTCAATGATGAACTTGCTGTTAGCAACTTCTTGAGATGCAAACCAACGAACCGTAACTTCTTTATTTCCTAGGGTCAAATCGTTGGTTAACCAATCTACTTGGAAGGAAGAAATTTCTGGCATATCGGTAGTTGGCAAAATACGAGACGTTAATGCTTCACGCATTTGAGGACCACCAGTCATTCCAGAAGCACCTGTCAACAATTTGGTTAAGAACATATCTGTTTGTCCCAAAGAATTTACTGAAGTAGATCCCAAGGTGGTTGTTCCAGCAGAAGTACCTGTTACGTAAACCGCACCAGAAGTACTAACCGCAACATCTGAACCAGATTTAGCAAAAGAACCAGTAGAAGAAGAACGATTGATCCAATTGGTATTTCCGTTCATATCAGCAGAGTAAACGAACATATCGCCCAAACCTGTTGAATTCAAGGAATAACCACGGAAGAATGCGTTGTTTTGGAAGAATCCAGATCCAACAACATTGTTAGAAGCATTGTAAGTAGACAATTTACCGAAGTTATCAGAACCTGTTCCACCCATGGAATAAACCCACTGGTAAACACCGGCTGCGGTGAACTTCGTTACAAAAATATCTTCAGCACCTCGTGTAGGAATCATTCTAGATACAACACGAGCTCCAGGAGCATCGATATGCAAGTTGAATGTACCAGAAACAACTACGTTACCAGAAGCATCCAATGCAATACCGTTACCATACTCAGATCCAGTACCAGATAGCGTACGACCCCATACCATAGAACCGTTTGATAGGTTGTGTTTACCAACAAACATGTTAAAGATACCGGAAGAAGCCAAGTTGTAAGGACCAGAAATATCACGGTTGTTACAGAAATAACCCGTGGTATAAAGGAAGTTGTTGTCGATGGCAAGAGCATTGGCCATATCAAAAGAATAACCTCCTTGACTTACTACCCAATTTGCTGCACCAGTTGACAAGTTCATCGAACCAACCATTACATCTGATTCACCAGCGGAAGAAATCGTGCTACCAAAAGTCAATGAATTACTGAAGCCACCTGCGAAGTAAAGGTTTGAAGCATCAACTTTAATATCATTGATGACTTCGCTACCAGTACCACCAATTTTAATGGCATACTGAACAACACCCGCAGTAGAGTATTTCACCACAAATCCATCGGTAGAACCATTGGAAGTCAATGAAACGTTACCCGCTTTGATGGTGCCTTGGAAGCTACCTGCAACATAAATGTTACCAGAAGCATCGGTTGCAACAGCACGAACATTTTCAACATTAGTTCCTGTAATGGTACGTGCCCAGAAAGCAGTACCCAAAGAATCGGATTTAATAATCATAACATCGGCATTTCCCTGGCGGAAGTCACCTTTCAAGGTATCGCTACCAATAACAGCTTGATTGCTGTAAGTACCTACAGAAACAACGTTACCTGATAAGTCAGTTGCAACAGCACGACCTTCATCCAACAAATTGTTACCATAAGGCTTAGACCAAGAGAAATTCATGATAGAAGAAGTACTGTTGTAAGTAACATTCACCGTGTCATTGCTGCGAACAAAATCACTAACAAAAGAGTGGTAATACTTAACCGTATCAATTGCGTTTAAGGTAGGTGTAAGAGTAGTACCAAAATAAACTGACGTCGTATCTCCAACATTCAAGTTCAATGCTGGTGTAGTAGAAGAAACAACCGCTCCGTTGCGAGAGAAACTGAATGAAACTCCAGAACCAGAATAGCTTACAGGTCCGTTGTTCTTCACAACAAAACGGATGTTACGCGCTGTACCAGCAGAACCAGAACCTGTACCCGCTGCAGTAGCAAATACATTCTCAATGCTGATATCACGAATGTCAGGGTGGGTCAAGCTAATGTTAAAGTTACCAGTACCACCTTTACCACCTGTTTGGTTGGAAACACGAATGTAATAAACCTGACCAGGAACAAATGCTGTTGAAGTGTAAACTTCTTGAACATTCATCGCGGCTGAAGTAGCACATGCAACTTGGGTTAATGAACCACAAGAATAAGAGGAATTACCTGTAGTGAACACCTGAATAGCAGGGTTGAACTGAACTCCAGGAGTTACAGGAGAAACACGAATGGTGTGCGTTGTATAATCTGCGCGGAATGCAAACCATACATCTGCCGCTGCGGTAGCACAGAAAGCAGGCGTAGTGCTGATTGTTGCATCGATCACCGAACGTGATGGCAAGTTTGATGGAATCGCAAAACTAGAAGTCAAACGAACAGCTCCAGAACACTCATCGTTCACCGGTGGTGGTGGCAACAATACGGCAACCAAGTTGAAGTAACCGTTGTTTCCAGAAGGAACAGTGTACAACGAATCGTTTTGATAAACGCGAACGTAATACGTCTGGTTCTGAGCAGAAACCAAATCCGTGTCTTGAGTAGAACCACCTGTACCATCGTAAATGTGAGCAACGGCTGTTAAACTTCCGCAACCAGTACGAGAAGAATAAACCGCCATTCCAACGTTCGTTCCTGTACCTTGACGCAAATCGAAAGCATATTTCTTATTTGCTAAAGCTGGGAACGAGAACCAAGCATCGCGACCAAATTTACGAGCCGTGTTCGATGTAGCATTCGGACCAGCAGCAACAACAGATGTACTAGCAGTAGCTCCTTTCAACGAATACTGAGAACACCACTCGGTTGGAGAGGAAGTTAATACCGGCAAAACAGTAGCTGTAGAACACTCATTGTTGCTAATGTTTGGTTCCGCAGGACCTGCAACGTATCCGGTTGTACTATTCGGAACAAAAGAATAACGGGTATAACATGGCATCGATCCAGCCAAGTTCGTAGGATCGGTAGAGCCAAAGTTTTCAGCACCAACAGAACCCAGGGCTACAAGCTGGTTACCACTCAAGGTACCTGTTCCCCATGCGTTCAATCCCATAGAGTAAGTATATTGACCGGTTGTTGCACCAGCTGCAGTACCGTCGTAGAAAGAAGAGTTACCGTACACAATGTCAATGCGACTTCCGCTTTCGAACAAACGAACCTGAGCATTCAACGAAGGACCTGCATAACCAAATTTCTCCAATCCAATGAACTCAATGTACATGATTCGATTTGGTGAGGTTCCCTTGGTTTCGTATTTGAAACCGGTAACCAAACCTGCGGTACTATTACCTGGAGCAACCATATCGTCCCAAAAAGGAGCAACCATGGCATTTGAACTCGCGCCAGAATTTAAGTTGTTCGTCAAATTAGAACTGGTAACGCCTTTAGCGTTCAAAGTTAACCATCCATTGGTTGAAACCTTAATGGCTGTTACCTCACGACCAGCATAAGTAAACGCAAAAGGCACTGAAACTGAATCAGACAATACATCGTCACCGCTGAATGGAGTACCCCAAGTGAACGAAGTTCCTGTGCTAGCAATGGATCCATAAGCAGAACTGTTTATCGGAGTTTTGGTGATGGTGTAGTTCAAGAATTCCAAGTTTGGCGTTAAACAAACACGGTAGTTACCTGCACCACCTGTACCTCCTGCACTGTGGTAAACACGTACCGCATACCAGTTACCAGAAGTCAATCCAGAAAGTGTACCAGATTCAGCAACGCCCAAACCAACTCCATCGAACGTGCCGATGCGGTTTGCAGCATTCGCAGAATCTACAATTTTGTTTGGTCCCAAGTTGAAAACCTCAACTTTGGGATTGAACTGAAGAACGGTAGGAGTAACAACAATGTTCACTCCACCAATACCAGCAGAACCCGTAGCTTGGAATACGTGCCAGTTATCTTTCATGTTCGTTACAGCTGTTGTTGGAGCTGGCAAAGAAGTGAAAGAAGACGCTGTAGAATAAATATCGGAAGTTGGAGAACAAGAAGAAGTTACTGAAATGGTATCAGCACCGCCCAACGAATCGATCGCTGGAGGAATTACCGCATAAACATCAATACCTACATCACCCAATCCATTGAAGGTACTGGTGGTCGTGTCGCCATGGTGGTACACACGCAAATAGTAATTACCCGCGGTTGTTGTTGAAGACGTATACGAAGCGATACGGCCCAAGCCATTCGCATTGGTGGTACCAGAAACCGCAGCAGCAATAAAGGTTAAGCTTGAAGGGTTAGAACCGGAGTACAATTCTACAACTGGACGAACCAAGTTCGAACCAGCAACATCAATACCGAATTGAACTGGATTGTTCGCCAAACTAAATTTGTACCAACGGTCACCACCGGTGGTGGAAGCCATCGTTACCCAAGAGGAAACAGCAGCTGGACGAGTGTAGCCTGCTGACCAGGTTGAACCGTGCGCAGGAAAACGCTGACAGTTTTGAGCAGAGATTTGAGAAGCTGGAGAAACGTCTAAGGTGAGGGCACCGGCTGGCTCATCGTTACCGGGATTAGCAGCAAAAGTGCCACCTTGGTACGATAATCCTTGACGGAATAAATAACTGGAGAAACATGCAGGAGCAAGATTCAAGGCACCTGAAGCTGTAGATGTTGGATCAACTTCTTGGAAACGATTGCTTCTTGGTGAAGCCAATGCAAAAACGTCTTTTCCGCCGAAAGTGGTGGCAAAGCTATTTAATCCAATGGAGTAGGTTAAAGAAATGGAAGCAGCTCCTGTGAATGGAGTCATGTTACCATACACAAACTCAATGTCGTTGGTGGTCTCGTACAACTTCACTTGATAATTCAAGTTCGGTGAAGATTGGGCAAAAACCTCCATGTTAGCCCACTCAACAGTCATTACACGGTTAGGAGCAGTACCTGTTACTTGGTAAGCAATACAAGAATTGATGTTAGCGAAACTATTTCCCAAAACAACCAAATCGTCCCAATATGGAGCAATCGCAGAGCGGGTCGTGGTAGTGGAAAGGTTATTGGTTACACCCGTTTGAAAAACTGTTGTATCCATCCAAAGTACACCGTTGGTGGTTGCACGGAAATGATTCACCGGTTGACCTTGGTATTCGAACGTAAAGGGCAAAGCAATGCCTAAAGAATAGTTGTCGTCTCCACTGGCACTATTCCAACGAGGATTTAGCGCTCCAGCTTTCAAAGACAATCCGTCGAACAAAGAGTTGAAAGATACACCACTTGGAGTATACGTAACACGCATCGTGTCTAAGCTTGATGTAAAGAAACGACGAGGGTTGTTCTGAGCAGTTGCCGTGTTGTAGTAGGTATTACCACCACCGCAGTCACCGTAGGTATAAGATCGAACCCAATAAGAAGAACCAGGATTCAAACCAGCAATGGTAATTGGGCCCGATGACGAACCTGCAAAAACAATTTGTTCTCCAGTACCAGAATAGGTCAAATTTCCCGTGTAATTCTGTCCATCAACAGGATCAGTAAAGCTATTGGTTGTATTGATTTTGATAACACGACCTGTAACCGCTGAAGCGTTGGTCCAATTGATTCCAAGTGTTCCTGTTGTAGAAGCTGTTGTTGATCCTGGAGTTTCTGGAGATGTTAAAACGAACAAAGAATCTTGTTGAGTTGGAGCTCCAGGACCAGAAATCAAAGATGAGGTTGAATTATCGGTTAGGCTTGAATTCGTACATGTTAATACAGAGCGGTAGTATTGTGCAATACCGTTGTACGAAGCAATGTTGTAAGAAGGACCACTTGCAACACCATCGGCATATACTTCAAAGTTATCAATGATGTGAGAGGTAGTTTCTAAACCGGTACGTGCTTTGAAACAGTGTCTCCAGTATTGACGCAATTCCGTTAAATAAGAAGCAGGCAATTGAATGTTGGTTAATCCTGTAACTGGAGTTCCATTCATGGAAACCGTTACTTTTCCTGTTGCATCAATATCAATTTGGAATGCCGTGTTTACACCTTTCCACGAAACATCAGAAGAGTAAGCCAACATACCACTTGCAGAAGGCGTTGATGGTGTTTGCTCGTTAACGGTACAATTGTACATCAGATAGATACCATGAAGGGCTGATCCGTTGGTGTAGGTAACGAAAGCAACTTTCAATTTAGAACCCGTACCGTTTTCGGCATTCATGTTCGCATCGTTGTTAGGATTCACATCATCCCCGAAAGAATACGAAACCCCATCAGCATAAATGGTGCTGCTTGGGCGGCTAACGTTCAAATCAAACTTGACGCGGTATTGTGAACTCACTGCTCCCGTACCTGGAATCAATAATGAACCAAAAGTGCTTGATGCCAACGGGTTCAATACCATGGTACCACCCGAAATGGCAGCATTTCCTGTAATGGTTGCAGCGCCCAAATTGGGATTGCTGAAGGTGTTTTGGTAAATCAATCCGAAAGCGTTGGAAATGTTCGACCAAGAACTATTGTTTGGAGATTCTTGCCACTGGTACTGAATTCCAGAAGCAACAGTAGCACCAACCAATGAAATGTTTACCCCGGTTCCCACGCAAAGATTCGCAAAAGATGGGTTTGCCGTTCCTCCGGTTGGAGTTCCAGAACAAACTGGCAAAGCCACCAAGTTTACAATGTAGTCTTCTGTTTCTCCCGAACCCGTAGTATAACAAGGATCGTAATTAAGCGATGTTGTTCTGGTGGATACACGCATGCGAGTTTGTCCAGAAGCCACCCAAACGGGAGTGAAAATGCTGGTATTGAAAACACGTGGGGCACCTGCCGTAGCAATGGCAGCGATGGAACCAGAGTTGAAAACCTCTTCACCACCATCGGTGAAATCGCCATCGCGGTTCCAGTCAATCCAAACCTTCGTGGTGAACGTTTGAGAGAACGTGCTCGTACTGGCAACGGTGATATCTAAGTTGTTCGTTTGAGTTGCTTGCAAAGATGGAACTGGAACACCTGAAGCTCCAGCGAAATTAGAATACAAGTCGGCAGTACTACCGGAAACAGCTGTTCCTTGTGTACCTGCAAGAGATGCAATAGTTGTAGCATTATTGATGGTTCCAAACGAAACGTTTACCACATCATGAGAAGACGTGAAGGCTGCAGCAGAAGGACAATAACAAAACAAAAAGGAATTCAAGGTTACTTGAAGAGGATTTGAAAATGCAGTTTGAGAAGATAATGTACACGTTACCGAAGCGCGGTAAAACGTATTACTCGTCATAACTCCGGTGGCATAAGAAGGCGATGTAGCTCCAGAAATATTATTCCATGTGGTTCCATCGGGAGACGATTGCCATTGGTACTGAATACCGGTACCAACGTTGTTTTGCAAAGAAAGGGTAGTTCCTACGTTTCCGCAGGTTGGGTTAGAAGCAGCAACCGTATTTCCTGGAGTTGGGGTACCTGAACATACTACAGGAGCTGTAAAGGTGTAACGACGACCCGATGTTGGGGGCGTATTGGTACCTCCAACTGACCAACCAAGGCTAGCGGAAGTATTCGTAAATCCTAGAGAATTACCATTGGTTTGGGTGGCACCAACACCTAACAATTCCGTTGTTCCATTCGAGTTTCCAGAAATCCCCATGTGAGTTAATGTAGAAGCGGTTGTTCCATACGTCATGGTTCCATAAACAATCTCAATGTTGTTGGATCCTTCCAACAAACGAATTTGGAAATTTAAGTTATCTCCAGTACCAGTCGTACTGTACCTCTTAAATCCTAGCCACTGCACCACCAACACCCGGTTAGGTGCAGAACCAGTGGTTTCAAAACGAAGTGAAGAACCTGTTTGTCCCTGCAAATCTCTAGCAAAACCCGCAATACGAGAACGCAGTTGAGCTGGGGTAATGGCGGATGTTGAAGATAAGGCTGTGTAAGAACTTGTTGATGCAGTGTTAACAGCCGTTGCTCCCAAGGAACTTTGACCCAAGGTAATCCAACCGTTAGCACTGATCGCAAAACGATCAAAAGCATAACCATTGAAATTAAAGGTAAATCCAATAGGTAATCCTATACCTGTTGTGGTAGTACCTCCACCTAAAGCCGCCGTTGAAACATAACGTTCGTCATCGGCGGTTGTGCCGTTAGTTACGGCTGTACCACCGGTAATGGGCGAAAACGTCGTGGTCGACGTGTTTTGGGTGTAGAATTGAATCAGCGCCTGAGACCTGGCCTCAAACCCGAACAAACTACAAAGGGCAAACAATAGCCAGAGTCCCCTCCAGCCCATTCGCCTTGTTGGTTGATGGTTGTTTTTCATAATATAAGTTGTTAGTTTTTACTTCATTAACCAAAAAACGAGGTGTACCTTACGGATACAGTACACCCACGATTGAGGCAAATCTAACGAATTTCTTAAAAAATGCAAAGAGGAAAAAGAAAAAAATTAAAATTATTTTTAACCCAAATTCACCGCAAGTCCAAACAAGGCAAAGTCGTACCTACCCACGTCGGTACACTCTCCACCGCTCAACCGATCCCCCAACTCCTCTACATCCGCCCAGCGGTAACTTTTCTTCTGCTTCAACAAATCCATCTCCACCGCCACCCGGGAAACGTGAACGTCCAGCGGCAAAAGCAGCCCACTCGCGGGTATTTCGCCCCAAATCCCAAAATCTACCCCCCGTTCTGAAGAACGAACCATCCACCTCAAGTACATCACCAACCGTTTGCACGTACTCCCACTTACCACACTGGGAACGTGCTTCCAAGTACGTGCCATCAAGCAGTTCGACCGCTCTACACGCAAATGAAACACTTTTAATGCGTTTCGAGCGGTCCACCCCTCTCCGTCATCCACCAAAAAGGCCGTTTCCAACGATTCATATTGGCTATACCACTCTTTTAAAAAACCCAGTAATCCCAGCACATCGTCTTCGTTCAAAGTGCGGTGAACAAATCCACGAAAAACTGCCCATTCGCGCTCGTTGGAATTCAACAAAAAGTCATACGGTGCATCATCCATTCTTCGCATCAACTCGTTGGCCTTATTGATGATAGTTTTCCGTTGTCCCCACGCAAACAGCGAAGCGAAAAACCCAGCAATTTCTACATCTTGCTTTTTAGAAAACCGATGAGGGACTTGAATAGGATCGTTATGAATGAACTCCGGTCGTTCGTAACGATCGGCCAGCTCGTCCAACCAGTCAAAAAATTCGGCATCGCCGAAACGGTATTTTATTGAGCGCGCATCCACGCTTCCATCGCCTCCTGAATGTTGCGGGCTTCCTCTCGTGCAGCTAAAGCAAACTCCTTGCCTTCGCCCGCATACAAAATGGATCGACTGGCATTGATCAACAACCCACCCTCTCCTTCAATCCAGCCCATGTTCATAACATCTTCCAAATTACCTCCTTGAGCACCAACGCCAGGAACCAAAAAGAAATGACGAGGCATTCGAGCTCTAATTTGTGCCAAATCCGAAGCGCGAGTGGCCCCAACCACCACCATGATGTTGTCTTCGGTACCCCACCCTTTCAACTTATCCAACACCCGCTCGTACAAATGCATTTCACCGCTGTTGAAATACTGAAAATCTTCGGCTCCCGGATTGGAGGTTAATCCCAAAACAATGGCCCATTTCCCATCAAATCCCAAAAATGGCATCACCGAGTCGCTTCCCATATACGGATTTACGGTCACCGAATCGAATTCGTAGGTGAAGAAAAACGTACGAGCATACATGGCCGACGTATTTCCAATATCTCCTCGCTTCGCATCAGCAATAGTAAAACACTCTTTTGGAATGTAATCCAAGGTTTTCCTTAAACTGGTCCAACCACTAACGCCCAAACTTTCGTAAAATGCAATGTTGGGTTTGTAAGCCACAGCAAATTCGTGAGTCGCATCAATAATGGCTTTGTTGAAGGCAAAAATGGGATCTTCTTCCAACAACAAATGCTGCGGAATTTTTGCTAAATCAGGGTCTAAACCCACGCACAAAACCGATTTTTTTGCTTGGATTTGGCGAACCAATTCGGAACGAGTCATCATGAAGGATTGGGAATATTAATGGCTTCTACTTTTTTTATTTCAGGAATGGCGCGAAGAATGCTTTTTTCAATGCCCATTTTCATGGTCATGGCACTCATGGAACAATCTACGCAGTTGCCTTGCAACTTCACCTTTACTACCAAATCGTCGGTAATTTCAACCAATTCTACATCTCCGTGGTCGCGATGCAAGAATGGCCGAATGGCATCGAGGGCGAGGTTAACTTTTTCGTGAATCGTTGCGCTTTCCATGTTGTTATTGTTCGGCTACCAAACCGTCGCGCAAACGCACGATCCGTTTCGCATGTTGGGCAATGTCTTCCTCGTGCGTTACAAGAATGATGGTATTTCCGTTTTTATGGATTTCTTCAAACAAAGCCATAATTTCATGGCTCGTTTTGGTATCTAAATTTCCCGTTGGTTCGTCGGCCAAAATAATGCTGGGGTTGTTCACCAACGCTCGGGCCACCGCCACACGCTGCCGCTGACCACCACTCAACTCGTTTGGCCGGTGACTCATGCGGTCGGCCAATCCCACCATGGTTAACACCTGGGCCGCTCTCGCTTCTCGCTCCTCTTTCTTAATTCCTGCATACACCAACGGTAACGCTACGTTTTCCAAAGCTGTATTTCTGGGCAACAAGTTAAACGTTTGGAAAACGAATCCAATTTCAATGTTACGAACGGCCGCCAATTCATTGTCGGTCATTTTGCTCACGTCTTTTCCATTGAGCCAATATTCTCCGCTGGAAGGCGTATCCAAGCAACCCAAGATGTTCATGAGCGTACTTTTTCCCGAACCCGAAGGTCCCATCAGGGCCACGTATTCGTTCTTTTCAATGGAAAAACTAACTCCCCGCAAGGCGTGAACGGTTTCGGTCCCCATCACATATTTGCGGGTAATATCTTGAAGTTGAATGAGCGATTTATTCACCGGATTGATCAATTACTTTGGGTACACGAATGAAATCGGTGTCTTTTTTCGCGGCATTTTGAAGCGCTTCTTGGTGGGTAATCCACGGCTTCGGTTCGTCTTCGCGAAAAACGTTTTCCGAATCACTCAAGTAAACGAGAGGAGCTACCGAATCGGTGTCCAACTCGTTCAATTTTTCAACAAAAGCCAACATGTTGTTCATTTCGCCAACCAATTGCTGCTTTTCATCGGCATTGAACTCCAATCGAGCCAAATGGGCCAAACGATCTACGGTATTTTGATCAACTTTCATTACATGTTCCTCCGGTATTGTCCACCCACTTCGAAAAGGGCTTGGGTGATTTGGCCCAACGAACACACTTTGGCGGCCTCCATAAGTTCGTTAAAAATATTGCGGTTTTGAATGGCCGCCTCTTGAATGTTGCGCAAAGCTACCTGAGCTTTATCTCCTTGGAATTGCTGCAACTGCTGAACGGTTTGAATTTGGAATTCCTTTTCTTCCGTTGTAGCTCGAATGACTTCTTTAGGAAGCATGGTGGGCGACCCCTTGGAACTCAAAAAGGTGTTCACCCCAATGATGGGATATTCACCGGTATGCTTCAACATTTCGTAATGCAAGGATTCTTCCTGAATTTTTCCGCGTTGGTACATGGTTTCCATGGCTCCCAAAACTCCTCCCCTTTCGGTGATCCGATCGAACTCGGCCAAAACGGCCTGTTCCACCAAATCCGTCATTTCTTCAATGATAAACGACCCCTGCAACGGATTTTCGTTTTTCGCCAAGCCCAATTCTCGGTTGATGATCAACTGAATGGCCATGGCTCGACGTACCGATTCCTCGGTAGGCGTGGTAATGGCCTCGTCGTAAGCGTTGGTGTGAAGCGAGTTGCAATTGTCGTAAATCGCATACAAAGCCTGAAGCGTGGTACGAATATCGTTGAAATCAATTTCTTGAGCGTGCAACGAACGACCCGATGTTTGAATGTGGTACTTCAACATTTGAGTGCGCGCATCGGCTCCGTATTTCTGCTTCATGGATTTCGCCCAAATGCGTCGAGCAACGCGACCAATCACGGCGTATTCCGGATCAATTCCGTTGCTGAAAAAGAACGAAAGGTTCGGCCCAAAATCGTTGATGCTCATGCCGCGGCTGAGGTAGTACTCTACGTAAGTAAAACCGTTGGCCAGCGTAAATGCCAATTGCGTAATGGGATTGGCACCCGCTTCGGCAATGTGGTAACCCGAAATGGATACCGAATAAAAATTGCGAACCTTTTGTTGGATGAAGTACGATTGAATGTCGCCCATCAAGCGCAAGGCGAACTCGGTACTAAAAATGCACGTATTTTGCGCTTGGTCTTCTTTCAAAATATCGGCCTGAACCGTACCTCGAACCTGAGCCAGCGTTTCCGCTTTAATTTTTGCATACACTTCTGCAGGCAACACCTGATCGCCGGTAACGCCCAAAAGCATCAAGCCCAATCCATCGTTTCCTTCAGGTAAATCGCCGTTGTAAAGCGGACGTGTTATTCCTTTTTCGGTGTAAATTTTATCAATTTTGGCTTGAATTTCGGCTTCCATTCCTTGAGCGCGAATGTATTTTTCGCATTGCTGATCAATGGCAGCATTCATGAAAAATCCCAACAACATGGGCGCAGGCCCGTTGATGGTCATGGAAACCGACGTTTTGGGATCGGCCAAATCAAATCCAGAATACAGCTTTTTGGCGTCGTCCAAGCAACAAATGCTCACGCCAGAGTTTCCAATTTTGCCGTAAATATCGGGGCGGTAACCGGGATCGTTTCCGTAAAGGGTTACCGAATCGAAAGCGGTTGACAAGCGCTTGGCGGGCATGCCCAAAGAAACGTAATGGAAGCGCTTATTGGTTCGTTCGGGGCCGCCTTCTCCGGCAAACATGCGGGTTGGGTCTTCCCCTTCGCGCTTGAACGGATAAATTCCTGACGTGTAGGGGAATTCTCCAGGTACATTTTCCTGCAACGTCCATTTCAAAATATCTCCCCAAGAACTGTACCTTGGTAAAGAAACCTTGGGCACCTGCGTTTTGGAAAGCGATTCCGTATGCGTTTGGATGTTGATCACCTTATCGCGCACCTGGAAAGAGAATACAGGATCGGTGTACTTTTTCTTCTTTTCTTCCCACTCTTGCAACAATTTCCAATTCTTCGGATCGAGTTCAAGCTTCATTTTTTCAAAGGTCTCTTGCAGCCCTTTCAACAAACGATCTTGATCTTCGGGGGCAATGCTGCGAACGGCTTCCATGGATTGGTGCAATCCGTATAATTTTTCGGCAACAGAAGATTGCTTGTTTACCCAACCATCAAAGTTTCGGTTATTCTCCGAAATCTCGGAAAGGTAACGGGTACGAGCTGGAGGAATGATGTAAATCTTTTCCGACATTTCATCGGTAATGGTAAAGGTAGATGCCAAGCCGGCACCGGTTTTCTCCACCATTTTATTCATCACGGCCTGGTAAAGCCGGTTCATTCCGGGGTCGTTGAATTGGGAAGCAATGGTTCCGTAAACGGGAAGGGTTTCCGGATCGGTATCCCACAATTGATGGTTGCGCTGGTATTGTTTTTTTACATCCCGAATCGCATCCAGGGCTCCGCGTTTGTCGAATTTGTTCAACGCAATCAAATCGGCAAAATCCAACATGTCGATTTTTTCGAGCTGGGTTGCCGCTCCGTATTCGGGAGTCATCACGTACAAAGAAACATCGGAGTGGTCTAAGATTTCGGTATCGGATTGGCCGATGCCCGACGTTTCCAAAATGATTAAATCAAAATTGGCGGCTTTCAAAACGGAAATGCCATCGCCAACGTGTTTGGATAACGCCAAGTTACTTTGGCGAGTGGCCAAAGAACGCATGTAAACCCGTTGATTTTTAATGGCGTTCATGCGAATGCGGTCACCCAACAAAGCACCACCGGTTTTTCTTTTCGAGGGATCCACCGAAATAATTCCCAACGTTTTGTCGGGGAAATCCAAAAGGAAACGACGAACCAACTCATCCACCAAGGAAGACTTTCCGGCACCGCCCGTTCCGGTAATTCCGAGAACAGGAACATGGTTTTGGGCGGCCAAATCTTCAATGGAAGTTCGGAATTGATCAAACAATTCCGGTTTGTTTTCGGCTGCGCTGATGATGCGTGCCAAAGCGGGTGGATTCTTTTGCGACAACTGCTGAATATCGGATTCCGAAATAGCATTTCCCGTTTCGAAATCGGCTTGTTGCACCAAGTCGTTGATCATTCCTTGTAAACCCATTGAACGTCCATCATCTGGGTGGTACAAACGGGTAATGCCGTAAGCGTGGAGCTCTTCAATTTCTTCGGGAAGAATGGTTCCACCGCCACCGCCAAAAATTTTGATGTGACCGGCTCCTTTTTCCTTCAACAAATCGTGCATGTATTTGAAATACTCGATGTGACCGCCTTGATAAGAGGTCATCGCAATGCCTTGTGCATCTTCTTGAATGGCAGTATCCACCACTTCTTCCACCGAGCGATCGTGCCCAAGATGAATGACCTCGCAGCCGGTAGATTGAATGATACGGCGCATGATGTTGATGGCAGCATCGTGCCCATCGAACAAAGAGGCTGCGGTAACAATGCGAACTTTGTTTTTCGGAGTATAGGGGGTTTGATCGATCATGGGAAATCCTCAAAAATTTGGTGCAAAAATACGCAGGAAATCATGAAGAAAACCCAAGTATTTTACTCCTTCGGTTTCCGAATCTGATAGACGACTCCGGCCGACAAAGCCGATGGTCCGAAACCCATTTCTGCATACGCCTGAAACTGATCCGTTATCTTCGCTCTCATTCCCAAATTAAACTCAGCCGCTAACCAAATATCGGAAAAAAGGCGTTTGTCAGCATCGGTTTTAAACTGTGTAATGTGTTCTCCGCGAATTCCTACCCCAAATCCAACATACGTATTTACCCATTTGTTCTTCTTGGAATGGAGTTGAATTTTTGGAATAACGGAATAATGATTTGCAGAATATTTTTGAGCATATTCTACAAATGGACCATAAAGTCTAAATATTCTGAAAGAATCCAAAATTTGTGCTGGATAAACCGTGTAGCCGTAATAGGTGGCAGAAACCGCTAGTCCAATTCTTGAAGTTATTCCTTTTTCGTATTTAAAATGCAATGCCTGGGTTGGCGTTTTTTTATTAAATAACTCATGATATGCATCGTTTACAACAATATTGTAGATGCCTCCAAAGTAATAGGAAGCCTGCCCTTTCTGAAAAACTTGGGCGTGAGCGCTCCACCCCCACAGGGCAAAGGCCAAAATTAAAATCTTTTTCATGGATGATGTTTATTCTCAAAAATACCGATAGCATTTTAAAAAACAAAAAAACGCTTCCGAGGAAGCGTTAAAATTTTAATTCAGGAGAGATGCCGCAGCAAACAACCCCGGCTCATCGAACAAACGACCAATCAGCTGCATGCCCATGGGAAGTTGATTGGATGCGGTTCCCGCAGGAACACTAATGGCTGGATGGCCCGTTAAATTCGCCGCTGCCGTGAAAATATCTTCCAAATACATTTCAATGGGATCGGTACTTTTTGCACCGAACTGAAACGGGAAAGAAGGAGTGGATGGCAATAAAACCACGTCGTATTCTTTCAAAATTTCTTCCATGGAATCGCGCAAAACACGACGAACTTTTTGGGCTTTGCTGTAATAAGCATCGTAATACCCTTCGCTTAACACAAACGTTCCCAACATGATGCGTCGTTTTACCTCCCGACCAAAACCCAAAGAGCGGGTTTTCTTGTACATTTCTTCCAAGTCTTTTGCGTTTTCGTAACGATAACCGTAGGTCACTCCGTTGTAACGACTTAAATTGGATGACGCTTCGGCCGTAGTTAAAACGTAATACGTTGGAATACAATAATCGATGTAAGGGAAAGATACTTCTTCTACCACGTGTCCGGCAGCAAGCAATGATTCAATTTTTCTTTCGAAAACAGCTTTGATTTCAGGGTGGAGACCCTCAGAATTTCTTACTTCTTTGATGATGGCGAAGCGTTTTTTTCCTGTTTCGGCTGGAATTTGCATGTTGGGCACCGGTCTTTCAGAAGCCGTCGCATCAAATTCGTCGGAGCCGGAAATGATTTCGGTCATCAAAGCCAAATCCTCCAACGAGCGGGCAAACGGCCCAGCTTGGTCGAAAGAAGAAGCAAACGCCACCAAACCGTGTCGGGAAACGCGGCCATAAGTGGGTTTCATTCCATAAATTCCACAATAGGCCGCGGGTTGGCGGATGGAACCTCCGGTGTCGGTTCCGATGGAAGCATGGCAAAGGTTGGCTGCAACAGCCGCGGCGGAGCCGCCGGAGGAACCTCCTGGTACACGTGAAACATCCAACGGATTTTTTACGGATCCGTAAAATGACGTTTCGTTGGAAGAACCCATCGCAAATTCGTCGCAATTGGTACGACCGATGATGATGGCATCTTCGTTCAAAAGGTTTTGAGTTACGGTGGCCGAAAACAAGGATTGAAATCCTTGAAGGATTTTAGAAGAGGCGGTTAATTCATGGCCTTCGTAGGCAACGTTGTCTTTCAATCCAACGATCAAACCGGCCAACCGACCGGCCTTTCCGGCTTGGATTTTTTCGTCCAACGCTTTTGCTTTTTCGAGTGCTTCTTCAGCAAATACCTCGATAAAAGCATTTAAATGTTGATTTTGATCAATCCGCTCCAAATACGCCGATACCAGCGCCGCACACGTGATGTCTCCGGCTTTCAAATCGTGCTGGATATCGGTTAACTTCCGATATTCCTTCACGCGATTACGGTTTATTGGTGGTGTCTTTTACTTCGTTGATTTCTTTCTCAACTTCGTTTTTTACGCCAGCAGCAGCATCCTTAAATTCACGAACACCACGGCCAAGACCGCGTGCTAATTCTGGAAGCTTTTTACCACCGAAAAACAAAAGAACAATCACCAAGATGATAATCCAGTCAGAAGGCTGGTTAAGGAAAAGGGGCGTGAAATTCATAGCCTTAATTTTTTTTCAAAGGTACATGGTTTTTTTTTGTTTCAGTTCGCCTCTTTTTCTGATTTTTGTTGGTTTTCAAGAGGGTTTTTTTCTGGGAAAAACCTTTTCTGAAACAAGAACATCAACCCAATTCCTACGCTAATGGCAGAATCGGCAATGTTAAACACGGGTTCAAAAAACTCAAAGTATTCTCCTCCTTTGAAAGGAACCCATTCGGGCAAAATACCCTGATAAAGTGGGAAATAGATCATATCGATAACTTTTCCGTAACCAAATGGAAAGAGAATGCCCCCTTCTCCTACGGCGTTATCGAACCAAAATCCGTAGAAAAAACTGTCGAGAATATTGCCAACAGCTCCAGCGAAAATAAGTGCATAGCACCAAACGGCTCCTTTTGTTGCGCCCAAACGAATTTGCTTGAGAAAATACCACGCCAGGGCGCTGGATAAAATCACTCGGAAAACGGTCAAAAACAGCTTTCCGCTTTCGCCACCGAGGGTAATTCCAAAAGCCATACCCGGATTTTCTACGTAATGCAAACGGAACCAGTGGCCCAAAACCAACATTTCTGTTTCTTCCCGCAGAACAAAATAACTCCAAATTTTGGTAGCTTGATCGACCAACAAAACACCCAAAACGATGAAAATGGCCAATTGAACGGATTTGTTTTTAAGCATAAGACCGAAAAAAATTAAAATTTAAGTTGTAAAACATCGGGATAAAACTGAAGAAATGCCGCTTCTAATTCTGTGCGATGCTGTTGCAAAAATAAGACTCCCTTTGATTCAAAATAGTTTTCAAACTTGGCTCTTCTTCCTAAACCTTTCATGGCTTTTTGCATTCCCTCATCAAATTGATAATGGAAAAGCCAATTTTCCCAAACCATATAAGGCAATACCGATTTTGCTCTGGAAGGGAGTAAATGAAAGTAATCGTGGAAGTTTTTAAAAACCAATTCCGTAAAAGGATGTAATTCCGAATCGTGATATCGATTCCAGTGTTTTCCCAAAAAATGATCCAAATACAAATCGATCAGCACTGGAGAATACTTTCCGAAAACGGGCTGAAGCATTTTCTTTGAATCAAGAATTACCGGATGTTGATCCGTAAAAGCATCGATAGAACGGTGGAATTCTATTCCCTTTCTCACCATTTCGGGTAAATGGCGGGGTTTTTCACCTCTCAAAAAATCGGCAATAAAATTCCCGATTTGAATTTCGGGATGGTTACCGCTTAATGCTTGATGGGCTAAAAAATTCATCGATTTTAAGGGTGTTCTCTTGCTTTTTTATTTCTAATGGAAAAATTAAAAACGATTGGTTGGACGTATAATATCCAAACGTTGTTTTACCAGAAACGGCAGGAAATTGTTTGTTTTCCATTGATCTGCAAGTAAACCACTTGCCTTCTCGAAACTCGTAAAGTTTACCGTTCATTTTCTCTAACGATACCACATTGATTTTAGCATCCAACAAAGAATCTACGCCAAAAATCTTTTCATCGCCAAAAGGATAGCCCACTTGAATTTCAATAGAAGGACCGGATACAGAAACAAATTTTGATAGCGTGTCTCCGAATTCTTTCCTTGCAATTTTGGAAGAAGCGCCTTGATAAGAAATATTCCTGAATAGCACAGAACCTTTCTTCTCTATTTTCTTTTTTCGCAGGAGATGACCAAGGGAATCTGAAATTTCCAACCAAAACGGAAATGCATCAACAGGATCTAAGAACGAAGAAATCGAAATGGAAATAGAATCTTTGGAGAGTTTGTTTTGAGGATCAATAGGTAGGGTTTCTACTGTAGAAGGGTTTTGGTTGTTCACATCTCGAACGGCATCGGACCAATCGATGATTCCGGGAAAAAATAAACTGGAATCGAATTCCAATTGAAGCGTTTGTTGATGTACAACCGCTTTACTTGGTTTAAATCCACCTGGAAAGAAATATATGTTGGAGCTTGGCTTCAATTCAATGTTCTCATCAAATTGAACTTTAAACCGATAACTCTTTTTATTTGAAGAAGAGTCGATGGAAAATCCGCGTAATTGCGGACCTTTTAAATCGGGCGGCCCTCCGGTAGGAGGAACGACGTTAGCACAGGCTGCAAAAAAGCAAACAAAGATTAAACCAACAATAGGTCTCATTTCTTTTGGAAAATGTAGATCACGGATGATGTTTTTCCGGGATTATTCCGGGCTTTCCAATTGCTAAGTAAACCATTTTTAAACGCTCGAATGGGGTTCATCTTACCTGTTCTGTGTTTTTCAGAAAGCAAACTAACGTAAAACGAATCGAAGGGCATTCCCTTCATTTTTAATAACTTAAATCCTTCCGATTCAAGTAACTGTTGCAAGGTTTTAGGAGTGAAATGCCACAAGTGTCGAGGTACATCGTATCCAGCCCAAAGAGGACCATAGATTTCTGCATCCAAACTGCCGCAATTGGGTACAGCGATAACCAAATGCCCTTGATCATTGAGAATGGAGTGAAACTTTGATAGCGTTTCGCGCAAGTTAGAAACGTGTTCTAACACGTGCCACAACGAAATGATGCTAGCAGAATTATCGGAAATACTAGGAAATTCCTCGAGAGAAAGCACATTCAATTGGTGGTTCTTAATCGCTTGCTTTCGGGCAAACTCGCTGGGTTCTACACCAAGAACCGTTCGTTCGTGCTTTTGAACATATCCCAAAAATTCACCTGTTCCACACCCATAATCGAGAACCAATCCGTTGGAATTCAAACCATTAATCAATTTAAATTTAGATTCTATCGCATGATACCTAACCATTTGATAAATTCGATTGAATATTCCTTTTTGATTATTGCTATGAGAAATATAGTCATTTGACTCGTAATACTTTCCTAGTTGATCGTCGTTCGGGCGTGGATTCGTAAGGGTAAAAGAACACTGATTACACGTTTGAACCTGAAATGTTTCTTGGGTTGTGGTATGGTCAATGCAAGAAAAGGCATTCTTTACGTTTTCAGAATTGCAAACGGGACAGTGGGACAAGGTATGCATAACTGTAGGAATTATTTGGTCAAATATACCATTAAAATGGAGATGTCTGAAGCGGAAACCCCACTAATTCGGCTTGCCTGGCCCAAATTTTGGGGTTGGATGTTCTTTAGTTTTTCTTTGGCTTCGGAAGATATGGAAGAAACGCGTTCATAATCAAAATCGGGACGAATGACAATATCTTCCAAGTTTTTCATTTTTTCTGCTACAACATGTTCCCGTTCGATGTAGGCTGCATATTTAAATCCTATTTCAACTTGTTCTAAAACTTCATCATCAAATTTGAGGGTTTCGAAGTATTGAGGAATCGCAATGAGCAACTCTTTGATCTGAACCTGGGGACGCAAAATGATTTGCGACAGTCGTGTTTTTTGAGGAATTGGAGCTGTATCTAATGAAACGAGGTAGGGATTAATATCTTCTGGAACTAGGGATGTTTCTGTAAAAAACTGAATCATCTGCTGGGTCATCTGTTGTTTCTCCATTACCCGATTCCACCTATTTTCCGGCAATAAACCTATTTCAAATCCGCATTTTGAAAGGCGAATATCTGCATTATCTTGTCTCAACAAAATGCGGTATTCAGCTCTAGAAGTGAACATTCTATACGGTTCGTCGGTTCCCTTATTTACCAAATCGTCGATCAAAACTCCAATGTACGCTTCGTTTCTAGAGAGAATGATTGGCGTTTCATTATTAATTTTTCGAACCGCATTAATCCCTGCCATTAATCCCTGGCAAGCGGCTTCTTCGTATCCTGTAGTCCCATTGATTTGTCCTGCAAAATACAAGTTCGAAATTCTTTTCGTTTCCAAAGACGGAAACAATTGAGTTGGCGGAAAAAAATCGTATTCAATGGCATAACCCGGCCTAAAAACTTTTACGTTTTCGAATCCTGGTATTTTTTTTAGGGCATCGTATTGAACGTTTTCGGGCAAAGAAGTAGAAAAGCCGTTCACGTACATTTCCACGGTATCGGCTCCTTCTGGTTCAACAAAAATTTGATGCCTTTCTCGTTCGGCGAATCGATTGATTTTATCTTCAATGGAAGGACAATATCGAGGTCCCAATCCTTGGATACGTCCTTGGTACATGGGAGATTGGTCAAAACCTGTTTTTAGAATATCGTGAACTTCTTGATTGGTGTAAGTAATGAAGCAAGGCAATTGGTTTTGAACGGGAAGAATCTTTGTATCGTAGGAAAATTTCGATGGATTTTCATCGCCGTTTTGAACTTCCATTTTTGAATAGTCTAAAGAACGACCATCAACACGAGGGGGAGTGCCGGTTTTCATTCGTCCAGCAGTGAATCCTAGAGAAACCAATTGTTCTGTAATTCCTTTTGCTGCAGCTTCACCGGTTCGTCCGCCGCCGAATTGTTTTTCTCCGATGTGAATTTTTCCGTTTAAAAATGTACCGTTGGTTAGAATAACGGCCTTTGCATAAAAGGAGATTCCCATGGCAGTGATCACTCCTTTTACGGTATGATCATCGATGATCAATTCAGAAACCATTTCTTGCCAAAAATCTACATTGGGAATCGATTCTAATTTTTTTCTCCATTCCCAAGCAAATTTATGCCGATCGCTTTGAGCTCTTGGGCTCCACATGGCTGCACCTTTGGATCGATTCAGCATTCGAAATTGTAACGTTGTTTTATCGGTTATTTCCGCTGAAAAACCACCCAATGCATCAATTTCTCTTAAAATTTGTCCTTTTGCAACTCCTCCCATGGCAGGATTGCAGCTCATTTGTGCAATGGTTTGCATATTCATGGTTATCAGCAAAACGCTTTTTCCCATGCATGCTGCAGATGCTGCAGCTTCACAACCAGCGTGGCCCGCACCCACAACGATGATATCGTAATTCTTCTGCATTGCTACTCTTATTTTGTTCCACGTGGAACGTTTTCTTTATAAACCTCTTTTTCATGTTCCACGTGAAACATAAACATAGCATCCTTTTCTAAGTCACGCATTTTTTTGGATTCAATTTCTGTTTTATCTCCATAACCAATAAGATGAAGAACACCGTGAATCATGACTCTTTTCAATTCTTCAAAAAAAGAACAGTTATTTAATTCGGCATGATCTAAAATTCTTTCAATGCTAATGAATAAATCACCCGAAATTATTCCATCTTCAATATCACTTGGAAAGGTAATGATGTCAGTAAAGTAATCGTGATCTAAGTATTGCCGATTAATTTTTAGTAAATAATCGTCGTTACAAAAAATGTAATTCAATTCACCTGCTTTAATGCCGTGTATATTGCATACATCTTTGATCCAATTCTTCCAAGAATTTTTTCTTAATAATTGAAAATCAATTTCTTCTGTAAAAAAAAGAATCATTTTTTGGATTTAAGTGACGCATGAATTAGGTTTGCAAAAATATTCTTTTATTCATGAAGCACAAACGAGTTGGATTGTTTTTCGGTTCTTTTAACCCTATTCATAACGGACATTTAATTCTTGCTGAAATGATTCTTGAAAAAGCTTCACTGGATGAATGTTGGTTTGTTTTATCTCCTCATAATCCTCACAAAAAGAAAAGTAGCCTATTGAACCAAAACGATCGGTTATTCTTACTACAAGAAGGGCTTGAAAACCATTCTAACTTAAAAATCAATACCATTGAATTTAAGTTACCACAACCGAATTACACGTTTAACACCTTGGTTCATCTCAAAGAAAAGTATGCTGATGTTCATTTCTATTTAATCATGGGTATGGATAATCTTGAAAATTTCTACCAATGGAAAAACCCTGAAGAAATTCTAGATGCTGCCAACATTCTGGTTTATCCTCGATTAGGACATTCCATTCCAGATTGGGCGAAGAAAAACCAGAAGGTTTCAATTATTGATACGCCCATCATTGAGCTTTCATCAACACTAATTCGTCATCGAGTAAAGGCTGGATTAAATATTTCTGCTTTTGTTCCTGAAGTAGTTGCCCAAATGATCGAAAAAGAGGGTTTTTACCGTTCATAAACCTGTGGATAAACCGTAGAACTTCCTGTGAATAACTCTTGACTTAATCAACCAACGAGAATTTAAAGGACGGATTAGGTTTATTTATCCACCATGGTGTTGAAGAAGCCACCTGTTCTTCACGTGCACTTAACATCTACCCTAAAAGAACTTCTCCATAATACCGTTTTTAACAGTCGTGGAAAACTTCGTTAACTCACTCACTATTTGAATTTTAAAGTGCTCTTTTTTCTGCCAAAATCTTAAAAACGAGAAATCAAAAGAAAACGCAACCAACTTTTCCCCGTTTCCACAGCCTTAATAATAAGTACTTTCTTTTTAAATAAAGAAGATTAATGGGGTGTTGATGTTGAATAATGAATGGAATACTCTTCCTGGTTTTCCTTGATTAAACTCACGTCGAATACTCCGAAATGATTGGCAGAAACGTGGTGAGTGAAGTAAGTAAAATTGTACCCTTTTTGAATGAGGTCCGTTCGTTGAATTTTCCGTTGCGTTCTCGTTTGTGCTTTTCTAAAATCTTCAAGAATGAGCCTATTTTTTCGCAATGCTGCCGAAATGGTTTTTAAATCGGGAACCCGTTCATTGCGTACGCGGTTGTGGAACATAACGCGGCACTGGTCATCGCAAAATTTCTTATCTACTCTTCCGACCAAATTTTCGTTGCACATCTGGCAACAACGCTTTTCTTCTGTTTTCATGGTTCAATAATTGGTGATTCAAAAATGAAAAGCATTTTTTCTTCAACCAAGAAATGTGGAAAATGAAAATTGTTCTGAAAAAACTACAGGTTCTTTTTCATTTTAAAATGCGGGATACCAACTTCTAAGAATTCCTCACCCTCAATACGATAACCTAGTTTTTGATAAAATTTAACGGCCGTTTTTCTGGCGTGAAATTCAATTTTATTAATTCCATTTAAATGAGCTTCATCCTCGTAGAAAGCAACCATTTCCTTTCCTATTCCGCATTTTTGAAAAGAAGGATGAACAACAAATTGACGCATTTTCCACGTTTTTTCGTCCAGCTTTTTCGCTGAAATACTGGCTAAACACCGATCAAAATCAGAAAAACAACCAAAAAAAAGTTCGTTTTCTTCCGATTCAAAATCTCCTTGAACATAATTTTTTCCCAAGGGAAATCGCAAAACTATTCGTCTTAATTCAACTGCTTTCCAATATTCTGCGCTGTTCCAAGAATAAGACCGCGTATTTTTTTGGGATAATGAACTCATTTTTTAGTCTATTTGGTTAATTTGATTAACTTTGCGATTGATTCTAAAAAAAACAAAAATGTCTTACCTTTTTACTTCCGAATCGGTTTCTGAAGGACATCCTGACAAGGTTGCCGATCAAATTTCTGATGCAGTTCTTGATGCATTTTTAAACTATGATCCTCAAGCAAAAGTAGCATGCGAAACGTTTGTTACGACCGGTTTAGTCGTAGTTGGGGGTGAAATCAAGTGCAACACCGAAGCGAAAGCCAAGGTAGATGTTCAAGAAATTGCACGTAACGTTATCGATAAAATTGGTTACAACAAATCCGAGTACCAATTCGATTATAAATCTTGCGGTATTTTGAACGCTTTGCACGAGCAAAGCGCCGACATTAACCAAGGAGTTGACCGAGGAAAGCCTGAAGAGCAAGGAGCCGGTGACCAAGGAATGATGTTTGGATATGCATCCAACGAAACCGATAATTACATGCCGCTTCCTTTGGCGATTTCTCACTTGCTGTTGCAAGAATTAGCTGCCATTCGAAAGGAAGGAAAAGTAATGAAATACTTACGTCCTGATGCTAAATCGCAGGTAACTATTCGTTACAGCGACAAAGGTCGCCCAGAAGCCATTGATACCATTGTTATCTCAACCCAACACGACGAGTTTGTAGGTGGAGGAGAGAAAACCGCTCAAATGGCTATGCAAGAAAGAATCACCGCAGATATTCATAAGTATTTGATTCCTCGCGTAAAAAAAGGAATGAATGCTAGAAATCGTCGCTTGTTTACCGATGCAATTAAGTACCACATCAACCCAACCGGTAATTTTGTTATCGGAGGACCGCACGGTGATACTGGACTTACTGGTCGTAAAATTATTGTTGATACGTTTGGAGGTAAAGGTGCTCACGGTGGAGGAGCATTCTCTGGTAAAGATCCTTCCAAAGTTGACCGTTCAGCTGCTTATGCTAGCCGTCATATTGCCAAAAACCTCGTTGCGGCAGGCGTTTGCTCCGAAATTCTTGTTCAAGTTTCTTACGCTATCGGTGTAGTAGAGCCTATGGGAATCTATGTGAATACCTACCGCACTTCCAAAGTGAAAATGAGCGATGGTGAGATTGCAGAAAAGGTTTCTAAAATCTTTGATATGCGTCCTGGAATGATCGAAAAGCGATTGAAATTGCGTAACCCAATTTACTTGGAAACAGCTGCTTACGGTCACATGGGTAGAACCAATGAAACCGTTAATAAACAAGCTGTTTGTACCGATCCTATTACAAGAGAAGTTGAGTTGTTCACTTGGGAAAAACTAGATTTTGTTGATCAAGTGAAAAAAGAATTCGGATTATAATCGGAATTCCATCATAAAAAAAAGGACCCAATTGGGTCCTTTTTTTATTCAACCAAGTATCCTCGGGCTATTTTTTTCCAATCATGGCTCTTTGCCAGTGATGCCCATGCATCGTCGGCAAACTCTTGAATCTCATCCTTATTCTGGCTGGCCCAAATGATTTTTTCTTTCAATGAGTCACTATCTCCACTTTCGAAGACCAAACCACTTTTTCCATCCTCAATGATATCTAAATTGGGTGAAAGGTTGGAAATAATCACAGGGATCCTGTAACTCGTTGCCATTAACAGAACGCCGCTTTGGTAAATTTTTCGATAAGGAAGCACCAGAACATCGCAGGCTTTGAAAAACAAATCACGTTCATCATCTTCAATGAAACGGATGAAACCCAATATTTTTGATTGAATGTTTTTCTGCCGAATTATTTCAGCATACATCTCATAATCGGCTTTCCAAGGTTTTCCTGCAACAACCAGGACAGCGTTTTCCAAATTAGCTGCTGCAAATGATTCAATGAGAAGGTCCAATCCTTTTACTTGTTTAATCTGCCCAAAAAATAAGAAATACGTTTTCTCATCATCAAAACCCAGTAAATTTCGAGCTTCTTCCCGATTGGGATGAGGAAATGGCAAGGCATGGAAATGCCCATGTTTCAAGATTTTAGTCTTCTCTAATATTTTTTTTGAAACTTTAGTTCCTAATACATTTTTGGAAAACTGATTGTGTACCGATAACTTTTGGATTAACGAACCAAGAATGATTTTTTGGATCCAAGGTTTATCAGACTCTTCAAATCCTTCAACATCGTGTACAATGGCATGTAGCTTTAAACCCAGTAACTTCAAGATTATTACCGCGATTAAATCTTTGTAACCAAATGAAAACAAGTGAATGATTGCTTCATTCGCACCTTCATAACGACTTCGAATACCAGCGAACAAGAACCCGTTGTAAAAATTGAAAGTTTTCTTTAAAACATTATTCTGGTGCAATCCAAAGTAGGAGAAGCATTTAATTCCCGCTTGTTTGATGCTAAAGTTGGAAATTAAAATGACGTTTACTCCATAAGAAACGATTCCCATGGCCAAGGAAGAACTGTAATAATCCAACCCCGCTTTGGCTCCAACGTGATCAATGATGGCAATTTTTCGCATTGAATCAAAGATAGTACGGGGTAATGAATCTTTTTTCCAAAAAAAAGCCTCGATGGTTAGTCGAGGCCTTATTATTCATAAGTAGGTTTATACAATTCCTTGGTCAAGCATGGCATCGGCAACTTTTACAAAGCCCGCAATGTTCGCTCCTTTTACGTAATTGATAAATCCATCAGACTCTTTTCCGTATTTCAGTGCAGCCTCATGAATGTTGATCATGATGTTGTGCAAGCGCTGATCAACTTCTTCCCTACTCCAGCCCAAACGCAATGAGTTTTGGCTCATTTCCAAACCGGAAGTTGCAACACCACCGGCATTGGACGCTTTTCCAGGAGCAAATAGAATTCTCTTTTGGTGAAATACTTCTACTGCCTCTGGCGTACACGGCATATTTGCGCCTTCCGCAACGGCCAAACAACCGTTGTTTGTTAACAATGTTGCATCATTACCGTTCAATTCATTTTGAGTAGCACAAGGTAAAGCAATGTCACAAGCAACGCCCCAAGGTGTTTTTCCCTCATGGAATTCTCCTCCGAAACGAGTAACGTATTCGTTGATACGCCCACGTTTAACGTTTTTCAATTCCATGATCCAAGCCAATTTCTCAGCATCGATCCCAGAAGAATCGTAGATGTATCCATTAGAATCCGATAGAGTTACTACTTTACCACCCAGTTGGGTAGCTTTTTCAGCGGCATATTGAGCCACATTTCCCGATCCTGAGATCACTACGGTTTTGCCTTGGAAGGATTGTCCTTGGTTTTTTAGCATCTCTTCGGCAAAGTAAACGCATCCGTAACCGGTTGCTTCCGGACGAATTAAAGAACCTCCCCAGTTGATGCCTTTACCGGTTAGTACTCCTGTAAATTCATTGCGAAGGCGCTTGTATTGTCCGAATAAATAACCAATCTCGCGACCCCCAACGCCGATATCTCCTGCTGGAACATCGGTATCAGCTCCCACGTGTTTGGCCAATTCTGTCATAAAACTTTGGCAAAAACGCATCACTTCGTTATCCGATTTTCCTTTTGGATCAAAGTCTGATCCGCCTTTGCCGCCTCCCATGGGAAGGGTTGTTAACGAGTTTTTAAACACTTGCTCAAAAGCCAAAAATTTCAAAACGCTCAAATTAACAGTTGGGTGAAATCGCAATCCACCTTTGTATGGACCAATAGCGCTGTTCATTTGAATTCTAAATCCGCGATTTACTTCTACCTCGCCTCGATCGTTCATCCATGGCACTCTGAACATGATAACGCGTTCGGGTTCTGCAATTCGTTCCAGAACTTTGGCAACCGAGTACTTAGGATTTTCCTCAATAAAAGGAATTACGGTTTCCGCAACTTCCAAAACGGCTTGCAAAAATTCGGGCTCGTGCGGGTTGCGGGCTTCTACTTTTGCCATGAAAGCTGCAACTGATGGATTTTTGTGTGACATATGGTGAGTTTATGGTACAAAATTAGTACTTTAAAAATTGAAGTTATGCACGAAATGTTCCAACTCCTTTACGATGGTATTCAACGCTTTGATAAGAGAAAATAAATTTTTAGATTTGCCTAAATTTTTATTTTGATGAGGCGAATTGTTTTTACATTGCTGCTGCTGTTTCAGCTTAATGCCTTTGCTCAAATTGTAGCTACCACCTCTTTTTTGGCAGACATCACCCAGAACTTGGTAGGAAAGCATAAAAAAGTACTTTCTCTTTTACCGGTTGGATCGGATCCACATATTTATGAGCCGGTTCCGGGAGATGTTCGAACGTTGGCCGAAGCAGAGTTCATTGTAAAAAACGGGTTACATTTGGAGGGATGGCTGGATAAAGTTCTCGAAAATTCGGGAACCATGGCCAATGTGGTTACGGCAACCCAAGGAATTTCTCCGATTTCGGCTCAAGGTTTCCAAAATGCCTATGATCCACACGCTTGGATGAGCGTAAAAAATGCAAAGATTTACGCCAGCAATATTGCTCGTGAGTTAAAACGAACCTTTCCAGAAATTCAACAAGAAATCGAAACAAACACTAGCGCTTATCTTTCAAAATTAGAAGAATTGGATCGTTGGGTGCGGGATCAAATTCAATCGATACCCATTGAGAAACGGGTATTATTTACGTCTCACGATGCTTTTCGGTATTTCGGAAAAGAATACGGCATTCAAGTGGAATCCATCTTGGGAACCTCAACCGATGCCGATGTTCGCATTGAAGATTTGGATCGAATGATTTCGAAAATTGATCAAACCGGGGTGGCGGCCATTTTCGTTGAGAGCACCATCAACCCTAAAATGATGCAACAAATTGCCCGAGATTCTGGCGTAAAAATTGGTGGAAATTTGTTTGCCGATAGTTTGGGTCCAACGGGCTCTGAAGCAGAAACGTACTTGGGCATGATTCGCCACGACGTTAAAACCTTGGTGGAGGGACTTCGGCAGCAGCGGACACAAAACAGCGCTTCTACCTCTTTTACGTTGTTTTTAGTGGTATTAAGTACGTTATTAGCCGCGTCTTGGATTTGGTTAGGTTCAAAGGTTCGCAAAAAAATAAAGAGTGAAATTGTTCCCCATGCGCAACTTCAGATTTCAAATATTTCGGTTACCTATGATCAGGTTCCTGTGTTTTCACACCTTCATGTAACCCTTCATTCTGGTAGAATTTACGGCATGGTGGGTCCCAATGGTTCAGGAAAAAGCACCTTGGTGAAAGCAATTTTGGGTCATCAACCATTAGAATCAGGATCCATCGTTTGGAAAAACGTTCCTTTGCTCAAGCAATCCGGCGAAATTTCGTACGTCCCTCAAAAAGATGAAATCGATTTTTCTTTCCCGGCTACGGCTTACGATGTGGTAAACATGGGACAATACCGCCGGGAAGTTACGAAAGAAGAAATTCAGGTTCAAATGGAGCGATTGGGCATTTGGGAATGGAAGAATCGCCCCATCGGTCAACTCTCAGGTGGACAACAGCAACGGTGCTTTGTGGCTCGTGCCTTGGTTCAAAACGCGCCCATCATCATTTTGGATGAGCCGTTTGTGGGGATTGATGCCACCACCGAAGCAAAAATTATGGAAGTATTAAGGGCAGAAGCCCAAAGGGGAAAACTCATTTTGGTTATTCACCACGATTTGTCCAAAGTGAAGCAATATTTTGATGAAGTTTTGATGATGAATCGGCGGTTGGTGGCAAGTGGTCCTGTAGAAGAAACCTTTACCGCCGAAAACATCGAAAAAACGTTTTCTGCCCCAGGAATCCATTTTCACCAAGCCCAACAATTGATGAAGTCATGAACGAGTTTTTGAATTTATTTGAATACGCTTACGTAGGCAGAGCCCTGATGGCCTCTTCCATGGTTGGCATCATGTGCGGCGTTTTGGGATGCTTTATCGTACTTCGAAACATGTCGCTCATCGGAGATGCGTTGTCTCATGCTATTCTTCCGGGCGTTGTTGTTGGTTTTTTAATAGCAGGAGCCCAAACGTTCGCATTTTTTACAGGATCGGTGGTTGCGGGTATGGTGGCTGCGGTTTTGATAACGGCTTTACAACGGCACGCAAAGACCAAAAACGATGCTGCAATTGGAATTGTATTTACTTCGATGTTCGCCTTGGGAGTAATGGGAATAAGTGCTCTTACCCGAAAGGAAGGGGTTCATTTGGATTTGAAGGATTTTTTATTTGGAAACGTTTTGGGCATTGGGCCGCAAGATATTTTATTGACCGGTTTGATGTTGTTTTTTGTTATTGCTTCGGTGGCATTGTTTTATAAAAGCTTGTTTATTTCCACGTTTCAGCCCAATTTATCAGCAACCTTGGGAGTTCCTTCGGGATTGATTCACTATTTTTTGATGTTATTGCTCAGTTTGGCAGTGGTGTCGTCGTTGCAATCGGTTGGAGTTATTTTGGTGGTGGCAATGTTAATTATTCCGGCTTCAACAGCGTATTTGCTCACCAATCGATTGCCGTGGATGTTGGTTATTTCTGGTTCAATTGGAGCCGTTTCGGCTTTGTTAGGAATGATCTGGGCAATCATTTGGGAAACCACACCTGGACCAGCCATGACCTTAACCGGTAGTGCAATATACCTTACCGCACTTCTTTTTTCTCCCCAAAAAGGAATGATCGTTCGGTTTTTCAGGAAGAAATCTCGTCAAAAAGATCATCAGTGTGAAGATTTATTGAAAGAAGTTTACAAGGTTCAATTTGGAGAGAAGAACGGGAATGGAAGTTGGTCGGAACAGCAATTTTATGCGTCTAAAAACTCCTGGAAACGGTTGGAAAAAAAGGGCTGGAAAAGATCTGGCCTTCAACAACTAAGCGAAGAAGGAATTCTAAAAGCTGAGTCGCTGATTCGTGCCCACCGATTGTGGGAGAGTTATTTGCACCAATTGGGCGTAACCGAAGAAGAATTGCACCCTATGGCCGAATCGTTGGAACACCATTTGCATGCCGAATTTTTGAAGGAGCTCGACAAAGATTTGGGTCATCCCGATAAAGATCCTCACGGTTCTAGCATTCCAAGATAAAAAGAAAGGAGGCCAATCGGCCTCCTTTCTTTTTGATCGTCGGGAATTACGGTTTGTACACCTTCAATTCAACGCGTCTGTTTTTGCGTTTGTTTTCCGCAGTGTTGTTTGGCGCAACGGGAACAGAAGATCCAAAACCTTTGGCAACAATGCGGTTGGTAGGTACCCCTTTGGAAACGAGGTAGTTTTTCACTTCGGTTGCTCGGCTTAAACTTAATGCTTGGTTTTTAGCAGCTCCACCTTCGTTATCGGTGTGGCCAGAAACTTGAAGGAAGTAAGCCGGTTTTTGAATCATAATCATCGCCAAAGAATCCAATCCAACTTTTGATTGGATGGAAATGATGGCTTTCCCGGTTTCAAACGTTAGGGTTTCGAATGCTTTCTTCAAGATTTCTTGCTCTTCGGTCTCCAAATTAGCCGAAATAACATCTTTTTTCACCACCAACGGACATCCATTATTTTCTTTCGTTCCGTACTCATTCGGGCACTTGTCGTCGGGATCGGCAATGCCATCCAAATCAGAATCTTTGCAACCTTTGAAAGCCGCCAAACCTGCGATGGTTGGGCATTTATCGTCTTTATCGGCAATTCCATCTTTATCGGTATCGGGGCAACCTTTGGTTTTGGCGGTACCGGCTTCGGTTGGACAGGCATCTTCTGCATCGGCGATTCCATCTTTATCGGTGTCGGGACAGCCCATCAAAGATTTTAATCCGGCTACGGTTGGGCATTTATCGTCAACATTGGCAATGCTGTCGTTATCGGAATCAGGACATCCGTTTAAGAAAGCTTTTCCTGCGATGCTTGGGCATTTATCGTCTTTATCGGCAATTCCATCTTTATCGGTATCGGGGCAACCTTTGAATTCTTTGATTCCCGCAACGGTTGGACATTCATCTTCCTTATCGGCAATTCCATCCTTATCGGAATCGGGGCAACCTTTGAATTCTTTGATTCCAGCTACATCTGGGCACTGATCGTCTTTATCGACAATTTTGTCGCCGTCTTTATCGGGACAACCTTTGGTTTCCCAAGGTCCTTTTTCACCATCGCATTTATCCATTTTATTGGAAACGCCATCGTTATCCTTGTCTTTCCAAGCTTTGTGGTAAAGAGGAATGGTTGCTCCGGCGTAAAGATCGATTCCGTTGAAGGTGGTTTTTCCGAAGAATCCTCCGATGTTATCGGAACCGATGAAAATAGGTCCGAAACGAGCGAAGGCACCAATTTGGAATTTGGTGTAGTCGAATGCGCTCATCATGGGAAGGGCAAATTCCAAGTGGCGGAATTCAACGCGAGGGCTGATGGCCAACATGGAAGGGGTGCGAACGGCAATCGCATTGGTTTTGCGAAGACTTTGCACCCAGTTACCGGAAACGTAAAAGAAACGATTGATTCTCCAATCGAAATTGATGTTGAAGGTGGTTGGCAAACCAACGGAATAGCTGGTTGCGCTATCGGTATGTTGAATGATTTTACCAACGGCTCCGGCAAAACTAGAGGTAGTCGTTAGCCCCAAAGTATCCAGTTGTCCCCATTTCACGGTATCGGAATTGGCAAGGAGGCGAAGTTGATATTGGCGCACCCATTCAGAACTGCTGTAGTTGATGGATCCCAAATCGTTCAAGGAAACACCAATTTTATAGAGGTATTTGTTGCGGTCTCGTTTCCACTTCATTTCGTTATCGATGGATTGGTAGAAATCAGACCACTTGGGGCGGAATTCATACACCACACCGAAATCGAATCCAAGTCCACCGCCCAATTGGCGTTTCAATGTTTCACCCAAACCCAACGCTAAGGTTCGGTTAGAACCGCTTGGAGCAAAAATGCCGTAGTATTGTTCTTTTACATATCCGTATGAAATTTCATTCTGAGTAAGAACCAAAGAGTCGGAGTTGTAGAAGTTGATGTTAACTCCTTTGTTCTGGATGTACATGTTGTAAATTCCAGTGAGCGATTTAACGGTTACTCCACCTTTCAGAAAGTGTTGTTCTTTGTTGATAATAACGCCACCGAATGTGAGCGCATTTTCTGCATAACTGTTCACCATGAGCCCAAATTTGGCATCGGCGTGGAATTCGTTATTCAAATCAGGAAAATCCAAACTGTATCGGGCCAATCGAACCAAAGACTCGTTCATTCCATTCAATTGGACCGTAGTTTTTACTCGATTCGAGTAGGCTAAACCGAAGTTTTTTCCCAATCCAACAAAAAAGCTTGGGCCCATGATATCGTTGGATATGTTCACGGTTTTATCTTTTCCATTGAGCACTTCTTTCAAATAGGAATCTTGCCATACTGGAGCCCCATTGAAAGAATCGGTAATGGCAGTTGGGTCTTTGATTCCCGCTTTAGCAATTTCATAAAAGGAGTATGGGGTTTCGGTAACGAGGTAATTGTTGGAGAAATTAAATCCGGCATTGAAGAGGTTCAATTGAAACTTCATTCGGTTATCGGCAGCGTTGGCGGGATTGGTACGGATGCTGGAAACTCCTCCAAAATTGGAATTGTAATAACCCAATTGATATTGTGCAATAACGGGGCTTGCGAGCGATAAAAGGAGGAAAAATCCGAGGATTTGCAGTTTTTTCATAGGATAACGATTGTTTTACAAATATAAACGTTTAGATGTGAACTTGGCCGAAGGTTGCAAGAAAACCCAAAATTCGCGTTGTACCTTTGTGCAAAATCAGCAGGTATGATGAAGGTTGGAATTTCAATGGGGGATATGAATGGAGTTGGGGTTGAGGTGGTTTTGAAAACGTTCAAAGACCCCCGAATGCTTCAAAGGATGATTCCCATTTTGTACGGTTCTTCGAAGGTGGTTTCCTTCCATCGGAAAGCATTGAATATTGAAATCCCGCTTCAGCACATCAGCAGTGTTGATCAAGCTCAACCGAGGAAGCTCAATGTGTTTTCGGTAACGCAAGACGAGTTCGCCGTAGAGTTTGGGAAAGAAACTATGGAGGCCGGCCGATTGGCGCGTCTTTCTCTTCAAGCAGCGGCGGCCGATGTTCGAAACGGGCTGATCGATGTTTTGGTTACTGCACCAATCAACAAACACAACATTCAGGGAGAAGGGTTTTCGTTCGCTGGACATACCGAGTATTTGGCTCAAGCTTTCGGAGGTGCCCCGCTCATGTTGCTTTGTTCCGATGTGATGCGCGTTGGAACCGTTACTGGCCATATTGCATTGCAAGAAGTCGCACAAAAACTCACATCAGAATTAATCCTTGAGAAATTGCGCATCATGCACCACAGTTTAATTCAAGATTTCGGAATTTCTTTGCCCAAAATTGCAGTTTTGAGCATTGATCCCCACGCTGGCGACCAAGGAGTTATTGGAAAATTGGATCAATCGTTGTTGCAACCTACGCTTCGAAAAGCTATGGATGAAAAGATGGTTGCTTTGGGGCCGTATCCGGCTGACGGGTTTTTTGGCTCGGGGCAATTTCGGGATTTCGATGGAATTTTAGCCATGTACCACGACCAAGGGTTAACGCCCTTCAAGGCCATGAATTTTCACTCTGGCGTTAATTTTACAGCCGGTTTATCGGCCATTCGCACTTCACCCGACCACGGAGTTGGGTACGATTTGGCAGGAAAGGGTGTTGCGAGCGAGCAGTCCTTCCGAGAAGCTATTTTTTCGGCCATGAACATTTACCAAAAACGAAAGGAGCAACTTTCTTTGGAAGCCAATGCCCTCATTCCTAAGAAAAAAGGAAAACAAGAAGAAGAATAATTGGGCATCTGTGGATAAGGTGTTGGTGAACTTCGAAAAAAAGTGTACCTTTGCAATCCTCTTTGAAATAAATGGTGGTGGATCAAACGTTCAACATACGGATATCGGGCCAGCGACTGGGAATTCACGAGTTTGATTTCTCTGTTGTTGATTCTTTCTTTTCGGCATTTGAACGATCTCAAATCCAAGTTGGAAACGTTTCGGTACATGCCGAAATGGATCGCAAAGACCGCGAGTTCGATATTCGACTTTCTCTGGAAGGATGGGTTGAACAATCTTGCGTTCGTTGTTTGGAATTGGGAAGAATAGCTATTGCTGCGGAAGAACGATTGTTTTTCGAACTCCATCCCATCGATGGAATGGAAGAAACCGACGATGAAATCATCCGTTTACCAATGGATATTTTGGAATTGGATCTGTCTCAACCCATTTATGAGATGATCGCACTCTGTTTACCCATGCGATTCACTTGTGAAACCATCGAACAAACCTGTGATCCAGAAATGGAAAAACTCATTCAAGGAGAAAGCAACGAGAAGATGGATGAGAATGACATCATTGATCCTCGTTGGGAAGCACTTAAAAAACTGAAATAAAGACAATAAAAGACCATGGCACATCCCAAAAGTCGAATTTCCAAACAGCGCCGTAACAAGCGCCGTACTCACTACAAAGCTACTGCTCCTGCATTAACCATCGATGCAACAACCGGTCAGTATCACCTTCGTCACCACGCTCACCAGCACGACGGTAAAGTTTACTATCGTGGTCGTGTTTTGATTGACAATGGTGCTTCTTCTTCCGAAGAAACGACCGACGAAACAAACGGTTAATCCATTGAGAATCGGGCTCGATTTGATGGGCAGCGATTTAGGTCCACAGCGTGTGCTGGAGGGCCTAAACGTGTTTTTAGGCCTAGGTTTAACTGCTCAAGTAGTGGTTTACGGAAACGTGGAAGAACACCAAAGTTTGGTTGATTCTTTTTCTTTTCCTGATCACGTCTCCTTCGAGCATTGCACCGAAGCTATTGAAATGGGTGAACACCCTGCTAAGGCCGTCATGCGAAAAACCGATTCTTCCATTGTTCGTGGATTTGCAGATTTGAAAGCACGAAAAATAGATGCCTTTTCATCAACCGGAAATACTGGAGCGATGATGACCGCCGCCATGATGTCGGTTAAAACCATTCCAGGAGTCATTCGCCCAGCAATTGCATCGGCGATTCCCCGCGAAAACGGACAAATTGGCCTTCTAATGGATGTTGGGGCCAATGCAGATTGCAAACCCGACTACCTTTTTCAATTTGGAATCATGGGACATTGGTACGCCAAAGCTGTCCTCGGAATTGATTCACCCAAAGTTGGTTTGATCAACATTGGAGAAGAAGAAGAGAAAGGAAGCTTATTGTGTCAGGCCGCTTATAAAATGATGAAGGAGAATGATTTCTTTCAATTTATTGGGAACATTGAAGGCCGAGACATGTTTAGTTCAGATGTGGATGTGATGGTGACCGATGGATTCACGGGAAATGTAATGCTGAAGTTAACCGAATCTTTTTATCGAATGATTCGCATGCGAAAAATCCAAGACGATTTCTTTAAGCAATTGAATTACGAACTTTACGGCGGAAGCCCCATTCTCGGTGTCAACGGAAATGTCATCATTGGGCATGGAAGTTCTTCGGCTGTGGCCATTGGAAATATGATAGCACAAGGTTACCATATGGCCCAGCACGGCTTAAGAGAAAAAATTGAAACGGCGTTTCAGTAAAATTGTAGGTTGGGTTTTCCCTTTTTTTTACGAACTTTGCTTATTATTTGAATAACTATGAGTGGAATTAAAGCTGCTATAACAGGAATTCATTCTTGGACTCCCGATTACGTATTAACCAATGCAGAGTTAGAAACCATCATGGATACCACCGATGAGTGGATTACTACCCGAACCGGCATTAAAGAGCGTCGTCTATTGAAAGAACCCGGAAAGGCGACTGCGTATTTGGCGACCAAGGCGGTTGAAGGGCTTTTGGAAAAAACCGGTACAAAACCGGAAGAAGTTGAATTTCTTATTCTTGCAACGGCTACTCCCGATATGTTGTTTCCTGCAACCGCCAATTTGGTGACTGGAAATTTGGGAATGGTTAATGCCGGAGGATACGATATCAGCGCAGCATGCTCAGGATTTTTATTTGCATTAACCACGGCTTCAAAATTAATTGAAGCAGGGATGTACAAAAAAATTATTGTTGTTGGTGCCGATAAAATGTCGAGCATCGTTGACCTTTCTGATCGAACAACGGGAATTATTTTTGGAGATGGTGCTGGAGCTGTTCTTTTGGAACCGAGCAAAGATGAAAATGGAATCATCGACTGCATCATGAAATCAGATGGCCAAGGCGTAAAGCATTTGCACCAAAAGGCAGGAGGTTCATTGAGACCAGCCACCGCAGAAACAGTCGCCCGAAATGAACACAAAATTTACCAAGAGGGTCAGGTTGTTTTCAAATTTGCTGTGACTCGAATGGCCGATGTTGCTGCGGAAATCATGGAAAGAAATCACCTTACGGCAGATGATATAGCTTTTTTGGCACCACATCAAGCAAACAAACGAATCATTGATGCTACGGCTGCACGCATGGGAATTGGCCCAGAAAAGGTGATGCTGAACATTCACAAATATGGAAATACCACGAACGGAACGATTCCTATTGTGATAAATGAATATGAAAACAGACTCAAAAAAGGAGATAACATAATTTTAGCGGCCTTCGGCGGCGGGTTTACTTGGGGTGCCATTTACCTTAAGTGGGCCTATGATCCAAAATAAATAGCTATGGCAACAACGGCAGACATTAAAAACGGTCTTTGCATCGTCCACAACAACGACATTTATCAAGTGGTTGAATTCTTGCACGTCAAACCAGGTAAAGGACCTGCTTTCGTGCGAACAAAAATGAAAAGCGTGCGTACGGGAAGATCTTTAGATCACACGTTTCCTTCTGGCCACACCATTGATGTGGTGCGAATCGAAACACACAACTTTCAGTTTTTGTACAAAGATGGCACCACCCACCACTTTATGAATTCTGAAACCTATGAACAGATTTCGGTGGAGGAAGCACAAATCAATGCACCTCAGTATTTGAAAGAAGGGCAAGAGTGCATCGTGCAAATCAAGGCCGACGATGAGTCCATTCTAACCGTAGAATTGCCTCAGTATGTGGTATTGAAGGTTACGTATTCTGAACCCGGTTTCAAAGGAAACTCAACATCAGGAAACATTACAAAACCTGCCCAATTGGAAACGGGTGCCGATGTTCGCGTTCCCCTTTTCATTGAAACGGACGAAACCATTAAAATTGATACCCGAACAGGGGATTACATTGAACGAGTAAAAGACTAAACACAACCACTATGGATATTAAAGAAATCCAAGAATTAATCCGCTTCGTCGCCAAATCTGGCGTTAATGAAGTTGAATTGGAAAGAGACGGATTTAAATTGAGCATCAAAGCCAACGCACCGGCTCCCGTAGCCCAAGTGGTTGCCGCACCGATGCCGGTACAGGTTGCCGCTCCAGCTCCCGTTGCTGCAGCCGCACCTGCACCAGATGCTGTTGCCGCAACAGCTGCTTCAAACGAAACCAATTATCTTACCATTACCTCTCCGATGATCGGTACCTTTTACCGCACTCCCGGACCCGACAAAGATGCTTTCGTAAACGTTGGCGACCTTGTTGAGCCAGGAAAAGTGGTTTGCATCGTTGAGGCCATGAAATTGTTTAACGAAATCGAATCGGAAGTGAAAGGGCGTATCGTAAAAGTATTGGTAGACAATGCATCTCCGGTAGAATACGGCCAACCCCTATTTTTGGTAGATCCTGCTTAATCCATCCGATTATGTTTAAAAAGATTCTGATTGCTAACCGAGGCGAGATTGCCTTGCGTATTATACGCACCTGCCGCGAAATGGGAATCAAAACCATTTCCGTTTATTCCACGGCCGACAAGGATTCCTTGCACGTGAAGTTTGCCGACGAAGCGGTTTGCATTGGCCCTCCCAAAAGCTCCGAATCTTATTTGTCGATGGAGCGTTTGTTGGCAGCAGCCGAAATTACCAATGCCGATGCCATTCATCCTGGCTATGGATTTCTTTCGGAAAATGCGAAATTTGCCCAAATGTGCCAAAAATACGGCATTAAATTTATCGGCCCTCAACCCGATTCCATCATTCGCATGGGCGATAAAGCTACCGCTAAAGCGACCATGATTGAAGCCGGAGTTCCAGTAGTTCCTGGTTCAAAAGGGTTGTTGAAAGATGCCAAAGAAGGAATCAAGCTTGCTAAAGAAATCGGCTATCCCGTTATCATCAAAGCAACTGCTGGTGGTGGTGGACGCGGAATGCGAATCATTTGGAAAGATGAAGAGTTCGAACGCCATTGGGATAGTGCTCGCCAAGAATCCATGGCTGCTTTCGGTAACGATGGCATTTACATGGAGAAATACATCGAAGAACCTCGCCACATTGAAATTCAAATTGTTGGTGATCAATTCGGTAACGCTTGTCACCTTTCTGAACGCGATTGCTCCATCCAACGCCGTCACCAAAAACTCATCGAGGAATCGCCCTCTCCGTTCATGACCCCAGAACTGCGTCAGCGCATGGGCGATGCTGCGGTGAAAGGCGCGAAAGCGGTGAACTACGAAGGAGCAGGAACCATTGAATTTTTGGTGGATAAAAACCGCAACTTCTACTTCATGGAAATGAATACCCGTATTCAGGTGGAACACCCCGTTACGGAAGAGGTCATCGATTACGATTTGATCAAGGAGCAAATTAAAGTTGCTGCAGGAATTCCAATTTCCGGCAAAAACTACGAACCCAACATGCACGCCATCGAATGCCGGATTAACGCGGAAGATCCTTACAACGATTTCCGCCCGAGTCCAGGAAAGATTACCACCTTGCACGTTCCGGGTGGGCACGGTGTTCGGGTTGATACGCACATCTATGACGGATATGTGATCCCTCCTTACTACGACTCCATGATTGCAAAGTTGATTTCCGTTGCTCAAACGCGAGATGAGGCCATTGAAACCATGAAACGCGCATTGAGCGAATTCGTGATTGAAGGCGTGAAAACCACCATTCCATTCCACCTTAAAATGATGGATGATCCAAACTTTAGAGCCGGTAATTTCAATACGGGTTATTTGAACAACTGGACCATGGAAGAAGGATATACCGGAAAATGAAAATAACCTTAATCGACTCTTTGCACCCCGCTTTTGTGGAGGCATTAGAGAAAAACGGAGGATTTGAAATCAACGACCGCTCGGAAATCCCTTCCGATGCGGTCGTTTCTGTTTTAGCCGATACCGAAGTTCTGGTGGTTCGCAGCAAAATTCGAATCACCCAAGAAACGCTGGATCAGGCGCCACGGTTAAAAGCCATCGCTCGTGCCGGCGCAGGCATGGACAATATCGATGAAGCAGCTTGCCGGCAACGCGGTATCGCCCTATTCAATTCACCCGAAGGAAACCGTAGGGCCGTGGCCGAGCATGTTTTAGGAATGATTTTGGCCCTTTTCAATAAGATCATTCCCTCTCATCTTGCTATTGTTCACCATGAAAAATGGAAAAGAGAGGCAAGCAGAGGAGAAGAGTTGGAAGGAAAAATCATCGGTCTGATTGGTTGTGGACACAACGGTTCGGAAACGGGGCAGTTGTTGTCCCGATTGGGTTGCACTGTTTTGGCTTACGACAAATACCGATCGGCGGAAGACTTTCCGCAAGGAATTCAGCCCGCAACCTTGGAGGAGATTGCACAGCATGCCGAGGTTTTGTCGCTACACATTCCATTGACGGCAGAAACTCGGGCCTGGGTGAATCAAGAATTTCTGCAAGCGTTTCAACACCCGTTTTGGTTGGTCAATGCCAGCCGTGGAGGGGTGTTGGATTGGGCATCGCTCCCAGCGCTGTTGGACTCAGGAAAAATTCGTGGCGTTGCGCTGGATGTTTTTGAACAAGAGCCCCCGTTTGGTCATCCGATTTTTGAAAATCTTCAAAAGAGGCAAAACGTTGTTTTTTCTCCCCATGTAGCGGGTTGGACCATGGAATCCTATCAGAAAATTAGCGAAGTACTCGCATCTAAACTCATCCACTTCCAAAAAAATGGAATATAGGATTGGCAAATCCTTCCTATCTTTCCCACAAATTTAGCCATGCCTTCGTACCAAAGTATCATTTATTCGAAGTTGCCAAGAGTTGGTGAAAGCATTTTTTCGGAAATGAGCCAATTGGCGTTGAAGCACAATGCGCTGAATGTTTCTCAGGGCTTTCCCGATTTTCCGGTTGATCCATCTCTCATTTCCTTGGTTCATGAAAAAATGAAACAGGGACACAATCAATACGCTCCCAGTTATGGGTTGCCTTTGTTGCGGGAGAAAATTGCCCAAAAAATTTGGAATACCACCGGGATCGAATACCATCCAGAAACAGAAATTACCATTACATCTGGGGCTACTCAAGGACTTTACACCGCCATCAGCGCTTTTGTTCGAGAAGACGATGAAGCCTTGATTTTTGAACCCGCCTACGACAGTTATGTTCCGGCCATCAAGGCAAACGGAGGACTCGCGGTGTATGCTGAATTGGAACCCGACACCTTTACGTACGATTGGACCAAGATTAAACGAGCGATTACGCAGCAAACGAAAGTCATCATCCTGAACACGCCCCATAATCCAACCGGAAATTTATTGACGGAACACGATTTGGAGCGCTTGGAAAATTTGGTTGATGGTAGTGATATTATCATTATTTCGGATGAGGTGTACGAACACATGACGTTCGATGGCCGAAAACACGTGAGCCCCACTTCTCGTCCAAAGCTCGCCGAACGCACCGTCGTGGTATCTTCCTTCGGGAAGGTTTGGCACAACACCGGATGGAAGGTGGGCTATGTATATGGCCCTGCAGAGTTAATTCGTGAGATCCGAAAACTGCATCAGTTTTTAGTTTTTTCCGTGGTTACTCCCATCCAGCACGCCTATGCCGAATACATCGATCGGGAGGATACCTATTTAGAATTATCAGATTTTTACCAAAAGAAGCGCGATTTCTTTTTATCTCTCATGGAGGGGAGCCGATTTTCGTTCCGTCCATCTGAGGGGTCGTTTTTTCAATTGCTGAATTACGAAGGCATTTCAGATTTACCGGATGAGGATTTCGTGAAGGATTTGGTGAAATTAAACGGCATAGCAACCATTCCGTTGAGTCCGTTTTATCATTTGAAAACCAAAGGGAAAAACATTCGTGTTTGCTTCGCAAAGAGCGACGAAACCTTGGAAAAAGCAGCTGAAATTTTATGCAAGATTTAACGGTTAGTTTGGTTCAGTTGGATATCTTTTGGGAGAATCCGGAACGAAACATCCAACACATTAACAGTCTCCTAGAGCGCCAAGCCTTGGGCGAAGTGGTGATTCTTCCCGAAATGTTTGGGTCGGGGTTTTCCATGAATGTGGAGAAAGTTGCCCAACCCATGAGTGGAACTTTGCTGCAGGCTTTGCGCGGTTGGGCCTTCGATCATCAAAAGCTATTTATGGGCACCATCGCCGTATTGGAAAAAGGGGTGGCGACCAATCGATTGTTTGCCGCTTTCCCCGATGGAAAATTGCAATGGTACGACAAGCGGCATTTGTTTGCGATGGCGAAGGAGGACCAATTTTACACCGCGGGAAAAGAGCGATTGATCATTGACTATTTGGGTTGGAAAATTTGCCCACTGATTTGTTATGATTTAAGGTTCCCCGTTTTTTCCAGAAATACCGATGCGTATGATTTGTTGATTTACGTGGCGAATTGGCCGGGCAAACGCATTTCGGCTTGGGATGCGCTTTTAACCGCCCGGGCGATCGAAAATCAATGCTACGTGGTGGCCGTAAATCGGGTAGGAGTTGACGGGAACGGCTGGGAATTTCCGGGGCATTCCCAAATCATCAACCCCTTGGGTGAGAGGATTCTTATGGCCCAGCCCAAGGAAGAAATCGTTCTTGGTAAAATTTCGGCACAATTGTTGAAAAGCACCCGCGAAAGTTTGCCCTTTCTCCAAGACCGTGATAACTTTGAACTAAAATAAAAACTCTAATACATGAAAAAAATCTTTACCACAGTTGCAATCGCTTTATCGGTGATGGCTGCTGTTGCCCAGGATGTTGATCGCAAAGAAATTAAATTCGATTACATTCGCCTTCCGATGAAACCTTTGGTGAAAGGAACTACCCGCAACGCCCAAGGTGAAATCATTCCCGATTATTTGAAAAAAATTGAAGAGCAAAAAGCAGCTTTTCAGCGCAAAAAAGACGAAGCCGAGCAAAAGTATTTGATGGACATGGCGCTTTATCAAGACGAAGTAAAGCGGGAAGACGATCGTTACCAAAAAGAGGTGGATGCTTACAACAAGAAAACAACGGCTCAAAAAATCATCGATAAGCAATTGTTGGAACAAGGCAAGCCGTTGAAAAAAACCATTTATCCGCCGTCCAAACAATCGGTTGTTGAAGAAAGAACAGGAAAAGTGTTCAACCACGAAGCGCTAGCTGCAGAATACCTACGCCCAGAGGGCTACTCCTCTAACCGCGACAATGCGGTGATGATTTCGGTGACTTTGTTGGGCTTTGAAAGCACGGTAGAATTCAAGACAACGACCAAAAATACCATGGTTAAACAATCCAACGGCACCTTCACCAGCGTTCCAACCACTACCTATTTCTATGAGTTGAAGTACCGTCATCCCATGCGTTTGAAAGTAGTAAGTCCTACCTTAGGCGTGGTTTCAGATGATTTGATGTTCAACGACGACCGCACCACCAAGAGTGCTGAGTATAAATCAGACTACGAAGCTCGCAATGCTTACAACAGTCAAAAAGATGCGATCCTTTCCAAAGCGGAAGATCAAGTGGTTAACGAAAATTTGGCAAGCATCCGTACCCAATTGAACAACCAACACGGATACGCTAAAACCAATCGCGCAGCTGATTTGTACGATGTTACTTCCAAGAAACAAGATTATTCCAGCATCAACAAGGCGTATGAATCGGCGTTTGAAGGATTGATGTTGTTGTACGAAAGTGCTAACCCAACGCGTGCAAAAGAGAAACTTGCCGCTGCAACGGCGATGTGGGAGAAGGATTTATCCGAATCAAACATCAAGGATAAAAAATCAAGAGTTAATGCTGATGTTACCTTGGCCTTGTTGTTCAATATTGCTGAAGCAAACATTTGGTTGGGCAACTTCAACCGTGCAGAAGAGTGTTTGAATAAGTTGAATTTGATGGATTTGAACAAAAAAGAGCGCGGTCGTTTGGAAGAAGAGCGTTCGTTTTTTAAAGACATGAAAGAGCGCGCAAACGCCAATGCATAAACTCATTTTCCTATTTGGAATGATGATCGCGATAGGGGGAGGAGACTCCCCCTATCCTTTTTCGTTAGGTGAACGAATCTCGTATTTGGTGGATTACCAAGCAGGATTTTCTTGGCCCGATGCGGGCAAAGTTACGTTTTCCATTGATTCGGGAACTTACCAAGGAAAAGCGTGTTTCCGATTTAGTGGAATTGGAAGTTCCATGGCTTGGTACGATTGGTTTTATCCAGTTCGGGATCAATATTACTCCTGGGCCGATTTAAAAACGTTGCAGCCTTACTGTTTCCAGCGCATCGTTAACGAAGGATCGCATCATTACAAGCAAACGGCTTGGTTCCATTTTGATGAAGGGTATGCAAACATCGAAACGGAGGAAAAGGGCACAAAAACGAAGACGAAGGTGAAGATTTCGGCTAACGCTACCGATCCGCTTGCGGGCATTTACCACTGCCGAAACATCGATTGGAAATCGAAAAAACCCGGATTTTCCTTTGTACTTCCCTTACTTCTGGAAGATTCGGTTTATGCCTCTACGGTTCGTTTCGAAGGAAAAGTGAATCTAACCGTGAATGGAAAAACGGTTCCTTGCTTTAAAATCCGCCCGGCACTGATCGAAGGGTCGTTGTTCAAAGGTGGAACAGAAATGTCGGTTTACCTCAGAGAAACCGATTTGATTCCTATTCGGGTGGAAGCTCCGATTGTGGTTGGAAAGGTGGTTGCACGGTTGAAAAGGTGAGATGTGGAAACAATGTGACAACATCAATTGTTGCACAAGTTCCTGATTTTAAAAACATTAACCCGATTTATATCATTAATTTTTGCAATGGTAAAAATCTCCTAAGGTTTTGTTTGAAATTTCTTCCATGTAGAACCAGATAACCAACATCAGCATGACAAACACTCAGCCGAATACTTTGGGAGCGGTAGAGGTGCAGGAGGAGTTTTTTAGAAATTTGAAGAAGTTTTTTCCAGATGGGAATTATGCAGATCAAGTTGCCGAGGTTTTATGTATTTCTCGAGACCCGGCCTACCGCAGGATTCGAGGATGGAAAGAAATTACATTGGCCGAAGTTTACAAGTTGATGCGGCACTGCAACGCTCAAATGAGCGAGTTGCTACCCACCAAAGAAACGGTGCCGTTTCACTTCCGAGCGGTGGATGATAAGAACTACAAATACGCTCAATTTCTACAAGAAGTCTATCGATTTTTGGAGCAATATTACCAACGCGGCATCAGCCGATTCATCAGTTTTCCGAAAGAAATACCGTTGTTTTATTCGTTGATGTTCGATCGAATAGGATATTTCCGGTATTTTCTCTACCAAAAATCGATGTTGGGAAACGCAAAATTTCAGAATTTAAAATTCAAGGCCGAACATTATCAGGAACTCAAACCAGAAATCAACCAAAAAATTGTTGATTTGTATTTTCAATTTGGGTCGGAAGAGTTTTGGGGAGAAGAAATTTTTACCAATTTTCTGAATCAGATCGATTACTACAGCAATGCGGGATATTTTGAATCTTCGGAAGAGGTGACGCTTTTGTTGAAGGAGATGGAGGAACTGATTGAGCATTTGGAGATTCAAACCAAAAACAAGGTGAAGTATTTTCGAAATCCCGACGGAAGCAGTACGCCTTCGGATCAGTCGTTTACCATGTATCATTCCGATTTAACGTTTGGGGACAATACCATTTTAATCCACCTTACCAACGGGTCGAAAGTGGCTTACATTGCCCCCAATTCCATTTATTTGATGTACACGTCGAGTGAAGAATATGCCAATTATTTGAGTGAATTCATGAGCAACATGGCCCAAAAAGCGATGCCGGTTGGCGATGCTTCGGCCAAAGAACAGGGCGATTATTTCAATCGATTGCGGTTATTGATTTACTCTTTCAGAAAGTTGCGCGGTTTTTAGTGTTATGCCGTATTTTTACGGCAATAAATACCCGCGCATGAACAAACCGCATAACTTCAGCGCAGGACCATGTATTCTTCCCGAATCGGTTCTGCAACAAGCTTCAGAAGCTGTCATCAATTTCGATGGATTGAATCTTTCTTTGATTGAGGTTTCTCACCGAAGTAAGAATTTCGAAGCCGTGATGGAGCGCTCACAACAGTTGGTCAAAGAATTGTTGGGCGTGCCAGAAGGGTACCAAGTTCTGTTTTTGCAAGGTGGCGCTTCACTTGGGTTTTTGATTTCGGCCTACAACATGATGGGAAATCGCAAGAATCCCGCCTACATCAATACCGGAACATGGTCGGCAGGAGCCATCAAAGAAGTGTCTTTTACCGGTGCTACGGCCAATGTCATTGCTTCTTCTCAAGATCGCAATTTCTGCTACATTCCCAAAGATTATGTGATTCCAATCGACTCCGATTATTTGCACATTACCACCAACAACACCATTGAAGGAACGCAGTTTCATCATATTCCCGAAACCCATGTTCCTTTGGTTGCCGACATGTCTTCCGATATTTTTTCTAAACAGATCGATGTTTCCAAGTTTGACTTGATTTATGCCGGTGCTCAGAAAAACCTGGGACCAGCTGGCGCAACCTTGTACATTGTTAAAGAAGAAGCGATGGAGCGCCGCACTTTGGCGATTCCTACCATGCTCGATTTGAAAAAACAATACGAGAAAGATAGCATGTACAATACACCTCCGGTTTTTTCCATTTATGTGAGCATGCTTACCTTGGAATGGTTGAAAGACTTGGGCGGTATTGGAGAAATGGAAAGAATCAACAACGAAAAAGCCGCGTGCTTGTATGCCGAAATCGATCGAAATTCCTTGTTCAAAGGAACGGCCGACCTTGAAGACCGCAGCAAAATGAATGTGACGTTCGTGTTGAACAATGCAGACCTTGAACCCGAATTCGACCGCTTGTGGAAAGAGGCCCAAATTTCAGGAATTCGCGGCCACCGTTCTGTTGGCGGCTACCGCGCTTCCTTGTACAATGCGCTTCCGCTATCGAGCGTAAAAGCGCTAGTAGAAGTGATGCAAAACTTAGAAAAACAATTCGGATGAGCAAGTTTTACGTTCTCGCCAACGACGGAATTTCTTCCGCAGGTGCCCAAGCAATTTTGCAGAGTTGCCACTTCGATCTCGATTTAAATTCCATTCCTCAAGCCGATTTGGCAACTTACATTCAAGAGAAAAAGGTTGCCGTTTTGTTGGTACGCAGTGCCACTAAAGTTCGCAAAGACCTCATCGACGCATGCCCTTCCCTCCAAGTGATCGTTCGTGGAGGAGTAGGAGTAGATAATATTGATGTTGAACACGCCAAATCCAAGGGTTTAACCGTGTACAATACTCCGGCTTCTTCTTCTCAAAGTGTGGCCGAATTAACCTTTGGAATGATGTTTTCCATGGCTCGTGGCTTGTATGACGCCGATCGAAACATGCCCATTTCTGGAGCCTCGGAATTCAATGCGTTGAAAAAGAAATACGGAAAAGGAACCGAACTTCGGGGAAAAACCTTGGGCATTGTGGGCTTTGGTCGCATTGGTCGAAGCTTAGCCCAGTACGCTCTAGGTAGCGGAATGCAGGTTTTGGCCTACGATCCGTTTGCCACCGAACCCCGTGTTTCATTAGCCATCGGCGGGCAAATCATAACCGTAGAAGTTGAAAAATTTGACTCTTTAGCAGAACTTTTGCCGCATTGTCACTACGTTTCCTTGCACGTTCCCAAGCAACCCGACGGAAGTGCTGTTTTGGGAGAAAAAGAATTGGCAATGCTTCCCAAAGGGGCCATGGTTGTGAATTGCGCCCGAGGGGGCGTTATCGACGAAGATGCGCTTTTAGATGCACTGAATTCAGGTCATTTATCGGCAGCGGCACTGGATGTTTTCGAAAATGAACCTACTCCGCGGGTGGATTTATTGCAGCACCCCAAGTTGATCACCACTCCCCACGTGGGGGCAGCTACCCAAGAAGCCCAGGATCGCATCGGGGAGGAAATCGCAAGCATTTTGAACCAACATTTCGGCAGCTAAAACATGCCCACTTTTCTCCCGTTTAAAGCCTTGCTGCCGCATCCCGATTTCGTACAACATACGATTTTGGAAACCGATTTGATTTTCGATTCTGAGTCGGAAAGAATTGAACGCGGATTTAATCCGTATTCTTTTTGGCCGGTTTTGCGCCCCGTTGGCTATCGCCCTGATCAGGTAGCTGAGTTTGAGTCGGCCCTGGAGGCTTCGCACAAACGATTGCAGCAATTGATGGGAGATGGAATTTTTCAGGTAGATGAGGAAGAGTGCTTTTATGTTTATCAGGTCGATACCGGAGTTATCGTTCAAACCGGTTTGGTTGGCTTGGTGAGCGCCCAAGACTTGCAAGATCAAAAAATCAAGAAGCACGAAAAAACCCGTGAGGATCGTGAATTGCAACTGTCGAGGTTTTTAGAGGAAATAGGAATAAACACCACACCGGTGAACTTAACCTACCAACATCAGCATGAATTGGATGTGCTGTTGGCCGAGATCACCAAAGAATCACCACCATTTTTAGAGGCCACGGGTTCACAAAATTACGTGTACAAAATTTGGAGGGTGAAGCAACCCGATTGGGTTGACGAGATCATGCAAGCGTTTCACCGCTGCCCCTCGTTCTACATTGCCGACGGTCACCATCGGGCAGCGTGTGCATCGCACTCTTTTTTCGAAAAGAAATCTTCCGCATTGGAGTATTTTACCGCTACGCTGATTTCTTCTTCACAACTCAATATCCACCCCTTTTATCGTCTAATCAAAAAGCACGATGAATTCAATCGAGAAGAACTTCTTCAGAGGTTGAATAAGGAATTTGTGGTGAAAGAGGTCTTGTTGGATCAATGGTATTTTCAATTTCTTTCTTCTTACCATTTTCTCTTGTGTTTTCCCGACAAAACTTATCTGTTGGTCCCCAGAGAGCATTGGGAATTCAATTCTGTTTTGGAACGATTGGATGTTAGTGTTCTTCAATCAAAAATCATTGATCCGATTTTTGGCATTCGAGAAATTACCAAGGATCCACGCATTGCTTTTGGAACCAAAAGCATGCCGTTGAAAAAATTTAAAGCATTGCTGTCAGAAGTAGATACGGCTTGCGTGTTGCTTTGCCGTGCCCCAGAAATTGATGATATTTTTGAGGTGAGCGATTTGGGGCAAGTGATGCCGCCCAAAAGTACCAGCTTTGAACCGAAAATTTTGAGCGGCTTGGTGATGCAAATTCTTTAATTTTTCAGCACTTTACCCCTCCAACCCGAGTTTAACTCTACCAACCAATACATTCCCGAAGGCAATTGTTGCACATCCATCGCGGTGATGCCCGAATCCAACGTTTGCGCTTTAACCGTCACCATTTGACCTAAAGAGTTAAACAAAACATAACGACCCGAATGGCCGGATGTGTTTTTCACGAAAACTTGGGAATGGGACGGATTGGGAAATACGCTGATGGCTTCTTGTTTTAATTCCAAGGAAGAATTGGGCGTATTGGAAAACGAAACGTCATCAATGGCGATGTCAGATAAATCGGTGGTGCCGCGGGTCGCTCTGAATCGAACTTTTACGACTTGATTTCCGAAATTGGAAAGAGAAATGCTGGTGTCTTCCCAAGGAGAAATTTCGGTCGATTGGCGTTGCCCTACGATTCGAAAAACTTGGTTCCAAGTGTTGTTGGCAAAGACCTCAACAGCCAGAGCGTTAACGTTGGCCCCGTACAAATGGTACCAGAAAGTCAATTTTGGCGACCAAAGTCCAGTAAAATCCAAACATGGAGAAACAAAATAGGCGATGTTTCCTTGTGCGCCGGTTGATCCATCTGCAAAAGCGAATTTTCCCCCACCGGTATGATCGTTCATTGGGCCGGTTGTCGCCGTGGGGGTTCCATTTCCTGTTAATTTCCACGTGTAAGCCGAGTTGGATTCAAATTTCCAACCGTCTGCCAAAATGGGAGACGTTGCGGGACCAAAGGTTTCGGTGGAGGGGAAGTTGGAGAGTAGAACTTTGTTGATGCTCCCCCGAACGCTATCGTTATGAAAAACGGTATCTCCGCTGGCCGCACAAAATACCTGCAACGCATAAATCTGATTGTTGGGAATAGCGGCCGAGGTTGAAAAGGTGTATTGAACGGTGTCGCCCGGCGCTAATGTTCTCGGAATAGTTTCAGTAACCGTGGTTGAACCTTGCAAGAGGTAGTTAACGGAGGGGTTCGTTATCGGTAGGAAGCCGTTGTTCCTAAAAATGGCTTTCACTTTGGCAGAAGAAGGGAATGAACACGAGGTAAGATTGGGTTCCAAAATGGAAACCGTTTCTAAATCGATCGATGGAGCCGATTCAATGGAAATATCGTCCAGGGCCATATCGCCCAAAGTTCCATTTCCTCGCACGGCCATGAATCGAACCTTTATCAGTTCGTTGGCGAAATTCACCAAATTGATGCTGCGTTTTTGCCACGGACTATTTTGGTTGGTTTGTTGCGCGCCCACAATCGAATCTACCGAAACCCATCCATATCCTTTATTCACTTGGATGATCATTTTACCAATTGTGGTGCCAAAGAAATGGTAGTAAAACGATAATCGTGGATTGGTGAGGTTGGTTAAGTCGAAACACGGGCTGCTGAGATAAGCCACATTTCCGGCTGCTCCGCCCGTGAGATTACTTTCGGCATAAACGTAAGTTCCGGTCCCCGTTCCGGAGGTATGATCCACCAACGGACCGGTTCCAGTTCCATAAGTGGTACCTCGGTTCACCACAAAAACGTAAGGAGTTCCAACTAAGAGCGTGGGCAACATTTCCCAACCATCGTTCATGCTTCCCTGAAAATTATTCACGTAAGACGCCGATTCGATGTTATTGAGATACGGGGTGATGCGCGCTTGGTTGTAAATGATGGCTGAGGCCTGATTGTTCAAACTGTCCTGATCTCCAATCATTTGAGCAAAAGTTTCGAGTTGAATCACGGGAATGCCATTCACTGCCATTTTCGTGGAAAAGGCATAAATCAAGGTGTCGTTGGGCCGCATGATTTGCGTTACCGTTTCAACAACGGGCGTCCCTTGGTTAACGATGTAGCCCACTTGGAAGTTTTGAATGTTTGTTAGGCCGGTATTGACCAATTTCAATCGTACCGTTTCCATGGCTTTGATGCCGCATCCCCCAACAGGAGAATCGATGGAGGCAAGGGCAACGTCGCGGTTGGGGGTTTCATAAAACTTCAAATCGTCTAAGGAAATATCGCTCAGTAATCCATTTCCTCGCTGCGCTCGGAATCGAAAAGAAACCACTTTTCCAGCATAGGGCAATAAATCAACCACTCGATTGGTCCAAGGATCACCAAGGTTTTGTTTGGCACCACTCATAGAATCAACGCGATGAAATCCAGAACCGGTATCGGCTTCTAGGGTAAGGGTGCCCATGTTTACGCCAAATAAATAGGCCCAGTACGAAAATTTGGGGCGAACAACCTGGCGGAAGTCAACGCATGGGGAAGAGAGAAAACAATCGGGGCCTGCAGAATTGGCTGAAGCATTGATGTACGTTCCCGATGCCAAGCCCGAAGTGTGGTCGTATGGCGCTCCGGTAGCATTGGGGCTAGCCCGTCCTTGGGTTACGACCCAACGGTAGGTGTTGAGGGCAACGGGGGTGGAAATCCAACCTGTTGGGGAAACATCTCCCTGGTTAAATGGAACATAAACGGCTTTATCGAAATTTTGGAGGGTTGGAAATTGATCAATGGACGCGAGGTCCACTTGCCAAAACAAGGTGTCGTTGTAAGAAATGGAATCTTGAGGGTGGTTGCAAAACACTTGCAATTCGATGGGGCCGGTAATGTTTAGGTTGGCCGGGGTTGATAGGCGAACCCTTAAGGAATCGCCCGGATTGAGGAATGCGGTTTGGTTTTGGGTTACGGGAGTTCCCCCATTGACCGAAAAACCGATGGAAAAAGAAGATACGGTGATAGAACCTGTATTTTTCACCCAAGCAATAACGGGTTCTTGGTTCATCCCACAATATGCTCTTGGCGAATCAAGGCGGGAAATGGTTAAATCGGTGGAGGAGGTATTGAATTCCAATGCACCCAAATCGGGCTGGGTTGCTGAGCGAGGGTTGCCGAGGTAATCTTCATTTATTGAAGGAAGGGAAATCCCAGCATTATTGAGAAGCCCAACGGTAGGAACGGGGTAGCGCCCTTGCGAAAGTTGGGCATTCAACCAAAACGATTGAGAATCAATTCCCAAAGCAGAACTCCACGAATTGAGGGAGTTGTAAGGGATGCCGTTTGATCCAACAATTCCAAGGTTTACTCCCGATTGAGGAGTGAAATATTGGTTGTGATTGAAAAGGGAAGAATCGAGAAATGGGGTGTTTGAAAGATAAAAAATGTTGGTGCCTGTTGAAATGCTTCGGGTTGCAGCGGTGTCGAAGTGCAGCAAATTGTTAGCGAAAACGAAGGAGGAAACAACATTTCCAGAAGCCAACACGTAAAACAAACCGGTGGTATTGGTTAATCCTGTTTGACCCAATCGCACATCCATGGTGTTGTGAACAAATTGCAGTTCGTCGCGAATGCCGCTTCCGGTCGTTTGCGGATAGAAGTAAAGAATTCGAGGGGAAGCCGTGTTTTGAAAAACGCCCTGAATAAAATTGTTAGCAACGAGATTTCCTAAATTTCCCCCATCGATGTTGGTTAAGGAAATAAGCGTTCCTCCAAAATTTCCCGAAATCCGGTTGCGGAGAATGTTTAAATCTTCCGACTCCGAAATTTGAATGGCCGTTGAAAACGAGTAAAGGGTATAGGGATTTTTGATGTTGTTGCCTTCAATTCGCAGACCCTTGGTCGATTTTACGTCCATGCATGAGAAATACGTCTCCTCCACGATACCGTCAAGAAAGGCAATGTTTTCGTTGATGGCGCCAGGCAATCCTTCTACGGTTAACCCAAAATACCCGTGTTTTATTTTTGATTGAACGATGTTAATTCGTTTGGTAGATGTTAGTCCAACATTTCGATTGTAGGTGCTAAATCCTTGTGGGGATGATAAAAATGAACAGTTGGTAACGGTTACATCTTCGCATCGCTGAAGAAAAAGGGTGTATTCGTGAAGTAGGGCTGGGGTATTTGATTTTTGAAAGGAGAGTTGGTCGATATAGAGGTTTTTTACATCGAAGACCGAAAGTACGGAACCATTACCACCATTGGAAAGGATAACATCTTGATTTCTCTGGGTGCTGGAGGTTAGGGTAAGCTGGTGAATTTGAGAGCCCGGGAAGGCATTGAGGGTGAAATTCCCGTTATAGGTTCCCGGGTTGATGGATAGGGTTACATTTCCCGAAATGCCCCCGCAGTTGATGCGATCGATGGCTTGTTGTAAGGTTGAAAAAGCCGATGTTGCACCACCCACGGTGTAGGTTCCTGCGGAAAGGGCAGGACAGATGATCGTTTCAAGGGTGTCGTTGGAGGGGTTGGCATCGGGGGAAAGGAGGTTAGGACGATTCGACCACGTTTTAAGCAACAAGCTTCCCGATGTTGGGATGGCAATACTTGAAGAAAACGTGTGTTGGTAGCGGTTTCCCGGTGCGATGTTGTTGGAAACAGTTTGGGTGATGGGCGGCTGATTGTTTACCTGATATCCTACGGAAAACGAGGAAATATTGGTGGCTCCAAGGTTTGAAATTTCAACTCCAACCGATGAATTTGATCCTCCATTCACGGGCAAATTCGGAGAGATGATTCGATCCATGGAAATGTCGGTTCCGGTGGGGTTCGTAAAATGGATCCGCATTTGCGGACGAAGATTCGAATAGGCGCTGTTGAACGTTGTGGCTCCAGCAGCCGTATTGGATGCGCCCCCCAAGGCTTTTCCCGGGGCCGGATCGTAATAGTAAAAAATTCCGTTCCCGGTTTGGCTTCCCCCTAGAAAAAAAGCTGAAAGCAATTTTATTCCGCCGCCCGAATAGGGAAAGGGCACATTGAACAGGTGGGAGATCCAACCGCCACCTTGTGCTACTTGATAATTGCTATCGGTAAAAACGGGTTGTGCGCCCAATAGCTCGTTGTTGAAAGAGGTATTCTGTGGAAAAAAGGAGACGTTTCGCTCGTTTTTCATGGAAATTTGAAACACATTCGCACCCGACAAGCTTCCGCTAAACGGCGCCACCTGAAAATCGATTTGGGTGATCAAAGATCCTGGAGGAATGGCGTTAAGGTCGGCAGCAGTGAGCAAATAGGCAAAATTTGAGTAATTCATGGTGCTGCTGTTGAACGGACGGTACAAAGGCCCCGATTGCGTTGCGTTTAAAACAGCGGTACCCAAAGTCACGGGGCTTTGAGCGAAAATAGAAATCGTTGAAAAAGATAGAAGTAGCCAAAAAAGGACAATTCGTTTCATGGTGAATAGTTTTTCAACTGAAAGATAATGAACAACTTTTATCTTTGCCAATCAACCGTGGATTAGTTGTGCACGTTAAACCTAATTACTGTACAACGTCTTACTCAAAAGGATTACTTTGTGAAAAAACTACTTGTATTATTGTTTTTGGCACCCTTGTGTGCATTAGCACAACCGTTTATTATCAAAGGAACGGTGATCGGTGAGGACCAAAAACCCATTTACGGCGCAAATGTTGGACTATTTAATCCGCGAGATAGCTCGGTTATGCGCGGAACCACCACCAACGAAAAAGGAGAGTATACCCTTGAAAGAGGTCGTCCTGGACCGTTTTTGTTGAAGGTAACCTATCTCGGATATGCTGACAAAATGCAATCGGGGTTTATTCAAGAATCTCCCGTGGTTGTTTCTCCCATTGTTTTACAAAAAACCGGGAAAAATTTGCAGGGAGTCAATATCAACACCCAGAACATCACCACCCAAAAAGGCGACACCACCGAAGTGAATGCCGGAGCATTTAAGGTTAATCCAGACGCAACGACCGAAGATTTGGTTACGAAAATGCCAGGAGTAACCATTCAAAATGGAAAAGTTCAGGCGCAAGGAGAAGAAGTTAAACAGGTTTTGGTGGATGGAAAGCGTTTTATGGGCGACGATCCAAGCTCGGTATTGAAAAACCTACCCGCTGAAGTGGTAGATAAAGTTCAATTCTTTGATCAGAAAAGCGACCAATCGTTGTTTACCGGATTTAGCGACGGTAATGAAAAGAAAACCATCAACATTATTACCAAGTCCCAATTTAAAAATGCTGAATTTGGCAAGTATTACGGTGGAGTAGGAGCATTGGATCCCGTAAAAAGTGCATCCGATGGTTTGTACAAAGCCGGAGCGAGTTTGAACAAGTTCAAAGGCGAACGACGCATTACATTACTGGCCCAATCCAACAACATCAATGAACAAAACTTCGCGGTTGAAGACATGATGGGAATGATGGGCGGCGGTGGCGGCCGAGGCGGTGGCGGTGGAATGATGATGATGGGTGGAGGAGCCGCTGGGAATTTCTTTAATGATCAAAAAAGCGGGGTAACAACAACCCATGCCGCTGGAATCAACTATTCCAATAAATTTAAAAAACTGGAAACCTCCGGTAGCTATTTCTTTAACTGGAGCGAAACCAACGTGAATTCAGATTTGCGCCGACAATTTTTCACAACAACCGGAAACGATGGAATCATTTACAACGAAACCAATGAATCGCGGAACCAAAATATCAATCACCGATTGAATGGACGGATGGAATACAAAATCGATAGTTTAAACTCATTTGTTTTCACCCCTCGACTAACCGTTCAGGACAATATTTCATCAACGGCACTGGATGGGCAAAATAAACTTCCCGTTCGCATTTTAAACAGTTTGAACAATTTAAACGGCTCCAACAACCTTTCTTATAATGCCGCTGCACCTGTATTGTACCGCCACGGATTTAAAAAGTACGGAAGAACCATTTCGTTGAACGTATCTCCATCTTTGGTTACCCGAAATGGTAACAGCACCCTGTTCTCGGAAAATAATTTTTACTTGGATTCTACCGGGGTAATTTCAGACACATTGAATCAGTTTTCAAATTCCGAACGATTGAATGTGGCGATCAACACCAATGTTACCTACACCGAAGCCCTGGATAGTTTTAATTCTCTTCAAGTTTCGGTTACGCAGAACAACAGCCGCAACGCTTCCGATAAAAGAACATTCGACGATGCGGCTTTTGGGGCTCCTCCCATTTCGCTTCTCTCTTCTACCTTCGACAGCAAGTACAATTATACCAACGGTGGAGTTACTTACCGTTACCAGAAAGACAAGCACAATTTTTCGGTTGGAGTAGCAGCACAACAAGCGGTACTGTCCAATTTGGCCACCTTCCCGTTTACCGACACCCTTCGTCAGGTCTTTCAGTCGGTGTTACCGAATATGCAGTGGCAAATCAAGGTTGATAAAAATACCAATTTACGTTTCAATTATACCACGTCGAACAATGTTCCAAGTGTTGATCAATTGCAAGTGGTGGTAAACAATACCAATCCTACCCAATTGAGTACGGGTAATGCCGATTTGAAACAAGACTACCGCCATAATTTGAACGGTCGATTTAGTTTGAATAACCCCACGAATAACCAAAACTTCTTTTTGTTCTTCGGAGGAGGTGTAACCAACAATGCCGTGGTGAACAATACGTTTATCAACAATACGCCTTTCGATACCACGGTTTATGGCATCGAGGTTGGCAGGGGAGCACAATTGGTGCGTCCCGAGAACGTGAATGGCCAATATTCGTGGCGCTCTTTTTTCAGTTACGGTTTGCCGGTCAACAAAATCAAATCGAATCTGAATTTCAATGGTGGTTTTTCGTACAGCCGAAACCCATCCATCATCAATGGAAAGACCAACTTTTCGGAAACCCCCGCCTATTTTGCTGGATTGGTGGTTACCAGCAGAATTAGTGAGAAAATTGATTTCTCCGTTTCATCCAACACAACCTACAGTCAAATTACCAATTCTTTGCAAACCACATTGAACCAAACGTATTACAACCAATACAGCAAAGCTAAGGTGAATTGGATGCCTTACAAAGGATTGGTTATCAATGTAGAGGCAACCCATCAGTACAATTCGGGATTGAGTGCAGGCTTCAATCAAAACTTTGTGTTGATGAATGCGGCCGTTGGTTACAAATTTGGACCTCAGCGTGCGCATGAAATTCGACTCAACGGCTTTGACTTGTTGAAACAGAACGTTGCTGTAAGTCGAAATGCCACTCAATCGTATTTTGAAGACGTTCAAAACAATGTGCTAACCCGCTACTTCATGGTGAACTACACGTATACGTTCCGAAAATTTGGTAGCGGCGGGCCACAAATGCCCGATATGCGCATGCGCATGATGATGGACATGATGCCCATGCCGCGCCGTTAAGGTTTCAGTTTTTCATTAAAAACAACCGGGAGGGTCATTCTTGCTTCAAAAGGATGGCCCTCTTTGATTCCAGGGCTCCAGCTTGGCATCTTTTGAAGGGCCACTTTCAATATCTGACGATAAAGCGGATATCCATTGGTGCCAACATCTACTTGTTGAATCATTCCGTTGGTGTCGATTAAAAATGATACCGTGAAGGAAGCGTAAACTTTTTTTACTGCAGAAGGGCGTTCTACCGTTGCGTGAAGGTAACGAACCAATGAATCAAAACCCCCGGGAAAGGCGGGATCTCGGGTTTCGGCCAAAATGGAAACCTGATTTGAATCGACTTTCGCGCCCTCTTGCTTATCCAAGTTTTTTCCCAAAGTATCGGTTTGGGCGATGGGCAGGAGCGGAGTTGGGGGAGTTGGTTCTGCTTGGGATTTTTCAGGAACAACCTTTTCCACCGTCAATTGATCGGAGCGTGTTTTTTTCTCTTTTCTTGGAATTTCAGCCGATTTTTCGGGCTTTTCTTCCACCGGTTGAACAACTTCAGGCGGAATGTATACCGGTGGTCCGTGGGGAACTACCAGTTCTAAATCCTGTTGCAATGCCCACCATTTCGCCCCGATTCCACAACCCAATCCGAGAAACAACTGTAAAAATAATGCCCATTTGATCCCTTTTTCGGCTGTTCGACGAACTTGATATGCGCCGTATTTTTTGTTTTTTCCAAGAAAAATGAGATCGTCCCACCGCTTCATTTCTTTTCTCCTTCCCGTTCAATCTTCTGAATCAAATACTCTTCACAAATCATTTTTTCGGGATCCCACTCTTCTTTCAAATTTTGTCCAAAGAGTCGAGCTGTGGCTTGAAACATTCCGGCAATGAAGGAGTTTCGCAGTTCTTTTACGATGGAATATCCCGATTTTCCGCACTCTCGGTCAAGCAAACGAACCAAGAGGATTCCTTCCGATGTGGTCATGTTTTCCAATTCACCAGTAAATTCATCCCTCAGGTGTTTTTCGGTGGCAGAAACGAGGGATTTGTGTTCTCGTTGAGGAAGCTTAGACAATTGGGCATTTAACTCGTTAAGTTCTACTCCAGCGCGCTTCGCTAAAGGAAGTACTTTTTTTATTTTTCGTTCTAAACGAGCATTATCGCAGCTGTTTTTTGGAATTTTTGCTACAGGTACGCCACTTCCGAACACAATGGTTGGAAGCGGATACGTTCGTGGCGTATCGGGTGGAGATTGAATTCCTAATATGAAAAGCCAAGCAGCAATCATGCGATTAATGGAAGAGAAACGAAAAGGTAATGCCGAAGGAAAAGATTTTTAACATTTTTCAATTCTACCCGCTATTCCTTTACGTAAATGCGCTTCACCCGGGGGCTGATGCCGGTGAGTAATTCGTAGGGGATAAGGCCCACTTGTTGGCAAAGTTGGGGCAGTGGCAATTCAGGTCCAAAAAGAATAACGTCATCACCTTCTTTGGCCTCGATGCCATCCAAATCAATCATGCACATATCCATGCAGATGTTACCAATGGTGGGTGCCAATTTCCCGTTGACCCAAAAGGAAGCTTTCCCATTGCCAAATTGTCGGCCAATTCCATCGGCGTAACCAATGGCAATGGTTCCAACTCGGGTGGCTTTGTTTACCACACCAACCCGCCCATATCCTACCGTATCGCCAGGTTTAAGGGATTTTACTTGCGAAATGATGGTTTTTAATCGACTAACTTGGTGCAATCGATCTTGAATGTTAGAAGAGGGATCTACCCCATACAAACCGATTCCCAACCGAACCATGCTTCCTGAAAAAGAGGAGTGGCGGATCATTCCGGCTGTATTGAGCGCGTGGCGGAGGGGATGAATGTTCAAGGCCAGTTCAATTTGGTCGGCGAAGGCGTGAAAAACGGTTAATTGTTTTTCGGTAAAAGCATCTTGTTGAGGGTCTTCTGCCGCTGCTAAATGCGTCATTAAACTTTTCACCTCTAGGCGGCTACACGTCAACAACGTTTGGATAAGTTCTTCTTTCTCAGAAATCAAAAACCCCAATCGATGCATGCCCGTATCCAACTTTAAATGAATTCCCAATTGGGATGATGGATTGTTTTTTTCCAAATAACGGTTCAGCGACTGAAGAATCCCAAAACCAAAGATTTCTGGTTCTAAATCATATTCCACCAAGGAATCGAAAGCGTCTTCCTCGGGGTTCATGACTAAAATGGGAAGCGTAATTCCGGCTTTTCGCAACGCTACTCCCTCGTCGGCATAGGCCACGGCCAAATAATTTGCACCCAAGTACTGAAGTCGGCCAGCTACTTCCAACAGTCCAGAACCGTAAGCAAAGGCCTTAACCATGACCATCATTTTTACTTCCTTTGGAACCAAACTTCGGTAGAGGCGGAAATTGTGTTCAATGGCATCGAGGTTTACTTCCAGCACCGTTCGGTGCTTTTGTGCTCCGAGTTTTTTCTCGATGCGTTCAAATCCGAAAACTCGTGCGCCTTTGAGGAGAATGCTTTCATCGAAAAAGGGAATGAAAGGCAATTTTTCGAGAAAATCTTCGGTAGAGGAGAAGAATTGTTGTTCAGGTATTTGGAAAAAACGTTGAAATTGAACCAGTTGTGGTCCAATACCGAGCAAACGTTCTACCCCAGCTTGATGCAATCTTCGGGCGAGCCAACGGTATTTGGGCGCATCTTCTGGGCCGGCTTCAGCCAAATCGCTAACAATTAAGGTGCGTTTGGGTCGACTTTTTTGCGTTAGCCAAAAATCAAGTGCAACGCTTAATCCATCGATGGTATTTCCATAACTATCGTTAATCAGTTGGCACTGATTGATGGCTTGTTTTTGTTGCAAACGCATTTCTACAGGCTCTAATTCGGCCAATAATGGAGAAACTTGTTCCGGTAAATGGCCCAGTTGAAAAGCAGCTAATAATGCTGCCGCCGCGTTTTCTACCGAAGCCTGGTCTTGAAATGGCAACGGAAACGGGATGGGAAATCCATGGTAGCTAGCCTCCCAATGATCGACTTTTTTGATCAAGCATAAATCTGCTGGATTGCCTCGAATGGAAAACGTTTCAACGTGAAGATCGAGATTGGTTTCTTTAAGTTCTGCAATGGCTTGCAGCAACTCGGGATAATCTGCCGAATGAACCAGTTTTCGAGATTCTTTGAAAAGGATCGCTTTCTCACGGGCTTTTTCTAACCGATCGTGAAATCCTTTTGCGTGGGCTTCACCCAAATTGATGAAGATGCCTACGGTAGGACGAATGATGGCCTGTAGTGCAGGCATTTCTCCCAATTGGCTCACGCCCGACTCGAATATTCCAACGTTGAAGGTGTCGTTCATCCGCCATACCGAAAGAGGAACACCAATTTGCGAGTTAAAACTTCGAGGATTAGATACGATGGCGTGGAAGGGAGAAAGTAAACGACGTAACCATTCTTTTACTACGGTTTTTCCGTAACTTCCTGTTACTCCAATTACGGGATAGGAAAAATGGATGCGGTGTTTTTCAGCAATAATTTGAAGGGCGGTTAATGTATTGGGCACCAGAATGGCCGATTCGTGATCGGCAAGTACAATGGGTTTTGAAAGAAGAAAAAGGGTAACGCCGCGCCTTCTGGCTTCCGGTATAAAATCATGTCCATCGGCACGGGACGATTCCAACGCAATGAAGAGGGTGTGTTCTCCCCGATGTATGATGCGGGTATCGTAAGCCAATTCTTCTACACGATCGGTTCCCCGCCCAAGAAATGGGGCGTTCAGCCATTGCGCAAGGGTAGAAATGGAGTACGACATGGTATTATTCAATGATTCCTTCTGCTTTCAAATAGCGCATGCAGGCATTTTGTTCGGCTTCTTTTTTCGAAAAATCCATGCCTTCTGCGACCGAAATCCCATCCAAGCACAAAGCAAGGGTAAAATGTTTTTTAGCACCGGCGTGTTGAATCTTCACTAGTTCGAAAGATACTTGTTTATTGTTTCGTTGAGCCCATTCGAATAACCGACTTTTGTAATTTTCATCAACCCGTTCCAACTCATCAAAATCGATGTAGTGGCCAATGATTTTTTGGGAGATGAACTGATGAACGGCATCATATCCACGATCGAGGTAAATGGCAGCGATAAATGCCTCATAAACATCGGCTTGCATGGAAACCGTTAGTTGTGTTTTTTGGTGAATGGCATCAAATTGAAGCTGTTGTGCCAACCCCATTCGTTGCGACAGGGAGGAGTGATTTTTAGTTGATACGGCCTTGGCTCGCATTTCGGTTAGAAAACCCTCGTCCCGATTTGGATATTTTCGGAACAGTAAATCGGCCATCACCAAATCGATAACCGCATCGCCGAGAAACTCCAGTCGTTCATTGTGCGGAACCCGATCTTTGGATCGAGACGCCATGGAGGAATGAGTAAGTGCGGCTTTAAATAGCGAAAGTCTTTTGGGGTATAAACCGGTTAAGTGAAAAACGGTTTTTGCCAATTGCTGCTCATCCGTTGTACGGCTGATGTGTCGAAAACGAAGATGAAGAGGAATTCGCATGAGCCAAATTAGGGCTCGTATTTTTTGAAAATCACCGAAGCATTGTGCCCGCCAAATCCGAAAGTGTTGGAAAGGGCTGCTCGAACCGTTCTTTTATGTGCGGTGTTGAGTGTTAAATTCAAACGACTATCCAAATCAGGATCAACGGTTTCGTGGTTGATGGTTGGTGGAATAATGTTGTTTTGAATGGATAAAATGGAGGCAATACCTTCAACAGCTCCAGCAGCACCCAAGAGGTGGCCGGTCATTGATTTTGTAGAACTGATGTTCAATTGGTAAGCACTTTCTCCAAATACGGAGATGATGGCTTTGGTTTCAGCAACATCACCGAGAGGGGTTGATGTTCCGTGTACATTGATGTAATCAATATCGCTTGGCAATAATTTGGCATCTTCCAAGGCTGATTTCATCACATTGGATGCCCCAAGTCCTTCGGGATGTGGAGCAGTAAGGTGATAAGCGTCGGCAGATGCTCCTCCGCCGGCTAATTCGGCGTAAATTTTTGCTCCACGAGCGGTAGCGTGTTCCAAGGTTTCTAGGACGATGCAACCGGCGCCTTCTCCCAAAACGAAACCATCGCGGTTTAGATCGAAGGGGCGAGAAGCGTTTTTCGGACTATCGTTTCGCTCGGAGAGCGCTTTCATCGCGTTGAATCCTCCAACTCCTGCTTCGTTTACTGCTGCTTCGGATCCACCAGAAATGATGATGTCGGCCTTGCCTGCACGTAGGTACATCAAGGAGTCAAGCAGGGCATTGGTGGCAGAGGCGCAAGCGGATACGGTGGCAAAATTGGGACCTCGAAATCCGAATCGCATGGAAATGTGTCCAGGAGCGATATCGGAAATCATTTTTGGAATGAAAAATGGATTGAAACGTGGGGTTCCGTCTCCTTGTGCATAAGCAATGCATTCATTTTGAAAGGTAAATAACCCTCCAATTCCCGATCCCCAAATGACCCCAACTCGATCTGGGTTGTAAGAACCCTCGGTTAATTGGGCATCATCTACCGCCTGTTGAGCGGCAGCAATGGCATAATGAGTAAAAGGATCCATCTTACGGAGTTCCTTCTTGTCGATGTACTCCGATGGATCGAATCCTTTTACTTCACACGCGAATCTCGTTTTGAATTTAGAGGCATCGAATTTGGTAATCATATCTGCACCACTTACCCCCTGGATAAGGTTGTTCCAAAATTCGGCTACAGAATTACCCAGTGGAGTAATTGCACCTAAACCGGTTACAACAATGCGACGCTCAGTCATGCGCAACGAAATTTAAAAATGATTTTACTTAGCGTTTGCTTCTAAGTATTGGATGGCTGCGCCAACGGTTTGAATTTGCTCAGCTTGATCGTCTGGGATAGAAACATTGAATTCCTTTTCGAATTCCATGATCAATTCTACAGTGTCCAAAGAATCTGCACCTAAATCGTTGGTGAAGCTTGCATCATTGGTTACTTCGCTTTCATCTACGTTCAATTTCTCAACGATGATTGCCTTAACGCGATTTGCAATGTCTGACATAATGATTTATTTGTGGGTTTGTGGTGCAATATTACCACATTTTAAAAGAACAAACAAAACATTGAAAATTTTTGCAGGAAAATCCAACATATTTTTGAAAATCAATCCGCAAAAACCCCTCATTTTCAGCTCATTTTAACGAAACTATGTGCAAAAAACAGCAAAAAATTTAAATTCGTTTTGCATCTTTGCGTACCTAATTGTTAACCACCGTGAAAAAAGTAATCTATTTATTTCTCGTATTAAGCCTCGGATTGGCTTCTTGCCAAAAAGAAAAAACAATCTGTCCTGAATTGGTGGGTCCCAATGCAGAAAAACAAACCGGTCGTGCAACAAACGACCCGTTGTTTTACAAAACACAAGCCTACGCCAATTGGCCAGAAACCTTTGAATCGGGCACGAAAACAGCCTATTCAAATGGAGCAATCACGTTGATTACAGGCATTTGGTCATTGAATGATGCGTTGATTGGCACGTCTACCTCTGATCGAAAAATGGGAACAAAATCAGTTCGTATTCAGAACTCTGGTACGGTAGAAATGAATTTTAATTTGACTAACGGTGCAACCGCCGTTTCGGTAAAGCACGCGAAGTACGGTACCGACGCCAATTCTACGTGGTCTCTTTCCTATTCCACCAATTCTGGATCAACGTGGACCGCTCTAGGTTCAACCATTACGACTTCCTCTACGGCATTAACAACAACATCCTTCTCTTTAAATGTAACCGGCAACATTCGTTTTCGCCTCACCAAGCTTTCCGGTGGCCGATTGAATGTTGATGATTTTTCAGTGGTGGATCAAGGCGGTACATCTGGAGGTGGTTCAACGGGCGGAACCCCAACTCGTGATAACAATTTGGAAATGGGAAATCCTTCAGGCGCTACAAATTTGGCAACCAATCTTTCCAATTATTTGCTTTCCAAATCTCAGTACGTAATGAGCTACAACAATGGCCGAGGTTGCGCCAACTGGGTATCTTGGCACCTGAGCTCGGCTTGGAAAGGTGCTGCAACCCGTTGCGATTGTTTTGCTTCTGAATCCTTGCTTCCAACCGGTTTTTACAAAGTTCCTTCAACAGCGTACACCAACACCGGTTTCGACCGAGGCCACCTTTGTGCTTCCGACGATCGAGATGGTTCAGCAACCGATAATGCGGCAACCTTCACCATGTCGAACATGGTTCCTCAAGCTCCCGCCAATAACCAAGGTTTATGGGCTAATTTGGAAGCCTATTGCCGAACACTCATCACCGCAGGAAATGAATTGTATGTCATTTCCGGTGTCTATGGCTCCGGAGGAACAGGCAGCAACGGTGGAACCACCACCACCATCAACAGCGGTCGTGTTACCGTTCCTGCTCGTTTGTGGAAAATCATTGTTGTGCTTCCTATTGGTACGGGAGATGCAGCTCGTGTTACTTCTTCTACTCGAGTAATTGCCATCAACGTCCCCAATACCCAAACATCGAACAACAGCACTTGGGGAACTTACCGCACCAGTGTTGATGCCATTGAAACCGCTACCGGCTACAATTTCTTGTCGGCCGTTCCAGCTGCGGTTCAATCGGTTCTCGAGGCAACCATCGATGCAGGTCCAACGCAGTAATCAGTACGAGTCATAAAAAAAGCCCCGAAGAAATTCGGGGCTTTTTTGTAGTGATTGATTTTAAATTAAATCAAGCGCTTGAGCAACATCATCCAATAAATCTTGGGTGTCTTCAACTCCAATGCTTAATCGCAACAAACCATCTACCACCCCGGCTTTTCTTCGCTCTTCTGCAGGAATGGATGCGTGGGTCATACTGGCAGGATGGTTCACCAAACTTTCAACGCCACCCAAACTTTCGGCCAAAGAAAATACGCGAACCGACGTGGCGAATTTCATGGCGGCGCCATAATCATCGCCCTTGAGGGTAAATGAAACCATGCCGCCGAAATCCTTCATCTGTTTCTTGGCGATTTCATGTCCGTCATGATCTTCGAAGCCAGGCCAGTATACTCGGCCTACTTTGGGGTGATTTTTCAAAAAATGGGCAATAGCTCGTCCATTTTCGCAATGAGCCTTCACCCGAAGATGAAGTGTTTTAATTCCTCTCAAAACCAAAAAACTATCCATAGGCCCAGGAGTTGCTCCACAAGAATTATGAATGAAGGCCAGTTTTTCGTGCAAGTCATCCCGATCGGTGATTAATGCACCCATCACCACATCCGAGTGTCCGCCCAAGTATTTTGTGGCAGAGTGCATCACAATATCTGCTCCCAAAGCAATTGGATTTTGAAGGGCTGGTGAAGCAAAGGTGTTATCGATCGCCAACAGCAAGTTGTGTTTTTTGGCGATTTCCGATGCAGCGGCGATATCTACCATCTTTAACATGGGATTCGAAGGTGTTTCGATCCAAAGTAATTTGGTGTTATCGTTCAGGTGTTCGTAGATGTGGGTGATATCGTGGAGGTTAATGTAGTGGAATTTGATTCCATAGTTTTCAAAAACCTTGCTGAACATCCGGTAAGAACCGCCGTACAAGTCGTTCCCGGTAATTACCTCATCACCAGGGCGAAGCAATTTGATTACCGCATCGATGGCACCCATACCTGAGCTAAAGCATAACGCATGTTCTGCTCCTTCCAAGGCCGCAAGTGCTCCTTCCAGTTGGGAACGGGTTGGGTTTTTTCCTCTTGCATAGGCATACCCTTTGTGTTTTCCAGGATATTCTTGTACAAAGGTTGAAGTTTGATAAATTGGCGTCATGATGGCTCCTGTCGTGGGATCAGGGAAAACCCCAGCGTGGATGCATTTGGTGCCAAAACCAGATTTTTTATGGTCCATGAGTTTGTTTTTTAATGGCGGAAATGTCGATGGCCGGTAAAGACCATTTTCATGTGATGTTGATTGCAATAGTTGATGGATTCTTCGTCTTTTACCGATCCTCCAGGCTGGATGATGCATTGGATTCCCGACTTATGGGCTTCCTCTACGCTATCGGCAAATGGGAAGAACGCGTCGGAAGCTAAAACGGCATCTTGAGTGTCAAAACCAAACGATTTCGCTTTATGAATGGCCTGTTTTAGGGCATCGATTCGCGAGGTTTGTCCCGTTCCAGATCCAATGAGCTGTTGGTTTTTCACCAAAACAATGGCGTTACTTTTGGTGTGTTTCACCAAAATATTTGCGAAGAGCAAGTCCTGAATTTCTTCAGACGTTGGTTTTTCGTTGGTTTTTAAATTTAAATCGGCCTCGGTTACCACTTTGGTGTCGTAATCTTGCTGAATTACTCCATCCAATAGCGATTTAAATTGAGAGGTTAATTCAAGTTTTTTGTTCTGCTGAAGGATGATGCGCTTTTCTTTTTTCTTTAAATAATCCAATGCATCAGGCGCATACGACGGTGCTACCAAAATTTCGTAGAAAATTTTATCGATTTCTTGAGCCGTTGCCAAATCAATTTCGCGGTTAAAGGCGATGATTCCTCCGAATGCAGAAACGGGGTCGCCCGCCAAAGCATCGTGCCAGGCCTCCAAAACCGTTGGCCGAACGGCCAATCCACAAGCGTTGTTGTGTTTAATGATGCCGCAAACGCAACCTGAAAAATCTTGGATCAATTGCAAAGCGGCATCCAAATCGAGCAGGTTATTGTAGCTTAATTGTTTACCATTGAGAAAAGTAACAATGGAATTCAAGTCGCCGTAAAAAGTTGCTTTTTGGTGGGGATTTTCGCCGTAACGAAGGGATTCACCAACAGAAACCGATTTTTTAAATCCGGGGACTTGGGTGTTGGCCTGGAACCAATTGAAAATGGCCGCATCGTAGTGGGAAGAAACATGGAAAGCCTTTGCGGCCAAGGTTTGGCGTTGCTCCAACGTTGTTTTTCCCTCTTGCTCGGTAAGAATTTGGAGCAAATCGGAATATTCGTTGTTCGAACCGATGATCACCGTATCGGCGTGGTTTTTCGCTCCTGCTCGAATCAAACTGATTCCTCCGATGTCAATTTTTTCGATGATGGAGGAATGGCTCGCACCGGAAGCAACGGTATCTTCGAAAGGATACAAATCCACCACCACCAAATCGATGGTTGGAATGGAATATTCGTTCAACTGTTCGAGATCGTTCGCCTCATTTCTCCGTGCTAAAATGCCCCCGAAAACGGCAGGATGCAAGGTTTTCACCCGTCCACCCAAAATGCTAGGAAAGCCCGTTATGTCTTCAACAGCCACGGTGTTTACCCCTAATGGGGTGAGGTAATCCAAGGTTCCACCGGTGGTGTAAACGGTAATTCCAAGGTTTTTTAAAGCAGCAGCAATTTCCGAAAATCCATCTTTATGGTAGATGGAAATGAGGGCGGTTTCAATTTTTTTCAGCATGTACAAAGGTAGAAATTGCCCCCTCGATTCCCAACCAAAAAAATAAATTCAATTTTTTTTTGGGAAACATGACACATATATAAAATTTCTTTTATCTTTGTGAACACGAATTCCACAACATGTCAGAAAAGAAACGAGTATTGATCATTGAAGACGATGAGTTGTTACGCACCTCGCTTCAGTTTTTTCTTTCTTCAAAATCGTACGAAGTGCTTGAAGCGGAAAATGGGTTTCAGGCTATTGAAATATTAGCAACGAACACCGTTTCAGCAATCGTTACTGATTTGAACATGCCCAACATGAGCGGCACGGCCTTCATCAAACACCTTCGGGAAACGATGAAATTAGACGTGCCCATTTTGGTGTTAACGGCCATGGGTAACGAGCGGTCCGAGCTGGAATCGTTTCATTTGGGTGCCAACGATTTCATTGCAAAGCCCTTTAGTCCTTCTGTTTTACAATTGCGTCTTGAAAAATTATTAAAGTGAGATTTTCCTTCTTTCTGATTTTTTTCCTTTTCTCAGGATTCGTTTTCGCCCAGAATTCGGCGGCCGATTCCCTGTTTACGCTTGCGCAAAAAGCATATCAGGCAGGACAGATGAAAGAGGCGTTGGCAAAAGCCAAAATGCTTATGAAGGAAGATGGGTCGATGAAGAATTACGACCATGCTACCCTATCTAGTCGAATTTTTCTAGCCAACGGTTTTTACGAAAAGGCCGATTCTTTGATTGTACCATTTTGGAAAGCGGATGCCCCAAATGTTGAGATTCTCGAACTGAAATGGCGAATTCAAGCATCTAAGAATGATTGGACCGCAGCCAGGAAATGGGCTGAAATGGGACTTCAATCGTTTCCTGTTGATTCCGACACTTGGAATTGGCGTAAAACGATTTCTTCTTTTGAGTTAAAAAAAGTTGATGAAGGGTTGGAGGACTGGAAATTGCTTTCCGATTCTCTTCAAAAATCGGATGCTGGGCAAAGTTTGAAAACCGATTTGCTTCGCCAACTGCCCCGCACTGTGGGAATTCATTGGTGGAATGCGCAAATCAATCAACCTCAACCGTTACCGTGGAATCTTTTTCAGGTTGAATACGGCGACCGATCGGGGAAACTTCCTTGGAATGTACGCGGCAGTTATGGAGCATTTTTTGGTTTGCAATCGGTACAATTGGAGGGGGAATGCTACCCTAAATTGGGTAAAAATGCCTACGGATACCTGCATTTGGGACTTTCACCTTCTGGAGATTTGTTCCCGTTTGCTCGACTTTCGGCCGAATATTTCAAAGCTTTTTCCAAGGGAGAATGGTCGGCAGGAATGAAACACCTGCGGTATTCTTCTTTGCAAGTAACGTTAGCTACGGCCCACGCAGAGCTCGATTTCGGAAAAGGATTCAACGTTGGTACGCGCTCATATTTGGGCCTTGCCCAAAACAAAGTTTTTCCTGCACAAGCCGTTTGGCTTAGAAAAAATTGGCCCCAACGCGAACAGTGGGTTCAAGCCGACTTTCAAGTGGGCCAAATTCCATACGCATGGATTTTCATTCCAGGTTTGGAGCCGGTTTCTTCCGTAAGAACTGGTTTTCAAGCGCAATTGCGCGTAAAAGATTACTTTTTTGTTCGACCCTTATTGGCGTTTGAACGAGAGGAATATTACCCGGCCCGTTTTCGAAATCGGATCAACTCTCAAATAACCCTTCAATACCGTTTCTAATGGATGATTTTCTACATAAAACCATAGGCCCGTTGGTGTTGGAGAAATTCGTCATTTCTTCTATCATCGTATTTTTTAGTGGATGGACCATTTTGTTGTTCCTGGTTTTTGGTGGAAGAAGGAATAAAATAAAATGGGAAAGTCGCCGTCAAAAAATGCAGCCCATCCTTCAAAAACAGTTCTATTCTTTGCTTTTCGAGGATTTATCGGATGAACTTTGGAAAGAAAGAATGGCTCCAATGAAGCAACTGAAAGGCAAACAAAAAAAATGGGCTTTGGAAATTCTTCTCCAACTCAAACGCCAGTATACCGGATTTTGTGGAGAGCGAATGGTGAAGATTTTTGAAGATTCTGGATGGAAACATCAATTTATGGAACAATTGCAA
>CANMVY010000012.1 GCA_947501265.1 Bacteroidota bacterium
ATCTTCATCAAGGCGAATCGAATTCGCACCATTCAAGAAACCGGAAACAGCCAAGTGGGCGAAGGTATTGAAGAAGAATTCGTAGGCATCATCAACTACTGCGTGATGGCCTTGATTCAACTCACCGAACCGGCCCACCAAGGAAGCACCCATGAAAGCAACGATTGGTTGTTGGAGAAATACGGAAGTTGGATTTCCAAAACCAAGGCTTTAATGGAAGCAAAGAATCACGATTATGGAGAGGCATGGAGAGATATGCGCATCAGCTCTTTAACGGATCTCATTTTAATGAAACTTCTTCGGGTGAAACAAATTGAAGACCATCAAGGGAAAACATTGGTTTCGGAGGGCTTGGATGCCAATTTTCAAGATATGCTCAATTACTCGGTTTTCGCTTTAATTTTGATGCAAGAAGAAACAGAATGATACAAAAAGCGGGTGCAAAGTTGGTAAAACGATTGATGTTTTCTACCGTTGGATTGGCAACTTATCCGGGGATCAACCTGTTGAACAAACTGGAATGGAGCGGTACCGAACACCTTAAGAATCTACCAAAAACCAACGTTTTATTCGTTTCCAATCACCAAACTTATTTTGCCGACGTTATTTGTTTTTTGCAGGTCTTTGCAGCAGTACGAAATCGTAGAAACAAGAAATTAGGATTACCCACTTACTTGTTCAACCCGGAAATCAACGTTCAATTTGTAGCAGCAGAGGAAACGATGAAGAGCAGTTGGTTGGCTAGAATATTCACCTTAGCTGGTGCAATAACTGTAAAAAGAAGCTGGCGTGCCGCCGGGCAAAACGTTCAACGTGGACTCGACGAAAACGCCGGCGACAAAATTGGAGAAGCCCTGAAAAACGGATGGCTCATCAACTTTCCCCAAGGGACCACCAAAGCATTCGCCGAAGGTAGAAAAGGAACCGGTTACATCATCAAAGAACATCAACCGCTCGTGGTTCCCATTACCATCAACGGGTTTCGAAGAGCGTTTGATAAAACAGGATTAAAACTGAAAAAACGAGGAACGCGGCTGAAGATTTCGTTTCATCAACCCATGAAATTCGATCCAGAATTGCCAGCAGAAACCATTCTTCAACAAGTGATGACTGCAATTGGTCAATGCGAAACCTTAAAATTTACCCCTTCGAATTAAGAAACTGCTCTACTCCTAATTGTTCGAGTTGAGCCGCATCTTTTTCTACTTTTTCTCGAAGCGATTGTTTGTAATTCCCCAACTTTTTGGCCACTTCTGCATCTGAAAGTGCAACGATTTGAGCGGCAATGATTCCAGCGTTCAAGGCACCATTTAAAGCCACCGTTGCTACTGGCACGCCACCCGGCATTTGCAAAATGGAAAGAATGCTGTCCCAACCGTCGATGGAATTCCGAGATAAAATGGGTACCCCAATGACCGGCAACGTAGTGAGCGAAGCCACCATACCTGGAAGATGGGCTGCCCCACCGGCACCAGCAATGATCACTTGCAATCCACGATGGGCAGCTTCAGAAGCATAACTCACCATTCTCTCGGGAGTACGGTGGGCCGAAACCACGGAAATCTCTACAGAAACACCCATCGAAAGAAGAAAATCATGCGCTTCTTTCATGATGGGCAAATCCGAAGACGAACCCATGATAATTCCTACTTTGGCTGATGAACTCATAAGGAAATGGCTTTTAAAGTTTGATGAACAAAATGACTTTTCTCCATGGCCGATTCTACTGAGGAATCGGTAATGGTAACATGGCCCATTTTTCGGTAAGGACGCGTTTCCTTCTTCCCGTACAAATGAACGGAAGCACCGGGAATTGCCAATACTTCATTCATTCCTTGATAGAATACCGGGCCTTGATGATCGGCTTCACCGATAACGTTAACCATAACGGAGGGAGATTTGAGTCGAGTACTTCCTAGTGGCAGATTCAACACTCCTCTCAAATGTTGTTCGTACTGGGACGTTTCAACGGCCTCAATGGTAAAGTGCCCGGAATTATGCGGACGTGGGGCTACTTCATTGATCAATAACGAGCCCTGTTCATCAACGAAAAATTCAACAGCTAAAAGTCCTTGAATTTCCAAATCGTTGATGAGTTGTAGAGCTATTTCTTCAGCTTGTTTCACGATGTTGGTTGCTACCTGGGCTGGACAAACAACTTGCGTAACCAAATTCGCAGTTGGATGAAAAACCATGGAGCAGGCAGGTAAACAAACCGATTGGGATTGATTGCGTACAGCAATAACGGCTATTTCAGTTTGAATAGGAACTAATTTTTCAGCCACAAACGGCATATCAGGAATAGAATTCCAATCTTCTTGAGATCGAACTACGGAAACACCTTTCCCATCGTAACCGCCCGTTGCAGCTTTCCAAACAAATGGAAAATTGGGAGCAGGAGAACCTTTTGAAGAAAAATTCTGAAATTTTGAGGTTGGCAAATTTAAACGAGCAACCCATTCTTTCTGCAATTGCTTGTTTTGAATGAGGCGCAATGCTTGCGGATTGGGGTGAATGGCTTTGCCCTCTTTTTCCAATTGATCGAGCGCTTCTAAGTTGACGTGTTCTATTTCAATGGTAAGAACGTCGACAGTTCTACCAAATTGAAGAACGGTTTCAAAATCTTTGAAAGATCCTTGAACAAATCGACCGGCTATTTGAGCGGCGGAGCACTGCACATCTGGATCGAGGACGGCTGTAGAAATATCCATTTGATAGGCCACTTGGCAAAGCATTTTACCCAATTGACCACCGCCTAGAATTCCCAATTGAAACGAGGAAGAAAAAGGAGATTGAACCATAGAACAAAAATAAAAAAGGCGTGGTTGATGCCACGCCTTTTGAAAGGAATTTGAAATTATTTCTTTTTCTTTTTCGCTGCAACTCCGGTTGGTGAACCCATGCGAATCATTGCGCAACGGAAACCGATATCATCAGCAGCATTGTTTTCGTTCAAGAAACGACGTGAACCTGGGCTCATCCAGTAAGGCATGTCTCTCCAACCACCGCCCTTGTAAACGCGAGATTGGTTGCTTACCAAAGTGTTCTTCTCGTTGTACATCTCAATCGAATCTTGATCATCCAATACGTAAGGATCAATCATGCGAACGGTATCTGCTACACGACGAAGGCGGTTGTAGTTTGGACCGATAGCGGTATCTTTTTCCATTTGTCCATCAGCATTGATAGCAGGAATGGTAAATACGTTACCACGGAAAGAGTTGAAATCTTCTTGATCTTGGAAAGAAAGAGGACGGTACAAATCTTGAACCCACTCGTTAACGTTACCGGCCATGTTGTACAAACCGTAATCGTTAGGATAGTAGGAAAGAACTGGAGCTGTTGGAGCTGCCATATCGTTCAAACGACCGGCGATACCCATGTAGTCACCACGACCACGTTTGAAGTTTGCTAAAATTTGACCTTGTGTTTTACCTGGACGGCCATCGCGCAAGCTGCGACCAGACCAAGGATATACTTTACGATCTTCGATGTTTTCACCGGCTGCGTTTCCAACAAGTGCTAGAGCTGCGAATTCCCATTCCGCTTCCGTTGGAAGGCGATAAGTAGGAAGTAAAATTCCATCTTCCATGGTGATGTTACGCTCTGTTCCATCTTTACCTTTTTTCTTTTTACCATCCAATTCAATCAACCCATTTAAATAAGCATCAGTGTTGTAGGGATTGGAAGCGTCGAATTGACCGGTTTGATTTTTGAAACCTTCTCTTTCAAGCAAGGTTTCGTTCACACGGTCGGTACGCCAGATGCAATAATCTTGAGTTTGTTTCCAGCTTACGCCCACAACTGGGTAATTGTTGTAAGCGGGGTGACGGAAGTACATCTCTACATAAGGCTCGTTGTAAGCCAAGTTTCTTCTCCAAACCAACGTATCAGGCAAAGCTGCTTTGTAGATAGGAAGAGTAGTAGGATCTTGTCCGTAAGTTTTGTACAACCACCATGTGTACATGCGGTAGTTAAGGTTGGATACCTCAGTTTCGTCCATGTAGAACGACTGAACGGTAACGGTATGGGGAATGTTATCCATTTCCATTCCGATATTTTGTTCGGTTGCACCCATGGTGAAACGACCACCTTCAACGAGTACTAAACCTGGACCTGTTTCTTGTTCGTTGAATTCAGCAACATCGAAACCTCCGTTTTTGGAATCGTTGTAATTCCAACCGGTTTTGGTGTCTTGCTCTTTTCCTTTGCAACCGGGGAGCAAAGTGGCAGCTGCTGGGATGAAAAGAAGTGCTGCTAAGCTAGAAAAGCGAGATATTTTCTTCATAATGCAATAATGCTAACGATTTGATAAAGTAACGTTATTTTGAACGCGATTTGAAACTTTTTTAACAATTGATTAAAAAGCCGGACACTTGATTCGTTCGATCTTCTTTTTAGATGTACGAGTGTATTTATCCAACATAAAACCAACTGAAAGTTCATGAGCTCCCGTTGCAGCTTGGCGAAGACGAGAAACTGTGATATCGTAGCTGTATCCGAAACGGAAATTTTTGGTTTGAATACCGCCCAGAAGAATTACGGCATCGGCATTTCCACCTGATTGGCGGTACCAAACTCCGGCAGTGAAAGGCTCACGATTTACATAAGCTCCCAAATTCAATTGAGAGAAAGGACCGTGTTGCATGTAAATCAGGTTAGGAGAAACGGTGGTTTGTGGTTTGCTCGTTCCAACGAATTTATTGAGAACAAAATTTGCACCAGCGTTTACTGTAACACGAACTGGAAGTTCGGTAAATCCACCTTGGATGATAGAAATATTGGGTGTTGTAACGTGATCGAATGCAATACCTCCATAAAGATTCTCCGAAAATGCCATGAAACCAGCTGCGAAATCAGCATAATTACGATTAATAATTCCTAGAGTGTAGAGGGGCTCAGAACTAACTGGACGAACAATTCCCAATTTTGGATCCAACTGATCGTTAAATGTCCAATTGGTGTTATTCACTGCAAACTGCCCATATGAAGCACGGAAACCAGAACGCAATGACCATTTGTTGTTCAACTTAAGGAAGTGAGCATAAGAAGCACTAACACGAGTTTGAGTGAAAAGACCAGCGCCAGCGTTATCCGACATGGCTTGGAAACCAATTCCACCTTGCATTTTATCAATATACTGGTCAAAACTTGCTGCATAAGTAGCAAAGCCTGGAATAGAAGACCATTGATTGCGGTAATTCAATAAATAGCGAGGACCAATGCTACTACCGGTCAAGGCTGGATTCAAATAAAGTGGATTGGCATAAAACTGCGAAAAATGTGGATCCTGTGCCATTGCAACCATGGTTCCAAGGAACATCACAGCTGAAAAACCTAGTCTTTTAAACATAAATTGTTTTTGTTTAGGTCGTAAAAATCCACTTTTAAATCTTTGTTTCAAAGTGTTTCCCCAAAAAAAATGTTAAAAGATTTTCAACCAACTTAGGTACGCATCTGAATATCAAATGCTTAGGCATTTTTTTCACGCAAGTGAAACTTCAAGTTTTCTTGCTTTCTTCCATCCAACAGCAAAAGTTTTTTCGGTTCTTTGCGTTAGTTAATGGTCATCATGCGAAAAGGACTCGTTTTATTTTTGTTTCTCCTCTCTCACCTTTGCTGGGGTCAAGCTCCATTTCAAAACCAATCGGTGTTAAGAACGGGAAATTGGATCAAGATTGGTTTGGTTTCCGACGGGATCTACGACCTTTCCCTTTCAAGTCTTCAATCAGCCGGCTTATCGATCAATCAACCCGATCAAATCGCCGTATTTGCCGGTAACCCATCGGCCCTTCCCATGCCCAACAAGGATTTTTTTGTAGACGACCTTCTAGAAATTCCAACCCAATCCATTTTAAACGGTGCTTCATCCGTTGAGCGAATTCGGTTTTACGGCAAAGGACCTCACGCCTGGGCCATTTCAACCGATACCTTCTACTACCAAAACAACCTTTATTCCGACACCAATTATTACTACGTAACCGTTCTCAATCGGCCGGCCAAAAAAATCAGCAGCGTTGCTACCCTAACACCACCGTCGGCAACCAACACCGAAATGGATGCATTTTGGGCCATTGACCTCAATAAAAAATCGGTTTCGAGATCGGGGCAACAATGGTTCGACGACGAACTGGACGGTACCACTATAAAAGAATACCCAACCAATTTTCAGGGGTTGGTTACAGGAGCTCCCATTGATTTGATTTTTAACATCGGTGCTCGCAGTTATTCGGTAAACCCTACCCTAGGTCTTGCAGAAAAAAATGGGACTTTTTTAGGCATTTATCCCTTTTCAGCCATTTTCAACTACACCTACGCCTCAAAAATGCGCATGTTCGATCAAGGTAAGCGCATCTCCTTTATTCCCTCAACTGGAAATCCAATCCTACAGGTTTCCTTCAACAAAAATGGAGACCCCGGCGCCATCGGTTACGTTGATTACTTCATGGCTAAAGCCCGTTGCAGGGTTGATTGGCCGGCTTCCGAGCAGTTTACCTTTTACGAAACCCGATTGCTAACAGCCGGACAAACCCGTTCGGTGGTGCTGAACAGTTCCGAACCGGCCGTGGCTTGGGACATTTCTAATCCCCTTCAGCCGGTACAAACGGTAGGATCCTTCAATGGAACCACCCACGCCTGGACCATCCCAGCCGATGCAATTGTTCCTTTGCACGTTTTCAAAGGAAATCACGTTTTTCCCAATCCAATCATTATCGGGAACGTAGAAAACCAAAATTTACACGCCCTCCCTACTCCTCAATTGCTTATCGTTTACCACCCTCAATTCAAAAATGAAACCGATCGTTTGTTGCAGCACAAATTGCAATTGGGATGGAATGCAAGAGCCGTAGCGGTAGGGAACATTTACGAAGAATTTTCTTCAGGAAAACAAGATTTGGCAGCTATTCGAAACTTTATTCGGATGTTCTACCAGCGGCCTGATGGGAAAACCCTTCAACACGTCCTTCTTATCGGCGATGCCTCCTACGATTACAAAAACCGAATTGCCAACAACACCAACTACATCCCAACATTCCAATCTCCAGAAACCATCGAGCCGCTCTACACCTACTCTTGCGACTTTTTCTTCGGCTTGTTGGACTCCTTGGAAGGCCGATTTTCGATCATCGATCGGGGGAACATGGACATAGGAATTGGCCGATTGCCCGTTCATACCAACCAACAGGCGAAAATCATGATCGATAAGATCATCGAATACGAAACCAATGCCAGCGCTGGCGACTGGAAAAGTCTAATTACTCTGGTGGCCGACGATGCCGATTTCAACAAACACCTGGAAGACAGTGAAATTTTGACCGATTCCATTCAACGAAATTTCAAAGAAGCGGTCATTGAAAAACTTTATTTGGATGCGTTCCCCCGGGTTTCAACCCCCGGTGGATCTCGCTATCCGGCTGTAAATCAAGCCATCAACAACCGCATCAACCAGGGAGCATTGATCGTGAATTACATCGGACACGGAGGTGTTAACGGTTGGGCAGATGAGCGCGTGTTAACTCCTGAAGATGTTCTAACCTGGAGCGCTCAAGGCAAATACCCCATTTTCGTCACTGCCACCTGCGAGTTTTCTCGTTTCGATGATCCCGGAAAAATCTCCGTTGGTGAACAAGTTGGATTTAAAGAAAAGGGAGGTCCCGTTTCCTCCATCACCACCGTTCGACTAACCTACTCCGAACCCAACCTCGATTTTACCAAACGCTTGTACCACCAATTCTTTGAAAAAGATTCCACCGGAAAATGCCAACCCATCGGGGTTTCTTTTCGACGTGCGGTTAACTTAACCGGAATCGATAATGCCAATACCCGTTGTTTAACCTTGTTGGGAGATCCTTCCCTCCGCCCCGCAATTCCTCAACAATCCATCAGCATCACCAAAGTAAACCAAGTGATTCCTGGGGCCGACACCATTCGGGCGCTCTCGAAAGTTAAAGTAGAAGGCCAAATCAATGCTCTCAGTGGTGGAATTGATCGAAATTTTCAAGGAGTTGCCACGTTAATCGTCTTCGACAAAGCCCAGGTATTTTACACGTTTGGAGCCGCCAATCAGTCGATTGCCGTTCCTGTTAATAACCAAAACAACATCCTTTTTAAAGGAAAAGCAACCGTTCGAAACGGTGAGTTTTCGGTGGAATTTCTTACTCCCAAAGACATCGCTTACCAATTTGGAAACGGCCGAATCCTCGCCTATGCGATAAGTAATCAAAAAACGGAAGCGTTGGGCGAAAACCGAAACATCATCATCGGTGGAACATCCCCTAATTTCGCTAACGACGAAACGGGTCCAGAAGTGAAAGCATACCTCAACTCTACGGCTTTTGTTAACGGCGGAATAACCCACAATCATCCCGTTTTGTTGGCCCGCGTTTTCGACGAATCTGGAATAAACACCGTTGGAAATGGAATCGGTCACGACATGGTGATGATCATCGATGGAAAGGCCGATCAACCCTTTGTTTTGAACCAATATTTTGAGTCGGATTTGGACGATTTCAAACGGGGTTGGATTCGTTTCCCGATGTATGGCCTATCGCCTGGAAAACACAGCTTAGAGGTAAAAGTATGGGACGTTTACAACAACTTGGGAAGTACAACCTTAGAATTTGAAGTGATCGATACCACTTCCCCTCAACTTCTTCAAATTGGTTGTTATCCAAATCCATCTAGCGGAAGCATCACCTTTACCTTCAACCACAATTTGGCACAAATGCCTTTGGAAGCAACCTTAGAAATCATGGATATTTCAGGAAAATCTGTCTTCCAATCGATCAAAAACTTCACTCCAGTTGGATTTGTTGAAAATGCTTTTCAATGGGAGGGAACCGACCAATTCGGGAAAAAAGTTGCTGACGGATTATACGTTTATCGGATTCAAATACGTTTAAAAAGTGGACAAACCTTACAGGCTTGTCAAAAACTTATCCGGATCTCCGAATAAAATTTTGAAATAGATTGATTACTTTTACCAAAATCATTTTTAGACCACATGGCTGTACAGAAGTTATTCCCTCTTAGTTTGATTGTATTTACCGGTTTTTTTGCATCGAAAACCGCTACGGCTCAACTTTCTACCAACAAAATTTTGGGGCAACTCAATACCATTACCACAGCGGTTCCCTTTTTAATGATTTCGCCCGATGCCAGAGCTGGTGCGATGGGTGATCAAGGGGTTGCTTCAACCGCCGATGCCAATTCCATGCACTGGAATCCGAGTAAATTGGTTTTCATTGACCCAAAAATGGGAAAATCTGGATTTTCGGTGAACTACACTCCGTGGTTGCGCCAATTGGTTCCAGACATCAGTCTTTCTTATTTGAGTTTTTACTACTTGAAAGATTCTCGCCAAGCTTTCGGTGCTTCTTTGCGCTACTTCTCTCTTGGCGACATCACGTTTACTGACAACTTCGGAACCAACATCGGAACATTTAACCCCAATGAATTCTCGTTGGACGGAACCTACTCCCGTAAATTGGGCGAACACTTTTCCACCGGGGTTTCTCTTCGTTACATCTACTCCAACCTCACCGGTGGTTTGGATCAATACGGACAAAGTAAAGCTGGAAATGCCGTTGCTGGAGATTTGTCGTTCTATTACAACAAACCCACCACCATTCAGGAGAAAAAAGCCAATTGGATGTTGGGATTGAACGTTTCCAACTTGGGTAACAAAATTTCCTACAGCGCATCCGGAGAACGGAATTTCCTTCCTTGCAACATGCGCTTGGGTGGCGGTATCGACATCAATTTCGATGAATACAATCGTTTGGTAGCAACCGTAGAACTAACCAAGCTTTTGGTTCCAACCAATCCCGTTTACAAAAAAGATGGAAATGGCGCTCTAATCATTGACTCTGTAACGCAACGTCCTGTGATCGACCGAGGTGAAGATCCATTCACCAAAGGTGTGATTGAAGGCGTTTTCAGTTCATTCACCGATGCCCCTGGCTATTTTGATGATCAAGGGCAATTTGTTGATGGATCGGTGTTAAAAGAAGAATTGCGCGAAATCAATCAATCCATTGGATTGGAGTATTGGTACGCCAATCAGTTCGCCATTCGCGGTGGATTTTTCAACGAGCACCCCACCAAAGGAGCTCGCCAATACTTCACCTTCGGAGCTGGTTTGAAGTACAATGTTTTCAAAATTGATTTCGCTTACTTGGTTCCAACGAATCGTCAATTGGGTCGAAGCCCATTGCAGAACACCTTAAGATTCAGCTTATCCTTCGATATGTCGGCCTTCCAATCGCCGGATGCGTCGAAGAAAATCGAAAACCAATAAATCAAAAAGCCGTCGGATTCGACGGTTTTTTTGTTAGAATAAATCGTGGTCAATAAATCGTAAACCATTTTGTTAGAATGGATTTTTATCCATTTCCCTCCACAATCTTAATTTCTTCTTCAGTCAAGTCGTAAAGTTGATAAACCAATTGGTCTATTTTCGTTTCTGTTTCTTTATTATTTCCATTGTTTTCCAATCTCTCTTCCGTCAATGATTTAATTGAATTATGAATTTCAATTGATGGGTTTGGGATGGGTAATGATTGTAAATCGGTCATTAAAATTTGCGGAAATGCTTGTGGATTTGTTACCAATTTGTTTTTAATGAAATAGTCTGCAACTTTTGAGTGTAAAACACCAAGAATAAAAAGATTGTGTATCTCATCTTTTAATGACCAACAAGAATAAAGTGTTGATTCTGTCAATGCAGGTTCTGTCAAATATGCACAACATAAATAATCTCCTGTTCTTCTAATCAAAATTCTTGGAGAAACTGCGTGTTTATCTTTAGCTTTAGTTCCACCAATTATAGACAAGGATTCATAATCTGTGTAAAAGCATTTATCAATGTTCCATTTGGAAATACAATTACCTAGTAAAAATTTGTTTGGTAAATATTCCGTTTGGTTTTCAAATATTTTTGTTTTTCTGTCTGCTACAACCATACCTTTAAATAGTTGGCAAAAATCTGAGAGTTTAGGGTTTTTGGGATTGGCTATTTTTAAAATTAAAGGGTCTTCATTTTTGCTGTATTCAACTAAATCTTGATTTTTTTTGAATATTCTTTGTTCTGTTACTTCACCTTGTTTACTCTTGCCAAAAATGTAAATTACATTCCCTGTATTCGCTTCATCGAATACCATTCCTTCTATTCTTGTTATGGTTAAAACTGAACCTGCATTTTTTAATAAATCAATTGTATCAGAGTAGCTCCTTGTTTCAAATAAGCCTTCTGGAACTATCATTGAGTGGAATGAATTGCCATTACTTATAATTATGCCTAATTCTATGAATAGATTGAAGATGTTTTTTGAACTTGCGTTTTTTACTGCACAATAATTATTGATGTAATGACTTAGCTCAAGTTTTTCCATATTGTTTTTAGTCATTATGAAATATGGTGGATTTCCTATAACTACATCAAAGCCCACAAAATCGCCATCGTCGTTCAGCACTTCGGGAAATTCAAATCGCCATTCAAAAGCATTTTCAAAAATTTGGTTGGCTTTTATTGCTTCAATTTCGGCTTCCAATTTTTTCGTTTCTTCTGTCAGTTGGCTTACTTTCTTGTTCCAATCGGCTGTTTCCTTTTTGCTCATTTCAAAAAGGCTTTGCTGGGTGGTTAGTTTTAATAACTCATCGCGCACTTTTCTATACCTTACCGCTTTGGAATCGTTCAATGATATTTCACTTCTGAAATCCGATTTTATATCGGCAATCAGTCGTTCCATTTCTCTTTTTTGTTCCTTGCTTACCGCATTTCGGTAAGTATCAACGGCACTTCGGTAACTGTTAATGTTCCACTTACTTTTTTTCAAGGCTTGTTTCAGGTCGGCATCAATAGCAAAACGGCTTACCAAAGAGTTGCCGCATTTGATGTTGATGTCGATATTCGGAAGCGTCTCCAGTTCTGTACTGTTTTTGTAATACGCATTTTTCAAGAGCTCAATCCATAAACGCAAACGGCAAATTTTTACCGAATTGGTATTGATATCCACTCCAAACAAGCAGTTTTCAATGATGGTTTGTTTTTCGTGGAATAGCGTTTCTTGTATTCGCTGACTGTCTTTACTACTTGGGTGGTATTCAAAAAGTTCTCCTTCGTCGTCGGTAACAATCAGTTCATCATTGACCACTTCCACCTGATATTCTTTCAGGCGTTTTCCGTCACGGTCTTGCAGAATTTTCAAGTCGTTTTTAACGGCAATCATTTCATTGAGTGCCGAAACCAAGAAGTGTCCGGAGCCCACGGCTGGGTCGCAAATTTTGATGCTGTTGATGATTGAATTTGCTTCTTTTCGCCCCTCAATCGTGTTAAATTCAATTTGTTCGTATAGGTCATCCCAATTTTTGCAATGCCACTCTTTCGTTTCATTGAATTTTTGCACCACTGCTTTTCGAATAGTTTCACGACACATATACATGGTAATGAAACCCGGAGTAAAGAATGAACCGTCTTTATATCCGTTTATTTTCTCGAAAATTAATCCGAGAACCGAAGCGTTAATCAGCGTTTTGTTGTCTTCCTGAATTTCTGCTCCACCTTCTGCTCCAAAGTCGTACGCTTCCAAAAACTCGAATAAGTACTGAAGCGTGGTAATGTTGCCCGATCTTTTTTTCCCTTGCTGGTCTTTCAGCACGGTTTGCGAAAAAATGGGAATGGTTTTGTCATCTTTTAAGTTGCTGATGAATAGGGTGTTGTGTTCTAATTCGGTTGGTTCGAACAAAGATGAATTTAAGTAAGGTACTTTCGCAAATACCTTCAATACGTCTTCATTTCTATCTGCTATTTTTCGTGCTAAAACCTGAAAAAATAAACTGTTTAAATCGTCGTATTCCTTTAGATGATGGGTGTTTAGGAAGGCATAACTTTTGTCTCCTTTATGGTAATTGATTAATTGCCCTTCCAATAATTTCAAAAACAAAATTCGGTTGATCCAAGTAATCGAAAGTTCCAGAGCAACATTAAAAAGTCTTTCTTGTTGGGTGTTGCCGAATTGGTTTGGTTTTTCCAATCGGCTTAATTTATCCAGGCTGTCCAACTGAATAATCGTATCTTCCAGAATAGAACCTGAATGGCGTTCACCAGCTTTGTTTCGTTCAATGAGTTTTTTGCCTCCTTCTTTGGTTTCCGTTAAGCCGATGATGTGCAACAACTCGCTGTAAAAGCGTTTATCGAGGCTGTTGCTGTCGTTGGTGAAAGGAAGTTTTAATAGATGCTCTGGTGAAAGCAGTTTGAAAAGGGCTATTAATTGATTGTCGTCTTTTGCATCGTTGTTTCGCAAAGGTTTTTCATACTCACGGATGTCAAAATACGTGTAATTAATCTCACTTGAAATCGAAGCGATAAATGGTTCTGCGATGGCTTTATAAAAAAAATCTGTCGTTTTGCCAGATAGCCTTCCTGCTTCAAAATCTTCAAACTGATTTACAAATCCTTTGTTTTGTGCAAACAATTTTTCGAAAAGCTCACTTTCAAAAACAAACCATTCGTTGATATTGGTAGCAACCAAATGTTTTACTTCAAGATTTTTGTGTGTGATTCGTTCTCGTAAAAAATACAATACCAGCTCATGAAAAGCTTTCGTATTTAGCTTTTTACTGGAAATCATTTCTGCATTGTTGGTCGGCTTTTTTGCTTCAATGATTACCCCAACAGAATTTTTTGCACTGTTTCCGTTGTGAATAACAAGGTCATTTCGACCTTTGGTATTGATAAAATGGTTTGGGTCGTAATAGGTTTTTTTAAGAAAATCCGAAACCAAGTTTTTATGAAATTCCTCGCTTTCCGTGTCATTGGTCCTGTCCAGTAAAGCAATGAGATTGGTCTTGAAACCTTCTATTTCAGACCTATTGGGTTTTACTTTTAAAAAAGCTTTGTTCAGTGCCTTTCGTGGTTTCAATTCTTTTAAATTGTTCACAGTCAGTTTTATTTTTTATTGGTGTTCACGAATCCGCAAGCGGATTTCATCTACACATTATATTTTCTATTTCAGTCGGTTAAGATAAGTTTTTCGGTCGAAACAAGGTCAGCGTGTTGGCAAAAAACGGCTTTTTTGTTAGAATAAAAAGTAAACGGCTGCGGCAAGAGCGCTTCTTCTTCCGGGACATTCCAGCCGGGCAATTTTTCGGTAGTTGGAATAATCGATCAAATACTCTCCATCCCAGCGAGCAATGCGTTTGTAATCGGAATAACGGATCACGTATTCACCCTCAATTTTCGCCAAGCGTTTGTAATTCATGTCGCAAATGTATTCCCCATCGAATCGGTAAACCCGTTTGTAATTGTCGTAAAGCAAAACGTAATCCCCATCCATTTTCAACACCTTTCGGTAATTGGAATAGTCGGTCACCACGCATTGAGCATAAGAAATCAACGTCCCCAATACGAATAATCCTAGAATAAATGCTTTTTTCATGATTCAAATGTAACCACGAAAAACAAAATTTCTATCCAAATTCGCCAATCCCCATGCCCTCAAAAAATCAGAACACTCTTTTTTTACAAAGGAAGCGGTTATTTTAGCAAAAAAATCGACATGAGCTATCCCTACCAAATAAAATCGTTGGAAACCTATCAGCAGGAATACCGCAAAAGCACGGATAACCCAGAGGCTTTTTGGGAGCAGATTGGCCAGCATTTTGAATGGAAAAAACCGTTTGAAAAAACCTTGGAATGGGATTTTTTGGAAGGAAAAACGGAATGGTACCTGGGCGGCCAACTGAACATCACCGAAAATGCCCTTGATCGGCACGTGGCCACCCAACCCGATGCCATTGCGCTCGTTTGGGAACCCAATCATCCCGATGCAGCAACCCGCAGTTTCACCTACCGCGAACTCCAACATCGGGTAATGCAATTAGGGCATGTTCTTAAAAAGAAGGGAATTGGGAAAGGAGATCGGGTGTGCATCTACATGGGAATGGTTCCCGAATTGGCGATCGCCGTATTGGCTTGTGCACGAATTGGAGCCGTTCATTCGGTTATTTTTGGTGGATTCTCGGCCCAAAGCATTGCCGATCGAATTCAAGATGCCCAGGCCTCGGCCGTAATTACCTGCGACGGTGCTGCCCGAGGTGCCAAAGATATTCCCTTAAAAAGTGTGGTCGACGAAGCTTTGCTTCAATGCCCATCTGTTCATTCGGTTATCGTGCTCGCCCACACCCAATCCCCTTGCAACATGTTTGCTGGTCGGGATTTCTGGTGGGCGAATGAAATTGCTGAAATCGAAAAAGCTGGAAGTCCGTTTTTACCCGCTGAGGCGATGGATTCTGAAGATCCCTTGTTCATTCTTTACACTTCCGGCTCAACCGGAAAACCCAAGGGAGTTGTTCATTCCACGGCCGGCTACATGGTTTGGGCCGCCTACACCTTTGTGAATGTTTTCCAGTACCAGCCAGGGCAAATTCATTTCTGCACAGCCGATATCGGCTGGATTACGGGCCACAGCTACATCGTTTACGGTCCGTTGTTAGCAGGTGGAACTTCTTTGATGTTTGAAGGAATTCCCACCTACCCCGATGCCGGAAGATTTTGGGAAATCGTAGAAAAGCACCGGGTAAATATTCTTTACACGGCTCCAACGGCCATCCGCAGTTTAATGGGGTTTGGAACGGAGCCAATAGAAGGAAAAGATTTGTCTTCCTTACGCGTTCTCGGAAGTGTGGGTGAGCCCATCAACGAAGAGGCATGGCATTGGTACGATGAACACATTGGAAAGAGAAATTCTCCGATCGTGGATACATGGTGGCAAACGGAAACGGGAGGCATTTTGATCAGTAATTTGGCTGGGGTAACGCCCTCAAAACCGGCTTTCGCAACGTTGCCTTTGCCGGGAGTGCAGCCGGTTTTGGTGGATGAACATGGCCATGAAATTGAAGGGAACGGGGTGAGTGGAAACTTGTGCATCCGTTTCCCTTGGCCGGGAATCATTCGAACAACGTACGGGGATCATGAACGCTGCAAAAGCACCTATTTTTCGGTTTATCCCAACTTGTATTTTACGGGCGATGGATGCCTGCGTGACGAAAACGGGAATTACCGAATTACGGGAAGGGTGGACGATGTTTTGAACGTAAGCGGACACCGGATTGGTACGGCAGAGGTAGAAAATGCCATCAACGCCCACACGGGAGTGGTGGAAAGTGCCGTTGTTGGATTTCCGCACGAGGTGAAAGGACAGGGAATTTATGCTTACGTTATTTACCAAGGCCAGCACCACGATGATGAGTTAACCAAGAGAGACATTTTGGCGACCGTTTCAAAAGTCATTGGCCCGATTGCGAAACCCGATAAAATCCAGTTCGTTTCGGGCCTTCCCAAAACCCGATCTGGGAAAATCATGAGACGAATCCTTCGGAAAATTGCTGATGGGGAATTGGAAAACCTGGGCGATACCACTACCCTCCTCGATCCTTTGGTAGTTGACGAAATAAAAGATGGTCGGATTTCAGGTTGAAGTCTTTATTTTTGAGCATGAACCGCACCTTCCTTCTTCTATTTTCCGTCTTTTTCTTTTTTCATGGAAAAGCGCAAACTGCCTCATCGGATTCGCTGATGATTCGCGATGTGGTTGGCAGTTTCTTTCAAGGAATGCACAAAAACGACACCAATTTGGTGAAGCAAAGTTGTTGTTTCGCCCCCGATTTCAAACACATCACGGGAAAAATGCCCCGTTTTCGACAGGAAAGTTTCCAAGGCTTTTTAGATTTCGTTGGCAATCCGAAATACCTTGGCAAAATCGATGAGCGAAATTCCATCGGAAGCATTCAGGTTTCCGGCCCGATGGCAGTCGTTTGGTGTCCGTACGAATTTTACATGGACGGGAAATTTTCCCACAAAGGCGTGAACTCCATCACCTTAATCAAATCGGGTCGGGAAGGATGGAAAATTTGCGGGTTGATCGACACCCGAGAAAAATAAGAACATGGTAGGAAAAATTGAGCACATTGGCATTGCGGTTAAAGATTTAGATGCAGCCAACGAATTATATTCCAAGCTTTTAGGAGTAGATCCGTACAAATCGGAAGGCGTGGAGAGCGAAGGCGTCATGACGTCTTTTTTTCAGACTGGGGTGAATAAAATTGAATTGTTGGCAGCCACGAATTCCGACTCGGCCATTGCAAAATTCATCGAGAAAAAAGGAGAAGGCATTCACCACATCGCTTTTCATGTGGATGATATTTATGCCGAAATGGATCGGTTGCGGAAAGAAGGATTTGTGTTGTTGAACGAAGAACCCAAAATGGGTGCCGACAATAAACTCATTTGTTTTGTACATCCGAAGGGCACCCACGGTGTTTTGGTGGAATTGTGCCAAGAACGAACGTAGAAGAAATTGAAATTGGACTGAACATCTAGAAATTTAGCCGTAACGGTTGGAGTGGAACGATTGTGCTTCCATGATATCCTTGTATTGGTCATCCATTCCTTATTGAAATTGATTTTCGGTTGATGCTGTTTTCAGTGCCCTAGCACGGAGAATCTGAAAGAACGACGTAAACCGCTTCAACCAAAAGCTGAAGTAGCTGCTTCTTCAATCCATGTGATAAATATCATGTTAGGATATGATCCTAATCATGAAAAGAAAAAAACAATCCTAATACATTTGTTTCAATTCAAGTTTGCCCTTTGGGCAAGGAAGTTTAAAATAAAAACTAAGATGATGAACAAAACAAATGTTGCAATTGGAGTATTGGCGGGCGTGGCCGTTGGTGCAATTTTGGGTGTGTTATTTGCACCCGACAAAGGATCGGTAACCAGAAAAAAACTGATGAAAAAAGCAACCGATACAGCGGATGACTTGAAGGATAAATTTGATGATTTACTGGAAGAGTTAACCGAGAAATTTGAAGCTGCAAAAGAAGAGGCCAGTCAAATTTATGAAAACGGAAAACACAAAGCCGAAGAGATCACCCATGATTTGAAATCTAAATTTGGATGACATTTATTTTTTAAATCATTAAAGCAATTCATGTATGGAAAACCAAGTAGATTTTTTAGAACCTTTGATTGAAAATGCTCGGGAATATGGAAAAACGAGCCTTGAATTGTACAAACTTAAGGCCATTGAGAAGTCCTCGGAAATTTCTTCCATTTTCATTTCTCGTTTGGTGGCTTTTTATGTTTTCGGACTATTCATTCTTATGGTAAGTTTTGGTTTGGCTTTCTGGCTAGGCGACTTTATGGGAAAGGTTTACTTGGGTTTTTTATGCGTGGGCGGATTTTATGGAGTTACAGGAGCAATTATTTACTTTTTCCTGCACAATTGGATGAAAGAACGCACAAATCAATTAATCATTAAACAAATGTTCAATTCATCTCCATGGGGAAAATAAACTCAATTAAGGAATTAAAGGAAGCGATTCTTGAACTAGAGATCAAACAGAAGGAAGACGAGCGTTTGTTGAAGGAACAATTTATGATTGCCTACGAGCGTTTGAAACCGATCAATATGATCAAAAACTCTGTAAAGAATCTCATTACCTCACCAGAATTAAAGGACCATCTGATCAGCAGTACCATCGGACTTGCAGCGGGTTACCTAACCAAAAAAGCGGTGGTGGGATCAACCCGTCATCATCCATTAAAACAAATACTGGGCGCCTTTTTACAAATGGGTGTAACAAACTTGGTTACCCAAAATTCCGATGGAATACAATCCCGGGTAGCGAGTTTAATCAGTGGTTTTTTAAGTAAGAGGAAAGCCAATCGCAAAAACGAGGAGTAATCCTTTGGCAACTGCAGCAGGAAGCGTTGCTCATCTTCGACAACGGGTTTTTACTTCTTATTGCTCCAGCGATGAATTTTTCTGATCAAACCTGGTTCCGTTTTTTTATGCTCAATTGCACCAATTAAAAATCCGTAAGATTTTAAGGGTTCTACATGGTCGCAAACAATCTTGAACATCGCCATTAACGGAATGGCAAGAAAAATTCCAGGTAATCCCCATAGAATTTCACCCAAAACCAAGGCAATGATGGTGAATAATGAGTTTAGTTTTACCTGAGACCCTACGATCAAAGGTTCTAAAACCCATCCTTGAATAAATTGAATAAGGCCATAAGTTCCAACAATTCCTGTGAGCATAAGGAAACTACCGCCTTGTACACCGGCAACCAATACGGTTATTGCTGTTCCAGTAATGTTTCCAATAAAGGGTACAATTTCTAACAATCCACACAAAAAGGCGAAAAACAAAGCATTTTCAACGCCTAAAATGGAAAAGCCAATCCCATACATCACCCATAAGCATACGATCATTTTGGAAAGACCAAGCAGGTACTGTTGAGATACGTTTCCTACCCGATCGATCACTTTTCCCATTTCATTTTTCTGGGATGGGGATGAAAACCGAAGGATGAATTGCTTCATGTGGCTTCGGTAATACAACAGAAACAAAATATAAACCAATGTTAAAATTACATTGGCAAACAAGGAAGTAAACGACACGGCCATATCCTTCAAAAACTGAGTGATTGCTGGCTGTTGTTTGCTCAATGCTTGGTTTTGTTTTTCTATCGAAATGCCAAATTGATTGAAAAGGTATTCCTGAAAATGGTCTATTGTTTGAAGCCCACTTTGCCGAAGCAGTGAAAAATCGCGGACTAATGTAGATACCTGAGAGCTGAGAAGAAATCCTATTCCAACGATGAAGGACATTAACACCAATAGACAAATAACGACTGCGAGTCCTCTTGGCACACTTCTATCTTCCAACCATCTGCAAAGCGGTAAAAACAACGTGGCAACCACCGCTCCAATGGATAATGGAATAAGAAATGCTCTTGCAAAATATAAGCCGGCAATGAGAAAAAACAACAAAAGAAGCTTTTTCAGGGCTGATGCAGCGCTTATTGTCATGGATATTTTATTGAATGGCCCTAGCCTTTTCCTTGTTTTGCACCAATGATGTTTTCATTCGTGGCATTACTTCCTTCTTCTTCCTTGAATGATCCCAAGTAAAACAGAAATCAAAGCAATGACCAATAAGAGGTGAATTAAACCACCTGCACTGTACCCCATGAAGCCAATTGCCCAAGCAACGACCACCATTATGGCTAAAACATACAATAGATTTCTCATGATTTATTTTTAAAAGGTACCAAGTCAATATCAATTGCTCATATTACCATTACAAATTCCAGCTCTTCCATGCTAATAGAGGAATGAATGACCATTTCAATGTCTTGGCCGATTTCTTCCTTGGGCTTCCCAAGCTTTAATTCAAGCCTACCCAATAACTCATTTTCTTTTCCTTCAACAAAGAGCAAATCATCGTCGGTTAGGTTAGCATATTTTTGTTTGAGTTCGCCTTTCACCACATCCCAACTTCCATTCATGTTTAGTTTCGTATTCATCATTTGGTTTTTAGTTGATTTATTCAGTGGTTTTTCTAGCAAATTCTTCTTTGTTTTCTTTTGCTTCGGCCTCGGCTTTTGTTTTGCGAACGATGCCATCTTGATGTTGGGCAGGAGAATAAATGGTATACATCTTCAATTCCTTCTCACCATCGGTATTGATGATGTTGTGCTTTGCCCCTGCGGGGATAACAACAGCGTCACCAGCGCCAACAGCATACTCGTTTCCATCGATGAAACATGACCCACAACCGCTTTCGAAACGAAAGAATTGATCATTTTGATGATGGATTTCTTCACCAATCTCTTCTTTTGGCTGAAGGCACATCAACACCAATTGACTGTGTAAAGATGTGTAAACGACCTTTCTGAAATTGGTATTTTCTATCGTCGATTTTTCAATCGCTATTTTCAATCCTTTCATGAAAATCAAGTTTAATTCGCCCGCGATGATTGCCCGATGTTTGGGCAAGCACCACAGGCTATTTCAGGTTGGTTATTTCACGTTCTTAACGCCCAGGTCTTTGAACGCCTTGTTCAACTCATCCATATCATGGTTGAATTCTGTTTTAAAGGTCGTCCATTGATCTTTGCCTTCTGCTTTGTAATTATCCATTTTTTGTTTCAGCTCTTTGTTTTTTTGTTCCAATTCAGCGATTTTCTTTTCAGACTTTGCTTTTGTGACTTTTTTATCGTTCGCAATTTCCTTTTTGAAATCAGCGATGAGAATTTCGTTATTTGAAATTTTTGTTGATGTTTCCATCCGATAATTTTCAATCTCAGCCTGATATTCTTGGTTGGCTTGTTCAAGTTCATCCTCTGCTTCAGTAACATTTACTTTAGCGTCTTCTACCTTACTTTTTGGGGAATCACAACTTGTTAAATTTGCCCCCACCATTAATAAAATGGCAGACAGGGTGATTGCAATTTTTTTCATTGTCGTTTGTTTTAAGGGTTAATATTGTTCATTTTAAGATCCATAAAAAAGGAAGCCAATTAAGAAGTTGCATGGGATGCTTTCGGCTTCTTTAACAAAAGTAGAAGAGTGGCCTGCGTTTGTTCATGACCATAATCACCTTTAAACATGACTTTTATCAGCTAATTGAAAATCATGGATTTACCGCCCCAAAACGATGCTTTTGGCGCTTCAATTGGGGGGATGAAAAAAGCTGATGCCTTTTTCATGCTCGTTTTGTTATTTAAAGTAGCCGATTTATTGCAACCAACAAAAAAAGGGCGCTCCCAAATGGAAACGCCCCCTGGCAAAAACCAGTTCTATTATCACCTTAGAACTTTCGTGCAATGCATAAACGGAAACGGGTAATGGAATTTGGGAAATTCAAGCGTTGGAAAATGGTGTAGTACTCGCCCGCCAACTGGTCGCCGAAACCTAAACCAATGCTAGGCTCGACCAACCATTGCTGATTTCGATCCATCCATTTGTATCCCAATCGAAATTGAGAAACCACCGTTTTCCGAAACGTGGTCGTATCGAAAAAATAGCCCAATTGAGGGAAAACCGTGTCGCGCATGCGGGTATGCAACTTCACCGAATACCCCTGACATTGAATCCCCAAAAAGGGTCCTGTTCGGTTTTTCCCATGGTACAAATACTGACGAACCTCTGCTCCCACTACCTTTTTCGCCTTCAATTCATCCGTTTGAATGTGAGCAATGGGGCCGGTGTTGTACAAATTGTACCAACCCACTCCAACACTCCAAACCACCGATTGGGCAGGGAAAAATCCGCGATGTTCTATGCCAAATTCAAACATCTTGTTGTCGTTCGGAATCATCCCCGCCACATCGGTTCTCAACCAAATTCCTTTGGAAGGAACAGGATTCGGATTTGTTTGCTGGGCCTTCATTCCCATCCAAATAAAAATGAAGAGAAAGGTGAAAACGTGTTTCATGGTTATGGGATAAGAAGGGTTAATTTTTGATGAGCTGTTACGAAGAAATACATTCCCGGTGGAAGTTCCAAACCCGAAATGGAAGAATTGGAAATCACCCCCATGCGAAGGGTTTTCCCCTGAACGTCCATGATTCGGAATGCCTCTCCCATTTGAGCTCCCGACAACAAGAGATTTCCATGGCTCCAAGTGATGCCCATGCTGTTTCCTTTGGAAGAAGGTGACTCAAATGAAAACGACCGCTTTCGAAGGGCTGGAAGTTGTGAGCGGCAGGCGGTTAGACTGTCTTCAAACGCCGAGCGCACCGTTAATCCTTGAATAAACTGCTCCTCCGCTCGGCAAACACAACCCCAATATTCTGCCTCGGCAATTTGGTTCGACGTTGCTTGCGACCTCATTTGTTGCAGCAATTGCTGGGCATAATCGTAGTGCTCGGCCAAACGATACACCTGCGCTTTATCCAAATCGTAGGCCGATGCCTCCTCCAATTCGGCGGCTACTAACTTTTCCTGTTTGAGGTCGTCCAAAATCTCAACCAACTGATGTACAGTAGTATTGGGAATCGTTCCAAATTGCGCACGATTGTACTGCAACAATTGATCCTCAAAAGCCGTGGCCAACCAGTTCAAGGCAAGTTTCTCGGCAAGATCTACGGCCATGGCATCGTCTTGGGAATAATTCGAAGGGCGATCTTCGAGCAGCTGAAGCAATTCGTGAAGCGAATTCAAGTTGGAGAACGAATCGGTAGAGAGCGATGCATCGAGCACCACATTCAACAATTGATGTGAAAACGAACCCACTGTTCCATTGGAAACGATGTTGGATGTGTTTAAGCTGCCCAATTGATCAACCAATCGCTCGATTTGGGCTTTTTGGGCTGCACTTCTGCAAGAGGAAGTGGTCATTCCTAAAAAGGCGCCAACGGTAAATACCGGTAAAAACTGCTGATTTCTGGAACTCCAATACGCTAACGGATGATGGTTGCCCGCAAAAGGAGGATTCAAGAGCAGTCGTGCTGGAAAAAGATTGGAATCAACCCGCAAAAACGGATTCCCATGTACCCATTGAAAAGCGGTACTATCCATCAAAATCCCATCGGCAACCGCTTCGGTAACTCCCGAAAAGTCGTTCAAGCCACCAACCAAATTCAGCGATTGAACATCTTGAAGGCTTAATGCCACCTTCCCTTGGAAAATGTTGGCAGCCCCGCGACCCAATTCCACCTGTCCAAATTTTTGGTTGATGCTCGTTCCCAATCCGGTGAAACGATTGCAAGAGAAAACAGACAAAACCGATTGAGCTTGAACACCAATCTGGGTGAGATTTCCTTGAATGGAATTACCCTGACAATACAACGAAGCCGTATTTTGTCCGAGAAAATCGATGGCCACCTGGTTGTTTTGGAATTGGTTTCCATCGAGCAAGGTGGCCATTTCGGCATCTCGTCCCTTGTAGCCAATGGCATTATTTGAAAATGTATTTTGGTAACATTTGGTGCCTTTTCCAATGGCTTCCAAACCAACGTTATTGTTGAGAAATTGACACCGCAATACCTTGGCCGAATGATTGGCTGTTTTTTGATGAATCACCAGTCCCGAAGCTCCATTTTCGAAGGTATTCCGATGAAGGATGGAAGACGACGTAGCAACTATTTGAACGCCCCGATGGGTTCTTGTTCCGTTCCAAGCAGAAGTAAATTTCGAGTCTTTGATGATGCTTGGAGATTGAATCACCAAACAGGAAGAATGACCCAAATGAACGGTAGCATGATCGAATTGAGCCATTTGAAGGTTGGAAGGCAATTCCAATTGCGCTCCATCTGAAATTTCCAGATGAACCCCGGCATCCATTTTCCAATAGCACCGAGCGCCCGCAACAACAGCATTCCGCACGCCTGAATCAACCGAGTACACCATTTTTCCTGTTCCAAACAATTCAAATTGAGTCGAATCTTCCAAGCGGATGAGCGAAGAAATGGAAAGAAGGGCGTGCGGTCCGTTCAGTTCAATTCGGGCGCCAGGGTGTAGAATGAGAACGGATCCGGGTTCGAAAACCAACTCCGAATAATCTTCCACTTTCAGCACCGAACCCGATTGAAGCTCCAAAATGGAACCCTCGGATAGCACCACTTTCGCATTGTTTGGGAATGGGGTTCCATTTTGCTCCCCAATTTGCAGTTGCCCACCCCCTTGAACGATCCACGTATGCCCGCAGTTGCTGAAGGAAACATGAACGTTGCGCAATACTGCGGGCTGCCCGAATTGGGTGCCGTAGTTTACTTTTTGGAATCCGTTCACGACCATTGTTCCGCCATTTTGAATCACCAAATCCTTAAAAATTCTGGCATCAACAGCTTGGTTAAACGTATTTCCATGAACGTTGGGCAATTCGAGCGGAAATGAATCCATATATTCATGCAACAATCCGTAGAGCGGAATGGAGGTGCGACGATTTACCGCAACATGTAATTCATTGGTATCTGCCAAGTGAACCACCTGTTGGAAAACGGCATTGGTTCTGCCCACCATGGAGGTGGTGGGAGAAACCGAATAATCAAACAAAGCACTTTGAGCAGGAATAAAACTGTGGCTTTCGTATTCTACTCGGTCAAATTGAACAGAAGTTCCAAATGCATTATTCAAACCATCCAACAAGTCTTTACCGGTTTCGGCCAGGCCTCCGGGAGTAAACTCATAATACTGCCGGTCGGCACGAAAAAGGTTTTGGGCAAAATGAGGTGGCGCTAAACGATTGATCTTTGCATACATCACCTTTTGCAAATTTTGGGTGGTATCGTTCACCCTTAAATCGGTTTTCAATTGATTTTTGTAATCGAAATTAAAGTTTTTCTCGTTGGGATAAAGGGGATACAAATGCCCGTTGGTGGCCCCATTGGTAACGGCCACGTTCTTGGTCTTTTGAGGGAATCCGGTTTGAAATTGCTTTTGGTTCCAACGATTTCGTACCTGAGGCGCGGTTCCATTGGAATCGATGTGGTTGACCAACATTTGCATGGCGGCAGGAACCATGAGGCTTTGTTCAAATTTCTTTTGGGTGGTGTAGCTTCCGTAGCCCAAGTATTGCAACAGCGCCTGGTAATTCAGAGGAATGTTCGCCCCCAAATGCGGGCTATCGAAACTTACCCAAGTACCCACACAGTGGCGAATGCCCGCATTTTCGAGTTTTCTTAACGCATATCGGCTTGTTAATCCGCCCATGCTCGCTCCAATCAGCATCAGCTCCGAAGTACGGCTTGTAAGTCCACTCAAATACCCCAAACATGAGGCAAGCGCCTGAGCGTTCGCCTCAATTTCATCGGATCCGTTTTTGAAATCTACAATGATCAAATCAAACCCCAAGGCCAAAACCGAATCGGCGAGATGTTTGAAACCTTCCAGTTGAACATAGGAGTTAAAGGTATCTGTATTATTAATTGATGGAATAAAACCTGATCTCAAATTTGCCCCAATTGAACCATACCTGTGGGCTTCTTCATTGGGGCTTGGGTCGTATCCTTCCACAAAAACCACGGGTTTTCGAATAACGGTTTCTTCGGTGGGGGAAAAGTGGTACATCCTTGCTTCTCCAGAACGGGAATGCACTCGGGTAGCATGAAACCCTTGAACAGTACTCCACGGAATGGTAGTGGTAGGAAGGTATTGGTTCATTTGCTGCAGGGTTGCGAGGTTCATTCCGAACGCCAACTTTCGAACCGCCCGATTTGCGGAATCACCCCATCGAAAGAGCAGATAACCGGGATGATTCATTTGGCTTAAATCTGAAACCAAGATGCTGTTTGGAACAACCGCTTGCCAACCTCTTCCATCGAAGAAATTGATTTCCATGTTTTCCACGCGTCCATTCCCACGGTGGTACATGTTGGAATCGGGTAGCACCCACTGAATAAGGGGAGAATACCGATTCGCAGCGGAATCATACCGAGGTTGAAAAGCGGTAATTCCGGCAAATTGAACATGAAAGGGGAGATAAATGGAAGTGTCGGTTAAAGATCTCGGAACCCATCTTCCTAAGGTATCTAAAGTTACCCTTCCATCCCACACGGCTTGGGTATCGAATAGGTTCATTTCCATATCAACCAAAGAGAGGAAGGTGTATCCCTGCTGAGTAAATGCCTTTTCTTTCAGTTCTTTCAGGTTCAAAGCAGGGATAATAGGTCCGGCATTGGTTGGTGCAATTTGTCGAATGGCATGGGCCGCATCGTACCAATGGTTGGTGGTAAACACCTTGGAGGTGTCGTTCCCTTTCTGAATCAGGTAAGGGAAGAGGTGATGATTGACGAGAAATCCGGAAGGTGCTCGAGGAGCTAGGAGTTCGAATTCCGGATTTCTTCCTTGAAGGATGTGGGGGTGAAATTGGGCCGTAGCGGTCCAACCCCCCAGGACCGTTGCCAGTCCTAGAAGCCATTTCTTTATCATGGTTGGTTATTTTGGTTTTAGAAATTCAAAAAGAGGGTATCGGGAGTTTTGTATTTCAAATTCACCGTGATGGTGTCGTTTTGAATGATTCCCGTTCGGTTGTTTGTTTTCTTGATGTAAATGTACTGGGGACGGAGTTGGTGGTTGATGATGCTATCGAAGGCGTAGTTACGTGTCAACTCTAATTTGTACTTGGAAGAATGGTACAAGCTTCCAAACTCGATTTGTACAATATCCCAATCGTTAGAAATGCGCTTAAATTCGAGGTATTTCGTTCCAGCAGGATAGTACATGCGTTCAATCACCACCGTTCCGCCTTCTACATTTTTGCCATACCAATACTGAATCTGATTATCATAAGCGTAGTTGGGAAGTTTTTGGTGTTCTAAACGAAAACCATTATAATAATATGGCTTTGGCAATTGATTTGGAAAAATCTGTTTGTAAAAATGCCCATAAGCATCGGAGTGCATGGTATCAACTGACATTGCTGATTGCCCTCCCCAAAATATCACAAACACTGCGTTGGCAATCGGGTCTCGGTTTCCGTAGATGTAGGCTTTGCCTACGATGGTAATGGGGCCAAGGGGTGGCTGTTTGTTGCAGCCGGTTTGGAATCCGAACAAGCCACCCCACATCATTAATAATCCTATTCTTTTCATGGTTTTGTTTTTCTTTATGGTTCAATGCCTCGTTGGATGAGGTATTTTTGAAATTCGGCTTTCAGCACATACCAAGGTTTGTCGTTGTAGTAAATTCCGCCGTACAACAAAATGGGAGGAGTGCTCATGTTCCATTTGATGTACCCGGTATTGAAGTTCACTTCGTGGGTGGGTCCTCCAAATTGTTGTTCTTCCCATTGTTTCATGGTGAGGGGTTTAAATTCGCTCATGCTCGTTGTTTTAAGGTGATGTCCGAAAGTTGAAAAAGAAAAAACGATTTTGAAACTGCGATTTTAGCAGTCAAGAAAATTGGACACTGCTAAAATCAAGTACTCTATTCTGTTTTTCTTCTTTTTTGGGACAAATACCGCATTTTTTCGAACATGACTTTTTCGCAAATTTTTTGACGGGTAGACTGAATTTTTTCTCGAACGATTTGGCTTGGGTTGGGAGGAGGGCTGAAGTACGATTCAGCCCTTTGCTCCTTGGCCCAAACCTCCTGGATAATGTGATTCTTTTTCATGGTTGTTCTTTTTACAGGAGGAATTTCTTTGGTTCGCGGTGATGTTGGTTTTTTGTATTTCAAAATTGGGGTAAGAGAAACAAAGAAAAAACGGCGTTTATCAAGAAAAACAAAAAGGAGCGTATGCGGAAATCAAGGTTTTTCAAGGATAACCTTTCTGCCAAGGGGCGATTTCCGCCGTATTTCGGAACATCTGGGAAGGCCATACTGCTATATTCAAGAATCTTCTATACAAAAATGCCCAACCTTGGGAGGGTTGGGCAAAGCAAAACGGGTAGATTAAATTTTTCTTTTTAAGGAGTGGGTTGGGAAATCCGGCGGCGACGAGGCAACCAACCGGATTTCCAAAGAGCCACAATCATGAGTGAAGTAATCACGAGAAATTATTTGGTAATTCCACGGATCAATGCAAGCGCACCGGATTTGAAAATGGGTTCACCGTTGCTGGCGGTTGCGCGCACCTTGACAACATAGCTGCCTTCAGGGGCGTCTCCACCGTTAAACGTGCCGTCCCAACCTTCGTTGATGTTGTTGGTACGGAAAACCAATTCTCCCCAGCGGTTGTACACCTCCAATTCCATTTCGGTCATGTGCATTCCCACCACTTTGAATACGTCGTTCACGTAGTCGCCGTTAGGAGAGAAAGCGGTAGGGATAAAGATGGTCGGTTTCAAAGCGCTCTTCACGTTGTTCGACGTGCTGAACATTTCGTTACCGTTCATTTCAATTGAGCGAACGCGGTATTCATACGCATTCAAGTTTAAGTTCGATGGATCTTCGTTGTAAGAAGTTCCACGGGTTGCAGCAATGCTGTCGAACTTTTGGGTAGATGGGTTCCAACGTTCAACCACGTAGGTTTTCACGCCGTTCTTCCAAGTTTGAGTAGCAGTCCAGTTCAAAGAAACTTGGAAGTCGTTGATTTCCATTTTCAAATGGATAGAATTCGCTTCGTTGCTGGTTTTACTGATGTTTCCGCAGTTGTCAACCACACGAACTTGGTAGCTGTAAGAGCGAACACTAGCATCAGCGGTTTGATCTACGAAAGTAGAATCGGTAGCGCGAATTTCAGCAATTCTCAAGAAATCTCCAGAGATAACATCCTTGCGAAGGATTTGGTACGTAGCCGCATTCTCGATGGGCGCATGCTTCCAAATCAAAGCTACTTTGTTATTGTCGGTTACGGTTGCGTTCATCAACTCCATGTTGCCAGCGTAATTGAATACAGCAGCGCGTGAAGTTCCCCAGTTGGAGGTTGAAACTACGCCATTCTGTGCGATCGCTTCTACCATGTAAGTGTAGTTTTCGGTGCACAAACCTTTGTCGGTGTAGCTGGTATCGTCGCCAGAAAGTGTAGCTACCAAAGTGAAGTTGTTCGAAGTCAATTCTTTGCGGTACACTTTGTAGTTCGCTACGGTGTTTCCGCGGGTATTGGCCAAGAAACCTACGTATTTGGTCCATTTCAAATCTACTCCTACCTTGCGAACATCTGCCGAAGGTGCTGCATTTACGAATACGTTGGTGTGAGCAAAGGCCAAATCCATGTTGCTTTCGCGGTTACAGATGTTCTTTTGAACCACCAAGTAGGTGTAAGGAGTTTGGTTAACTCGAGCAGAAACATCGGTGAAGGCAGAATCGTTGCGGTTGGTAGAAGCATGAACCAAGGTGAACGTAGAACCAGCAGGAGTTTCGTCTTTGCGGAACACTTTGTATTGAACGAAAGCGCTATCGGTAGAAGGTTTCCAGTTCAAATCAATCACGCGGTTGTTGTTTACGGTAGCAACTTTTGGCAAGATGTTCGATGGACGAGTAGAATCAAGTACGTTGATGTAACGTGGGAAGGAAACGCTGTCGGTACATCCGAAGATATCGGTTACTTTCAAGCTCACATCGTAACGGCCTGCCGTTGCGTAGTTCTTAACCGGATTACGGGTGGCCGTGGTGGTGTTGTCGCCGAAGCTCCAAGCGTAAGCCACGATGGGTCCGTTCGGGCTGCTTGCGCGCTCGGTAAAGGTCACCGAAGTTGGCATACAAATCTGGGTGCTGCTGGCAGCAAAGGTTGCTGTTGGACGTTGGTTGATGCGGATGTTCAACGTTTGAACCGCCGTGTCTTGGCAACCGTAACTGTTCCAAACGGTAAGAGTAACGGTGTAAGAACCAGAAGTCGTGTAACCGTGAGCAGGATTGCGAAGGCTGGAAGAAGTTCCATCGCCGAAATTCCAGTTCCAACGAGTAGCGCCGGTAGAGTTATCGACAAATTGGATGGTTGATCCGGCGCAAACGGTGCGGTTGTTGGTTCCGAAAGATGCCGTAGGCATTCCGGTAACAACCACCGCTTGAGGTGACGTCATGCTTGCAGAACAACCCAAAGAATCGGTAACAATCAAGATCGGATTGAAGCTTCCAGCACGGGTATATACGTGTGAGGCGTTGTTGGTGCGAACCAAAGAACCATCACGGAAATCCCAAAGCGCAGTACGGTAATTCAAAGAGGTGTTGTTGAAGTTTACGGTAGCAGGAGCGCAGGTTTGTGTTTGAGTCAGGTTGAAGGAAGGTGTTGGTCCAACAACGCGAACCATGCTGTCCATCTTCAAGGTATCGGAACAACCAAGTGCATTGATTACCACCAAACTTACATTGAAGAATCCGTTCTTGTTGTAGGTGTGAGTCGGATTAGCTAAGGTAGAAGAAGAGCTGTCGCCAAAGTTCCAACGGAAAGTTGTAGCGGCAGGCGTTGTATTTTGGAAGGTCACCAAGGCCGGAGCGCAGAATCCAGTGATGCCTGCATTCGCAACAGAAGCTTGAAGCTTAACCACACGAATGGTGTTGGTTTTGATGATGCTATCGGAACAACCAGAAGCTGTTGTTACTACCAATTTTACGGTGTAGGTGCCAGCTGCTGCATACGTGTGGGAAGGATTAGATGCGGTAGAAGTATTTCCATCACCGAAACTCCAGAAAGAACGAAGGTTGGTACCTGCAGCGCGATTGGTGAATCGAACCGATGCACCCAAACAAACTTCAGTTGGATTTTCAAACTGAGCAGTTGGGTTGGTGGTGGTGATGTAGTTGTTTTTTGCAACGGTACTCACACATCCATCGGTATCGGTAACCGAAAGGCGAATGGAGTAATTTCTTTTCTGAGTGAAGTTATGTGTAGGATTTGCAATGGAGGCAGAAGTGCTATCGCCAAAGTTCCAGTTGTAGGCTACAACAGCAGCAGCAGGTGCAATGGAATTGAATTGAGCAACAAACGGAGCACATCCGGCTGTAGGAGTTGCTGAAAAATCTGGCTCCAATCCTTTCACCCAAATTTGGTTAAGAACCTGGAAGGAATCTACACATCCAATCGAATCGGTCATCACCACTTTCACGGTGTACTTACCTGGTCGGGCAAAACGGTGGCTCGTACCGGTAGTGGTGGTGGATCCAAATTGGTATGTGTAGGTTCCAGGCGTGGAAGTGTTGCTGATGCGTCCTGTGAAAGGAGCACATCCAACCGAATCGGTCGCAACAAATCCGGGTTTAGGATCTGCAATTTTGATGTAATTTCTTTTTACTAAGGTGTCGGTACAGCCCTCTGCAGATGTTGCAATCAAAGTAACATCGAAAGAACCATAACTGTTGTACGTGTGCGAGGTATGAAATGAAGTGGCCGTATTGTTGGCAGAAGCTGGTTCTCCAAAAATCCATCGGAAGGAAACTCCTTTTTGAGTAGCATTGGTGAATTGAACCGTGTGAGGCAAGCTGCAACCAATGGTTTGAGCCGTAGAAAATACCGCTTTAGGAGGGAAAATGGTTACGTTGGAATCGTTCATTAAAGTATCTGAACATCCAAAATCACGAACAATTAAGGTGGTTTTGAACATTCCTGGAGTAGCATAGGCTACCGGACGTGGATTTTTTAGAATGGAAGTAACACCGTTACCGAAGTTCCACATCCAAGAGGTAATGGATCCTGTAGATTGATCTTGAAACAAGCGAACGATGGTTTTACAACCGGACGTATCGGGCTGGGTAAACATGGCCGTTGGGCGATTACCTGCTTTGATGCGTGCCTCTTGAATAAGGGTATCGGTACAACCGGAAGCGGTACGAACCACCAAGCGAACGGTAAACTGACCACGAGTACCGAAAACAACCGAAGGATTGGTTAAGGTAGAAGTGATTCCGTTTCCGAAATCCCAAAAACGTGCAACAATTGAATCGTTAGAAGAAGTGGTAGAAGCATCGGTAAACTGAACCGCGAAAGGAGCACATCCGGAATCAACCGAAGTGGTGTAGTTGGCATGGGTTTCGTGAGAAAGTACAACTGGATAAACAGAATCGGAAAAACAAGCACCTTGGATGGAGCGAACTTTCAATTGGTAATTTCCTGAACCCGTAGCAATTGTATTGAAAGCGTTGGAAACCGTGCTATCTACGGCCTGTCCGTTTCCGTTCAACAACCACATCTTAACAGAGGTAGCGTTGGTTAAAGCAGCGTTTGCCGTAATGGAATATGGAGCTACACAAGCAGAAGATTGAATCGTAACGGTTGAAGTAGGAGCTGAAACAACGATGTTGTTGTTGGAACGCAATACGTTGGTACAACCCATTCCATCGGTTACAGAAACGGTAAAACCGAAAGAACCGTTCGTATTAAATGGCTGTTGAATGGAAATTCCATTGGCGGTTGTTCCGTTGCTGAAATTCCACGTTGCAGTTCCGCCAACCTGAGTTGTTCCCAAAGATACAGGAACACCAGCACACGTTGAGGAAGCATAGGTACTCAAACGAGGCTGAGTAGCACGAACCACAATGCGGTTGGTTTTCTGAATGGTGTCATTACATCCGTTTGAAGCCGTAACGATCAAACGAGTGGTGTAATTACCTGTAGATGGGTAAACCACCGAAGGATTCGCAGAAGTAGAAGCTGGAATACCTGCTCCAAAGCTCCACTGATATCCAACGATGTTTCCGCGCTGGGTAGAAGAAGAAAGCGTGGTGCTTAAACCCGTGCTGCAGAACACGCTATCTTGAAGCGCGAACGTTGCACTGGGCTTCTCCAAGAAATTCACTTGAATGGTTTGAACCGATGCAGCATAGCAGCTATCGATTGTGAACGCGTGAAGCGTAATGGTGTAAGATCCTGCACGAGTGTAGTTGTGCGTTGGATTCAATGAAGTAGAAGTGCTTCCATCTCCAAAGTCCCACAAGCGGCGAACCACATTCGATGAACTTGCATCTAAAAAACGAACAGGCGCTTCTACCATGCACTGATTGGCAGGTAGAATCGCGTTAAAGGCTGGAACAGGTTGAGCGTTCACTCGGATGTAATTGGTTTTTGAAACCGTTTGCACCAAGCCGTTCCCCAACGTTACCGTAAGCGTTACCGAATACGTGCCACTTTGGTTGTACACCTTACCTGGGTTTGGTGAAGTAGATGTGGTTCCGTCGCCGAAACTCCACACCAAACCTTGAACCCCATTAAAGGTATGCGTGAACCGCGTTACCACTGGCGCGCAGCCATTGGTTACCTGTGCCGAGAAATCGCTGGCCATCGCCAACATTCCTACGAAGAGAAAGAGCGAAAGAAAGATCGATTTCGCTTTGCGTACTTGAAAGCTTCCCAAGCCTCCATTAACATTGTTGTTTGTTTTGAACATTTGTCCACCGTTTTGCTATTCCCAAGATGAAGCAGTAAAAGTTTCCAAAAATGTTATTATCGGAATTTTCAAAACAGATGTACCTATTGAATTAATTTTTCACTTTTATTTTTTTCAATCGTTTCCAAAACGACTTAAATAGCATTTTTATTTTTTCAAACCCCGTGTGACCATTTCTTTTTTTGAAAACTTTTTGTTTTTTTAAAAATCAAATTCACCCAAAGTGTCATTTGCCCCGAATCGTGCAATTTGCATCAAATTAGTTTTTTACATAATAACAAGCGATTCAAAAATGGCCTTTCAAGAGCCCTGAAAAATGATTACTTTTGCATCAATAAAAAACCAAGCAATATGGTATTCGACTTATCGATGATTCAATCCGTTTATGCCGCCATGCCGGATCGGATTGCTGCCGCCCGCAAAACCGTAGGCCGGCCATTAACCTTAACAGAAAAAATTCTTTTCGCGCACTTGCACCAAGACCAAGCCTTGGCCGCTTTCGAGCGCGGAAATTCTTACGTGGACTTCGCGCCCGATCGCGTAGCCATGCAAGATGCTACAGCTCAAATGGCCTTGTTGCAGTTCATGCAAGCAGGTCGCCCTCAGGTAGCCGTTCCTTCTACCGTTCACTGCGATCACTTGATTACCGCCAAAGTAGGCTCCAACCAAGATTTGAACATCGCGGTAGAATCCAATAAAGAAGTGTACGATTTCCTTTCTTCCGTATCCAACAAATACGGAATCGGATTCTGGAAACCCGGAGCTGGAATCATTCACCAAGTTGTTTTAGAAAATTACGCCTTCCCAGGCGGAATGATGATCGGAACCGACTCCCACACCGTTAACGCGGGTGGATTGGGAATGATCGCCATCGGTGTGGGTGGAGCAGATGCCTGCGACGTCATGGCCGGACTTCCTTGGGAACTGAAATTCCCCAAGTTGATCGGCGTAAAATTGACCGGTAAACTTTCCGGTTGGGCTTCTGCCAAAGATGTGATTTTGAAAGTAGCCGGTTTACTAACGGTTAAAGGTGGAACCGGATGCATCGTTGAATATTTTGGTGAAGGCGCAACATCGTTGAGCTGTACCGGAAAAGGAACCATCTGTAACATGGGCGCTGAAATTGGTGCTACCACTTCTACTTTTGGTTACGACGATTCCATGGAGCGTTACTTGCGTTCCACCGGTCGTGCAGACGTTGCCGAATTGGCCAACGGAATTCGTGAGCATTTGAATGCCGATGCTGAAGTGTACGCCAATCCAGAAAACTACTTCGATCAATTGATCGAAATTAACCTTTCCGAGCTAGAGCCTCACTTGAACGGTCCGTTCACCCCAGATTTGGCCACGCCCATTTCGAAGATGAAGGAATTGGCAGAAACCAACGGTTGGCCAACGAAAGTAGAGGTAGGATTGATCGGTTCTTGTACCAACTCTTCCTACGAAGACATTGCTCGTGCTGCATCTTTGGCGAAACAAGCTGCTGACAAAGGCCTAAAACCCAAGGCAGAATTTACCATCACTCCTGGATCTGAATTGGTGCGTTACACCATCGAGCGCGACGGATTTTTGGATATTTTCGATAACATTGGCGCGAAGGTGTTTGCGAACGCCTGCGGACCTTGCATCGGAATGTGGGATCGCATGGGTGCCGAGAAGCAAGAGAAAAATACCATAGTTCACTCGTTCAACCGAAATTTCGCGAAGCGCGCCGACGGTAACCCCAACACCTTTGCTTTCGTAGCATCACCAGAATTGGTAACGGCTTTGGCCATTGCAGGAAAATTGGATTTCAATCCGTTGACCGACTCTTTGATGAACGAAAAAGGAGAAATGGTGATGTTGGATGCTCCATCTGGAGATGAACTTCCAACCCGTGGATTCGATGTTGAAGATGCTGGCTACCAAGCCCCTGCTGAAGATGGTTCTTCGGTGGATGTGAAGGTTTCTCCCACTTCCGACCGTTTGCAGTTGCTCGATCCATTTGCAGCATGGGAAGGAAGCGATGTAAAGGGATTAAAACTTTTAATCAAAGTAAAAGGAAAGTGTACCACCGACCACATCTCCATGGCGGGTCCATGGTTGAAGTACCGCGGACACTTGGATAACATCTCCAACAACATGTTGATTGGTGCGGTGAATATTTTCAACGAAAAAACCGATAACGTTAAAAACCAATTGACCGGTGAATACGGACCCGTTCCTGCCACCCAACGCGCCTACAAGGCCGCTGGCCTAGGTTCTTTGGTGGTGGGCGACGAAAACTACGGTGAAGGATCTAGCCGCGAACACGCTGCCATGGAACCACGTCACCTCGGCGTTCGTGCTGTATTGGTAAAAAGCTTTGCTCGTATTCACGAAACCAACTTGAAAAAACAAGGCATGTTGGCCCTTACGTTTGCAGATAAGGCCGATTACGATAAAATCCAAGAAAACGACACCATCGATATCGTTGGATTAACCAGTTTCGCTCCTGGTAAAGCTTTGGAATTGCATTTGCACCATGCCGACGGATCGAAAGATGTCATCATTGCAAATCACAGCTACAACGACCAACAAATTGGTTGGTTCAAAGCCGGTGGTGCATTGAACATCATTCGCAGCCAGGTGAAGTAAAATCACCTCAACTTCATAAAAAAAGGAGGCCGATTGGCCTCCTTTTTTTATGCGATTCCTTGGAGCATTTTCCAAAGGAGATAAAGGGCGTGCATGGCACTTCGTTCAATGTTGAGTGCTCGAACGTTTCCGTAACTACCCCGATGGGTGACTACCCCGTTCGGACCAGCAACCGCCATCCAAACGTTACCAACGGGTTTGTCGGGAGTACCACCGTCGGGGCCGGCAATGCCGCTGATGGCGATGGAATACGCCACGCCCATTTCTTGCTGCGTGCCGAGGGCCATTTCCTTCACCACTTCTTCACTAACTGCCCCGTATTGCATCAAGGTTTCGGTTTTCACACCGATGAACTTCGATTTTAGTTCGTAACTGTACACCACAACACTTCCTTCGTAATAGCGGGAACTTCCGGGGACTTCCACAAACAAGCTGCTGAGAAATCCTCCTGTGCAACTTTCTGCCAATCCAACGCGGGCATTTTCTGTCAGAAGTAAATCGCCGATGACCGAAGTAAGGGTTTGCTCACCTTCACCAAAAACAACATCTGCCAATCGCTCGCGAATGGCATCGCCGTAGGTTTTCAAATCTTTGGAAAAATCCAGATTTTTCGGGCCTTTGGCGGTTAATCGCAAACGAACCATTCCGGGACGAGGCAAATACGCCAATTTAAGATGAGTAGGCAATTGGGCTTCCAAATCTTCGATGCGTTGAGAAAGAAGACTTTCGGGAAGGCCAGCTGTTAATAAAGTACGATGCACCACCTGATCGGTGCGGCCCAAGGAAACCAGTCGGGGAAGAGCTTCTTCCTCCATGATGCATTTCATTTCGTAGGGAACTCCCGGCATGGAAATAAAGATGGTTTCATTCCGTTCAAACCACATGCCCGAAGCCGTACCCATGCGATTGGGAAGGACTTCGCAACCTTCAGGCAAATCGGCCTGGCATTCGTTCAACGACGTCATTTCTCGGCCGCGATTCTTGAACCAAGCATCCAGCTTTTGCAAAATTTGCTCGTTTCTAACCAGCTTGGTATCGAAATAATCGCACAATACTTTTTTGGTGATATCGTCTTTGGTGGGACCCAAGCCACCGGTGATGAGCACCACCTCGGCACGTTTTTCGGCTTGGGCAAGTGCTTCAAAAATAGCCGATTCTTTATCGGAAACGGAAGAAATTTGCACCACATCGATGCCAACTTCGTTGAGTTTCTGGCCCATCCAGGCCGAATTGGTATCTACAATTTGGCCGATGAGAATCTCATCGCCAATAGTCATGATTTCAGCCTTCATCTTATCGTATCAAAAGGGTATCACGGCGAACTTCACAAACCCCAAACCATCCCAAACAATAATCTTCTTTATCTGCTACATTTCTCAAGTTTCCTCGAATAGGACCCGGAGGCACTTCAAACGGAGAACCAGCACTTCCCAATTGGGCACCGACTTGATTCAAAAAATCAAATGCGCCTTTCGATAAGCTTCGGTGTTCAATGGTAACCTTCTCCCCTACCTTGAACCGCTTTCCAAAAGCAATGCTATCTACCGTAGCTCCGTTAATGAAACGATCTTCTATGACAGTAAAAAAGTTAAGACCCTTCAACAAGGTATCATTAATGGCCAATCGGAACAAGGAATAATCTTTTGTTGCGGCGTTATCGGTGTATCCAAACAAGGCAAAAGTGCCCGGAGGAATGAACGGAATGGGGCGATTGTTTACCGTGTACTCGTGTTGAAAAAGGTAATTCAATGGGGCTTTAGCCATCAATTCTTGGGGTTCAGAGCGGTATTCGCTCGTGGTTGTTTTTATCGAAAGCGAATAGCTACGACCGATTACGCCCAACGTTTTGATGGGATAAACTCCACTTTGGACGGGCGTTTCCACCAAAATCTCGGAGTTTCCCAAATCATCAAAAACGGTAACCAAAAGTCCGGTTGCGGGTTTTACCGCCCCAGAATCGTAAAAATCCTGATTGTAGGTTAACTTGATGTAATTGTCTTGGGGGTTATTTGAAATCTGTCCTTCTACCACAATTTTAGGATCGAGTTCTTCGACTTGGAATTGAACCACGTCTTGGCAGGAAACCAAAACAGAAGCAAGGATGGAAAGGAATGCTAAAAATTTGAATTTCATGACTTAAAAATTGAAATTGTAGGTGATGGAAGGAATGAAACTTCCGAAGATGCTCAAACGAACGGCCTCGGTTTTGCCGGTATCATCGTTCACACGGAAGAAAATGGAATAGGCGTTTCGGCGGTTGTAGGCATTGTAAACGCTCAAATTCCAAGAGCTGAAGTATTTCTGATTTTCCTTGAGCGCTTTGGGAGTGTAGGTGACGCTCAAATCAAAGCGGTGATAATCGGGAATACGGCCGTTATTTCGGTAACCGTAGGCCGGAATGCGCAAGTCGTAATAGGAGTACACTCCATTGGGAAGCGTAACCGGCCGGCCCGTGCTGTAATTGAATACGGCCGAAAAATCCCATTTTTTGCTAGGAGAATACGTTCCTACCAAGGCAATATTGTGAGGTTTATCGTAATTGGAAGAGTACCACTTCCCAAAGTTGATGCTTTCAACCTGACGAAGCGTTCTGGAATAGGTGTAACTCACCCAACCGGTGAAGGTTCCTTTGGTTTTTCTCAAGTACAACTCCATTCCGTACGATTTTCCTTGTCCAGCCCTCAATTGCGTTTCTAAATACGCCTGACCGATGAGGCTGGCACCATCCACAAAATCAATCAAGTTGGTGTACTTCTTATAAAAAGCTTCCACCGAGAATTCGTACAAATTGTTCTCGAAATTTTGGAAATAACCCAGTGCCAATTGATCGGCATTGGTGGGTTTGATGTAGCGATCGGTGATGGTGTAAATGTCGGTAGGTACCGCAGCAGTGGTGTTCGATACCAAATGAATGTATTGCTTCATTCGGTTGTAGCCCAATTTAATTGAAGAAACATCGGTAAGCAAATAGGTAGCCGAAAAACGAGGTTCGAGGCCGCCGTAATAGCTCACCAAATCGCCCTTGGGAATGGTATCTTGGCGTAATCGAGTATCGTCAGTGGGGAGATTGGGGTTGGAATATTGACCTTCAAATCGGCGGCCAACGGTGGCGAAACCAGAAGCGCGCAGTCCGTAATTGAGGGATAAACGGGAATTAACCTTTTGTTCGTTGTTGATGTAAACTGCATGTTCGTAACCGTATTTGCGTTGGAGGGCCTGATCCGGTCCAAATTTATTATCGGTCACCTTGCCCGGATCTAGGTTGTAATAGGTTCCTTGAACACCGAAAGAAAGGGTGTTTTTGTTATTCAAAGAAAGCGTATAATCGTGTTTCAAATGGGTGTTATTGATGGCCGAAGTCCATTTGAAGAAATCGGTTCCTAACAAATAATCGTACTTGGAATAGATGAGGGAGGTGTTGCAGAACAAACGGGAATTGTACACGTGGTTCCAACGAAGGGTTGACGTGGTGTTTCCCCAATTGAACTCCACGAAATCGGCCAATTTAAAGTTATCCTGTCCTTTGTACGCCGAGAAAAACAATCGATCTTTATCAGATAAGATGATGTTCAATTTGGCATTGAGGTCGTAAAAGTTAAAAATTGTGCCTCTTAAACCAGAACTAGCAGGCGCAAGAGGGAAGAAAAGATCGGCATAAGAACGACGTCCGGAAAGGAGGAAAGAAGCTTTGTCTTTAACGATGGGTCCTTCCAAGGTAAGTCGGCTGGTGATGGATCCAATTCCGCCGGAAGCGGCGAATTTCTTGTTGTTTCCATCTTTCTGCCGCACATCGAGAACGGAAGATAGTCGTCCGCCGTAATTGGCAGGGATTCCGCCTTTCATCAATTTGGTTTCTTTTACGGCATCGGGGTTGAAGATGGAGAAAAATCCGAATAAGTGGGAGGACGAATAGATGGGTGCATCGTCGAGAAGGATTAGATTTTGGTCGATGTTCCCGCCGCGAACGTTAAATCCGGTGGCCCCTTCCCCTACAGTGGTTACCCCGGGCAGCAATTGAATGGTACGAACCACGTCAACTTCCCCGAGGAGAGCAGGAATTTTCTTCACGTCCTTCATATCGAGGCGTTGCACGCCCATTTCGGTGGATTGAACATTCCGTTTTTCGGCTTGGGCGGTAATGTCGGCACCTTTGAGTCCGAGTCCACTGGGTTGGAGCTGAATGGTTTGGGTTTTGTTGGCTGAAACCTGAAGCACCAATTTCTGGGTTTCGTAACCGATGTAAGAAACGGTGAGGTGGTGGGTTCCTGGGGAAACGGAGAGGGAATAAAATCCGAAAGTGTTGGAGGCGGTTCCGGTTTTTGCTTCATCGGAGTAAACGGATGCGCCGATGAGGGCTTCTCCGTTGGAGGCATCTTTCAAATAACCAGAAATGCTAACCTTGGTCTGGGCGGAGAGAACAATGGGAAATAGAAGTGCGAGGCACCAAAAAATAAACTTCATGGGGTTTAAACAAAATTGAAAACACAAAGTTCACGCTTTACGTTGCACAAGCGAAGGATTTTGAAAGAATTTGTGGTTTCTTAATGAAAATGAAACAAAAAGGGAGGGTGTTCTCCCTTCGAGAACCTCAGGGAGCGGGAGCCTCAGGGAGCGGGCAATTCTGGTGCCTGAGGCCCTCGAAGGCACCTCAAAGGACATATATCCCTCAAGAAACGTTTATAAACGTTTCATTTCAAGCAATCTTCCAAAATTTTGTATAATTTGCATCGATTTGAAGGGGTATATGTATATTTTGGAATGTGCTGATGGAAGTTATTACACCGGTAGCACAAAAAATTTAGAAGTTAGATTGGCTCAACATCAATCTGGTTTCGGCGCCAATCACACTAAAAAGAGATTACCCGTTAAATTGGTTTATTATGAAGAATTCCTAAGAATTGATGAGGCTTATTATAGAGAGAAACAAGTTCAAGGCTGGAATCGAAAAAAGAAGACTGCGATCATTCAGCAAGAAGGAAAGAAACTTCCAGCGCTTTCGATGGCCTACAGAGATTTGGAGTAGCTCTCCCTTCGAGAGCCTCAGGGAGCGCCTTCGAGAACCTCAGGGAGCGGGAGCCTCAGGGAGCGGGACCGGCCCTCACCTACCCAGCTGCGCCAACAAGTCCTTCTGGATTTGTACGATGTTTTCTAAATTGGCAATAACGCCCTTTAACGTCTCGATCTGACTTTTTAATTCCTCAACGTTTTGATGATTGAAATGCGGATTTTGATAATACCCACCGAGGCTGTTCTCGTTGAAGGTATTGGCCGAAAAGTTGATGTTCACGCCTTCATCAAATTCCAGGATGGCATTGATGGGCAATTCCATGGCCGCTGCAATGGTGGACAAACGCTCGACCGACAATTTTACTTCGCCCCGTTCGATCTTTCCGTAGGAGCTTAACGACAAACCAATTTTATCAGCAACGTTTTCTTGTTTTAATCCTTTAATTTCTCGGATTTTTCTAATTTTATTCCCTAAACGCAGTTGTGCCAGTTCGTCCATAACCTTAAAGCTACACACCAAGTCCGAAACCTGCAATACCATCTCGTTTTTTGTGCGCTATTTGTAGCTTTTTGATTACCGACCTGCCCGTTATTTTTGAGAAAACATGTAGTATGAAAAAAGACACATTTATTTTATTTTTTATTTCATTATCGTTTTTAAGCAAAAGCCAATCTTATAGTAATCAGATTGATCCGTATTGGGATAACTATTACAACAATAATCCAAGTGGTATAGAGTCAAAATTTGAAAGTAATGATTTCATTAGAATTATGGAATTGGTTAATTTTATACCTAAAAGGCCTGAAATTAAAGGAGATGTATCGATGTTTAAAAGAGCAATTCTAAAATTAAATTATCAAAGTTTAAATCAAATGATGATTGATGGAAGTTTCTATTCTCGAACTTTAAAGCACAATGATTATTTCTACTTATACAATTCAACATATCAAAAGATTTCTAAAAGCACCTGGGATAAATATGCACCATATTTAATTCCACTGATGAACCTTGATGGACAAATAAACCTTAAATAAATTCTTTTATGAAAAAATTAATTTTTTTAGGAGTAATTGCAACTGGGCTTGCAATCTCCTACAACGCAATTTCAAGACAGTCTGAAAAAGAATCTTCTTCCTCTGCTTGCAAATATGGACGTTGTTTGAAGATGTACAATGATGGCACCCAATGCGGGAATTGTGCACAACAAAATTCGGCTTATTGCTGGAGTCACAGACCATACTAAAATATTGGTTTATAAAGGGGGCATTAATAATAGATGTCCCTTTTTTATCTAACACTTATTCTTGTTCAAAAGACCCATAACCAACTGCATCTAATTGCGATCCAGGATGCAAAACAGTTCAATGTTACTCAAATACCCAACAAGGCATAAGATGTAAAAATATGACCACGAATTGTTGCGGAAGATGCTATTTACACAAATAAACGATGAATCAGAATCCCACAAAAGAGTTGCAAATCAACTTTCCAATATCCCAAGTAAAAGAAAAAATTGAAGCAGTAATCACTGCTGGCAAATCTTCGGGTTATAAATACTTAGACAAAAATGATGCATTCAACACGTACAGAATTGCCATTGTAAGTGGAATATTTGTTGGAATAATGAATGTTACTTTGACAGAAATTGAAGAAAATAAAGTTCAATGGAAGTCGGAAATTATGAATGCATCAGGCGGAAATGCTCAGCCAGCTGTATTATCTCGCTTACAAGATGATTTTCTCAACATCCTATCAAAAGGATTAATGGGTGAAGATATTACCATAGATTTAGTAAAATCCAACAAATCAGGATGCCTTGGTATGATTGTTCTTTTCATATCAGTTTCAACCTTAATAACTTCTTTCTTTTTGTAAAAAAAATCATCCCTCACTCAAAGCATGAAATTCGTCGGATTTCATGCTTTTTTTTGCTCCCTCTAAAACTCCCACGTCCCCATCCACGTTGGCGAATCCAAACCGGCCGATAGTTCCTCCAAAAACTGCGGCCGCGGGATCTCTACCGCTCCCAACGACTCCAAGTGCGCATTGTGCAGCTGGCAATCAATCATCGTGAAGCCCAACGGCATCAGCCGCTGTGCCAACGAAATCAGCGCGAACTTGCTCGCATTGCTCTCCTTGGAAAACATGGATTCTCCCATAAAAATGCTGCCCAAACTTATCCCATACAATCCGCCCACCAACGTACCTCCCTGCCAAACTTCCACCGAGTGGGCGTAACCCATTTTGTGCAATTCGTGGTAGGTGCCCACAATTTCATCGGTAATCCACGTGCCGAATTGCCCGTTCCTCGGAATAAATCGGCAGTGGTTGATCACATCCAAAAAACAGGTGTCGAACGTAACGGAAAAAACACCGTCCTTCATCACTTTTTGCATGCTTTTGGAAACTTTTAGCTGTTCCGGATAAATCACGCACCGCGGATCGGGCGACCACCACATCACCGGTTCCCCTTCGTTGAACCAAGGGAAAATGCCTTGTTGGTAGGCTTCCAACACCATTTCGGGCGATAAAATGTTGCCCACCGCCAACAACCCGTCTCGGCGGGCATTGAGCGGATTGGGGAACGGCTCCCCGGGCTTCAAAAACGGAACCTTCAATCCCATTTCTTATTTCGAAATCGGGATTTCCAACACTTTTCCTTTCACGGTGGACGATCCTTCGAACGGCCAAGATTGGTTTTTTCGGTTCACATCAGCCACCCGCTCGGAAGGATCCAACTGAACAGCCAGTACCTTTTTGGTTGAGGTCGGCAACTCGAACGAATAAAACGGATGCGTCCACGGCCAAGGGGTACAGGGGGAAAGCGGCCCATAAGAATCGGATGTTTTGCTGGATTGCATGGCCGCCAAAGGAATGGTGAATAGGATTTTGGTGCTGTCGTCGTAGGTCACTTCCACGTCGATGGGCATGGGCATCCGCCCCACCCGTTCCAACACCAACTCGGTTTTCCCGCTTTGAGCGTTTTGGGTAACTTGTCGCAACGCATAATCTACCGTATTCACTGTACCAATCCACTGTTCCCAGTACCACTCCAAATCCATCCCACTTTCTTTTTCGGCAATTTTCTTCAAATCCTGGGGCGTGGGATGTTTAAATTTCCACTGATCGAAATAGGTCAATAAAATTTTATCCAACGCAGGTTGTCCTACAATGGAACTCAATTGATGCAGGAAGATGCTTCCCTTGTTGTAGCTTCCGTTGCTGAAATGCGTATTCCAATGGTAAGAATCGGCTGGGGTGGTGAGGGGTTCTTCGCGCCCGCTCAATGCCATTCGGAAATAGGCTTGGTAGGCCGCATTGAGCGGATTTCCTTTTCCTCCTTGAATCTCCCGCAAAATCATGTCTTCGGCATAGCTGGTGAACCCTTCGTCCATCCAGGGATATTTGGCCTCATTGGTTCCTAAGATGCCGTAATACCAGTTGTGCATTTTTTCGTGAATGGCCGTTCCCACCAAGGAGTTGATGGGTGATTTTCCCACCATCAAGGTGGCCATGGGGTATTCCATCCCGCCGTCTCCGCCTTGAATGAAGGAGAATTGTTGATAGGGATATTTTCCAAATTTGCGGTTGGCAATGGCAAACGACTTCACCATCACGGTCATCAACGAATCCCAGGTTTTGTGCATGGGGGCTTCATCCAAATGAAAGAAATGAAGATCGATGCCGTCGGCCGTTTTGGTTTTCTTGTGAACGAATTTCGGATCGGCCGCCCACACAAAATCGTGCACTTGGGGCGCTAGAAATCTCCAAGTGATTTTGGAAGATGCGTAGGGCTTTGCCAATGGAGCGTACCCTTTGCCAATGGATTCGGGTTTTTGCAAATACCCCGTTGCTCCAATCATGTAGGAGGTATCTACGGTAAGGGAAACGTCGAAATCGCCCCAAACGCCGTAGAATTCACGGCCCACGTAAGGCGTTAGGTTCCAGCCGTCTTGGTCGTATTCGCACAATTTGGGGTACCACTGACTCATGGAATAATCCACGCCTTCGGAGTTATTTCGACCCGAGCGGCGGATTTGCACGGGCACTTGGGCTTCGAAATCGAGGGCGAGGGTGGTTTTCTTCCCCGGAGCCAACGGCTTCGCCAAGGTCACTTCCAAAACGGTTTCTCGTTCGGAAAGATTCACTGTTTTTCCATCTTGGGTCATGGACATTACCTTTTGGATGCCGATTTCATTCGGCTTGAGGGCGGCAATGCGCGCTCCTACCCGGGGGTCTGGATCTTCGATGTTGCGGGACCGAACGTCCATCATGCTTCCAGGGCGAAAGGCGTTCCAGTACAAATGGAAGTAAATTTTGGTGAGGGTATCGGGCGAATTGTTGGTGTAAACCAGCTTCTCTTTTCCTTTAATTTGATGATTTTGATGGTTGAGTTCAGCATCGATGGTGTAGTTCACGTGCTGTTGCCAGTAACCGGGTTGGGCCATTGCGGGAAGACACCCCAAGAGAAAAACAAAAGAGAAAAACTTTTTCATGCCCAAAAATAGTGAAATCAAAAAAACAATTACATTGTTGTATCTACAACTAAACATATCTTTGTGTTATGAAAAAGGAATTCATTGCTTCGGAAAGCCGAGGAAAGGCCAACCACGGTTGGTTGAAGTCGAACTTTAGTTTCAGTTTTTCCCATTATTACGATCCGTCGAGGGTTCATTTTGGGATGTTGCGGGTATTGAACGACGATTGGATTGGAGAGGGTGAAGGGTTTCCGATGCACCCACACGACAACATGGAAATTGTTACGTTGGTGCTTCGGGGTGCGGTTGCGCACGAGGATACCACGGGCGGTCGGGATGTGATTCGTGCCGGGCAGATTCAAATGATGCATGCCGGCAAAGGTTTGCAGCACAGCGAGTTCAATGCCAGTGAGACGGAGTCGTTGGAACTGCTGCAAATGTGGGTTTTCCCGAAATGGAAAGACGTGAAGCCGGGCTACGAAACGTTAACCATTTCGGATTTGATGCGCCCCAACGAGTTGGTGAGCATTGTTTCTCACGATGGGCGCAACGATAGTTTGGTGATTCAGCAAGACGCGGCTTTTCACGTCGGCTTTTTTGATGAGGATACGGAGTTAAACTGGGTGCCTAATCAGGACGTGAACGGCGTTTACTTCTTCCAAATTGAAGGAGGTTCGGACATCGAGGGACAAGCGTTGGGTCGCCGCGATGCGTTTCAGGTGTGGGATTTTGAGGGGCCAATTCGGTTGAGCGTGAAGAAAGAAAGTCATTTATTGGCGATTGAGGTGCCAACGAAATTGGGGTAATTGCCGGTCTCTGAGGTTCTCCCTGAGTTCCCTGAGGAAACTCGAAGGGAAAAGGGCTCGACCTCCGCGATGTTGTACTCGACCACCCTTCGGTTCTCTTCCGGTTCCCGAGCCCTTTGGAAAACTCAGGGAGTAACGATAAGAAAATTGAACCTCAAACAAACGGGGGCTACCGCCCCCTACCCAAAGGCAATTTACGCCTTTTTTGGGGAACTAGTCGTAAATGAAACGTTTATAAACGTAAGTAAACGATTATAAACGTTTCAATACGACTAGCAAAAATCTACATCTTAACTTTACTTCCGGGGAGGGGTGGACGTTAGTCCCGGTTTTCTTTAAGTCCGATTGAAGGACATGTTCCCCGATCCCTTCGATAAACTTAGGAACCGCAGGCACCGTAACAAGAGCCTCAGACACCGGGATTGCCCGCTTTGGTTTCCGGTCCCTCGATACAATTCTCCCTTTGGTCGAATCACTCGGGAACCGGGATAAGACCGGACAGTCCTCAAGCAAACCCTTACCTCAACTCCCGCGTTAAATCCATCAAATCGAAGCGGGCGGTAAACATCACCCGGCGAAAAACGGAATTATACCGCCCGAAATACAAATCGAAATCGGAAGAGTACATCAACGGTAAATTCACCGTGAATACCTTGCCTTTCCCAAACGAAAGGAATTCATACTGCAAACCTGCAACGTACAAACTCGATTTCTGGGAAGGTAAAACACTCTTGGCATTGGCGAACATCGCCAAATCGGCGTACACCTGAATCGGAACCGGTAAGGGCAAATGCGACGTTAACTGAATCGATGCCGCCCAATCGGTAGAATAATTGAATCCCGTAAACTGATTGTAAGGCAAGGCAATTCGCAAACCCGCGTCCCGCACGTTTCGGTTCTTCGCAAACAACCCTGTTTCACTGCTTCGGCAAGGCTGAACCTGCTCCAACGTGTAATCATCGGCACCGCTCGATGCCAAAACTCGAATGCCAGGATTCGCTATATACCCTTTCGAAAAAGGAAAAGAATCGTTCGAAATGACGCCCATCTTTCCAGCATAAACCCGAACATCCAAACCTCGGCCTTTCTTCTCAAAACTGATGCGTTGAGTCCACTCCACGCCCAATTTCCAATAATCCGGATTTCCTTCCGCATCTACCGAAAACGATGAAGGGTTGATGGCTTGCGCATTTTTTCGGCGGTACTCCAAACGGTAAATGGGAAGCGTTCTCCCCTTTCCATCGTACACCAATTGATTGGCACTATCCAAACCGTACTGATCCAAAATATTCATAAAAGCCACTGCCGAAAGGGTATTGGTAACGGTGGAAAACGCTCCTCCTCTTTCACCAAAGGTTGCCGTAATGCGAGGTTGAAAATGCGTAAATGAAAGTGGAATGAGGTTGTTTTGGTACGAATACTGACGAACCATTCCACCCAAACTCCAATCCTTCACCTTTCCTTCGAGCGGACGAATGTGGTAATAGGCGTGAGCGTGTCCGGCCAATTTACCCGACTTATTCCCATACAACGGCATCACCAAAAAGTCGAGCTTGCTGGCTGGAATTCTCCCGTTGTGAATGATCGCACCAAACAGCCAGCCATCGTTGGCGTTGTTTCCAATGGCTGGAAGAAAATACAGATTTTTCTCGCCCGCCTTATGGAATCCCAAACCAAATTTCAAATCCACTTTTTTAGCGGTAGAATTGTTTCCCCAATTTAAATCCAACGTCACCCCATCCGGGTCGATGGTTCCTGTGCTCCCTTCCTGCATGGGCAAACGAACCGTTTTTCCTTTGGGAAACCCTTCCACCCATTGCATGGTTTCGTTTCCGCTTTCGGACTTCAGTAAAATAGGGACAGGAGAATTGATTTCTCCCTTATTCCTTAACTCCAATTGCAGGCCTTTCTTTCGAATGGAGTAATCCATCGTTTTGGCAGAATTCAACAAATCACCGAAAAACCAGTCCAATTTTCGTTTCGATTCGTTTTCAAACAAGGCTTGAATATCTTTCGGATAAGGGTGCTTGAATTGCCACTCCCGGTAGTATTGGTGCATGATCCGATCGAATTCCTCTTGCCCCAAATACGCCGCCAAATACTTGAAATTCATCGCCGTTTTCTTGTAGCAGAGCACCCCGTAATTGGTATTGGTAAACTCGTCGCCCCGAAGGCCCAACGACTGATCCAATCCGCGGCCCGCCTCATAGAAATACACCAATTCCTCCAGGCCGCGATTCGATGGAAGCACGTTTTTCAACGCATCGCCCAAGCCACCCAACATGCCCGAACCTCCTTTTCCGTACCGTTGTTGGGTGTACCTTTCTTCCATGTACGAGTTCATTCCCTCGTCCATCCACGTATGTTGGCGCTCGTTGCTTCCCAAAATGCAGTAAAACCAATTGTGGCCCACCTCGTGCGCAATCACAATGTCCAATTCCTTGGGGGAACTCGAAGCCGAAATGATGGTGATGGTGGGATATTCCATCCCTCCGCCTGCACTCAAGGCGCCGTCTACCGCGGTACAAACCCGGTACGGATAATCGCCCACCCACAAACTGTAGTAATAAATGGAACTGTCGATGTAAGGCTTTGCCTTTTCCCAAACTTTAGCGTTTTCTGGGGTGTACATCAACCAGGTTTCAACCGTTTTTTTGCTTTCCGGCAAGGTCACCTCGCTGCGAAGAACCCGAAAAGTTTTGTCGGCAAACCAAGCAAAATCGTGAACGTTGTCCAAGGTGTACCTCAAGGTTTTCCATTCGGAAGAAGATGGAGGCATCGAATCTTTCTTGGTGATTTTCGCTTTCGCTTTCGCAACCTCCACCTTGATATTCACTTTTTCCGCCTTGGCAGATGTATCTTTTTTCTGATTGATTTCTTGCTCGTTTTCGGAGGCCAAATTCTTCAACCAAGCCCGCTCACTTTCGGTTTGAAGATCTCCAGAAGCGCCCACCACGTAGTTTTTGGGAACCGTAATGCTCACATCAAAACTTCCGAACTCGCTGTAAAATTCTCCTTGATCCAAATACGGAATTGGATTCCATCCTTGATGGTCGAACACCGCTGGTTTGGGATACCACTGAGTAATTTGGTAACGCTGATCGATGTGTCCCATTCTGGAAAACGACGCGGGCAATTTCACATGGAAAGGCGTAGAAATGACGATCTTTTCCCCCGGACTCAACGGTTGGAGCAAATAAACGATGGCCACGTCCGGGGTATCTTCATTTAAAATCTCCCATTTTACCAATTTTCCATTCACGGAAAACGCTAGAGAGTCGATGAATCCTTGGTCTTTGGGTTCGGCATAATACAAGCCGCGCTTCCCATTTTGAAGGGTTTGCCGAGCCAGAGCGGTTCGATTGCTGCGGTATGCATTGGGCCACAAATGGAAATAAATGCGATCCAACGACTGATTGGAATTATTCTGATAGGTGATTTCCTCCAAAGCCGAAAGGGAATGATCCCCGTCGTGCAAGGTCACCCAAATTCGGGTGTCTACGCGTTGCTGAAAGTACGATTTTTGTGCGGATGCTTGGTGAATCAAGCAAGTCATGAACAAGAGAAAGGCGATTTTTTTCATCATTGATTGGCTGTAGCGTTAATTTCAGTTTGGTTGGGAATACCCGTTTTCGATTTATTTTTTTTGATGTTCTGATTTCTGAAATAGTTCTTGGTGGAAATCAGCAAATCCGAAAAATGATTAAATTCTTTGGAATAGCTGATGCCCAACCCTTGGCGGTAGTTGCTGCCTGCGTTGGCCACCAACAAATTGTCTTCCAAACGGTTGAAAGCTTTGATGCGGAACTTTCCTTCCTCGTCAATCAAATACTCAATCGAAAAGGTTCCGCCAATGGCTTGCCCATTCGTTTGGGTTCTCAAAAAGTCCGACCCGAAATCGAGGTTTCCGTCCAAAATCACGCGGTCGTTGAACAAAGTGGTGTTCATGGCCACTTGAACTTGACGGCGAGCATTGGATGAACTTCCCGAGGTTTGTCCGAAGTAATTCAATCCGATGTTCAAATTTTTGGTGTATTTACTCAGCAAATTCGAAAGCTGATTCGAGACCATTTCTCCCAAGGTGTTGAAACTACCTGTTACATCCAAAGCCAAATTGCTATTGTTGATGAATTGGCCCAGCATCAACAGACCGAATACCTGATTATTGAGTTCCTGCTGGTTGTTGTTGATGTCTTTGAGCTTGATGGAAGCCAAGTCGCCCGGACTCAAATTCGGAATTTTAATCTCGAAACCGATATCGGGCTTCATCAAATCTCCCGACATTTTGAGAATGGTTTGAACCGGATAACGGATGTTTTTCAAATTCCTGGTGGTGTCTTGCAAACGACTTTGATCGTAATCGGTACTAACCAAATTGGTCAACGTGGTTCGCTGGGTGTACATGGCCTGAAGGTTCATTTGGGCGTGGTAGGGGTCGCCGCTCCAAACCAGCGTTCCACCGGGAACAAGGTCAAACTTTTTGTCGATGATGTTCTCCCAAGTAAAGTGATAATCGCCCTTGGTAATTTCATAGTTTCCAAAAAGAGTAAAATCGTCGTCTTTGTCGTACGCCATTTTTAGGTTTCCTTTGCCCCGTCCACGAATCACGTCGCCGGCCAATTCATCGAAGATGAGGTGGATTTCAGCATCGGGAGTCGCTTCCAAATCGAGGTAAAAGTTTATGCCTTCCAACGCAACCTTCCGTTGTTTTTTGGCCGCGTTCACCAACGTATCTTTCACGGTAAACTGCATGAAATCGGCCGTATTTGAATATTCGGTTTCTTCCAACGGAATCTTCAACAAGGTTCCATCTTGGGATTTGGCACGAACATTAAAGTCGATCAAGCTGATGTGCCCTTTGATGGTGGCTAAACCGGTGGCAAAGGCGGTTCCATAAAAGGAAACTCCGTTGGAAAAGGTAGGAAAATCGTACACCAAAACCTTATTCGGCTCGCCGTTTTTCTTTTTCTCTGGAATTTCAAGTGTAAGATCCAAACGGGTATTTCTGAGGTAATTGTGGAGCACCTTTCCGTTTACTTGGGCAATTCCACCGAAATCGTCGTACAATTTCACTTTATTGAAATCGATGGACTCATCGGTTAACAGAATGGAAATGGGTTTGTTCCCGGTGTTGTACCGAACGTTCATGGCATCCACCACAAAACTACCCGAATCGATGTTCACTGCCCCAATCAACAAAGGTTTGTCGAACGTGCCGTACACCTGAATAAATCCGTCGGCATACCCATGAATGTCGTACAAATCTGGCGAGAGTACTTTCTCCAACCATCGGGCATCGGTACGGCTCAAAGTGGCAGTTACATCCAATTCTTCCCTCGATTCGTGAAAATCTACAAATCCCTTCACATCCAATTTCGACTGGGTTTCTCGATTGAAAATTTCCCCATCAATGTGAACCGTTTTCTCCAATTTCATCCAATCGGCATCAAAGCGAATATCTCCATACCGAACGGTATCTACCTTCAAGTTTGAAATCTTAATTTGCCCTCTGAGGAACGGATCCTTCAAGTAATTCGAAGCCGAAACCTTGATATCGGATTTTCCTTCAACCTGAACTTTGAATGCCTTCAAAAAGTTATTGAGTTGCGCCAAATTAAACTGCTGCGTAATGAAAGTGACGGTATCCAGCGGACTGTCGGAAACTTTGCCAGAAATTTGAACCAGCTGATTGAACGACTTCACCCCCAATTCATGCAAGGTCACTCCCGTACGATCGAAAACGATGGGTTGATCTTGGTAAAACTGCCATAAATCGCCGTTCACGGTAAGAGAAGAATGATCCAAATGAAGCACATTGGAATCGGGGTAAACCACCAACATCCCTTCCAAGTTTCCTTGGTTTCTGGAAGGATCTCGAATCAAATCGGAGGTAAATTTTAGGGTATCGTTGTGAACGAATGCATTGAAATTGGCCGTGTTTAAAACGGTGGTATCGTTCACGGTAACGGTATCGGTTTGGATGGAAATCGCCATTCGGTTGGTGTCGGTATTTACCACCAGCATCCCACCTTTCATGCGGGTGCCGCCAACATCTACGTAAGGAATTTGGATGCGGGTTAAGCTTCTTCCGATGGAAGAACGAACCAATCCGGAGCCCTGAAAGGGAGCGGCGTGCCATCCGCTAACTTTGGCCAATTGCGCCAAGGTTTCCGGTTCCTTCACCCAAAACTTCCAATCGAAACTGGCCGGCGGCAAATGGGGAATAGGATCCAAGTAGGCCGGAACGTGGGGTTCGGCCAAATTATTCGCGTACTTCCATAAATCCAACAGCGGAAATTGGCCGGTTACGCTGGCGTTCAGCCAAGTGGATTGAATTCCTACCGAGCGTTTGGCATCGTCCAATCGACTGTAAATTTCCAATTCTGGAAGGGTAAACACTTCTTTTGAACGATGGTAAACCAGCGATTTTCCCACCAATTGGCCCAAGAAATCATCGGCATTGCTGCCTTTTCCTTGAAACGTAAAATCGCCCGAGATCCATTCTTCTTGTTTCGAAATGCCTAATTTTTGAAGGTCGATTTTGGTGGCTTGCAATACCACATCGCTGATTTGTTTTGCAGGATCGAGGGCAACGTTTCCCTGTACAAAAAATTGCAAACCCGGATCGGATGATTGCAATTTTCCTCGGAAATAACCTTCTCCAAAATTTCCATCCAACGAAATTCGCTGGTAGTTTTTTCCTTGAAATTCCACTTCGCTCAACGTCCCTTGAACCGGTCCGGTTAGGGAGGAAATATCCTTTCCGCCAACGTTCATTTTTCCCTGAAAGGTTATTTTCGACAAGGAAGATTCTTCGGGAAGGAAGGGGGAAAGGTTGAGGTTTTCGGTAGATAAATCACCTTTGATTTTCCAGCCATTCTTCCAACTGATGTCGGATTTGGACGTTACTTTTCCCAGGTCGGATTGGAGGAATCCATCGGTTTTTACGGTCGATTCCCTGTAACTGGCATTTCCTTCGAAGGTGATATTTCCGATGGGTTTTGCTTTTTCCGCCCATTCGTTTTGGTTCATTTGCGCGAACAATTGGGCGGGATTGAGATCCATTTTTGCCCGAGATGCCTCCACTTGAAGGCGGTTGACATCTTCCCAATTTTTAACCAAAAAATTCCCAGAAATGGACGGTTTTCCATCCAAAACCACCATCAAATTCTTGGCCTTAGCCGAATGGCTTTCCACTACAAAACTTCCTTTTAGCAAGGCATTCCGTCGAAATGGAACATCCACCGTTGCCCATTGTTGAAGTGCATTGTTTCGAATAAACAGAGAATCAAATCGAGCATCGATGCGTTGTTTTTCGCCTTTTCCACTCACCTGAATGGATCCTTTGGCAATGGCCGTGCTCGATCTCAGGTGAATTTTTTTCACCCAAATGCGATCGGCTTGCATTTCCACATCTAGGAAGCCGCTTCTTACCTTTTCTGTTCGATTGATTTCCGTAGAAAAGCGAGAAAGCGTGCCTTTTACTTTTTTGCCGATCGACCAATTTTCGGCTTGAAAATCGGTATTGGCCAAAATAAGGTCTTTCTGTTGGAGAAGTGGTCCATCGCTTTTTCCTTTAAATCGGTGGTACTCCAATTGAATTCGGCTTCCTTTTACTTTTCCTAAAAGAACAGGAACATCCTTGGTGGTGGTTTTTTTCTTTTTAGAAGTTAGGGCTTCAACCAAAAAATCAAAATTGAAATTTCCTTTGTCAGAAGTTTCTTTTACCCGAATAAGCGCATTTTCAAGGTAAGTTGAAGGGAGATTGAGTTGATCTCGAAGCCCCATCCAACTGCCAACTTTGCTATTCAACTTTTCGGCATAGAGGAGGGTATCGTTCTTTTGATCGAGAATCAAAACACCCTGAAGGGCGATGCTTCCATCTAATTCAAAATGCACTTTTTGAACATCGATGCGTGCGCCAACGCGATTCGAAAATTGCGCCAATCCCCAGCGCACGTAGGCGGTTTGAACCGAAGGTATCCACAACGTGCCAAAAAATCCCAAGAACAACAAACCCAACAAACCCAGGTACGTGCGAACACGCTTGTACCACGGACGGTTTCCTGAATTTTTAATGGGTTGATTTTCAGTCATGTTTGATTACAACTTGGGCAATTAACAAAAATAGGTGTTTCTTTGCAAACGGTTTCCCAATAACTCGTTAAAAATGTCAACAATTCTAGGGATAGAGTCTTCTTGTGACGACACTTCTGCCGCTGTGTGGAAGGACGGAAAAATCGTTAGTAACGTTGTCGTTTCCCAAGAAATTCACCAAAAGTGGGGAGGCGTTATTCCGGAAGCGGCCAGCCGAAACCATTTGCAAAACATTGCCCCTGTGGTGAAGGAAGCGATGGATCAAGCGGGTTGCGAATGGACAGATTTGTCGGCCATCGCTTTCACCAAAGGTCCTGGCTTGATGGGCCCCTTGTTGGTGGGTGGGCAATTTGCGAAAGGATTGGCCCAATCGTTGAACATTCCACTTGTTGGGGTTAACCACATGAAGGCCCATATTTTGGCCCACCTCATTGAGGACCCCAAGCCCGATTTTCCGTTTCTCTGCCTCACCGTTTCGGGCGGACATACGCAATTGGTTTGGGTGCGATCGTCGGTGGAAATGGACGTTCTTGGTGAGACCTTGGACGATGCTGCGGGGGAAGCGTTCGATAAAATGGCCAAGCTGATTGGGCTGCCTTATCCGGGCGGGCCGCACCTTCAAAAATTAGCCGAGAACGGAAACCCCAAATCCTTTTCCTTTACCATCCCACAAACGCCCGGTTTGCAGTTCAGCTTCAGCGGATTAAAGACCCAAGTGATGGTGTTTTTGCAGAAACAAGGGCCCGGATTTTTATCGGAAAATGCGGCCGATTTTGCGGCTTCCATTCAGTTCACCATCGTTGAAATTTTGATGCGGAAATTGAAGAAAGCCATGGTTGAAACGCAAGCCAAACGCATCGCTTTGGCGGGAGGCGTATCCGCCAACGGACCCTTGCGTTTGGCCTTTCAGGAGTTAGCGAAACATCAACATTGTGAAGCATATATTCCTGCTTTTCAGTATTGTACCGATAATGCAGGAATGATCGCCTGCGCCGGTTTTGAGTTGTGGAAATCAGGAATTTTTGAGGATTTATCGAGCAGTTCCGACCCGCGTTTGAAATTTTAAGCAACCGTTTCAAAAAAAATGGTCTTTTAAAACAAATTTTATAAACGAAAGTTCCTAAATTGTGACTTTAAAAACCAACCCAATCATGAAAACAAAAAAGTGGATCATTGCCCTTTTTGCGGCATCACTTTTCGGCTATTCCAATGCTGATGAATTGCATCACGATGCCTCGGTAACGTTTTATGCTCGTGGCAGCAAGCCCACTCCTAAAATTCAACGGGAGATTTCGGAATCTGCTGAGTGGAAGAATTTTCAGATGAACCATGGAAATTGGTGGGCGAGTTTCAACGAGGACAACCGTTTGCCTCACCGCGCATTCGGACGCGGAATCCGCGTAGCGGGTTACACTCCCGTTCAGCGCGCGGAGTCGTTCATCCAAAACAACTTGGAAGCCTTGGGCATGAAAAATGTTCAACTCGGCGCTCCAAAAATTACCATCAACCAGAAACATGATTTTGTTGATTATACCCAAACGTATCAAGGCATCGAGGTTTGGAACAGTCGTTTGATGATTCAAATGAGTAGAACGGGAGAAGTTATTTGCTTCGGAGCCGATGTGTATCCTCAAATTTCCATTTCTACTGCTCCTCAAAAAAGCAACGCACACCTTTTGGCATCCGCCAAAGAAAACGTAACTGGAAAAGTGGTTGAAGAGAAAATGGGCGACATGAAAATCATCGCTATCCCAGGTGGAACATTCGCTTTGGTGAAGGAAATCACCATTTCAACCGAAGATGTTTTCAAAGTGCCTTCCAAATGGTATACCTTGGTAGATGCCCATACTGGAAAGGTGTGGTACCGCCAAGATCAAATTAGCCACGTAACCAAGCAATTGGTGGTGATGGGACGAGTTTCCAACAATGCCTTTGTGAACCCACTTCAATCGAAAGCACTTCCCAATTTGTGGATTGAAAACGGTTCTTTGGTGAATTTTAGTGATTCTACCGGGATGTTCAACATTCCAAACATTACGGCTCCAACTTCATCCACCATTCGTTTGAAAGGAAAATATGCTTCTGTACAAATTGGAGGAACAGCGGGAAGAACTCCAGCTTTTACGCATACCCTTCAACCTAACTCAACCATCGACACCCTGTTTTTTGATGGCAGAGGTACTTCTCCCGATACCGCTTCCATGGATGCTGTGTTCGGTTATTACCACGTGAACGTTGTACATGATTACATGAAAGGTTTTTACCCAACCTTCACCCGAATGGACAATGCTCTTCCAACCAACATCGACCTCACCTCTGGAACGTGCAATGCGTTTTACAACGGTTCATCCATCAACTTCTACCGACAAGGCGGCGGTTGTCCATCGTTTGCTTTGGTTGCCGATGTCATTTACCACGAATACGGACACGGTATTAACGACAAATACTACCAAAATGGCGGATTCAACTTCCAAAACGGATCATTGGGAGAAGGCTATGCCGATATTTGGGCCATGGGAATCACGGCTGATGCCGTACTTGGTCGTGCATCTTCCTTGAATCAACCTACTTCTTTTATTCGTCGCTACGATTTAGCTCCGAAAGTTTATCCTCAAGATTTGGTAGGTGAAGTTCACGCCGACGGTGAAATCATCGCTGGCGCATGGTGGGATGTTGGCGTGTACATGGGCAACTTGCAACAAATGATGCGCTTGTACGCCGAAACCTTTGATGCACACCCCAACGGTCCTACTGGAAACGAAGGGGAAGTGTATACCGATGTATTGATCGCAGCTTTGTTGGCCGATGATAACGACAACAACATCAGCAACGGAACACCCAACGACGCGTCCATTATTCGCGGTTTCGCACGCCACGGTTTAACCTTGCTTACCTCCGTAGATTTGATCCACATGTCGGTTGACCAAGCCGCCAGCGCAGCGCCCATTAACCTCACCGCTACCTTTTTGTATGCCGGTAACAATGCCAATTTCCCATGGAGAACTTACTTGGCAGGGGCAAAAGTCATTTACCGCGTCAACCAACAAAACCGTTGGGATACCACCAACTTAACAGCCTCGGGCACTCAAGGCGTTTACAACGGGACGATCCCTCAGCAATCGGCAGGAACGCTTATTTCATATTACATTGCCGGCAGCGATATTTTTGGAAACCTTTCGAATGTTCAACCGAATGGAACTTCCAACCTTCCGTATTTCACGTTGGTTGGTTTTACCAATAAGAGAACAGAAGATTTCGATGTTGTACAATCAATAGGTTGGCAAGAAGGACTTCCAGGAGATAACGCTGCAACCGGAATTTGGGAATTTGCTACACCTGTAGGTTCTTACCTTACTCCCAACGATCCCAATTCCATTGTTCAATGTTCTCAAGATGCTACATCGGGAACTGGAACCGATTGTGCAGTTACCGAAAATGCACCCAATACTACATCTCCTGCTGGCACGGCCGATATTGATGCTGGAGTTACTACCTTGAAATCCCCTGCCTTCGATTTATCGGCCTACGTTCAACCCGTCATTACATACAAACGATGGTTCTCAAATGGTCAAGGAGCAAATCCAGGGAACGACCCTTGGATTGTTGATATTTCCAACGACAATCAAAACTGGGTATCGGTAGAACGTACCTATTCTACCGACCGCAATTGGAGAAGAAATGCTATTCGAGTGCGCGACTACGTTACTCCCAATGCTACCGTTTACATTCGTTTTCGCGCTTCCGACAGTACGTTAACCGGAAGCAACAACGGACAAAGTTTGGTGGAAGCTGGCGTTGATGATGTTGGTTTCTATGATTTAAATTCGGTAGGAACCGTACAACTTGATGGGATGATGGGCATAACCTTGTTCCCCAATCCTTCTAAAGATCTAGCGACCTTAAGTTTTGAAACCAATCAATCGCAGCACGCTATGGTGAAAATTACCGATGCTGCTGGGCGATTGATCGAAGCCAATAACTTGGGATTGCTTTCGGTTGGAAAACACAACTACCAATTGAAAGGCGACCGCCTTCCAGCAGGAGTTTACCATGTAACACTCGAAAGTGGTTTGGGGATGTCCAAAACCATGTCATGGATGATCACCAAATAAATTGCACAAGGATAAAAAAAGGGAGGCCGATGGCCTCCCTTTTTTTATGATTTTCTGTGGTGGTGCGGGTGTTTTCGAAACCGTCGGAAAACTTGGTTGCGAAGGAGCGCTAAGAATTGATGGTATTCGAAAGGGCGACGGGCGGAGTGCAAATTCATGGCTTTCACCGATAAATAGATGCCCAGCAGCAACGAGCCGAAAGCCCCACCCCAAATTCCCGGCTTCCATCCGATAAAAATAAAACTGTCGTAAATTCCGTGAAAAATGGTTGCAGCAAGAAGACCGGAAATAGCCAGTAAACGACGGTCTTTCAAGGCAAAACGACTCACGCCCATAAAATAACCCATCAGGATTGCAAACGTTGCGTGAGCAGGGATGGCCGTTAACATTCGCGTGAGTGCAAGGTTCACCTTCATGGAAGTGTTAAACACGTAGTACATGTTTTCCAACGTTGCGAAACCCATGCTCACCGCCAAGGAGTAAACGATTAGGTCGTAGGGTTCTTTTACTTCTCGATCGTAAAAAGCCACCCAACGAACAAAGAAATACTTGCTCAGTTCCTCCACAAAGCCCACCAACAAAAACGCTTTCACCACATCGCCAGCAATTCCACCAAACCTCAGCCAAGGCAGGTACTCCCGTTGCAGCAATGTAATGGCCAACGTAATGAACAAACTCGCAACCCCCAACGAGAAGTAGCGAATAACTTTGCTCACGGCCGTTGGGGTACGGTCGCGCTGATACACCAGCATCAATATGACTTGAGCCGGAGCTAAAATAAGGGTGAGAACGATGAAGAAAAATCCGCTCACTTCAATCCCACTTTTTCTTTGATCGTTTTAGGCAAGGCATCAACTGGAATAAGCACCGAAATGGTATTCAATCGGGCATACGATTCGCTCACGTAAACGTGGCCTTTCAATTCCGAAATTTCGCCCCAAGAATTTTTGATCACAAAGTATTTTCCACCTTTTTGGTCTTTCACCATGCCCGTGAGGTGCATCAAATGATCGTCTTGGGTGTTTAATTTCATGAATTCTTCTTGACGCTTCTCTTGGGTTACCACCATCGAGGAGGAGGGTTCTTTCCAAATCTTCTTGGCATCTTCACTGGAATATTCGCTCCAAGATTTCTCGGGTTGAAGCGCCAACCCTTTGCCCGCATTGAATCCTTTGTTGCTCACGTCGGCGTCCCAAGTAACGGAATAACCGTTCTGAACAGCATGTTCAACGGCACCCATCATTTCATCCAAAGGCAAATTATAGAAACTACCGTTGGAGAAATTATCAGGCACTTCCAATACAAACGATTGATAAAAAGGATGATGGGAGAAAGACGTTAAACTGATGTATTTCTTCGGATCGAAGCCCATAAAATCGGCAAATTGTTTGGGCGTGTATCGTTTCCCTTGAAATTCAAACGACTCGGGAACCACGCCCAAGTAAGCGTCGAGCACCCGTTGTGTGGCCTCCAACCAATGTCCGCTGATGCTTCCCGGATTGGAAGCGGCGTACACCCCGGCCATGGCTTGAAGGACTTTTTCCAATTCTTCGTGGTTGTGAATGGCTCCTTTTTTGCCGGAGTAAGCACTTTCGGGCATCAAGCCAAACTCAGCTGCCGCTGCAATTTGATCGTGCGCCAACGCCCCTTGAGAAAAATTCGCTTTCCCTTGGCGCAAAATGTAATTGCGCATTTTTTGTTCGTAGATTTTCCGAACAATGTACATTTCGCTTAAATCAACAGATGGTTTTCCGTTTCGAAGAAACTCCGATTCTAGAAAACTGCTGGTGCTAAAACTCCAGCACGTTCCCGTTTGGTCTTGAGATTTTACAGGCGTTTCAGCAATTTTCTTGATCTCAGAAAATTGGTAACCGCGCAAGGTTTGGGCAGAGATCTGGAACGATAGTCCGATCAAGATGCCACCAAAAAAAATTCGCTTCATCGTTGTTGTTTGATGAAGCGAATTTACACGTTTTCGGCGGTAGAATTTATTCCACGATGAATTTCATGCTGCGGTTTTGGTTACCATCTTTCCAATTCAAGAAATAAATTCCATTGGACAATCCTTTGATGGAAATTCCTTCCCCTTCGTTCCAATTTTGACGAAGCATTGTTTTTCCTTCAACGTTCAAAATGCTAAGAAATGTATTTGTTTTCAAACCCGACACAAATAGCATATCGTGAGCTGGATTAGGATAGATGGAAATCAATTGTCCACCCATGTTTCCTGCTGATAAGCTATTGTAAACCACATTATTTCCAGAAGTTGTGGTGTCTGGACGGCTGCCGTAAAGGGCTTTGGTGGTGTACTGATAAATGGCTTCTGTACGAACATCCGTATCAATAAATTCGGTATTCTGAGCTACCCAAGAACGCACTTGAGATGCGGTTGTGATGCTCGTGGGTTTCACCAACGAATGGATCAACGAATCTTGACCGTTGTTTACTTTTCGGTAAATCAACATTCCTTGGAAGGAGTTCCAACGACGAAGGATGGAAGCATCAACGGTTGGATCGGGACGGAATTTGGAAGAGGTATCTACCAAAATATCCCAGCTAATTTTATAGCCGTTGGAAACGCGTTGAATGGGTTTCAAACGAGCAGGTTGAGCGGTGGGTTGGGGATATACCTGCACCCAAATAACGGTGCGATTTTGTGCGTAATTCGGACAAACACGATCTCTTGCGGTGAAGATGAAAGGAATCATTTTTGGAGAAGATGCTCCACCTGCAGAGGCCACCCAAGAAAGTTGAACCGATGCGGTGCGATGATTGACCTCTCCTAAACCAACACTATCGTTGCGCTCGGTGATCCAAACGGCATTGGGGGTGTTGGTTCCATTAACGGTCGCTTGTGCTAAAACTGGAGAGTTCACGCCAAAAACAACGGTGTCTCCAACTGTTCCAAGAATCCAGTCGTTTGCAATACCTGAAAGTTTTAAGGTATCTCCTTCGAAGATAGGAATGATTGTTCCATTGTAAACAGCAATATTTCCCGCAGTTACATTGATTTTTGGAGAACGATTTGAACCGCCCAAAATACCGCCATTAATTACGGATAAATGAACATCACGATACACTTCAGCAATTTTCTGTCCATCGCGGTAAGCATCAACACGAACACATAAAATGTGAGCACCAAGAACAGAAGCACGAATCGCAATCATTCCAGAAACAGGATCAATGCCATTTCCGTTGGAAGCGATGATTCCGGCCATCGGATTTTGGGTTGTAAAACCATTGGTGTAAGCACAAGGTGTATTAGCACTACTCCAAGGCACATCGAAAGAGTAAGACAACGAATCGAAATCAGCATCAGTAGAAGCAAAAGAAAGAGAAGTTGTATCCATTTGGCTCAAATTCAATAGGTATTGAGAATGACCATAAAAGGAAGGAGACACATCTTTTAATGCAGAAGGTGCAACAACTTGTCCGCTCGCATCGGTGTAGGCGAACATTTTAGAACGAAGCGTCATGTCTTGGCAACCCGAATTACTGGCCATTTGGCGGCAACAAGGCAAACCGGTAGATTGAATCAGGTAGCCGCCAACGGGAGGGGCTGCTGAGATTTGAATGGGCGCCGATTCGTAAACGAGGGCTGAGCGAGATCCGTTGGGGCCCGTTGCGGTATTGGCTGGACTTCCGCAAGCAATGGCTGTTGCACCACCGCAATCGGGAGTAATGTCGTACCCACGAACGTAATTTACTGGAATGGAGGAGTTTCCTGGAATATTGGAGGAAAGGGTGAAGTTTGTTGTCGTCATCGGAATGCCGGAACATTCACGGAAAATGGTCATTCGAAAAACGGTACCGGATGGGGTGGAGTACCAAGTGATGTCACCACCGGTGAGGTGAGAAGCCATGGATGAAAGGGAAAACAACCCCATCATAAAGGCCAAGGCCAAGCGAGTAATTTTTTTCATGTTTATTTGGTTAGAAATAAAGATACGGCAAAAAGGATTTTGTTGCGCCCATTGAAATTTTCCTTTGAAAATGACAAAACTGATGTTAGGTGTTTCCGCTGGGAAATGCCCCTTCGTTTTTCCAACAAGTCGGGATACCGAACTTGTGATCGTATATGGAAAGGATTCCCTTTAACCAGCTGGCCGCTGGAGTTGTTACACCCGGTCCTCGAGTTTCCGCCAATAGGCGGAAGTATCGAGAGGCCGGCACAGAAATCGGGGTCTCGATACTTTTCTTTCAGAAAAACTCGACCTCCGCGTTGTTTCACTCATCCTCCGCGTTGTTTCACTCATCCTCCCTGCGAAACGGCTCAGGGAACACCTACCCCTCCTAACAAATGTTAGGTCTCCCTACCTTTTTAGTTAGGTAATATTCCGTGTAAACAATCATAAAAATCAAGTAAATGTGGGTCCGAAATTTTCGGGATAGTGGACCCACCAACCCCCTCCCTGCCACCCCTCAACCTCGGCCAAAAGTACTACAATCCTCTCAGAATATCCGTTTATAAACGTTTATAAACGTTTATAAACGGATAACTCCAAGAAATCAGCAAACCTTTGCAGCTCAAAGTTTACAACCATGCTGAATAGAATGTTTGCTGCAGCGGTTCACGGAGTACATGCCGTGCCCATCACCATCGAAATTGATGTTTACGGCGGTGATTTTGGATATACCCTTGTTGGGCTTCCCGACAAATCGGTGCAAGAATCCAGAGAACGGATTGCCGTTGCCTTCAAGAACAACGGATTCCAGTGGCCGAGGCAACGCGTATCGATCAACATGGCACCGGCCGACGTGAGGAAGGAGGGTTCGTCCTACGACCTTCCCCTCGCTCTCGGAATTTTGCGAAGCTCAGGCCAAGTTCGTTGGGCCTTGAATGAACGGTGGTTGGTGATGGGTGAACTGGCCTTGGATGGAAGCCTAAAACCGGTGAAAGGCATTCTTCCCATGGCGATACTGGCCAAAGAAATGGGATTTTCGGGAATGATCATTCCCTCTGAAAATGCAGCCGAGGCCGCCTTGGTAGAAGGGTTATCCATCCGCCATGCTACCAACCTTAAATCCATTGTTGGTTTGGTGGAAGATGCCGAGGCCGAACCGCTTGCGATTCCCTCCCCTACCGAAATTGAAGAAACCACTTTCCCTGAGTTTTCCGATTTTTCGGAAGTCCGCGGACAAGAATCCATCAAGCGGGCCTTGGAAATTGCAGCGGCCGGAGGCCACAATGTATTGCTCATTGGCCCGCCCGGAGCGGGAAAATCCATGCTGAGCAAGCGGTTACCCTCCATTCTCCCGCCCATGTCGATGGAAGAATCTTTGGAGAGCACCAAAATTCATTCGGTTTCGGGAAAACTAGCCGGAAAGGTTTCCCAACTTATCACCCAACGGCCTTTTCGAAGCCCTCACCACACGGTTTCGGCCATTGGGTTGATTGGTGGGGGATCGGTGCCTCAACCTGGAGAAATCTCGTTGGCCCACCACGGCGTTTTGTTTTTGGACGAATTGCCCGAGTATCCGCGCACGGTTTTGGAGGTATTGCGACAGCCGTTGGAAGATCGAAAAGTGTGCATCACCCGAGCGAGGATGTCGTTGGAATACCCGGCCAATTTCATGTTGGTGGGATCCATGAATCCTTGTCCGTGTGGCTACTTCAATCATCCCACCAAGCGGTGTTCTTGTTCGCCGGAAACGGTTCGAAAGTATTTGAATCGCATCAGCGGGCCTTTGTTGGATCGCATCGATTTGCACGTGGAAGTAACTCCTGTTTCGTTCGACGAGTTAACGGCACCGCCCCAAGCCACGTCCGAGCCCAGTGCAACTATTCGGGCCAGGGTAGTGCGAGCTCGGCAGGTACAATTAGCGCGTTTACGACATTCGGGGGTGTTTGCCAATGCTCAAATGAGCAGTTCACAAACCAAAACCCATTGCCGGTTAGACGCGCCGAGCATAGCGTTGTTAAAAACGGCGATGGAGAAATTGGGATTGTCGGCAAGGGCGTACGACCGCATCTTGAAGGTCGCGCGTACGGTAGCTGATTTGGATCAATCGGAATCGATTCGGGTGGTTCATTTGGCCGAAGCCATCCAATTCCGAACGTTGGATCGGGAGGATTGGGGACTGAGGTGAGGGGTATATATCTTGCACAGAATGAAAATACATAAAGTAGACTAATCATTTTTTAATCGATCCTAATATTGTACATTTGTGCAATTAAATGAACATTTTAAAAAAATTTAAATACTAAATTTGGTATCAGTATATGGTATTTGCTAGCTTATCTTTTCTTCTTTTATTTTTCCCCCTCTCCATATTAGTTTATTTGATTTGCCCCGGCATACGGAGTAAAAACATTTCATTAATCGTTTTTTCCATTATTTTCTATTCATGGGGAGAGCCGGTTTGGGTATTTCTTTTGTTGTTTACTACCATGGTTGATTTTCAAATGGCCAAAAAAATTGAACAATATGAGGATACCCCAAAAGGAAAAGTCTTTTTATGGATTTCTGTTTGCCTGAGTTTAGGCGCACTCGTATTTTTTAAATACAGCAGTTTTTTGATTGAAAATGTAAATTTTGTTATGGGATTAAATCTGAAGACACCAGAGGTAGATCTTCCCATTGGAATTTCATTTTACACTTTTCAATCAATCAGTTACATGGTTGATGTATACAATGGTAAAGTAAAAGCACAGACGTCTTATTCAAAGTATTTACTGTTTATTTCCTTATTTCATCAACTTGTTGCTGGACCCATTGTTCGGTATTCCGACATTGAAAAAGAAATTAATTCAAGAAGTGTCAAGTGGAATGATATTTCCAACGGAACAAATCGATTTATTTGGGGTTTGTTTAAAAAAGTATTTTTCGCAAATACGGCAGCGGTATTAGTTGAACATTGTTTAGGCGGCGATATTGGCCAGATTAGTATACTTCAAGGATTATTAGGATTAACTTTTTTTGCAATTCAATTGTATTACGATTTTAGTGGGTACTCGGACATGGCTATTGGAATGGGGAAAATGATTGGTTTCACCTACCATGAGAATTTTAATTATCCTTATGCCTCAAAATCAATCAAAGAGTTTTGGTCGCGTTGGCACATTAGTTTAGGAACATTTTTGAAAGATTATTTATTCAATCCAATTGCTTTCAAAAGAAAAAAATGGGGAAAATACGCATTGGTTTATAGTTTAATCATCACTTTTTTTATTAGTGGTTTGTGGCATGGAGCCAGTTGGAATTTTGTTTTTTGGGGATTGTATTTTGCCATTTTAATCATCATTGAGGAGTGGTTTTTAACGGCTTTCTTACAAAAAATAGGCTCCTGGGCACAACATATTTATCTCATCTTAGCCATTATTTTTAGCTATATTTTCTTTTACTTTGTAGATTTCAATCAAATGACTCTTTTCATTGCCACTCTTTTTCATCAGGAAACACCTTGGGTTAATTTGGAATTATTTGACTTTTTAGGAAGCTATTCCATTTGGCTCATTTTTTCTATTTTCTTTTTGTTCCCTTGGGGAAATCGAATTTTCTCATACTTTTTGGGGAAATGGAACATCAATCAAACATGGGTTCAAACTTCCAGGATACTCCTGAATTTAGGAATGTTGTACATCTCAATTGCTCAATTAGTGGCTAAATCGTATAATCCATTTTTGTATTTCCGTTTTTAATTTATTTAAGGTGAAAGTTTTAATTGAAAAGATAAATGTAATTGTGCTTTTTTTACTGGTACTTTTACTTTCATTAATCACTATTTTCTCTCCGAAGGAAAAAATTTCTGATTTAGAAAAAAGAAAATTAGCACCTTTGCCTTCTTTCAATATCAATAGTTGGATGACTGGAGCATTTGGACCAAGTGTGGATGATTTTTTAGCGGACCATATTTTTTGCAGAAATTCTTTCATGAATTTTTCAGATGATTTGAAAATTTGCTTTAGCCACGAAATGTTTTTTCCCAAATATATCGATACAGCGGAAGTAAAGATGGTAAAAATCATTCGACAAAACCCTAAAAAACTTCCTGAAAAAGCTATTCAGGTACTCGACACCTCGAACCACATCGTTGTAATGAATGACCCCAATCAAGACCTAACTTTAACCGAAGGGGTGTATATTTATGATAGTTGTGCTTATCAGTTTTTTGGCGGAAGTAAAAACAGCGCAAATCGATATGCAAAATCCGTAAATCAATTGAAATCTCAGTTAGGAGATTCCATAAAACTTTATTCCTTGCTTGTACCTTCTTCCACTGAATTTTGTTTACCAAAGGAAAAGTATAAAGGGAAAACAACTTCTGAGGAAAAAGGAATTTCCTTAATATTTAGTCGGTTATCAGGTAATATTTTAACCACAAATATTTATCCTAGGTTGGCGAGTCATAATAATGAATATCTTTTTTTCAAGACAGACCATCATTGGACAGCTCGTGGAGCATATTATGCTTATTTGGATTTTTCATTAACGGCAAAATTTGAGCCTCTTGCATTGGATCAAATGAAACCAAATTTTATGAAAAGAAGCTTTTTAGGAAGTTTGTACTCCATGACAAGAGACCAAACTTTGAAGGGTAACCCAGACAAATTAGAGTATTTTGATATCAATTTTAATGGGTCCAAGGCATTTTACAAAATGACGCCCAATGACCCATGGTCAAAAACACAAATAATAAATAAAAAGGGAGAATTTGGTATTGGTTATGGGGTATTCTTAGGTGTCGATTATCCTGTGATGCGAATAGATGGCCCAGTGAAAAATGGAAGAAGATTAATGGTCATTAAGGATTCATATGCTAATGCTTTTATTCCCTTTTTGGTCAATCATTTTGAGAAAATATATGTAGCAGACGTTCGTTACTTTCCTTACAAAATTATTGATTTTGTAAAAGCAAATGGAATAAATGAGGTGTTGGTAATGAACCATACAATTACCGCAAATAGCCCATATATTTCTAAAAAATTACTTACCTTAATTAAGTGAAGCATTTTTCGTTTTATTTCATTGTTTTTTGTGTTTTTTGTTTAAAAAATTCCCTTTCTGCGCAAATTACCGATTCGATTTTGCCAGATAAACCAAAAATTTGTTCTTCAACCATCAATATTATCCAAAATGATTCAAGTTTACTTCGTTTTTTCAAGTCTCTTGACTCTTTAAAAACGCATAAAAAAAATAAAATAACCATTCTTCATATCGGCGATTCCCATATTCAAGGAGATTACATGTCGAGAACGATTCGGTATAGAATGCAAGAAGAATTTGGTGAACGAGGTAGAGGTCTTGTTTTCCCTTATTCATTTTTGAATATGTATGGTCCGGTTGACTACAAGTGTACATCCAATGTTCCATGGGAAAATTCTCGAATTTTCCCCAAAGAGAAAAAATTTCCAGTAGGGCCAGTCGGATATACGGTAGGTAACAATCAACCCAACTTACAGGCATTAATTGACCTAAAAGGAGCTCCAAAAAATGCTTGGGGGGCATTAACAAATTTTGAAAATTATCCCGACAACCTATTTGACCAGGTAAGTGTTGTTTATTCCAATGATTCCCTAGATTTACCTTTGATGATTTCTTCTTTTTCAAATAATGAAGACGAAGGCGATTATTTCCAGCTACCTCAAAACCAAGAATTTGATACCCGTGGATTTCAAATTCAAACCATTAAATTTCCGGAAGCGCATCAAAAACTAAAAATTGTCGTAGATACCAATCGAATTTTTTCAGAGCCCGTTCAAATACATGGTTTTATTTTTGAAAACACCCAAAGAGATGGGATCTTATACCACATGGCCGGCGTTGGGGCTTGTCAACTGAATAACTTTCTTCGCTCATCGTATTTTATTTCTCAAACGATTGCCTTAAAACCCGATTTAATTATCTTTTCATTAGGTGCCAATGAATCGGTTTCAAGTGGTTGGGATACCCTAAATTATATCATTAAATACAGCCAATTACTGGATGATTTTAAACAGAAAATTCCGGGAATTTCTTTTTTAATCACCACCCCACCTGATATTTTGTACAAAGGCAGGTTACCAATCATGAAGAAACAGGTTCAACGTGCTTTGTATGAAATTGCCAAGAATACTAATTCTCCTATTTGGGATTTAGGTGAAATCATGGGAGGGGATTATTCAAATCAAATTTGGCATCGCGCAAAATTGGCTGGCCCAGATCGAATTCACTTTTCACCTAAAGGCTATGATTTTCAAGGTTTACTACTTTGTGAAGCTTTACTATCAAGTTACAACAAATTTGCCAGCCACCCTGTTAACCTCCAAGAATTGGAAGCAGATCTCAACGATTATCGTTCTATTCTTTCAGAAAATACACAGTATTTTTCGGAAAGTTATCCCAATAAAAAGAACACCTCAAAATCAACGGAAAAAACGAAACTCCCAAAACCGGTTAAGGGAAAACAAAAAACTCATAAGGTGCAAAAAGGAGAGAGCATTTATTCCATTTCGAAAAAATATGGTTTGGATTACAATGAAGTAACAAAATTAAATGGTTTCAAAAAATCAACCATTATTCGTCCCGGCCAGGTAATTCGACTAAAATAATTTAGGTGAATTTCGATTCAATGATTCGAATCATATCACCTACCTGGTCCATTCTCATCAATTCCTTCATTTTAAATTCAATTTTAAAACCATTTTCAACCTCTTGTATGAGCGTTAAATGAGTAAAGGAATCCCATCCAGCCACATCTTTCGCAGTTAACTCATCTCGAATTGGTTGGGAATTTTCTCTAAAAACCCTATCAAACACTTCTTGCAATTTCAAAACAACATCAGCTTTTTCCATGATTAATCATATTTATTTTTACATCATCGGCCAGTAGCCTTTTCACTTTTATTCCATCAACTTCTCTTCGCTCATTCTCCTTAAATCCCAATTTCTTGTAAAGTTGAATAGCATTTTTATTTACACCAAGCACTTGAATTTGAAAGGTTTCATTTGGAAAAATCTTGAAAATGTTCTGTATGAGTTTCGACATTATTCCCTTACCTCTCCACTGAATATCGGTAAACAAAAAATCCAATTGTATAAATCCAACTGTCCTTGGAATTCCCAATTGTTGAAGCAATTCGAATTGCGCTTTTAATTGGTTCTCATTTACTTTTGACTTATTGACCACTGATAAAAATTGGAATTTCTGAGACTCAGATCCCCTACCATCGGCTTCTTTCCAATGTGCAATGGCTGCCAAAGGGGTATTACTTTCACTCATAGCTACACTCCAATTTTGAAAATCCCATGCAGGAATTCCCATTTCTTCATCAAATGCCAATTGAACCTGATCTGCAAATTCTGCCTCCGATATGGAAAACAATGTGCAATAACTAATGATGTCAGTATGTAGCTTTTCAGCATGAATAACCGCCTTCACTAAAAATGGGATATCGGACGATTCAGCCTTTCGAATGAAGAAATTCATTTTCTAATTGTTTTCGATCAATTTTTCCATTAGAATTTAAGAGCCAATTTTCGAATTTTCGAATTTGTTGCGGAATCATGTAGGAGGGTAAAACAGCTTTTAATTGGTTGAATATCTCAATTTCAGTTCGTTTATTTTTAGGATCTAATATGCAAAGGATCAGCTTCTCTTGAACATCTTGCCGAAAAAAAAGTACAACTGCCTCATGTTCGGGAAATAATTTTTGGAAAGCATATTCAATTTCTGACAATTCAACCCGGAATCCTTGAATTTTTACTTGTCGATCTAATCGACCTAAGCAATAAAAATCAGAATCAACTTTCGTTGCCAAATCACCAGTACGGTAATAGGAGGTCTCTTGAATTACTTCGAATGGCTGATTCTCTCTTGGAACTTTAAGATATCCATGGGTCACTTGAGCACCTCCGATCAATAATTCCTCATTCATAATGCACAAATCGGTCCCAAACATGGGCTGCCCAATGCAAACCAAACCATTCCAATTTTTTATTGGCAAACCCCTTGGAACTCTATACCTAGTGCAGTAGATGGTAGCCTCAGTCGGACCATAGACGTTATCAATGTCAGAATTTGGGCATATTTTCTGCCATGATTTGACTTGAGAAGTCATAAGAGCCTCTCCACAAAATTGGGTATATTTAACCTTCCCTAAGATTTCATCTTTTAAATAAGGCTCCATGGTTTTTACTACAGATGGAACCATTAAAGCAAAGGTTATTTCTTGGATTTCTAACACCTCATAAATGGCAATCGACTTTATTTTTTGCTGATTAATCAAATAAAAAGATGCACCTAAAACCATAGGAATGAGGTATGACATAATGGATAAATCAAAAGTCAGTTCGAACATTTGTAAAAACCGATCTTCATGATTTAAGTCATAACCTAAATCTAGAAATGCAGCAACAAAATTTGCTAAATTGGCGTGGGAAATAGGAACTCCTTTGGGTTCTCCTGTGGTTCCAGACGTAAACAAAACATAGGCCTCATCCAACTCCATTGAAGTTGAAAAATTAAAATCCTTTTCAAAAGCATTCAATTTTTCAAGATCTAAAAAAGAAAGTTCAAGCTTTTCAAATTCATCCGGTAATGCAGAACGTAGTCCAATTATTGTACGAATATCTCCTTGGTGAATAATCTTTTGAATTCTCTCAAATGGATATTTTGGGGGTAGAATCACGTACGATTTACCCATTAGCCAACAAGCCACTATGGAAGCATAGGCCTCTACCGAAGACTCCAAAAACAATCCAATTCTCTTTTCTTCAATGTTCCTTAATCCAAGAGCAATGGATTGTACCCTAGAATTCAATTCTCCATAGGTGTATTTTTGATCGCCTATTCCAAGGACAACTTGATCTTGGGAATTTTGGAAATGAAAAAGAATTCGTTCAATATGAATTGGAACCATAGATACTTGAGCTAACAATAAAATAATTCACCTTTCAAAAGGAGCAAAGCTACATGTTTACTACCATTTTACAAAACATAGGCATTTGAATTGAATAATTAATAAGATCACTTTCCGATACAAAATATGAAGTAGAATTGATTATCAATAAGTTATGAACTTTTGGTAACAAATAGGTAACAAATTTTGCTCAAAATGAATCAAAAAGAGTAAAAAAGAGCGTCTACTTGAACACCTTGCTTCCTTATTTAATGTATTGTCAAATCTTACTTTCATGCTTGCAATAGAGTATTAGATAGCTATAAATAACTTTTAAA
>CANMVY010000013.1 GCA_947501265.1 Bacteroidota bacterium
TATCCCGAAACGGGGTACGGCTACATCGAAGCCGAAGGGGAAAGCGTACATTCTTTTAAAGAAAAACCAACGCTCGAAACCGCTCAAGAATACATTTCCACCGGGCGTTATTATTGGAATGCAGGCATGTTTGCCTTTTCCGCCCAAACTTTCTTGGAAGAATGCCAGAAACATGCCCCAGATTTGTACGAAAAAACTAAAATGGCTTGGGAAAATGCTCAAAAAAGCGAGCATGTGTTGGCACCGCAAGAGAACGACATGAAGGAAATTCCTTCCATTTCCATCGATTATGCCGTAATTGAGAAAACAGATCGACTTCGAATGGTTCCTGCATCCATGGGATGGAGCGATCTCGGTAGTTTCGATGCCCTGGCCGACGAGTACGAAAAGAATCAAATCCCCTTGGAAACGGAACGCTTGGTTCAAATCGATGGAAAACATAATTTCGTTTTCGCACCCGGAACGGTGGTCGCAACTGTAGGAGTTTCTAACCTTCTCATCATTCAAACGCCCGATGCGTTGTTGGTTTGCGAAAAAGGAAAAAGCCAACAAGTTCGATCCGTTATGGAAGATTTAAAGTTGAACCTTCCCAGCATCACCCAATGAAAAAAGCCGTCTTTCTTGTTTTCGTTTGTTTGAGTTTTGTTGGGGGATATGCCCAACCATTTTTTCTGCTCTCACGATCCAACGACCCCCAATACCGCATCAATTCCTTCATTTTTCAAGAAGATTTGCGGTTTTTCTTCGAACCCTACGCCATTTCTATGGATGATACGGAATCGCTTAAACTGAGTTCTATAGCCCGACACAGCTTGTCCTATTTGTCGTACTACAACCAAAGCAAGCCTGCCGTCATTTCCAAGAACAAATGGATTCAAAAAATCACCGACCACGAGTTAATCCAGTTTGTTGATACCGATTTTTACATTCAGGTTTACCCTTTGGTTGATTTTTCTGCCGGACAATCCAATCTAAAGGACAATCGATTATCTCAAAATACACGCGGATTTTGGCTATCGGGAATGTCGCGGAAATTTGGGTTTACGACCACTTTTGCAGAAAACCAATCGGTTTTGCCAACATTTTTAGATTCGTTTCGAACTGTTTCAGGGACTTTGCCAGGGCAGGGGCCGGTGAAGAATTTCAAAGTGGGCGGCTACGATTATGGTTATGCCACCGGCGAACTCGCCTACAGAGCCGCCTTCAATGTGCGATTGGCCTTCGGAAACGAGCGGCAATTCATTGGCGATGGATACCGGTCGCTGATTTTAAGTGATTTCTGCTCGCCTTATCCGTATTTCAAGGCAGAGTGGAAAATGGGACCCATTCAATACCGGTATCAAATTGCACAAATGCAAGACCGAACTGTGCCGAGCAATGTAAAACCACTTCCAACCAAATACCACGCTTTTCACTACCTGGATTGGAAAGTCACTCAAAAATGGAGAATTGGTGTTTACGATGCCATCGTTTGGGCCCGCATTTCTCCCTTTAATGGAACCAACCGCGGAGTCGATTGGAACTATCTCAATCCATTTGTCTTCTTTCGACCGCTTGAATACAACAACCGAAGTGTAGATAATGCGTTTCTTGCTTTGAATACCTCCTACAACATAACGAGTCGGGTTCAAACGTACGGACAGCTTTTTTTGGATGAATTCAAATTGTCTGACTGGCGGAAAAAAAATCAAAGTTGGACCCAAAAATTCGGAATTCAAGCCGGAGTGAAAGGGCATGTTGATTTGAAGAATCACCGAAATATTTTCGGACTTTTGGAATACAACGTCGTTCGTCCGTACACGTATTCTCACCAGTATCCAGTTCAAAATTACAGCCATGCCAATGCTCCGTTGGCCCATCCGTTGGGTGCCAATTTTCATGAGCTTTTGGGCCAAGTGCAGGTTACACAAAATCGATTTCAAGCCAACCTTTGGTTTTCCAATAGCATTCGAGGAAACGATACTTCTTCGGCTTCTTTGGGCGGAAATATTTTCAAAAATTACAATTTGCGACCTGCCGATGAAGGGAATGCACTCACTCAAGGAGATCCACAGAATATCATTCATTATCGGTTTTCCTTGGGGTACATCATCAACCGAGGCAATAACCTTCGCCTCGAATTGAACTACGGTTCCCGCTCCATTCATTCCCCTGCTCAGTCATCCATCAAGGAAAATTACTGGAGCTTCGGAATAAAATCTGCCATTTTTTACCGCCCATCCGATTTTTAATGAAAGAACTCGTTTACGGAATGATTGAAGATAATGTGGTGATTGCATTCAAGCATCAAGCCATTCAATATGCCTCCATTTCGGATGCCATTCCTCGCTCAAAAAATTGGGCTGATTTTATTCGTTTAACATCCCAAGAAACGTACGAAGAAGTCATGTACCGAATTTTGGAAGTCTTGGAATACGATCAATTATTTCCTCATTTTTTGATGGGAGAAAGCCTTTCCAATTACGTTCCTGGGCTGGTTCTTCCTCTTCCGGAAGATGAGTTTTCGGTTGAACTTCTTCCCGGTTTTGAAGATGGAGATTTTTTCCCAAGGTTTGAAGAAGAAATCTTATCGTGGTTGCCCGAAGAAATTTTTCAGGAAATGGGAAAAGTGGAAGAACTGGAAAACGATGCTTTCCGTTATCGAATCATGCCGGATTCCATCCAATTGGTGATCCAAAGTTTCGAATCTTTGGGTTTTTCGGTAGAAGAAGATACTTCACTCATTTTGAAAGCCCAAGGACATGAAACTCCTGCTGCATGATAATTTCGACTCTTTCACTTACCTTCTAGCCGATTATTTCCTTCGGTTAGGGGCCGATTTGCAAATTGTTCATAACCAAGAGCAGCTTCCTTCTTTGGAACAATTCGATGGATTAATTTTATCACCGGGCCCCGATCGCCCTGCTAATGCGGGGAACTTAATGGAAGTGGTTCAGCGGGCCGCCGACGAACGTTTCCCTACATTTGGAGTTTGTTTGGGCCATCAGGCTATGGGGGAATTTCTTGGCGCATCGTTGGTTCTTGCCCATGAGCCCATGCACGGAAGAACCTCTGCCCTTCAACATGGGCAAACTGGAATTTTTCAAGAGCTCCCCAATGGCTTTTCCGTTATGCGGTACCATTCCTTGGTGTTGAAAGAAAAGACGAGTTTATTTTCGGTGGAAGCGGTAACGCCCCAAAAAGAAATCATGGCAATTCAAGCAAACCATCTTCCCTGGTGGGGCGTTCAGTTCCATCCTGAAAGCATTCAAACCGATTTTGGCTTGAAAATCATCGAAAACTGGATGGTGCAAACTTCAAAAAATTAATACCTATATTTACACTCAGAAACCAACTTACTATGTCGTATACGATCGTTGAAGAAAATGAATTCCGTTATGTAGATGTTGGAGAAGGTCAACCGTTGGTGCTTCTGCATGGACTTTTCGGCGCGCTGAGCAATTGGCAAGGCGTAATCGATAAGTTCAAAGAAAATTACCGGGTTTTCATTCCCATTCTTCCATTATATTCGCTTCCTCTGCTCAACACCAATGTGCCAAATTTGGCCAAATATGTTGATAAAATATTGAAATTCAAGGGAATTGAAAATGCCGTTTTGATCGGCAATTCCTTGGGCGGACACGTTTCCTTGTTGTACATCATTAACCATGCGCCCAAATATTGTGGCCTGGTTTTAACCGGTAGCTCGGGCTTGTACGAAAACGGCATGGGCGGTTCCTACCCCAAAAGAGGTAGTTACGACTACATCAAAAATAAAACCGAAGAAACGTTTTTTAACCCCGAAACGGCTACCAAAGAATTGGTGGATGAAGTTTTCGATATTGTAAACGATCGAAACAAAATCATTCGCGTTTTGGCCATGTCTAAAAGTGCCATTCGTCAAAACCTCAGCCAAGATTTGAAGGTCATCAACCAGCCAACGCTGTTGATTTGGGGGAAGAATGACATTGTTACTCCTCCTGAAGTTTGTGAAGAATTCCACAAACTCATCCCTCAATCTGAAATTGCTTGGGTGGATCGCTGCGGTCATGCTCCCATGATGGAATATCCAGATCATTTCAATGATATTTTAGCCGATTGGCTCACCAAAAAGGGATTATGATCGCCAAAGAAATTCTCGATCAACGCATCGTCGCCGCCAAACCTGAAGAACTCATCAAGGAAGCGGCGATTCGTTTTTTAGGCCACAACCTCGGTCACATTCCTGTTGTAGAATCGGAACATTTGGTTGGGTTATTATCGATCGAGACCATGTTGGAAGATGGATTACTTGAAAAAGAATGTGCCTATGCACTTTCGCCAACGATCATTCCTCAAACCCATCCCAATGCCCCCCTCTCCAAGGTTTTCGGGCCGATGATGGGGCAACACCTCACCGTTTTGCCCGTGGTTAACGCCGACGAAAAATACGTGGGATGCATTACCACGGCTAGCTGGTTGTCCTTTCTTCAAGAAAGTCCTTCCTTGTTATCGGAAGGCGGATTGATCATCTTGAAAATGGGTATTCACGATTACATGCCGAGCCAATTGGCCCGAATTTGCGAGTCGGAAAACGCTCGTTTGGTTCACCTTTCCTGCAGCGATCCCGATGCCGATTTAAACATCGAGGTAACGTTGAAGGTAAACCTAAGTCACATGGAACCCATTCGAAGCGCCATGGAACGCTTCGATTACCAAGTATTATCGGTTATTCAAGCTGCTGAAATGGATGAATTCCTGCACGATCGGTGGAAAAATTTAGAGAATTACCTCAATATCGAATGAACATTGCCCTCTACAGTCGAAAACTAGAGCCGAAAAACAACGAAATCATTCGCAACTTGGTTGAAGCCCTACAAAATAGAGGCGCTACGTTGTTTTTTCATCACCATTTTTCAGACATCTTTCCCTCCGAATCAACGGTTTTTTCTGAAGCACTGCCTCCAAAAACAGATTTGGTATTGTCGCTTGGCGGTGATGGAACCGTTTTGGAAACGGCCATGCTCGTCAAGAATTCTGGAATTCCTGTTTTGGGCCTGAACTTCGGAAAAATGGGATTTTTAGCGGCCCAAAACGACTCTTTTGAAGAAATTGCGCAAGCGTTGGTAGATCAAAATTTCCAATTAGAAAGCCGTAGCCTCATTGAATTGATCACCCCGAATGGGTTGTTTCAAAACCACCCGTTTGCGTTGAATGACTTAACCATTCTCAAAAAAGATCGGGCATCCATGATTGGGGTTCACGTATCGGTGAATGGCCAACGACTCAGCACCATTTGGGCCGACGGAATTATTGTGGCAACTCCTACCGGTTCTACCGGATACTCGTTGAGTTGCGGAGGCCCCATCGCCTTTCCCGATAGCCCCATTTTCATCATTTCTCCCATTGCTCCCCATCAACTCAATGTACGTCCCGTTGTGGTTCCCGACCATGCTGTTATTGAGCTGAGTTTCAAAGAGAAGAACATCCAGTTTGCGGCTACCCTCGATTCCAGAACCGAGTGGTTCGATTCTAATATCACGTTGAAGGTTAAAAAGGCCGATTTCCATTTTCGATTGGTGCGTTTGCCGTGGGAAAATTTTCCCGAGAACATTCGCAAAAAGTTGCAGTGGGGAATTGATATCAGAAATTAAATAGGCATGATTTTCAGAAACAACCATTTCCAGGTGCCTTCTACCCAAGACGTACTGGTTTACGATGCCTTCATCCCTGAAAACCCTAAAGGAATTGTTTTATTTATTCATGGGTTTAAGGGATTCAAAGATTGGGGAGCGTGGAATGCTTGTTCAGAAGGTTGGATGAAGGAAGGTTGGGCAGTCATCAAATTTAACTTTTCTCACAACGGTACTGGCCTTGAGGAAACGCAATCGTTTGTTCATCCCGAAAAATTTCGAAAAAATACGTACAGTCGAGAACGAATGGAAACCTTGGTGTTTCTTGATTTTATTCGTTCTGGAGAAGATTTTCCGGCGTTGCGGAAGTTGCCGCTATTTGTAGTTGGGCATAGCCGAGGTGCAGGTGCGGCCATCAATGCGGCAAGCCATCCATCGGTGAAGGGAATTTCAACCTGGGCGGGAATCAGCAAATACAACCGATGGGGGGAAGAACAGCGGCAGCGTTGGGAAATCATGGGATCCATGGAAATCATCAACCAAAGAACCGGAGAATCGTTGCCTCTCGATGTTGATTTATTGCAAGATTACCAAAGAAACAAGAACATCCTACGCATCAAAACCAATGTTCAAAGGCTGCAAAAGCCCATGCTGATCATTCATGGTACCGCCGATGAGGCCGTTTCTTGGGAAGAAGCATTGAAGTTGAAAAAATGGAATGCCCTTGCACATTTGCATTTGGTTGAAGGAGCCAATCATGTTTTTGGAGCATCCCATCCTTGGAATTCTGAAGAGCTGCCCCACACCATGAAAGGAGTCGCTGAGAAAACAATTCGTTTTTTCGAGAACGTTATTCTCCCAAAATTTCCTTGATTTTTGAGATAGAAATGGGTTTTTCCAAATAACCCGTAATCAACGGATAGGACAACCCTTTCTCCCGATCACGGTCGTCCAGAGAAGAGGTAACGAAGTAAACCTGTGAATTTGAAAAATGATGGGGTGGGAGCTTTTGAAAAGCATCCAACAATTCAAAGCCGTTGATTTCTGGCATGCGGATATCGATCAAAAAAATGCAATCGTTGAAGGGAGCCGCATGAATGGCTTCCAAAGCTGCCTTACTGCTCTGAAAAACTTGGATATTCGCATCGGCAGCAACTTGACGGATAACAGCTTGATGCAAGAAATTGAAAATTTCATCGTCATCAATCAAAACAAAAGGCTTCATTGGGGTCATACCGATTTTAATGGTAGTGAATAAATTATTGGCAGGTTTAAAGAGAAATTTACTTCACCAATTTGATAAGCCCAGATTTCTCTACTTTGAATCCATTGCAATACGTGGCCTTCAGGTCGAAAAAGTAAGAACTGTCGTACAAGGCGGAAGAGCCCAATTGCCCATCGCCTTTCCACGCTTCTTTGTGATTGTTGGATCGAAACACCGGTTGCCCCCAGCGATTGAAAATGACCAACAAATAATCGTCGGGTTGGTCGGTACTTGGAATGGGTTGAAACTCATCGTTGGCACCGTCCCCATTGGGCGTAATCACGTTGTACAATTCTTTTCCGCACTCGTTCATCAATACGTCGATCGAATCGATTTGCTCGCAATCCAAGGAGTCTTTCATTTTCAGGATGTAAATGCCTGATTGGTCGGGCTTGATGAGCGGATTAGATCCAGAGCCAGCCCCCGACCACTCGTAATCTTTTCCGGTAATTCTGGGTTCCAACTTTAGGGTTGAATCGGTCTTGCAGAAGCAAGCCGATGCCGGTAGAATATCTTGTTTGATGGAGGATAAACGAAGATTTTGATCGATGGAATCAACAATATTGCATGTAGCTGAATCGATGGCAATCAAACGAACGAGGTATGTACCAGAAGTGTCGAATTTTAACGTTGGATTGGGCAAATTGGAAACCGAATCGCCGTTTTGGTACCAAATGTACTTGGTGTTGAAACTTGCGCCCGTACAATTGGCCAAATAAGTAATGTTCAAAGGGGCGCAACGGGTTAAGTTGCCATTGGCTAGAAAATCGGCATCCAACACTTTATCCTTGATTCGAAAGGTAACGGTTAAACTATCTCGATTCGAACAGGGCCCTCCAGCTGAATCCCACACAACCAGTTTCAAGGTGTAATAACCCGGAAACGGAATGATGAATTGGGGTTCAAAAGCGGTATCGGTACGAACAGTGGTCCCAGCAGTAAACGTCCACAAATATCTCAACGAATTGGGTCCAATGGAAGTGTTTTTGGGTTTCAACGCTACGGGCGGGCAAAGGGCTTTGGTAGAATCGATTTCGAAGCCCGCCCGAATGAGGGCAGCAGCTCGGAAATCAAATTTGAAAACCACCATGTTGCAATTTCCCGAGCTGTCTCTTCTCGACCATGCTCCAGGCGTAGTAGGGAAATCGGACACCGGAGTTCCACAGCTCGCACAAACCGAATGGTACATGATGCCTTTTTGATCAAAACGGGAAGTGCCTCCATCCACGTGATCGGCGCTCGAATTTCCTCCGAAATAGCTGCCAAACAAGAGTGAAGTAGCATTCTGACCCAAGGCCATCAAATAAAAATCGGAGCTATCGGTCGTAGTTTGAAAAGCGTTTTTAAGAGGTAAGTCGTACGTTCTTCCTACCCGATTGTTCGAAAGCTGATTGTCACGACCACCCCAACCGGCCAGGTAAATTCGGCCGCAAGAATCCACTTCAAAGGCCGTAGGAGAGATGTTTGGCCCCAACTGATTGCCACTTCCGAATGCCGTTTGCCAAACCAGCGTATCGAGATTGGGAGTTATTTTTCCAACCCATTGCTTGGAATTTCCTTGGTTGTAGCAACCTGGGGTTGGAACAATGTTGCCTTCGGTTTGAGCAAAGTAATAAATGCTACCAGCCCCATCAGCCCGAACAAAAAATACTTGGTCGTAGGCCGATGTTCCGATGTAGGTACTGCGAGAAATGATACGACCGTTTTTCATGATTCTGCAGATGTATCCATCCATACCACCACGAGATGTAGGTGCTATGACGTTGGGTGTAGTAGGAAAATCGGAACTTTTCGTTCCACCCGAAATATAAATGCTGCTATCGTCGTGAACGAAAATCGAGTAAACGGCATCTTCTGCAGTTCCTCCAAGATATCCACTCCAAACTAGGCGGGTAAGGTTGCTATCCATTCGAAATACCACCCCATCTTGAAGCCCTCCATACGTTAAATCAAAAGAGTTACTAACCGGAAAATTTGCGCTTCGGGTAGAAGTGGCAACAAAAACGTGGCCTGAATCGTCCAGTACAATTTCACCGCGTTGGTTATCTCCGTAGTTGTAATTGAGGAAGTTGGGATTGTTGGTTTCAACAATGCTGGCACCGTTCACCCCGTCTTCACCGCTTCCGCCAACGTAGGTAGAAGAAAGCAATCGGCCTTGGGCGGAAATTTTTAAAACCACAACATCCGTCATTCCATTGTGAGAAGTGTCGTAACAACGGGCAACCTTGGGGAAATTTCCAGAACTACTTCTTCCTAATAGGTACAAATTCCCAGCAGTATCGGTCACCAAAGAGGTTGGTTGGTCGCTGGCATTTCCTCCGATGTACGTTGAGTAGCCCAAGGCACTACCATTTTGAATAAATTTCGAAATAACGATGTCGTCTTGTCCGCCTTGAAAAACATTTTGAATGGGTCCAAGGGTGGGGTAACCGTTCGGGTTAAGGGAACCTTGAAAGTAAACAATTCCACCGCCATAGGCATTCCCATCCCGATCGTATGTGGCGGTGTAGCCCCAATTGTCGGCTTTGGAACCCGAATAGGTAGAGAAGAGCAACAAAGGATCGATGATTCGGGTGGTGGTGGTAACGCTTTTCCCTTTCAATTTGAAACGAACGGAAGAGCCTTCAACTTGAAATTGACAAGGAAGTTCCTTGTTTCCAGAAGGTTGAACCTCAAAGGCATACGGTTTGTTTTCTTGAACAAGATTCACCGAAGTGGGAATGATCAACGTTCCATGTCCGCCTTTTTTTGGCGTTGCTCCTTCAAATCGAAATTCAATGTTGGAAGCATCAGCACCCGGATGAAGGACGAGGTTGTATTTTAAGAATCCTCCTTCGGAAAGTAATTGAAGATCAATGTTCGGATAAATGCTGTGCAACGTTAATTCTTCGGAAGGGCGAACTTGCTCTGCTTTTCGGTCACCCAAATAGAAATTCAAATTTTCGTCGAACCAACGATTTCCAGAAAGATGAGATGCCCCAGGACTATTTTGAAAATGGATTTTGTACGTGTGCCCAGCAACTCTAAAATCGGGATTGTTTCGTTCCTTGTGTTTTTGTTTGTAAGCATCCAAATCGAAGAAAGAGAACACCAAACCATCTTTTTCGATGTACAAACGACCGCCGGCCAAATCGGCTTCAGCCAGAATGTTGGGCGCCCATTGACCTTGGTTGGGAATAAATTTGATGGGGCTTTCTGCCCATGCACCAAACGGAAGGGCCAGCAGCCAAAAGAAGAAAAATTTTCTCATTGAAACCACGTTACGAAGATAGAAACGTTTCGTTGTTGAAAAGGTTATTGTCAAGAATTAAACATCATTTTTTACCTTTGAAAAAAAAGTCATTATGAGCACATTTTTACCTACTGAGGCCGACGTTCAACGCGAACAAGCTCGCTTCATCACCAAAGTTTTCGGTTGGATGTCGGTAGCACTTGCGATTACCGGCGCCATGGCCATGTACACTGCCACGAGCGAAACCTTGCTTTCCTTCGTATTTGGGAGTAAAATCACCTTTTTCGGGCTGATCATTCTCGAATTGGTTTTGGTTGGATTCCTGGCAGCCCGCATTCGTCGCATGAATGCCACCACCGCAACCGCCATCTTTATTGGTTATTCGCTGTTGAACGGACTTACCCTATCCAGTATTTTTCTCTTGTATACTTCCAGCTCCATTGCCACTACCTTTTTTATTACGGCAGGAACCTTCGCCGTTTTCGCTTTGGTGGGTTACACCACGAAGACCGATTTAACCCGTTTGGGTTCGTTGTTGTTCATGGCCGTAATTGGAATCATCATCGCTTCGGTGGTTAACATGTTCTTGGGATCCAGTCAGTTGGATTACATCATTTCTTTTGTTGGCGTTTTGGTGTTCACCGGTTTGGTGGCCTACGATACCCAAAAAATTAAGGAGATGAACATCATTGGAAACGAAGGAACCGAAGAAGACAGGAAGGAAGCCATCATGGGTGCCCTCACACTTTATTTGGATTTCATCAATTTGTTTATTTTCTTGCTTCGTCTTTTTGGAGACCGAAAGTGAAAACAATGAAAAAAATTTTATTCACTGCCTCCGCTTTGTTCGGAGGCTTTTTTTTGTCGGCGCAAACCCTCGATACCGACTCGATAGCTACCGTTCGGATTTTCAACGAGGTTTTAGCCAAGGGAGAAGGATACGAAAACCTGAGGGTTTTATGTAAATCGGTAGGCCATCGGCTTTCGGGATCTCCTCAGGCGGCCGCTGCGGTGGAATGGGGGAAACAAGCGATGGTCAAGGCCGGCTACGATTCGGTCATTCTTCAACCAGTAAAAGTGCCGAAATGGGTGAGGGGAAATGTTGAAAAGGCCACCCTTCATCAAACCAATGGTGAAAATCTTTCACTTACCGTAAAAGCACTCGGAATGAGTGTAGGAACTCCTGCCCTAGGAATTACCGCCGAGGTGGTGGAGGTGTACAACCTCGATACGCTAAAAACCTTTAAGAAAGATGCTTTGAAAGGGAAAATCGTGTTTTTTAATCGACCCATGAATCCGCATCATTTCAGCACCTTCATGGCGTATGGCGGATGCGTGGATCAAAGAGGAAGTGGAGCCGCTACCGCCGCTCCGTTCGGGGCCGCTGCCGTTTTGGTGCGCAGCATGACGTTGATGCACGACGATCATGCCCACACGGGGTCGATGCGGTACGATCCCAAGGGGGTAAATATTCCTGCTGCCGCATTGAGTTTGAACGATGCCGATGCGTTGAGTGCAGCATTAAAAGGATTTCCCAATTCGAAGGTGACGTTGCAGTTGAGTTGCCATCACGAAGATTCGGTTTGGAGCAATAACGTGATTGGTGTGATTCGCGGACGTGAAAAGCCGGAAGAAATTGTAACGGTGGGCGGACATTTGGATAGCTGGGATGTTGGCGAAGGCGCGCATGACGACGGTGCAGGGTGCGCCCAAAGCATTGAGGCCGGACGTTTGTTGATTCAGTTGGGATTGAGGCCCAAGCGAACGGTTCACGTGGTTTTATTTATGAATGAAGAGAACGGGGCTTGTGGAGGGGTGGAATATGCTCGAGCTGCTAAGCGCAATGGAGAGAAGCATTTTTTCGCCATTGAAAGCGATGCCGGAGGTTTTTCGCCCAGGTATTGGGGTGTTTCGGCCGAGGATCAAACTTGGTATGCTCTGATGAATCGTTGGAAAAAGTACTTCGCTTGGTACGGTATCGATCAGGTGTTGGGCAGTGGCGGTGGGGTAGATATTGGTCCGCTTCGCGACGCGTACAAAATTCCCACCGCGGGTTATTTACCCGATAGCCAACGTTACTTCGATGTTCACCATGCCGACTCCGATGTTTTCGAATCCATTCATCCACGGGAGTTGCATTTAGGGGCGGGTCATTTGGCGCTGATGGTTTATTTGGTGGGGAATAACCAAAAGTAAACAAAAATTAAAATTGTTTATTAATTTAGTATCGCTAAAATAAGCATCCTATGAAAATATCAGGATTAAATGTTCCAAAACCATGTTCTCAAGATTGGGAAGGAATGACGCCCGATGGTCAGGGCAGATTTTGCGGTTCTTGCAACAAAACGGTGGTGGATTTCACTAAGATGAATAACCACGAAATCGTGGAATATTTGAAAAATCAAGGTGGGAGAACGTGTGGTTATTTCTTGCCAAATCAGGTTTCGGTGGAGAGGCTGAAGCACCATCAATTTTTGGTGAATTTGTACCAAAATGCCCAGAATGGAATTAAAACGACTTTATTGCGAAACGTTTCTTTGGCCTTGATAGCTTTTTGCATGACGATGGTGGGATGCAATTCACCCAGAACAACGGGGGAAATTGAGATGCCATCGGATACGATCAATTCAGAAAAAGCGCCAATTAACGTTGAAAATAACGATTCGAATGAAGCGGCGAATTCTGGAAAATCAATCACCTATTCACTTCCCGATACTTCGATGGACATGATTTTGGGTAATGTTGCACCTACTTATAATTTGGAGAAGGAGCAAAATCCTGATTCTTCCGAAAATAAGAAGAAAGGATAGGTTCCGGAATAGCCCTTCGACCGGTTCAGGGGCCACCCTTCGACCGGATCAGGGACCGCGCCCCCTACCCAAGTCAAATTTACTGCATTTCAAGTTTCTAACTGTATCGTAAACGTTTATAATCGTTTACTTACGTTTATAAACGTTTTATTTACGATTAACGCCCAAAAAAGCTGTAAATTGCTCTCGGTGGGGTCGGGCGGCCCCTGGATAAACGTTTTTTTTAAGTTAGCCTACAAAAGAGACAAAGGAAAAATCTGAAACGATTAAATTTTCACGATCCTGTTGGATATTCATTTCCCCTCATTTACATTTGAAAATGTTTACTTTGGAGGAATTTAAATACAAGTTGCAAAAAAGCAAATCCTACTTCCAAAACAAGTATGGTGTTAGTGGGATGGCTATTTTTGGTTCTTTCTCTAGAAATCAACAAACCGAACAAAGTGATATCGATATTTTGGTGGAATTCAGTCGGCCAATTTGGATGGAATTCATGGAATTAGCCGATGAATTGGAAGAAATTGTCCAATTAAAGGTGTATTTGGTCTCCAAAAATGGATTGAAAAATCACCACTTTAAAGCCATTCAACAGGAGCTTTCCTATGTCTAAGCGAGAACACTTCTTGCTCATTCAGGACATGCTGGAATCCATTCAAAAAATAAAATCCTATACCCTTGGAATGACATGGGAAGATTTCCAAAACGATGATAAAACCATCGATGCGGTAATCAGAAATTTCGAAATCATTGGTGAAGTTGCAGACCGTGTTCCTGACGATATTAAAGATCGGAACGAGCAGATCAATTGGCATTTTTTTGAAAACAGTTTGAAAGAATTACAGGAACAGCTCGAAGACGTTTAGAATAACAGTTAAAATGAATTTTTTAGAATGAAAATTTTGCCTAAGCCATATGAAGCGACTTTTTAAACTTTTTCTTTTCCTATTTTGCTTCCCTTTTATTTCCAATGGGCAAAGCATCCCCCCTTCCATTGCTAATGCACTACAAGGGAAAATCGATAGTTTTAGGGTTTCCAATAACCTTAAAGGCATTTCAGCAGCCGTATTTATTCCTCAAATGGGTACATGGAAAGGAATATCTGGAATTTCTCATGCAGGAAATCCAATCACAACAGAAATGGTATTTGGTATTGCAAGTCAAACCAAACTATTTACCGGAGTACTTCTTTTAAAATTAGCCGAAAATAACCTCATACATTTAGGAGATTCCCTACATAAATTTCTTCCTACCTACAACAACATCGACTCAAACATTACTATTCGGCAACTATTGAATCATACGAGTGGATTGGATGATGTAACCAGTGTTCCAGGTTATCCAGATTCTATGATGAACAACCCCAACAGAATCTTTACGGCAACGGAATTGCTTCGATGGGCTGGCCCTCCAAATTTCTCCCCAGGAACAGGCTGGAGTTATTGCAATACCAACTATTTAATCGCCGGACTTATCGCAGAATCCGTTACAGGAAGAAGTTTTCACGAATTACTTAGGGATAGTATTTTAACCCCCCTTTCCCTTGATAGTACCTATTTAGATGTTTATGAGCGCTTCCCTTTGTCGAAAGCACACCCTTGGCAAGCCGGGTTCAATAATAATGGAATTCCAAGAACCTCCGTCAATAGCGCCGCTTGGGCCGCAGGTGGTATGTATTCCAATGCCAGCGAAATGATACAATGGTATCATGCCCTTCTCAACCGTAGAATAATTAATGCAAGTTCAATAAATGAAATGACAACTTTCGTTGGATCTGGTAGATATGGAATTGGAATAAGTCAAAATACCGTTTCAGGAAGAACCGTTTGGACTCATGGTGGAAACATTTGGGGAGGGTACAACTCTTCCATGATTTATGACACGGCAACCGGAACCATCGTATGTGTATTAATTAATCAAATACCCGCCCAATCCAATATTCTTGCGTCACAGTTGCTTACATCAGTGGTAAATTTGGGGGTTTCAAGCAAAGATTTATTGGAAGAAGTACAGGAGTTAATCATTTATCCCAATCCAACCCATGATAAACTCATGGTAAAATGTTCCCCAAGCGAAAAATTGAAGATTAAGGTTTTCGATGGTTGGGGAAATATAATTTTGGAAACAGATAGCCCTTCGATTAATATGGAGAGTTATCCAAGTGGAATTTATGGTATAGAGGTATCCAGCTCTTCGAAGTGTTGGATAAAGAAAATTGTAAAGTATTAAATCCAAGCCTGTCCATTAAATAACAACACAGCCGGCTTTGGTGCCGGCAGAAATGCAGGTCTGCACCTACTATTTCCAGGCTACCCCCCCCGTCCAAAACAAACATCACCTTTGGGAATTCAATGGTGCTACCTTTGAACCACCAACTAAATCAATTCCCATTGGCAAATCTTCCCCTCTTCATTTTTTTGGCTTTGCTGGCCGAAATTCTCGGAACCGTTGGAGGATTTGGCTCATCCTTATTCTTCGTTCCCATTGCCAGCTATTTTTTAGATTTCCATTCCGTGCTCGGAATTACCGCCCTATTTCATGTTTCAAGTAACCTCGCCAAAATTGTTTTCTTCCGAAAAGGATTCGATAAAAAACTGATGATCTCCATTGGAATTCCAGCGGTAATCTTTGTCGTTGCAGGTGCTTTCCTCAGTAACTACATCGAAACGAAAATTCTGGAACTCTCCCTTGCCATTTTCCTCATTGTTGTTAGTGTACTTCTTCTCATCTTTAAGAAATTTGAACTCAAACCTACCGTTACCAATTCCGTAGGAGGTGGGATAATTTCAGGGTTGATCGCTGGGTTGGTGGGAACCGGTGGATCAATTCGTGGAATGATTCTCTCGGCCTATAACCTTAGAATTGAGGTGTTCATTGCTACTTCGGCCATCATCGATTTGGGCATAGATGTGAGCCGAAGTGTGGTGTATTTTTTCAACGGTTACGTCCACAACGATGATCTTTACCTGATTCCCATTTTGTTGGTGGTGAGCATCCTAGGCACTTTTTTAGGGAAGAAAATCCTGACGAAGGTGTCGGAAAAACAATTCAAAACGATGGTCTTGATTTTAATCCTGATCACCGGTTTGGTAAGCATTTCAAAAATCATTTTTACCTAGGCCCGGGTTTATTGCTTGGGTGTTGATGTCGTTATTGGTTGTTTTGATGGTTCTTCCATTCGGTTTTCCTTCGGGTTTCAAGTACTTTCATTCGTTTACCCCCCCCAAAAAAAAATACGCCAACCGACTTCCTCGATTGGCGTATTTTTTAGTTCAGCGTTTTTTAAATCACTTTCGTAACACTCACCACCACGGCACACAAACGAACCGTATCAAAGATTTTCTCGGCAGAAATGCCCAATTCTTTTACGCTATGCTCGTGGCTATTCACGCATTGCTGGCAACCGTTCACAGCGCTAATGCCCAAACTCAACAACTCGAAGAAAGGCTTTCCAAGCACGGGCTTCATCATGATGTTCATTCGCATCTTTGCACCCATGTTTTGGTATTCTGCCTTTTCGATGAAGTGCTTGAATCGGTACAACACGTTATTCGCCGAAAGCAATGATGCGCAGGCCGCCGCTTCAGCAATTTCTGCTTCAGTGCAGCCCGCTTCCAAACAAACGGTTTCGAATCCGGCTACCAAAGCCGCATGACGTTCGTTAACAGCAACAGCATACGCAATCAAGGCGGCTTCTTTCCCCTCAATGCTTTCTACCTGCATGGCCGTTTTTAAATTCATTCTCAAGTCCCTCATATACGAAGACTCTCCGGAAACCAAGCGATCCAAAACGGAACTCGCATGATCGCCGGAGAGTTTTACGTCGCTGAGGAGGTCTTTCTTTGTTTCCTCCAACATCGCCTATTTTTTAAAGAGTATTCTCTCCTTTTTGCCAGTTACATGGACACAATTCGTCGGTTTGTAACGCGTCTAAAACACGAATAACCTCCTTAACATTGCGACCAACGCTCAAATCGTAAACCGATACCCAACGGATAATTCCTTCTGGATCAACAATGTACGTTACACGGTAAGCAATTTTTTCGTTCGATTGCAAAATGCCCAACTCTTCAGCTAAACTTTTTGAAGTGTCTGCCAACATCGGGAATTTCAATCCACGCAAATCGTCGTGATCTTTTCTCCATGCCAAGTGCACAAACTCAGAATCGGTAGAAGCTCCAATCAAAACCGCATCGCGATCGCGGAAATCTTCGTAAGCCTTGTTGAACTCGGCAATTTCAGTTGGACACACAAATGTGAAATCCTTCGGCCACCAAAACATCACCATCCATTTGTCTTCGTGAACTTGGTTGGTCAATGTTTCAAATTCTTTTCCTTGGTCCATGCTTACCACAGACTTTTTTGAAAATGCAGGAAACTGACTTCCTACGCTTAATACGTGATTCATTTTGTTTGATTATTTAGTATGATGTAAAATTACAACATCGATTCAACAAAATTTGTTTCACAAAAATTATTTCGTTTCCATGACAAATTGAGCCGTTTCTCGGTTTCGTTGTTCCATCAAAATGGTTCGGCCTTCGGTGGTTTTTTGAATAACTTCCTGGTTGTAATGCCGAATGGTCCACAATTCAACGTTTTCGTTGAATTTTACCCTAAATTTTTCTTTCAAAGACTGAAGTAAACCCGGAATTTTAAAGGTATCGTTATCCAAAACTACGCTAAAGGAAATCGCCGAATTTTGCATCAACCGAACCCGCAAACCAACTTCACTGATGGCCTGAAAAATGGCCGATAGGCCGTGCTCTGCAATAAAACTGAAATCTTTCGAGCTAATGCTCAACAAGATTTGGTTCTTTACAACAATGTAACAAGGCGTATGATGAATGGAAATGGCATCCGCAGAAATGACCGTGCCAATCAAATCGGGTCGCAAAAACGAGTTGACTTCCAAAGGAATTTGCTTGTTCTCCAGCGGCTTAATGGTTTTCGGATGAATAACCGTGGCTCCGTAATAGGTCATCTCAATGGCTTCCCGATAACTCATTACATCAAATTTTACAGCATCTGGAAACAACCGTGGATCGGCGTTCATAACGCCAGCTACATCTTTCCAAATCGTTAAACTTGTTGCATGCAAGGCAGAAGCCAATATCGCTCCCGTGTAATCCGAACCTTCCCTTCCAAGGGTTGAGGTTAAATGCGTCCCCCGAATTTGACCAATAAATCCTTGGGTGATCGTAAGTGGGCCCAGTGATTTCGGATGTTCCACAAAAGGCTGCAGAATTTTTTCGGTTTCTTCCCAAACAATGCGGGCTTCGCGGAAAGGTTCTTCCGTAATGATCCACTCCCGAACATCTTGAAAGCGTGCCTGTAAGCCAGAAAGAACCAAATATTCCGAAAAAATGGTGGTCGAAAATAACTCACCGTAGGACACCACCTGATCGTAATTCAAGTTGTAATTCGGATGGGGTGAGGCCGTGAGTAGCACTTCCAATTGAGCCAAACGAATATCGAAACTTTGACGGATTTGTTCTTTGGAACGATCGCTTACGTCCAATTCAGAAATCAATTCCCGATGCGTCTGAGCCACAAAATCAAGGGCTTTTTGAAGCTCAGTGGTTTGGTTTTGGTGCCACGCCAATACCACTTTTTCCAAAGCGTTGGTACTTTTTCCAAGGGCCGAAACCACTACCACCAATTGAAATTGGTTGAGCGCCGAGGCAATGATGCCGCGAATTCGGGCCATGGACGGTGCATCTTGAATCGATGCGCCACCGAATTTATAAATTTTCAGCGGTTTCATCACAGATTTTCCCAACGGAATTTGGCATTGATCCACTCGGAATCGAGCTCAGCACCTAATTTTTTATAAAATTGAATCGCCGGTTCATTCCAATCCAAAACCTGCCATTCCAATCGTTGGGCGTGGCGAGCTTTGGCAATGGAGCGCAAGCGCTGAAACAACTTCGTTCCCACGCCAAATCGGCGGTGCGATTCTTTCACCACAATATCATCCAAATAAATGCATTTGCCTTTCCAGGTGGAGTATTTCGTGTAGAAAAGCGCCATGCCAACCACGGTATCGTTCTCTTCAGCCACCAAACATTCGAAAACCGGATCATTTCCAAATCCGTCTTCCATAAGTTGTTCCAGGGTTAAGGTAAACTCGTGGGGCGCTTTTTCATACAAGGCCAATTCCCCAATCAAGTGGTGAACAGCTGGCATATCGGCCTTGATTGCATCTCGAACAACGATTTCCATCAATCCAAATTCATTTCTGGAATTTCGCCTTCAATCAATAATTTTCCGGCGGTTGCTTGTTGGATGGTTTCTACGGAAACACCCGGTGCTCGTTCCAACAATTTAAATCCGCCTTCCGGTAAAACATCCAAAACGGCCAACTCGGTTACAATTTTCTTCACACAGCCCACTCCGGTTAAAGGAAGTGAACATTGGGGAAGCAATTTGCTTTCTCCGGCTTTGTTGACGTGTTGCATGGCCACCACAATGTTTTTGGCAGAAGCCACCAAATCCATGGCTCCACCCATCCCTTTGACCATTTTTCCTGGGATTTTCCAGTTGGCAATGTCGCCATTTTCCGAAACCTCCATTGCTCCTAAAATCGTCAAGTCTACTTTTCCAGCACGAATCATCCCAAAACTCATGGCCGAATCGAAGAAGGAACTTCCGGGAGTGGTGGTGATGGTTTGTTTTCCGGCGTTGATCAAATCGGGATTTTCATCTCCCTCGAAAGGAAAGGGGCCGATGCCCAACAAACCGTTTTCCGATTGAAGTACAACGTTCATTCCTTCAGGAATGTAATTGGCCACCAAGGTTGGTATTCCAATTCCTAAATTCACGTAGTAGCCATCGCGAACTTCGCGTGCGATGCGTTTTGCAATTCCGTTTTTATCTAACATGGCTTGGGGTTTAGGAACGTGGGCGAAGGGTACGTTGCTCAATTCGTTTCTCGAAGTGATTTCCTTGGAAGATGCGATGAACGTAAATTCCTGGGGTATGAATATGGTCGGGGTCGAGGGTTCCGGCAGGAACCAATTCTTCCACTTCGGCAATGGTGATTTTTCCGGCCATCGCCATCATGGGATTGAAGTTGCGAGCAGTTTCTTTGAAGATGAGGTTGCCCATGGTGTCGCCTTTCCATGCTTTTACTATCGCGAAATCGGCATCGAAGGCATATTCGAGAAGGTATTCTTTCCCGTTGAAAATTCGGATTTCTTTGCCTTCGGCTACTTCGGTTCCAACGCCGGCGGGGGTAAAGATGGCTGGCATTCCGTAACCGGCTGCCATGCAACGGGTAGCGAGGGTTCCTTGGGGGATGAGTTCTACTTCCAATTCTCCGGAGAGCAATTGGCGTTCAAATTCGGCATTTTCTCCAACATAGCTGGAGATCATTTTTTTAACTTGTCGATGTTGGAGCATGAGTCCAATTCCAAAATCATCGACCCCGGCATTGTTGGAGATGCAGGTGAGATTTTTGGTGCCTTTTTCTACGAGGGCGGCAATGCAATGTTCGGGGATACCGCACAAGCCGAAGCCGCCCAACATGAGAACGGCTCCGTCGTGGATATCGGCAATGGCTTCTTGTGCCGAGGCAACAACTTTATTCATACCAATTTTATTTGGTACGAAGGTACGAAAAAGCGTGAAAATTGTTTAGTGGGCGATTTTTATCCCTTTGAAAATTTGGCGTTGTCCATTCTCAATCAAGTAGAAAAAGTAAACGCCAGTTGGCCAATTTTCGGTGTTTACCTCCAGTTGGTTCAACGTTGTAGACGAGCTAATCAAGCGTCCTTGGCTATCGTAAACTTCCAATTTAGCAGTTTTTGAGGCTTGTTTTGGAAGCACCAATTGCACGTTTTGGGTGAATGGCTGAGGAAAAACTGAAAATGCTTGTTCGGGAAGGGAGGTGTTTCTGATGATGTTAGAAAGGGTTATTTGCCCATTTTCAACCACAGAAATACGAATAAATGGATAAGAAATAGCGTTGTACAAGGGCATGGAATAATTTCTCTTCCCATACTGATAGGAAACGAGGGCAATGGGAGACCACGTATTTTCGCCTCCTTCAATTTGGAAAACAGCATCTTTGGCTGTTCCTTTTACCGACCACGTAAGTTGATTGTTTTTAATGCTGGCAGCAAGGTCGGTGATGGGCAATAGACCTGAGTTTAATTTAACAACCGAGAAAACTTTAGGAGAGGTATATAGTCCATTGGTAAAAGATACAAAATTGGTATCGGGATAACCATCTGCGTCGCTTAGAGGAGCAATGACCAAGTATTGAAAAGTTAAGGAATCGCCAGATGAAATTCCGTAACCTTCTGGACGTGCTCCACGAAATCTAATTTTTTTCTGGCTCCCTTTTTTCGGAATTTCGCAGGAGTTTTCTGCATTGATTCGTGATGTGGAGCTCACGGAAAGGAAAGTATATCCCTCAGGAAGTTCATCATTTAATTCTGGAACAGTGGAAAAGCCATTGGATGTGTTTTTCAAAACAACCGTATATATAAGAGTATCTCCGAATTTTGGGAAGGCATTGTTGACAGATTTCGAAATGGTTAACTTGGAAGGGTTGCCGGCACAAGATTGATTATTCAAAGGATTGCTCGACCATTTGAATTGATATTTAAAGTGATTTCCAGAAAGCGTTGCACAAACTGGACGAATTAAAATAGGGGTATTTACGTTTCGAACAATGTATTTATTGACCACGATAACTGCTTTGTTGCTGCCATGGTTACTTGCCGTTGCAGTATCGCAGAATACGTTTTTAGCGCCAACTTGAATGCCGGGAACGTCGGAATAAATAACCTCATTTCCGGCCAAAAACATTCCAGATGCGTTGTAGGTAGCATTCGAAACGGGTTGAAAGAAAAACGCATCTTGGCAAAGCACATTGCCGAAGTGGTAACGAATGGTATCGGTCCAATATTCTCCAACGGGTTTTGAAGAAGATGTTTTTCGGCTATTCACAATTCCACCAGAAGAAGCCGAAATAAATGATTTGGTAGCAATGGAAGTGGAATAGGTAACCAATCCTGGATTTTTATCTTGAAGTTGAAATTGAAATCGCCCGATTGTATTAAAGGTTGAAGGGTAGCGGATGAAAAAACTAGCCAACACTTTTTCTCCGGGTTGAATGGATAGGTATACCCGACTAGAATCCTCGCCAATTCCAAAGGAAAAGCCCGTTCCAGCGATATTGGACAAGGTGATTTTGAAATTGGAAAGGGTTTGGTTGGAATTGTTTGTAATTTCAATCGCTACGAATCCAGCTCGAGGACCGGTTGTTGGTTTGTTGTGATCCAAAATAAAATAAGGCCCTGTCTTTTGGGAGACATTGACCTGATTTGTGGACAGAGCCCATGCTTGAATAGAGAAACACAACATCAGAAGTGCAGGAAGTAGCCTAGGTAAAGGCTTGAATAGAAACAGGTTGTTCATGTTTGGAAACGAATATAGATTAGACTTCTTCGAATATACAAAGGTAACAATTTTAGAAAGTTATACTTCATGGAAATTTGTTAAAAAACACCATTAAAAAAACGCCGTTGTTTGACTAAATAAAACATTTTGAACGGGTTAGATCGTATAAAAGAAATTTTTTAATTGTGGGAAATATTTTCAATCTGGGAATTTAGGATTGTGGAAAACGTCGACTCAATTTTGCCGACTTTCCTTTAACTTCGCAACATGTGTGGAATACTTGGAGTAGTTGCCCTAGGCGAAAGCAGATTTAATCGAAATAATATGGTAGCCATGGCCGATGCCATGCACCATCGTGGCCCTGATGGGGACGGTTTTTTCTTTGCATCGGAAACGGGGAATACACCTGATATCCCACAAAACCGATCCAATACTTTGGTTTGGTCCCAAACATCAAGTCGGGAAATTTCCCTTGCGCACAAGCGTCTCTCCATTGTTGATTTATCCAACGAAGCAGCCCAACCAATGGGCTTACCCGATGGCTCCATTTGGGTGGTTTTCAACGGAGAAATTTACAACCATGCCGAAATTCGAATCGAATTAGAACAAAAAGGCCATCATTTTCGCACCTCACACTCCGATACGGAAGTGATTTTGCACGCCTACCAAGAGTGGGGAATTCAATGCATCGAACGGTTTAGAGGAATGTTCGCCATCGGACTTTGGGATCAACCCAAGGACGTTTTTTACTTGGTTCGCGATCGAATTGGCATCAAGCCACTTTACTACACCTACCAAAACGGATGCTGTTATTTCGCCAGCGAAATCAAGGCCATTCTTCAAGATCGTTCCATTCCTAGAAAGTTGAATTTTCAGTCGGCCTACGATTATTTAACTTTCCTCGCTGTTCCAGCCCCAAATACGTTTTTTGAAGGGATTCAAAAGCTTCCGGCCGGACACTACATCGAAATAAGAAACGGGCAACCATCTCAGCCCAAAGAGTACTGGGATGTGTTTACCCATGTCAATTATCAACCCCATGTTTCTGAAAAAGAAGTAACGGAAACCTTGGTGGAAAAACTTCGCGAATCGGTGAAATACCGCATGATGGCCGATGTGCCGGTGGGCGTATTTCTTTCTGGAGGAATTGATTCTTCTGTGAATGCTAAACTTTTTAGTGACCTTTCGAACGGACAGCCGGTAAAAGCATTTTCCATTGGTTACGAGAACGATCAAGATCTCTCCAGCTACACCAATGAGTTTTACTATGCGCGCAAAGTAGCAAAAGAACTGGGTTGTGAGTACCACGAGCGCGCTCTGAATCAACAAGACCTGATCGATTTCCTCCCACAATTGGTTCACCATCAGGATGAACCCATTGCCGATCCGGTTTGCATGCCCATCTATTACGTGAGTAAACTCGCCCGCGACAACGGTGTGATTGTAGCACAGGTAGGCGAGGGCAGCGATGAATTGTTTTGGGGATACCGCTTTTGGAAAGATTTGTTGAAGATCCAGGAATACGACGACTTGCCTATTCCTAACATCTTTAAGAAATTGGGTTTGAATGCCATGAAACTTGCCGGGAAAGACCATACCTTGCCTTACGAATTGCTCCGCAGAGGTGCCAACAATCAGCCCATTTTTTGGACCGGATTAAAGGCTTTTGGGGAAGATGAAAAGGCAAAATTAATTGGAGGAGATTGGATAAAAGAACTCCAAGGGTATTCTACCTATGAGCAAGTTGCAAAAATTAGAAAGAACTTTTTAGAACGTGCTCCAGAGCCTAGCCATATCAATTGGATGAGTTACATGGATTTGAAAATCCGCCTTCCAGAATTGTTGTTGATGAGGGTCGACAAAATGTCGATGGCGGTGAGTTTGGAGGCCCGTGTTCCCTTCCTCGATCATAAGTTTGTAGAATATTCTATGGGCATTCCAACAGCACTGAAAAGGAAAAACAACGAAAGCAAATACATTCTTAAAAAGGCGGTGGAAGGGCTTATCCCCAACGAAATCATTTACCGCCAAAAACAAGGATTTGATGCTCCTGTTTTTGATTGGTTTAAAAATGATTTAGGTGAATTGACCAAGAAAGAAATCAAGAACTTTATCCATCAAACCGGTTGGTTAAATAGTAAAGAAGTTGAGGATATATACCAAAGGGGAGAAGGTCGAAAAGCTTGGTTTTTACTGAATTTGGCCCTTTGGTGGAAAGAATATTTGGACTGATACACCTATTCTGTTTAAAAGTTAGAATCTTATTCTTCGTGCTCAGGTTGTATCTTTGAACTAAATTTCTAACCTATGAGAAAACTTTACTTTTTGATGGTGTTTACCATCCTCTCGGTTGCTTCCTTCGCCCAGTCATTGACCATTTCTACCTCTACGGGGAAAAATGGGTTTTGCGCTGGTTCTTCAGGAGTAACGTTAACGACATCCGATACCTCATCGGCCAGCTATTTGTGGAAAAGAGACTCCGTTGTACTTACGGGAACATCTTTCTCCATTCTTGCTGACACAGCGGGTATTTACACGGTCATTACCGCAACCGATACGGCAACCATCACCATCAGTGAGTTTGCTCTTCCTACTCCTGCAGTGGTTTCAGGGTTGTCGGCAACCACCTTTTGCCAGGGCGGAAGCGTTCAACTTGTAAGTAGCGCTTCAGGCTTGTGGAGCAATGGATCAACTTCCGATACCATTTCCGTAAACGCTGCGGGTACGTATAGTTTAACAATTACCGACACCAACGGATGTTCCAGTACTTCCAATACCATTTCAATTACCGTTAACGCATTACCAGCAGCTCCTTCCATCACTGGAACGTTATCTTTCTGCGCTGGTGGACAAACGGTTTTGAACGTTTCTCCAACATCGAACATTTCATGGAACAACGGATCTACCGATTCTTCCCTAACCGTTACAGCTGCTGGTAACTACAGCGTAACGTTTACCGATACGCTAGCCGGTTGTACTTCTACTTCCAGCGTTGCTGTGATCGAGAATGCTTTGCCAAATGCTGCGATTACTGCTTCAAAAGCTCAATTTTGCGCGAATGATACCATTACCTTGTCGGTTGGTGCTTCAGGTATTTGGAGTTCAGGAGACACTTCTACATCCATTAACGTTACAACAACAGGAACGTACAGCGTAGTGATTACCGATGCAAACGGATGCGTTAATAGCGATTCCATCGTGATGAGCAATTACGTTGCTACTCCCTTCGCATTAAGCACTTCTGGTTCTACCAGCATTTGTGCGAACGGTTCATTGGTGTTGACCACCAACACCACCGGCGTTAGCTGGTCAAATGGCGTAACAGCAGATTCCATCACCATTACTACAGCTGGAACTTACCTTGCTACCAAAGCAGGTTTTTGCGGAACTGAAACTTCGACCGATTCTTTAATCGTTAGCGTTAACGCTTTACCAGCAGCACCTTCCATTACTGGAACGTTATCTTTCTGCGCTGGTGGACAAACCGTTTTGAACGTTTCTCCAACATCGAACATTTCATGGAACAACGGTTCTACCGATTCTTCCTTAACCGTTACAGCTGCTGGTAACTACAGCGTAACATTTACCGATACCCTTACCGGTTGTACTTCTACTTCCAGCGTTGCTGTGACCGAGAATGCTTTACCCAATGCTGCGATTACTGCTTCAAAAGCTCAGTTTTGTGCGAATGATACCATCACCTTGTCGGTTGTTGCTTCAGGTATTTGGAGTTCAGGAGACACTTCTACATCCATTAACGTTACTGCAGCTGGAACGTACAGCGTAGTGATTACCGATGCAAACGGATGCGTTAATAGCGATTCCATCGTGATGAGCAATTACGTTGCAACTCCATTCGCATTGAGCACATCGGGTACTAGCAGCATTTGTGCGAACGGTTCTTTGGTGTTGACCACCAACACCACCGGCGTTAGCTGGTCAACCGGCGTAACAGCAGATTCCATCACCATTACTTCTGCTGGAACGTACTACGCTACCAAAGCAGGTTTTTGCGGAACTGAAACTTCGACCGATTCTTTGATCGTAAGTGTTACCGCTCTTCCATCTGCCCCAGTAATTACGGCTTCAACTTCAACAACGTTTTGCCAAGGTGGATCCGTGACTTTAACGGCTTCCCCCACCAACAACATTACTTGGAATACAAATTCTACCGATAGTTCTATTTCGGTTTCCACTTCCGGTTCTTTCACAGCTGTTTTCACAGATACTACAACAGGATGTTCAAATACCTCCAATGCTATTTCTGTTCAGGTGAACGCATTACCCAATGCCACAATCAATGCTTCGAAAGCTCAGTTTTGTACGAATGACACCATCACTTTATCAGTTGGTACTTCAGGAATTTGGAGTTCCGGTGATACATCAACTTCCATCCAAGTAATTGCTGCTGGTACTTACAGCGTGGTAGTTACCGATACCAACGGTTGCGTTGATTCTTCGAACATCGTTCTTTCCAATTACGTTGCTACTCCTATCGTAGTTAGTGCATTAGGAAATACCAGTTTCTGTGATGGAAATACCCTTACTTTGGTTTCTTCTGCAACTGGAGTAACTTGGTCGGATAGCACCATTGCTGATACCTTGGTGGTTGATACCACAGGTGTATTCTTTGTAACCAAGAATGGTTTCTGCGGTGTTGAAACATCGAATTCTATTTCTACAACCGTTAACGCTCTTCCAACTACTCCGGTGATTACTGCTGCTGGAGCTACCACGTTCTGCCAAGGCGGTTCAGTTCAATTGAACTCTTCTGCAACGGGTACATGGAGCAACGGGGTAACTGGCGATTCTACCGCTATTACGTCTTCTGGTTCCTACACCGTTTTGGTTCGCGATACCAACGGCTGTACAGCGACTTCTGCCCCAATTTCTGTTACTGTTAATGCATTACCAACAGCACCTGTTATTACAGGTTCACGTTCGTTGAACATGTGTCTTGGAGATACCATTATGTTAACTGCGAATGGACCTGGAGTATGGAGTACTGGAGATACCACTTTGAGCATCATGACTTCTACTGCAGGATCCTACAATTACACCGTTCGCGACACCAATGGCTGTAGCAATAATTCAAGCGCAGTGGTTGTGGTAAACGCCCTTCCAGCTACTCCGGTGATTACCGCTGCTGGTTCAACCACCATTTGTGCTGGCGATACCGTTCGTTTGACTTCTTCTGCTTCTGGAACATGGAGCACCGGATTTGTAGGCAGCGTATTGCCCGTTACTGCTAGCGGTAGCTTCTTTGTTGTCGTAACCGATAGCAATGGATGTCGTTCTGGCTCATTGAACACCAACGTAACGGTGAATCCTGTACCTGCGAAACCAGTGATTACTGCTAATCGCGATACGCTTAATTCAAGTGCTGTTTCTGGTAACCAGTGGTTCAATGTAACTACCGGTGCAGTTGCTGGGGCAACCAATCAACAATTGGTGATTCCAGTTACGGGTCGCTACTTTGCGGTAGTTACTCAAAACGGCTGTTCTTCCGTTCCTTCCGATACTTTGTTTGTCATCAAGTTGGGTGTTGGAACATTGGCACAAACCGAAGTTCGCGTTTATCCAAATCCAACTTCAGGCCAAGTTTATGTGAACTTGCCAAATGGAGCGACTCAAGAAGTGATGGTTCAGGTGATGGATGCATCGGGCCGCGTGGTTCGCACTGCTCAATTGTCGAACAACCAGAACGCGGTTGAGTTCGATTTATCGGGCATGGCTTCTGGTTTGTACTTGGTACGTTTGAATCAAGGCAACGAAGTGAAAACAGTGAAATTGATGGTGAAGTAATTCATTACCTTCCTATATCGTAAAAAGCCCCGAAGAAATTCGGGGCTTTTTTGTTGGATGATAATCATGCTCATTTCCATGAAAAGAGTTTGTTTTGACGAATACCAGTACCTCCCTTTAACCCGGCTCAAGGATCACTTGGGGACTACCCTTTTCCCTTCGAGATTCCTCAGGGATCACTCAGGTACCACCCTTGGAAACCAGACTTAAAAAACCGGGACTAACATCCACTCCTCCCCGGAAGTAAAGTTAAGGTATATAGCCGTTTCAATCGTTTCCAAATTTCTTCTACGATGGAGGAATAGTTATTTAGAAATTTTTTTAAATCCTCTATTCTCAAAGATTTTATCAAGATCAGGAGAGGAAGAACTCCCCCAAAAAAAATTAAACATAAACGAGGGACTACGTCTCGCCCCTCCCCAGAAGTAAAGTTAAGGCGTAATTTTTCGCTATTCGTATTGAAACGTTTATAATCGTTTACTTACGTTTATAAACGTTTCATTTACGACTAATGCCCCAAAAAGCCGTAAATTGCTCTTGGTGGGGGAGGGCGGTCCCTGAGTCTAATCGAAGGGGATTTATCCCCCATGATCCAATTCATTTTTTTGCAACTCAATGTAGGAAAATGCTTCATAAAGAGACCATTAAGAATTCGATGACAGGTCCCTGAGTCCAATCGAATGGGGATTTATCCCCCGTTGAATGTAATTTTTTTAGATGGATTTATCCGTTATTGGCAATGGCCTTTTTCAATGTTTCTAAATACAGGGTTTATTCATCCTTCCTTGGGTCATTTTTGGTGTATACCTATTTAAGGTAGAGACAAAATCAGTTCCACAGAAAAAGGGTTGCTATTTGGCAACCCTTTTTCTATTAGAAAGTGCAATTTTTTATTTCGCAATTTTGCTCAAAGCATCGGTCAGTGCAGCTCCTCGCAAATTCACCCCAATAATTTTTCGATTTCCATCGATCAAATAATTGGTAGGAATGGAACTAATGCCCCAAGCTGCACCAATATCAGATCTCCAACCTTTCAAATCACTCACGTGGTTAGGCCATGCTAAACCATCGCTCGCAATGGCATTCACCCAGTTTTCCTTCTTGGTGTCCAAAGAAATATTGAAAACCGTAAATCCTTTACCGCCTTGGAAGGATTTGCTTTTGTATTGTTGAAAAGCAGCCACCACATTCGGGTTCTCGGCCCGACAAGGTCCACACCAGCTTGCCCAAAAATCAATCAGTACAATTTTTCCTTTTAACGAGGATAATTTCAAGGTTTTTCCCTCAGGGGAAATTCCAATGATTTCAGGGGCAATGTCGCCCATCTTGTACTTGGGCTCGTATTGAAATGGGGCCGAAGTGTTGCTTTTGAAGCTGATGGCTCCCAGACCCACCAACATACTTAGAAGTAGAAATGCTTTTTTCATTGTTGCAAGTTTACGAAACGCGAACAATATTCGCGCCAATTTTATTTAAACGTTGATCGATATTTTGATAACCTCGATCGATTTGATCGATGGCGTAAATGGTGCTGCTTCCTTCTGCCGATAGAGCTGCAATGAGCAAGGAAACTCCAGCACGAATATCAGGACTGGTCATTTTGATGCCGCGCAATGCGTATGCTCGGTCAATACCAATCACCGAAGCGCGGTGAGGATCACACAAAATAATTTGTGCTCCCATGTCAATCAATTTGTCGACGAAGAACAACCGACTTTCAAACATTTTTTGGTGAATCAAAACACTTCCTTTTGCTTGTGTAGCTACCACCAAAATGATACTTAACAAATCTGGAGTGAACCCAGGCCAGGGAGCATCGGATATGGTTAAAATCGAACCATCAATGAAAGTGTCGATTTCGTAATGATCTTGAGCTGGAACGAAAATATCATCGCCCCGAAATTCCATTTTTATTCCCAAGCGTTTGAAAACATTGGGAATAACGCCCAACTCAGGGATTTTGCAATTTTTGATGGTGATCTCGCTCCGAGTCATGGCCGCTAAACCGATGAAGCTTCCAATTTCGATCATGTCGGGAAGCATCTCATGGGAACATCCTCCCAATTTTTCTACTCCCTCAATGGTAATTAAATTAGAACCAATCCCAGAGATTTTTCCGCCCATTCGGTTGATCATCTTGCACAATTGCTGCAAATACGGTTCGCAGGCAGCATTGTAAATGATGGTTTTTCCTTCGGCCAAACATGCCGCCATCACCACGTTCGCCGTTCCCGTTACCGAAGCTTCGTCCAACAACATGTACGTTCCCTTCAATCCTTCTTTCGGCGCCTCCACGCTGTAAAAACTATCGCCAGCGTCGTAATTGAAAGCCGCTCCCAACATTTTGAAACCCAGGAAGTGGGTGTCTAAACGTCGGCGACCAATTTTGTCTCCTCCCGGTTTGGGCATGTACCCAACGCCATACCGCGCTAATAAAGGGCCCAAAATCATGATGGAACCCCTCAAGTGAGCGGCCTTGTTTTTAAAATCTTCTCCTTTTAAATAATCAAGGTTCACATCATCGGCAATAAAAGAGCAACGTGAGCGTGTTTCGCGCCTAACTTTCACTCCCATGTCTGCCAATAAATCAATCAACTTGTTGACGTCTTGAATGTCGGGAATGTTATCGATGATTACCTCTTCCGGTGTGAGAAGTACCGCAGAGATGATTTGTAATGCTTCGTTTTTTGCACCTTGAGGCTGAATTTCGCCTTTGAGTTGGTGACCACCTTCAACAATAAAATGTGCCATTAGTAACGATTATTTTTTTTGCCGAATTTCTTAAAATTTTTGTTTTTGCCACCGTGGTGCCCCTTCCGATTTTGTTGCATCAACGTGGCTTGGTGGGGCACCCGATGCGACGGAAGAACTACACCCTCTTTCAAGGCCAATTCTCCATTGGAAAGCTCCCTCAAATCTTCGTTGATTTCATCGTCGGAAACGGCCGTTTGGTGGTAAATGGTGTAGGCCATTTTCATGAAATTACCGATGGACTCTGAAAGGGTATTTTTCAAACCATCGTCTTCGGTTTTCATGGCACTTTCGATCATTTTTTCTACCACCTTGCCATAATGCCGCAACTTGATTCTTTGCTGAGGATAGGGCATGCGGGGTGGTTTTTTGGTAGAATACTCTTCCAAATTGATTTCATAAGGACATTCTACATCGAACTGTTCGCCTGCGATGGCAAACAAATGGGTCCATAGTTTTTGTTTATAATCGGAAGAATCTTTGGCGGCTGGAGCCAAATGTGCCATCAAATCAATGATGGTTTGGCATGCTTTATTTCGTTCTTCTTTGGTTGGAAGATCTTTCGCAATTAGAATGAGATTTTGAACCCCGCGACCGTATTCGGAAATCGTTAAGGGCGGGCGTGAAGTATTGTATTGCATTGGTACAAAAGTAAAAACAAATCACTTGATTCGGTTGGGGTTCGCTGCTAAAAACGAAGACCAATCTTTGGCTTTGGTTTTGGAGCCTGTTCCATCTCCTTGCAAAAAGTGGCAAACCGCGGCAGCAAGTCCGTCCGTTGCATCCAATTTTCCAGAAAATTTAAACTCCAGCAGGTGTTCCATCATTGCAGCGACTTGTTCCTTGGAAGCATTTCCGTTTCCGGTGACGCTTTGCTTAATTTTCTTTGGCAAATACTCGAAAATAGGAATATCACGGTACAAGGCAGCCGCCATAGCAACGCCTTGGGCTCTACCCAATTTTAACATCGACTGAACGTTTTTTCCGAAAAATGGAGCTTCAATGGCCAATTCATCGGGTTGATATTTTTCAATCAATTCTAAAAGCGTTTCGAAAATTTTCTTCAATTTGAGGGGATGGTTTTCAATTTTGTTAAGATTTAAAACATTAAGATCTACCAAACTCATTTTTTTTCCCTTCGTTACGATCACACCGTATCCCATGATGGTTGTGCCGGGATCAATTCCCAAAATTACCCGCTCCGGAGTGGTGGATTGCTGAACTATCTTTGTACTAACCACAACATCAAAAGTAATCAGCAAGTCGACATCATTTTTCAAAAAATACGGCTATCGTTCTCTAAAATGGGCGGTAACGGGAGCTTTTTTGATTTCTTTTTTGATGAAGATTCGTCGGAAGGATGAGGTATTAACGTTAATTCCTGAGCAATTTGCCAAGGTTTCTTGGATCATTTGGGCCATTTGTTTCGGATTGATGTTGGTGAATTGGGGTTTGGAAACCTGGAAATGGAGGATGCTATCCAACGATGTTTCCAAAGCCCGTTTTGGACAACAATTTAAAGCGGTTTTGGCCGGAATGGCCATTTCTACGCTTGTTCCTAACCGAATGGCCGAATACGTTGGCCGCGTTTGGTTCGTTCCAAAAACCCACCGTTGGAAAGCTGGCGGCCGATCGGTCGTGGGCGGCCTAATGCAGATGAGCATAACTTTATGGATGGGCTTGATGGCCGCCGTTCTGCTCACCGAAACCAATGAATCCAACCCATCTGTCGATTTTTCATCCATTCTCTATTGGTGCTTCTTCATTACCCTCGTTTTATTGGCTTTCGCCATCGTTTTGGTTTTCTCCTACCGATGGTTGAATGCCAAATTTCAGTGGAAGTGGCTCGGTTATTTTCATGGAGTTTCTGCATCTACCATCAATGCCGTTTGGTTTTTATCCTTGGTTCGGTATTTGGTTTTTTCCCTCCAATTTTTGTTGATTTATCATGCATTAATGCCCAATAAGGGGTTTTTAGATGATTTTCCAGAATTGGCGGCCATGTTTTTAGGGCAGTCCATTGTTCCCATTCCTGCGGTTTTGGATTGGACGGCACGTTTCGAAATGGCCCAAATATTTTCCGGGTCAGATGCTGAAAGTGCCGCCGCAACGGCTTCGTTGGTTCTTTGGATGGTCAATCTCATGCTTCCCGCTTTGGTAGGGATTACCCTATTTTTCTTTCATCAACCTGAAGAGGAAGTGCATGAGTAATTTATTGCTTCTTTTCCCTTTTTTATACGCTTTTCAGGTGCTGAAATGGTGTTATTATTTGAAGAAAAAAGATCGGCAAGAAGGAACGTATTCGGGGAAGATCTCGTGGATTGTTCCCTTTAAAAATGAAGAGAATAACTTGGATGATTTTTTTCGGAGCATTCAACAACAAAGTTGCTTTCCGGAAGAGCTAATTTTGGTGAACGATGGAAGCACAGATGGCTCGTTGGAAGTGATAAACCGATGGATTTCCATTTTTTCTTTTCCCGTTTTGTTGGTTGAAAACCAAGGAATTGGGAAAAAACAAGCGCTCACCCAAGGCATTGGATTAGCTAAGGGTGAAATCTTGGTTTGTTCCGATGCCGATTGCACTTTTTTACCTTCATTTCTTTCTTCCATCTCGCAACCCTTTTCTCGTTCAAAAGTCGTTTGGGTGTCGGGAAGGGTGGTTTTTCATTCCAATGGAAGGTTTTGGAAGGAGGTTTTGGCTGCCGAAAACGAGGGGTTGCAGGCCATTACGGCGGCCTCTATTCGTGCTAACCGACCAACGATGGCCAATGGGGCCGCTATGGCGTTTCGAAAAAGCGCTTTTCATGAAGTGAGCGGCTACCGTGGTTTGGAGCATTTGGCTTCGGGAGACGATGAGTTATTGTTGCACCGGATGTGGGGAAAGGGCGATTTGGTTTATGCCGATAATGCGGTAGTTATGACTCATTCCGTTTCATCTTGGGCTGCTTTTTGGAAACAGCGAAAACGTTGGGTTTCAAAGTCGGGCGACTACGAAAACAAAGGCATGCAACGAACCATGCTGGTTGCGTGGTTGAGTCGGTGTTCGTGGTTAATTTCAATTTTTGGTTTCAACCATTTTGGAGGTGAAATACTGCTTATTACCTCCTTATTCCTCGTTTTGCCTGAAGTTCTTCTTCTTCAAATTTGGGGTTTAAAGCCTTCAAGGTCGGTTCTTCACATCTTCATCCAAGGAATTTATTCCCTGTATGTGGTTTTCATCCCATTTTTAAGTAAACTACCGCAACGAAAACGTTGAGGGTTGGTTGTTCTCGGGTTTGTCATTTTTCCTGTTTTCTTTGTTAAGAAAAGTAAATCCGCCTAAAAATGAAACGCGGAAATCTCCAATTGTTCCGAAATTACAGATTGATTTTTCCTTACCTTTTCGGGTTGTGTTAATGAATTGTTAATGCACTCCAACCAATTCCGAAAATGCTGGTCAAATCAACCAATCAAAAACCAACCCACATGAAAAACTTTTCCTTTTTTCCTAAGCTTTTGCTTTTTGGATTTTTTCTGGCCTTTGGCTTGAATTCCCATGCGCAAATAGTGAATTATTCCATTGGAACCCTGGTTGTAAATGGAGGTAATCCTGGCAATTTGAATGCTGATTTGGATAATTTGCCTCATACAACAGTCAATGGGTTTACCGAGCTTCTTGGTGGCAGTGCCTTTTTGCCGTTGTATTCTGCGTCTCAAACGCTTCCATTCCCATTCTCGTTCAACGGGGTGGCACAAACCAAATTTGTGGTTTCGCACACCGGAATTTTTTCGTTTGATACGACTAGAGCTGGACTTGTTGCTTCTCCTGCGAATGGAACGCTAACGAGTGCCAACATTCCGAACAACTCCATTGCAGGATTTTGGTGCAATTGGACTTCGGCGGCACCATCGGGCGCTGATGACAAAGTTTATTCCAAAGTGTACGGTACAGCGCCAAACCGTCAGTTGTGGATCGATTGGTTCAGCATGGAACTTGGATCTGCCTCTGATGCACACTTTTCCATCGTTTTGGAAGAAGGAACCAATAAAATTTATGTTGTTGACAAGAATTTGTGGAGCGGTACTAACGTAGCTGCAACGGTTGGGGTGAAAGTATCTTCAACCAAAACGTTTGAGGTAGCAGGTTCGCCATCCTTAACTTTCGGAACAGGAACATCAGCTATTTCCGATAACGATTACTACACCTTTACGCCAACCACCATTTCATCGTATTTAAAAACGATTGGGGCTGGAACATCGAACAATACGCGTACGACTCAGCCAACTCCTTATGCCGCCAATAACTGGGGAAATCGCCTTCAAATGTTGATTCGTAAAAGCGAGTTATCTGGTTTAGATACCACTCCTATTTTAAACTCACTTGCATTCAATGTTGCAACCTTAGCAGGAAATCCGCTCGCAGGGTTTTCTATCAAATTGAAAAACGTATCCGATACTGCTTTGACGGGATACATTTCCGGAGCTACCCAAGTTTATTCTGCCGTTACTTATATTGATGTTGCAGGTTGGAATAACCATATTTTCGATTCTCCTTTCCAGTGGGATACCACCAAAAACCTTCTTGTTGAGGTTTGTTTCAGCAACTCAAACGCTGTTAATAACGGGAATGCCATCGTTAATAGTACCAACGTTGGATTCAATGCGACCATTTTCAACGCAGCGAATACGACAGGGCTTTGCAACAATAGGAATGTGGTTGGCACAAGCCAGCTTCGTCCGAATATGCAAATCAATGGTTTGTTTCCTTTTACCGATTTGTTGGCACCCAATGTCCTGGTTACGAGCAGCACGACCAACGGTTGTAACGCCGTTCCAAGAAACGTAACAGCTACCATTACCGATAACGATTCGGTTGTTTCAGCGACCATCAAATATTCATTCGACAACGGAGCAACCTACACCAATATTGGCATGACCAAAGGTGCCTCCAATGTTTGGAGCGGGATCATTCCTGCCGCAGCTGCGGGTCAAGGAGTCATCTTCTTCATTCAAGCCGTTGATCGCAACAACAACACCAACACTCCCGACACCCTTCGCTATAAAGATCAATATCTGTATGTTGATTTGGGTGCCGACCAAGCCATTACCGCCGGTTCAAGCGTAACCATTGGTCCCAACGGAGGAATTGCTCCCGGTGCGGAGTTGAAAATTACAGAAGTGGTGATGAACGGAGGCACCGGACGTGGGGCTCAGTTAACACCTCCAGCGGCGCATATTCCATGGGCAAACACCGTTGATTTGGTAGAAATCATGAATACCGGCCGTGTAACTGTTGATCTTCAGGGGTACCAACTTCGCTTTTTAGCTGGATTCAACCCATTTAACTACACGTTCCCTTCCATGTCTCTTGCTCCAGGCGAAATTGCTATTGTAGCTACCGGTACGGGTGCTGATAGCATTCCTTTGAAATTTGTTCGCACCAACAACAACTTCAATTTGAGTAATGGTGGACAGTGGGGATTGGCTTTGTTTACCAGAAACAATAAAATCATGGATGCCATGGCCAGTGGCAATTACCAATTTCCGATTACCAGTGGTGTTACTGCCAACGATTGGGCTGGAAATTTAACCACACCTTTCGGTGGTGGTGGATCAGGCTGGTGCGCATGGATTCGTAATTATTCCGATAAAAATGATAATACCGATTGGGCCGTTTCAGATACCAACGGAGTTATTAATCGAACTTCCCTTGGAGTTCGCAATCCGAAATTGGTTTTGGCTACCGATACCAATCGTTACGAATGGCGTGTAGTTGGGAATTCAACCATCATTGACACCAATTCGGTTACCACGGTTTCTCCAACGACCAATACTTTTTACGCCCTTACGGTTCGCGATGCTGTTTGTTCCTACACCGATACCATTTTGGTAAGCATCATTACGTATTGCGCTGGTGCTTCTCGCGATTCTTCGGCTTTCGTTGCCGGAGTTGCAACGGGCTCATTGAGAAATACCTCCAATTATTCTACTAGCGGATATCAGCTTTACACTACACCCGTGACCAATGTGGTTCGCGGAAGTTCAAATAACGCCATTTGGATCAATCCAGGATTTTCTTCCAACAAAAGAAATAGTTATGTGAAGTCGTACATGGATTTCAACAAGGATGGAGATTTTGCTGATGCTGGGGAAGAAATTTTCTCTGCTGGTCCTGATACTTTAGCGGTGAGTGGTTCTTACTCAATACCATCCAATGCGGTAACAGGAATTACTCGCTTCCGGGTTGTTTTGCAAGCGGATAGCTTTGCAAACCTTTGCGATACGGTTCAAACCGGTGAAATTGAAGATTATTTGGTGAATGTGGTGAATGCCCAATTCGACCAAGATGCACCGGTTGTTGTTTCGGTAGATGCCATTGCATCTGCTTGCGTATCATCTGCCCGAAACGTAGGTGCCATCATTACCGATAATTTTGGAGTTGATAGTGCCTTTTTGAGCTATTCTACCAACAATGGAACGTCGTTTACCACGGTTTCAATGACCAACAATTTGGCGCTTGGTAAGTGGGAAGCGAGCATTCCATCGGTGGCGTTGGGAACAACGGTGATTTATTATGTTTCTGCTGTTGACTTCAATCGCCAACGTTCTGCCAATTCAGGTTCTAAAAAGTACAAAGATGGAGTTTCTATGGTGTACGGTGGAAACGATACCGTTGTTGCACCTAACGGAAATGTTCGACGCATTGCCAAAACAGATTTGACCAATGTTGCGATCACCGAGGTGTTATTTAACCGAGGTCAAGCCGGAACACAAACTACTTTCCCAGTCTATTTGCCTCAAAACGGCACAGCCGATCAATTTGAGGTAACCAATTACGGTGGATTTAACAACGATTTAAGTGGATTTACCGCTCAATTGTACTACACGGCATTTGGTGGTGGTCCTGGAGGCGGTACCCTAACGACCCTTTCCAAGGTTTTACCAGCAGGCACCGTATTAGGTCCGAATCAACAAATGATTTTTGTTTTAGGAACCGGAGCCGATAATGCTTCTAACCGTGTATTCTACCTACCTTCTGCTACTGGTGGATTTGTGGATATGAATTCCTTTGGACCAGCCGGTTTCGCTTTGTTGGATACAGCTGGAAATCCGGTAGATGCAATTGGCTTCAACAACATTGCCTTCCCTAATACCCGCATAACTTCTGCCGATTGGAGAGGCAATATTGCCATTCCAGCTGCCGGTGGTGGCGGTGGCGGCGGTAACTCTTACGCTGGGGTTCAACGTACAGGAACAACAGATCGCAACGATTCATCGGATTGGGTGATTTCGAATGCAGCCAATTTATCAACCATTGCCGGTGGAACACCTAATTTGACCTTGGCTGGTGCGACCATGAAATGGACGGTTGCAGGAAATGCAACTCCTATTTCCAACAACGATACGCTTCAAGTTACCGTTGGTTCAACCACTTCGTACGTTGTAGCATTGAATGCCAACGGTTGCACGGTTACCGATACGGTTTTGGTTGAAGTAGATTCTACCATCACCAATTTAACTGCGATCCAAGTAGGAGCCATCAATCCCAATTGCAACCTTACATCCAATGAGCCGGTAGGTTTCAAGTTTAAGAACAACGGAGCGGATTCGATTAATTTCTCTTTAAGAAATACTGTTGTAACCCTTCAGGTATTCAACGGAACCACGACTTCAACCTTTACCGACACGCTTCGTTCTGGGGTGATTCGTTTAGGAGATACCCTCACTCATGTTTTCAATGGAGTAAACTTAAGCGTTGGAAATACCTATCAATTCACGGCTTGGGTGAAAATCAATAATGATCGTGTAGTAGCAGATGATACAACTCGAAGCAGTTTAAAATCTGAAGCGTTATTTGTAAATGCTGGATTAGATCGCACCATCGTTTTAGGACAATCTGCCTCCTTAAACGCAACTTCCAACTTCAAGAAAATTGTCATTTCAGAGGTGTTACAAACCTTGGTTTCTCCAGGTGTTCAAACCACGTTCCCAGCCGCGTTCGGAAACGTTACGGGGCAATTGGTGGACATGTTTGAGGTGGCCAACGTTTCGGGAATTTCTCAAAGCATTGCCGGATATTCCTTGAGTTTTTACGGATTGACCCAGACTGCAGATTACACGTACACCTTCCCAACAGGAGCTGTTGTTAATGGTAATGGGGTAGTTTCTTTCCTGACCAACAACGGTGCCAATAATTTAGCTGCGGGTGTTTTCTTCCGAAATCCAACTGCAGGTGGTACCAACACAGCGAATAATAATGATGCTTTTGGTATTGTTCTTCGTGATAATTCAGGAGCTATTGTTGATGTAATGGCTACGAATGGCTACAACTTTACCGTTGCTTCGGGTGTTACTGCTGCCGATTGGGGTGGAGGTAACACGGGTAATGCAGGATTTGCAGGAACTCAACGCATCGGATTTGATTCGAATAAAGTGACCGATTGGGCGGTTTCCAATCCTGGAAGTCCTTCTACCATGGGAACCTTGCAAGCGAGCCTAACCAGTCCCATCGGAACCTTTGCATGGTCGGTGTCTGGCGGTGGACTTCTTTCAAGTACCAACCCATTCTCGGTTTCACCAACAGCACCAACTACTTACGTTGCTACTTTGAATAATGGAATTTGTACCGTTACCGATACCGTAAACATCGCCATTGATTCCAACGCGGTTGATTTTGCTGCACTTCAGGTTGGAAACGTAAAAGCAGCTTGTCAGTATTCCAATTCTGATACAGTTTATTTCCGTGTGAAGAACCAAAGTGCCGTTGCCATCAACTTTGCTACCCGCAATTTGAATGCACGATTGGTAGTGAATGGAACACCATACACTCGTTCAATTACGACCGGAACTTCTAATCCTAACGATACCATTCTTTTGACCTTTACGGGTGTTAATTTGGGATCAACGGTAGGAAATTCTACCCTTTATAATTTAACAGCTAGCATTTCTATCAATGGAGATGCCGTTGTTTCAAACGATACCGCTCGCGGAAGCATTGTTTCCGAGAAATTGGGAGTGAATGCAGGTCCCGACATTGTTGTTGCGCCAGGAGCAAATTTCAATTTGCAGTCTAAAGCGTTCAATCGTATTCGTTTCACCGAATTCATTTGGATTTCTACAGCTGGAACAAACGGTCTTCAAACAACTGCCCCTGCTGGTGTAACCAATTGGGGAAATGCCCAGTACGATTATTTTGAAATTGGCAACCCTGGAGCAAACAATGTGGACATGTCGAACTGGACCTTCCAATCCTTCGTGACCAACGGACGTCCTGGTCAAGTGAATTATTCATACACCATCCCGAATGGAACGATTATCAATTCAGGAAGTGCCATCATCCTTTCAACCGATACAGGTGCGAACGGAAATGGGGTTTTGTTTATGGGTAGAAATACCGTGGACAATTACAACTCTGGTGGTCAATTCGGTTTGGTCTTGAAAGATGCTGCTGGTAATGTGGTGGACGCGTTTGCCACAAACAGTTATGCCTTCAATCCGTTGACCTCGGGTGTTCGTCCAAACCAATGGATCGGAAATATTCCAAATTCAACGGGTTCTGCAGGTGTGAAACGAAGCATTGAAGACAACGATAGCTCGAACAACTGGGTGGTGTGTAATTCAGCAGCGAATGCAACCAATTTAGGAACACTTCAACCCATGCGCAAAACCTATTTGAGCTGGTTGAATAACGCTGGAGTTGTTATCAATAACACCGATACCACAACTCAATCTGCTACGGCTTCTACCTATTTCATTGCAGCGTATAGCAATGGTACATGTACGGCTTATGACACCATCAACGTGAATGTAAACAACAACGTGGTGGATGCACAAGCCTTGTTCCCCGAATTGGTGAATCCGCCTTGTACCTTAGGTTCCAATGAAACCGTTCGTGCCGTATTGAGAAACGTTGGAGCAACGGTCTTGAATTTTGCAACAACTCCTGTAACCGTTACTTTAACAGCAGGTCCTGCTATTTACACAGGAGTATTAAACTCTGGAACGGCGAATCCTTTGGATACGTTCCGAGTAACCATTACAGGTGTGAATTTGGCTGCAGTGGGAGCACCTCCGGCTACGGCGAAGGTATTATTTACGTTCACCATGCCGGGCGATGCGAATGCTGCAAACAATCGATCTGATTCTATTTTCGTTGGTAACCAGAACAATACTGTAACAGCATCTGCTTTGCGTTATACCATCAATTTTGGAGATTCTACCAAGGTGTATGCCAATGCTCCAGGAGCCGTGAAAATTACCGAAGTGGTTGCATTTGCAACAGGATTAGGAAGTCAAGATTCTACCACCGTTCCAACCGGTTATCCATGGGCATTTACTCGCGATATGTTTGAAATTACAAACTTAGGAATGGGCAACGTTAACCTTCAGGGCGACTCTTTGGTGATTTACAGAGTTGGTGGTGGACCCGGAGGTTTGGCACCAATTATTTACGCTCTACCGAATGTTTTGTTGGAGCCAGGAAGCAGCATTACTGTGGTTTCCGATACAGGGACCAACAACCCAGGAATTGGTTTGTATTTCATCCAAACAGGTGGTGCAAATCCATTAACTTCCGGTGCTCAAGCGGGGGTTGTGGTTCGTGGCGGTAGCATCAAAGATGCGGTTGCGCTGAACGGGTATAATTTCCCAGCAGCCACCGGTGTATCTGCTTCAGATTGGTCTGGGGCGATTCCAAGTTCTAACGGCCGCGCTGGGGTGTTTCGCCTTCCAGGGAACGACAACAACCGAGCGACCGATTGGGTTGTTACCGATACAGTTATTCCAAATCGCAGAACCTCCATTGGCGCATTGAACCCAGGTGTGGTTTCTCCAATTCCTGTATTCCTTTGGTTCAACAATGGAAACTACGTTGGCATGGGAGATTCTTTGCAAGTAAAACCAGGAGATACATCTGTTTATACGGTTTCATTGAATTACGGAACCTGTTCTGCCATCGATACCGTTCAAGTGAATGTTATTCCTTCAAGAAATTTCAATGATATGCAAGCCCTCTCGTTTGCAACATCGAACACCATTCCAGTTAGAGGACCGATTTCGATCCAGGCTAATTTTAAAAACTTAGGAAAACCTGCGAAAAACTTTATTGTTGCTCTTTCTGCGAATGGAACTTTTGTTGCAGTTGACACGGTGAACTTGGCAGTAAGCGTTTGGCCCGATAGTGTTTACACCCATACTTTCCGAGCACCATGGATTCCTGGCATACAAGTGAATAATACGCTTTGTGCTATTGTTTCCATTTCGGCTGACCAGAATATGGTGAACGATACCACTTGTGAATCTTTCTTAAGTGGGGTTGGTACCCAAAATTTGGTGAAACAAGTTGTTCAAATGTACCCCAATCCATCTAGAAATGTGGTTACATTGAATGCTGGGGAAGATTTGATTCAAAGTATTCGAATTTTAGATTTACAAGGCCGATTGGTTCTACCTGTTCAATTGAACAGGCCAGAAAATCAAATTTCTGTTGATATTCAAACGTTACATGTTGGATCCTATTTGGTTGAAATTCAGACAAAACAAGGAACTACTGTTGGACGTTTAGTTAAGGAATAAGAAGAAATACAATCATCGATGATGGGACCTGAGTTCGCTCAGGTCCCTTTGTCGTAAAATTTAGGAAGAGCAAATGAGAAGATTTTTTTGGTTATTGATTGGATTTTTTTTACTGGGCCCCTTTGCCCAAGCCACTCACTTTGCCGGCGGAGATTGCTATTACGATTACGTAAGTGCAACTCCTGGTGATAATACCCGTGCGCGATATGCTGTTCACTATATTTTTTACAGAGATATTCAAGGGGCTGCGTTCAATGCTACTTCCATTACGGTCGGCATGTACGATGCTTCTCCAACGTCTGTTTCTGGAGTGATTGAGGTCCTCCGTACTGTTCCACAGTATTCACGGCAATTCCTAACTCAATATTCTCAAGGATGTTTTTACAAAAGCCCCATTGGCTACGAACGCGTTGAATTTATTGATACCGTTGATCTATTAAGAACCAAAGGCTATTTCTTTTCTACTTCAAATTTCGCTCGAAACGGCGGACAGATCCAAAACATTAGTCAAACAGGTCCTTTTTCAATTGTTTTAAGCACCTACGTTCCGCCACGAAATTCATTTGTTAACAACAGTCCGCGTTTTCGAGCTGTTCCTGTTCCTTACGCTTGCGTTGGGAAAAAGTATGTGTTTAACCACGACGGATTTGATCCCGATGGAGATTCCCTGGTCTTCAACATCGTATGGCCGTATGGCCAAGGCGGTACTTATCGTTCAGGCGGTAACGTTGGAGAAGGAGGGATTCCCGATTTCAATGTTTCAACTTTGCCCCTTGCACAACGATCTAGCTTTCCTACCCGTCCAACTTTGCCAGGCAACAATACCGGTATTTCGGGGTATTACACTCCAGTTACCTATCAAGGGGCCTACAGTTTTCCATCGAACCAAGTCCCTGCAATCTCACCCGATACCTTAAAGATGACCGGAAGCACCGGCGAAATTAGTTTTACTCCAACCAACCAAGGCGGATTCGTTGTGGCCATTGAGTGTTTGGAATATCGGGTTGACCGTATTAATAATGTTACCACCTACTTGGGATCAACCCGAAGAGATTTGCAGTTCTTTTTTGATGCAAGTTGCACCGGGAATAGTGCACCCCAGGTTTTTGTGACCGATAGTTTTACTCTTCAAGTTGGAGACACCCTCGACTTTAATGCCGTAGGCATTGATTTTGATCCTACCCGTGATACGGTGATGATGAGTATTGCTGGTGATATTGTTGGAACTGGATCTGGAAAGGCTACCGTTACCATTACACCGGGCCCGAGTCAGGCCATCATGAACGTGCGTTGGATTCCATCGTGCTCCTTCGCCCGAACCGCTCCATACTTCTTAATCATTACAGCGAAGGATAGTATTTGTGCCGTTACACAAAAAACGGTTTATATTCGAGTCCTTCCGAAAGACATTATTCTTCCTCCCAATTTACGTTGTGCCTCTGTTTTAGGAGACGATTCCATATCCCTTTCTTGGGTACGAACAACCTCAGCTTCAGCTGATTTTGGTAAGTATTACATTTATCGAAACTTGAATGGTGGAGCCTTTGCACTCATTGACTCCATCCCTGCAAGAACAACACAAGTTTACTTGGATCGAAATGTTTCTCTGGCTGATCAAAGTAATGTGTACGGGTATTTCATGGTATCCCTAAATAATTGTGGCGAAGCTGGATTGACGAGCGATACCATTTTTTCAATTTTACCCCTGGTTCAAAAAATCAGTACTGCCCAATTTCGTGTTACCTGGAATGAGTTGACCAACGCTATTGGAAAAAGGTACGGAAAAATTTACCGGTTGTACGAGGACCGAGGTACCGGTTATGCTTTAGTACAAACGGGAACCCAACGATCCTTTATTAGTTCCGGTTGTGATTTCCGAGTTAGGTACAAAGTAGAAACATCGGATAGCCAAACAACCTGTATTTCAAGTGGATTTTCTCTTTGGAATTCATTAAAGGATACCATTCGCCCAGGTACTCCTTCCATTACCTTGTTTTCCGTAGATGGAACCGGAAAATCCACGATTACCATTCAAAAATCTGATAGCCTTGATGCTATTCGTTACTTAATTTATCGAAGTTCCAACGGTGGATCGTATGTTCTCATCGATTCGGTTAACCAAACCGGTTCCGGCACTTTTGTTTATCGAGATGCATCTTCCAATCCGTCCACCATCAAGTATTGTTATAAAGTTGCAGCAAGAGATTCATGCGGTAATCTTAGTTTTCAATCTACCGAAAATTGTGGAATTAAGTTAACGGGTATTCCAGGGCACTTTTCTTCGGTATTAACCTGGACTCCATTTTCGAGTCCGTTGTTAAGCGGTTATGTTTTACAACGTTGGAATGGCTCTACGTGGGTAACCATTGGATCATTTCCTACTACGAAATTGGGGTATGTAGATACTCCAAGAGCCTGCGGAATAGCGAACACCTATCGGGTTTTTGGCACGTATGGACCCTCAGATAGTTCATTTAGTAATTCGGTGGTGGTTACCCCCATCGATACCATCATACCGATTTCCCCAAGGTTGCTTTCGGTTTCGGCCATTTCCAATGACTCTGTTCAAGTTACTTTATTTCGATCTCCAGATCCTCGAGTTAAACTGAATCGCATTCAAGTAAGCATCAATGGAGGAGCTTTTTCCAATCTGGCTTCATTTATCAATTCCACAACCGATACGTTAAGGTATTGGCACTTAGGTTTGAACAATACTTTGAATCAGTATTGTTACCGCGTTTTGGCTTTCGATTCATGTTCAAATACCATTTCTGTTCCACTAGACACCCATTGTGTTACCCAACTTTCGGTAACGGGAGGAAGTCGATTGAACGCTTTAACATGGCCAAAGTATCCTTTTTCTTTAACAGATAGTGTTAAGGTAGAACGATTGGTTGGTACGACTTGGATCAAATGGGCCCTTCTCCCTGGAAGTGCAACGGCGTACAATGATACTGGAATCGTTTGTAATTCAACCATTACCTATCGCGTCACCTCTTTTTCCTCCAATCTATCAGCCATTTCTACCATTCGCTCGGGAACGGTTTTTGATACAACTCGACCAGCATTGGCTTGGATTAATGGGATAACGTACCTCAACGACACGTTAACGCTGTTTTTCCCAACCCAATTTGATGTGGCAGGGGTAAATATTTATTTCAAAACGAATGGTGGTCCACCATATCTATTGAGAAAATATTACAAGGTTAATTCTTCTAATCTCCAAAGAGTAGCATTACCCACTTTAACCTCCTCGGTAGATACCTTTGAATTTTCCATCACCACTTTCGATAGTTGTTCAGAATTGGAATCCGTTCAAAGTCCATGGTATCTCCCCATTCACTTAAGGGGAACCGCCGGATTGTATACCTCAAATTTGTTATTCAACGCCCCTGTTATTCCTTCCAACAACTCTCCCTCGTATTCTCAAGTTACCTTAGAGAGATTTTTGAGTCCGTTATTGGGATATCAACCCGTAAGAACGTTAACGAATATTGTTCCAGGCTTCAATTCAATCATTGATACGGTTCCAGAATACATCATCAATCCTACCAACATCAACGATACCATTGATATTTTCTGCGGCCAAGGAATTCTATACCGAATTTCTTATCAGGCCAATGTTCGCACGCCGGCTGTGGTCTATTCCAATGAAATTCAAACCTTCCCCATCGACACGTTTTATCCGAATAACGTAAACATCATTTATTTGTCGACCAAAGGAACAGATTCTATTGAAGTTCAATGGAAGAAGCACATTCGTCCATCGGTGACCAAATATGTGGTTTACATATCCCAAAATGGTGGTCCGTTTGTTTCTGTTGACACCGTTTTGAACAATTTGCCTTTTGTTTATTTCAAAAGGTATGGAAGCTACAATATGACCAATACTCAAATTTCTGTTCGTATTGCAGCTTTTGACTCATGTTCAGGAAAATGGTCAAGAAATTTTGAAACACATACCCACTCCTTCCTTACTGGAACTTCTCTAGCAGGTAGAAAAACCGCGGTTTTAAATTGGCGGTCTTATCGTGGCTATGTACCCGGTTTTCGCTATAAAATTATTCGAATGGATCCTTCTAATGGGGTTTCATCCGTTATTGCCAATGTTCTCGATACGTTTTATACCGATACCACCATGGCTTGTAATAACCCGATCAATTACACCATTTTTATTGATGAGATCAATGGAGATGGAGGATCGGGGTACACCAACACCATTACCCTTATTGGAACAGATACCATTGCTCCATCTAAACCAAACATCATTAGCGCTTCGGTGCGCGGGTTAAATCGAATTGAAATTTATCCCAATACCAATTTTCAAGACATCGACAGTTTCGAAGTTTTTGGAAAAACAAAATTTGGAACATGGTCATCGCTTGGATTTCATAAAGCGCAGCCCGTTATTACAGTGAATCTTTCGCCAACGATGGATTCTATTCTTTGCATCCGATTGGTAGGATTGGATTCTTGTGCAAATAACCGCTCGGTACCATCCGATGAACATTGTTTGATTCAACTAACAGGAACACCCCAGAATCTTTCAAACCAATTGAATTGGTCTGCTTATTCGGGTATTTCCACCAATAACAAAATACATATCGTTCAAGAGTTGATTTCCGGTGTTTGGCAAAACATAGATACCACTCTTTCCAATCAACTTCAATACACCCATTTGAATTTGCCTTGCGGTATTGAAAAAACGTATCGCATCTTTTATTTCGACACCGTTTCTTCGGTTTTTTCATATTCTGATACGATTTCACTTACCCCGTTTGATGTTACTCGCCCGAACAAACCATCCATCGACATTGCTACCGTAGTAGATCAAAATACCATTTTCATTCGATGGAATGCAAGCACCTCTCCCGATGTAAATCGATATGAGTTGTGGAAATCGCCATTGGGAACCAATAATTGGGTTTTGGACCAATTGGCTTTCTACCGAGATTCGGCTTTGGTAGCTGGAAATACCGTTGATACCATTTGGTCTTTCCGTTTGGTGGCCATCGATAGTTGCGGAAATAACCGAAGTGATACTTCCTTGGTGCAAACAGTTGCAAATATTCAAGGCATTGCCCAGAATTTGCAAGTTACCCTGTTCCTTAGTAATTACCGCTCAACAAGTAGCTATTCGATGACCTTGGAAGAGTTTAGTCCGGTGAGTGGTTGGCTTGGCTCAGGTTCTAAAACGGGCTTAACCGATACCCTTGTAATTTCGAACTTACCTTGTAATCAAGCATTCACGTACCGATTGCAGATTCAAGATTCGTTGGGAAATACGGTTAGTTATTCCGATTCGATTCAAGTTGTTCCATTCGACACAATAACTCCAGCCCAACCTGATGTAGAATTTTTGAGCACCAACGGTGTTGATTCCATCTCTTTATCATGGAGCCCGAGTCGATCCTTGAACATCAAAAACTATCACATTTACGGTGCGCCTTACGGTTCTCCTTTGGCATTTTTGGATTCCGTTCCTGATACGGTTTCGAATTATTCTTTTTTAGCGAATAATGTTCAATCGCCTTGGGTGATTTACGTCCTTGCGAAAAATTTCTGCAACGAAAAATTATCCACTTTTGATGATTCGGTTATTACCTATCATCCCTTCCTTTCCCAATCGGGTTGTGATAAAGCAATTGAAATTGATTGGTCCTTGGGAAAATTTGAATTTCCTTCCGGAAATGGAAATGTTCAACTTTTCCGCGGCACATCACCAAACACCCTTGCATTGTTCCAAACCCTTCCATCGGGAACGCTCAACTATGCAGATACGACGGTTATCTTTGGTAACAGGTATTTTTATCAAATACAAATTATCGCTTCCAATGGCCGAGAATCTTTCATTTCATTTGTAGCAAATGACAGTGTTTTGCCTTTGTCCATGCCTGTTATCTTAGGTGCATCGGTTACAAAAACAGATCCAGTTAATGGCAGCATTGAAATCAAATGGAATTCGGTTCAAAATATTCCGCAGTCGAAAAATGTGCTTCTATTTAGTTCAACCCTTTTAAATGGGCCCAAAACCTTGTTAGGTAGATTCTCGAGAACCGACAGCTTTTTTGTTTGGAATGGAGTAAATACCGAAACACAATCGTACTACTTTTTTGCCTATTTAGAAGATTCTTGTGGATTTATTTCGGAATCCAATGCGCCGCATCGCGATATCGATTTTGCGGTGAACAATGCTCAACTGGTGAATCAGATGAGCTGGAATCATTACGAAGGCGTTCCTGTTATTTCTTATCAGATTGAAGTATTGAATGGCACAACTTGGAACGTTTTTGATGTAGTGAATGGAAATCAAAATTCTTACACCCGTTTCCCTGCTCCATGTAACAACCAAATCACCTATCGTTTGGCGGCTTATTTGAACAACGGGCAAGTTAGTTATTCGGATACCGTTACGGTTCGTGTGATTGATAACATTGTTCCAGATACCGCTTTCATTTCTCAAGCAACCGTTTTGAATGATTCGGTTGTTCAACTAACCTTCTCGATGGCTGGTGCAGCAGATATCTATGGATACGCCATTCAGCAATCAATCAACGGTGGTCCCGCAACGACCGTTCAATTTGTTCCTCAAGGAACATTCGGAACGGTGGTTACCATTTTCGACACCACAAACACCTTGGCCAATCGCTTGTGTTATTCTGTTCTTACCCAAGATAGTTGTTTAAACATTTCGAAAGGGGATGATTTCTGTGTCATTCAGTTGGAAGGCCTCGCCGAAAACCTTCAAAATACGCTTCGTTGGAGGCCTTTTGCTGGTTATTCCATTCAAAACTATGAGGTAGCCGAGTGGAATGGAGCAACATGGAACGTAATTGCTACCCAAGCTGGAAACGATACCGATTTCGTTCATGCTCCCCTCAATTGCAATCAAACCCGACAATATCGAATCAAAGGATTGAGCAGCAATCCAACGCTATTTACTTTTTCAGATACCTTGCATTTGACCCCTTTCGACACGGTTCCGCCTGTTGCTCCAATCATCACGGGAGCTTCCGTCATTGCCAACGGAAGCATTCAATTGGATTGGTCTCCCGTTGCCGGTGATGTGCGTTCCTATGAAGTTTGGATGAAAACGAGTGGAGCTTCTACTTTCAACAGCATGGGCGTTATTGGCCCGATTACTACTTTCCGAGCTAACGCTTTGAATACCCTCGATTCTTCATATTGCTTTTACCTGATTGCCTTGGATACATGTGCGTCCAACCGCTCTGTTCCTAGCGCTATTCATTGCGTTTCTCAACTTCGTGGAGTTGCTCAAAACCTTCAAAATACCTTAACTTGGAATGTCTATTCAGGGGTTACCCCCGTTAAAACAAAAGTTCAAGTTTTCCAAGGTGCTTGGAGCGATTTGGATTCCCTTTCTGGACTTGCTTCTAGCTATGTTCACGATAGTTTGCCATGCCGAGTTCCTGTTTCTTATCGATTGAAGATGGAACTTCCCAACGGATACCTATCCTATTCCGATTCCATTACCCTTACACCATTTGATACGATTCCGCCATCACAACCCACCATTTTAAGGGCATCGGTTCTTTCCAATTCCTCGGTTCAAATCACCTGGGCTCAAGGAAATGCCGATATCGGAAATTACGAAATTTGGGTAAAATCAGCCAATCAAGCTAATTTCACGTTGGCCCAAACTGTTGGTGCGGTAACCACTGGAATTGTTTCCGGATTGAATACCACCGATAGTTCCTATTGCTTCCGTTTGGTGGCGTTGGATACCTGTTCCAATAACCGTTCACCGTTCTCGGTGGATGAATGCGCCATGCAATTGCAAGGGGTTGCGCAAAATTTGCAAACCACGTTGAATTGGAATGCCTACAGTACCGTTTCTGGTCCGGTTAAATATTACGTACAACGTCTTCAAGGAGGATTGTGGGGTAATGTTGATAGTACCGTTAATTTCACCAGTTACATTCATTTCAATGTACCGTGTTTAACCCCAATTCATTACCGAATCATGGCGGTTTATCCAGTGGCCGATACTTCGTTCTCAGACACTCTGGTTCTTGTTCCGTTTGATACCATTAAACCGTTGGCAACCTTGTTGAACAGCGCTTCGGTTCAAGAAAATGGCTCCATCACGGTGCGCTGGAACACCTCTCCTAGCCCCGATGTTCGTTTCCATGATGTTTACCGAGCACCCATCGGCTCAACGGCATTCGTTTTGGTAGGAACTGCCATCGATGTTGATTCCTTTAACGATGCTACTGTTACTAATGTTGGAACCCAGCGCTACACCTATCAAGTGGTTGCTATTGATTCGTGCAACCTGAACAACAGATCCATCGAATCCAATCAGCATACCACCTTCAACCTTGCGGTAAGCAGTGGAGCTTGTCAACCAGCAGTAACTTTGAAATGGACCCCGTACACGACGTTCACCAATAGTTTATTGCGTTATCGAGTATGGAGAAGTGCCGGTGGTCCATGGACTTTGGTGGATTCGGTGGCTTCATCGGATACGGACTATATCGATTACACGGTTAATCCTCGATTCTCGTATTGCTATCAAGTAGAAGCTGTTTCAAATGGCCAAACCTATTTAGCTACTTCCGACACTTCTTGCCAAGTTCCTCGCCTTTACCCGAACCCGAACCCAACGACCATGTATGGCATTACCACCACGGTTACAGGGGTTGCTAACGGGCAATCCAAAATCACTTGGAACCGATTCCCAATCACCGATTCATTGGCGAGGGGATACGTGGTTTATCACAGCACCACCGGTGTTTGGCCTTACTCGCCAATCGCTACCATTTCCCGTCCAAACGATACGGTTTTCTTCCATAACAACATCAATACAGCCGATTCTATTCATTATTACACGGTGAAGGTGATCGATACCTGTGGAGCACAATCCGATTCTGCTGCACCATTCCGAACCATCAACTTGAATCTAACCATTGGCAATGGTGCCATGGTGTTGGATTGGTTACCGGTTTTGAACGACACCGTGAGCGGCTATGAAATTGAAAGATCTTCCAACGGATTGCCGTTGGTGCCCATCACAATTTTATCGCCGACCGCAACTCAATACATCGATAGTGCTGTTTCTTGTGGAACACGATACAGTTACCGCGTAAAGGGCTTGTATTCGTTGAAACCCAATTTCACGACCTTCTCCGATAGCGTTTCTGGAATAGCCCGAGATACCATTCCTCCCGATATTTCCATCGTAGAAAAAGCCACTGTTTCTGTTCCCAATCGAAACGGTCAAATTGAATTGAGTTTCTACAGTCCAACCCAACAAAACCGAAGCGGTTACAACATTTACCGTAAAACTGGAAATGGAGCGTGGTCATTGTTGAGAACGTTCAATACCACAGCTTTTGGTTTAATCAATACCACCGATTTTGGGGTGAATACCTTGGATAGCACGTATCAATACCGCCTAAGCAGTTTGGATAGTTGCGGAAATGAATCTCAATTTGGCGAAATTCACAGTCCTTCCAACATTTCGGTAACTGCAGTAAGCCAAGCCAACAATATTTCTTGGACGTCCTACCTCGGATTCGATTCGTTGATTTACCGCGTAGAAAGAAGCATCAATGGAGGTAATTTCCAGTTCTATTACGATCTTACAGGAACCTCTTACACCGATTCATCTGTAAAATGCGATACCCAATACACGTATCGGGTGAAAGTGTACGACATTCAAAATCCGACCGTTATTTCTTTGAGCGACACAGCAACGGTTATTGGGATCGATTTAACAGCACCTGCCACTCCCGTGTTGGGCGTTGTTTCGGTAACCAATACCAACCCATTCGGTGGAACCGTTCAAGTTAATTTTGCTGCTAGTACTTCCACCGATGTTCGTTTCCACATTCTTGAAAGACGAACCGCCAATTCTCCGAATTGGAGCGTTCGAGCTCGAATTCCGGCAGGAGGATCCACCATCTTCAACGATTTCGGAAATACTTCCGACAGCATTTACGTGTACCGCGTTTATGCCATCGATACCTGCGGAAACGTTTCTCCATTCTCTGCGCAACACGCAATCGTTCATCTGGAAACAACTCCGTTGAATGAATCGATCCAGTTGAATTGGTCGCGTTACGTTGGTTTCCCTGTTGGAAAGTACGATGTGGTTCGGGATGGAATTGTGATTGCTTCCTTCTTAGGAGGAAACGACACCAGCATGATTGATACCCAATTGATTTGTACCCAAACGTATCAGTATTTCATCCGAACGTATGGCTTAGATCAATTAACGACCTCTCTTTCGAACGTGGAGAACAATTCTCCATTCGATACCACCGCTCCTCTGAATACCTATTTGCAGGTTGCTTCTGTTGAGCGTGGAGATGCTGCAAATAAAATTACCTTCCGTGCAAGTACTTCTTTTGATGTGCGCACCTACCAAATTTGGAGAAGAACCAACGGGGCTGGTGCTCCGGTTGTGGTTTACCAAACCAATAGCCCCGTTGTAGGATTTACCACGATCGTCGATTCGTTGAACGTGAAGGCCGATGCTGAATTCTATTGTTATAGCATTGTGGCTTTCGACTATTGCGGAAACCAAAGTCCGGAAAGCAATTTGGGCTGCACCATGTTGGCAAAAGCCACGTATTCCAAATTGAAATCTACCATTACTTGGACTCCCTACAGCCAGTGGTGGGCAGGGGTTGACCATTACGAAGTGGAACGAACCGTTGATGGAACAAACTGGATTCAGGTTGCGAATGTGCCTACCAACGTGAATAAATTCATCGATGAAGATTTGCCTGCTGATGCCGGCCAACTTTGCTACCGCGTGATGGCCGTTGAAGTTGCCGGTAATTTCAATGAAAAATCGTACTCCAACACCGCTTGCGTAGTTCCCGAACCCGTGGTTCATATTCCAACCGCGTTTTCTCCTGGAACATCGGCCGGACTGAACGATAATTTTGGACCCGTGGCCGCCTTCTACGATCAATTTGAATTGACCATTTTCAACCGTTGGGGTGAAAAAATCTTTGATGGAAAATCGAAAAACGATCGTTGGGACGGAAAACACAAAGGCGAATTGGTTCAAACGGGAATTTACGTTTACCAATTGATCGTTTACGACTTCAACGGTAAACCGTACCGATTCCAGGGAACTCTTTCTGTTGTACGATGAAAATTATCATTGCAGGAGGTTCTGGATTTGTAGGTCAAGCCTTGGAGAAGGAACTTCTTGCGCAACAACATCACGTTGAAATTATTTCTCGAAAAACCCATGGAAATTGGGATTCAGCCGAAGGGCTGGATCCCAATTTTATTTTAGAAGCCGATGTCGTGATCAATTTGGCCGGAGCTGGAATTGCCGACCGTAGGTGGTCTGCCGAACGTAAATCGGAAATCATTCAATCTCGGGTGCAGACCACGCAGAAATGGGTCAATCTTCTTCAACGAAATTCCCGTCCCATCACGTTCATCCAAGCATCTGCGGTTGGATATTACGGAAGTGAAATTCACCTTCCGCCGGCCGATGAAGAAACCTCACCCGGCAATGATTTTCTGTCGGAAGTGTGTGTTAAATGGGAGGCACCTTTATCTTCCCTTTCAAATCCAAACGTTCGGTGGTGCATCACTCGTTTTGGAGTGGTAACCGATGCCGGTGGGGGAGCCTTGAAAAAAATGTTGCCCTTGTTTCGACTTGGATTCGGCTCGGCTGTAGCTCCGGGCAAGCAGTGGATGAATCCGGTTTCTCTCGAATCGGTTGTGAATGTTTTGATTCAACTGATTCACCACCCAGAGTATTCAGGGGTGTTCAATGTGGTTCAACCTCAAAATTATACGGCCGAAGGATTCGCCAAACAGCTTGGACGAAAACTCAATCGGCCGGTTTGGTTTCCCAAAGTTCCAGCTTGGCTCATGCGCCTAATCTTCGGAGAAATGGCCGATGTATTGGTGAAAGGAAGAAAAGTGAAATCCAAACGACTTCCATCTTCCTGGTTTATTCATCCTTTTTAATGCGCTTCCAATAGCTTCTGAGCAAAAACATCGGGCAGTTCGGTTTGCCGGATGGCAGCAGCAGCCTCATCAACCGGATATTCAAAACGTTGAAATTCAACCTTAAAACTATTTTGGTCGGAATAGGGAAGGGTAACATCCAAATCTAAAATCACATAGCCGCCGCGAGGGTCTCCGTCCTTGGGTTTACCTAGGCTTCCTAAATTGATGGCATGGTATGTTTTTTCATCAGATACCAAGTTGCGATGGTAAGGAATATGGGTATGACCGAAACACATGACATCGCATTGGGACTGCTCGAAAATGCGGATTAAACTTTTCTCTTCCCGATCTTCAAACAAGTACTCATTCACCTTTCGCGGACTGCCGTGAACCAACAGCATTCGTTTGCTCCCATCAGTAAAAGGGATGTCAAAGTGAATATGTTGGGGAAGTTGCCGCAAGAATTTCCGCTCTTCCTTGCCTATGTTGGCATTGGTAAAAGCAATGGACTTTGCTCCATTGGCGCGATCCTCGTCGGTTTTATAAGCGCACCCGCAATCGTCGCTGTTTAATCCCACTCCAACATCGTAATTTCCAGCGATGGTAGGAATTTTTCGCTTCCGAATTTCTTGAACAACTTCATTCGGCCAAGGCGCATAACCAACTAAATCGCCTAAACAGTACCAAGCATCAATATTTTGTTGATCAACATGTTGGAAAAAGGCTTGCAATGCGGGAAGATTTGCATGGATATCGCTGAAAAGGGCTATTCTCATGAGAAATATTTCTTTTTAAACCAGAAGCTCAAATTCACCAAAAGAATGAGGGCGGGCACTTCGATGAGGGGACCGATAACGCCAACAAAAGCCTCCCCCGAGTGAATACCAAAAACACCTACCGCCACAGCAATAGCGAGTTCAAAGTTGTTCCCTGTGGCGGTAAATGCGATGGAGGCCGAACGCGAATAATCGGCTCCATAAAACTTTCCTACAAAAAAGCTGACCACAAACATGATGAGGAAATAAAGAACGAGGGGAATGGATACTTTGATCACGTCGAAAGGAATTTCTACCACCGATTTGCCCTTGAGCGAAAACATGTAAACAATGGTAAGAAGAAGGGCAACCAACGTTATCGGAGAAATTTTAGGTAAAAATTCATGTTGATACCAGCTTTCCCCTTTGAAGCGAATCATGAATTTTCTCAAGAAGTACCCAACCAAAAAAGGAATGCCAAGATAAATCCCCACCGAGGTAGCCACATCAAGCATTGGTATTTGGACGGAATCGGAAGATATTCCCAATCCATTCAAAAGAACATCCGTAAAAAAGTAGGTATAAACCGAATAGAGTAAGACCTGAAAAATACTGTTCAAAGCCACCAAACCGGCTGCATATTCTCGATTCCCTTCGGCCAAATCGTTCCAAACCACTACCATGGCAATGCAACGCGCCAACCCGATGAGAATGAGTCCCACCATGTAGTGCGGTTGGTCCGATAAAAAGAGAACGGCCAATCCAAACATCAATATGGGGCCAATGATCCAATTGAGGAGGAGGGAAGCGATTAGTACTTTTTTATTGGAAAAAACTTTTCCCATTTCCTCGTAACGCACTTTTGCTAAAGGCGGAATCATCATGAGGATGAGACCGATGGCCAAGGGAATATTGGTGGAATTTCCTTTTACCGAGGTGAATAGGATGGAGTCGGAGGGAAGGAGGTTTCCCAACAGAATGCCGAGGCCCATAGCGAGGAAGATCCACAGGGTGAGGAAACGATCCAAGAAACTTAGTTTTTTCTTGGGGGGATGGATTTGGGAGGTTTGCTTTTCCATTAGCATTTCTTTTTCTTGATTTGTTTGGTTGAATCTTTAAAAAATTCGCGAAGTTCTTTGAAGATTTCACGATTTAAACAATAACACACGGAGGTTCCTGAAACCGTTCCTTGGATGATTCCCACTTGCTTTAGTTCACGAAGGTGTTGAGAAATGGTGGCTTGAGCCAATGGAAGCTTAATAACGAGATCTCCGCAAATGCACGTTTCTTGTTCGAGCAAATGTTGGATGATCGCCAAACGTGCAGGATGCCCGAGCGCTTTTAAAATATTTGCCCGTTTAACCAAATCTGAATCAAACGGCTCTGTTTTTGTAATTCCCATAATGTTGCTTTGATGCAATATTACGATTAAATAAGGAAAGAAAAAAGAGGATTTGAGGAATGGAGAAGAAATAAATGGTTTTAAATGCGGTAGCGCAGGTATTTAATGGGAATTCCCATCGCCAAGAACTTGGTTTCAAATACGGTTTTAATGGAAAGAACATCATCAACAAAGGATTCTTGGTACAAATCTTTGGTGAGGATGTCGATGGAATAGTTGCGCTCTTGGGCTACCTCTACCGAAAAATCAAAAAGCATTTCATTGTCGGTTTTTAAATGAACAATGGCGTCTTTTTTAAGGAATTGGGTGTAGAGGTCCAACATCCGGTTGGAAGTGAGACGTTTGCTCATCTTCGACTTTTTGGGTTGGGGGTCGGGAAAAGTGACCCAGATTTCGCTGATTTCTTCGGGGGCGAAATAGGTATTGATTTTTTCAATTTGCGTTCGAAGAAAAGCTGCATTTTCTAGTCCTTGTTCTTGAGCTTGAGTGACGCCGTGCCACATCCGCGCACCTTTGATGTCAATTCCGATGAAATTCTTCTCGGGAAATCGTTGCGCAAGGCCAAGGGTATAGGTGCCCGTTCCGCAACCGACTTCGAGCACGATGGGGTTTTCGTTTTGAAAGAAGGTGTTCCACGTGCCCGCAACGTTTTCAGGATATTCGAAAACATGCCGCATTTCTTTCATTTCGGCAAAGTGCTTGAGTTTTCTTCGAGACATATTGGTAAAAAAAAATCCCGCTTGTGCGGGATTATCGTGGGAGCTAAGGGATTCGAACCCCTGACCCTCTGCTTGTAAGGCAGATGCTCTGAACCAGCTGAGCTAAGCTCCCTTGTGTTTGGGACTGCAAATATGATACAAAATTTTAAAAAAAACAAGACGCTTAAATTTTTTTTTTCGCCTAATTTTACTCTATCTCAACTAAACCAATAGCTTATGCCAAAAATGCTACACATTTTTTTCCTTTTCTTTCTTTTAATGGGCTGCAACGACGCCAAACAGTCGGATGCGGAGTATTTTTCGAGTCAGGAACTGGAATTACCTGCGGAGATCGATTCGCCGTTGGTGACAAGAGATCAAACCATTCAAAAAGTAACGGCCAGCCAATTGGTTCAAATGCTTGCCCTGGATAAAGCTTATTTGATCGATAGTCGTTCGGTAGAGGAATACAACGAGAAAAGAATTGGCAACGCTATTCATTTCAATTTTACCCAAAATGACGATGCAGAAATGTTCTTTAAAAAATTAGATCGGAAACGAACATTTTACATCTACGGAAAAAATGAAAGTCAAATTCAGAATTTGGGGGAATGGCTGATCAAACAAGGTGTAAATCAGGTTTACATTTTAGATGGAGGCCTGCAAGCGTGGGAGGAAGCTCAACTTCCTACGATTCATTGATTTGAATTTGCTCTGAAATTTTATTCTGAAGGTCGTTGATTTCTTGTTCAGTGACCGGGATTTCATTCATTTTTTTTGCCATAAATGATCGAAAGGCCGTTTCAAATTCGTAAATGCAACGGCAATCATTGCACCCGTTCACGTGCTTTAATAGCAATTCCGTTTGTTCATGGTTGGCTTCGTTATCCAAATAAAGTTGGATTAAATGAAGCAAGGTTTTACAGTCCATCATCTTCGTCTTCGGTTTTAAATCCTAAGCTTTTGGCGTATGCCGTTAATTGTTTTTTGAGGTGATTTCTGGCTCGGTGCAAACGGCTTCGAATTGTTCCTATCGGCACTTTGAAAATGGCCGCCAATTCTTCGTAGGAGAAACCCTCTAAATCGGCCAACAAAAACGTCATTCGGTAATCAGCCGGCAACGAATTAATGGCCATGCTCATCTCGTCTCCAATCAGTTGACCGAAAATTTCCGTACTTAGATTTTGAGCGTGCATCGTAATCTGCCCGTCCTCTTCGCCCGTTTCTTCCTCCAATGCAGCGTATCCCGAAAAAGTGGCTTCTTTGCTTCTCTTTCGGTAGAATGAATAAAATTCATTTTTGAGAATCTTAAATAACCACGCCTTCGCATTTGTTCCTTCTTCGAAATAATGCATGAAACGAAAAGCCTTGATGAAGGTTTCTTGAACCAAATCTTGAGCAAGTTCTTCCTCCTTCACCAACGTTTTGGCGAACCGAAGCAAGGCACCTAAATGAGGATAAAATTCTCGTTCAAACCGAATTTTTCTGAGTTGGTTCTCCTCTTCAGAAAGTGGTGGTTTTCCTTCGAATTCTTCTTCCAATGCTAAATCATCTTCCATAAAAAAAATGTCCCGCTCTCGAGCGGGACAAATCTAGGTTATTTTTTTGTACTTGTGGTAGGTGTTTTTGGTTTGCCTGTTTTGGGATCAGCAGTAGGCTTCGTACCCTTGGGAGCAGTAGCAGGAGTATTCCCTTTTGCAGGCACCGTTTGCTTTCTGGTAGTTCCTTGGAAATTAATGATTCGCTGTGCGGTGCTGTTCATAGGATCCAATGCCAAAACCTTGGCCGCGTATTCTTTGGCCATGGGAATGTTATCTTTTTGAACGTTGTAGGTCATCAAATAACTCAAGGCATCTTGTTGGTCTTTCTTGAATTTGGACTTATCTGCAGTTGAAGTATCAACCATCATCAAGAACTGCTTGAAAAAGGTGGTTGCCTCCATGAATTGTAGTGCGGTATCGGTTTGAGCATTGGTTTTTGCTCTCCATAAATAACCGAGGTAGGCTTCGGGTTTGGCAGCAATAACTTTAGAGAAAGCAGAATCTGCCGCAACTAAATTTTTCCCAAAATAGTAAGCACGGCCAACCGTAAAGTAATCGGCAGCAGATACTTTTGGAAGGTAGGAATTTTTGGTTTCGAAGGCAACCGCTGCATCGTTGTAACGACGTGCCTTGTTGTACACATCTCCAATTTCTCCCCAAAGTTCCGTGCGCTTCGTAGAATCCAAGGAAATGGCTTTCTTGAAGCTTTCTACGGCTGCATCAACATTTCCAGTTTTGGCATTGATTCTTCCGGAATATTCGTAATCGTTCACGATGATTTTTGCAGGATTTGCCTTCGCAAAAAACATATTCATCGATTGCAATGCAGAATTGAAAAGGCTATCGCCTTCTTCTTTCGAAGCAGCTTTCTTTCCTTGTTCGAAATTACTATAGGCGGTTAAACGGTACAAAATAGGATTTGAAGCGTCTACTTTTTGAATTTTAGCAATTTCTTGATTGGCTTTTTCAAACTCGTCACCCAAAAATAGGAATGATGCGTAGCGGGTTTGAGCTTCAATCGTAACATCTGCAATTTGCAGGTAGGTGCTGTAATTTTCAGCAGCGGCCTTGTACTTTTTCGCTTGGAATTCCAATTCTCCCAGGCCGCGGTAGGCTGGAGCATATTGCATGTCTTTGTTGATGGACTGCTCGTAAGCAGCCTTGGAATCGCTGTAGTTTTTGTTGCGGAAGAAAATCTCTCCGATGCGCTCGTGAGGACGACCTGAGGACGCATTCATTAATGCAGCGTCTTCGTAATTGTTTACGGCAGCACCACCAGAATCGGGGAACGTCATGTAATAATCGCCCCATGCCATTTTCACCTCGAAATCGTCTTTCTTAGCTAATTTAGCTCGATTCAAATAGTTCCATGCCGCATCGGTATTTCTAGCTTTTTCGGAATACAAAGCGCGGGCTGCTTCGGTGAGAACTTTTACGTTTTTGGCTTCTAATTTAACAGCAACGGCCATTTCGGTGGTTGAAGCCATAACATCTCCGCCATTTTTCAATTTCATTTGAATTTGTCCAATTTTCGGAAGGGCTTTTTTCGGATTTGCTGCAGCACCAAGGTCGAAACAAATGCTTGCAGAATCGAATTGTTCGGTCGCTTGGTACACTTTACCCAAATAGAAGTAAATTTCGGCATCATTGCCTTTTCCAATTAATCCTTTCAACTGATTTTTAGCCTCATTGAAACGATCGGAGTACAAGGCGTTTAAGCCTTCGTTCAAACTTTGTGCGGATGCGGCAACGATGCTCATCAACGCGACGAATGAAAAGAGAATTTTTTTCACGGATTTATGGTTTTATACTTTGAATTCGAATGGATTGAGTGGCGGGAAGAAGTCCCGACTTAAGAAAGATGAGTTGTCCTTTTGGGGCAGCCATGTAGGAGTTGAAGCCCAAGGCCAAACCGGCATACGATTGGCGGGAAATGGCGTACACTTCTCGGGTAAATGGGTATTTCTTCTGCGCCATGTACGCTTGAAAGGGTTGATACCCTTCCCCTCGATCGCGACTAACTTCGGTAGCTGCAATTTCTGCAACTTTAATTTTTGATAGAAACGAAACCATTTGTGGGTCATCGGGATCGCAAACCCAACTAACAGGAATAACACCCAAAGAATTGGGATGTTCGGCTACCCAATCAATCACTTTTTGGTAATCTTGCGTTGCTGTTATTGTTGATGGAAAATCTTTCTTTCCCAAAAACAAATCTTTTAAGGTTCGGGCGCTGCTTCCTCCAGCGTTATCCATCACCAATTGAATTTTTCCGGTTTTTTTTCCTTTCGCTACGTCTTTCCAATCGGTAATTTCCCCTGTAACGATTTGACGAATTTCGTCGTAAGTGAGGCACGTATCGGTAACCGAAGGATGCATCAGGAAAGCCAAAGCGTCGTAGGCAAGGGGTGTAACTTTAGGAACAACTTTGATGCTGCGAAGGTATTTTTCTTCTTGAGCCGATAGACGTCGACTTGAAATGATCACCTTGGCTGAATCGTTGATGAATTGCTTCCAAGATTCTACCTCAGTGAGGTATTTGGCTCGAACGTCGGCATACGGATATTGAACGGTAAATGCCCGAATTTCCGAATCGACAATGGGTTGGTAAGCTGCATCGGCAACGATCGAAAGTACTCCCGAAGTAGGGGTATCAGACGGTTGATTTTTCTTTTCCCCGTTGGAGCAAGCTGCTCCAAAAAGGAGTAAAAGGATTCCGAACTTACGCATTTTCTTTTTTATTTTTCAATCGAATCCATCGAAAGATGGACATTCCCAAACAGGCAGCTCCCAAAAAGTAGGCCAATTTGGGTTGAGCAAATTTGGAGGCCAAAACCAGACAAAATATTCCGATTCCAGCATAGGCCACAATGGCCAGCCAAAGAAAAAGCCGGGACACCCGACGAATGTTTTTCGTAGTTGATCCCGGCTCTTCCAAGTGGATTTATTCTTTAATTCCGAATCGGAATGGTAGGTTAATCAATACCGAAACGGCTTTACCGTTTTGTTTACCAGCAGACCAATTGGGCATCTTTTTGATGGCAGACATCGAAGCTTCATCCAACAGTGGGTGAACCTTACGAACCACGTGCGCATCTTTGATGTCGCCGGTGCGATCTACGGTGAATTGAACGATAACGGTACCGTCGATGCCGTTTTCACGTGCAGCAGCAGGATAAGGAGTGTTTTTCAACAACCATTCGTTCAATGCTTCTTCTCCACCTGGGAAACGAGGCATTTGTTCTACCGACATGAACGGCTTATCGTCATCACCATCATCGATGATGTCTTTATCGCCATTTCCAGTTTCATCCAGAAGAGATAAGTCAACGCCACGATCGGGATCTCCTTGTTGGTTTTTGGTAGAAATATCTACGTCTTTCAACTCGTCGATTTCCTTGATCATGTTTTCTTCGTTCACTTGGTTATCGTCAACGATTTCTGGTGGGGTATAGGCCACGGTCGTTTTCAACGGTGGTGGCGGTTCGAACTCGGGTTCTTCGGGCTTTTGCTCTTCAGGTTCTTGAACGTCAACCACTTCAGCGTCGGTTTTTACCACAACTTCTTCTTTGAACTGTTCTTTGATGGCCGCGATGATAGCGGGTGCAAGAATAGCCAAAACGAAGAGGGAGACCGAAATTGCCAAAGCAACTCCAGCATTTTTTCCTCGACCTTTTCGAATTTGGTAGGCTCCGTATTCTTTGTTTTTCCCTTCGAATACGAGATCGCTCCAATCTTTGTCAAATATGTCGTTTCCGATCATGATTACTTCAGGTTTTTAGCGGTTAGCATGGCTTTTTCTTGATCATTTAGATCAACAATAGCGTATTTACCAATTTCGCAAATGTTCAATTCATCCACAATGTCCACCAGATTTTTGAACTTGGAGTTGTCCGTTGCTTTAATCAACATGGTGGTAGCTAGTTTTTCGCCTTTGATTCCTGAAACCTCTTTGCGAAGTGCTTCCATTTGTGCCGCTGAAGGGTTGTTTGGAAGTTTTGCTTTCGCAGCTTTGATTTTGGAAATCCAAGGGGCCTGCTTGGCCAAAAGCACATCGCGAATGCCACCGCTTGCAGCGAAGGACGATACTTTGATGCTATCGGCTACGGCAGGAGTGTTTCCTACGTAGTAATAAACCTTACCAAATTCACCGAGAATAACGGTAATCGCTGAACTCTCAGCAACTTTGGTTTGGTCATCTCGTTTTACTTTTTCTTTTGAGGGTAAATTAACCTCCATGGTTTGCGGCTTGCTCATGGTGGTGGTAAGCATGAAGAAGGTAATCAACAAGAAACCTAAATCCACCATGGGGGTGAAATCGATTCGGGTTGATTGTTTCTTCCCTTTGGGTTTACCACCTTTGTGTTTGCCACCGCCATCGCCGCCTAATTCTGCTGCCATTTTCTTGTTTTTATGGGGTTAAACATTCGGGCGTTTTTCCAAACTGGTAACAAAATTGAATTTGTTGACCTTCTTTTCTTGGAAGATGTCGAAAACGCGCTTCACGACGGGATAATTAGTTTCTCGATCGCCTTTGATGACCGCCTGGTATTCAGGATTAGAAAGGCGAGCGAACCAAATCCAATCAGCCAATTGGTTATTGGTTGAATCGATGGGAATTCCAGGGGAATTTTTATCGTATTCGGTGCGTTCGCTATTCGACCAACTGAGGTATTCTTTCAATTTGGTCATCGGCATACCGATGGTTTGAAGGTTGGAGAACATTTCCTTTTCGTCTTCGGAAAAGTTGATTTTGTATTTCTGTCCTAACTTTTCTAACAAATCTTTTCGATAGGATGGTCCGTCACAATTAAAGAATACACGGCCCTTAACATCAACCAAAACTTGCATCATGTTGGATTCCATCAATTTTTCTTCCGAAACCGAAGATGGAGTATCCACCATCACGGGTTCGTCCGGTTTAAATTGAGTGGTTAGAATGAAAAAGGTCAACAGAAGGAAGGCCACGTCGGTCATTGCCGTCATGTCTACTGCTGTGCTTTTTCTAGGTACTTTAACCTTTGGCATGGTGAAGTGTGGTTAAAGGATTATTTATTGTTAGCTGCA
>CANMVY010000014.1 GCA_947501265.1 Bacteroidota bacterium
GGTTTAAATTGAGTGGTTAGAATGAAAAAGGTCAACAGAAGGAAGGCCACGTCGGTCATTGCCGTCATGTCTACTGCTGTGCTTTTTCTAGGTACTTTAACCTTTGGCATGGTGAAGTGTGGTTAAAGGATTATTTATTGTTAGCTGCAAACGTTTGAACAATGCTGAATCCAGCTTCTTCAATCGCGTAAGTTAATTTATCGATGCGGGTAGTGAACAAGTTGTACATGATGATAGCGATCGCTGAAGTTGCAATACCTACTGCAGTATTAACAAGTGCTTCGGAAATCGCATTCGCCAACTCACCAGAATCATTGGTTTCTCCCAAACTACCGAATGCCTTGATCATACCAATAACCGTTCCCAAAAGTGCGATCAACGTACCGATGTTCGAAATGGTGGAGATAACTACCAAATTCTTTTCCAATCCTGGCAATTCCAAGGTAGTAGCTTCTTCCAATTCTTTCTGGATCGCCAACATCTTCTGTTCTTTGTCCATTTTATCTTCGGTCATCATCACTTGGTATTTGTGCAAACCAGCTTGTACTACGTTTGCCAAAGAACCACCTTGCTTATTGCATTCAGCAATGGCTTCAGAAATTTTTCCTTCGCCCAACATCTTCTGGATTACGCGAACGAAAGCATCATTGCCTTTTTTACCAGAAGATTTTGTAAGTGCTAAAAATCTTTCAAATGAAAAAGTAAACACCAACAAGAATAAAGTCATCAACAAGGGTACAATGAATCCACCTTTGTAAACGATACCGAAATAATCACCGGGCATTGGTTTGTTGGAATTCAATCCACCTTCAAAGTGAGATCCATCTCCAAATACGGTGTGGAAGATGATTTCACAAACGATTAGGGCTACTGGAATTACCAAGTAAGCGAAAATGGTTGCTCCGCTTCCAGACTTTTGTTTTTTTGTTGCGTTTTGAGTGCTCATTTTTTTGTGTTTTTTGTAGTTTTTTCAAAATTTTGCCCAAAAATAAGTTTTTTTGATTCAATCACCTAACCTTTTTGGCATCGATTCAAAAAATTATCTTTAGGTTAACGACGGCGGGTTTCGCCTTATTCCATAAGCGCATAAAAAATAGAGTCGCCTCCTTCTTTCCATTTCCACGAATAATTTTGGAAGATGAGGGATAAACCCAAGGAATTTTGCATGAATTCAACGATTTTCTCGTTTTCTTCCTCAAAGATGGAACAAGTTACGAACATCAATTTGCCATTTTTTTCGAGGTGCTTTGACAAATTAGTGACAATTCTTTTTTGCCTTTCGGCGTGTTCGTTGAGTTTTTCAACCGTGAAATTGGACAGATTTTGTGGGCTTCGAAGCCAAGTTCCGCTTCCGCTGCAGGGAACATCGGCCAAAATGAAATCGAATTTCGATGGCAGCGGGTTTTCTTCTTCCCAATTCTTGGTCAAAATTTCGATGTTTTTGGAATGATTTCCCAAACGACCGCGGAAAGATCGAAGAATGCTTTCCCGAACATCGGTAGCTGTAAGATCAATGTTAGGGTTGGCTTCCAGCAACAAGAGCGATTTTCCACCGCTGGCGCAACAGGCATCCAATACCGTTTGGCCGTTTTCCAATTTAGGCAATTCCTCCGCCCACGATTGAATGGCCAAGTCCATCACCTCAAACCTTCCCGGTGCCCAACCTGGGGCATTTTCCATGGCCTTCGATTTTTTCAAAGTCAGGGTTTTCCCCTCTACTTTTTCCAATACTCCTTCCTTTTCTAACCAAGCGGCAAAACCAAACTTCCCCGGTTGCATCTGACGAACAAACACTTTTCGGGGTGCGAAAAATCCAGCTTTCCAATCCAATCCTTCCAATGCAGCGGAAAGGGAATGAGGGAAAATGTGTTTGGATGCCCAAATGGACGATTCCCAACTCTTCTGGGGGTCTTCCGAGTTCCAAATGGAGAAGGCAACGGTGCAGGCCTCTTGCCAAGATAAATCACTCAATGCGTGCCTTAATCGCAGAGTTCCGTACACCAAATCCTGAAAAACCTTTCGGTCTTTGCTTCCCATTTCGGGATGTTGTTTCGTGAAATTTTTGACTTGAAGTTCAAGCGGGGTGTCGGGATCAACGGATTCCAAAAAGGAAGAAGCCCGAAGGATGCGTTTTTGTAAAATGGGGTTATCGGTTCCTTCGGGAAATGCCATGCGGTGTAATTTGAAGCAATTGTACGTGTTTGTTGGAATAAATGGCGGGAGTTTCAACCACCAATTCAAAGTCGTTCACCAATCGTTTTTTATCGGGATCGGTGAGGTGTAAATCGAAATCGTTGGGGTATTTTAAGAGAAGTGTTCCCCAGAAAATTCCAGCATCGAAGCCGCGGTAAGCGAAATCATGCGGATCGGAGAAAAAACGTTCTTGATACAATTTTCGAAACCACATCAAATCGCTGCGTTGGTAATCTACAAACTTTTCACTGGTGTACAACAGTTGTACTTTTTGAAACAATTCTGCATCGATGGATCCGAAATTCATCCAATTGGGAAGCCCAACCACCACCACCGAATAAGCATCGGCCAGTCCTTGAATTCGATTTAAGGCATTGGCAACAAAACTTTGATCGGCGCTGGGAACCAAAATGTAATTGATCATTCCTTTCTTCAATTTCCCTTCCAAAGGGAATCCCGTTAAATCAGTCCGAATCAATTCAGGTGTTGAGTCGAAGCCAGCTACCTTCAATTCATCCTTCCAAACTTCTAAAATTTTCTTTTCTTGAGGTTTGTTGCGGTGCAACAACAGCAGATTTTTTTTGCCGGGAACTTGGAAGAGGTAAGAAGACATGGCCGCCAAGTGTTCGCGCATGGGAGCATTGAATTCGATGCGGGCGGCCCCATTTTTTTTCCCCGTAAAAAAGAACACTTTTCCTTGTTTGCTTAAAATCATTTCCACCTCCGTCCACGGTTTCATCGGTGCAATGGAATCGCCTTCCAATTCTTCATCCGCCACATCCAATTTAATGTCTAAACCTTGGTTGGCTAGCGAATCCAAGGCCAACTTTAATCCTTGGTAGAAGGCCAACCCTGGCGCAGATTTCGGGCTCAACGAATCTCCTTTTTGCAAATCGAAATACAAAGGAGCCCGCAAAACCATGCGCATTTGAGCGGTGGATTTCCAAGAAATACAAACGGCCAATGCCGCGAAAATAAAGGTCTTCATCATGTGGTAAATTCCTTTCCAAAGGTACGTTGAAGATCGGTTAGGATTTCTCGAACCAACGAAGATTCGTACCCTTTGGTGTTCATGTATTGGTGAATTTTGGACTCTTTTACCAATTGTTTTTCTCCGAAAAGTGAATCATGCTTCTTTTGAATCAGTTTTTCCGCAGTTTTGTAGTAATCGTCGAGGTCGATTTCTTTTAAACCCAAAACAATGTTTTCCGGGGAGATGCCTTTTTCTTGCAGGGCCTTTCGGATTTTCATTTTTCCCCAATGTTTGATTCGGAATTTTCCTCCCGAAAAGGCCTTGGCAAACCGCAAATCATTTTGGAAGTTTTGGTCTTGGAGAGCTTTAGCAATAATGAGGATGCTCTCGTAGGAAGCGTCAAGGGTTTCTAATTTTTGGGTGACTTCCCGGTAGGATCGTTCTTGGCGGCTGCACCAAAGCGCCAAACGCTTGAAGAGTTTTTTGTCTTCCTCTTTCAAATTACTGCAATTTGTACAAAATGGGCAAACGCATCATGGTGTTTACCGATTTTCCGTTTTGCATTCCAGGCGTCCACTTCGGCATTTTTTTGATGGTTTTCAAAGCTGCGTTGGACAGCAATGGGCTTGGGCTCCTTAAAATGGTAAAATTGCCACAAACACCGGTAGAATAAACCGTAAACTGAACAAATACTCGACCTTCTAATCCTTGTTCACGTGCTTCTTCAGGGTATTCCAAATTCTTTTGAAGCCATGCCATCAGGGCATTTTGTCCGCCCGGGAACTCCGGCATCTGTTCAACAATTTGAAGAACTTCTTGATTGGAGGTGTCTTGGGGTGGTGTGGTTGGTCTATCCGTTGGAACCGTTTCTTTTGGAAATTCAATGGGTTTTGCGTCATCGATCAACATCATCTCAGCTTTCTTCGCGGTGTCTAAAATGGATTCTACAGGAGGCACTGCAACATCAGAAACCGTGGTTTTGGTTTCCATTTCCATTAGGGCTTTTCCAGAAATTTCTTTCTGATGACTCTTGCATCCCAATCCAAGGAGAAGCAATGTTCCAAGGGCAAATCTTACCATACGAATTTCAATAACGGGTATTTGGCCAAACTATCTAAATTGGAAACCTCCCGGAAAGTGGGCGATTGCAAATAATAATTGGCATCGATTCCGGTATCTTTCAAATTGGTTGGAATTCGAACTCGGCTTGAAAAAATTCCGGCCGTGGGGTTTCCTTTTTTGCTGACGATGTTGGTGAACGAAGGACGATCCTGAACAATGGAGGTGCTGGGCTGATTGATGTTGATGAAGGTAGCCAAATCTTGACCGCCCACATGAACGATGAATTCAATCCCTTTCAACTGTCGATTAATGGTGTCGATTTTCGGAAGGGATTGATTGAGAAACTCAAGGATTTCCAATCCGTTCAAAGAATAGGTGAACAAGCCCGCCGAATTGATAAACAAGTTTTTGTAGATGGTGTAATCAACGTATTTGAATTCGTTGGTTTGAGTAGGTTGGTCGGGATCGTATTGGGTGTAGTGAACGCGGGCGGTCATTTCGTGAATCTTTCCGTTGGCCGGAGTGGTGAACTTGATGTTGTTGGTTTTTCGGCTCATGCGAATAACACCGGGAATGCGAGCGGGTTCGCTGAGGGCAAAATTGTTCACCATTTTGGTTTCGGAAGTTACTTCATCGCCGGATGGGGTAATGGCAACCACTTTGTACATTTTGGTAACATCCAAACGCGCTTGGGTTTTGTAAAGAACTTGGTATTTATTGCCGAAGAAACCTGAATCTTTCGGTACTGTACGATCTTCTTCCAACGGAAGGCTACGACTTAAAATCCAATTGTTGCCAGACAAAGCATACTCTTCCAATCGAGCATTGAGGTTGGGGTAATAAAGTGAATCTTCCACTTTTGCCCCTACCGAAGCACCCGTTTTGGGGTCCAAATACCCTTTGGTGATGCGGAAAAAATGAACGGAATCGTTGGCATTCAAAAGTCCCCATACGGCGGTAACTTCTTTCCAATCTGCTGCAATTTTCAAATCGTTATTGCAGGAAGAAAACAGGCTAGAGATTAAAAAGATGGCCAAAAAGTTTTTCAAGAATTTCATCAGCATAACGACAAAGATAAGCGGAGAATGTTGCAATAAAATGCAAAATTTGTTGCACCTTTGTAACATGTCTGGCATTTTAAACCACCTCACGCTACTCAAGGAAAATCAAGAGTCCGAATTGGTGGTTTTAATCGACCCCGACAAGTCCGAGCAGAAGGCCATCCATCGATTGGTGGAAGGTTGTTTGCAATCTCAAATTTCTACCCTTTTGATTGGAGGAAGTTATGTTCCTCAAGGAAAAACCGAGCAATTACTAAAATGGATTAAGGAAGTTTCTACCGAACTTTCCTTGGTACTTTTCCCTGGCCATCCCGATCAGATTTCTTCTCAGGCGGATGCCTTGTTGTTGCTCTCGTTGCTCTCCGGAAGAAATCCCGATTACCTCATTGGGCACCATGTTCAATCGGCCAATCGCCTTCGCGATAGCGGGTTGGATTTGATTCCTACGGCCTACATTTTGATCGATGGAGGAAAAACTACGGCGGTTCAATACATCAGCAATACCCAACCCATACCGCCCCAAGAAATTGCGTTGGCCTGTTCAACGGCTCTCGCCGGTGAACAATTGGGAATGAAATTGGTGTACATGGACGCCGGCAGTGGAGCGTTATTGCCCATTCCAATTGAATTGATTGAGGAAGTAAGCAAAACAACGGCTCTTCCTTTGGTGGTTGGTGGCGGAATGCGCACCCCACGAGAACTTCAGGATCGCGCCATCGCCGGTGCGCAATGGTTGGTGGTTGGAAACGCCCTCGAAAAAGATCCGAATCTTCTCAAAGAAATGGCTTTGGCCATCCCTCAGCGAACCCGTTAACGCCGCTTGATCAGCAGCTTAGATCCCTTGTTTTTCCACTGGATAAAATACAAACCCTCGGGAATTCCACCGACTTCCAATTGAGCCGATTCACCCAAAGGAACCTCCCAAGATTTCATGAGTTGACCGGTGAGATTGAACAGGTTGATGGGCGATTTCGGTCCTTGGGGTTGAACAATTTCTATGCGATCGGAGGCCGGATTGGGGAATAATTGAAGTTGAGTGAAATCTTGTTTTGGGAGTTGTTCCGTGCTTAAAGAACCCGCCCGATTCCTCAAACCAATGATTCCGCCATTATTGGTTCCCAAAATCAAATCGGGAAGCGAATCTCCATTCCAATCGGCAACGGCCATGCGGAAAGCATCTCCAAAATCGGCCTCATCGACCGATGCACCGCCCAAGGAATTGGAGTAATAAAAAACAGAATCGTAGCGGTGCAATACCGTATCGAAAATGTTATCAAACAAAATCAAGCGACCACCCATTTCACCCACGGCCAAATCCCAATTTCCATCTGCATTAAAATCGGCCAAACGAGGAGTCGTTCTCGCAGGAAAAATGCTGTTCAAATCCAGTCCTCCTAAGGTGTCTGGAGCATTGGCTTGATAAATGGGGGAGGTTCGGGTTCCTCCATTTCGGTAGTAAAAAACATGCCCATCAATATCGCCTGAAATCAAATCCAACAGCCCATCTTTATCTACATCAATCAATTGTGGAGCTGCATCGTAACCCAATTGGATGTTTTGAAAGGTGTCATTCTGCAAGGTGAATTCCACTTTTCCAGCAACCAGTGAACCCGAATAATACTCCATCAACCCATTCGAATTTCCGGCCAATAAATCGGGAATGGAATCTCCATTCAAATCTCCAAAAGTTGGAATGAGATTCTTTTTAGAAGTTTGGCCGATGATGTTGGAATAATTGGTATCCAACCAATGGTAGCCGGTAGCGCCATATTCCAAAAGTTGAAGTGCAGCTTTGTTGTTGGCATTTTGAGTGAAGATGAACATATCCAAATCACCGTCTCGGTCGTAATCCAAAAATTCAGGGGATGACCACCAAGGAAAGTCGAGGATCGAGGTCGGGAACCAATTCGTATTGCGCAAGGTAAACGTTTCAGGAGCTGTAGGCGATGAAGCGGTATTTTCGTAATACCACCGACTGTTGTACAGCTTCGATTTGTTGTCGAAAGGATTCACCACCAAATCCATTTTCCCATCATTGTCCACGTCCACACGGCTGGCATGAGGAAAAATAGATCCTTTGTATGGAATTTGATAATTGGGGAAAGATGTATCTAATCCGCAACCCATGGAATCCAAACCGGTTAGTGAGGAGTTTTGAATGAAGATCAGATTGGGGTAAGAGATGTCGGAAAGTAAAATATCGTTTTTTCCATCTTTATTTTGGTCGAAAATGGTCAGAGTTCCTCCAGAGTGAGTGGTTTTGTCGGGCTTTTCTGCTTGGGCGCGAAGTCCGCAAGGGCAAGATCGTAAAGTGTCCCGATAGCAATTGGCATCCAAACATAGTCGAAGGTCGTTGGTGATGAAACTCTCTTGAAACCGGCCCCAACAATTGGATGCAATGAGAAAATCAAGGGTGTCGCGCCGGTTGTACCGATCCATGCTGAGGTTTTTGTACCAAACAATAGAAGGCGAAAAAATTTCCCATGCCAAAACATCTACATCACCGTCTCCATCAATATCAACCACCTCAGCATTGTCGGTGGCATTCACGTACATGTTGGTAGGGAAGGGCGAAAATTGAGTTTTAACGGGAATGGCAGCTGTTTTTAACGTAAAGATGGGATAAGCATTTCCGGCGGGGGTGGTATTTCGGTACAATTTGGTTTCTCCGTTGTTGTTGGTGAAAAGATCCAACCTTCCGTCTCCATCGTAGTCGGCGAAATCTACCCAATCTTGCACAAAGGGGAAGAATTTTTGATACTGAGGAGCATATTCGTATTGGGTTTGCCCGCCCATGTTTCGATTCAGATACACGGAAATTATGGAGTCTTGCTTTTCAAAACTGAGGATATCTTGGGAGCCATCTCCGTTTACATCCATGTTGAAAAACTGATTGCAGGTTGCCCCTCCATTCCAGGCAGCTTGGAGAAACAACCCCGAGGTATCAAACACGGGAACTGGCGCTACTCGATCGAACAAAAAAGGAAAACGCCCCGTTTGCGCCACTAAAAATTGGGAATAAAAGAATAAAAATGCGGCCAAAAATAGTCGTTTCTGCATAAAATCAAAATTACATGGAAAGTTGTAGGATGAAACGTATTTTTGGAAAAAATAATTGTCACAATATGAAGATTTTAAAAGTCCTATCCGTATTTCTGATCCTTTTTAGTATTTCAGAAAGCGTTCTCACCAATTCGGGAGGAGCTCCAAGTGGATACACCGGTGCGCCAGGAGAAGGGAATTGCACCAATTGCCACAGCGGCACCGTGAACAGCGGAAACGGAAGCGTAACCATCAGCATTGCTGGTAATCCTTCTACGTATGTCCCCGGCCAATCGTACGATGTAACCGTTTATGTTCGTGATCCTTTGGCCAATAAATTCGGATTTCAAGCTACGGCGGTTCGCAGTTCCAATAACCAAGGAGCAGGAACCATGAGCGCAGGAAGTTTTAACCAGATTTCGGTTTCAAGCAGCGGTGGAAAATCGTATGCCAACCACAATACGTCTCCGGGAATTGTTCAATTCGGACGTCGTTGGACGTTTGTGTGGACGGCTCCTGCAGCAGGATCAGGTGCCGTAACGATTTATGCTGCGGGGAATGTTACCAACAACGATGGCTCCACTTCAGGAGATCAGGTCTATACCAATAATTTAACGATCAACGAAGCGGTAACTTCCACTCCTCCGGTTATTTCCTCTTCTACGGTTACCGCCTGCCAAGGAGATACCATCCGTTTGCAACAAACTACCACTCAATCCATCACCTGGTTTTTCAATGGGGTAATCACTTCCCAGACCGGAAATTCTTTTGCCGCAACTCAATCGGGTAACTACTACGCAGTGAATGCCAATGGCGATTCTTCGAACCACCTTCGCTTGGTTTTTAATCCAAAACCTGCCGTTCCTACCGTTACTCAATCCGGACAAGGGGTTTTGGTTTCAAGCTCATCTACAGGAAATCAGTGGTACTTCAATGGATCTCCCATCGCTGGTTCCAACGGGCCATCCATCAACATCACTTCAGGTGGGGTTTATTGGGTTACCACCACCAATAGCTTCGGTTGCAGCAGCACCTCTCAGCCATTCTATTCTTCTTTGGGTGCAAAAGGCGGAGTGTCATCTTCTCCTCAATTGTATCCCAACCCGGGCGCTTCTCCAACCCTTGATTTAGGGACATGGGATAAGGCTGAGGTTGTTATTTGGGACGCGCAGGGGAAAGTTGTTTTTAGAAAGAAGTTGGCTGCGGGTACGTTGGTCTTGCCCGACTTATTTGCGGGCATTTATTCGATTGAAGTTCGATTCAATAGCGTGATTTGGAAACAAAAATGGATCAACCCATAATTAAACCCATTGATGCTGAACTGCCGGAATATTACCGGTATTACGTAGGCCTCGTTTCCGAGAATAATTTGCTGGAAGGGATGAAAGCATCATCCATTCTGTGGGAAGATGTTTTAAAATCCGTCACCATGGAGCAGTTCCATGGCCGATATGCCGAAGGCAAATGGTCGATGGCCGAGGTGCTGATGCACATGATGGATACCGAACGAATTTTTGCCTACCGGGCTTTTCGTTTTTCCAGGAATGATGAATCCGTTTTGCCCGGATTCGATGAGAACCATTTTATCGCACACACCCAAGGGGAAATGGACCAAGCCACCCCTGATCGGTGGCTAAAGAGGCATCGGAATTTGCGCGCCGTAACCCTCGATTTGTACGAAGGAATGTCTGTAGCGGGGTTGGATTTTTTAGGAAATGCGAACGGACTCACGGTTACTCCTCGGGCTTTGGGATTTATGATCGTTGGCCACGATTTACACCATTTGAAGGTAATTCGAGAAAGGTACCTTTGAACCAAAAAACAAAAAAGGGGCTGCATTTCTGATGCAGCCCCTTTTTTGATGGGTTTATCCTTAGGGTTTATTTACCCAAATTGAATTCGCCTAAATTCATCACCACAGCGCGAAGGGAGAGTTGAATATCGGCTTTGATTCGCGTGGTTGAGGGATGATCTCTTCGGAGCATTCCTCTTCCTGAAATTTCGATGGAAGGTTTTTCAGCATATGGAAGTAGATCATCGGAAGAAATGTAGGAAGGTTGAAAAAACTTGGAGTTCAAGGGTACCGTACTTTCTCCAGCTAATTTAATGAGTGGCAAATTCTCGGCTTCCCCGTACATTTCAAACCATTCTAAATCGTCGAACGTGTGATCTTCTGGGAATTCGGTTGAGAGGGTAACCGTGTTTACCCGAATGAATTCGATGTTCTCCTTGTTCAAATTGTTGGTTTTACAGAAATCAGCCAAATCGATGTTGATGGTTTTTTTTGCTTCAATGGTTTCGCCGGCATTTTTGGGCGGAACATCGAAGTAAATGGTTGCCATGTTGTAATTCACATTGGCACTAATGTTCTGTTTGTTGCAGGAGGTGAACGACCAGCCAAGGATCACCGCACCCAATAGTAGCATTTGTTTCATTTGTTTTTTGTTTTGATGAAACAAATCTGAAGAACATTTTCCGTTAAAAAAAATCACTGTAAAAATTCAAATGAAATTTGGGGTTGTGTTTGCTTGCAAAAGTGATAAAAGGAATAAAAAAGGTTGAAAAAGCGATTTTAAAAACCGCAAAAACAGGTATAAATGAAGATTTACCCCTGTTTTAGCTCATAAAAGTGAATAAACAAATTTTTTATTACTTAGGATGAATGGTAAAAAAATGAAGGAATTAAAACTTATAGTTTAATCCTAGTCCTAAGACCTGAGAAAATTGAATCTTGGCATCTTGGTCAATATCCCTTAAAATGATGATGCTTCCGGTGAATCGCAACCACTTGTTGATTTTGTAGGTAAGCAAAATGTCGACACGGTGATCGAAAACCTTGGGTTGGGAAATTTGCTGGTAAGAAACGAAACCTTGGTAACGACCTTTAAAGGAAAGCTGCTTTATGATGTCTTTGTCAACGCTTACCTGAAGCTGCATGCCCACTTCGTTGCGAATCCTTTCGCCTTTGGGTACACCGTACCTCACCGTATCGGTTAGGCCATACACTTCTTCGTTGATTACCATCGACTGTTTCATGGCCAATAAACCCATTCGGGCGTTCAAAATTTGCGCTTTTTTGTACTGCAGACCAATCGCCTCGGTTAAATATCCCGGGGCTAAAAAGGAGGAAATGAACTTTCTGCTGCTGGCATAATCGAATCCGGGGCTAAACTGAGAAACCAAATTCAAAGATCCGAATCCCATCCACCGCTGATTGATTTCATGGCTATAGTTTCCATCCAAATAAATCAAATCCTGGGTTTTTCGAACGAATGAATCAACCACGTTTTTTTGAAGGCCAAACCTAAAATCACCCGAAAAAGTGGCACTCATGGTTTTCTTTTTGTACAAACCCTTTGTGATGAAAACCGTATTGCCGGCTAAGTTATTCACCCCTCCCGACTTCCAGTTTTTTGAAAAATAGGATTGGTTTCCACTTAAGGAATACTCATTGGTCCAAGTCCAGTAACTTTCTGGAAGAGTGGTGGGCAAGGGTTTTGATGTAGTTTGCGACCTACTCTTGAAAGCAAAGAACCCAAAAAAGGTCAATAAAATTATTCCGACTTTTTTTTCCATTGAAATCTTCGGATCTTTTTGATGGAGCCAAACGAATAAATCAACGCGGGAAGTAAAATTAAATTGGCCAACATTGAAACCAAAATGGTGGTACTGGTTAACATCCCCAACGCTACCGTTCCTTCAAATTGAGAGGCACCGAAAATAGCAAATCCAAAGAAAATAATGATGGAGGTGTAAATCATACCGCTGCCGGTTTCCTTCAAAGCAACCAATACCGTTGTCCTAATATCCCAATCGTGTCGTTCAATTTCCTGCCGGTATTTGACCAGAAAGTGGGTGGTGCAATCTACGGCAATTCCCAGGGCGATGGAAAAGACCAAGACGGTGGACGGTTTCAACGGAATTCCAGAGAATCCCATAAATCCAGCTACCCACAACATGGGGAGCGTATTGGGAATAAGGGAAATGATGAGGAGGCGAAAACTTCGGAACAGCGGAAGCATCACCAATGCGATCAAAATGTAACTCTGCCAAATGCTGGAGTTTAAACTGTCGATTAAATACTGATTCCCCTTCAAAAACACCACACTCGATCCTGTAACGGTTACTTTAACGTTGGTGTCTTTGATGATCGAATCGATTTTTGGACGAACTTTTCCGACGATTTCTTTCATTTTGGTGGTTCCTACATCGGCCATTTTAAAGGAAAGGCGAATGATGGAACGGGTGCTATCGGTAAAAGCGGAGGCAATTTTTCCACCTGGGCCACCGCCTCGCATGCTTCGGTACATGATGGGTAAAATGAAATTTCGCTCCATTCCACTGAATAGGGAATACTCGGAAGGGTCGCCACCGCGGTAAGCTTGTCGGCAGGCTTTCATCACTTCCACCAAGGAAACAGGACGAGCAAAACTGGGGTCTTCCATCACCACTTGCTGAATTTGCTCGGCAATTTCCAAATTGGTTTGATCCAAGGCTCCGTTGGGCTCACCGGTTTCAACCAAAATCTCGAACGGCATCAAGCCGTGAAAATGCTTCTCAAAAAACTTTAAGTCGGTATAAAGAACATCGTCGTGAGGAATATCGTCCACCAAATAACTCAATGGTTTTAACATGGTCATCCCCCATAAACCAATGATGGTGAGTACTGTTACTCCCGCATAAATCGCTTTTCGATAGGTGAATGCCCATTTTCCGAATAAGTCCACAAAATAATTTACCGTTTTATTCTCCAAGTGATCGGTTTGCTTTGAACTTGGGGGAGGTAAAAAACTGTAAATGGCTGGAACCATGATCAAACTCGAAAGGAAAATGAGCATAACGTTCAACGCGGAAATCAATCCGAATTCTACCAAAATACTGGAACCGGTGGTCATGAATACCCCAAATCCAATGGCCGTAGTAAAATTGGCAATGAAAGTACTAGCGCCAATTTTCTCTACTACCCGCGTTAATGCCAGGATTTTATTCCCGTGTTTGATGTATTCGATGTGGTATTTATTCAGCAGATAAATGCAATTAGGAACGCCAATCACAACAATCAAAGGAGGAATCAATCCGGTTAGAATGGTGATTTTGTAGTCGAACATCACGATGGTTCCCATGGTCCAAATTCCTCCTAAAAGAACAATCACTGTTGGAATGATCACCGCTAAAAACGAACGGAAGAAAAACCACAATAAAATGGAGGTTACCGCCACCGATAGAATGGAAAAGAGGTACAACTCATTTTTCACCTTGGTGGCGAAAATGGTACGAACCAAGGGAAGTCCAGAATAATGCAACTCTACTTCTTGCTCCTTTTCAAACTGCTTGGCCCACTCCATAATTCGGTCGCAAACCTCAATGCGCAGTTTGCTGTCCAAAACTTTGCGATCTAAACCAATGGCAATCAATGTGCTCGACGATGCTGAATCGTACACCAATCCTTCAAAGAATTTATTGGCCAAAACCTTTTGTCGGATGGTATCTACCTCCTGTTGGGATCGAGGCAATTCGGTGCAGATTTTAGCAATTTTGAATTTCTTTGCCGTGGTATCCAACTCAATATTGTACAAATCGGCCAAAGAAACCATGTCGGTAACGCCCGGAATTTTTTTGATGTGTTGACTTAATTGGTACCAGTCGTTGAAAAATTCTTGCTCAAAAATTCGTGGAGTTTGAACGCCCACCACAATGACGTTTCCGTCGTTCCCGAAATATTTGATGAACTTATCGAAGTTTTTGTACTCGGGATCATTCGGAGGAACGATGCGCGATTTTTCGTACGACAATTCCACCTTCGACGCCAAATAGGCCGTGTATCCGGTGAAAAGGGCAATGATAATAAGAAGTGTCCACCTGTTTCGGAGGATGAATTTCGAGAATTTAAACCACATGATTAAATGTGAATAGCGCGATTATCGGTCGCAGCTAAACAAGCTTCTTTAAATGATTCTGTAAATGTGGGGTGAGCGTGGCTCATGCGTGTAATGTCTTCTGCAGATGCGCGGAACTCCATCGCAACTACCGCTTCCGCAATCATGTCGGCCACGCGAGGGCCGATCATGTGAACGCCTAAAATTTCATCGGTCGTTTTATCGGCCAACACCTTCACTACTCCGTCGGTATCCATCGAAGCGCGCGCTCTTCCGCTGGCTTTGAAAGGGAAGGAACCCACTTTGTAAGCGCGTCCTTGCTTTTTTAACTCTTCCTCGGTGTGACCAACGGCTGCTACTTCTGGCCACGTATAAACAACGCCAGGAATCAACAAATAATTGATGTGTGGCTTTTGGCCAGCAATCGTTTCAGCAACAAATGTTCCCTCTTCTTCTGCTTTGTGGGCCAACATGGCGCCGCGCACAACGTCACCAACGGCGTAAACGCCGGGGACAGAGGTTTGTAAGTGATCATCAACCAATACTCGGCCACGTTCGTCGGTAGTTAAACCGATGTTTTCCAGGCCGAGGCCATCGGTATAGGCTTTACGCCCCACAGAAACCAAGCAATAATCGGCTTTAATTTCTACCTTTTCGTTGGTTTTCATGTTTTCGGCCACCACAGTTACGGTTTTTCCTTTCACCGTGGCAGATTCCACTTTGTGGCCCAAAAAGAACTCAAATCCAAGTTTTTCCAAACTCTTCTTCAACTCTTTGCCCATGGTGGCATCCATGGTAGGAATGATGGATCCCATGTATTCTACCACCGAAACTTTGGCGCCCAAGCGAGCATAAACCGAACCCATTTCCATTCCGATAACTCCACCGCCGATCACAATCATGTGCTTGGGAACTTCGGGCAAATTCAAGGCCTCCGTGGAAGTAATGATTCGCTTTTTATCGATATCGAGTCCGGGTAATGAAGCGGGCTTCGATCCGGTCGCAATGATGGTATTTTTGGTGGTGATGTTTTTGGTTTCCGTCTCTCCTTTGATCTGAATGGTGTTTTTGTCGATGAAAGATCCCCAACCTTGAAAAACGGTGACCTTGTTTTTCTTCATTAAAAACTGAATGCCGTCGCAGGTTTGTTGAACCACTTCGTTTTTGCGGTTGATCATTTGTCCCAGGTTGACTTTCAAATTCGAAAGTTCAATTCCGTGGGTTGAGAACGTGTGGGCCGCATTGTGGTAATGTTCGGAACTGTCGAGCATCGCTTTGGAAGGAATGCATCCTACATTGAGGCATGTTCCTCCTAAAGTTGAATATTTTTCAATAAGGGCGGTTTTCAAACCCAACTGAGCGCAGCGAATGGCCGCAACATATCCTCCGGGACCGGAGCCGATGACCGTTACATCAAATTCCATGATCAAAATCTTTCCACAAAAATACCCAATAATTTTGGGCTTCCCTAATTTTGGCCCAATTCGTTAACTTGCATCCGTGAAAAAAGGACTCCTCTTAGCATTTTTTTTCAGCTTAACCTTAGGCTTCCATCCAGAAATGAACGCTTGGGGATTTCATGCTCATAAAACGATCAATCGGTACGCGGTTTTTACCCTCCCATCTGAATTGTTCGGCTTCTACAAAAAGAACATCGATTACATCACCGAACACGCGGTGGATCCCGATAAGCGTCGTTACGCCATTTTGGAAGAGGGTCCTCGACATTTTATTGATATTGATCACTACGGAAGTTATCCTTTCCCCGAACTGCCTCGAGTTTGGGAAAAGGCCGTTTCTAAATTTTCAGAAGATACCTTGATCGAAAACGGTATTGTCCCTTGGAATACCTACAAGGTTTACCGGCAGTTGGTATGGGCATTTTCTCAAAAAAATGTAGGCCGGATTTTGAAGTTATCCGCCGACCTTGGGCATTACATCGGTGATGCGCACGTTCCCCTCCACGCCACCAAAAATTACAACGGGCAATTCACCAATCAGGAAGGCATTCATGGCCTATTGGAATCCCGATTGCCCGAATTGTTTGCGGTCGATTACGACTTTTTTGTTGGAAAAGCCGAGTACATCGAACGGCCGCAAGAAGCCATCTGGAATGCCGTTTTAGGCAGCGCAAAATTGGTAGATACCGTGTTTTCATCCGAAAAAATGACCGGTAAAAACGTTTCTCCTCAAGCGAAGTACGCTTTTGAAACCAAGGGAAGAACGGTCGTAAAACAATATTCAAAAGCCTATTCGGCCGACTTTCATGCCCGATTGGGCAGCATGGTGGAAGACCGCATGCGTTCGTCCATCGTTTTGTTGGGAAGTTTATGGTACTCGGCTTGGGTCGAAGGCGGGCAACCGAATTTGGATCAGTTGGCCGGCATTCCTGAAAAAGAAGATGCGATCGCCGATTCGGCCTTCCGAGAAGGGAAAATTAAAGGGCGCATCGAGGCCGATTAATTGCAATTTCCGTCCAAATCGCAAGAATTTTCTGAAGATGAAAAACTCGTTTGGGCATCTTTCCATTCCCCAAACGCTTGGCGCAAAGCGCCGGCAAAAACGGATGAATCTTGGGCACCAGAAACCACGTATTTGTCGTTGAAAACAAAATGCGGAACGCCCCGAACTCGAACATTTTGGGCTTCGTATTGATCCTGAATAACGTCGTTGGAATAAATATCGGATTCGAATAACGCCTGAATTTCAGACTCGGAAATTCCTAAATTCGTGCCAATTTCTAGAATCACATCTTCCGAATCGATGTTTTTTCCTTCGGTGAAATGGGCCAAAAACAACGCTTCTTCGCAGGCATGCTGTACGTTCCATTTTTTGGCCAAGTGACTTAGTCGGTGAGCCAAAAACGAATTTGCCACAACTTGCTGCTCGAAATTCATGGTAATTCCAACCTCTTTTGCCATTTCTGAAACCCGAATGATCATGGTACGGACTTGTTCCATGGGCATTCCTTTTTGTTCGGAAAGATAGTGGTAGATGGAGGAATTGGGATTCGTTTGTAATTCGGGGTTCAGTTGATAGCTTTTCCAAACAATTTCAACGGAATCCGAAAAGTCAATCTGCTGAAGACCTACTTCCAATTTCCGTTTGCCGATGTAGCAAAACGGGCACATCACGTCGCTCCAAATTTCTACTTTCATGGCTTATTACCTTCCCATTGAAACCAAAAATTCTTCGTTGCTGAGGGTGCCTTTCATTTGTGACAACAAGAATTCCATGGCTTCGGTGTTGCTCATGTCGTTCAAGTGGTTGCGAAGGATGTACATGCGCTGCAGCACTTCTTTTCGGTGCAACAAATCGTCGCGGCGGGTAGAAGAAGTCATCACATCGATGGCCGGATAGATGCGGCGGTTGGACAGTTTTCGGTCGAGCTGCAATTCCATGTTTCCGGTTCCTTTGAACTCCTCGAAAATCACTTCATCCATTTTACTTCCGGTATCGATCAAAGCGGTTGCGATGATGGTTAGGGATCCACCGTTTTCGATGTTTCGAGCAGCGCCGAAAAATCGTTTGGGTTTGTGCAAAGCATTGGCGTCAACACCACCGGAAAGAATTTTTCCAGAAGCAGGAGCAACGGTGTTGTAAGCCCGCGCCAAACGCGTAATGGAGTCCAAAAGAATCACTACATCGTGTCCGCTTTCCACCATTCTTTTGGCTTTTTCGAGCACCATGCTGGCCACTTTTACGTGTTTATCGGCCGGTTCGTCGAAGGTAGAAGCAATAACTTCGCCTTTAACGCTTCGGGCCATATCGGTTACTTCTTCTGGGCGTTCGTCGATAAGAAGAACAATCATGTAGGTTTCGGGATGGTTGCGGGCAATGGCGTTGGCCACGCTTTTTAGAAGCATGGTTTTACCCGTTTTGGGTTGAGCCACAATGAGTCCGCGCTGCCCTTTTCCGATGGGAGAAAAGAGATCAAGAATGCGACAAGAATAATCATTAGCTTGATCTGCAAGGTTGAATTTCTCGTCGGGGAAAACCGGGGTTAAATAATCGAAAGGAACACGTTCCCGCACTTCCTTAGGGTTTTTTCCGTTGATGCTATCTACACGCACCAAGGCAAAATAACGTTCTCCTTCTTTGGGTGGACGCAAAGAGCCCACCACGGTATCGCCTGTTTTTAGGCCATAACTGCGAATTTGGTTGGGAGAAACGTACACATCGTCGGGGGAGGTGAGGTAATTGTAATCGGAGGAACGCATGAATCCGTAGCCTTCCGACATGATTTCCACCACGCCTTCGTGCATGATGAGGTTATCGAAATTGTATTGATCAAGGGCGTGATTTTTGGGCCCATTGTTGCGTTGAGGATGTTGATGTTGGTGGTGCGGTTGCGGTCTCGACTCGGGATTATTTTCCGTTGGGTTCTGATCGGTTTTGGGTTCTTGTTGTTTGCCTTCAGGACGTGGGGAAAATCCTCGGTTTTCCCGATTTTCTTGCGGTTTCCGCTCTTCAAATTTGGGAGAATCGGAAGGGTTCCTGGGGCGTTTTTCGAATCGATTGGGGCGTTTTTCTGGATTTTCTTCGGAAGAAGATGTTATCTCAGGAGACGTTGCCACTGGAGCTGGTTCTTCAGAAACGGGAGCAGCAGCAACGGGTTCATCGGCCTTTTCCAATCGACGTCTTTTCGATTTGTTTTCTGCTTCCACTGCAGGTTTTTCATCTGAAAAAAGACTGGGTTTTTCTTCTTTGGAAAAACGTGAACGTTTGGGCTTTTCTACAGCGGGTGCTGGAGTTGTAGCTTGGTTTCCAGCAATGGCGTTAATCAAAGCATCTTTTTTAAGAGAGAAGAAATTCTCCATCTTCAATTCATCCGCAATGATTCTCAAATCTTTGAGAGATTTCGCTTTTAAATCATCTAAATTCAATCCAAAAAATTTTAGGAGTAGGTCAAAAACAAGAAATTAACTGATGGAAGGACTCCAAAAGAAATGCGCTGAAAAGGGCGCTTGGAGAAATCCGACATGCAATGATACAACCGAAAACGGAAATTCGACCAATATTGACAAAAATCTTTTTAAAAAGCTTCATTCACACGTACATACCATCCAGAACCGCCATCTCTGTTGATGGCATAATCCAATCGAAGGATGGTTCGACTTCCTTCGGAGACCTTGTACCGAAGTCCAATTCCCCCTGCAATTTTCCAAGGGGAATCGTTAAAGTTTTTCCACGTTGAGCCCACTTGACCAGCCGATGCAAAAGCTTGAAAACCAAATTGATTGGGGAAGGTATGACGAATTTCCGCTTGGGCTGCTGCATAGGAATAATCCCGGTAACGGCCGCGGAAATAGCCGCGAAGAATTCGATCGCCACCCAAGGTGGGAATAAATTGGAAAGCGGCACCCTTGGAGGTTTGATCCAAGTAAAGCTGGGTAGCCAGGATGGTTTTGGTGTTGGAGAGGGGAGTAGCCCAGCGGAGGTCGGTTCGGATGCGGGTGAAAGGATGGGTGTTTGCCCCGTTGTTGGCAGCGTTGAGGGTTTGAACTTCCCAAAAAATACCGCTACTTTGAACGAATTGATGATCGCGGGTATCGATGGTACTGCTGATGCCAAACACAAGGTTTTTACTGCCTTCAGCTCCTGGAGCGGTGCGATTGGCCAAAGCCCCATTTCCGGAAATGACCGAAATATTCCTTAAATCGTAGTACCAGCCAATTCCTCCCAAATAACAATTTTTTCGCCATTGCCATTGCGCTTGTTGGAACCAAAAAGCGCGTTGAAATCGAAACGTTTCCAAATCGGATTCTCGTTGATTTCCGCCGATGCCATAGTATTTGTCGTAAAAATCATCCACATTGATATTTCCACGTAGAAAGATTTTCCCTTTAGCGAACAGAAGATGGTGATTCAACTCCAATAAGGTCTGTTTTTTAGTGGTATGAATAAGAGAAAGGTAAACGGTTGAAAATCTTTTTTTGGTCGAATCAACGTATTCGATAGGGTTGAATCGATACAAGGTACCCAAACCGAATGCTGCCCCATTTTCTGGCGTGCGGTAGAAAACCGGTGTCGGGAAAATGTGCAAACTGTCGGGTGCAGGAAGCCATTTTGGGTAAGGAAAAAACCCTTGGGCAAATCCAAAAAGAGGAAACAATAAAACCAAGAATAAGGAGCAAAATCTTATGCCCATACCTTGGTTCCTTCCGTGCAATTGGTGCAAATGTCGATTTCTGATCGGGACTTGATGATGGATTTTCGGAAAGACCTATAGGAACTTCCTTTCCATACTTCTTTGAAGGTGTTGTTTTTTACTTGTCCTAATTTGTGGCTTGCATCTTTATCGAAACAACAGGGAACAACCCAACCGTCCCAGGTAATTACCGCACTGTGCCAAAGCCGCCAACAATGATTGATGAGGGTATTTTTGATGGAATACGAACCGTCCTTGTTTTTTCGATATCGGCTAAACTTTTCATTTTTTGGAATGAGGGGGGAGCCGTGTTGATAATCGTAAATTTGGGCTGTTTTAAACTTCACTTCATCCACGCCCAACGAATTTGCCAGTTGAATAACTTCTTCCATTTGGTGTTCGTTGGGGCCCACCACCAGGAATTGAAAAATAATGGTTGGGGTGGTGGATTGAAGCTTTTTCCGAGCTTGAATAAGGTTTTTAGTTCCTTCGATCACTTGAGAAAGGTTTCCTTCTTTACGGTATTGTTCGTACACGTCTTGGGTGGTTCCATCGATGGAAATGATACAACGATCGAGGCCACTTTGAACGGTTTTTTCCGCAGTTTCGGGGTCGAAAAAGTGGGCATTGGTGGAGGTGGCGATGTAAACGCCTTTTTGATGCGCTTTGCGAATCATTTCCAACAGTTGTTTGTTCAAAAATGGTTCTCCTTGAAAGTAAAAAATGAGGTAAGAAAGTGTTGGGGCGAGCTCCTGAAGCACGGTATCGAAAAAATCGGACTTTAAATTGCCCTGGTCTCGGGTAAAGGAACGAAGTCCGCTTGGGCATTCAGGGCAACGTAGGTTGCAAGCCGTGGTGGGTTCGATGGAAATGGAAATGGGGCTTCCCCAATGAACGGTTTTTTTAAGGGCTTTGGAAAGCAGGTAGGAAAAGACCACGAGGAACATGTTCCAAACACGCCGTGGAGTTTGTTTGGAAATCCACCGAATTGAATCTTTCCAATTTTTCACCCGGTAAAGGTACAATGGGAAACCCTGAAAAATTTGTTTCTTTGCAAAGTGAAACGCATCTTGTTTTTCGGAATGATGTTTTGGGTTTTGGGCGTTTCCGCCCAAACCGTCGATTCTTCTAGGGTGGATTCCTTGGCGGTAGTGGATTCCTTGGCAACTATTGATAGTGTTCAACAAGAAAAGGTTCAGGATACATTGTTGGAGCCGCGTTATTGGGATTCGAAGGAGAAGAGGACGGAAGTTAAGGCTGTTCGGATTCCTCCGGGTGACCGTACGGGATATTTTGTTTGGGCTTTGCTATCGCTTTTATTGGGGGTTATTGGGTATTGGTTGAATGAAGTGTATTTCAATAAAATAGGATATTCATTGATCAATGTTCGGTTTGCCGAGGAGTTTTTCAGGGATTACAAAAAACGATTGTCGGTTGGGTTATTGAATTTGGATTTGAGTTGGGTGATTGGTTTTTCTATTTGGATCGATTATTTTTTAATTTCAAGAGGCATTGAATTTCCATTGGTGGCTCTGGTAGGAATCGTTGGGGGCGTTTATTGGATGAAGCGTCAGTGGATTTGGATATTAGGGAAAGTGACGAGGATGGACGATACGGGGGAGTATTATTTGTTTTCATTGTTCAATTATTTTCGATGGATTGCGCCCTTATTGGGAGTTTTGTCCTTGTTTTTGGTGTTTTTCAATCAGGAAAAATGGATGAATTGGGGTGGGATTCGATTGGAGGAAATGATTTTTTGGGCGATACCGTTTTTTTGGGCTATTTCCTTTGTTTTTAGGTTGTTTCGGGTTTTGTTTCGGTTTACCTCGAAAGGAGTTGGTGTTTTCTTGCGTTTTCTTTTTTACTTTTGCGTTTTGGAAATTATTCCAACTTTGGTTTTGATTAAATGGTTTTGGAGATGAGTAAACCGAATCCGGTTCGCAGCGTATTAATTGCCCAACCTGCACCTGAAGCAGCGAATCCCTATCAGGGAATCATCGATCGCTTCAAGTTGAAGGTCGATTTTCGGGCATTTCACCACGTTGAAGGGATTTCAGCGAAAGATTTTCGGAAGCAGAAGATTGAGATTAAGGATTACAATGCCATTGTATTTACGAGTAAGAATTCTATCGATCATTTCTTTCGTTTGTGTGGCGAGGCCAAACACGAAATGCCCATTGACGCGAAATATTTCTGTACGAGTGAAGCCATTGCGCTGTACATGCAGAAGTACATTCAGATGCGGAAGCGCAAAGTATTTTTTGGCAAGGGAAGTTTAAACGACATCCTTCCATACTTTCAACGACACAAGGCAGAGAAATTTTTAATGCCGGTTTCGGAACAATCGTTGAGCGACTTCAATGTAACGTTCGAAACGGCTGGAATTGAATTAACCAAGGCCATCATGTTTAAAACCGCCATCAGCGATTTGAGCGATTTGGCGGATGTGAAATACGACGTTCTTTGTTTTTTTAGTCCTACCGGAATTGAATCTTTGTTTAAGAATTTTCCAGATTTTAAACAAGAGAAAACAAGAATTGCAGTATTTGGCCCAACCACCCGTAAGTCTGCAGAAGATAACCAATTGGTCGTTAACATTTACGCTCCAGAGCCCGGTGTTCCGAGCATGGCGAAAGCCATTGAAAATTACATCCTTTCTTTAGGGAAGTAAGGCAAATTTTCAGAAAAAATCTTTCCACTTTTTTTTCTATCAGGAAAATCCTCTATCTTAGCACACCTTCCAACTAAAGAAAAACCAAATGAGAAAGGTTACCCTCCTCTTATTCGTTGCTATTGTTTCCATGATTTCTACTGTGGGTTTCGCCCAACAGGATTGGAAATTCAATCAATATGCCCTAAATGGCATGGGTTTTAATCCGGCCTACACCGGTTTAGGAACCAACATTTCCGCCACAGGTTTGTACCACAACCAATACATGGGTTTAGCAGATTTTAACCCCACCTCCAGAAATTTTAACATTCACTCCAAAGTAAATAAAGTAAAAGGAGGTTTAGGATTGAATATTTTGGACGATGAATACGGTTTAGAAAAGTTTACCGGGGTTTATTTGTCGTATGCTTATCATAAGGACAATGTTTTACCATTTGAAGGAACGCTTTCTGCTGGAATTAGTGTTGGAATGCTTCAAATTTCGAGTCAATTGAGCAAATTAAATCCTAGAACTAATCCTGATCCGATTTTAGTAACTTCAGATATCAGTGGTTTTGGCTTAGATGTTAATGCAGGATTGTTGTTTACTGCTCCCAATTATTATGTTGGAATATCTGCAACCCACCTTACCAATCCAAACGTAGAATTGCAAAACAATGCTTCTGTGAATATGCAACCCCACCTTTTTATTACCGGTGGATATACGTACAAACTGAATGAAAAAATTAATTTAATGCCCTCCGTGCTGATCAAGTCAATTGTGAAAAAATCCCAATTTGATTTTTCGACCATTGGGATGTATTCCAACAAATATTGGGGTGGATTTGGGTATTCCACTTCCGATGCAATTTATCTGTTGGCTGGAGGCTATTTAAAAGGAAATCAATCAGATGGAGGATTGAAATTAGGAGTTTCTTACGGTGCTACCATGAATAAGTTGGGCAGCATTGGAGGCCGAAACAGCGTTGAAGCGATGTTGGGCTACAACTTCAAAATTCAAATTCCTGTTAAAATTCCACCAACCGACCCCATATTTCATTGATAGTTGGAGTTTTTGTTTTGTATTTTTCCACTCTGTTAAAAACATCGATCACTAGTAGTTGTAAATGATACTTATGAAGAGACTTGCTCTTTTTTCTTTAACGCTTTTCGGCATGGTTGCCTTAAGCAGTTGTGGTGGCTCCGGAAATGGTGAGCTTATCGGGGTACAAGGTCGTGAGGCCTACTTCCCAGGAGAACCTTATGGAATGGTATTTATTCCACAAGGAAATTTCCAGGCTGGGCAAAGCGATCAGGACGTGATGTTCTCGCTCAATGCGCCAACCAAAACCGTTTCTGTAGGAGCATTCTACATGGATGAAACGGAAATTACCAATAATGAATACCGTCAGTTCGTTCAGTGGGTAGCAGATTCTATCGCTCACACCAAATTGAACCATATCAAAGAAGGTCCTGCTGGTGAAAAGTTCATCGATTGGGAACAAGAAATCAAGTGGAACGATGAGGCTTTGAAGGACATGTTTTACACTGGTGATGATCAAGTTTTTGGTAAACAGGAATTGGATGTTCGTAAATTGACCTATTTGTACCAGTGGTACGATTTGAACAATGCAGCTCACAATAAAGACGTAAGCGCAAAACGCAACAAATTCATTGTTCGCGATTCGGTTTACGTTTATCCTGATACCCTTTGTTGGACTCGCGATTTCGCTTATAGCTACAACGAGCCCATGACTCAGAATTATTACAGCCACCCAGCTTACGACGATTATCCTGTAGTTGGTGTAAACTGGAATCAAGCGAATGCTTTCTGCTCTTGGAGAACCGATTACGTGAATACGTTCCGTCGCGCAAACAAAGAGGTTGAAGCTCCACCGTACCACTTGCCAACCGAATGGCAATTTGAGTACGCTGCTCGTGGTGGTTTGAATACATCTCCTTATCCTTGGGGTGGTCCTTACATCCGTAACGATAAAGGATGTTTCTTGGCCAACTTCAAACCCGGTCGTGGTAACTATACCGATGATGGAGGTCACTACACCGTTAAAGTATACAGCTACAATCCTAACGATTTCGGACTTTACAACATGTCTGGTAACGTTGCTGAATGGACCCTTACTTCTTATGAAGAATCTGTTTACAGCACCGTTCACGATATGAATCCAGATTTCCGTTACCAGCGCAAAAAAGGAGACGACATTGTTCGAACTCGTAAAGTTATTCGCGGTGGATCTTGGAAAGATGCTGCTCACATGTTGCGTGTTTCTACCCGCGACTTTGAATACCAAGACACTTCCAAAAGTTACATTGGCTTCCGTTGTATCCAAGATTTCTTGGGACGTTCCATGGAAGATTTTTAATCAGATCAAATTAGGTAAAAAAATAAAAAGTAAAACATTTAAAACACAAAACTATGTCAGGTGGTAATTTCATGACTTCCAAAAAAGGAAAAACAATCTTAGGTTATGCATATGCCTGGGGTGCTGCGGTAGTAATCTTAGGTGCCTTGTTCAAAATCATGCACTGGAAAGGCGCTTCTGAAATGTTAATTATTGGTATGGGTACTGAGGCGGTTATCTTCTTCGTTTCTGCTTTCGAGCCTGTACACATGGAAATCGATTGGTCTTTGGTTTATCCAGAATTGAAAGGTTCTGGCGCAGACCCAACCAAAAAATCAAAATCAGTAACTGAGCAATTGGATGACATGCTTGGCAAGTCTAAGGTTGGAACTGAATTGATCGATTCTTTAGGTAAAGGAATGACCAACTTGAGCGATACCGTTGGAAAAATGTCAAAATTGGGTGATGCTTCTGTAGCTACTCAAGAATTCTCAACCAACGTTAAAACTGCTGCAGGTTCTGTTTCAGCTTTCAACAACATTACCGTTGAAGCAGGTGGAAAAATCTCTGAAATGACCAAAGCATACGGTGGCGTGGCCAATTCTATCGCTACTTTGAACGCTGCTGCTGCTGATGCAGAAGTGTACAAAGCAGAGTTGAGCAAGTTGACTTCTAACTTGAAGAACTTGAACAACATCTACGGTGGTATGTTGTCTGCAATGACCGGTAACAAATAATTTTAGTCCAACACATTTTAATCAAATAAACTTGTAACTATGGCAGGTGGTAATGTTTCACCGCGTCAGAAGATGATCAACATGATGTATCTCGTGTTGACCGCCCTCTTGGCGCTTCAGGTTTCAAGTGAGGTGTTGGCTGCGTTCTTTCGCATCAATAACTCCTTGAGTTCCTCTAACGTAAATACCGTATCTAAAATTGATGCGCTTTACGACAAATTTGAATCTGAATACAAAAAGAATCCCGCAAAAGTTGAAGGATTCTATAAAAAGGCAAAAGATGCTAAAGCCGCAGTAGAAGAAGCTTTAAAAGTTATTTCTGAATACCGTGGTAAGTTAATCGATTTAGCTGGTAACGCAAACGGAAAATATGATGCTGGTGACCACAAAGACGAGGATATGACCAAGTCTTGGATGGGAGAATCCAATATCGACGTAGGTCCAGTATTGTTCATTGGTCCCAATGGACATACCAAAGACGGCGACCGTTTGGAAAACACTCTTCGTGAAGCTCGCAAGAAATTGATCGCTTTGGTTGGAGAGCAAAACAAAGGTTTGGTGAAAATCGAAGACCCTGTTGGTTTGCCTGCATCAAAAGATCAACCCAAGAAATCTTGGTTGGAAGCTAACTTCCATTCCATGCCTTTGGCCGGTATCGTTACTTTGATGACCAAATTCGAATCTGATTTGCGTAACTCTCAATCTGAAATCGTAGCCTTCCTTTTGGGTGATATCGATGCTTTGGATATTAAAGTAAACAAATTGGAAGCAAAAGTTATTGCTAAATCTACCTACATCCTTCAAGGTGGTAAGTACGAGGCTGAAGTAATTGTTGCTGCATTTGACTCTACAGCTCAACCAAAAGCATACATTGGCGGAAGTTTGTTGAAGAACGAAGGCGGAAAATCTATGTATTCTTCTGGCGCAACTTCTGCTGGTGTGAAGAAATACGAAGGTTATGTTGAGTTCCCAGATCCGAAATCTCCTACAGGAATCGCTAAACTTCCATTCAAAGCTGAATACGAAGTTGGAGCTCCCACAGCTGCGGTTTCTCCCGACAACATGAACGTATTCTATATCGGTGTAGATAACCCAGTTACTATTTCTGCTTCTGGTGTTTCTGCAAACTCATTGAAACCACAATTGGCAGGTGATGGTACCATTACTTCAACCGGTCCTGGTAAATTCATGGTTCGCGTTTCTGGACCCGCAGTTAAAGATAAAAAGGTTATTGTTAAAGTAATCGGTCAGGTAGATGGCAAACCACGTGAAATGGGTGCAGCCGAGTTCCGCGTTAAGGCCATTCCTCTTCCAACTGCTAAAGTTGGTGCGGTTGAACCTACTGCTCCTGTAACTAAAGTAGCTCTTACTTCTCAATCTGGTCTTACTGCAACTCCACTTGGTTTCGATTTCGCTGTTAAATACAACGTTACTGAATATCAGTTCTATGCGTTCATCCCAGGAAAAGGTAAAGCTGTTGTTGATGTAAAAGGTGCTGCACTTTCCGGTGAAGTAAAAAATACCATTAGCATTCTTCCCACTGGTTCTTCAGTTGTTTTCCGTAACATCAAAGCAACTGGTCCTGATGGCGTGAAATCATTGCTTCCATTAACCTATGAAATCAAGTAATCTAATGAAAAAGGTTATCTTATTGTTGGCAGTTGTTGGTTTGTTTTCTTCATTTGATGCTATGGCTCAAAAAAAGAAAAAGAAACCTGCACCTAAAAAACCAACTACAACTCAAACTACTCCTGTAGTTGAGACTCCTGCGGCTCCTCCCGCACCAAAAATTGATCCAGCGGATGTCCGTCCAAAAGTTGGACAGGCTAACCCAAACATCAAAGTTGTTGATGGAGGTTTCGAACGCCGTTCAGCAGCTTCGAAAGGAGCGATTGATCTTCCACAATTGCGTGAAAGTGATATCATTTGGTCAAAAGTTGTTTATCGTCAGATCGATTTGAAGGAAAAACAAAATTTGCCTTTGGCTTATAAAGGAAATCAACAAAAGAAAGATTTTCGTCTTCAGTTGATGGAATTGATGAAGTCAGGTAAATTGGAAGGTTTTATTTTCGGTCGTTTGTTTGCCGATTATGCTGTTGAATTGGATGATTCTCAGGTGATGAGCAAGAACAACGTACTTAGCCAAGTAAACATCAAGGAAGTTATTCCTGTGGATGAAGATGGTGATGGTACTGCTGAAAGCTCTAAAGACACTTTGATTCCAATCGATGCTGATAAAATTACAGCTCTTCGTGTTAAAGAAGAGTGGTATTTCGACAAGCAATATGGTCGTTTCGACGTTCGTATCGTAGCTATCGCTCCTTGTTACCGTAACCCTTCTGGAGATGGTTATATTACCATCGCTTGGGTTTACTATCCAGCTCTTCGTCCTTTCATTTCTACTACTGAAATGATTTGCTGGCAGAACGACAATGCGAAAATTACTTTTGATGATTTCTTCATCAAGCGTTTGTTCTCCTCTGTCATTTACCGTGAGGTAGAAGTTGGTGATCGTAACATTGAACAGTACACAGGTCCTGGTACTGCTGCTTTGAAAGAAGCCGATAAAATCAAAAATAAAATCATTGATTGGGAACAATCTTTGTGGGAATATTAATTCCAATTTTGTCTAACAAAAAAGCCCTGTCGAAAGATAGGGCTTTTTTGTTGGTGGACCCGGAGGGAGTCGAACCCTCGTCCGGAGCTGATCTTCACAGGCGATCTACATGCTTAGTTGCATCTTGCTTTTCGAGAATGAACCGGCAATGCAACGGCCTACCCATTCCTTATCTCTTTGATCTCGGAACTTTTAAGAGCGTGGAAGTTCCTATCTCCTGCATACTGGACCCGGTCGACCCGCCGGCAGGAGCCATGGGCAGGTGCGTTGGGTACTAGTGCGTTAATCCTAGATTAAGCAGCTAGTGCGTAAGTGTTGTTGCCAGTTAAAGGCTGAAGGTTCAGATTAACGTGCATTTCCAACAAGGCACGGCATGCACACAAGTAAAGGCGTCAACCCGTCGATTCCGGTCGGGCCCAAGTTGAGTGTGTTTATTCAAAAACCTTGCAAAGGTAACCCGTTCCTAGATTTTTTTTAAAAAAGCTTTTTCTGAGATTCTGGAAGTAAACGAAAACTCTTCCGATGTAAAGGAGTAATTCCGACCTGTTTAATTGCCTCTCGGTGTTCAATGGTAGGGTAACCCATATTGGTTTTCCAGTTGTATTGTGGATGGATTTCATGGTATTCTTCCATGATTCGATCTCTTTCAGTTTTTGCCAAAATACTTGCAGCACTGATGGCCGCTACCAAAGCGTCTCCTTTTATTACCGTTTGATGCGGCCAATTTCGAAAAGGTTTGAACCGGTTTCCATCCACCAAAACAATGTCTGGTGTTTCATTTATTTTCTCTAAAGCCTTATGCATGGCCAAAACGGATGCCCAAAGGATGTTGTGTTCGTCGATTTCTACAGGGCTGCAAATTCCGATTCCGTAGGATTGCGCTTGTTCCAAAATGAGTTCCCTTAGCCGATTTCGATTCTTTTTGTTCACTACTTTGGAATCGGTAAGGTTGGGTAGATCGTAGTTTTCGGGCAACCATACGGCTGCTGCTACGACCGGTCCTGCCAAACAACCTCTTCCTGCTTCGTCGCAGCCAACGTGCCTCCACGAAATTCCATGTTCTTCAATCCAACTCATGACTTTCCGTCGTACTCGTACATGGCCATGTGCCCAACTCCCTGCATCACGAATACATGGGTATTGGGGATGCATTTTGCTGTTTCCTCTACTTGCCACGGTTCGATGCTTTCATCTTCTGTTCCAACAAAAAATAAAACTCGGTCGTTTAGTTTAGATAGAATTTCAGTTCGATCGGGGCGATCCCTCATGGATAAGCTTGCTTGAATGACCGTTTCTGGACGGATCGTTTGAGCACGTTGTCGTAACAATTCCGTGATTGATAGGTATTTTTCCCGGTTTGCAGGGGCAAATAAATTCCGATGGAACCCGTCCAAGAATAATGCTGTGCCCTTTTCCTTAACCAAATCAATCAATCGGGTGCGGTTTTGTTGTTTCAAAACTCCATCGGCTTCAGCATGGCTATTGATGAGCCAAAATTCAGTAATTCTTGATTCTTGTTGTTCGGCCATGGCCAAACCGATGTAACCGCCCATGCTGTGGCCGGCAATGGCAAGGTGATGGATATTCATCCCATCAATCCATTTCCATAATTCTCTGGCTTCTTCTTCGATTCCTAAAAAATCTTCGTTCACTCTTCTACCGAATCCTCCCAAATCAGGTGCTAAAATTCGGTATTTTTTGCTCCAATTGGCTAATTGAGGTTCCCAGATTCGGGAGTCCTCCATAAATCCATGAATTAGCAATAAAAAAGGACGTTGATCTTCCATTAGGGACGAATTTTTAGCTGCTGTCCTAATTTTAAAGCTGAACTACTCATTCCATTTCTTAAAAGTAAGTCTTCTACTTTGATTCCATATTTTTTAGAGATGGAATAAGCGGTTTCTCCTTGGAGTACGGTATGAAATTCGGGTAACGAGTTTTTGGGTGTTGAAACGGGGATGGAATCGATTGTTTTGGGCGGAACAATGACTTTTTTGGGGATGGTATCGTTGTTTGGACCACTGATGGTGCTTGGTTGTTTCACGATGGTATCGCCGGGTTGGTATTTGGGTGTAGAATCAATTTTTGGTTGCAGTTGAATTTTTCGTTCTTCAATATCAATGATGCTACGTGTTTTTGGTGTTTCATCGGTTTTTTTCCGAAGGAAAAGAATGGTGCCTTCCGCCGGTTCTTGTCCTTCTTCCAACTGGTTTTTCCTTCGCAGCGAGTTCAAACGAATGCCGTGAAGTTGAGAAATTTGCCATAAGTTTTCTGTTGCTCCAACTTTATGGTAAGGGGTTCGAGCCTTCCTTCGCTTGGGTTTCAGATATACTACTTCGCCAGGCTCGAACAAGAATTTTTCCTTGGGTAAGTCGTTGTATTTGTAAATCTGCCAAGGCATCATTTGAAACTTATCGGCTACACTGAGAGGACCTTCATCGTTTTTCTGAACGGCATAGGCATCGATCTCATTGTATTTGATGATTTGTTTCACCACCTTTTCATCCAAATGTTGTTTTGGAATGGGTTTCGAATGTTGAACCAAATTTTTTAAACCGTTTTCATCCACCAAATCGTATTGCATCAATTGCATTTTCTCAATCAAATCGATGAGCAACTGAGCGTAATTTGGATTGGTGGCGTATCCCGCTTTTTTGAGCCCCAATGCCCAACTTCGGTAATCTGTTTTATTCAAATCGAACAAAAAGGCGTACCGCGGACGTGTTCTTAAAAAATTACTATGGTCGGTAAAACTTTCTTCGGCACTGCCGTAAACCCGAAAACATTCCCCAATGGTATCGTCATCCATGTACATTTTGGGTCCTTTCCAATCTTTATGGCATTTGATTCCAAAATGGTTTTTAGCCTCGGTAGATAATTGAGAATTTCCGGAACTCGATTCTAAAATACCTTGCGCTAGGGTGATGGAAGCCGGTACGCCGGTTCTTATCATTTCTGAAATGGCGATGGTCTTGTATTTTTCGATGTACTGCTCCTTGGTTTGTCGGGTATTAACCTGAGCTGATGCTAAGCTCCAATAGAACAATCCTAAAAATAGAAAAAGGTGTTTCATTTTTTTTGAATCAAGGTAAGTCCGTCCCTTAGGGGTAAAATTACGGAAGTCACTCGGGAATCTTCGGCAATTTTTTGATTGAATTGGCGGAGGGTTACGGCATCTTTTTGTTGGTTAGTGGGATCAGCCACGGTGCCGTACCAAAGCACATTGTCTACGATGATTAAACCTCCGGAACGCAGCAAAACCAACGCTGCCTCATAATAGGCATCGTATTGTTGCTTTTCGGCATCAATGAAAATCAAGTCGAAAACTTCAGAGCTTTCTTTCATCCACATGAACGCATCTCCACAATGAAAAGAAATTCGGTTCGATTCAGGATATTCCTGCAAGAGGCGTTGGGCTTTTACCCAATGCTCCTCGTTTTTTTCCAAGGTGATTACTCGTCCGTTTTCACCAACGCCAAACGCAAACGCGAGGGCGCTCTGTCCGGTAAAAGTTCCTATATCCAAAACCTTGCGAGCGCCCAACAATTGGGCCATGAGTCGAAGGAATTGGGCTTGCCCCACATCCGAAACCATGTGGCCGTACACCATTTCCCACTGGCTTTTTTTCCATAGTTTTCGAAATGCTTCGGGGGCATCACCTACGTGTGCATCGAGGTAAGTTTCAATGGAGGAATGAAGAATCATGCTTCGGGGAAATACGTGAGTCGACTTAAACGATTGGGATGAATTTGTTCATTGGCGCAAGCCAAAAGATCAGCAGAAGTAATGGCATCGATGGCTTTGAATACCTCATCCAAAGAATCGATTCGTCCAAAATCAAGGAGGTTTTTCGCTAACGCAGCGATGAGCCCTTGTCGACTTTCCTCGCCCATGAGTACTTTGCTTTTGAATTGGGTTTTGAAGCGGTGCAATTCACCGGTTGAAAGGGCTTTTGTGCACAATTTCATGAGTTCTTTGTCGATTAGCCCTTCAATTTTTGGGGCGTATTTGGGGTCTGAACTGAAAAAGATGTTGAACAATCCGGCATCGGTCATGGGGTTGTATTGCGCCTCAATCTGGTAAACTAATCCTACTTTTTCACGGATGTTCAAGTTGAGTCGGGAATTGGCGTTATCGCCCCCCAAAATAGCGGTTAGGAGGAGCATGGGAATTCGTTGTGATTCTGCAGCAGAAAAGGCCAAGGCGCCCAAATTTTTATAAACTTGCTGGCAATTTTTGGCTTCTTGAATTTGAAAAGGGGTATCCTTTTGAAAAGCTTCCCGCTTCGGAGCCGCTCCGGTGGGCATGTATTCCAAATATCTTTCAACCGTAGCCACCACTTTGCTCAACGGCCAATTACCGGAATAGGCCAAGACCGAATTTTCGGCGGTGAAGTAATTGCGATGAAAACTTGCCACCATGTTGCTATGGAAGCGGGTTACTGATTGTTCGGTTCCTAAAATGTTGGTTCCAAGGGGAGTTCCTACAAACAACTTTTCTTCAAAAACATCGAATATTTGTTCGTCGGGGCTGTCTTGGTACAAGTGGATTTCATCGATCACAACCGATTTTTCTTTTTCCAATTCTTTTGAAGGAAAAGTAGAAAAAAAGTACTGATCGAGCAATAAGTCCAATGCTTTTCGGGTGTATGGATCGATGAATGAAGCGTACAGACAAAGTTTTTCTTTGGTCGTATAGGCATTCACTTCGCCTCCAACCTCGTCGAGGTAGGTATTCACTTTGTGGGCCGATCGTTTTTGGGTTCCTTTGAAAAGGAGGTGCTCGGTGAAATGGGCCAAACCATTTTCGTGTTCGTTTTTTTCATCGCGGGTACCCACGTTTCCAACCAATGCCCAGTGGCCTACCTGAGTGTGTTTGATGCGTTGGTGAACCAATTGCAATCCGTTCGTGAAGCGATGAATGTGAATCATAAGACAAAGGTACGTTCGATCCTCGGATGGGTAGGGAAATTACTTGAAAAGCTGTTCCGGATTCCAAAAATGGTTTTGAAAATCGACGACTTGGTTATCAACAATGTTCAATCCCTCCTTTTTTAACTGGTCTTCCATTTCGGTAGGGGAGGAGAAGTGCATTTTCCCGCTCAGCAAACCGTTTCGATTGACCACCCGATGGGCGGGAACATCGGCGAAGGCATGGCTAGCGTTCATGGCGTAACCAACGGTTCGGGCGCTGCGGGGGTGTCCCAAAAACGAAGCAATTGCACCGTAGGAAGTAACTCTTCCGGGTGGTATTTGCCGGACTACTTCCCAAACCTGCTCAAAAAAATCGGAATTTGAACTCATCGAACACATTTCACCACCATCACCACCAAACAAATGAGGAACATGATGATGCTAATTTTATTGATGCCGTGCATCACTTTTAAGTTAACGTTCCGGCTTTTTTTGGCTCCAGGGCGAAAGATATCTACCCAATAACTGAGGAATCCAGACTTTCGGTAATTTTGTTGATTTTCGGGGTTGTTGTTTTGCTTTTCCATGTTTTTATAACAATGAATTCAACGGAAAGTTAGCGCATGGTGCTTCTCATTCCAGCATCCATCCGTAAAAGAATTGCCATTAAAATGGAAAACGCCCAAAGAGATGAACCCCCATAACTGATGAATGGGAGAGGAATACCAATAACGGGTAGAATTCCCATGGTCATCCCCAAATTGATGAGAACGTGGAAAAAAATGATGGATGCTACTCCATAAGCGTAGATTCGACCGAATTTGGTGGGCATCCGTTCGCCGATGTGGATGATTCGGAAAAGCAACAAGCCAAATAAAATGATGAGCACGGTACTTCCTACAAACCCCCATTCCTCGCCGATGGTACAAAAAATAAAGTCGGTGGTTTGTTCCGGAACATAATCGAATTTGGTTTGGGTTCCATTGAGCCAACCTTTGCCTAAAAATCCACCCGAACCGATGGCGATGAGCGATTGGTTAACGTTGTAACCCGCACCGGAAGGGTCTTCAATTTTACCCAACAGCAGCAGGATGCGGGTTTTTTGGTGCTCTTGTAAAATGTGTTCGAAAGCGTATTGAACGCCATAAATAATGGCTGTTGATGCCGCCGTCCAAGTGATGGCAGTAATGCTTGCTTGTTTTTTACGGCGGGAAAACAAAACGTAAAGCAACATGAATACGCCCACCGAGCCGTACAAATAAGGAGCGGGGATGAGGATGGATAAAACAATGGCAGCAATGGTTGCCAACCCCAGGACCAGGTAGATGATGCTCAGGCCCTCCCGTTGCAAGACAAAAATAAAACTGGCATACACCAAGGCCGAACCTGTATCTCGGGATAGAATGATAAGGAACGCCGGCACCAAAATGATGAATGCAGAAATGAGCTGGGTGGTTTGGTTCTCAAGCCGAACATCGTAACTGGAGAGGTAGCTGGCAACCATCAAACACGTGGCTAACTTGGCAAATTCTCCGGGCTGAAGCCCTACTGGTCCAATTTGGATCCAGGCCTTTGCACCGTTCACCTCTTTCCCCAGGAAGATGGTTGCGACCAGTATCCCGATCATAATGATGTAGGATATGGAGGCCATTCCTTCGAAAAGTCGGTAATCCATGGAGAAGAGAACGACGAATAAAAAAACGGAGGTAAGAATCCAAACGGCTTGACGGCCGGCGGCATGTTCCCAATTGAATGGTCCTCCCATTTGTGGGCTGTACACAGCGGCATGAATGGCAACCCAGCCAATCAAGACCAATGCCAGCATGAGGATCAGCGTTGGGCGATCGATGTACTTGAAAGGGTTTTCCTGTTTACCGGCCATACCGCTTGGGGTTTTAAGGTGTCTGTTGGATTGGGTTTTGGCTTGTCACCGTTTTCCCCAGGCTTGGTTGCTGGAGGATTGGGGTTCACGTAGCCGGGGTATTTGTGAAGCAACGAACCCTCCAACATCCGCTTTTCCAGTGCGGGACGTGAGATGGAATCGTGCAAGTATTTTTCGATGAGCAAAGAGCTGATGGGAGCGGCCCATGTGGCCCCAAATCCTGCATTTTCAACGTAAGTGGCGATGGCGATTTTGGGGTTGTCTTTGGGGGCAAAAGCAATAAAAATGGAGTGATCTTCTCCGTGAGGATTTTCAGCGGTTCCTGTTTTTCCGCACATGGAGACTCCTGGAATTTTGGCGATGGTTCCCGTACCTCCTTCGATTACTTTTTCCATCGCGTCCACCAAATAATTGAAGTATTCTTGTTGAACCCCGGTTTGGTATTTTTCAACCTTATTTTTGGGGCCTTTTCGAATAATGTGAGGGGTGAAGTAATGCCCGCGATTAGCAATAGCACAGGCGTAATTGGCCATTTGAATGGGCGATACCCCCAACTCTCCCTGCCCGATGGCCAAGCTCAGAATGGTAGCGCCTCTCCATCTCCAACCTTTGTTAACTTTATCGTAAAACTCGGCCGTTGGTAAATTTCCTTTTACCTCGCCAGGTAAATCGATGCCGGTTTTTTTCCCAATTCCGAAGCGTTGAACTGCAGCGTACCAATCTTTGTAATTGCGGTCTACTTGGTTATCGCGATCTATCATGCGCAGAAAGACGTTGCAATAATAAGCATTGCAGCTGGTTTGAATGGAAAATTCAAAATCAACCGGAGAGCGGTGGGCGTGGCAACCCACGTGAATGGCGCCGTTGTATCCGCCGAAACAGTTAAACGTGGTATGCACATCAATAACACCTCGCTGCAAACCGATCAGCCCGTTGATGGCTTTGAAGGTAGAACCTGGAGGATAACTTGCTCCCTTAATGGGTCGATTAAACAGGGGTTTTAGCGGATCTTTTGCGAGGGAAGCAAAGGTTTTCCCTCGATTTCTTCCTACCAACTTATTTGGATCGAAAGTGGGAGCGCTCACAAAACAAAGGACTTCACCGGTAGAAGGATCGATGGCTACAACGGATCCAATTTTGTTGGTCATCAATTTTTCCGCATAGGTTTGAAGTTCAATATCGAGGGACGTTTGAAGGTTTTCACCTGCTTTGGCCGCTACGTCTTCCGCACCATCTTTGTAACGTCCTTGCGGCCTTCCTTTTACATCAAAATACTGATAGGAAATTCCTTTTACACCCCTTAAACGTTCCTCGTATTCCTTCTCAATTCCCGTAATACCCACATAATCACCCGGATTGTAGTATTGGGTCGCATCTTTGTCCAACTGTTCTTGGTTGATCTCCCCTAAATACCCAAAAATTTGTCCGCCACTGCCATAGGGATAATTTCGGGTGTACGTTTTTTCAGCGTAGAATTGAGGGAAATGGTAGAGACCTTCTTGAACTTTTGCATATTCTTCAACACTGAGCTGGGAAATGAAAATTTGCGGACGGTACATGCTAAATCCGACCTGCTTTCGTAGTTCGGCCATGCGTTTGGTGAAGTATTCGGGTTCGAGGTCCATTAATCGGCAAAAGGTAATGGAATCGAATTCAACGGGTAAGTTTTTAGGAACGAATTTGATGTCGAAAAAGGGGCGATTGATCACCATTAACTTTCCTTTTCGGTCGATGAGGCTTCCCCGCGCGGGTCGGATGATGAGTTTTTTAATGGCGTTGTTTCGCGCGGCTTCAATGTAAGAAGAATCAATGACTTGGATGTAAAAGAGTCGGCCAACGAAAACGGTGAACACGGTAATGATGAAGACCATCAATACTACCCGATTGTAGCTGTTCATCTTGCTTTATTTTTTCGGAAGGCCGATGGAAAATAACGAAGGATGAAGACCAAAATTCCGGTAAAAAAGGCATTGATCGTTCCGTAATACAAAACAGAGGGAGTTTTTCCAAGGTCCAAATACTCTACGGAAAACAAAAAGATTTGATGGGCCCAAACCAAAGGCAATGCGTACAATAAAAACTGTCCGGATGTAAGTTGATCGGGGCCATGAGCGCCTACTTCGTCACCTTGTTCTCGTTGATTCAAGGTGTTCAACCACAATGGGGCGATGAAACCCAGAAAAACGGCCGAAGAAGTATGAATTCCCGCCGAATCGCCGAAGGCATCGATGGCGTAACCGGTTGCAAATCCGAGTAGGATGTGCACGAAATGCGGCCACTCTCGGGGAAGCAACAACAGAAAAAATACGTAAATGGAAGGGTTTACGAACGCCAAGGCATCGACCCGATCAAGAACAAACGTCTGCAAGAAAAACACCAGCAGAAAACGCCACAACTGAAGAAAAATGATTCTACTCACGAACGGTTGGTTTACTGGTTTCGTCCAATTTTTTAAGTTCTTCCTTGAAAAGGTTTCTAACTACATACACGTAACTCAGTTTCCCTAAATCTTCAAAATACCTGATCTTGAGCTGATAATTACCTTCTTCACCGCCTTTGAAAATTGCAGTTACCTTGCCCACGGGAAAATCAACCGGATAGGAAGAGTAATAATCGGCTACCACCGTATCTCCTTTGCGCACTTTTTCGTAGCCTGGAATGTCGTTCAACGTTCCTTCGTTGAAATCGTCCCCGTCCCACGTCATGGTAGCAATGTGATTTAGTCGCTTCAACCTCGCAGGGAATCGATAATCGATGTTGATGATAGGTACGACCGTTGCAAATTTGGGTGATACGGCGACCACTTTTCCCACAACCCCCTTGTTTCCAATAACGGCATCATCCACTCGAATTCCCGCCAAGGCACCTTGGTCGATGGTAAATCGGTTTTGTTTTTCCCGAAGGGAAACCCGAATCAATCGAGCTGCAATGAAATCGTATTGTTGTTTTCCGCTGTCGATGCGGTGAACGAGGGAAGCGGTATCGAACCTTTTCGAGGATAACAATTCGTTTTTTAGGCGGGCATTTTCTTCGGCCAATTGGCGATTTACACGACCTAATTCAACGTATTCGGTGATTTCTGTTTCCCAAGAACGGAATTGTCCAACGATTTCGCTGCTACCTTGAACAAAAATGGAATCGTGGTACAATCGATCTTTTCTCAATTGACTAACACAAACAATTTCCAGGATCAGAAAAACCAGGAAAGGGTGGTAGCGCAGAATGAGAAAAAGGATCAGCCGCACGCTTAACCGTTTTTAGTCATCAAGAAACTAAAGTTATTGATATTTTTCAGGGCGATTCCGGTACCGCAAACCACGGCTTTCAACGGATCTTCGGCAACGTGAACCACCAATTTGGTTTTCTGCGCAATTCGTTTATCGAGTCCACGAAGCAATGCGCCTCCACCGGTGAGGTAAATTCCTGTTTCGAAAATATCGGAGGAAAGTTCAGGTGGGGTAATTTCCAAGGCCTTCAATACCGCCGTTTCAATTTTACGGATGGATTTATCCAAAGCGTGAGCAATTTCGGAATAGTTCACCTTGATTTGACGCGGAGTACCGGTAATCAAATCGCGGCCAGATACGGCGTAATCCGGTGGAGGATTGTCCAACTCGGGAATGGCCGCGCCTACGTTGATTTTGATTTGTTCGGCGGTGCGCTCTCCAATCAAAATTTTATGTTCGGTACGGATGTAATCCAAAATGTCTTGGGTGAATTGGTCACCGGCGGTGCGCACCGATTGGTCGCAAACAATACCGGCTAAGGCAATCACCGCAATTTCGGAAGTTCCCCCGCCAATATCGATGATCATGTTGCCTTTCGGTTCTTCCACGTCGATTCCCATACCTACAGCAGCTGCCATCGGCTCGTGAATCAAATACACTTCTTTAGCACCTGCGTGTTCTGCCGAGTCGATTACCGCACGTTTTTCCACTTCGGTAATTCCAGATGGAATGCAAATAACCATTCGCATGGGCGGTTTGAAAAGGCGCTTACTACCTTTGAAAATCAAATCAATCATGCCGCGAATCATGGCTTCAGCATGGGTAAAGTCGGCAATAACGCCATCGCGCAACGGGCGAATTGTTTTGATTCCCTCGTGCGCTTTCCCGTGCATCTGCATCGCCTGACGGCCAATGGCAATCACTTTGTTCGTACGTTGATCTACCGCCACAATCGACGGTTCGTCAATCACAATTTTATCTTTGTGAATAATAAGGGTATTTGCTGTACCCAAATCGATCGCAATTTCTTGCGTGAAAAAGTCAAAAAGGCCTGCCATGTTTAATCCGCGTTGTAACCAACAAAATTAAATCAAAATCAGTGGCTTTCGGTCGTTTGTGAATAAAAAAAATTTGAAAAAATGAATCTGTTTTTTTTCAAATTAAAATGCTGAAAAAGAACAGATTAGGTAAGTTATTGAAATCCCATTTTCTTTTCCCACTCGGCTGCCTCGGGCGGACTCAGTAACTTTTCGGATTGGATGATTTTTCCGGAAGAAACCACCTGTTGAATCATTACCTTTTCGCCCATCTTCCGAATGTAAAACGTATCCATTGGTTGGGTTGAGTTTCCGTAGAAATAATCGAACTCTTCCCATTGGTCCTTTTGGTAAGCGATTTTTTTACGAACCCGATTTTGTTCATCCAAAAATTCGATATTCCCCCGATGGGTTTTCTTCAAAAAGAGGCGAAATGGCTTGAATCCGAAGTATTTCTCTTGCACTTTCCATTCCTTTTGGATGGGTTTTCCTTGCATTTCGATCCTCCATTCTTCTTTCTCTCCCCATTGCTTTTTCCAATCGTATTGATTTCCCCAATAAGCAAAAACGGCATGTCCTACGCCCACGGCCAAAGCTTGAAGCAAGGCAAAGAAAAGAAACAATTTTTTCGCTTTCTGAAACTCTGATTTTTGGTTTTTTCGCTCGTAGATGTACGACCAAATCACCCCAACCACTAGCAGCACAAAAGCGATTTGAAACGCCAAATTGTAGTCGGAAAGTTTTACTAAAATCATGAGGTGGTTTGAAGAATGTCTTGCAAAAGTACAAAGGCTTCCCGCAATTGGTGAACCATTTGCCACTCCAATTGAATGCTTTCTCCCCTTTGTTTGAACTGCATTTTTTCGGGATGTTGCTGGGCCCACGCTAAAATTTGACCGAATACCGGACTTTGGTAAAATCGTTCTACGTTTCCAGCCACCAAGTGTCCCCGCATTTTGCTGTTTTTGAGAACCAATTTCTCAATTCCCAGCTGTTTTGCCAGTCTGCGCAAACGAATGACTTCCAACAAATTAAGTCCAGCTTTCGGCATGGGTCCGAAACGATCCTCCAATTTTTTCTTGAAAGCTTCTATGCTTTCGTCGCTTTCATCCAAATTATCCAATTCCATGTACATGGCTAACCGTTCGGTGGTGTTGTTTACGTAATTTTCGGGTAAAAATGCGTCAATTTCGGCTTCGACTTGGCAATCGCGAACAAACGGACGATCGGGTTGATCTTGGAAAAGATCTTTGAACTCGTCGTGCTTCAATTCCTCAACGGCTTCGTCCAAAATTTTGTGGTACATTTCAAAACCAATTTCGCTGATGAAACCGCTTTGTTCGCCTCCCAATAAATTCCCCGCTCCGCGGATGTCGAGGTCTTTCATGGCTACATTGAAGCCGCTCCCGAGGTCGCTGAATTCTTCGATGGCTTTGAGGCGGCGGCGGGCTTCATTGGTGAGCGATGTTAAAGGCGGCACCACCAAATAACAAAACGCCTTGGCATTGCTTCGGCCTACTCGTCCCCGCATTTGATGCAAGTCGCTCAGGCCGAAATTCTGAGCTTGATTAATGATGATGGTATTGGCGTTGCTGATGTCAATACCACTTTCAATGATGTTCGTGGCCAACAAAACATCGTAGGCTCCGTCCATGAACGCCATCAGCGTTTCCTCCAATTCATCGCCTTCCATTTGCCCGTGGCCTACGCAAATGCGGGCTTCTGGAACCAATTTTTTAAGGAAGGCCGCAATTTCTTGGATGTTTTTTACCCGATTGTGAACGAAGAAAACCTGACCGCCACGGGCTATTTCAAAACGAATGGCTTCCCGAATTTTATCCTCACTCATGGTCATTAATTCGGTAGAAACCGGCTGACGATTCGGAGGAGGCGTATTGATCACCGAAAAATCCCGCGCACCCATCAGGGAAAATTGAAGGGTTCTTGGAATGGGAGTGGCCGTTAAAGTTAACGTATCTACATTTACTCGGAAGGCTTTCAATTTCTCTTTGACCGAAACACCGAACTTCTGCTCTTCATCGATGATCAAAAGACCTAAATCTTTGAACTTCACATTTTTACTCACGATGGCATGGGTGCCAATGACGATATCGGCTTTTCCATTTTCAAGGGCTGCATACACTTCTTTGGTTTCTTTGGTCGATCGGAAGCGATTCAAATAGTCAACCTTTACCGGGAAATCGGCCAATCGTTCCGAGAAAGTTCGGTAGTGTTGGAAGGCCAACAAGGTGGTAGGAACCAAAATGGCCACCTGTTTTCCGTCGCAAGCGGCTTTGAAGGCGGCACGGATGGCCACCTCGGTTTTTCCGAATCCAACGTCACCGCACACCAAGCGGTCCATGGGAATTTCCTTTTCCATGTCGGTTTTAACCGCTTGAATGGCCTTGGCCTGATCGGGAGTTTCTTCGTAGATGAAGTTCGACTCCAGTTCGTACAATAAATAATTATCAGGTCCGAAGGCAAATCCCTTTTGCGCCCGTCGTTTGGCGTACAACAAAATCAAATCTTTGGCGATGTCTTTTACCTTCGATTTGGTTTTTGTTTTAAGTTTCTCCCAAGCGTCTGATCCCAATTTATTCAATTTGGGGTCGGCATTTTCGCTTCCGCTGTATTTGCTGATTTTGTGGAGTGAGCTGATGCTCACGTAAAGCAAGTCGTTATCGCGGTAGAGAAGTCGAACGGCCTCTTGCAATTTCCCTTGTGCTTCGAGTTTTTCCAGGCCGTCGTACCGACCAATTCCGTGATCGATGTGCACCACCAAATCGCCGCGCTGCAGATTTTTCAACTCTTTTAGCGTGAGGGCGCGGCTCTTCAACTTGAAATTTTTCAGGCGATAACGGTGGTAACGCTCAAAAATTTGGTGGTCGGTAAAGATGGATAATCCCGTTCCCGGGTCGATAAATCCTTCGTGAATGGAGACAAAAACGGGATGGAAAGGCACCTTATGCTCCAAATCCTGAAAAATGCGGTAAAGTCGTTCATATTGTCCGCGGCTATCGAAAAAAATGATGTTTTGAATTTCTTTTTTCTCGTTGTTCCGCATTTGATTGGCCAACATCACGAAGTTTTTTCGAATGGCCGTTTGGGGCGTTGCTCCCCATTCCAGCTTTTCGATTCCCGAGGGTGCGGCGCTAAAATACACCAATGCGGCTCGTTCTAATTCTTGGCCCAAACTGTTCACCGATTCGTAGCATTCGGTCGGAATGGGCCATTGGCGAACTTCTCCGGGGCTGGATTGCCCCAACTTTTCCCAAGTTTCCAGTGCTTTCTCTTGGATGGATTCTAATTTTTCTTGGATGATTTGGAAATCGGAAATCCAAACGTGGAGGTTACCTTCTAAATAGGAGATCAGTGAGGCACGTTTCTCCAGCGCCAATTGCCTTTGCACGTTGGGGAGGAGACGAAATTGCTTGAAATTTTCAAGGGAAAGTTGATTTTCAACGTCGAAAGTGCGGATGCTTTCCACCTCATCGCCGAACAGTTCGATTCGGTAGGGGTAATCGTTGGAAAAACTAAAAACATCGATGATTCCACCTCGGATGGAGAATTGCCCGGGTTCGTACACAAAATCCACCCGATCAAAGCCGTATTCCACCAAAACCTCGAAGAGGAAATCGATGGAAAGGGTTTGGCCGACGGCCACTTCCAAGGTATTTTGTTCAACCGATTGCCGATTGATGACTTTTTCGGCCAGGGCTTCGGGGTAGGTAACAACGATTTGGGGTTGTTTGGATTTTTGTGAAAGTTGATCGAGAACTTCGGCTCGCAGCAAAAGGGAAGAAGAATCCGGATCGGTTTCGGCATAGGGTTCCGTTCCCGTGGAGGGGAAAAACAAAACCGATTCTCGAGGAAGAAAGGCTTCTACGTCGTTGAAGAAATAAGCGGCCGTTTCGTGGTCGGGAAGCAATGCTAAATGATGCGTTCCGGCCGCACGTGCTGAAACGGCGAAAAGCAGTGATTTGAGGGAACCCGGAACTTGGTTCAAGCAGAGGGGAGTGCGTTGTTGAGCGAACGATTGAATTTTTTGAAATTCTTTTCGCTGTTGATACAACGCAAAAAGCCCTTCCAAAAGGTTGGAGGGCGTTATTTTTCCTTCGTTTCCGGGAGCAATGAGCACAGTGCAAAGGTAAGTTCTACGGTTGAAAATCGCTTCGATTTCTGCTTTTTTAATTGTACAAAAAGACTTACTTTTGAAGTTTAATTTCGTTCACAGGGTTGGCGATGCAGCTTCAAGAAGAAAAATACGAACTTGTTTTTTCGGTGTTTCACCACGAGTATCTGGGCTATTTGCTCAGTGCGCATTTGGTGTTGCTTACCCCCAAGGGAACCCTTTCGTTGGCGCACAAAAAAGTGCATGCCAACAACTTGCATCAATATCCTGTTATTTATACCGAAGCTCAATTGGAATGCGTTCGCTTGCTCGACGAGATTGAGCAGCAAAAGCTCATCACCCACCTCACCAAGAAAAGCCAACGCCCCGTCGATTTTTTCACGAATTCCAAGCTGTTTACTCCCGAAATCAAGGCAGCATTTCGTGTTGCCATTGAACGCCGATTGGTGAAAGTGTTTGATTTGCTGCGCGGGCAAACCATCTTTTTGATGGACAAAGACGGTTATCCGGCGGGGAAGGCCGTGGAAGTGTGCAGCGATCAGGCTTCTGCCTTGTTCCATTTCAAGCGAAATGAAGAAGGAACCCGGTATTATGCCACCATCAGACATCGGGATTCCCTTTTGAAAGTAACCAAAAAAGAGGCGTTTGTGCTGGTGAATCAGCCTTGCTGGTTTTTGGTGGAGGATCGCCTCGTTTCGTTTTACGACGGAATTGAAGGACCCAAGCTAAAACCGTTCATCGACAAATATTACATCCATGTTCCTCCCCAAACCGAAAAGCAGTTTTACGAAACGTTCGGATTGAATTTAATCGAGAAGTACAAAATTCGGGTGGAGGGAAGCATTCACTTCGAACAAGAGAAAATTGAACCTTTGGTGGTTCTTAAACTTGCTGAAAATCTTTCGGGTCAAAAATGCTTGCTTTGGGAATGGCATTACGGTAAAAAGGTGTTTTCCGATCAGGATAAGCACCAAGCCGAGGTGAAATTGAACTGGGAAAACGGAGAAATTTTCATCCATAAAATCAAGCGAAACTTCCGCAGGGAAAAAGAGCTTCGTTCCATTTTAGAAGAACGGGGTTTGTTTTTGTGGAGCGGTAGTTTGTACGGCGTTCAGGGAGATATTTCGGTTTGGATTGCCGATCATTTTCAGGCTTTATCGGAATTGGGTATTCGCATTGAAATGGAAATCAATGGCCGCTCCTACTTTCCGGGAAAACCGGAAATGAAGATGAGTGTTCAATCGGAATCGGATTGGTTGGATTTAAAAGCGGTGCTCACGGTGGGTCCGTTCACCATTCCTTTTTTAAGCATCAAACCGTATATTTTGCGGGGCGAGCGCGAGTTTAAACTTCCCAACGGCCAATATGCGCTCATTCCCGAAACCTGGTTTGCTCGATTGGCCGATTTGTTCAACCTGGGTTCTGAAACCGAAGAAGGGCTTTCGTTAAAAAAATTCCATTTTGCTTCGGTTCAATCGTGGGAGGAAGAGGAAGGGCCGTTTCAGATTTTGGGAGCCGAAGGCATCGATCCCAAACCCTTGGTTTCGGTAGAATCGCCAAGGACGTTGAAAGCCAACCTGCGCGATTATCAAAAAGGCGGACTCGATTGGTTGTGCTTTTTGCGATCCAACGGTTTCGGTGGAATTTTGGCCGACGATATGGGGTTGGGAAAAACCCTTCAAACCATTTCTTTGCTCACGCTTTTGCACGAAAGGGGAGAGTTGGGCCCTGTTTTGTTGGTGGTTCCATCTTCCTTAATTTTCAATTGGGTGAACGAGATCCATAAATTCAGTCCGGAGTTGCGGGTGAATGTGCATACCGGATTTTATCGAGCAAAATCCACCAGTTCCTTCCTTTTTCATCATATCAATTTAACGACTTACGGAATTTTTCGGAACGATGTTGAATTATTTAAGCAGGTAGATTGGGACATCATGGTGATTGATGAAGCGCAATCGATCAAAAATCCCGATAGCATTTCCACCAAAGCCATTTTGCAGGTAGATGCAAGGTTGAAGTTGGCGTTAACTGGGACTCCTGTCGAGAACAGTGTGTTGGATATATGGAGCATCATGAATTTTGTGAATCCCGGATTGTTGGGATCTCAGGCCTTTTTTGAGAAGAAATACCAGCGATTGTTGGATCGGCAAGAGGCGCCGGAATTGGCGGAGCAATTGCGAAAGATTTTGCATGCCTTTTTATTGAGAAGAACCAAGGAGCAGGTAGCCAAAGAGTTGCCCGAAAAGGTAGAAAGCACAATTTATTGTCCGATGACCAAGGAGCAGGAAAAGGTGTACGAAGAGGTGAAGAACGGATTCCGAAACGAGTATTTGGATCAGTTGAGTTCGGAAGGATTGGCCAAAAGCCGCTTTTTATTGTTGAGGGGATTGTCGATGTTGCGGCAATTGGCGAACCATCCCGCCATGTTGCAACCCGATTATGCGCACAGCTCAGGAAAGTTTAATGAGGTGATGCACCGCATTGAGGAAGTGATGGAACGTGGAAGCAAAGTGTTGGTATTTAGTCAGTTCGTTAAGCATTTAACCATTTTACGTCGGGCTTTTGAGGAGCGCGGTTGGTCGTACTGTTATTTGGATGGAAGCACGAGTTTAGCGGATCGCAAGCAGCAGGTGGAACAGTTTTCGAGTCCGGCCTCTCGGGATCGGATTTTCTTATTGAGTTTGAAGGCCGGTGGGTTGGGGTTGAACCTCACCGCGGCCGATTACGTGATGATCATGGATCCGTGGTGGAATCCGGCCATTGAGCGTCAGGCGGTGGATCGTTCGCACCGCATTGGCCAAACGAAAACGGTATTCAGTTACAAGTACATTACGCAGGGCAGCATCGAGGAGAAGATCATGAAATTGCAGGCGGCCAAGCAGCATTTGAGCGACCAACTGATTCAGGAGGAAGCCGGTTTGGTGAAGTCGCTCACGGTGGAGGAGATTCGGGAGTTGTTGGCGTGAGGGAATAATTTTTTGGGCTTTGCGACCGCTCTTTTCCCTTCGAGATTCCTCAGGGAGCGGGTTCAGGAATCACCCGGTGGTCGAGTGTCCCGACAAGTCGGGATGTATCGAGACCACCCCTCCCCAGTAATAAAGTTAAGAGGTAGAGCCGTTTCAATCGTTTCCAATTTTTCTTTTCCCAGGATTTTTTGTGTTAACCTCTTTGAGGACGTGTTTCAATGCAAATTAGCGAAGATTCCCCAGGGTTTCAAAAAACTTCGGTTTACTCTTTCGAAAACGGGGGCTACCGCCCCCTACCCAAGTCAAATTTACGATATTTCATGTTTCTAGCCGTATAATAAACGTTTATATCCGTTTCAAAAAGGTCAAACGAAAACCTACCGAGGCATCGATCTCTAAATCTCTCTACTCTTAAATGGATCAATGAAGCACCACAAAAAAGGCCATCTTTTCAGATAGCCTTCCTTTCAGATAAAGTTCAATTTACGAAAACGTTTTCTCGACAATGTTCGCCTGCTCCTGTGCGTGCACCTTGGCGTAACCCGTGGCAGGCGATGCGCTTTCCTTGCGCGCAATCACCTCCAAACGCTCACGGTTCATCTTGAAGCGCAACAAATACGTCCAATAACCCATGTTCGCAGGCTCTTCCTGAACCCAAACAAAATTAGCGTTTTTATATTTTTCGTAAACTTCCATCAATTGCTTCTCAGGAAGTGGGAACAGCTGCTCCAAACGAATGATGGCCACATCTTTTCGGCCATCGGCCTGCTGCTTAGCCAACAAATCGAAGTACACTTTTCCGGTGCACAACAACACTTTGGTCACCTTGCTCGCTGCACCGGCATATCCATCCATCAAAACTTCTTGGAAACGGGTATTCCCTAAAATTTCCTTTACATCGCTCTTCACCAACGGATGACGGAGCAAACTCTTGGGCGACATCACCACCAACGGCTTGCGGAAATTCCAGGTCAACTGTCGACGCAATAAGTGGAAGTAATTGGAAGGCGACGTGCAATTGGCGATGATCATGTTGTACTCGGCCGCCAATTGGAGAAAACGCTCAGGGCGAGCATTCGAGTGTTCCGGCCCTTGGCCTTCGTACCCGTGGGGCAACAACATCACCATGCCGTTCATGCGCTGCCATTTGCTTTCGCCAGAAGCGATGAATTGGTCGATCATGGTTTGAGCTCCGTTCGAAAAATCACCAAATTGAGCTTCCCAAATGGTTAAATTGTTCGGATTCGACATGGCATAGCCGTATTCAAATCCCAAAACAGCGTACTCAGAAAGCAAAGAGTTGTAAATGCGGAATTCACCTTGTCCGGCACCAATTCCGTTCAACGAATTGTAGAATTTTTCGGTTTGTTGATCAAAAAATCCTGCATGACGGTGAGAGAACGTACCACGAATCACGTCCTGTCCGCTAATGCGAACGTTTTTGCCTTCGTGGAGCATGGTCCCGTAAGCCATCAATTCGGCCAAAGCCCAATCGAGGGTGCCGTTGGTATACATCTTCTTCCGATCTTCCAACAACTGTTGTACCTTTTTGATGGGGGTAACATCTTCGGGCTGTTTGGTGAGGGCCGCAATCACGGCGTCGGTTACTTTGGCATTCACGCCGGTAACGGGAGATTGGTCGAAATCCGATGAGTTGGAACGCCCAATTTTTTCCCAAAGACGAGAAGCATGCGGCTTAATGGCCGGAATGGTTTTTTGTTTCACGTTGTTCAAACGATCTTGCAACAAATCGTTGAACGCCTTTTCGTCGGACTTCGCCTCTGCTTCGGTGATGGCACCGGAAGCAAGCAATTGCTGACGGTAAATTTCCAAGGAATTTTTATGTTTGGAAATCAAATCGTAAAAGTGCGGTTGGGTGAACTTGGGTTCATCGCTTTCGTTGTGTCCGTGTTTGCGGTAACACACCATATCGATGAAAACATCTACGCCAAATTGCTGACGGAATTCAGTCGCCATTTCTACAGCGAAAATCACGGCTTCAGCATCGTCTCCGTTCACGTGGAAAACCGGACAATCGATGGCTTTGGCAACGGCAGTGGAGTAGTCGGAGGAGCGAGAATCGCTGAAATTCGTCGTAAATCCAATCTGGTTGTTGATGACAAAGTGCATGGTTCCGCCGGTGTAATAACCGGGAAGTTGCGACATTTGAGCTACTTCATAAACGATGCCTTGTCCAGAAAGCGCAGCGTCGCCATGAATTAAAATCGGCATCAATTGGGAACGATCACCCTGGTACCAATTGTCGCCTTTGCCGCGAACGTATCCTTCCAAAACCGGATTCACCGCTTCGAGGTGGGAAGGATTCGGAACAAGGGCCAAATACACTTCTTTGTTGTTCGTGGTTTTGGTAATGGAGGAGAAGCCGAGGTGGTATTTCACGTCTCCATCTCCAAAAGAAACGTCGGGATTGATGTTTCCTTCGAATTCGTTGAAGATGTAATCGTAACTTTTTTCAAGGATATTGGCAAGCACGTTCAAACGACCGCGGTGGGCCATTCCAATGGCAAAACGCTTCACTCCCAAATCGGCGCCGTGGTTGATAATGGCATCCAAAGCGGGGATGGTATTTTCACCACCTTCCAAAGAAAATCGTTTTTGTCCGACAAATTTTTTGTGCAGGAAGTTTTCAAAAACGGCGGCTTCGGTGAGTTTATGAAGGGTTCTTTTCTTTTTTTCGATGTCCATCTGGTACTTGGGCCAACGGCTTTCGAAGTGCTGTTGCATCCATTCCCTCATCCATTTTGAACGGATGTGCATGTATTCAACGCCGATGCTTCCGGCGTACAATTTTTCAAGATGCGCCGTGATGGAACGGAGGGAAGCCCCGTTCATGCCAATCAAGGCTCCGGCATGGAAGGAGTGATCGAGGTCGGCCTCGCTCAATCCAAAATCGGAAAGGTCCAAGGCTGGCTGACGATCGAGGCGCGGACGGATGGGATTGGTTTTGGCAACCAAGTGTCCGCGGCTGCGCCATGCATCGATGTATTGGGCTACGGCAAGTTCTTTTGAGAGTTGGGAAGCATCCACGTTTTCGGCCGAAAAGCCCGATTGAGATGCAAATTCAAATCCTTCAAAGAATTTTTTCCAGCTGATATCTACCGATTCCGGATCTTTTTTCCAAGATTCGTACAGATGTTCCAGAGCTACGGGCTCTGCGTTGGCGATGTAGGAATACTGATTCATAAGCGTAAAATCGTGCAAAATTAAGGAATTAATGTTCAATTATTCTGAAATAATTCCATAAAAAAGAGGCCCATCCGGGCCTCTTTTTTATGGAATTCAACAAAAGGATGTTGAATTAGGGATTCATTATTTGGATACAACCATTTTGAATACTGTGGTATTTCCGTTGGAAACAACGTGAACGAAGTAAATACCATTGGAGAAAGAACGCTCATCGAAGTTTTCAACTTTTGATTGAATGGAACGATTTGCGATGATTTTTCCAGTAAGATCGTAAACAGCAATGTTTCCTGTTGTTGCTTCAGCAAAACGAACTTCAAAATTGCCATTGGATGGGTTTGGATACAACGATACTGAAGTTTCAGAAATAGAACGGCAAGCCGCTGTGTTAACTGAAATAGAACCGGGCTGAGACCAACCGCAAGTGGCAGTTTGAACTTGAACACCAATCTTTCCTGATACAAAACTTCCATTGTTAGAAATGAGAGCCGAATTATTATTTTGGCTAACCAAAGTCAATCCTGCTGGTAAGTTGAAACGGTAACGAGTAGCACCAATAACTACAGGAACGGAGAAAGTTTCAGTTTCACCAGGGCACAAGCTACTTGCACCTGAAATAACTGGTTTATCAAGAAGAACGATGGTTTTAGTTGCAATTGGAGTAAATCCGCAAGGAGTTGATCCTTTTACAGTAATGTTACCACTTGTAAATCCAGCGTTGAAATTCACAACAATGGAATTTGTTCCTTGTCCTGAAACGATGGTAGCACCTGTTGGAACAGTCCACTGGTAAGAGTTAGTACCTGCGATTGGAGATACGGTGTAGGTTGCATTAGTTGCAGTTCCTTTAATTCCGCAAACACTGGTTGTAGATTGTGTAAATACTGGCAACGAGGTTGGAGGAGTAGCAGATAATGTAATGATAGAGAATCTTGAGCTCAAACCGCAAGCATTGGAAGGCTTAACGCGGATCTGAGAATTCGAAACAAAATTATTTCCGAAAGTAACTCCAATTCTTGATGTACCGTTTCCAGTTACCATGGTTACACCAGTTGGAAGTGTCCATGCATAACTTGTTGCAGTAGCATTTTCAGCAATCGAATAGTAAACGGTGTCTGTAGTACCCATTTTCAAACAAACATTTGATAAACCAGAAATGGCTGTGGTGTTGTTGATAGGTGCTCCAGAACATGCAGTACCATTCACGCGGAAGATAGAAACCGCTTCATCGAAATCGTTCGACTGAATTTTTACCAAAGCAGTGCTGTTGGTACGAACAATAGGACGATATTGAACTGCGAAATTCAAAGAACTTCCTGCATTAACGGTAACAGGGAAGGTTGGAAGATTCAACAAAGAGAAATCAGAAGAAGAATTACCAGCGAATGAAATTCCGGAAATGGTCAATGCAGATTGGCCAGAGTTGCGAATGGAATAATTACGGATTGATTTCGAATTCAAGCTTTGCTGGTTGAACAACGTGCTATCAGCAAAGTTTGGTTCTTTGATGTTGTTGATGGTTTTGATTTCGGTGTTATTTCCAAATACTCCAATTTCAGGATTCGAAGCAGCAGCATCAGGTGAATTCAAAACAACCAATTGGCCTAATTCAACCATTTCACCACCTACAAACTTGTGAATTTCAGCGTTCATGATGAACTTACCAGGACCAAGGATGTCTTGAGCGTCGAAAATACCAGAAGACTCTTCGTCTTGGGTCAAGAAATCTGGCTTACCAGAGATGAAGTAAGTAGAATCAAAGCGAGCGATTTCGAACAAGGAATCGGTAGCAACATTGTATTGCCAAACTTTAGCAATGTGAGCGTTGTTACCTGGATCTTCTTGGATGTAGATATGGCCAGCGCGATCGCTACCGATGTTGTCCATCATTTTTGGTCCTTCTGTTCCATCAATAACAGCTGTAACAGTACCACCAAGAGTTACATCGTTGATGTTCGTGAAACGCAAGCGGTACATGCGGCTCGGGCCAGACATGGAGTTGGTAGTAACGAAATAGAAATCGTTAGGATTAGCTGGATCGAACAAACCATCTTCAGGGCGCAAGAAACGAGTTACACCTAAAGCGGTAGATTTGGTTTCCAAAGCAGCACCAGAGCTATCGCGAACGTAGCCAAGATCAACCATAGAGAAGGTAGTATTTGCAGCAATCAAAGAAGAAGTTTCAGTAGCAAGACCGTTTACAGCAACTCCGTAAAGTTTACCAAAGGCAAGACCTGCTTTTTCAATTTCATTTCCAGAATCGGATTTAGCACCCACGTAGAAGTAAACCTGACCAGGAGTGGCATCGTCCATTCCAGCAACTACGGTTAAATCAGAAGGATTTGGAGAAGCAACAGCATTTTCCCAAGAGAAACGACCCAGGTAAGGAAGTTGGTAGGAAGTACCTGTTTCAGCACCTGTAAGGATGTGAGCAAAAGCACGTCCTTCAGCACCGGTTTCTTCACCGTTCATGAACATACGAACCAAAGAACCTTTACCAGTAGCAGCGTTGTAGAAAGCTGAAGCAACAGGAATTTCACCGGAGCAGAAACGACTAAATGCACCATTGATAGAATCAAGATTAGCAACATTGGAAGTTACATACTGACCGTTTTTCCAAAGTTTCACATTTTGGATCAAGTCAGCACCAGAGCGAACAGCAAGGGTATTTTTATCAATATTAAGTTGAGAGATGTAAGCACCTTTGGTTCCGTGAGCGCGAACAACACCAGATGTTGAAGTGAATTCGTGAGCAACATACAAATTGAAAGTACCGTTACCCAAGTCGATAGCACCCATTCCATCAGGGATACCGTTCAATTGATAACCGTTTACTTTATCTCCAGCAGTCATGATGGAAGTTACGGAAGCTCCTGCCTGAGTAGCTGTAAAGTAAGGAGCCTTGGATGAAGAGAACCCGGTGTTGGTTGTCAAACTTTTTGCAGCATCAGGTGAATTCAAAACAACCAATTGGCCTAATTCAACCATTTCACCACCTACAAACTTGTGAATTTCAGCGTTCATGATGAACTTACCAGGACCAAGGATGTCTTGAGCGTCGAAAATACCA
>CANMVY010000015.1 GCA_947501265.1 Bacteroidota bacterium
CGTTGAACTGTAAAAGCTTCACGGTGGCTATTGCGTGGGTGTACACCTCTTCCCATTCCGAACAGAGAAGTTAAGCCCCACAGCGCCGATGGTACTGCAGTAAAATGTGGGAGAGTAGGTCGCCGCCGGTTTTTATCACCACCCTTGGTCTCACAACCAAGGGTGTTTTTTTTTATCCCCAATTTTAAATCCTTTTCACCCCAGAATCTTTCAATTTTCAATCCATTTTTACGAACTTTACACCATGAATAAAAAAGTTCGTGTACGTTTCGCTCCTAGCCCAACCGGCCCTCTTCACCCGGGTGGAGTAAGAACAGCCCTCTTCAATTATTTCTTTGCTAAAAAACATGGAGGAGATTTTATCCTTCGAGTAGAAGATACCGATCAAACCCGTTTCGTTCCCGGTGCCGAACAATTTATCGTAGAATCGCTCCAATGGTGCGGAATTCAATTCGATGAAGGCGTACATATCGGCGGGCAATATGGTCCTTACCGACAAAGTGAACGCAAACCGATGTACCGCCAATTCGCTGAACAACTCATTCAAAACGGATCAGCCTACTACGCTTTCGATACTCCAGAAGAACTCGAGGAAATGAAAGAAAACTTGAAAGCCGCTAAAGTTGCTTCCCCTCAATACAATGCCATTACTCGAGTGAACATGAAAAATTCACTCACACTCCCACAAGATGAAGTTCAACGACGACTCGATTCTGGTGAATCCTATGTCATTCGTTTCAAAATGCCTCGAAATGAGGAAGTGCGCTTTAAAGATATCGTGCGCGGTTGGGTTGTATTCAACTCCGGACAATTGGACGATAAAGTACTTCTAAAATCGGATGGAATGCCTACTTACCATCTAGCCAATGTAGTTGATGATTATTCCATGCATATTTCTCACGTTATCCGCGGAGAAGAATGGCTTTCATCTACTCCATTACACGTATTGCTCTATAAAAACTTGGGTTGGGAAAATGAAATGCCCGAATTTGCCCACCTTCCATTGCTTCTCAAACCTGATGGCGATGGAAAATTGTCAAAACGAGATGGAGATCGTTTAGGTCTACCTTTTTATGCCATCAATTGGACAGATCCAGAAACCGGAAAAACCACTCTTGGCTACCGAGAAACTGGCTATCTTCCCGAAGCTTATGTAAATTTCTTGGCTTTGCTAGGATGGAATCCGGGCGATAACCGTGAAATTTTTTCATTGGAAGAACTGGTTCAAGAGTTTTCCATTGAACGCGTTAATAAACACGGTGCGCGCTACGACTTCGATAAATTGAAATGGTTCAACCAACAATACCTTCGTCATTTGTCCGATGATCAGTTGGCTGAAAAAGTTACCCCAATTCTTTCCGAAAATGGAATTGATCAATCAAATGAGTTCATTCAAGAGGTTTGTAGACTGATGAAAGAACGATGGAGTTTCATTCAAGATGTATGGCCTTCCACTAAATTTTTCTTTCACGATCCCACTTCTTTCGATGAACAAGTCGTTTCCAAAAAATGGAAAGACCAAGTTCCGACCTTGATTGATCAGATTCAATTGGGTTTTCAAAAAATTGAACATTGGGATGCTCTCTCCATTGAAAATTCTTTGAAAGAAACGTGTGCCGCTCACGGTGTTGGAACGGGCGTCGTGCTTCAAGCCTTACGATTAACCGTTTCCGGCGAAGGAGCTGGTCCTGCCATGTTTGAAATGTGTGCCCTATTTGGAAAAGAAAAAGTCATTCAACGAATCCAATTTGCTTTGAAAACTTTAAATGGATGAGTCGAAGAAAGAAAATAGAATCGCCAACCATCGAAAATGGTGAATTGAACGGTTTTTCAATCCATGTAGATTCATTCGGTAAGATTCAAACCTCAATGCCCATCGATAAAATTAATGAATTCCTGAATGAGAATACCCAGGATATCAAAATACACAATACCCGTAAAAAAAGAGAATCCAAATGAACTTCCAAAATATTTCAACAGAACAGAAAGGTAATTCCCTAATCATTACCATTCAACGCCCCGATAAACTCAATGCTCTCAACAAATTAACGCTTGCCGAAATTGGTCAGGCTGTAAAGTTGGGAAATGATAATCCTGAAGTTTATGGCATGATCATCACCGGTTGTGGTGAGAAAGCCTTTGCTGCTGGTGCAGATATTTCAGAGTTTGCCAATTTTAATGTGGTTGAAGGAACAGAACTTTCTGCTCACGGTCACGGTGTTTACAACTCCATTGAACATTCCAAAAAAGTAGTCATTGCTGCTGTAAACGGTTTTGCACTCGGTGGCGGTTGCGAATTAGCCATGGCTTGTCATCTTCGATTAGCGTCGCCCAACGCTAAGTTCGGACAGCCTGAAGTAAATCTAGGCGTTATCCCCGGATATGCTGGAACCCAACGCTTGGTTCAATTGGTTGGAAAAGGAAAAGCTTTGGAATTGTTGCTAACCGGAGACGCTATCAATGCCGAAGAAGCTCATCGCCTTGGATTGGTCAACCATGTGGTAGAAATGCCTGAGTTGTTGGAAAAGTGCATGGCAATTGTAGATAAGGTTGCTGCCAAAGGGCCCATCTCTGTTTCTAAATGCATTGAATTGGTAAACAAGCATCTAGAATCATCGAAGCCAGGATTTCAACAAGAGATTGAAGAGTTTGGAATAATGTTTGGAACAGAGGAATTCAAAGAAGGAACTACAGCATTTTTAGAAAAGCGAAAAGCCTCTTTTAAGCCGCTTCAGTAAGATGTATTATTCCCAAAAGGAAGCACTGGATTTTGTATGGAAACGCAAACGTTTCCCTGCAAAATCGTTCACCATTCACGTTGATGATATCCACCATCAACCATTCATCGGTGTGCTATCTTGTTGGGCATGGCTGTCGAAATGCAATAACATTCAGCTTCTCGACAGAAATCATCATCAAACCCCTTTGCTACCATTCAGAAAAGCTGTTTTTTCGCTCATCAGAGATTTAATCAGTTGGCCCTTTGTCTTTCGATACCATTCCCAAATCATTAGACATTTAGAAAATTCCCGAAACTCAATTCTTCCCCTACAAAAACCAAATCAAGTTCTTTACCTCCGTACAGATCAATGGTTTAATCTTAAAAGCGGTGGAAGTGTGGGCCATACTTCAGGAGTTATTCGTGCCCTTCAACAATGTGGTAAATCGCTTCAAATTTGGTCCTCCGACCGGTTAACCGGTGTTCAAACTCCCATTCAAATCTTAGAATCTAATTTTCAGAGAGGTGGGAATATTCCTGAGTTGATGGACTTGAAATTCAATCAATCTGTTCTTAATCAGTCTCAAACGACTTCCTTTTTGCCCCAATGCATCTACCAAAGATATTCGATGCTCAACTATTCTGGAGTTGCGCTTAAAGAGAAATGGAACATTCCGCTCATTCTCGAATACAATGGCTCCTTTGTATGGATTGGAAAAAATTGGGGAGGAGCTAAAATGATTCATAAAAAACTCATAGAACGAGTGGAGAATTTGGTTTTTAATAAAGCTGATTTGATCGTGGTGGTGAGCGAAGTTTCAAAATCCGATTTGATTCAGGTTCATGGCGTAGATCCCAATAAAATTTTGGTGAATCCCAATGGAGTTGATCCCGAATTGTACCACCCGAATATTTCAGGAGAGTCCATTCGAAAAAAGTTGCAACTTCAGGAAAAAAGGGTTTTTGGATTTATTGGAACTTTTTCCCAGTGGCATGGAGTCACTTTTTTGGCTGATGCAATTCTCGATTTTTTTCAAAAATATCCCGATAAAAAAGATTTCGTAAGTTTCTTACTCATCGGAAAGGGTCCCGAATTTTCAACCGTAGAATCCAAATTAAAGAACCTGATTCAATCGGGGCAAGTGATCCTACCAGGACAAATCCCACAGGAGGAAGGCCCCGAATATTTGGCCGCTTGTGATGTGCTACTTTCCCCACACGTTCCTAACCCAGATGGAACGAAGTTCTTTGGATCTCCAACCAAATTGTTTGAATACATGGCCATGGGAAAACCAATCATAGCGAGCTCCTTGGAACAAATTGGTGAGATCTTAGAAGATGGTGTTTCGGCCAAATTGCACGAACCCGGAAATCAACAACAATGCGTTGATTTGCTTTTCGAACTTTCTGAAAATAAAACAGAATGGTTAGAAATGGGAAAAACGGCAAGGCAAATCTGTTTAGAAAAATACACCTGGTACCGCCACGTAGAACGGATTTTTAATCATTCCTGTTGAGCATTAAACTCGAACATCCCGTACCTTTGTGCCATGAAAATTGGTATTCTACGAGAGGGTAAATCCATTCCAGATAAACGGGTTCCTTTTACTCCTTCTCACGTTCAAAAAATCATTCAAAATCATCCAGAAGTAAGCTTTTGGGTTCAACCATCTCCCCATCGATGTTTTCCTGATTCGGCATACCTGGAAGTAGGAGCCACCGTACAAGAAGATTTATCGAATTGCGATTTTCTTTTTAACGTAAAGGAGATGGATATTCCACGTCTAATTCCCAATAAACCTCATTTCTTTTTTTCGCACACCATCAAAGAACAACCCTACAACCAAAATTTATTACGGGCTTTGTTGAATCAAAAATGTGCCATGGTAGATTACGAAACCATGGTAGATGAACATGGCGCCCGGTTGGTTGCTTTTGGAAAGTTTGCTGGGATTGTAGGCGCCTACAACGGTTTATTGGCCTTTGGAAAGCGAACCAAAACCTTTTCCTTGAAACCTGCACATCAAAGTGCTGGATACAATGCCATCGTAGAACAAGTAAAATCATCAAAAATACCATCCATCAAAATTGCCGTTACCGGAAGTGGACGAGTGGCCAAAGGGGCCATTCAGTTTCTAACCGATGCTGGAATTCCCCAAGTTTCCGTGGAAGATTACTTGCACGATCACTTTGAAACACCGGTTTTCGCCAATATTCTTGCAAAAGATTATCTCATTCACCGAGAAACAAAAAAATACGACCGAAGCGTTTATCACCAATATCCAGAACAATTCGAATCTCAATTTGCCCCTTTTTGGCAATCAACCGATTTGATGATCAATTGCATTTATTGGGATAATCGTGCACCTAAATTCTTCTCTTTGGAAGACATTCAATCTTTGGATTTTAAAATCAGCGTTATCGCCGATGTGAGTTGCGATATCAACGGAAGTATTCCATGCACTCAAAGGGCCAGCACCATCGCAAAACCAGTATATGGATTTGATGCCGTTAGCGGAAAAGAAACTGCCCCCTACCAAGAAGGAGGGATAGATATTATGGCTGTAGATAATTTACCTTGCGAATTACCTTCCGATGCGAGTTCGGAATTTGGCGATTATTTGATTGAATTTGTTATACCAGCTTTATTGAAAGACGGATTGGATGATGAAATGATTCAGCGAGCAACCATTTGCCGAGATGGACGTTTAACCGATCGATTCATGTATTTAAAAAATTATTCAGAAGGAATATGAACAAAGCCCACGAAATCGATTACAAAATTTTCGGTGAAGAATTGCAATGCGTTGAAATTGAGTTGGATCCCCAAGAAACGGTTTTGGCTGAACCTGGAAGCTTAATGTTTCTCACCCAAGACATTGAAATGCACACCATTTTTGGAGATGGTACCAATCAAAATGCTGGATTTTTAGGTAAATTATTTACGGCTGGTAAGCGATTGTTAACGGGTGAAAATCTCTTCATGACGGCTTACACCAATCAGGGAAATCAAAAACGTCAAGTGATGTTTGCGGCCCCTTATCCCGGCAAAGTAATTCCTTTGGATTTAACCCAATTCGGTGGCCGGGTAATCTGCCAAAAAGATAGCTTCTTAGCCTCCGCTCGTGGAATTTCTATTGGGATTGAATTTCAGAAAAAATTAGGTGTCGGTTTGTTTGGAGGTGAGGGATTCATCATGCAAAAGCTAGAAGGTGATGGAATGGCATTTGTTCATGCAGGTGGACATGTAATTCGTCGTGAATTGCAATGGGGTGAAAAACTTCGCATCGATACCGGTTGTTTGGTTGCTTTCGCGGGTGAAGTGAGTTACGATATTGAGTTTGTTGGAGGAATTAAAAACTCCTTGTTTGGCGGTGAAGGATTGTTCTTTGCCACCCTTTCTGGTCCGGGTACGGTTTGGTTGCAATCTCTGCCTTTTTCACGCTTAGCTGGAAGAATTGTTGCAGCAGGTGGCTTCAACGGACAAAAAGAAGAAGGTAGTGTATTGGGCGGTTTAGGGAAATTAATTGACGGTAGGTAATTATTCGGTTAAAGTTACTTCCAACCATTGACTTTCTAATCCATTGGTAAGCATCAGTTGAGGGACCTTCCAAACTAAATTATAACGAACGGCCTGTTGGTAAACGGAATCATCCAGTTTTACTTCAGGCCGTTTGCATTCTACCAATAACCACGGATCAAAGTGCTCATTAAAAACCAAGATATCAACCCTTTTCGATAATCCGTTTAACTCAAATCCCAATTCTAAACGAATTCGATTTCGGGAAATTCCCCGTTCGTTCACCAACCAATGGGCCACGTGTTGCCTTACCCATTCTTCAGGGGTACAAATGACCGATTTGTTCCGAAAATCATCCCAGATCCAAATGCTCGAACCCTTCCGAGTTAATTTCAGTGGAATTTGTGGGAAATTTAAAGGAAATGGTTTGAATACGGATTCCAATGCGTTATTTTTGATATCAATACTTGGCTGATGAAGACGAAAAAAGAAATTGTAGAAAACTGGTTGCCAAGATACACCGGAAGACCTTTAGAAGATTTCACTCCCTATATTTTGTTGACCAATTTTTCGCAATATGTGGAAATGTTTGCCCAGAAATACGGAGTTGAAGTGGTTGGAAGAGATAAACCCATGACTACGGTTGTTGCCGATGGCATTACACTGATCAATTTTGGAATGGGTTCTCCCATGGCAGCAACAGTCATGGATTTATTAAGTGCAATACATCCCAAAGCCGTTTTGTTTTTAGGAAAATGCGGCGGTTTGAAAAAGAAAAGCATCATTGGCGATCTTATTCTTCCCATCGCAGGAATTCGAGGGGAAGGTACATCCAACGATTACTTTCCATCTGAAGTCCCAGCGCTTCCTTCGTTTGCGCTTCAAAAAGCAATCTCAACCACCATTCGAGATTATGAAATGGATTATTGGACGGGGACGGTTTACACCACCAACCGCAGGGTTTGGGAACACGATGAAGAATTTAAAGATTACCTCACTAAAATTCGGGCCATTGGAATTGATATGGAAACGGCAACCATTTTCACGACTGGTTTTGCCAATGAAATCCCCTCAGGAGCTCTTTTATTAGTGTCCGATCAACCCATGATTCCAGAAGGTGTAAAAACTGCGGAAAGCGATGTCAAAGTAAGTGCTACCTTTGTAGAAAATCATATCAATATTGGAATTGATTCCCTTAAACAAATCATGAATCACGGACAAACGGTTAAACATTTGAAATTTTAATGCCATCCAAATCATTTTCTGAAATCCAAAAAGACATCCAAAAGAAGTCGCCCAAACCCATCTATTTTCTGTATGGATCGGAGCCGTTTTTCTTGGACCAATTGATGGATTCTTTTGAAAACGATTTAATGGATGAAATGGAAAAAGGATTCAATTTCTCCATTTTATACGGTAGAGACGTAGATGCAAATACCTTGATGTCAACGTGCAAGCGCTATCCCATGATGTCTCAATACCAGGTCGTTCTTCTTAAAGAAGCGCAGATGATGAAAGATTGGGATAAAATGGATGCGTATTTCGATTCTCCGATGGATTCTACCGTTTTGGTCATTGCCTACAAAAGTGAAAAGCTTGATAAGCGGAAAAAACTGTTCAAAGAGTTGGATAAAAATGCCATCCTTTTTGAAAGTAAACCGCTCTACGATAATCAGGTAGCTTCTTGGTTATTCGATTATGCGAAAGAGGTCGGATACCAAATGGATGAACAAGCAGCGCATTTACTAGCGGAGTTCTGCGGAACAAATCTCTCCAAAATTCACAACGAATTTCAAAAAATAAAAGTCAACATCGGGGAGCGAAAAACCATTTCTGCAGAAGATGTTCATGCCTTTTCAGGAATGAATCGGGAGTACAACGTGTTCGAACTGCAAAAAGCCATCGCTACCAGAAACCCTGATCGAGTTATTCAGATTTTTCAATTCTTTGCCAATAACCCCAAAGGAACCGATTTCTCTTTGATAGGTTGTTTGGCGCTGCTCTACGGCTTTTACAGCAAATTGTGGGTGTACCAAACCATGAAATTGCAAAATCAACGCCCCGCTGATGCGGCCAAAATGTTGGGAATGAAATCAGAATGGGCCATGAAAGACATCCAATCGGCTGCAAGAATTTATCCAGCAGGATATGCTTCTCGTGCTTTGAAAACACTTTTGGAGTACGATCTTCGAAGCAAAGGAGTAAATAATGGAAACACCGAAGAAGCCGGTTTATTGAAAGAGTTAGCTTTTCGCCTATTGCAAGGTTAAACCCATTCCAAAAGAGGTAGTTCTATTTCCCTTTCCTAAATTCATTTGCCTAATCCTCAATGATGAGGTTGTATTTATCCAGCAATCCTGAAATCCCTGAAGTTGAAAACCTTGCGTTTTTTAATCGGTTTGTTTCTGGATCGATCGAATATCCAAAAGCAGTTCTAAAATCACATTTTTCCAAATTGGTGCGATTGAAAACTGCCATCGATAAAGGGCAATCATGGAAAATCGACTCTGCAAGGTCTGTTCGGAAAAATATGGATCACTCATCGTTTGAAGAGTGCTTCGGTTTTTTAGATTGAAAACTTACTTCGTTGTTTTAAAAAATCGAAGGCTTGGGCCTACAGATGGTTTAATCGCATAAATCCCAGTTGGCAAATCCAAAACGTTGATTTGGTTTTCACCCATGAATAAAACTCCACTCTTGCAAATTTTGCCGTTCATGTCAATCACTTGAAAACTTGAAGATTGATTGGAAACCAACGTTAAAAATTCATGACATGGGTTCGGATAAACGGAAGTAATGTTTGATAGATTATGGGAAGATTGCGTATTCAAAACTTGAAGCGTCGTTTCTGCAGTCGTGTCGGCGCAGGAGTTGGTCCTAACAACGCAACGAATTTTATTCCCTGAATTGGCCATCGTTAAATTGGAAACAATCAACGAATCGGTGCCGGCACCAGAGAATTGACCTCCATTGGAGATCACCGAATATCCCGTTCCACGATTAATCTGCCAGGTAAATGTTGAGCCAGATTTTTTCGCTTTAGTTACCAAAGAAATAGTTCTTCCCATTCTTTCGGTCAAGGTAACGGGAGGAACTGCAGCCAAATTATTGCCGCATTCTTGGTAAATATTTTGGACCTCAGAGGAAGATAAAGCGCGGGAGTAAACAGCAATATCGTCTAACGCTCCATTGAAGGTATACGTGCCGATGTCTTTGCCAATGTAAAAGGGCAAATTGGTAGCATTGGTATTGGTTTGAGAAAAACTTCCATATCCAACTGGAAGTCCATTTTGGTAAAGGGTCATCATGCTTCCTTCATAAACAGCCACGTAGTGGGTCCAGGTATTTAGAATTGGAGCAGTTGCCGCCCATGCCCATGGAGATCCCTGTTTATTCGTTCCAAATTGAAAATTGGACGTGGAAGATTGAAGAATCGAAATGAAATTGCCATTCGTTCCTGATCCGCTCATGAGCAAACATCCACCTCCGGTTTGATATACCCACAAAGAGTAGGAAAAGGAGTCGGTCGGTGAAAAAGTCCAAGATGGAGTTGCAACTTGAATGTATGCACTTGAAAAAGTGTAGGCAGCGTTGGAAACACCGTTGCGATCTTGGGTTAAAGTTGCTCCGTTATTGGCACCGTGATTGTTGTTTCCACTGCTATCACCGGTATTTCCATTGAAAGGGTACCATGCCGAAAGACCTCGCGTTGGTAGATAGGTTGGGATTTGAGAATAAGAAAATTGACCAACCAAGAAAATAAAAATGGATGAAAAAAGGATTTTGTTTCGCATTGCTTTTGCTTTTGATTTCAGAATTATTCGATAAAATTAGGTAATTTTGCACGTTATTCAAAGTTATGATTTACATCAACGAACTCCAAAAATACTTAGGCCAATCGGTAACCGTAAAAGGATGGATTACCAATAAACGTGATTCCAAAGGTCTCGCCTTTATCGTTTTGCGCGATGGAACAGGAATTCTTCAATGCGTAGTTTCTGAAGAAACTGTTGGAAATGAATCGTTTGAGAACGCTAAACGCCTTCCTCAAGAATCCTCCATCTCTTTAACCGGAAATATCGTTGCCGACGATCGACAGGTTGGGGGAGTGGAGTTACAGGTAACGCAATTGGATATCATTTCAGAATCGGAAGAATACCCCATTTCGAACAAAGAACACGGCGTCGAATTTTTGATGGATCAACGGCACCTTTGGCTGCGTTCTCGTCGCCAGTGGGCCATCATGAAAATTCGAAATACGCTCATCATGGCCATTCACGAATTCTTCCAAGATCGTGGTTTTGTTCAAATGGATGCACCCATCTTTACAGGAAACGCTTGCGAAGGCACTTCAACCTTGTTCGAAACGGATTTCTACGGAGATCCCGCTTATTTATCGCAATCAGGTCAGTTGTACGGCGAAGCGATGGCCATGGCCATGGGTAAAATTTATACTTTTGGACCAACATTCCGTGCAGAAAAATCGAAAACCCGACGTCACCTTTCCGAATTTTGGATGATCGAGCCAGAAATGGCCTTTTATGATTTGGAAATGAACATGGATCTTATTGAAGGATTTCTTCGCCATGTTGTTTCTCGCGTTTTGGAAAAGAACAAAGAGGAACTTCAAATCATCGAGCGTCCTATTGAACCGTTGGAAAACATCACCAAACCATTTCCACGAATTCCCTACCACGATGCCATTGAAATTTTAAAAGGCAAACGCGAAGTGAATGGTAGGAATGCTATCACACTTTTGGAGGAAGATTTGAAAAATGCTCAAGCGCGTTTGGAAGAAATTCATGCAGATATCGCTCAGCGTGAAGTGAAAGTTGCCGATCAATCTACCAAAAAAGGAGAACGCAAATTTCATGAAGATAAACTTCGTGCGCTTCATAGTGAGAAATCAAACCTTGAAGAATTGAGTCGAAATATCCCAACTTGGTTGGAATCTGCGATGAACTTTGAAGTAGGAAACGATTTGGGCGGATCGGATGAAACCGTTATTACTCGTCTTTTTGATACGCCCATCATGGTGTACAACTGGCCCCATGAAGTGAAGGCGTTCTACATGAAACGCGATGCAAATAATCCGGAATTGGCAAAAGGAGTCGATGTTTTGGCGCCAGAAGGATACGGAGAAATCGTTGGAGGAGGAGAGCGTGAAACCAACAAAGATTGGTTGGTAGATAAAATCAAAGAACACGAACTTCCCATGGAAGCTTTCGAATGGTATTTAGACCTTCGTCGATACGGTTCGGTTCCTCACTCTGGATTTGGTTTAGGACTTGAGCGCCTGGTGGCATGGGTTTGTAAATTGCCCCACGTGAGAGAAACCATTCCATTTCCACGCATGTACGGTCGCTTACTCCCTTAAATTCATCTCCCCCCGAATCATCGGGGGGATTTTTTTTTAGAGCTTGTTAAGGAATTTAAACTCGTCAAATCGGTTAGGGAATTCCTCGTTAACGAAACATGACCATCTTATTGATTTTGTCGATCATCGCGTTTTTCCGCAAAATATTCAAGCAATAAAAAAGCGCCCAATTCAAGGCGCTTTGAAAATTATTCTCCTCTGGAGTAATTGGGTGCTTCCCGCGTAATGGAAACTCCATGTGGGTGACTTTCTCGAACTCCTGCTGTAGTAATTTTTACAAATTTCGAATCTTTCAGCACTTCGATATTCTTTGAACCGCAGTATCCCATACCTGCTTTCAATCCTCCAATGTACTGGTACATCACTTCGCTCAACTTTCCTTTGTACGGTACACGTCCAACAATTCCTTCGGGAACCAGTTTTTTCACTTCGTCTTCAGCATCTTGGAAGTATCGGTCTTTAGATCCTTCTTTCATGGCATCGATGGAGCCCATTCCTCGGTAGGATTTGAACTTTCTTCCTTCATAAATGATGGTTTCGCCTGGTGATTCTTCAACTCCGGCAAACAAGGAACCTGCCATGATGCAATCGGCACCCGCAGCCAACGCCTTTACAATATCACCCGTGAAACGGATGCCACCGTCGGCAATGATTGCAACTCCCGTACCTTTTAATGCTTCCGAAACCTCGAATAGTGCCGAAAGCTGAGGAACACCCACACCGGCAATGATTCGTGTAGTACAAATGGAGCCCGGACCAATTCCAACTTTAACAGCATCGGCACCGGCTTCTACCAATGCTTTGGCCGCAGATCCCGTAGCAATGTTTCCGGCGATAATGTCCAGCTGAGGAAAAGCCAATTTTGCGCGGCGAACCGCTTCAATCACCCCTTTGGAATGTCCATGAGCGGTATCGATGGTCACCACATCAACGCCCGCCTTTACCAACGCTTCCAATCTTTCCATCATATCGGCTGTAACGCCTACTGCAGCACCAACGCGCAATCTTCCCATGCTGTCTTTGCAGGCATTGGGATGATCTTTAACCTTTAAAATATCTTTGAAGGTAATCAATCCAACCAGTTTTCCTGCTGTATTGGTTACCAATAATTTTTCAATTTTGTATTCCTGAAGAATGGCTTCAGCCTCTTTCAAGGTGGTTCCTTCGGGAGCTGTAACCAAACGATCTTTGGTCATTACATCCGTAATTTTTCTGGAAGCTATTTTTTCGAAACGCAAATCGCGGTTGGTCACAATACCAACCAATCGGCCATCCTTGGTTACAATGGGTATTCCACCAATGGAATGTTCGTTCATAAGTTGATGCGCATCTCCAACGGTTGCATCTTCATTCAACGTGATGGGGTCAACAATCAAGCCGCTTTCTGCTCTTTTTACTTTTCTAACCATTTCGGCTTGGGCGGTGATGCTCATGTTTTTATGTAGAATTCCTAAGCCGCCTTCTTGCGCAATGGCAATGGCCAAGTGATGTTCTGTAACGGTGTCCATAGCCGCGGAAACAATAGGAACATTTAAGATAATGTTTCTTGAAATTTTGGATTGAATGGAAACTTCGCGAGGAAGGACTTCAGAATAGGCGGGAACCAAAAGGACATCGTCGTAGGTGAGGGCTTCTCCAACGATTTTCTTCGAAAAATCTAACATGGCAAACAGCGTTTAAGTGAGCGTATTTGCCGGGCAAAATTAAAGATTTTTATTCAAAGAAGGAAGATAAAAGTAAAGGGACTTAAAATTCCTTTTCTAAATCTAAAATGGTGCGGAAAGCAACAAATTGATTCAGGTACCTATCGGTGTGGGATTGTTGGAGGGCTGGGGCAAATTCATCGAAATACCGATCCAATGTTTGTCGATCTTGAAGACGATATTGAATAGCAAAAGTAATGCCTTCTTCAGGCTGCGGATCGCTTAAACACATCATTCGAGAATCGAGGAAGCAGCCGGTTGACATCACTTCGGGAATGTGTACATTTTTCATCCATTCCATCCAATCTTGTTGGATTTCTTCATTGATGTTCACCGTAACGTTGTAAATAACCATGGATTTATTTTTTATAATGACCAGCCCGAATCAAAGGGAACAAATTCCAAAGGTTCCGGTGTTTCTTGCCCATCACCCCGAAGTAATCGGAAATGTTTACGAGCTTCCACCGCGAACGTTGAATTGGGATAGTCGATTAAGAGTTTTTCAAAATACTTTTTCCCTTCTTCCTTGTTGTTTAAAGGATAAGAATACAGCATTCCCAATCGAAACAACGCATCGTCGGCCCAAATTTCTTGCCCATATCCTTCCACTACTTTTTTGTACCAAACAACAGCTTCCTGGTATTTTAAGGCGCGTTCGAACATTTTTCCAGTAGCAAACCAGGCTTCGTCGGTAATGGAGTGGCCAGGAAAATCGGTAACCAATTTGCCAAAATAAAAGAGTGCCGAATCAATTTTCAAACGAAAGGCAAATCGATCGGCCAAGGCGAACGTTTCCATGGCTGCAAAATTCGAATCAATGCCCAAATTATCTTGAATCAGCATCCCTAAGAAAATGGCATCGTTGCTAATTTTCTGAGAGGTTGCCGCTTTTAATACATCCAATTGACCTTGAGACCATTCAAAATCTCCCTGAAAAAAGCTCAATCGAGCATTTCGGAATTTTGCTTCTCGGCCGATCGCATCTTCTTTAAAGGCTTTATCCACTTGTCCATACGTCAACGCTGCTTCTGCTTCATCTCCGGCAATCAAATAAAAATCGCCCAATTCCAATTTGAGTTCGGCTTGCTGTAAACGATTTAACCCCGGCAAATCAATCGCTTGTTCCATCATTTGAACTGCACGATCGAGACTATCCAAGCGGAAAGCCAAGAAACGCGCATATTCTTTCTGAAGATTTAAGTTGCCAATTTTGTAACCGAATTCATCAAAGAAAATCTGATAGTCGTTTTTCAACTGAAGCGCAATGGTATCGGAATTGGGTTGAGATAGCAGCTGATCCTTGCGAAACGCGAGAATGTCCATTCGAGCTTGCATGTACAGCGGTGTTCCTTTTCCTAGGGCCAAATAGGCTTCCAAAATTTGAATGGCCGCTGGAATATTCTGGGCTCCCTCAGCTTCCTTAGATAACGCATAAATGCGGTTACCGTCTTCTCCTGTTCTTGAAACCAACGCTAGGGTTAATCGTAGCGCTTGTTCAAAATTATTTTGTTGAACTTGGTACCAAATAAACAATTCGGAAATGGGAACTTGATCTGGATATTTTTGGGTGGCTTTTAGAATGGAAATACGAAAAAGTTCCCACTCAGATTTTTGGGTTAATTGGGTTTGTAACGTGTTTTCAACCAATTCCAATCGGCGACCATCATAAATGAGCAACGAAAGAAGCTCGTCAATCATCGATTGTTTCTGACCGATTTTTCCAAGATATTCTGCAATTTTAAATCGCACTTGAACGTCATCTCCCAACAACTGAATGCCTCTTCGATACGTTTTTAGTGCCCATTCCAATTCATTGCGTTGTTCAAATTGATCGGCAACGGAAGTGATTAAACTTTGATTGGCTTTCATTTTTCCCACCGCATCTTCAAAATACTTTTGGGCTTTGTCTGCTTTATCTTTTTGATTTTTCGCAGCAAATCCTGCATCAATCAAATACATCGAAGGATATTCCGACTTTTTTGCCATCAATTTAGCGGTTTTTTCCGCTTGTTCATAATGAAGCAAACTGATTTGAATTTGAAAAAGATAGGAGTAGAGGGTAGAGTTTCCGGGTTCTTTTTTGAATAATTCTTCAAAGGCCAATTCCGCTTTGTCCAGTTCTTTGGAGTCAAAATAGGCTTTTGCCACCTTAAACTTTTCCTCAGGGGTTTGAGAAAAAAGGAAAATGGAATGGAAAAGAAATCCAAAAAGCAACCCAAATCGGAAACTGGCGGTCATGTTGTAAAATTAAGCTTTCGTTGCCAAGAACGAAAAAAAATAATGTAAGTTTGCCCCTGATGCGATTTTATCTTTTTCTTTTCTTCCAATTCATCGTTGCTCAGGGAATCTTCGCACAAACCATTCAGGTTGATGGTCGGGTAAAAAGTCCACAAGGGACGCCCATTACGGGAAATCAGGTGTACATCGTGAATAAAACCAATGGCAGGTTTGTTGTGGCAGATGCCTTCGGTAGGTTTTCTATTCAACTCGAAAAAAACGAGGACTTGTTCGTTAGCTGCAGTGGTTTTCAGCGGGAAATTATTTCCTTCAAAGACAGCACCTATAAGTTCAATTACCAAGTGGTGATCAAATTATCGCCCTTAGCTTACACGCTGAAGCCGGTTTATATTCCAAGGCGACCCGTTGACGAGATTCGAAAAGAGATGCAAACGCTGGGGGTGGAAAAATCAGCTGCAGCAAAGTTGATCAATCCTATCGAGAATCCAATCAGTTTCTTGTATTACGTTTTCAGCAAACGGGAACGCCAGAAACGAGAGATCATGGAATTGGAAAACCAAGATCGTACTCGTAAACTTCTAAAAGAATTGTTGCGGTTGTATGTAGAAGAAGGGTTGTTTTTCTTGCCCGACCAACAATTCGATGCGTACCTGGATCGATGTCCGATTCCCGAGAATTTTTTGAAATCGGCTTCCGATTACGATTTAGTAGCTCGATTGAAATCGTGTTATTTACAATTTGAGGAAGGGAAATAAAAAATCCCCCCCGCTGATGCGAGGGGGATTTTTTTATGATTATTAAATCGGTTATTTTCTCACATCCAATTCTTTTACGATGTGCGGAGCGTTACCGAGTTTCTCGATGCACCACAATACGTAACGCGCATCAACGCAAATCGTACGCTTGTATTTTTTATCGAAAACGATATCGCCACTCATGGCTTCCCAGTTTCCGTCGAAAGCTAAACCAATCAACTCTCCATCACCGTTAATGACAGGAGAACCAGAGTTACCGCCTGTAATATCGTTGTTGGTAATGAAAGCCACTGGAATAGTTCCGTTTTCAGCATAAGGACCGAAGTCGCGTTTCTTCACCAATTCCAAGAAGTTTTTGGGAAGATCAAATTCATCGTCACCAGCTTTATACTTTTCAGCTATTCCATCGATATTGGTGGTAATGTTGTAGGTAACGCCGTCGCGAGGTTGGTAATCCTGAACGTTTCCGTAGGTAATACGCAACGTTGAATTCGCATCGGGATAAAACATGGTATTCGGATTCATTTCCATCATTCCTTTGATGAACAAACGCATATTCGTTCCGTTGATGGCATTGAACTCCATCGCATATTTTGAAATGTTATCGTTGAAATTGCTAACAAAACCATTGATCAATTTGTAAGCAGGATCAGCTTCCAAAGTCTTTGCATTCGGTTTTTCTAAGAAAGCCATGGCTTTATCGGCATTCACCAAAATCGATTTTGAGTAAAGCTTATTCACGTATTTTTCAGCTTGAACTTCCAAATTGTCGGCCGATTTGAAAACTTCTTTCAAAACCGCTGGATGTTGATCTGCTGGAATGTCTTTGTAAAACTGAACTAAAATAGCAGCCAAAATAGCACGATCAGAAGTTTCACGGAAAGCGTTGGCTTTCATTGCTTCAGCTGCTTTCTTCAATCCATCGGTTGCTTTTTTAATGCTTTCTGCATCGTTCTTGGTTAATGCTTCGCTTAATCCTTTCATTTGCAAAGGAAAACGAGCCCAAGAGGTAGAAGCCATAATTCCTTCATTCATATAGGTGCTATGAACAGCGTACTTCTCCCAGTTGCCATAAGCTACTTTCCAATCGGCCAATAATGCTTGATAATCTTTTTTACCGTTAGCCCAATCTTGGAATTTCGACTCCGTAGCAAGTTTTGAATCATAAACTTTCAAACGTTGCATTTGCTCGGTTTGACCAATGAAATACTTCCAATAGTTCGCCACACTAGCATACATGGAAGAAAGCTTCAAACGGTGATCAACGTTTGCATCCATTTGTTTTTTCCAGTTGGAAAGACGGATGTCGCGCAATTTTACAATCGTTGGATTTACTTTTTCGATGGCCAGCTTTACGCCCATGGAGGTTTCGTAGCGATTGGTACGTCCGGGAAAACCGTAAACCATGGCGAAATCGTTGTTTTTTACACCTTTGATAGATACAGGAAGGTGGCGCTTTGGAACGAAAGGCACGTTGTCATTCGAGAACGCAGCGGGCTTGTTTTCTTTGTTGGCATAAACACGGAATACAGAAAAGTCTCCTGTGTGACGGGGCCAAACCCAGTTATCGGTGTCTCCTCCAAATTTTCCGATGGATTGAGGGGGAGTTCCCACCAAACGAACATCGTTGAATTTTTCAAAAATCAACAAATAGTAGGCATTGCCACGGTAGTATTCAGAAACACGAGCATCGTATCCGGTGCCCTTGGTTACTTCTTCCACGATCTTCTTGTTGATTTCCATCAACTTTTTGTTACGATCTTTTTCTGGAACACCTGCTAGTCCTTCTTGAACACGACCGGTAACATCTTCCATGCGCACCAAAATCGAAACCCACATGTCTTTGATGGGTTTTTCGGCAGCCATGGTTGGAGCCCACCATCCGTTGTCAAGAATGTTATCTGCGGGAGTTGAATTGGCCGCAATAGCATCATAACCGCAGTGGTGATTGGTGAAAATCATTCCTTGTTTGGAAACGATTTCACCCGTACAACCACCATTGAACCACACGATGGCGTCTTTCAAGCTGGCTTGGTTAATGTTGTACAAATCATCAGCAGTTAAGCGGAATCCTTGTTTTTTCATTTGCTCATAATTCTTGCCAATGAGCATCGGCAGCCACATTCCTTCGTCGGCACGAGAGGAAAGGAACAGAATTCCTACAAGAAATCCTGCAAAAAGCGATTTTAGTTTCATAATTGGTTAAAAAATTTGTCGCAAAGGTAACGTTCAATTTCCAAGAAAAGAGGTCAAAATTCTTGTGGAAAGTTGCTTATTTCAAATAAGAATCCAACCAGTTGAAAAATTCTCGGTTCCACGCAACCGAATTTTGTGGCTTTTGAACCCAATGACCTTCGTCGGGAAAAACCAAAAATTTGCTCGGAACACCTAACAATTGTGCGCTAGTAAACGCCATTTGTCCTTGTTCCAACGGCACCCGAAAATCTTTCTCGTTGTGAATTACCAAAATGGGTGTGTTCCAATTCTTCACGTACAAATGAGGAGAATATTCGGTGTAGGTTTTCGGTTTGGGAGATTTCCAAAACGGTCCATCTGAATCCCAATCGCTGAAAAACACTTCTTCTGTGCTCCCATACATGCTTTCGGTGTTAAAAATACCACAGTGTGATACAAACGCTTTGAATCGATTTTGGTGATTACCGGCTAACCAATAGACCGAATATCCTCCAAAACTGGCACCAACGGCTCCCAATTTTTCATTATTGATGTAGGATTGCTTCGCAAAATGATCGGTTACCGATAACAAATCCTTCATGGCTTGATCGCCCCACTTTCCCGAAATGCTTTCGTTCCAGTCTTTTCCAAATCCGGGTAATCCTCTTCTGTTGGGGTACATCACTACGTATCCGTGTCCGGCCATCACCCGGGTATTCCATCGGGTTGAAAACCCTTGGCCTACCATGCTTTGAGGTCCGCCTTGGCACAACAATAAAGCCGGATATTTTTGATTGGGATTGAAGTTGGCCGGTTTAACCACCCAAGTGAAAATTTCTTTTCCATCGGTTGATGGGACTTTCACCAACTCCATGGTGGGAGTTGCATAATTCTTTAAAATGGCATCATTGATGGCTGAAACTTTTGTTTCGGTCATTTTCAAGCCGTCAATTTGGTAAAGTTCATTGGGAGCGAGTAGGGTGGACTTTAGTCCAAAAAGTTGAGTTCCCGCCATAACGAAATCGTTGTAATTGTGAAATCCTTTGGTGGCGGGTTTCAATGCACTCCAATCGGTCTTCTTCTCGGTTAAATAAATTTGAATGGTACCTTCAATTTCTACGGTTACTCCAATTTTTGAATTGGTGAAAAAGACGGGATGATGGGAATTGTATTCAAAAGACCCCGTTATGTTTTGAGATTTTCCAAATGGATTGCCTTGCTCGTCGATTCCTTGAACCATCAACCGATTCAAATCGGCTTCGTAACCATTTCGTTCCATCGACAGCCAAGCCAATTGCTTTCCATCAGGAGAAAATCGAGGTTCTTTGTCATAACCGTCGTTTCCTCGTGTGAAAACGGAGGTATTCCCGTTTTTGACGTTGAAGACATAAATTTCAGAATTGGTGCTGCGGGCGGCATCGGTCCCAAAAAGTTTTTTGGTAGCATAAGCAATCAAAGTTCCATCGGGAGAAATATCCATTTGATCAATCCCATCGTGGGGGAGCATAGGAAAATCCCAACGCTCGTTTTCCATCACATCGGTTCCTCTTCCTACAAAACGGTCACCTTGAATATCGATGTAAAACAAGTGGGAATACTGATCATCGGCCCATTGGTTCCAGTGTTTGAACATCAAACCATCGTACACCATGGCCGATGTTTTGGGTAAATCGGTATACTTTTCCGAAATTTTTTGATCCAATTTTACCTCTTGGGTATAAGCCAATCGTTTCCCATCAACAGAAAATTTAAATTCAGAAATCCCACCATCGATGCTGCTTAATTGAGTACGTTGAGTTCCATCTGCATTGATGGAGAAGAGTTGATTCCCTTCTGGAGAAGCGCATGAAAATACGATTTTCTGGGTTTTCCCGTAAAAACAAGCTCCGTTTTCCGATTCAAGAGTTTGGGTGATTTGGGACATTTTTTTGGATGAAAGGTTGTAAACAAAAAGATCATTTTGACCTTTATTTTTCTCTAAATCGGTTGTTCGAACACTGAAAACAACGAGTTTCCCATCGGCGGAAGCAGACAAACCACTGGCATACCCCAATTTCCATAAATCCATTTCCGTGAAGGAAGGAAGCGATGTTTGACCTTGAGCCGCAAAAAATCCAACAGCCAAAAATCCGGTTAACCATTTTTTCATCATAAGTTAAAATTTGAACGCAAATTACAAATGAAACCTAAAAGATTTTGGAATGCCCGTTTTTCCATAATTTTTAAATTACCTTTGCGCCCGAATTGAAATTTATGTCATTACCCATTCGTAACATCGCAATCATCGCGCACGTTGACCACGGAAAAACAACCTTGGTTGATAAAATCCTTTACCAGACCAACCAATTCAGGGAAAATGAGAATCCCGGAGAGTTGATTTTGGACAACAACGACCTTGAAAGAGAGCGTGGAATTACCATCTTTTCCAAGAACGTATCCGTAACGTACAAAGGAACTAAAATTAACATTATCGATACCCCAGGTCACGCCGATTTCGGTGGAGAAGTGGAACGAGTATTGAAAATGGCCGATTCGGTTTTATTGTTGGTGGATGCTTTCGAAGGTCCCATGCCTCAAACCCGTTTCGTTACTCAAAAAGCATTGGAATTGGGATTGCGTCCGATTTTGGTGGTGAACAAAGTGGATAAAGAGAATTGCCGTCCTGATGAAGTTTACGAACAAGTTTTTGATTTGTTCTTTAATTTGGGTGCATCTCAGGAACAATTGAGTTTCCCAGTGATGTACGGTTCCTCAAAACAAGGTTGGATGGGTTCGGATTGGAAAAAGCCTTCTACGGACTTTACTCCACTTTTGGATTCTATTTTGGAAAACGTTCCAGAGCCAAAAATTGCTGAAGGATCGCTTCAAATGCAAATTACATCTTTGGATTATTCAACCTTCATGGGTCGTATTGCCATCGGTCGTATTACCCGCGGTTCCATTCGCGATAATATGCCAGTAACGTTGGTTAAAAACGAAGGCGGACAAGCTAAAGCGCGTGTTCGTGAGGTTTATACGTTTGAAGGATTAGGAAGAAAGAAAATCGATTTGGGAGTTGCTGGAGATATCTGCGCAATCACCGGAATCGATGATTTCCAAATTGGAGATACCATTGCTGATGCCGAGAATCCAGAGGGAATGACACCCATTAAAGTGGATGAGCCTACGATGAGCATGTTGTTTACCATCAACAACTCTCCATTCTTCGGTAAAGAAGGAAAATTCGTAACTTCTCGTCACTTGCATGATCGTTTGTACAAGGAAACCGAGAAAAATTTAGCATTAAAGGTAGAACCAACGGATTCTCCCGACGCCTTTTTGGTGTACGGACGTGGAATTCTCCACTTGTCGATTTTGGTTGAAACCATGCGTCGTGAAGGATTTGAATTGCAGTTGGGACAGCCTCGCGTACTTTTCAAAGAAATTGATGGTGTGAAATGCGAGCCAATTGAATCGTTGGTTATTGATGTTCCTCAAGAATTTTCAGGAAAAATCATCGAACAAGTTACCATGCGTAAAGGGGAGCTTTTGGTGATGGAACCCAAAGGAGATTTACAACACCTTGAATTCAACATTCCATCCCGTGGATTAATGGGTTTGAGAAATTTGGTACTTACTTTAAGTCAAGGTGAAGCCATCATGGCCCACCGTTTAACCGAGTACGAACCTTATAAAGGAGAAATCTCTGGACGAATTAATGGTTCATTGGTTTCCATGGAAACCGGTGTTTCAACATCTTATACCATCGATAAATTGCAAGATCGTGGAACATTCTTTGTGGATCCGGGTGAAGAGCAATACGAAGGAATGGTTATTGGAGAACACAATCGCGCCAACGACTTGGTGTTGAATGTTGTGAAATCAAAGCAATTGACCAACTTCCGTGCTGCTGGTAAGGATGATAGTGCGAAAATTACGCCAAAGAAGCAGTTTTCTTTGGAAGAAGCAATGGAATACATCCAAGAAGATGAATACGTAGAAATTACGCCCAAATCGATGAGAATGAGAAAGATTCTCTTGAAAGAAATGGATCGTAAACGCAAGTAAAAAAGAAAAAAGCCCCTCGAAGAAATTCGGGGGGCTTTTTGTTAGAGGGATTTTTTTGGTTGACTGATTTTTTTTATTCCTCCGTTTGGACCTTGGATGATGAAATACTCTGCTAAATCCGTACCTAACATTTGAATGAATTTTCGTTTTATTCGCGATATTTTTTCGCTTGCCGAGTTGGATAAGGGGTGAATTAAATCATCGATTCGAGATTCCAATAAAGGTAAATTGGTTTCAGTCGTGGCACTTTGATAAAGTCCAAGTAGTTCGGTTTTGTAATCACCTAAATGATTCAGCTTGATTCCTTTGGGATGATTTAGGAAAAAGCAATAAATCGTCATTTCAAGTGGATTTAGTTTGATCTCTAATTCATTCAATTCGGGGAAAATTATTTTTCCGTTTTCTTTTTCAATGTGGTACGTTGGAATAACCTTTAGTTTATTGAACCTTTCCCGAAATAGCATGTTGGATCGAACCGACTCCATGACTTTCAGAACTTGCTGCAGCAAAGGTTGCGGAACGGATGAAGCTTCAATCTTCTCCCAACAATCCGGACAAATATCGGCCGTTCTCATTTTTATACTGACTTCCTTTTTTACTTTGCACAAATCCATCATGCACCCAATCGATGTATGATGCGTAGATTGGATGTATTTTTTATAAGATTTGAAAATCAAGTTTTTTAAAATGTGGGTAGCAATTTGATAGGCTACGGGAAAAGTTGGTTCACTCAGTGCGAAATAATTCCAATGAAGCAGGTGAATGAAATAATTGTTTCTCACATTCAAATCATTTCCAACAAACCAATTGAGGTGATTCCCTTTGTAAGTAAGTAGAAAAACCAGATCTCGGGCTGGAATATCATTTTCCAATCGAAAAGATTGAGTGATGCTAAAAAAAGAATCCCAAGCATACGTTCGAAAATCTTTTGGTTCCAAAAAATCGTTGATGTCCGAAAAATCACATCCATTAATATCAGAATCTGGAATAGAATAGAATTTCTGAATTTCTGAATTTTTTATCGACTGAATTCCCAATAAACTTCCTTCATCTTCAAAAGCTTTCGGTTCACGAACATAATTCCACCGAGCAGGACCATTAAACTGATTTAGAAAATCGAAGATGGATTCTGCGACGATATCGTGGACTTCGGCTGTACGAATTAAATGAACATGAATCATGTTTAAAGATCAGACTAAAATTTAAATTTAGAAAACTTTGTGGTTGGTTCAGATGATTTTTCTTCACTGTAATCATGTAAAGCGCTGGAAAAAGTCTTCATCATTTTTGGAATTTCAGATTTTTTGTACTGATGTACTTCTTCTTGCATTAATCCAATCTTACTGCCTTCCGTCCAAGCATCAAAATCGGCACCAATCATGTTGAATTGCCAACCTGCTTTCTTTTTTGATTCAATGAGTTCGCTGATATTTTCGTAGGAGAATTCTTTGGATGCGTTTTCGCCTCCATCGGTAAAAATCATGCAAACCACATCTTCTTCTTCCTTTACAAGATGACTTAATTCGTTCAACGATCTACCAATAGCATCCAACAAGGCGGTCAATTCTTTCGGATAAATTGCTCCCCAATCGAGATGTTGAATTTCCGTTGTTTTTTTCGACATGAAGTGGGGATGGTAGCTACTCTCAAAGGTCACAAATGTAACCTCGATCGGTACTTCTGGAAATTCAAGTTGGGTGGCGTGAAGGGACTCGAATTGGCTTTGAACCGCCAAACGAGTGGAATCCCAACTGGATTGCATGCTTCCGCTTTGATCGAGAACCAGCAAATAATGTGTTTTTGTTTTCATTGTAATTTGTTTTACCATGCAATGTTCGGCAAGGCAAGCAAATCAAAAAATGAAAACAAGCTTGCAAGGTCTTGATATTTATTTTTTGAATGTTTTTGATGTGAAACGAAGTCTTTCCTAAGTTTTTAAAAAAAGCCAACCACGTTGAAAATTTTAGGGTAGGAAGATCAACCCTTAGTCTTGAAAGAAAATTCGCTTTGTTTCATTCTTCCTCCCGGCAAAGGTTTCATGTTCTAGGGAAGATGGAATGGCTAAACAGACAACGTTGGGTAAATGCTATTCCACACCGAAAGCAAATCGCCGTTAACGTCCATTTTTACTCCTCTTACCCCAGCGCCTTCGGCGCATTGAACATCCCGATCCTTATCGCCAATCATCACACACTTTTCCGCGTCCAAATCAAATCGGCCCAAAGCCTTTTCGACCATGATTGAACCCGGTTTTCTACACAAACATTGAGAAAAATCAGGATGGTGCGGACAGTAGTAACATTCAGCAATTTCAAAACCCATCTTTCGAGCTTCTTCACCTAAAAAAGAATGGATTTCTTCAACGGCCTCTACGGTTGTTTTTCCTTTGGCAATGCACGCCTGGTTGGTGATGATGACCAATAAATATCCAGCATCCCACATGGATTTCATCGCCTCAAAAGCCGTTGGTAAAACGTGAAATTCCGATAAATTCAAGGTGTAATCACCGGGATCGTGATTGATCACTCCGTCGCGATCTAAAAAAACGGCTTTTTTGCGCTCCATTTAACAAAGGTAATGCATCCAAACTTAGGTAAAATTCCTTATTTTTAAACTCTTTTCAACATTCATTTTTTATTGATGCGATGATACTCAAAAGTTTGGAAATCAAAGGTTTTAAAAGTTTTGGCGATAAAGTCCAAATTAATTTTGACCAAGGTGTAACGGGAATTGTGGGTCCAAATGGATGCGGTAAATCCAATGTTGTTGATTCCATTCGTTGGGTTTTGGGAGAACAGAAAACCCGTGCTTTGCGATCCGATAAAATGGAAAATGTCATTTTTAACGGAACGAAAAATCGTAAAGCTGCGCATTTGTCCGAAGTTTCCCTTCAGTTTGAAAACAACAGAGGCATCCTTCCTACCGAATACAACGAGGTGAAAATTACGCGAAAACTCTATCGTACCGGCGAAAGTGAATACCAAATCAACGGAGTCAATTGCCGGTTGAAGGATATTCATTCTCTTTTTCTCGATACCGGAATTGGTTCCGATTCGTATGCCATCATGGAATTGGGAATGATCGATGACATTCTCAACGATAAAGAAAATTCACGTCGACAGTTGTTCGAAGAGGCTTCCGGGGTTTCCAAGTATAAAATTAGAAAAAAAGAAACCCTGCAAAAACTCAAAGGAACCGATGAAGATTTGAGTCGGGTAGATGATTTGCTTTACGAGATTGAGAAGAACATGAAACAGCTTCAATCTCAAGCAAAGAAAACCGAGCGGTATTATGCACTGCGCGATGAATACAAAAAACTTGCCTTAGAATTTGCTGCTCATCAGTTGAAACAGTTTTCACAGGAACTTTCGGAAATTCATCTTTTGGTGCAGAAAAACACCGATGAAATTCGGCAGAAGGAAGCCAAAATTTCCTTGGAAGAAGCCAATGTTGAAAAATGGAAACTGGAAATCGTTCATCGAGAGAAATTGCTTCAATCTCGACAAAAGGCAACTCACGAAAAATTGGACTTGATTCGTCAATACGAAAATGAAAAAAACCTTCAGAATCAGAAGCTTTCCATGTTGAGTGAACAAGAGAAAAACCTCCAAAATAGATTGGAAGAGGATAAGGGTTTTCTCGAAAAAGTTCAGCAAGATCTTCTGCTTCTAGAAGTTGAACGCCAATCGGCGAAAGAAAAGGTTGATGAATTGCAGGAATTGGTGAAGGTTTCTCGTGAAAATTGGAAAAATTCCGAGTCTCAATTGCAAGAAACACGAAAAAAAGGAAATCAACTTCAATCCGACATTCAAAGTGTAACCCAGCAAAAGCATCAGCTTGAAAAGAGCATGGCGGTCAATAAGATTCAAAAAGACTCCCTTTTGCAGGAAATTGAGCGGAATTCCAAAGAAAAGGAAGAGAAAGATCACGAATTTTCGGGTTTTGAAGAAGAATTACAGCGATTAACTCAGGAAACCGAAGGGCTCGAAAACGATCTTCAATCCCTTAGAAAAGAAGAAGAAGGTCTCGTGCAAAACTTGGAATTCTTGAACAAACAATTCACGGCTACCCAGCATGAAAAACAGCTCGCTGAACGCTCGCTTGACGCAAAACGAAATGAATTCCAATTGACAAAAAGCCTGGTAGATAATTTAGAAGGATACCCGGAGTCGCTAAAGTTTTTGAAGAAAAATGCAGATTGGGCTACTCATGCGCAACTGTTATCGGACCTGATTACCTGCGATCCTGAACTTAAAACCAGCATAGAAAATTTCCTCGAACCTTACCTCAATTATTACGTGGTCGATTCTATGGAAGAAGCTTTTCAAGGCGTTTCTCTTCTTAGCGATTCCGCCAAAGGTCGTGCGAACTTTTTCGTTATTGAATACTTCCACGCTCATTCCCAACATAAGCCCATTTTAGCACCGCAAACGGTAAGCGCTCTGACCAAAGTTAATGTCGATGCTAAATACAATCACCTCATCAACTATTTGTTGGGAAACGTGTACGTTCTTCAAGCTGCCGACGCACAACAAGAGGCACAATTGGCTTCAGAATACCGAAAAAAATACCCATCTGCCGTTTTTCTGAGCTCCTCCGGGAAATACATCATTACCGGACAATCGGTCGGAGGCGGTTCCATTGGTTTGTTCGAAGGAAAACGCCTCGGACGGAAAAGAAACCTTGAGATTTTAACCAAAGAAATGTCAGAGATGGAAGATAAAATTCAAGATTTTGAAACGGCACTTCAAAAAAATAATCAAGAAATCAATTCCATCAAAGCCTTAACCAAGCAACCGCTAATTCAAGAAAAACAGCAAGTTCTACAAACCATTTCTGCGCAGTTGCAGGTTATTCAAAGCCGACAAAATCAACACATTCAATTCATTGAAAAGCACCAAAATCGAAACGATGCCATTCAATCGAAAATGGAAGAATGCGAGCGATTGATACTACAAGATGGTCCGATTTTGGAGCAGTTGGAAAATAATTTAGGAGCACTTCAAACCGAATCACAATCCATTCAAGAGCAAATAACCCTTGCTATTGAAACGAACCAAGCCTTATCCCAGGAGTTTAACCAATGGAATACCGGGTTTTTGCAATGGCAAAGCAAATTTTCAGTCCTGGAACGCGACCATAACTTTAACCAAAATCAGCAAACCGTTTTGGAAAATCGAATGGAAAAAAATACCCTCCAACTCGATGAAACCAAAAAGCAATTGTCGGAAATATTGCAAACGCCAGAATTGAATGATGTGGTTTTGGTTGATATGTACAAGGAAAAAGAAAGCATGGATGCTGCAGTTTCCGAAGCAGATTTGGCTGTAGCCGAAGCCAAAAACAAAGGGTTGGAGATGGATCAAAACATTCGTCAATTCCGAAAAGAAAAAGAAGAAATTCAATCCGTATTATCCGAATTGAAGAACTCCGAAAATGAAATTCTTCTGAAAAAGTCGGCCGTTTCCGAACGACTTTCGGTGGAATTTAAAATTCCGTCGGAAGAATTGGAAGCGTTAAAACCAACCGTTTCCATCGATTTATTCGATCTGAAAATTAAAGTGGAATCGCATAAACAACGCTTGGATCAATTTGGGGAAATCAATCCATTGGCGTTGGAAGCGTACCTGGAAATCTCTCAGCGATTTGACTTTATTTCAAGCCAGAAAAACGACTTACTCGATTCGAAAAAAATCCTTACCGACACGCTCAAGGAAATCGATAAAACCGCGAAAGAGAAATTCCAATACGCATTTGATTTGATTCGAAGCAACTTTCAAAAAGTATTCCGAACCCTATTTACCGAAGAAGATACCTGCGATTTGATGTTGCTCCATCCCGATGATCCCTTGGATTCTCCCATCAATATTTTAGCACGTCCCAAAGGGAAAAAGCCGCTAACTATCAACCAGCTTTCAGGTGGAGAAAAAACACTCACCGCCATCGCCTTATTGTTTGCCATTTATCTCTATAAGCCAGCTCCGTTCTGTATTTTCGATGAAGTAGATGCTCCTTTGGACGACGTGAACATCGATAAATTCAACCGAATTATTCGGGAGTTTTCGGCCCAAAGTCAGTTCATCATCGTTACGCACAACAAACGAACCATGGAAACCACGGATGTGATGTATGGAATTACGATGGTGGAGCAGGGAGTAAGTAGGGTAGTACCCGTTGATTTAAAAGCGGTTGCAAACTGATGCCTTTTTCAGAAGCATTTTACGATTACGATTTATTGTACCGACTTACGGAATTGTCTCCAGGTGCCATTTTTCATTTGGAATCCTACCCCGATGGTACCATGAAGTTTCATTTCATGAGTGAAGGCTTCAAGGAAATTCACCCAGAATTGGATCTCGATGACTTGAAAAACAATCCTCGTTTGGGTTTTTCAAACATTTTGGAAGATGATTTGCAAAATACCCGAATGGCGATGCGTTCGGCCTTGGAGAGCAACGGATTATGGGAGTCGGATTTTAGGGTTTTGCACCATGATGGAAAATTAGCGTGGCACCGAGTTCGGGCACGATTCAATGTAAAAACCGATGGCTCGGTGCATTGGTTTGGTACGTTTCAAGACATTTCCGACAGTAAGAATTACATTCAGGTTTTAGAATCCATCCTCCATGACCTTTCTCATGAAATACGTCAACCAGCAGCGTCCATTCAAGGATTATTCGAACTGCTGGAACATGAAAACGGATGGATGGAAATCCCTTCCGATTTGAGGTCTTCTTTAAAAACCTCCATTCTAAAATTGGAAGAAAAGATTCAAGAATCAAACGCCAAGATCGTATCGGCACAAAAAGAAAAAGGCCGCTCGTAAGCGGCCTTTGTATATCGATGAATTCTGATTATTGAGCAGATGCAGTGAAATCAAATTGGATTTCAAAGTTGTCTTTGATCAAATTGTCGGCCATTCCTTTGTAGGAAATTCCGTACAACGTACGATCAACTACCATGGTGCCTTTTACTTGTACATCTTTTTTGCCAGATGGATCAACTGTAGCGTCGAAAGTAACGGGCTTCGTTACACCTTTGATGGTTAAATTTCCAGTTAGAGTTACGGTGTTTTCGTTTACCTTTTTGTACTTGGTAATCACCAATTTAGATTCTTTAAACTTCTCTACAGAAAAGAAATCGTCGCTGTTCAAGTGACCTTCAAATTTCTTTCCATACTCACCACCCATATCGGTACAGTTGATGGTTTCCATGTTCATCACAAGGGTTCCTGCAGTAACAATACCACCTTTGATGGAAACATTTCCAGATTTTACCTGTACTGTTCCGGTGTGGGTTGCTGTAACTTTTGCAGCAGACCAAGTCAGTTTGGTTCCTTTAGAAATCGAATATTTCCCGTCTTTGGTTGGAGCTAAAAAGCTCATTGTTGTTGCCATGATTACGCCTCCTGCAATAACCATCGCCATTTTTTTGAATAAGTTCATATCTATTTGTTTAATGTTTCAAAGATAGTTGTATCTACAACAATTGTCCAAATGAAAAGATGAAAAAAGGCAAAAAAAAATTCGTTTCTTTGTTTTATGATACGTTTCGGGCTTTTTTCTCTTTTGTTGCTTTTGGCCAGTTCGTTTGTAGAACCATCTAAGAAACAAATCCCAGCGCATTTTGTTCGCATTTCTTTTTACCGGTATCTTCAGCAACACGAAACAACTTTCAAGGAGTGGAAAACATTCATGAACTACATGACGGTAAACAAGGGCGATCGAGAGGATCGTTATTTGCCTAATTTTGAACAGATCGCCTTGGATTGGAAAACCAAAAGGAATTTGAATGAAATGTTTGAAAAAGGGCAGTTGGATTCACTTCCGGTGGTAGGAATTCGTTATGAAGATGTTTTGCGCTACATAAACTACAAGAATGAACTGGATCTGGTTGCGCAAAAAACAGAATCGGATTTTAAACGATTAAAGTATTTCTTGCCAACTCCCGAAATCGATACCTTGCTTGGTAAATTAGGAACCCTTCTACCTCCAACCAAGGTGCAAAAAGCAACTCCTAACGCTTTCCCAGTTTTACCGGTTTCTCATTCAAGTGGAAAAACAAAAAGTGGAATTTATTTTTATCATCAAAACGTTGCTGAAATGTCAGAAATCAAAGGCATTGCGCTTCGAGGATCGTATAAAACAGGACTGAAAGATGCTGGCTTGGGATCAACCCAAAATTACTATGTGCCTTCCGGATTTATTGGATTTCGATTGTGGGCAGAAGTGGTGGAAGAATAGGTTATTCAAATCCACCTTGTCCACGGTACAACTGTATTTTTCCATCTAATACAACCTTTAAGACGGTCATTTCAGGATCTAAACTTGGTTTAGGAACAGAAAAATACCAAACGCCAGGAACCGAACTCCAACTGATTTTTCCGACTAATTTGGCTAAACCTTTGGTTTGCTGTCCAAGGACTTCAATTGATTTTACTTGGTTTTTTATACCCTTCACTTGAAATGGACCCTCTCCCTTTCCAGGAATGAACAAATACAAAACCGTTGAGTCTTTGGAAAGGGTAGATGGACCGTAAAAATGTCCAAGCGGTAACCCAGCTTTCGTTTCGTAAATGGCTTCCGAATGTTTCTTCGTCCAACGGCCCAACTCTTTTAATCGACGAACTTGCTCTTCAGGAATTTCTCCATTTTCCTTTGGACCGATGTCCAAAAGCAAGTTTCCACCCATGGAAATGCAATCGGCGAAAATAGAAATTAATTCAAAGGTCGATTTGTACACCGTATCATGAGGTTGGTAGCCCCAGTTTTTGTTCATCGTAATGCATAGTTCCCAAAATGGATCTTTGGGACGTTGAATGGGAACATGTTGTTCGGGCGTTCCATAATCTCCGTACCCGGCCAAACGCGCATTGATGATGCAATTGGGATTGGTTTTTAAGATGGCCTGACGAATCTCTGCCGCTTTCCATTCTTTGGCCGAATGTTCCCAATCTCCATCAAACCAAAATAAATCGGGATGGTACGCATCGTTAACTTCTTTGATTTGGGCGTGGGTGAATTGTACAAAACGATTCCACCTCAACGTATCTTCTGTTAATTTGTAGCGAATACTATCTTTCGTAACCGCTGGATAATCCTTGTGACTCCAATCAATCAAGGAGAAATAGGTGCCAACCTTGATTCCTTTTTCTTTCAATGACCAAACCAATGGAGTTAAGATATCTCGTCGTGCTGGAGCGCTTTGCGGGATACTCCAAGTGTTTTGTTTCGTATCCCAAAGGGCAACTCCATCGTGGTGTTTGGTCGTGATCACCGCATACTTAGCACCACTTTCGGCGATAAGGTTCGTCCATTCTTTGGGTTGATATTTGGAAGCCGTAAACCGCTTGATTTGATCCATATAGGTGAGATATGGCACTTTTCGATTGTAAAAAGCCCAGCTTTCATCTACACCATCCACAGCATAAATTCCCCAATGGATGAAAATTCCCAATTTTGCCTCCCCAAACCACTCCAATTTTTGAAGAGAGTCGGTTATCGTTGAATTCTTAGGAACAACAACGGCCGTTTGACCCCAAGCCAATTGGCTAAAGAGCAATGCTACCCAAAAACAATGCTTCATGCCTGATGAGGTTGAATGGTAATGATGACACTTTTACTGGTGGGTGTGTTGCTGCGATCTGCCGTGGTTGAAATGGGAACCAAAACATTGGCCTCCGGGAAATAGGTGGCACAACTTCCTTCCGGAATGGAGTAGGGAACCACCAAAAAGTGTGGGGCCTTTCGCTCAATTCCACCATGGTGATTGTACAAATCCACCGATTGTCCGTCTTCCAACCCCAATTTTTTCATGTCGTTGGAATTCATCAAAATCACCCTTCTTTCGTTGTAAATACCGCGATAACGATCGTGCATGCCGTAAATAGTGGTGTTGAACTGATCGTGGCTGCGAATCGTCATCATCAACAACTCGTTCGGTTGAATTCGGATGGGTTCAAAAGTGTGGCTCGTGAAAAGTGTCTTCCCACTAGCGGTTTTGAAATTCCGATTTCGCGCTCCGTTGGGAAGATAAAATCCGGCAGGCTGACGAACACGTTGGTTGTAATTTTCAAACCCAGGAATCGATTTCTCAATCAACTCACGGATGCGATCGTAATGCGAAATCCATTTACTCCAGGGAAACTGATCGCTCTCCCCCAAAGTGGCCATGGCCAATTGTGCAATGATTTCGGGTTCCGATTTGAGGTTTTTGGAAACGGGCTTCAGTTTTCCTGTACTGGTATGAACAATTCCCATGGAATTTTCAACCGTTAAAAATTGCTTTTCGCCTCCCCGCGAATCTTCATCGGTTCTTCCCAAACACGGCAAAATCAAGGCTGTTTTTCCGTGAACCAAATGGCTGCGGTTCAATTTGGTGGAAATCTGAACGGTTAAATCGGTGTTTCTTAGCGCTTCCGCTGTGAATTCGGTGTCGGGTGTTGCCGATAAAAAGTTTCCTCCCAAAGCAATGAAAACTTTCGCTTTATGTTGATGCATGGCTTCAATCGCTTCCACCACATCGTACCCATGATTTCTTGGAGAAGCCATATTCATTCCGCGATCTAGGTGATCTAAAAATGCTGTAGAAGGTTTTTCATTAATGCCCATGGTTCGATCGCCTTGAACGTTGGAGTGTCCCCGAACCGGACATGTTCCTGCCCCGGGTTTACCGATTGCGCCTTTGGTGAAAAGCAAATTGGTTACTTCCTGGATGGTTCCAACGGCATTTTTGTGCTGTGTGAGTCCCATCGCCCAACAGGCAATAATTTTGGTGTGGTTTTTCAGAAGTTCAACGGCCTCTTCAAAAAGTGCTGGATCCAATCCGGTATGCGCAAATAATTCGTCGAAAGAAAGCGATTGAATGTGTTTTTGATATTCGTCGAATCCGCTGCTATGTTCACGAATAAAATCCCAATCAAATACTTTTCCCGAATTTTTGGATTCTTCTTCCATCAACCGAATCTGAATGCATTGAAGCAATGCCATGTCGGAATTGATTTTGTTTTGAAGAAAGATATCGGTGATTTTGAAGGGTTTTCCGACCAAATCACCCATTCGCTGCGGATTACGAAATGCCAATAGGCCTGCTTCGGGTAGCGGATTAATGGAAATGATTTTGGCTCCGTTTTCTTTGGCTTTTTGCAGGGCAGAAAGCATGCGAGGGTGGTTGGTCGCCGGATTTTGACCAATCACTAAAATGACTTCCGATTCGTAAAAGTCGGTAAGGGTAACGCTTCCTTTTCCGATTCCTGTCGTTTCGATCAGGGCTACGCCAGAGCTTTCATGGCACATGTTTGAACAATCGGGTAAATTGTTGGTGCCGTACAAACGAACAAACAACTGGTACAGAAAGGCAGCTTCGTTGCTTGCTCTTCCAGAAGTATAAAAAATGGCTTCTTGGGGATCAATGGACTTCAGCTTATTTCCAATCAGTTGGAAGGCATTTTCCCAAGAAATGGGCGAATAATGGGTGTCTCCAGGATTCAAAATCATGGGTTGTCCAATTCTTCCCGATTTTCCAATTTGGAAATCGTTGAGTTTTCCCAATTCTGAAATGGAATATTTAGAGAAAAAATCGGGAGTTAATACACGGGTTGTGGCCTCTTCGGCAATGGCTTTTGCACCGTTTTCACAGTATTCTCCCAAGGTCGAACGCTCATCATCGGGATCTGGCCAAGCACAACCCGGACAATCTACGCCATTTTTTTGGTTGAGGTTGAACATCACTTTGGAAGCACGGATAGGGTTCATTTCCTTCAACAAATGACTTACGGCAGATGCGATGGCTGGAACCCCAACGGCTTCGTGGTGCCGAGTTTCAAGTTCAATATCGGTAAACTCTTCAGGAGTTAATTCGACCTTTTTCTTCATGGTCGAAAGTTACGCAATTTCAATTTTATTGCAACAAATCGGGGCGTCTTTCCTTGGTTTTTTGTACGGATTGCTCGTGCCTCCAAGCCGAAATTTTAGCATCATGTCCAGAGAGTAAGACTTCAGGAACAGAAAGTTTACGAAAAACCGCTGGCCGGGTGTAACAGGGTGCATCTAACAATCCATCCTGAAACGAATCCGATAGGGCAGAGGATTCGTCGCCCAAAACCCCGGGAATAATGCGAATGATGGAATCGGCTAAAACCGCAGCTGCCAATTCTCCACCACTTAACACGTAATCGCCAATGGAAATTTCACGGGTCACGTACAAATCGCGAATGCGCTGGTCGATTCCTTTGTAATGCCCACAAATCATCAAGAGATTATTCTTCAACGATAATTCATTGGCCATGTTTTGATTCAACGTTTGTCCATCGGGAGTTAGAAAAATAATTTCGTCGTAGGTGGTAGTTTGGCACAATTCGTCGATGCACGCAGCCAAGGGTTCGGCTTTCATCACCATACCAGCGCCGCCTCCGAAAGGATAATCATCCACCCGGTTGTGTTTGTCGTTGCTCCAATCTCGAAGCTGAAAAAAACGGACTTCCGCTAGCCCCTTGTCGATGGCACGTTTAACAATGGAATGACCCAAGGGACCTTCTAACATTTCCGGGAATAGCGTAATAATATCAATTTTCATTTTCGCCCTCGTCTTCTTTTAAATAAGCTTCAAGCAATCCATCGGGCAAGCGAGTGAATAAGGTTTTGGTTGGTCGGTCAAAACGATCGTACAAATCTTCGTGCAAAGGGAACATCACTTCTTGACCTTGATGTTGAAACGAAACAATGGACTGAAACTCGGTATCAAAAACTTCAATGATGGTGCCAATGTTTCCAAGTTTTTCATCTTCAATGGTTGAACCAGGCAATTCATGGAAATAAAACTGACCATCCTTCAAGGGAGGAAGTTCAGAAACCGGTGCATGAACCGTACTTCCAACCAACGAATCGGCTGCTTCATCGCTACCAACATCTTCGAAAGTAACAATCCCTTCTCCGTTTTTTTGAATTTTGATCGATTGAATAAAATAGGGTAAGAAACTGTTTTTCTTTTTAACGAACAGATGTTTTAGTTTGGAATAATGTTGAGGTTCATCGGCATCGATAACGATAACGAGTCCACCTTTTATTCCATGAGTATCGGCCAAATAGCCCAATTCGAAAAGTTGATCTGGATGCATGTTGCAAAGGTACATCGAAAAAAAATTAACATCGAAAGTAAACCCTTTCAAGGTAGATTTGTCAAAATGAAAAATTTAAGATTATGAAAGCAATTTTTGGAATTTTCGCTGTGGCCTTATTGTTAGGTTCCTGCGGTAAAAGAAACGACTCCCTGTTTGTAGGAGCTGGAGAGAGTGCATTTTCTGAGGCTATTTTCAACGATTTAGCCGATCAGTTTCAATCGGCCAATGCCAAAATTGAAGGCGGAAGTTCGATAACTTTCCAGGGGGCATGTGCCACTATCACCATCACACCTTTTGATTCCACCACTTGGCCTAAAACCATGGTGATTGATTTTGGGACAACCGGTTGTGTGGATTTGAGAGGCAATTTGCATAAAGGAAAATTGAACTGTGTGATTTCAGCTCCATGGAGATTAGCGGGATCCACCGTTGTCATTACCCCGGAAAATTACAGTTTAAACGGGTACGGTGTAGAGGGAACAAAAACGTTGATCAACAAAGGGCGAAATGCAAACGGAAATCGAATGGACTCGGTGTATGTTCGCAACGGCGTGATTACTCATCCTGATGGAAAAACAAGCACCTGGGAAAGCGACCGTTTACGTACGCAAATTGCGGGAGAAGCAACCGCTTTCCCCAACTATTCCGACGATGTTTTCTCCATCAGCGGAGTTGGAAGTGGTGAAAACACAAGTGGAAGTGCTTATTCGCTTTTAACCACTCGCGATTTGGTGGTAGCGTTGAACTGCCGTTGGGTACAGGATGGGGCTTTAATGGTGAAGAACGCCGCTGGCGATTCCGCCGTGGTGGATTATGGTACGACAGGTTGTGATCAAGATGCCACAGTTCTGTACAAAGGGAAAACATACAAGATTACTTTGAAATAATCCCGAAATCTTTAAAAAAAAAGGGCTGTTGGGGCGGTAATTTATCGTTTCAGCAGCCCTTTTAATTTTTCAACATTAAACTTCTCGTCGCCCGTTCCTTGAAAGAATTGAAGGATTTGGCCATCTTTGAGAAGGGTTACCCCTGGAGTTGAGGAATTTCCACCCATCAATTTCCAGAAATTGGGTATGGAAATAACAGAATAACTTTTCTTGAAATTGGTTTGAGCAAAGAAATCGTTGATTTTAAAGGTTTCTTCATCCATAAATAAGATGTGAACGGGAGGAAGGCCAACGGATTTTTCCATGGTTGCGAGTTCTTTGGCCGTTTCAATGCAATGCTCACAACCGGGTAAAAATAAACAGATGAGTTTTTCGCCTTGGTTTACCTGAAATTCTGCAGGGACAAAGGAGGTGTATTTGCTGATGATTTTGGGTGCCGATGATGCTGGCTTGGAAGGGTTGTTTTTTCGTGAGGTGTCTGCCTTCGCGTTGGATGTTGAAGGAACAGGATTGTCTTTCGGTTCTGAAGTTGAATCGATGGCTACAAGTTCAGGGCTGTTGTTATCGGATGGAGTGATTTCCTGTGCAACGGGTGTTACCGATTCTCCGCTTGATTTTTGAGGGAAACCGATGAATACCAGAAGAGTTGAAAGCAAATAAACCGAAAGGGGAATAAAGAAATTTCCTGGTTTAGGATCTTCGGTTTTCTTCCACAAAAAGTATAGAATTACCAAGGTGGCTACATTTTTAAGAAAGGCCTCCAGGGGAGTCATGGGGATGAGTTGTCCGAAACATCCGCAATTGCCGTCCATCGGGCCGAATTGGATCATTTGAACGATCAAATGGATGCAAAAAGCAACCAAGAGCAATGCTGTTACAGGAATAACGAATCGCTTGGTGAAATGTGGAACGAGGAAACAAAATCCAATTCCAAGCTCTAATCCAATGATGAGTCGAGCAAAAACCGCTGAACTTTCCCAGGTGAAAAATCCTAGGTCAACCAATTGCTTTTCGAATGCCCAAATGGGGAATAGTTTGGCGACTCCCGAAAGAATGAATAGGGAACAAATGATGCCTCTAAAAATTGCTTGCCACTTTGCGCTCATAACCTTTTTTTGCCAAAAATACGTGGATGGTGCTTGATTTCAAAGAAAATTGTGGAAGTCGAATTTGCAGGCCAATTTCGTTGAATTGAAACGACCTATTCGATGAAAAAAGATTGATGGGGGATTTAAACCGCCTCGCAACTTTCTTCCGGTTCTATGTTGATGAGAAATCCCTTCGCTTTAATTTGAAATACATCGTGGGTGTGAGCGCGATGTTCTCGACAAAGCGGAATAACATATGTTTTTTGAGTTGAAAACATGGGTTTAATCACGTGTACCGCTACGACTTCTTGATTTTTACAATGGAATTCCTGACAAACAATGGCCTTCATTCCCTTGCATTTTTCCCAATGAGCCATCCAACTTGGGCATTGGCATCGGGAAGATTTATTTCCGGGCAGGGGTTGAATGAAAATGGTTGATGGCATAACTTTTAATACGATCAGTTTGACGAAATTAATAAAAAATGATTGGTCTTACTTTTTGGTAATTCCAATAAAATTTCGATGAGATGAATAAAAAGATACCTATATTGCAGCATGAATTCTAAAAGTGTACCGCTTTATTTATTTGTTTTCATTGTTTTCATTTTACTAATGATTTCTATCAATTGGTTTTGGCCACATCGTTTTCAACTGCCAGTTTTAGGAATGAGTGAAAAAAGTTATGATCAAAAGTCTTACTGGTATTACCCATGGGGGAAGTCCGTTACTCACAAAGGAGTAGATATTTTTGCCAAAAAAGGAACGCCTGTTGTTTCTGCAGTTCCCGGTTTTGTGGTTTATTCTGGAAAAAATGACATGGGAGGTGAGGTGATTTTGGTTTTAGGACCAAAAATGCGAACCTACTATTATGCGCACTTGAAAAAAAGAAACGTTGGAATGGGGCGATGGGTAACTTCCCAAGATACCATCGGCTGGGTTGGAGATTCGGGGAATGCCAAAGGGAAGCCTCCCCATTTGCATTTTTCCATCAGCACATTGGTTCCCATCTTCTCCAATCGGACCAATGAAATTCAAGGCGATCGTAAAATTTGGTACGTCAATCCAACGAAACAACTCAACAAAGCATTTAGCAGATGAATCAAATTTTTTGGATTTGCGTAGAAATCATGAAGAAGGGGAGTCACGCCGTTGGTTTAACCTATCAAGAACTCAACGTCCTTCTTTTTGTTCTTTTGCATCCGGCCTTGACCATTTACCTATGGTGGAGAATGTTGAAGTACAAGAAAAAATACCAAGAGCTTCAAAAGAAATCGGTCGAATAATTTCTAAGCCAACATGAAACTTAAAAATTCTTTAGGAATAATAAACATCTCCGATCTTTTGGCGCAATCCATTGAAATCATGGATCACGACTCTTTTTTTCGACATTACAAAACGACGAATCATTTTCAAACTTCCAACGGGCAAACGTTAACGCAAAACTTAAACGTTGTTTTCCGCCGTTTGAAGCTCGAGGGCGATACTTTTTTCGAAAGGTATCCTTCGAGTTGCGAGGGTAGGTGCGGGGTTGTTCAAAGTTCGGGTTGGGTTTACGTCGGCAATCGAACTCGGAAATACTTTGGGCTCATTCATCATATGGATGAAAAAGAAGGAATTCAATTGTTTGTCTGCTCCATGCCTAAAACACCCAAGGATGTACTATTAGGGAAAGAACTTGAGATGATCTTACCCAAGACGTGGAATGAGGGTGAAGATGCTTTTTTGTCGTGAGTTTAAAGTGGGGATGAAAAGGAATATTGCAGGAAATTGATGAGTACGTTAAATCGTTTTTTGGAAGCTCAAGATCTTATTTTTGATCAGGTGGTGTTGGAGTTGAGGTTTGGTAGGAAGTCGGGGCATTGGATGTGGTATATTTTTCCGCAGTTGGAGTTTGGAATGAGCTCCATTTCCAAGTTTTATTCGATCAAGGGTAGGGAAGAAACCCTTGAATATTTACATCATCCCATTTTGGATCACGGCTTTTGGAATCCACTCGCATGCTTTTGGAGTTGAAAACCAACGACCCATTCGAAGTGTTTTTCTGTGACGATGTTAAACTTAAATCGAGCATGACACTTTTTCATGGGGTGAGTTCTTCCGATCAAAATGTGTTTTTTGAAGTGTTGCAGAAGTATTTTCAGGGTGAAAGGTGTGAGCGAACGGTGGAAATGATGGATGGAGGAATGGGATGAAGAGGGGGGAGGCTTTTATTGTTTCGGGTCAAAATTAAAGATGATGGATGGAACAAAAACCTTTTGTTGAAAAGTAGAATTAAAGCAATAATTTGCTTTAAACTCGATCGAGTGATTTTTGAGCGGAAAAATGATGCCACCACCCGTTGAAAAACCATGAATTGTTCCTCCAAGTTCTTTAAAAGTTCCTATTTCAAACAATAACCATCTCCTAACAATAAAGCCCAATTGGTGTTCGATCATCAAGTTATTTTGTTTAGATACCAAATTTGGCGTGATCCAATTTGAAAGTTCCGAGCTCGGTTGTTGAAAAAACTTAATGCTGTTGGAATAAAAAAGCCACGTTTTTTGATGATTGTTATCTCGCTTTACTTGCATTTTTATTCTTGAATTGAAGGAATAAGCTAATTGATTTTTTTCAAAGGGATTTTGAAAAAATGAATTAGAAATGGATGAAATGCCAATTCCACCAGAAAAACCCAAAAAAGGATTGTCTTTTGAAAATGAATTCATAAACACCAAGAGAGAAATAAAAAGAAGGCAAAAATTCGTTTGAAAACGTTTCATCTTTGGGGTTTAATTTTCAAAGTTGCCGAAGGGAAAAATTGATATTGTTGCATTACGTTTTGGTATCTGCTGCCAAACTCTATTTCATATTCATCGAATTTAAGTCCGATGGAAGCTGAAAAATAACTTGAATAAAACAACTGACTATTGCGATAATCAAAAAAACTACCCATACCCAATTTTAAATGTTTAAACAAAACCATTCCTATTTCTTGATTTGGAATTAAACTAACGTTGTTTTGATTGGTAATCCCGTTTAAATTCATTTTTGATGGCATCTTGTTTGTTGGTGGAAAAATGAAAAATCCGGTTTTGGTAAAAATCCCAAAGTAATATCTTTTCGACTCGTGAAATGGAACTTCGAATTCCAAACCTGCATGATAAACAGAATTTGAAATCAGTTCATTGATATCAGTCGATGTAATTGTTGAAGTGGAAAAGTAAGGAGCAAAGGTTGTTTTGTTTTCAAACTCCTTTTTTGATTTATCCCTATTTGATTTTTGTTTTGAGGTAGACTTTTTTGAATCGAATTTGCTTTTGTTTTCTTTTGAATTTGAGGAGGGAGTGGGTTGAACTCCAGGTTTGAAATTTGAGTTATTGGTATTGGTATTGGTATTGTTATTGTTATTGTTATTGTTATTGTTATTGTTATTGTTATTGTTATTGGTATTGTTATTGGTATTGTTATTGTTATTGGTATTGTTATTGGTATTGGTATTGGTATTGTTATTGTTATTGGTATTGTTATTGGTATTGGGTTTGTTGTTATTCTGAATTTGAGAAGATATTGTTTCATTTTTTGAAGGAGAATCCTGGAATTCCTTTTTTAAATCAAAATCTAAAACGGCCATGGATCCATAGGTTTTATGATTTCCGATGCTAACACCGATAGAATGATATTTTGAATCCAAGCAGATTTTTCGATGACCCAAACTTGAAATTCCTTCATCAACCAATAATTGAAGAACTATTTCTAAGGAATTGCTAAAACCGTAACTGCAACATTCACCATACCAACCCTTTGGACATGTAAATCGATCATGCCCAATTTCCCCAGTTGGGCCTTGTTCTTTTACAAAACAATCTGCTAAACGTTTCATTTCTTGGCTTCCTTCAAGCTTTCCAACCGGAACCATGGAATTTAGGGTCTGTTTCAAAGAAGAAACATAAAATGAATTCATGTTAAACTTTGATGGTTGATCTAATATCTCAAATTCGAGAAACTGCCTAGGAAATAATCTCGCTAAATTGATAATCTTAATAACATCCGTTTCTTCCTCCGAAAAGCCATCACAATTCTTTGGATAGGCTTGATTGATTTGCCAAGATGTCCATTTCGAAGAAATTACATTTAACGATTGTTCGACTTTTGGGGTAATTATTTGATTGGAATTTTCCTTTGTTGTTTCAGTTGGCGTTTGAAAACGATTTGTTTCAACTATCTTTTCCTCAATTTCTTCTTTTTCATCCATCCAATAATTAGTAAAGTCTGATTTTTGGTGCTTTAATAACCATTGATACAGTTGAGGATCACGAAATAAAAAAGTAAGATCATGTCCTTTTTCTGGATAATAGGTAACTTTTAATGAGTCCCCACCGCCACATTTTTTTATCTCATCAATGGTGGTGTATGTTTCTTCCACGGGAACAGGTTCGTCTTTTTCACCATGAAATGTCCAAATAGGCATTTTTTTTAATGCACACGGATTGGTCCAACCATATTGAATATAGCTTCCTCCACACATGGGTGCCATAGCTGCAATTTTGTGGTTTAACCGTGAACCACAAATCCAGGTTCCAGAACCTCCCATGCTCATGCCCAAAAGGTAAATTCGAGTGGTATCAATTCTATAGTTTTTTTTGGTCCATTCCAATAATGAGTCAATTAAAGTATAGTCCCATGAACCATCATAACATTGAGGCGCTAAAACGATACCCGGTATTTTAAATCCTCTCTTTTGTTCAAAAACAGATCCGTATTGGTTCATGACCAAATTCAAATCATCTCCTTTTCTTGAATTACCATGAAGGAAAATAAATAGTGGAACATTATTTTTTGAACTTGAGTACCCTAGCGGAGTCGTTATAATGCAGCCATATTGATAAGAATTACTTTTCCCGTAAGTGAAAAGTTTTTCATATCCAGGAGGTTTTGGTTGCCCAAAAGCAATAATAGGAAAGAAAAGAATTCCCAAAAACTTCTTCATCGCATTTTGAAAAGTGCAAAATCTAATTTTGCCCCAAAGAACCAAAGATTTGGTTCGGTTTGATTGGGGATGAAATTTTCAGGATTTTGGGTCTTTTTTGCCAATAGATATAAACTTGTTTGCCTTGACTCACTGTTTTTATGTTTTGCTCGATTCGGCTGAAACTGGAATTGAAGGCCACCACCAATGGAATTAAAGTCTTGGGTGAATCCGAAATCTTTTTTCGTAAAAAAACGATTTACCACGATCGTTGGATTAATTCGAATAACCCCAATGGGAATATTTGATCTTCTTCCTGCCCAAGTATCCCTGAAAATGGTTTTACCGCGAAAAACGGGTAGCGATAATTGTCCAAAAAAACTACTGGTAAAATAATTCGTTTGGTTAGACAGTAGAACGTGTCGTTGAATACCTATTTGAATAAAATCTTTGGGTTGAATAAAAACACCAAAAGATTGCATTCTACCAGAATTTTGAAAGTTTTCGATGTTTCTACCTAAAATATCCATTTGATAGGCAGCCCCAAATCCAATTCCCCTAGAGGAAGTGGCATACTGTCCAAAACCATTCAAGAATAGAAAACAAAAAATAATTGAAAAGAAACGTTTCATTTTAGTTATTGATAAACTGAGTACAATCGGTTTTATTGGTATTTCTTCCATCCCCCATGAAAATATTTCGCCAGAATTTCTGGATCTTCCCCAAAAAAGATCGATCGTATTTAATTGGTTTTGGGAAACAATTATCGCAAGTGGCGGAGTTGATGTACCCCCCCGCTTCCAAATTGTTATTCAAAATTCCTGCGGAAGTATAATTAACATTTCCAAGAGGCTGTTCCATTTGAGCGATGATGCCGTATTCATTTTTCCCACGACTTGATTTTTTTAGAGTAGCGGTATTAACGGGTGAAAAACAGAAATTCAAACACACGACATCCGAAGCATTATTGCTCCATCCATTTCTGCGGTAATACATACCCACAAATCCAACTCCAGGTCGATTTACTTTTATCCCCAATTGTTGGGAAAATTGACTGCCATACCATGGTAATTTACCCTGGTTAAACAACATCCAATCAGCAATAAACAAAAGCTCTTCGTTCCTATATTGCGGTTTCCTTAAGTTGTGATGTCCATGGATAATCCACCTCATGGGGGTAACATATTTTCCACCTAAAAAGTTGTAGTTGGGCTTGGTTAAATGATCAACGGATGCGCCGATTAGATGACCCGGTCTTTTTATATTACTCGAATTTTTCTTTTTTCCCCAATTATTACTCCAGGTTTCCCATGCAAAGGATAAACCGGCTGAAAAATCGTCGTTCTTTTGGTCATCCAATTGCATAATGGCTGCAGTGGGCATTCCAACCAATCCGGCCAATTTATCCAATTGATCGGGGAAGACCAAGCGATTGGGGTTGATGAACTTTCTCACATTGGAATACTGTACCCCATAGGCAATGTCCAAATTTTTATTGAACTCAATTTTCCCTCCTATGGCCACGCTAAAGCTATTGGTGGCCAATAAAGCATCGCCCTCTTTCAGGGTTAAATAATTGACTGAAATGCCATGTTTAATGGAATTCAGGAAGGCTGAGCCGTAAAAATTACTGTACCGATACCTTTGGTACAGCCCAATGTATTGTGCTTTGGTAATGGCCTTTGCACTGAAACAACGACTACTCAATCCCAATAAGGAAGGATTAATGTATCCAGGCGCATAGTACAATTGCGAGAAAAACGGATCCTGGGCGTACAATTTGCCTAAGCCTAAGAAGGCAAAAAGAAATAAGATGCTTAATTTTTTCATGTTATCGGATTAAAGTAACGGTACCGTCTTTTCTGATTTTATTTTTTCTATTTTCATCCAATCTTGGAACTCCATTCGGGACTGTGGTTTTTGAACCGTTCCAATTTACAGAAGGTGAATTCACCGAAGGAGAATAGAAAGAAGCTTCTGCACTCCAGTAATACACATCCTGAGGTAAAGGATTTCCATTTTTATCTTTTCCATCCCAACCCCTTTCTAAAATTGGAGAACCATTGGAATCGAGCTCGGTCGTTTCAAAGAGCATTTGTCCAAAAGTATTGTACACTTTGAAGTGGTAAGATTGGAGATTTACCCCAACTCCATTAAATCTGCTCACGGCAAATGGCCCATCGGGTTGGAAGGCATTAGGGAAATAGAGCGCAGAAGGATGAAGACCTAAATAAATCATCCTGTAGATGGAGTCTTCACACAATTCAGGTGTTGTGACTTTTAGTTTTACTTTGATCCAACCGGTATCTGGAGCGGTAAACATCGGGTTGTAAACGGTATCGGTTGAATAATCGCCAAAGTTCCAAAGATGTCCGAGAGGCAAAGGAGTAGATCGAGTGCTGAAATAGAAATTTCGGTGAGGCACAAACTTAATGGAGTCATCCACTACAAAATTCGCTTTCGGTTTTTGGAAGACTTGAATGTATCCGTTTCGGGTTAATGTATCGTTACATCCAAACTGACCCAAAGCAATCATGGTAACGGTGTAGGGCGAATTGGGATAGCTGTAGAAAGCCCTGACGGTATCTTTGTTGGAAACGGTTCCATTTCCAAGGTCCCAAATCACACCGGTGTAATTCACAGATTGGTTGAAGAAATTCACCGTTAAGGTATCGCAACCAC
>CANMVY010000016.1 GCA_947501265.1 Bacteroidota bacterium
ATCAACGCTTTGGTTTGGGCCACATTAAGGTCACCGGCAATGCTCAAACAAGCATTGTTGGGCACGTAAAACGTTTTGTAGAAATTAACGTAATCTTGCTCCTCGGCAGCATCCAAGTGCGCCATGGAACCGATGATCGGCCAACGGTAAGGATGCACGGTGTACAAACGCTTCATCAATTCTTCAATCACCGAACCGTAAGGTTGGTTATCGATGCGCTGACGGCGCTCTTCTTTCACGACTTGACGCTGGGTTTCTACCCCAATTTTTTCCACTTTGGCGTGCATCAAACGCTCAGATTCCAACCACAAGCCCAATTCCAACTGGTTGGAAGGAAGAACTTCGTAGTAATAGGTGCGATCCCAAGACGTATTGGCGTTGTTCATCCCGCCAGAACCCTCGATGTATTTATCGAATTCGCCACGCTTGATGTTTTTTGAACCTTCAAACAACAAGTGTTCGAAAAAGTGCGCGAAACCGGTACGGGCCGTGTCTTCGTTTTTCGAACCCACGTGGTACATGATGCTCACCGCCACAATGGGCGTGGCGTGATCTTCATGCAAAATCACATGCAATCCGTTTGGCAAATCGTACTCGGTGTACTTCACTTGCCCTGCCGGAGCTGATGTTACAGCCACCGGTTTAGCCGTCGGTTTAGGAGCCGCTTTTGGCGTAGGCTTTTGAGCCACCGCCATTAACGAAGCACCCATCGACAAAGCAAAAAGAACTTTTTTCATAGGGTTAATTAATTTTTACAATGGAATGTTGCCGTGTTTTTTCTTCGGCAAATGCGCCACCTTGTTTTCCAACATGGCAAACGCTTTGATTAAACGATCGCGGGTCTCTTCGGGTTTGATCACCTCGTCGATATAACCTCGAGCTGCTGCCATCCACGGATTCGCAAACTTCTCTGTGTATTCGTCAACCTTCGCTTGAAGGGCCGCTTCCGGATTGGATGATTCGCTAATTTCTTTCTTGAAGATGATTTCTGCTGCGCCTTTCGCACCCATCACGGCAATTTCTGCGGTAGGCCACGCAAAATTCATGTCGGCGCCAATGTGCTTGGAATTCATCACGTCGTAAGCGCCGCCGTAGGCTTTGCGGGTAATCACCGTAATTCTTGGAACCGTTGCTTCGCAGAAAGCGTACAACAACTTGGCTCCGTTGGTAATGATGGCATTCCATTCCTGATCGGTTCCTGGCAAGAAGCCGGGAACATCTTCCAAAACCAACAAGGGAATGTTGAAAGAATCGCAAAAACGAACAAATCGAGCACCTTTTAAACTGGCTTTGATGTCGAGCACTCCCGCCAAAGACGCCGGTTGATTGGCCACAATCCCGATGGATTTTCCCGCCAAACGAGCGAAACCAACCACAATGTTCTCGGCATATTCCTGATGAACCTCGAAGAATGAATCAGAATCCACTACCCCAGCAACCACTTCGCGAATGTCGTAGGGTTGGTTCGGATTTTCGGGAACGATGGTGTTTAAACTTGGAACCAACTCCGACTCTTTGCGCTCGTAAGGGAGCGATGGAGCTGTTTCCTCGCAATTCTGGGGAATGTACGACAACAACGTTCGAATTCCCTGAATGCAGGCCACTTCGTTGGCATAGGTAAAATGGGTAACGCCGCTCTTGGTGGCGTGGGTGGTTGCACCGCCCAAATCTTCGGAAGTTACATCTTCGTGGGTAACCGTTTTTACCACATTGGGACCGGTAACGAACATGTACGATGACTTCTCCACCATCATGATAAAATCGGTAATGGCTGGGGAGTAAACAGCTCCGCCCGCGCAGGGACCAAGAATGGCCGAAATTTGAGGTACCACACCCGAAGCGAGGGTGTTGCGGTAGAAAATATCGGCATATCCCGCCAATGAAACCACGCCTTCTTGAATGCGAGCACCGCCCGAATCGTTCAATCCGATCACCGGAGCTCCGGTTTTCATGGCGAGGTCCATGATTTTACAAATTTTCTCGGCAAAGGTTTCGGAAAGCGAACCTCCGAAAACAGTAAAATCTTGGGAGAAAGCATACACCAATCGTCCTCCAATGTGTCCGTAACCGGTTACCACTCCGTCGCCGAGAACGGTTTGTTCTTCCATGCCGAAATCGGTGCAACGGTGGGTTACCATCATGCCCATTTCGGTAAAGGTGCCTGGGTCGAGCAACAATTCGATGCGCTCTCGAGCCGTTAATTTTCCTTTTTTATGCTGCGCATCGATGCGCGATTGACCGCCTCCCAGTTGGGCTTCGGCCCGCTTTTGCTCCAATTCTTGAAACCGATTCGACATTTCCTAAAAATTTGGTGCAAATTTACGAACGTTCCCCCTCAATCGGTTTGAAATTCTTGCGAATCATCATTTTGGAGTAGGGCAAATAAAAGTCATGTGGGAAGATGTTTTTCTGTGGGTATATTTGTGAAAAATTACCGTCATGCCCTTTTACCATAAATTGGGAAGCATTCCCGCAAAACGGCACACTCAGTTTCGCAAACCTGATGGAACCCTCTACTCGGAAGAATTGGTTTCTACGGAAGGATTCTCCAGTCTATACTCCTTGGTTTACCATAGCCACCCTCCTACCTTGGTGAAGGAAATCGGGCAACCTTTTTCTGTAGCACCGAAAGCAGCGATCAAGAACAACATGCAGAATCGCAGTTTTCTTACCTACAACACCAAAACCGACGGCGATTATTTGAAAAGCCGCACTCCCCTGCTCTTCAATTCCGATCTCACCCTCGGAACGGCGGCACCTTCCAAGTCCATGACCGATTATTTCTTCAAAAACTCCGATGCCGATGAAGTGCTTTTCATCCATCAAGGAGAAGGAATCTTGAAAACGGTTTACGGACAAATTCCTTTTGAATATGGCGATTATTTGGTAATTCCTCGAGGAACCATCTACCAATTGCATTTCCATACCACCGAAAATCGGATCTTCTACACCGAATCGTTTTCTCCCATCAAACCACCGAAAAGGTACATGAACCAATTCGGGCAGTTCTTGGAGCACAGCCCTTACTGCGAGCGCGATTTAAAACTTCCCGAAAATTTGGAAACCATCGATGCCCACGGAGATTTCTTGGTGTACATCAAAAAAGGAGAAGAGGTTTTTCCTTATACCTACGCCACGCATCCTTTCGATGCCATTGGATGGGACGGGTACCAGTATCCTTATGGATTTAGCATTCACAATTACGAACCCATTACCGGACGCATTCACATGCCGCCGCCGATTCACCAAACGTTTGAAGGACATAATTTCGTGATTTGCTCCTTTGTTCCTCGTTTGTACGATTACCATCCCGAATCCATTCCCGCTCCTTACAACCACAGCAATGTGGACAGCGATGAGGTGTTGTACTATGTAGATGGCGATTTCATGAGCCGTAAGCACGTAGAACGAGGAATGATTTCCCTTCATCCCAAAGGAATTCCACACGGACCGCACCCCGGCACCGCAGAAAAATCGATCGGAAAGAAAGAAACGCGCGAACTCGCCGTGATGATCGACCCTTTTTATCCGCTTCAAATCACGCAGCAAGCGTTGGACATTGAAGACCCGCATTATTACAAATCTTGGATTGAATAACAAATAACCCCATGAATACAGATTTTCTTCCGTTAAACGGAACCGATTTCATTGAATTTTATTGTGGAAATGCCAAACAAAGCGCCTATTTCTACATGTCGCAATTTGGTTTTGAGATGGTGGCCTATTCCGGCCCTGAAACCGGAGTGCGCGATCGTGCCAGCTACGTGCTTCAACAAGGAAAAATTCGCTTGGTGCTTTCCACTGGGCTTACTTCTGAGCATGCCATCAATGAGCACGTGAAGAAACACGGAGATGGCGTTAAGGTATTGGCGCTTTGGGTTGACGATGCCCGTAAATCTTACGAGGAAACCACGTCCAGAGGAGCCAAAAGCTACCTAGAGCCCACCGTTCTTTCCGACGAACATGGAGAAGTGGTGATGTCGGGGATTCACACCTACGGAGAAACCGTTCACGTTTTTGTGGAACGAAAAAATTATTCAGGCGTGTTTTTACCCGGATACCAACCCCGCAAATCGCCCATGGAAGTAACGCCCGTTGGCTTGTTGCACGTGGATCACTGCGTGGGGAACGTAGGTTGGGGAGAGATGAACACCTGGGTAGAATTTTATGAAAAGGTGATGGGTTTCAGCCTGTTGCTTACTTTTGATGACAAAGATATTTCGACCGAATACAGCGCTTTGATGAGCAAGGTGGTTTCCAATGGAAACGGGTATGTAAAATTCCCCATCAACGAACCGGCGGAAGGAAAGAAGAAGTCGCAAATTGAGGAGTACATTCAGTTTTACGAAGGATCTGGTTGTCAGCACATCGCTGTGGCCACGCACGACATCATTCACACGGTTGGAGAGATGCGTAAGCGCGGCGTGGAATTCTTGTATGTTCCTGAAACGTATTACGAAGACATTTTAGACCGGGTTGGAGACATCAAGGAAGATATTGAGAAATTGAAAGCGTTGAACATTTTGATCGACCGGGACGAGGAGGGGTATTTGTTGCAAATTTTCACCAAGCCGGTGGAAGATCGCCCGACCGTATTTTATGAAATTATTCAGCGCATGGGCGCCAAAAGTTTCGGAAAAGGAAACTTCAAGGCTCTTTTTGAATCGATTGAACGCGAGCAAGAATTGCGCGGAAATTTATAATCTTCGATGAATCGTAAGAAAAAGCCCCCGAATTCGGGGGCTTTTTTCGTATTTTCGAGCATGCCAAGCCTCTCCAACATCCGCAAATTTGAAAACTTACATGTCCTTTTTTGGCTGATCAAAGATTTGTCGTGGGCCATGGTTTGGCAACCATTGGGGTTGTTCATGATTCTCCCCACGGTTTCCATTGCCGTTTATTTGCTCTGGAAAAATTGGATGGATACAACGGAACGTAGCCACAATGCTGCCGTTTTGTTGTGGATTTTGGCCAACTCTTTCTGGATGTCGGTTGAATTCCTGGGAAGGGAAGAGCTCAAGAGTTGGTCGGTCATTCCATTTGGTTTCGGCCTCCTTATTTTGGTCATTCATTACGGCAAGACCTGGACGAAAAAATCGTCAAATTCCGAATAGTCCTGGGTGCGCCACCCGGTCCTCGAGTTTTTCTGAAAGAAAAGGTTCGAGGGACCGGTTCCCGAGTTTTCCTCCCGGTCCTCGAGTTTTTCTGAAAGAAAAGTATCGAGAGGCAGGTTCCCGAGTTTTTCTAACATTGAGAACATTAGGGTTCGTCACCCGGTCCTCGAGTTTTTCTGAAAGAAAAGTATCGAGAGGCCGGTGTCTAATGCGGGGTCTCGATACATCCCGACGGATGTCGGGACACTCGACCACCGCGTTGATTCTCTGGTTTTTCTGAAAGAAAAGGTTCGAAATGGCGGTTCCCGAGTTTTTTTCCCGGTCCTCGAGTTTTTCTGAAAGAAAAGGTTCGAGAGGCCGGTTCCCGAGTTTTTCTCCCGGTCCTCGAGTTTTTCTGAAAGAAAAGTATCGAGAGGCCGGTTCCCGAGTTTTTCTACCATTGAGAACATTAGGGTTCGTCACCCGGTCCTCGAGTTTTTCTGAAAGAAAAGGTTCGAGAGGCCAGTGTCTGAAGGGCTCAAAGCCCCCCCCTACAATAACATCATAGGCGATGTTTCTTACCCCTCCACTTTTCTTTTTTGCCTGAAGGATATAGCAAAATCTCCACACTTAGCATTTGACAGGTTTAATAGGCAGAACTAAGTTAAAGCATTTCTTTTTCAAATTCTTTAAAATTTAATTGCTCTAAATGCAATTTATTTTTTCACGTATTCATTTAAACACAAAATTAATTGTGCAAAGTATTTTCTTTTTGTAGATTTGGTATTTACAGACAAGAAATCGCTTATTCACCTGGTTTCAGATGAACAAGTAAAAAAAGGAGTTATTGAATAGTTAGGTGCAAGCAGTAGAAAGACAACAACACAGCAAATTGAAAATGAATTATTTAACTTTTATTTCAAACGAAACTGACAAACAAATAATCCTGTCACTCATTGCCAGCAGGCATGTCTTTTAATTATTAATTGCAAACGCACAAAAATTTAAAATATAGCAAAAACACATTGCACACATTGCAAAAGCCCCAAAAGAAGACCATTGAACCAAAGCTTAGCCAAAGAGGGCAAATTATGTTATCAGTTAACCAAAAACTAACACTAAAAATATGCCGAAGATTTTTGACAATATCAATTTACACCTTAAAACAGGGTTATTAGAAACTATTGAACATTCATATCGTGCAGATTTCTGCGTAGGCTATTTTAACCTATGGGGTTGGAAATTATTGATGAATCACATTGATCACTTTGAAGGTGATGAAAACTGTTGCCGCTTACTTGTAGGTATGCAAAAACCAGAAGAACATTTTTTACGACAGACTTTAAATGAGGCAAAGAAAGGACTATTAGACATTCCAACTGCACTTGCTTTGAAAAAGGAAATTGCTAAATCATTTGCAAGACAATTGACTTTTGGTATACCTACTAATGAAGATGAGGTTTCATTAAAAAAACTGAAATTGCAGATTATTGAAAAAAAATTGAAGGTAAAATTATTTCTTGACTATCAACTACATGCTAAATTGTATCTGTGTCACAAGAAAGATAGCGATGCTCCTTTGATTGGATATGTTGGTAGCAGCAACCTCACAATGGCCGGCCTCTCTCAGCAGGGAGAGTTAAATGTAAATGTCGTGGAACAAGATGCTGCTGACAAACTAAATCTCTGGTTTGAAGAAAGATGGGAAGATAGATGGTGTGTGGATATTTCAAATGAGCTCGTTAAGATTTTAGATGAAAGTTGGGCTGGAGAAATAACAATACCACCATATTTTATTTATCTTAAAATTGCCTATCATCTTTCGCAGGAAGCAAGAACTGGAATTGGCAATTACATCATCCCAAAAATTCTTCAAACTGACTTATTGCCTTTTCAGATGAATGCGGTAAGTATTGCAGCACGCCATTTAGACAAAAGAGGTGGCGTATTAATTAGTGATGTTGTTGGTTTGGGTAAAACAATGACCGCCAGTGCAGTTGCTAAACTTTTTGAAGAAACATACTTTACTGAGACTTTGATAATTTGTCCCAAAAATCTTGTTGATATGTGGAATGGGTATATATATACATATCAACTTGGAGCAAAGGCAGAAAGCATTTCGAAAGTTGACAAAAAATTCCTTGAGGAAACAAAACGGTATAGAGTAGTAATTATTGATGAAAGCCATAATTTGAGAAATAGAGAAGGGAAACGCTATTCAATAATAAAAGAATATCTCGAAAGAAACGAAAGTAAAGTTATTTTATTAACCGCTACACCTTATAATAAAAGTTATAACGATATTTCGAATCAATTACGCTTATTTATACCAGAAGATAAGGACATTGGTATTTCTCCTGAGAATTTCATACGTGAGGTAGGCGGCCCCATTGAGTTCATTGCAAATTATCAATACTCACCAAATACCTTACTAGCTTTTGAAAAAAGTTCATTTTCAGAGGATTGGCAAGAACTTCTGAAATTATATATGGTAAGGCGAACAAGAACATTTATTAAACAAAATTACGCAACTTATGACACCAAGAAAGAGCAATTTTATTTAACTTTTAATGATGGTAGAATTGAATATTTTCCGGACAGAAAACCTAAAAAAATTGAATACTCCTTTGACCCTAATGATGCCAACGATATATACGTAAAACTATACGATGAAAGCATAGTAAATATAATAAATAGCCTACACCTATCGAGATACGGTTTAGGCAATTATATTGATAAGAAAAAAGAACATTTAGCTACCGCTGATGAGATTAAAATAATAGCTAATCTAAGTCGTGCAGGCAAAAGACTAATGGGCTTCTGCAGAACCAATCTTTTTAAGAGGCTAGAAAGCTCGGGTTTTTCATTTCTTGTTTCGTTAGCTCGGCACGTATTAAGAAACGAGGTTTTTATTTACGCTATTGAAAACTCACTACCACTACCTATTGGTCAACAGGAAAAAGCGGAAATGGATGAATTTCTTGAAGAAAACGACAATGGTGATGGCCCTGAAATGAATTTAATTACTGATCATAAAGAGTATCAAAAATTAGCAAAGAAATATTACGAAAAATGTGTTATTGAAAAAAATAGATTTGACTGGATATCAAGCAAGTTGTTTAATAGTACCTTAAATAAGCAACTAAATGCCGACTCAAAGAAAATTTTATCAATTTTAGAAATAGGAAAAAACTGGAATCCGGATAATGACAAACAACTAAATTCATTAGAGAAACTTTGTTTGAAAACTCACAAAAATGAAAAGATTTTAATTTTTACTCAATTTGCGGATACAGCAAGTTACTTATTTCAAAATTTAAGTGCACGAGGCATAAAGAATCTTGCCTGCGCTACAGGGGATCTTGAAAATCCAACTGATTTGGCTCATAGGTTTAGCCCAAAAAGCAATAAAATATCTAACGTAAAAGATGAAATTCGAATTTTAATAAGTACAGATGTTTTAAGTGAAGGCCAAAATTTACAAGATGGACATATCATTGTAAATTACGATTTACCTTGGGCTATTATACGTTTAATTCAAAGGGCTGGTCGTGTAGATAGAATTGGTCAAGCATCCGATAAAATATTTTGCTATTCGTTTTTACCCCAAGATGGGTTAAACAAAATTATTAGGTTAAGGGAAAGATTGACCCAGCGCATTCGTGAAAATTCTGAAGCTGTTGGTTCGGACGAAATTTTCTTTGATGGTGACCCAGTTAATATTCGTGATTTATACAATGAAAAATCAGGTATACTTGACGATGATGAGGGCGAAGTTGATTTAACTTCACAAGCTTATGAAATATGGAATCAAGCTATAAAGGCTAATCCCGAATTAAAAAAGAAAATCACAGGACTTTCTGATGTAGTATATTCAACGAAAGAGAAGCACGATGATGGTTTCGAAAATAACAGTGCGATAACATACCACCGTAATAGTCAAGGTTATGAGGTTTTATCTTGGCTGAATGATAAGGGAGAGCCTATTTCAACCAGCCAATCCAGAATTTTGAAAATGGCTGAGTGTTCATTGAATACCCCTGCAGTTGAAAAAATTGAAAATCATCATATTTTAGTCAATAAAGCTGTATCCATTGCGGAAAAAGAAGCATCTAAATCAGGCGGGCAACTTGGCAGTAAAACGAGTGCAAGATACCGTGCTTATGGCATACTCCAAAGACATTATGAAAGTATAAAAAACACTTTAATTGATGTTGACGCATTAAAGAAAACCATTGATGATATTTATCATTACCCTCTCCGAGAAACTGCAAGAGAAATAATAAATAGGAGATTAAAGTTGAATGCAACAGATGATGAAATTGCATCACTTTGCATGCAATTAAGAGATGAAGGTCGTATGTGTATTATAGACCAAAAAAATCAAGATGGATTGAGAACCCCTCAAATACTATGTTCAATGGGAATTAAAAAAGGTAACTGATGAGTTCACTTAATAAAAAACAATTCAAGCAGTTTATTGAAAACTTTGATTTTACAGTTTTATTTAATCATTTAGGCTGGTCTTATCTTGATGAAAAAACGCCGGTAAAACTTAAGGAAGAGACTTTTTTGTTTCATTCAGTAGCCGAAAAAGGTGGTTTCAGAGTTTTGGTTTTTTTGCCTGCTCAAAATCAAACGTTACCCAGTTACTCTGTTCGTTTGCAACTTGACAAAAAAATCGGAAAATTATTTCGTGAGCATTTAATCATCTTTTGCGATAAAGATAATTCAACACAGATTTGGCAATTGAACGTAAAACAAATAGGTAAGCCTTCCTATTTGAGTGAAACCAGGTGGCATAAAGGACAAGAGCCAGAATTACTCTATCAAAAAACTTCTAGCTTGTTTTTTACACTTGATCAAGAAGAAAATATTACCATTGCCGATGTAGTGGATGCTGTAAATGAAAATTTTAGTAAGAACGTTGAACAAGTAACCAAAAAGTTCTATGAAAATTTTCGAAAACAACACAAATTATTTTTAGATTTTATAAAAGGCATTTCTACAACTACAGACCGAGAATGGTATGCTTCATTGATGCTGAACCGCTTGATGTTTTGCTATTTCATTCAGAAAAAGGGCTTTTTAGACAATAACAAAAACTACCTGCGTGATAAACTAAATGCGTGCAAAGCAAAAAAAGGAAAAGTGAAATTCTATTCCTTTTATCGTGATTTTCTGTTGGTGCTGTTTCACAAAGGACTGAATGAACCCACACAAAGCCAAGTCACCAAAATTGAAATTGGCAAAATTCCTTATCTGAATGGTGGTTTATTTGACGAACACGAATTGGAAAAAACCATTTCGGGAATTGATATTGACGACAAAGCATTTGAAGGCCTTTTTGATTTCTTCGATCAATACGAATGGCACTTAGACACCCGACATACTGCCAGCGGAAAAGACATTAACCCCGATGTGATTGGTTACATTTTTGAAAAGTATATCAACGACCGGGCTAATATGGGTGCTTACTACACCAAAGAAGATATTACCGACTACATCAGTAAAAATTGCATCCTGCCCTATTTGTTTGACGAAACCAAACGCCACTATCCCAAAGCATTTAATGCAGATGCCGAATTGTGGCAAATGGTTAAACAAAGTGGAGACCTATACATTTACGATGCAATGAAAAAAGGCGTTAGCGAACCTTTACCCAAAGAAATTGAGCAAGGCATTAAAGATGTAAGCAAACGCACTGAATGGAACAAACCTGCAACCATAAGTTACGCTTTACCAACCGAAATTTGGCGTGAAGTTGTTGACCGCAGAAATCGCTACATAGAAGTAAAAACCAAAATTGATATAGGTGAAATAAATACTATAAACGATTTTATTACTTACAACCTGAATATACGCCAGTTTGCACAAGACACGGTAGAAAACACCAACGACCCCGAACTGCTCAAACACTTTTACAAAGCACTGAACAGCGTTACCATTATTGACCCTACTTGCGGTTCGGGAGCTTTTTTGTTTGCAGCAATGAATATATTAGAACCACTGTATGAAAGCTGCATACAGCGAATGGAAAACTTTGTAGCCGAAGCAGCGAAAGGGAAATACAAGTTTTTTGAAGAAACACTGGCACAGGTAAAAAGCCCCGAACATCCCAACCTACAATACTTCATCTACAAAAGCATAATTCTACGCAATTTGTATGGTGTGGACATAATGAAAGAAGCGGTAGAAATTGCCAAACTTCGTTTGTTCTTAAAATTGGTTGCCACAGTAGAAGCCGATTATCGAAAACCAAATTTAGGATTAGAGCCTTTGCCTGATATAGATTTTAATATCCGTGCCGGAAACACGCTTGTTGGCTTTGCCACAGAAGCTGAATTACAAAAGGGATTGACTTATACTTTAGATGGAGCAATTGCAAAGCCGTTGATTGAAGAAAAATGCGAAATAGTTGCTAATGCTTTCAAGCGATACAAAGAAATTCAGTTGACGTATGGTGATGATTTCAAAGAGTTTAAAAAAGCAAAAGCAGAGCTGAATAAACGATTAAAAGAACTGAACCACGAACTCAACCAATTGCTGCACAAACAGGCAAGTGGGTTGAAATACGACCAATGGCTAAAATCACACCAACCATTTCATTGGTTTGCGGAGTTCTATGAAATAGTGCAAGAAAATGGCGGTTTTGATGTAATTATTGGAAATCCACCTTATGTAGTTTACACAGATGAAAAATCATCCTACAAGCTAACTAATTATAAGACCATAAAATGCGGGAACTTATTTGCATTTTGTACTGAAAAATCCTTTCAACTTGGCAATCAACATTCTTACATTGGCTTAATTATACCGTTAAGTGGTACATCTGTAAAGTCGTTTTCAACTTTACAGGACATTATATTTAAAAAATCTTCAACTTGGTGCTCATATTTCTCTGGTGATAGAAATCCTTCTGAATTATTCAATGGAGTCAAAATTCGAGCGTTGATTTTTATTGCAAATAATTCTTCAAGGCTCAATTATAGTTGCTATACTTCAAAATATCTTAAATGGTACTCGGTTGAGAGGGAATATTTATTTAGTACACTTAAATATATCAATCACCTTCCCACTTCAGTGAATCTCCAAAAAATTCATTCACATTTAGAAATATCAATTCTTAAAAAAATAAATACAAAAAATTTAACGGGAATCAACAGAAATCAGATAACAACATCAATATATTATTATGCTGCACCAATAAGCTGGAGTAAATCACTAAAGAATATTGATGCACTACGTGATAAAAATCTGAATATATCAGATGCATACAAAAGTATCTCAATCAATGAAAATAGTGCAGACCTATTATTTTGTTTATTAAATTCAAATTTGTTCTTTTGGTATTGGATCACAAATTCTGATTGTTACAATCTAACAAAAGGCTTTATTGATAACTTTTGCTTACCCAATGAGGATAATGCAATGCATGATTTCAAAAGCTTGGCAGAACATCTTCACGTTCATTTATTGAAGAATTCACAAGTAGTAACATATGAATATAAAAATAAAGGCCAAGTTACTTTTGCTCAATTCTTTCCCCAAAAGTCCAAACCAGTCATAGATGAAATAGACACTTTATTGGGTAAGCAATATGGTTTTACTGAAGAAGAGTTGGATTTTATTATCAATTATGATATTAAATACAGAATGGGGAAAGAGTTAGAAGGAGAATACGAAGAATAAATTATGATTAAAGAAAGCCTTGGCAATACCGACCTTTTGAAGCTGACTAAAACCGCTTTTTTATGCAGCCGAAGACAAGTGTCTGTTTTGGTAGTTTCAAAATAAGAACACCAAAAGAGATTTTTAATTATGGAAACGAAGAATAAAAAAGTCACAAAAACTTTAGATTCCATTAAAGTTTTGCGTCAAATTCGGGAGAAATTAAGTCTCGAAATTATGAACATGAGTTTTGAAGAAGAAAGAGCATATTTAGACAAATTACTCTCTGAAGGAAATAAAAAGTAAGTGGCTATTTCCTAACACATCTCAAACACAAAAAGCACATTTCGTTTCCAGTAAACCGTAATAGCACATTCTATCTCCAACGATTCTACGTTTTTGGACGAAAGTCTTTCCCAATCGGGTAGCCCCACCCTTCATTCTCCCCTTCCCCCAAAAAAAAAAATGGGCTTCAAACGAAGCCCATCCCTGAGAAAATTTAAAAATTACATCCGCTCAATGATGATGGCTGACGCAGCCCCGCCACCGTTGCAGATTGCGGCCATGCCGTACTTACCACCCTTGCGGTGCAACACGTTGTTCAACGTAGAAACGATGCGAGCACCGGAAGCGCCCAGTGGGTGACCCAAGGAAACCGCACCTCCAAAGACATTCACCTTGGATTCATCCAAACCAAATTCCTTGATAAAGGCCAACGTCACCACCGAAAAAGCTTCGTTTACCTCAAAGAAATCAATGTCGCTGATCGACAATCCCGCTTTTTCTAATGCTTTTTTCGCTGCCTTTACGGGAGCCGTGGTGAACCACTCGGGTTCGTGGGCAGCGTCGGCAAACGCAACGATTTTTGCAACCGGCTTCAAGCCGTGTTGAGCCGCAGCTTCTGCACTCATCAACACGCAAGCGGCGGCACCATCGTTAATGGTCGAAGCGTTCGCTGCGGTAACGGTGCCTTCTTTCGTGAATACCGGTTTCAACCCCGGAATTTTATCGAAGAAAACCTTCTTGTATTCTTCGTCTTGCGTAACCGCCAAGGCATCGCCTTTTTTCTGGGGAACCATGACCGGTACCACCTCATGGGCCAATTCTCCTGCGTCTGCCGCTGCAGCGGTGCGCTGGTACGACTGAATCGCAAAACGATCTTGCTCTTCTCTTGAAATTTCATACTTGGAAGCCGTTGAATCGGCACAAACGCCCATGGCACACTGGTTGTAAACGTCGGTCAAACCGTCCAACACCAAACCATCAACCACCTGACCGTGTCCGTAACCGAATCCGTAACGCGCCTTAGGCAAATAGTAAGGAATTTGGCTCATGTTCTCCATTCCTCCGGCAACCACAATGTCGTTGGTTCCCGCTTGAATGGTTTGAGCACCCAACATAATGGCCTTCATTCCCGATGCACAAACTTTATTCACGGTGGTACAATCAACCGAGTTCGGCATTCCAGCAAAAAGAGACGCCTGACGGGCTGGACTTTGTCCCAAACCGGCCGACACCACGTTGCCCATAAATACCTCATTCACCTGATCACCAGCAATACCTGCTTTTTCCAAGGCACCTTGAATCGCTGCTGCTCCCAATTTTGTTGCCGAAACGCCAGCGAACTGACCTCCGAAACTACCCAAAGGCGTACGAACAGCCGATACGATAACCACATCTTTCATCATAAAAAATTTTTGCAAAAATACCCCAATTTTTCGCTCCCGCCAAAAAATTGTACCTTTACGAAATGAATCAAAAACCTCTCATCGCCCCATCCGTTCTTTCCGCTAATTTTTTGAATTTAGGAGCTGACATTCAGATGATTAATCAATCTCAAGCCGATTGGTTTCATGTGGATATCATGGATGGCGTTTTTGTACCTAACCTCAGTTTTGGTTTTCCCGTGATGGAAGCCCTTAAAAAAGAAGCTCAAAAACCGTTGGATGTTCATTTGATGATTGTAGAACCGGATCGCTACATTTCTCGATTTGTAGAAACGGGAGCGGCTCATATTTCGGTTCATGCAGAAGCGTGTCCACACCTCCATCGTTCGTTGCAAAACATCCGTCAACAAGGCGTTAAGGCGGGAGTTGCCCTCAATCCACACACCCCAAATCAGATCTTGGAACATGTGGGAGAGGAATTGGATTTGGTTATTTTGATGAGTGTTAACCCCGGGTTTGGTGGACAAAAATTCATTGAAAATACGCTTCGGAAAACAGAAAATTTAGCTGAATGGCGTTCTAAGCATGGTTATTCGTTTCTCATCGAAATTGATGGGGGCGTGAATGCAGGAAATGCAAAAAACCTTGTTGATGCCGGCGCCGATGTGTTGGTGGCAGGGAATTTCGTTTTTTCTTCTTCCAATCCCTCACAAACCATTTCAGAATTAAAAGGCCTATTTTAATGCGTTCAGCACTCGTTTTATTTTTCTTTTTCATCGGATTTTTCGGCTTTTCTCAAGTTCAGTTGAGGGGAAAAATCGTTCACGACTCGACCGGACTTCCGTTGGAATCGGCACAAATTTCGGCGGTGGGCACCAAATTCGGAACGACTTCATCCAGCGATGGCTCCTTTACCCTTGTGCTTCCTTCTGAAAAAGAATATACGGTGGCGTTTTCTTATTTGGGTTTTAAAACTCAAACGAGAAGAATCGACCCCAATAACATGCCTGCATTTCTTCAAATTCGTTTAAAATCATCGGTTCGCGATTTTTCCGGAGTGAGCATCGACGGAAATTCCAATCGGAATTCGGGCATGATTCAAATGGATCCCAAAATTGGGAAATTGAACCCCAATCTCACCGGAATTCGGGATATTTTGGGTGCATTTATCCAAACCAACAACGAATTAAGTGCCAGCTACAACGTTCGTGGAGGGAATTACGATGAAAATTTGGTGTACGTGAACGGAGTAGAAATTCAACGTCCGCAATTGGCTCGCAGCGGCCAACAAGAGGGAATGAGTTTTGTGAACCCCGATTTGGTTGGCCGCATCAACTTCTCCAACGGCGGATTCGAAGCCAAGTACGGCGATAAAATGTCGTCGGTGCTCGATATCACCTATCGCCGCCCCGATTCGTTTCGGGTAGGCATATCTGGGGGCTTCATGGGCGGCTCGGCCTATTACGAGAATCGATCCAAGAATAAAAAATTCGGCATCATTGCCGGTGCTCGTTACCGAACCCTCACCGGACTGCTTTCCACTTTGGATGTGCAAGGCGATTACAGTCCGCAGTACGGAGATTTCCAGGCCAACCTCACCTACTCCATCAATAAAAAGTGGGAATTTTCTTCCTTGCATACCCTGGCCGCCAACGTGTACAGCTTGGTTCCTCAAAGTCGGGAAACGGCCTTTGGAACCATCAAAGAAGCGTTGTTGTTGCGGGTTTATTTTGCGGGACAGGAATACACCAATTACTCCAACTCCCTGCAAGCCATCAATTTCAACTACCAATCGTTGGATGGAAAAACCCGTTTGAAATTTGGTGCGAATTATTACACCGCTTTGGAGAAAGAAACGTTTGACGTAGAGGGCGCTTACTTTTTGGACCAGTTGGACAACGATCCGGGGTCGAAGGATTTCGGAAAAGTTCGGTTCAATCGCGGATATGGAGGTTTTCAATCGTACGGTAGAAACCAATTGGAAATTCAATCGGCGGCCATTCAGCATTCCGGAATGTACCAATCTGCCGGTGGCAAACCGGTGGTGGAATGGGGATTAAAACTGCGGAATGATCAATTCAAGGATCAGTTGTACGAGTGGAAACGGGTGGATTCTGCGGGCTTTTCGTTGCCCCAAAAGTCAGATACCGTGGTATATTTGGAAGAGTTTATTTCGGGCAAAAACAACCTACAAGCCCAACGGGCAGAAACGTATGCGCAAGTGCGCCTCGAAAAAGATTGGTTAGGCAATCAGTTTTCGGCCATCATGGGCGTTCGGGGGAATTATCATTCCATTACCCAGCAGTTTTTGGTGAGCCCGCGCATCATTCTCTCCCTTCGTCCCGATTGGAAAGACGATTGGTTGTTTCGCTTATCGGGCGGGCATTATGTACAGCCGCCTTTTTACCGGGAGATGCGTCAACTGGATGGAACCATCAACCTAAACATCAAATCGCAACAAAGCTGGCAAGTGGTTTTGGCCGGAGATCGCAATTTTGTGGCCTGGAATCGGAATTTCAAATTCGTTACGGAGGTTTGGGCCAAAAGCATCACCGATTTAATTCCGTACGAAATCGACAATGTTCGTTTGCGGTATTACGGCACCAACAACGCCAAGGGTTACGCCCAAGGGATTGATTTTCGGGTGAATGGAGAATTTGTTCCCGGTTTGGAGTCGTGGATGCGGGTGAGTTTGATGAATTCGAAAGAAGACATTTTGGACGATGTGTATTTCGACTCTTCGGGCAAGGCGATTTATCCGGGTTATGTTCGTCGACCTTCCGATCAGCGGTTGAATTTCAGCATTTTGTTCCAGGATTATTTGCCGAACAACCCCACCTATACGGTTCATTTGAATTTATTTTACGGAAGTCGTTTGCCGATTGGTCCGCCGGATTATGTTCGTTACAAGGACACGTTTAGCATGCCGGCGTACCGAAGGGTTGACATTGGTTTTTCGAAGCAGTTGATTGGCGGAGCGGCGAAAACGGTGAAAAACCAAGGATTTCTGCAAAATTTTGAAGGTTTGTGGCTGAGTTTGGATGTGTTCAATTTGCTGCAGATCCAAAACACCGTTTCCTACACTTGGATTCGGGACAGTTTTGAGCGGCAGTTTGCCGTACCGAATTACCTCACCAACCGACAGATCAATGTGAAGTTGACGGGGACGATTGGGAAAGGAAAACGGAAATGAAACCTTGGGGGCTGATCGTTGCGGGTGGAAAGTCGGAACGATTCGGAAGCCCCAAAATCCTTCACGAAATCGAGGGCGTTCCGCAGTGGCAACGCTTGTTTGAGGCATTATCGCCCCATTGCGAGCGCGTTGTCCTCAATATTTCGGAGGAGCTACGTCTATTCTTCCCAACCTATACGCCCTTTGAGATTTTGGCAGAAAACGAACATTTGGGCCCTTTGGAAGGATTGTGCAGGGCTTTTGAAACTTACCCAAATAGAGATTGGTTGGTGGTTGCTTGCGATCATTTTTGGGTGGAAGCCGGTACATTTGAACAATTGAATGCTTTAAAATCGCTTTTTTTTCGTGATGAACAAGGAAACTTGGTACCTTGGCTTGGAAAAATTACCAAGCAGGATATTGATTTCATCCTTCAGAACAAGAAAGAGGGAGCGCAAAGTTTGAAGCGAATTTTGGAAGTGATGCCTGTTACGACGGTTTTACCGAGCAAGAAAGAATGGATTTTGGATGCCGATTCTGCTGAAATGTTACATTCTGATCACGTTAAGAACAAGGACCAGTAAACCTTCAGCTTTAACCAAAAGAGCTAAAATGGAGCTAAATTCACGATGATCGGATCCATTTTCTTGGCACCTCTTTTTGGAAAAACCCGATTTAAAGGAGAATGGATGAATCGTTCAACGTTCCAAAATCAAATTAAAATAACCTTGACTTTCAACGGAAGGTTGAAAAATAAAACAGATTGAAATCGAGCAGAAGAAATAGCTTGTATTTTTACCGTATGAAAAACAAAACAATCCGACCTACTTTTCATGATTTTTTAAGTGGATTCTTTGTTTTTTTGCTGGCCATGCCTTTGAGCTTAGGAATTGCGAAGGCCAGTAATTTTCCGCCTTTGATGGGTTTGTTAACGGCCGGAATTGGAGGTTTGGTTGTTTCTTGGTTTTCGGGTTCACGGCTCAGCATCAAGGGACCGGCGGCCGGTCTCATCGTTATTGTTGCCGGAAGTGTTACGGAACTTGGGAAAGGTGATCCGGTTCAAGGTTGGATTCTCACTTCCGGAGTACTTTTTTTATCTGCCATTCTTCAACTTGGTTTCGGAAAAATGAAGTTGGGCCGGTTCATTGATTTCTTCCCTCTTCCCAGTATTCAAGGCATGTTATCGGCCATTGGAATTATCATTTTAAGCAAACAAGTTCACCTAATTTTAGGAAATTCACCCTTGGATGCAGAAGGGAACCCTCTGATTGAGCCGATTGAATTGTTGATGGCGATTCCCGATTCTTTGAATAACATCAACCACATTTCGACCATCATTGGTTTGATCGGGATGACCATTGTTCTAACGTGGCATCGAATGCCGATTGCATTTTTGCGGAAGTTTCCCGCTCCATTGATTGTTCTTTTGATGACCATTCCTTTGAGCATGGTATTAAAACTTCCAAAGGAACAAACCATTCAATTTCAACAAAACTTTTTTGACTCTATTCGTTTTCAATTGGACTTTTCGGGTTGGGAGAATTTCGGTATTTTCATCAAGTACATTCTTTTGTTCGCGATCATTGGCAGTTTAGAAAGTTTGCTCACTGTGCGAGCCGTTGATATTCAAACGCCCAAAGAACCCAAAAGCAATCCCAACAAAGATTTGATTTCGATTGGTTTTGGCAACATTCTTAGTTCTTTTTTTGGTGGATTGCCCATGATTAGTGAGGTAGCACGCAGCAGTGCCAATGTTTCGAGTGGCGCAAAAACGCATTGGAGCAGCTTTTTCCACGGCTTTTTCATTCTCCTCTTCCTCGTTTTTTCTGTTCATTTCAGTGGTTTCATTCCAACGGCGGCGCTTTCCGCCCTGTTGGTTGCTGTGGGCATTCGCCTGATTAATCCAAAAGAGTTTTTCAAAATTTTCAAGCTGGGAAAAGAGCAGTTTTTGGTTTTCATTTCCACCATTATCATGACGTTATTCACCGATTTATTAATTGGAATTAGCATGGGAATTCTTGTAAACATTGGTTTTCTTTATTTCAATGGTACACCTCTTCAACGTATTTTTCGCCCAAAACTTCATTGGAAGGGAAATGTTTTGATGGTTGATGAAGCGGCTACCTTTGCCAATTGGTTGGGAATCCAAAAGGAGATCAACACAAAAAAAAGGTCGGAACACATCGTTATTGATTTTTCAAACTGTTCCATCATGGATCAAACGGTTCAAGAAAATGTTTTTCACCTTGGGGTGGAGTTTTCTAAATCGGGTGGCTCCTTAATTTCGAGATAAGCAAAGTCATTCCTATTTGCGTTTTCCTTTGGCTTCTGTTTTTCACTTCGGTTCAAAACCATCGTAGCACGGCCGATCAACAACATGTTTGATCTTTTTTCTGGAATCATGCGATTAGTCCGAAATCAGATTTCCTTCCGAATCGCCAGTTCCACCCTCCACTTCCACTCTTAATTGTCATTTTGTAGAAGTTTTTTTACCTTAAATGCCATTTTTCTTCTACAAATTTTATCTTCGTAAAAAACCCTCATGAAAAAAATCTTGAAATGGATCGGAATCATCCTTGGAGGATTGATTGGATTTATCCTTATTGTTGGTCTTGTTGCCCCCAAATCTTATCACGTTGATGTAACCCATTTCACCAAGGCATCGGCCCAAAATGCAGCGCCCCTTTTTCAAAAGTGGGAAAATTGGGACCGATGGTCGCCATGGAAAGCCTCCGATTCAACCATGAAAGTGGCCATCACTGGAACCTCTGGAACGGTAGGATCTCGGTACGATTGGATGGGCGAAAATACCGGTGAAGGCAGCATGACGGTTACCGGCATCGACGCTTATTCCCTCAACTTCGACCTCGCTTTTAACGGTCCCCTTCCTTCCACTTGGAAATGTCAAATGGAAGCTCAAGACACTTTAGGTGGAAGCATCCTTTCTTGGACGTTCGACGGAGAAAGCCCCTACCCTTTCAACGCTTTTTCGTATTTGTTCAATATGGAGAATTACGTTCGAAGCGATTTTGAAAAAGGCTTGAAATCCATCGGCTCCATTGCCGAAGGCCCCGTAACCTACGACATCGAAATGATGAAAAATCCAGGTCTTCACTTTTTGATCAATCGAGCAACCGTAAAATTTGGCGATATCCCTGCTTTTTTTGGAGAACGGTATGGTGTCATTTACCCGGAAGCAGAAAAGTTAAACATTAAAGCAGGCACTCCATGTGGGTTGTTCTTTACGTACAATTCGGAAAAAGGGGAAACCGATATGGCCGCCGCAGCTGAAGTTCCAGAACGGCCGAAGCAAAAATCGCCCCTCATTACCGCCATCAGCATCGATAGAAATATTGCTCCAACCCTTTTGAAAATCAATTATTACGGTCCGTACGAGGGAACTGGAACCGCTCACGAAGCCATGGATGTATTCATGAAGCAAGAAAATTTAGTTCAGGTACCTCCCGTGATTGAGCGTTATGTGACCGATCCAGGAACCCAAAAAGATCCGAATAAGGTACTTACCGAAATTATTTATGCCGTGAAGAAAAAGAATTAACGAAGAATTCGATAGTTCTTATATCCTATTTCCCAGCCAAGGACTTTTTTCGCAAAAGCCTTGGCTTTTTCTTTGATGGAACGTCGGTCGATGGAAAGATCGAAATCGAATTTCCAATTTTGGGTTTCAATGCGTTTCCGCATGACTTCCGGATGCGTTCCTTTAAATTTTTGAAGGGCATCGATGCCCGAATAGTCGAATTCGTCTTTGTTTCCAACATTCTCCGCCAACCATGCATCGTCGTGCCAAAGGCGGTGAAACGCCTGCTGTTTCCGTTGCATGGCATCGGGAGGTTTCACCCAACCGTAGTGATGAACGGTGGCATCTACCTTTTTCACCTTTAGTTTTTCAGATGGCAACTTCCGAAACCCTTGGGCATCTTTATAAGAAAACACCCCTTTTCCAGGTCGAATGATTCGAATTTCATGATGGTACCAACGGGAGGAAGAACCCACGTAATCGTAACTTCCGTAAAAATGCAAGTACTTGAAAAGCAAACCCTCCACTTGTACATCGCGCTTCCATTTCTCCATGGCAGATCGAATGTTGGTATGGTCGTTTTCGTGGAAGCATTCGTCTCCCTGAATATAAATGGCCCAATCGGAATCGGGAGAAACGGCGGCCAATGCTTTATCCGTTTCTAAGGCAAGCACCCGGCCGCCTTCCCGCATTTCGTCGTTCCAAACGGTATCAACGATGCGAATTTTTGGACCCAAGGCTTCCACCAAGGCCCGAGTAGAATCTTCAGAATTTCCTACGGCAACCACCACCTCATCGCACAAGGGAAGAATGGAAGAAATGGCTTCTACAATGGGATAATCGTACTTTTCGGCATTCCGAATGAAGGTAAAACCCGAAACTTTCATGCAGAAGCGCGTTTTAATCGATCGTTGATGGCGCGGCCCAATCCTGCTTCGGGAAGCAATTGGGTATAAATCATTTCGATGGGGAGTTCGTCCAACTCCCGAAGGAATTTAAAAAGTTGAGCAGCTGCTTCCACGGCGTTTCCGCCTTCCGACAAGTTGCGAAAGTGGTATGCTTCGAAGGGTTGATCTCCAAAAAACAAGAATCCTTGATTGCAATCGCAATGCGTATTGTTCCAATCCTCTACCATCACCACTTTTTTCTTTGGTGCATAGTGCGAATCCAACATCCCCGGCGCAGCCGGTTGTGAACTGGAGGTTTGTACTCGACTGATCTTCACTCCGGCAATCTTTTCGATTTCCTCGGAGGTGCATCCTCCTAACCGGTAAATGACCAAGCCGTTCTCCCAACCTACGATGGTGCTTTCCAATCCTACCGAACAAGGACCTCCGTCGAGCACCATGGAAATGGCTTCTCCTAACTGATTTTCTACGTGTTCTGCAGTGGTGGGGCTAACATAGCCGAAAGGATTTGCGCTGGGAGCCGCCAACGGAAAAGGAAGGGATTTTAAAACTTCCAAGGTTAGCGGATGGTTAGGGACACGAAAAGCACAAAGTGGACTTCCTGCCGTCACCAAATCGGAGATGAAAGGCTGTTTTGGCAGAAGCAAGGTCATTGGACCCGGCCAAAAGTGTTGGGCCAATTTCAGCAGCGGTGCGGGGAACTCGGTGGAATATTTTTTCACTTCCTCCAACGAGGAGCAATGAACAATGAGCGGATCGAAATGTGGACGATTTTTAGCGGCAAAAATGGAGGCCACGGCTTTTTCATCGAGAGCGTTGGCCGCTAATCCGTACACGGTTTCGGTGGGAATTCCCACCAAATTCCCCTGCAATAACTGCGAAACGGCCTGTTCAACGGACGATGAAATCATGGGTTCAAAGATACACTTGGAAAGTGGACCCTGAGTTTTTTACCTTTGCGCCAAATTTATCCCATGCAATTCGTCCTACCTTTCTTTTTTGGTTTGTTTGTTATCTCTGGATTTTCTCAAAATTTTGTTCAGTCATCAGGGGTGGACATCACCGAGAATCGGTTGCCGAGTACGCCTTGGTTAACGCAATCGAAGAATTTTCAAATTTTGGAGTCGAAAGACATTCACCGTTTACCGGTAAGAACCGTAGCCGATTTATTGCAGTATGTTTCTGGGGTTGATTTAAGAAGTCGAGGTCCGTTTGCGCAAGCCGACGTGAGCATCCAAGGTTCCACCTTTGAACAAGTATTGATTTTAATTGATGGAATTCCCGTTAGAGATCCTCAAACCGGTCATCATGCTTTAAATCTTCCCATTTCTTTGCATCAAATCGAGCGCATTGAAATCATCAAGGGAACGGCAGCCCGAATCTTTGGAGCGAATGCGTTGGCCGGTGCCATCAACATCATTACCATCAAACCCCAAAATGGAATCAAAATCATTGCCCAATCGGTTTGGGGGAGAGATGCAAAGCTGGATCAACAAATGAATTCCCAAAACGTGGTTTTACAAGCAAAAATGGGTAAAATTGGGCACAGTTTGGGAATGGAGTGGCTGGAATCCGATGGTTACCGATACAATTCCACAGTGGATCAAAAAAGAATGACTTACCTAGGAAATTACCAAGGAAAAAGTGCTTGGAATTGGATGGCAGGAGGGTTAATCAATTCCTTTGGAGCCAATAGCTACTACGCCTTTCCCTACGATAGCAATGCGTTTGAAACGGTTCAAAACGCTTTCATCTCATTGCAAAACACCCGAGAATTGGGAAAAACAAAAGTAAAATTTTCGGGGTTTTTCCGAAAAAATTGGGACGATTATGTTTTAAGAAAACAGCAGCCCAATTATTATCGCAATGTTCATCAAAGTGAAAATACAGGATGGATGGCTCAAGGAAATCGGCCAACTTCCCAGGGCGTTCTTGGGTTTGGGACCGAAATTCGACGTGAATTTATTCAAAGCAGCAATTTAGGAACTCACCAAAGATGGATTCAAACCAATTTTCTCGAACAAGCTTGGTCGTTTTCCAAGGGCTGGCGAGTGCTTGCCGGAATCAACGCTCAGTGGGCTTCTGAAAGAGGATGGAAAGTTTATCCAGGATTGGAAGCTTCGAAGAGTTGGGAAAAAACCTCGGTTTTTGCGAATGTTGGACGTGGTTCCCGATATCCAACGTACACCGATTTGTATTACCAAGATCGCGCAAATCGAGGAAATCCGAACCTGCTTCCTGAATGGGCAACTTCCGGTGAATTGGGAATTCGATACCAAAATTCAAAAATTACCTTTCATTCGGCTATTTTCCAGAGAAATGTGGTTGATATGATTGATTTTGTTCGTGAATCATCTTCCCAACCGTGGATTCCTCAAAATATTGGAAATGCTCTTTTTCAAGGAATTGAAGGAAGAGTTCGCATCAAAACTGAGTTAAAATGGAAGGAATTCTGTTGGAATCAACTAACGCTTTCTCACCAATGGATTGGAGCGAAATATCAATCCAACGCCGCTTTCAGCAAATATGCTTTGGATCATTTACAACAACAATCCATCTTTGAAACCGATTTTTCGCTACAACAAAAATGGGGCATGAATGTCATTTATCGTCGATTTAATCGCATCAATCAAGCTCCCATTTCGGTGCTAGACCTACGGGCATTGTTTAAGATTGGATTTGCGTTAAAAGCCTTTGCAGAAGTGAATAACGCATTCGATCAATCTTACACCTTAACTGGAAATGTACCCATGCCGGGAAGATGGGTTTCGGTTGGATTTTTGTGGAAACGATAATTACTTCACTTCGATTTCATCCAGAAACAACCAACTTTTATTCCCGTGGTAGGGATGCCAAAGTGGAAGTTCCTTGGAAGCAACCACCTCAAATTTCACGGCCAAGATTTTTCCAACCGAGGCAGGAACGGCAAACGAATAATCAAACGTCGTCGCATCCTGCATGCTGGAATTCATTTGCTTGTTCTCTCCCAAAGAGATCCATTTTCCATCCGTTTTCTGAACCCATCCTTGAATGGTTTCAGGGAAAATGATCCAACTTTTGGGGTAACTCAACACCCCCAGCGAAATCGTTTTTGCTTCAAAAGGTTGATTCATGGGCATTTCTACAGAAACATCTTTTCCTTCCCAACCCAACCAATTCAATTTCCAGTTGGTGGTTCCGTGAACGCCATCGGACAGCCGCGCAGCTCCTTCTCCGGTGTAGCGAGGATCGGAAGCCGGAATCAATTTCGGAAGTTGATGAAAGGCCGCGTTTCCTTCGACCGAAACTTGGGTAGCTTTCTTGGTTTCAACGTAATACTTTTCGGCATTCATGCCGTTTTCATCGAATTCCCACGTTCCCGTTTCCGAGCAAATTCGGTGAAAATCTTCCAATAAATTCGCCATTTCTTCCTTTTTCAACCATGTTCCATTCTTTTCTTCATAAAATCCACGTGGTCCAAAAAGTTCGGTTTTGGCTATTTCCAAGCAGGAATATTGGATAGGAAGATGGGCAACCTTCACGCGCTCATGAAAAGCCGAGTCGGATTGGGTTGCCGCTAGAGCTGCCGAAAACAACGTTTCGTAAAGGGTGATGAAGTTGGAATTTAAAAAGGTATTCTTGTACTGGGCCGGACTTCCGTAGATGTCCAAACCTTGTTTGGTTTCGTTAGCGTTGCGGTGGAGGATATCTTGATATGCTTGAATTTCTTCGGCGGCGGGGCCGTAATAGGAGGAAAGAAACTTTTGCCGAATTTGATCTTCCCGAACGTTCGGATTCCACATCCATTGACTTAGAAGATAACTTTTGTACTGCGCCCATTCCACTCCATTTCGGGCATTTCCCTGCTCAAATACTGCAGAAACATTGTTTTTTGAGAACAACTGAAGGTTGGATTGAAGGGTGTGAAGATTGGGGAACGGACACAAATAGTTGGTAAACTGAACGGTGTAGTCCCAAATTTTCAATGTTCCTCCGCCCAATTGTGCCCACCCTTGGAGGTCATCTACAAAGGATTTGGAGCCGGGATGGGTGAGCATATCGGCACTTCGATCCAATTCGATGGAACAAAGGGTGACCCAAACGTTTTTGGCGGGTTTGGTAATTTTAGGTGGTTTTCGGGTGTATTGATACGCCAAGGTGGTGATGATTTGCTGCGGAAAGGCCTCGGCCACTTGGTTTACCAATTGCAGCATCAATCCGGCGGGCGAACCTTCTTGTTGGTCGATTTTCTTGCAATTTTCACATTCGCAGTTGTAATAGCAATCGTTTTGGCTCACACTCCAGATGCGATAATCGGGATGAGCTTGAATTTCTTTCCCCAGATTTTGGATGATGAGTTCGCGAACGGCGGGATTGGAAAGGCAAAGTTGACCAAACGGAATGCGTTTCCCGCCAACGAGGGAAAAATATTCGGGGTGAGCCTCGAAATGTACCTTGGGATCCACCAATTTGTTGAAGGTGTGGACGTAATAACCCTTGAACCAGAAGTCGCCGATGCCGTACACTTTTCGCCAATCTTTGTAGAATTCGGAATCGTTGTAAGGGCCATTCACCATGCGCACATCGAAAGCGGGTTGCTCGGTACGATCGATGGAATAAGGAATGAAAATGTTGGATTTCTGATTCCACGCTGTAAACCGATATTCGGTTGGCGAAAAAACCAAGCAATTTAAATAATCTTCGAAAAAGGTGGTAACGGCATTCACCAATCCTTTTCGGGGGCCGCCGTTTAGCGTTAGACTTTGGGCGTCTGTTTTAATTTGAAGGGCATCGGTTTGAGGCAATTCGGTTAGTCCGAAAAACACTTTTTGGGTTTTGGAGAAGCTCTTTTCTTTGGATTTATAGGTGGAGAGAGTAACGGTTCTGAACGTTGGGATTTTCATTTTCTCCAAAGCATCTTGAAAAACGCTCAGCGCATGGGTGGTGCCGGCATTCATGGAATCGGGCACGATGATGATGGGGAAAGCCGTGTGTTTTTTTCCTTTTTGGAGTTGAACGGAAACGAGGTTGAAGCTCCAGGAGGAGAGGGAGGTTAGCAATAATAAGAGGGAGACCAAAATTTTCATGGTTAAAAATACGGAGGGAATGGAAATGGTGTTGGAAAATTTTGGGAAGTGGTCTCGATCCTTTTCTTTCAGAAAAACTAGAGGAACGATCCGGTACCTGAGGAGCTTCGAAGGACGGTGCCTGAGGGAGCTAGAAGGACGGTTTGGTTCACTTGGAGGAAGAACTTCTCGATCCTCCACTCGCTTTGCTCGCAGCTGGTTGATGTGTCTGCGGAAGGATTTAAGTAGCGGCAGGGGCCCTGGCGAGCTGTCCTATTTATCGGTAGTCTTTAAAAACAACAGTAAAATCGAATAATTAAAAAAGGGGACTAACGTCCAACCCCTCCCCGGAAGTAAAGTTACGTTGTAGATTTTTGCAAGCCGTATCATAAACGTTTATAAACGGATAAAACGTTTATAAACGTTTCATTTACGACTAAATCCGAAAAAAGCCATAAACTGCTATCGGTGGGGGCGTTTTTTTTATAGGGGGTATTTGAATGGGTTGGGGTTTGATATTGTTGGGATCAACCTACGTGTTGATCCGATCGGGGATTTATCAACCTACGTGTTGATCCTAACGGTTAGGAATCAACCTACGTGTTGATCCGATCGGGGATTTATCAACCTACGTGTTGATATTTTACCTACCATCCCCTTTTACCAACTTCAGGTGGTACCAAACTCCGTTTTGAACAACACTCAGATGGTATAATCCATTCGGCTGGGAACGTAAATCAACATTCAACGTGCCCGAGCCAGCCGCATCTTTCTGTTGCCATACCAACTGTCCCAATGCGTTTTCAACCCGAACATCGCTCATTCCAGAACCTTTCAAATTCAATTGAAACAATCCCGTTGATGGATTTGGAAACACTTGAATCAGCTCTTCCAACGATCGAGCACCTTGGGCTACTTCAACCATAATTTGAACCGTATCCGTACACCCTTCAGCATTATAACCAATCACCTGATAATTCGTAGTTACCGAAGGAGAAGCCGTTACAAATCCAGCACTTGGATTTGAAATGCCCGTTGAAGGAATCCATTGGAACCTTACCCCTCCAATTACGTTAATTTGAACACTACCACCAGCTGCAATTCGGAAAAGCGTTTGATTGGATCTCAAAGTAGGCTTAGAGGCAATAAAAGCTCCAACTTTTACTTTGGGCGACAAGCAAGAAGCGAAGGAAATTTCCCAGTTGAAAGCATAAGGCCAGAAATGAATTCCTTGTGAACTTCCTCCAATTTGAATTACCTCGGATATTCCCATGGGGTAACTGCCTTTGTTGGCGGCCATGCCCAATCGGGCATTTCCGTTAACGCCAACCAACTCCAAACGATAGCCGGAATCGGCTGGTAGAAACCACATCGGCGAAAACTTGCTCCATCCCGGCCCAATATTCTGGTTATGACTCCAAATTCTTCCGCTGCGAGAAACCACACGGAAGGTAGCAGAACTCCCGCCTACATCGGATTTTACCCAAAATGAACGCAAAGTAATTCCTTGATTTGCTTTTACATCAAACAAAATTCCGTGGGTTTGATTTCCAAAGCTATCCACCTCAAAAGAGGAATCTAAACCGGTTGTTAACGATGAGTATTTGGCCGATTGGGCCAAATATCCATTGGAATATTGCAATGGTACCGAGCGGAAGGTATCTCCCACAAAAACCACCCGATTTGAATCGGATTCTTGGTACCAAAACAAACTATCGCCCGAATGGGCCGCAGGAAATACAATGGGTTCTCCCAAACAAAACGTATCACTTCGCACCAATGGTGCTGAAGGTGAAATCGAAAAAGATCGTTCTTCGTTCCAACTGTTGTTGGTTGCATTTAAATCACCAACAACCTGAACTTGAAACTCTACCAAATAGGAACCTACAGCTGGAATGAGCATGGGAGTGCTTGCCACTGTTCGAAGGGTATCCCCTGGCAAAATTTGCTGAGAAAAGGGAATCGATAGGGAAGGAAAATTACCGACCTTCACCTGAACCGATCCCGACGAAATGGTATCCGTTCCTGTATTTTTCAAAGAAACACTGGGTAGAAACGAAAGGCCACACGTGGAATTCGATGATTCTTTGGAAGGCAAAACGGCGGCATCTCGAAGATGCAAACGCTCAAAAACCCGCACTTCATCCAAGGCCAAAACTCCATCAGAACCTCCATTCACTCCCACCAAACGGAACTTCATGGTGGCCCAAGCTGGATTCAAAGGGATTTGAGCCAACTGCCATTTCCTTGGGCCATTGCCGGTTATCTCCCACACTTTTCTCCAACCGCCCCGGTCGTTCACCTCCACCGAAAGCGATTGGCAACGGGTGCCAAAATTCATGTACCAAAACTCCAAGGTTGGATTGATCTTTCCAAAAACCGAAAAACAATCGCTCTCCAATCGAGCAGTATCGGTTTTCGTCGGATTCAAGGCATCAAAAAATACCATGTATTGGTCGATGGTTGATCCCGATTTTCCAAACAAAGGACCTGAATTCAAAGTAGTTCTTCCCGCTTGAACCGTCCAATCTTTTTGATCTTCTTTGGATTGATAATAATATTGATTGTTCACTCCGAAATCAAATCCGAATGGCACTTGAGGTCCATTGGAAATGGTGATGAAATTACGTTTCTCCACAGAATCGGTTCCCAAATTATTGGTAGCAATAAGTTTTAATGAATAAACACCGGGAACATTAAAAATCACTTGCGGATTCACCGAACGAGCGCTTGTCCCATTCACAAACGTTACGGTATTCGGTGTAATGATCCATCGATTATTCTTGGGGTAGTTGGTGGAAGCATTCACCAACGTCACTGGAAATCCAGTACATCCCACCGAATCGCCGGTTGATGTTCCGAATTGAGCAACAGGAAAACCTGCAATGGAAAACAAAGGAGTTTGCCAAACGCCTCGACCATAGGTTCCGGAACGAAGTAAACTTTGATTTCGATTGGTTCGAGAGTGAAAAATTTCCAATTCCGAAACCGTCACCGCATCTGGCAATCCGGCCGAAAAACGAATCCACTGAACCGTGTTGGTATCGCGGTAATAAACACCTCCATCTGTTCCCAAATAGAGCGCATCGCCTTCACTGCTATCCACCACCAACGTATTCATCTTTACATTGGGTAAATTACCAGAAATATCGGTCCACGTTAACCCTTTGTCTTCGCTTCGAAACACCCGATTTCCTTGAATGATGTTCACTCGATTCTGCACCCGAAAATCGGAAGCAATGTCCACTACCCGACCTCTTCCTGGCAACTGATTGGAAAGCGGCACCCAATTGGGGTTTGTTGCATTCACGTTATCCGAACGGGTTAAATGCTGACGGCCGGTTGCGAAGTACAAAACATCGTGGTTCACAGCCGACTGTTCGATAACCCGAATATTATCCTCTGGCCCAATGCCGGCCGATGGAGTAATGGTTCTCCAATTCACTTGGAAAGCTGAATTAGCTTTAAGATTCGAAGTTTTCCAAAGGTTTTTGTACCCCAAAAACATCACGTTCCTGTTACTTCGGTGAATTTCGTAAGGGGTAACCCAATCGCCTTGCTCACCGGAAATGGAGCCTGTTATTCCCTGACTCGAAGCGCCACCGTCTGTGCTTCGGTACAAATCGCCGTAATACACTTCACCATAAACATAATTTGGATCATTTGCATCGATGGCGCACTCCATACCATCGCCTCCGATCATGTGGTTCCAAGTATTTCCACTTAAAGCGTAGGTACCATTATCTTGGTTACCAATGACAATATTGGTCGTGGTTGCACTTTGGCCAATTTTATACATCTGTGTAATCGCCAACCCATCGGTTACCGAATTCCAAGAATTTCCACGATCCGTGGTGTAATAAACCCCACCGTCGCAGCCGTCCCACAAAGAATAATCGGCAATATTGAACTCAAGGATGTGATGATCGGCATGCACGGCCGGAGCTCCTGCTCCAACCCAGTGGGCAACAATATTCCATGTTGAACCTCCATTGGATGATTTCCATACATTAATTCCACCTACATAAATGATATTGGCAAATTCGGGATCGGCAGCAATGTCCAAATCGTACCAACTTTGTCCACCTGTACCGCTTCCGTTTGAACTCCAATCCAAAATATTTGGACTTGTACTCATTCGCGTAAATGTGGCTCCACCGTCTGTAGAACGGTACAATGCATCAAAACTTGAAACATTGGCAGCTACCACGTACAAATAATTATTGTTGGCCGGGGTTACCGCAATTCGAATGTGCTGATGCACCCCAATTCCATTGGTTAAGGCCGACCAAGTTCTTCCAAAATCTAAGCTCTTATAAACAACACCCGCTCCAGCTAAATAAACCACGTTTGAATCGTTCGGTTTAATGACCATGTCTTTGCAAAAAACAGAAACGGGTCCAACCGAAGTCCATGATGCACCTCCATTGGTGGATCGGTATGCACCTCTTTCTGTAGCGGCCAAAAGAAGATTGGTATCCTGAAAATGAACCATCAATTTGGACACTTTGATATCTCCCATTCCATTGGAAATTTGAGACCACGTTTGTCCGCCATCCATGGTTTTCCAAACTCCCATTCCACGCGCATCATCCGCATCTCGATCTCCGGTACCGATGTAAATTTTATTGGGATTTCTTCGATCAACCGTGATGGCAGAAACTCCCAAAGTTGGTAAACGATCGGTCAAAGCAACCCACGATTGACCGCGGTTGATGGATTTCCACAAACCTCCAGCAGGAGCGCCTGCATAAACAATTTGGGTACTATTGGGGGCAAACTCAAGGGCATTAATTCGTCCGAGACCGGTAGGCTGTCCATTTGGGATTGGTTTCGCCATGGGACCCAATTGCTGCCAATTTCCGGTAATTCCTTCGGTTTGAGGTCCGTTTTGAAAGTTCAATCCATTCGTAGCAGAAACGGTTGGTGAAATGCGAATTCCATTTTCATCCAAACGATCGCGCCAATAAGCCTCCCAGCGTTTAAATACCTTCCACCCATCTCCTTTTTGGCGCTCCCGATTTTCAAAATATTTTTCAAAAGCAGAAACGGTGGCATGGAAATTAGCCGTGGGATCCTGCATCATTTTAGTCCAATAAGGAAAATTGGCTGTATCCCTTTCGCTTTCCACTGCGTTTTGAGCGAAAGCAGAGGAGAGAAGTAAAGAAAATAAAATTGCGCTAAGAACTTTCATGTTAATCTTCTTGAATGATCAATATTTTAGAGACAGCAGTCTGTTGTTGATGTTGCACTTCCAACAAATAAGATCCGTTGGCCAATTTTGGCACTGGAATATTTAAAGGTTGATAGGGCTCCCATTGAATTCGGCGTTGCTCAACAATTCGACCGCGAACATCGGTTATTTTCAATAAACCCGAACCGGCCCATGTTGTTTTTGGCAACAATATTAAATTCTCTTGAACCGGATTGGGGTAAACTTGAAAGCTAAATTGAGAGAAAACCAAATCTTGACTTCCCAAACCATTCACCCAAACCTGAGAAAACTGCGCTGTCGGGCAAGGCAACGTATCCCATCCGCTAACCGTGTACTGAATGGATTGCAACGGTTTCGCCAAAACTTGAGCACCCGTATCTACATTCAAATACGTATTGGGAGACCAACGGTAAAAACGAGCACCGCTTGCCTGCAACTGAACCGAATCTCCACGGGTTACTTGAACCACTTGGGGCGTAACTTGAATGACTGGACGAGGGATCATTTTCACCGTTACTCTCATCCGTTGCGATGCACAGGCATTGTATTTCACCCTCCATCGGTAGAAATAGTAATAAAACTGATTTCCTCCGGTAGAACCCGTGATGGACATTCCGTTGGGCACATCGTAATTGTAGGATGCTCCAGCATAATTTCGGTAAACTTGCCCACCCGAAATTCGGCGCATCGCTAACGTATATCCACTGTTTCTGGGGATAAACCAATTCAACTGCAGCGATCTCTTACCACCCGAATTTACAAAAAATTGGGTAGAATCTAGGGTAACTCCTCCACGAATCAACTTCACCCAAAACGTAGAAGCCGAATCGGTGTAAATATCCACCGTTTCCAACGTTAAACCTGGACGGGCATTGACGGTAAAGTTCACTCCACTGTCGTTGATCGCCGGAATAAATCCACCCAAAGAAATGGAAGTATCCTCAGGTCCAACCCAAGCACGTCCAGAATTGAAGCCCTGGACAAACAAAACACTATCCTTACTCAAATTGAAGATGGAAAAAGTAGATCCCGATCCAACCGGAGTTCCCGAGCTTAAACTGGAATACCAATAAATGGAGTCGGCCGTAGTTATGGCCGTAAGCGTTGTAGAATCGTTTTTACAAACGAAAAGCGGACCGGAAATGGAGGGGTCGGTTGGCGTTTGTCCTTGTTCCAAATCCATCATCACGGTATCATTCAACGCGTTTTGGTCGGCATTCAATTCGGAATAGGCCATCAAACGATGGGAACCCACCGGAACTTGCAAAGCAACCGCAAAAACATAGTAAGCACTATCGCCGGCCATCAAACTATCGGAATACGTTCCAGCTTGTGGATTATTGGTTCCCCATTGAAAGCGAACGGGAATGTTTCCAACCTTTTCGGTTCCTTCATTCACCAACAAGACCTCCACTGAGTCGCCCAACGCATTCGGACCACAAAGGAATTTCCCTGGGCGACGAATTTCGGCCAAGCGAACATCGGTTGTTGATGGACGATCGAATACCATGATATCATCTAAGGCCATGTCGCCACTCCAGAAAAAGGAGGTCGTACCGATGAACCTAAACTTGCACTTTCCAGAATATCCTTGAAGCGAAATCTTCGCATTCTTCCATGCTTGACCGGTATTTCTTGAAATTTTCCAAACGGTTTCCCATCCCTTTCCTTGGGGATTCACTTGAAGAACCAAATCTCCCACATCGGTACCAAAATTGGAATACCAAAAACTTAATGTTGGTCGCGCCATTCCCGAAACATCGAAGCAGAAAGAACGGAACGAAGTTGATTTTTTAGGGTAGTTGGGGGAAGATGCTTCAACATAGTAATAAAAACCAGCCCCGGTGGTATGATCGCCCAAAGGACCTGTACCGACCGATGGCGTTTGCAAACGATTTCGGGTCCAATCGAACTGATCTCTTTTTTCATTTTGATAGCCGCCATTGTTGGAATCAAAATCGATGGAGAAGGGAATATTCATTTGACCACCACCCACGTTGATCAACCCCGTTTGGTTGAACGTATCGGTTCCGGCTGCGTTGCTGGCCACCAAACTTACCGAATATCGGCCCGGCTGTAAAAACACCACCGAAGGATGTTGAGATTGAGCAGTAGTTCCTGCCGTAAACTGAACGGTGGATGGTGAGAACGTCCAATTCCAACCCGTGGGGCCGTTGTTGGAAAGATCGGTAAATTGAAACGCATAGCCATCGCAGCCCAAGGTATCGTCCACTTCAAAACGAGCGACGGGCATCAGCCCGGAGCGGGTGTACAAAGGCGACTCCCACAATCCGCGGCCGTAGGTTGCGGCCCGCAAACGGCTTTTCGCCCGGTCGCGGTTGTAGTAAATTTCCAATTCGGTTACTTCAGAATTCAACGCCAATCCATCCGAAAAAATCATCCAATCGTTCAAAACCGTATCCCGATAGAAAACGCCGGCATCCGTTCCTAAATACAAACACTCAAAGCAAGTGGTATCTTGAATGATGGAATTCATGGGGATATTGGGCAACGTTCCCGAATAATCCACCCAATTCGTTCCCTGATTGGAGCTCTTCCAAACTTTGTTATCGCGAAGCGCATAAACAACCTGGGCATTGCGAACATCGCAGAGAATGTCGGTAATACGATTAATGCCCGTTGGAGAAGTAATTTGAGAAAAAATGACGCTGGTGGCGGCGGTAGAAACGTTATTGCTTTTGAACAACTGATTAGAATTGCTGAAAAACAACAAGTTCTGATCGGCCGCACTGTGTTCCACCACCCGAATATTCTGAGTGGTCGTTAAATTGGAAATTTTGGAAAATCGGATGGTCGAAGGATCTCCATTTTTCACGTTATCACTTCTCCATAAATTCTTATAGCCAATGAACATTTTATTCGGATCCAACGAATGCAGGCCATAAGGTGTTACCCAATCTCCGCTTTCGTTGATGCCGTTTCTGCCGTTGTTGGCGATCGGTTGGAAGGAATAACCGTAATCGGTACTGCGCGAAATGGAGCCGTAATAAATGGATCCGTACATGAAGTTCTGATCGCGATAATCGATGGCACATTCCATTCCATCTCCGCCCATCGCCACAGCCCAAGTGGTATCGTTCAACAGGGCGGAACCATTGTCTTGGTACCCGTTCATGATCAACCGTTCCTCGGCATTCGTGCTTCCAATTTTATAAATCTGCGAGATGGCCATTCCATCGGAAAGCACCACCCAGTTTTCCGATTCTGCTTTCTTGTAGAAAACACCCCCATCGTTCCCAACGAACAACAATTTGTTATGCGGATTGTACTCAAAAACGTGTTGGTCGGCATGCAAATAACTGGAATTGCAATTTCCAGGACCTCCAACCCAGTGTCCTGAAATGGTAAAGGTTTGTCCGCCATCGATGGAGAAAAATGCATTCACTCCTCCAACATGCACAATATTGGCATTTTGCGGGTTGCAGGCCAAGGCTAAATCGTACCACCCTTGTCCGGAAGTTCCCGTGGGAATGCATCCCCAATCCAACAAATTCGGACTGGTTGCCCGAGTTGAAAAGGTCGCTCCTGAATCAACCGAACGGTACAGCCCTAAAAAGGCACTGTTCGAGTTGGAAACCAAGAAATAAACCCAATCGGGTTGATCGGGAGAAACAGCCAAGGCTCCACGTTGGATGCTTGTACTCGGGAGTCCGGTACGAACCAAGGCCCAAGTATTTCCGGTATCTACGGAACGGTAAAAATTTCCATTAACCGCAGTGTACCAAACCGCCAAATTATTGGGCTTCATCACCAAATCTTTGGCCGGCTGCGTAAAAACCGAAGAACGAGTCCATGTTGATCCGCTATCGCGAGATAAGTAAATCCCGTTGCTGGTTGCAGCAATAACTTTTCCTGGTGATTGAGGAACAAAGAACAATTTATTGACGGTCTGAACCGCCATGCCTGTATTGGAGGCTGAAAAAGTGGCACCTCCGTCGGTGGATTTAAACACGCCCATTCCTTGGGAATCGCCCGCATCTCGGTCGCCTGTTCCCAACAAAATAAGAGATGGCATTTGAGGATGTACGGCAATGGCGGATACACCCAACGTAGGCAATAAATCGGTGGTGGTTGACCATGATTTCCCTCCATCGAACGTGCGCCAGAATCCGCCTTTAGGTGCTCCAGCATACATGATGAGCGAATCGGTGGGGTGAAAAGCTACGGAGTTTACTCGTCCGATCCCCCGAACGTTTCCGTTACGAAAACGAATAACATTGATGGGACCGAGGTTGGTCCACTTTCCTCGGCTGTATTCCAAAGCCGCCCTTTCGGAATAGGGCAACATGGCTTCGTAGGTTTGGGCGGCATTGCGACGGGTGCCATCGGCATTCAATCGGCTTCCCCAATAGTATTCCCAACGTTTGAAGGCATTGTACCCATCTCCTTTTTGACGGGTTCGATGCTCCCAATATTTTTCAAAGGCAGAAACCGTTGAAAAATAGTTGGATTGAGGATCGTCCATCATGGAAATCCAATAGGGAAATTGGGCTGTATCCACAGCACTATTTTGGGCAGATGACTGAAGTGAAAACCACAACAGTACACCCATGAACAAACAAAATCTCATGTTTTCAGGTTGGTGTTGCAAGATAGGAAACAATTCGGGGAAAACGACCATTTATCCCTACCTTTGCACCGCATTCATGAAAACAAAATCCATCAATAACCTCTTCACTTTGATGCTTCTTGCCCTGATTTGGGGAAGCTCTTTCATTTTGTACAAAAAGGCGCTTTTGGTTTTCACCCCCGTTGAAGTCGTTTCCATGCGATTGTCCCTATCTGCCTTGGCCTTATTGCCCTTTTGGATTCAAGGCGCGAAACACATCCCCCGCAAAGACTGGAAATATGTTATACAATCGGGATACATTGGAAATGGAATTCCCGTTTACCTTTTTGCCGTTGCCGTTAGCCTGGCCGCCTCGGGAGTGGTGGGAACGTTGAACTCCCTAACACCCTTGTTTTCCCTCACGCTGGGCATGATTTTTTACGGATACCCCTTCCGTTGGATGAAAGTTTCAGGGGTATTACTCGCTTTAATTGGCGCTACTTTTTTGGTTTTGAATAAGGGGCAAGGCAATTTAGCAGACCATTATCTGGCTGGCCTTCTGGCCGTTGTGGCTACCATTTTTTACGGATGGAATTCGTTGTTAACCAAGAAGAATTTAAGTAAATACCATTCTAAAACGGTTTCAGCGGGCGCTTTGCTCAGTGTAGGAATTCCGGCCTTTGTGGTGCTGCTTTTTACAGATGCATTGGAGAAATTTCAAACCAATCCCGATGCCTTTCAGGCTTTTGGTTTCACCGCTATTCTAAGTTTGGGCGGTACAGCCATGGCGCTCATTCTTTACAACCGATTGATTGCCAAAGCTGGAGCGATCTATGCCGCATCCGTGGCTTACCTCATGCCGTTGGTGGCCATCCTCTGGGGTTGGGCCGATGGCGAAACCATTTTAGCTGTTCATTTGTTGGGATTTTTATCCATCCTGCTCGGAATTGGATTGCTGAATTACGAAAAAGAAAAATAACCTATGGAACCCATTACCCTCGACCGAATTGAAGACGCCATTGCCGATATCAAAGCTGGAAAAATGATCATCGTGGTGGACGATGAAGACCGCGAAAACGAAGGAGATTTCCTCGCAGCGGCCGAAATGGCCACGCCCGAAATGATCAATTTCATGGCCACCCACGGCCGTGGCCTCATCTGCACTCCCATCATGGAAGATTTGTGCGATCGTTTGGGATTGGGACTCATGGTAACCGACAATACCGCCACCCACGCTACTCCTTTTACCGTTTCCATCGATTATTTGGGTGGGAATTGCACCACAGGAATCAGCGCTTCCGATCGCTCGGAAACCATTCAACGCATGCTTCATCCGGAAGCGAAACCCAGCGATTTCGGTCGCCCCGGACACATCTTCCCCCTCAAAGCACGAAAAGAAGGAGTGTTGAGAAGGGCCGGCCATACCGAAGCTGCCATTGACTTTGCACAAATGGCCGGGTTAGCGCCCGCCGGAGTGATTTGCGAAATCATGAGCGAAGACGGAACTATGGCGCGACTTCCCGAACTGAGGGAAATCGCCAACAAGTACAACATGAAGTTGGTTTCCATCCAAGATCTCATTACGTACCGATTGCAGAACGAATCGCTCATCAAACGCGAAATTGCGGTGGAAATGCCAACGGCCCACGGAAACTTTGAACTCATCGCCTTCAAACACATCCATACCGATCAAGAAGAGCACCTCGCCTTGGTGAAAGGAAAATGGGACAAAGAAGAACCGGTGTTGGTTCGCGTTCACTCCTCTTGCTTAACAGGCGATATTTTCGGCTCTTGCCGCTGCGATTGCGGTGAACAATTGCACGCAGCCATGCGCATGGTGGAAGAAGCCGGCAAAGGTGTTATCCTCTACATGAACCAAGAAGGACGTGGAATTGGACTTTTGAATAAATTGAAGGCCTACAAATTGCAAGAGCAAGGCATGGATACCGTGGAAGCCAACTTGGCCTTAGGGTTTAAAATGGACGAACGGGATTACGGAATTGGGGCTCAAATCCTTCGGAATTTGGGCATCTCTAAAATGAAATTGATGAGCAACAATCCTGCGAAACGAGCCGGATTAATCGGTTACGGATTGGAAATTGTGGATCGTGTACCCATTCAAATTCCGTCGAACGAGCACAACGAGAAATACTTGGCAACGAAGAAGGAAAAAATGGGACATCACCTCAAATGAGGACGATATCTTGAACGATTCCTTCGCCCATCTTTTCTTCCAACAATTTCAATAAATCTGCTTTTCGGAAGTGCACTTCGTGCTTGAGCAAGGGCGTTGAAAACTCTACGAACAATTTATTTCCTCTCAGAAAGAGTTTTGAAGTGTGCTTCGAAGCCACCTTTCCAACGCATTCGGCCCACTCTTCATGAATTTTCACTTCATTCAGTTTGCCTTTGATTTGGTAAGCATCGATCAACTCCTGAACAACCTCTCCGATTGAATTGCCCTTATGAAATTTGCGGTACGACATTAAATATGCCTTTCTGCATGGTAAGATGAACGCACCAAAGCGCCGCTCTCAACAAATTTAAATCCTTTTTGAAGCCCAACTTCTTTGTACTCGGCAAATAGATCGGGATGAATAAATTCCTCCACCGCCAAGTGCATTTTGGTAGGTTGCAAATACTGCCCAATCGTTAAAACATCGCAACCGTTGGCAATAAGGTCATCCATCAACTCAAAAATTTCTTCTTTGGTCTCTCCCAAACCCACCATGACGCCGGTTTTGGTGCGAATGCCAGAAGCCTTAATTCTTGAAATTTGTTCCAAGGAGCGCTCATAAACCGCTTGCGGACGAACTTTTCGGTACAGACGCTTTACGGTTTCCATGTTGTGGGAAATGACATCGGGTTTGGCCTCTAAAATGAGTTGCAGGGCCTCCCAATTTCCTTTCACATCGGGAATGAGAGTTTCCAATTTTGTTTGGGGAGAAATCTTCCGAACCTCATTCACGGTCGCAGCCCAAACCGCCATCCCGCGATCTTTCAGTTCATCCCGATTCACCGAGGTGATGACGCAATGTTTTACGCCCATGAGTTGCACAGCCTCGGCCACGCGATAGGGTTCATCCAGATCCAACTCGGCAGGCCGACCGGTAGCAACGGCGCAAAAGGAACATCCTCGGGTGCACACGTTACCCAGAATCATGAAGGTGGCCGTTCCAGCACCCCAGC
>CANMVY010000017.1 GCA_947501265.1 Bacteroidota bacterium
ATTCTAATTCCTTCTACCAACTTTACTTTAGCTGCGAACGTTCGTGGTGCTGGTGATGGAGATGTAACCAACAACCAATTGTTGAAGAACATGACGATTAAGGCAAATTCTACGACTTCTTTGCCTTACGTTGAAAACTTCAATGCTCAACCATTGCACACTTCCAATCCTGCGACGATTCAATTTGCTTTGGTAAATGGTTTACACAACGAGAACAATGGTTCTGCTGATCAGGTTGACTTCCGCGTATTCAACAAACAAACGCCTACAGCCTTCACAGGTCCTTTAACCGATCGTTCTGGAAAAGGAAATTACGCCTACTTGGAAGCTGATCAAGCGAATGGTAAAACTGCGATTTTAACGACTCCTTGTTTCAATTTGGCTGCTACTCAAACGCCCATGGCAGAATTCTATGCTCACATGAATGGAGCGAACATGGGCGAATTGCACTTGGATGCTGTGATCGACGGACGTTTGGTTAAAGACATTGCAACTCCTATCATCGGGTCACAAGGAAATGATTGGGTGAAAATCAGCGCTAATCTTGCAGCCTACAAAAACAACACCTTGGTTTTGGCCATTCGCGCCACAGTCGGAAGCGGAAACGCCAGCGACATCGCCATTGATGATATCCGCGTATACGACGCACAAACAGCTCCGGTTGCTGGTTTTATTTCTTCTACATCATCAGCTTGCACAGGAAAAGCCATTCAATTGAAAGGACAAGCAGTGAATGCAACAGCTCATGCCTGGAACATTACCCCAGCACAAGTAACCTTTGTTAACGGAACCTCTGCAACTTCAGAATCTCCAGAATTAGAGTTTTCAGCCAATGGAATCTACACCCTAACTTACACCGTTACGAATGTTTACGGAACCGATGTTGCAACTCAAACCATTGAGGTGAGCAACGGAAAAGCACTTCCAACCCTTCAAAATTTAAGCGATGGAGTGAACAACGATTGGAATGTTCTGAACGCCGATGATGCTGAAACCTTTGAATTGGAAACAACCATTGGATCGGCTGGATACGCTACTCCGGTTATCCGCGTAGACAACACCAACAATGCTACACGCACTTCTGAAGATATTTTCGAATCTCCTGCCATTGATTTAACTGCGACGAACAATGGCAAGTTCAGCTTCGATTACAGCTACCGATTCAATCAAGTGAACGCCGATTCTTTGATCGTGATGATTTCTTCCAACTGTGGTACAACGTGGTGGCCAGTTTGGGCGAACGGTGGACAATCGTTGAATACCTCATCCCAAGGAAACGGACGTTTCATTCCTGGTACTGCTGGAGAATGGCGCCGCGCAACCATCGATTTGAGTGCCTATGTAGGTTCTTCCATCAAGGTGAGAATGGTGAATGTGAATTACAACGGTCAGCCCATCTACTTGGATAACTTGTACTTCGGAACAACCACCTTCGCTTATGCCAACGACCTTTCAGTAACTGGTTTGATAGGAATTCGCAACAACGACGTGATCAACCAAAACGACAAGTTTGTAACCATGGTGATCAAGAACAACGGAAACGTAACCATTGGAGCTGGATTTCAAGTGGCTTATGCGATTGACGGAGCTATCATCGCTACCGAAACAGTGAACCGCAACGTGAACGAAGGAGATACCATTCATTACACCTTCCGCACTGCCGTAAATGCAAGCAACGTAACCGGTCGTTTGGCTCCTTCCATGACAGCTTCGTTCTTTACTTTGGTGAACAACGACGTGAATACCGCCAACGATTCTTCTAGTGTTATTCTTCGCGCTTCGTTGAGTAGCAGCCAGATTCCTGCCGATCAAATGGGTGTAACCATCTATCCTAATCCATCGAATGGAGTGATCTCCATCAAAAACAATGGATTCCAATCTCTTCAAATTCATGTGTTGGATGTTTCTGGTAAATTGGTTCGTCAGTTCAACCAAATGGGCAATGAAACCCGCACATTGGATTTGAGCAGCGAAGCGAAAGGAATTTACTTCATTCAAATGAGCAATGGAACAACTTCTTCAACCGAAAAAGTATTGATCTACTAAAAAATAGAGAGCCTGCTCTCGAAAATAGCACCCCTCACTGCGACGTTTTCCGAGGGGAAATGCTGAACCTAACAAACTGCGAACCGGACTAACTTGGGCAACTGCGACGATTTCGCCCAGGGAAAAATCCAAAAGAAAAGCCCCTCCGATTTTCGGAGGGGCTTTTCTTTATGCTGTAAGGTTAAGGAATTAATTCCTGATGTTTAACAAGGGTTTGTAAACCACCCCGAATTGAAGGTAGCCGTGTCCGGCTCCAAATTCAGCAAAGGCGCCGAGGTCTGGAGTGATGTAGGTTCGGATTCCAAGAGATGCTTCTAAAGAAATAGGAATCACCCCAAGTGAATTGTTTGGGTTAAACGCTGGATCTGTGCTTTTAAAACGGTACTCACCTGTTTTATAGCCAATTCCACCTCCGATATACATATCAACCACTTTCTTACGCAAGAAATGGATATTCAATCGAGGGGTGATGGACAATTTTTTGTAGGATGATTCATAGGAATACGTGTTGTCTTCCCATCTTGCTGTTGCGGCAGAATAGACCGTACTGAATCCTAAACCAATTTCATCGGTGATGGCGTATTCGGCCTTGAGGGTAATGGGCTGCAAAAAGGTGGAACGAAATCCAGGAACGGTTTGATACGTATTCCAACTTGCAGTTGAAAAAATGGAACGACCCAAACCTCCTGAGAGGACCAGATCATTTTTCTGGAAAGACTGTGCCTGAGAACCAATGCTTAGGAGCCCGATGGCGGTAGCAAGGATTAAATTTTTCATTGTTTTGGTATAGGGGTTTTTGTGTAGAAACAAAAAAAGCCAATCCTCGAAAGGATCGGCTTTTTACAACTTATATTCTTTTACTGAATAACAATTTTTTTGACCAAAGTCTTTCCAGATTGTTGCATCTTCAATACATAAGTTCCAGGTTGGAATGGAGATTGAATCATGTAACTCATTGTTCCTGAATAATTTGAATTCACATTTTTGCTCCAAACTTTTTTACCTTGAAGGTCAAACATTTCCATGGTAATGTTTCCGGCCTGTAGGTCATATAAATTAACCATGATCGGTTGGCCGGCACTTGGATTGGGGTAAACTTCAGAGCTAAATCCAGCGTTTTCTTGAACTGAAGTAGCATTTTGAAGCGTATATAAAACCGTGAAATCTTGGTTGTAATAAGGGGATCCGTTGCGGTATTCGGTAACGGTGATGGCCGTTAAATAAGGACGAGTACGCGCCATTCCAAGTGTAGTTTGCCAATTCATGGTGGTTTGGGTACGACCGCGGGAAGCACGTACATGGGTAATGGATGGAATATTGTTAACCAAACGGAAAGGTTCACCCACGATACGGACATCTACGCTATCCTCATTGGGGTCGATGGTTTCAAAAAGCAAATTGTAGCGAGCTCCAGGCGATACGCGAACCACATAGGCCGAACCTACGCGAGGTCCGAATTGTCCTGACGTAATGTTTGGAATCCCAGTTTGGTTGGAATCTACTAAAAATTGGTAATCACGTCGAGTTGCTCCAATTTGAACACCACCACGGAATTCTTTTACCAATACGGATGCGATGTAACGAGAGCGAAGCGTTGGTTGCCAGCTGATAACTCCGGTGTAGGAATCCATAGCAAAGGGGAAACCAGGGTCAGAATCGGGGTGAAAATAACTGGGAACGTTGTTAACAACACCAGCAAAGTATTCTTTCGGAGTATCTAATGACCAAGCCAATGAATCGCCATCCACATCGTAGGGAATTGGATTGTGGAACCATTGAACATTTTGAAGTGCCAATGCGAAAGGACGGTTTAAAAACGTTGGAGAAGAGTTCAAGGAACTATCCACCAAAATGGTCGTTTCCAAATAGGAACCGGGCGTGCTCGTGGTGTTTCGAATTCCTGCATTTCGGCAACAGTTTTGGTAATAAATTTTGTAAGTACCTGCCGTTGGAAAGGTGAAGTTAGCTTGAAAAACGTATTCTTCAATTCCATTGGTGGAAGTTCCCCAAATCAACGTTGGATTTGGCTTAACAATAGGAACATTGATGGTTAATCCATTTCCTACCACGACCAATGTTTCAGTATTGTACATTTGAATTCCGGTGTTATCCCGATAAAGGGTCAATTCCAAGCTGTACAATCGTTGGTTATTTAGGGCTGTAGCAGTAATTTGCCCCCCAACAAGGTGTGAGGCTTGGGCAGTGCCCAAGGTGAAGAGGGCTGCAATCGCCCCTAAAAGTTTTTTCATGTTTTTTAAGTTGGTTATATCAAAAGTAAGAAACAGTTCGAATAAATTTGTTGCTCACCCTTCAACATTTTGACTTATAATTTTTGAATTCAATGCCAAATAAAGAGTTAATCACCAACAAATTGGGCCTGATTGCCCTATTATTCATCGTTTTTGCTTGTGGTCCAACGCAAGAAAAAAATGACAATAACGAACCCGATTTGGCATCTGCTGTGAAGGTTTTGGATGAAGTTCACGCTGCCTTCAACCAAAAAGATACGGGAGCGATGTATCAACATTACACCGTCGCCACCGAGTTTTACGGGACCGACTCCTCTGAAAATTGGGACATGCAAGGATTCAAGCAGTACATGTCCAACTACGTGGCATCCAAAAGCCCGGGACCGAACTACCAGGTCAAGTGGAGAAAATTGGCGCCTTCTTCCGATTCAAAAGTGCTTTGGGGCGTAGAGGAATTGGATTATCCGACGCTAAAAATGCCCGTTCGAAGTACGGTTGTTTTGGAAAACATCAACGGGAAATGGAAGGTGCAAATGCAACAATGGCACTTCCTCATCAAAAATGAAACGGCCGATGTGGTGGATCAGCTGCAGTGATTACCAAAAATAACGCACCTGAATTCCATAACTACGGGGCGCCGATAGATTTCCAGGAATGGGCATGAATTTCGTATTCCAAATGTTTCGAACAAATAGGCTGGTTTCCCATCCGTCGCCTTGTCCCAATCGGGTTTCCGATTTCCCGTGGTAACTCAATTGAACATCGCTCCAAAGGTTTCCCATTTTTTGTTCGGCCCTCATTTCCTTTATCCCGGGAACAAACCGTTCCAACTCTCCATCGATGTGCTGAATTTGGCTGGTATACCGGGTGCTCCAGAATAATTTCCAATGTTGACGAATTTCTGCTTGAACATTGAAATGGACCAAATGTTGAATGCGGTACTTCAGAATTCGCTGAACAGAATCGTTTAATTTGTTCAGATTGAGCGGCAAAACATACGTATAATCGGCAAAAAACTCCAAGGAAGATTTCCCCGTTTGGAACACCCGCCAACGACCTTCCGCAAGAAGGCCGCTGATGCGGGCCGATGCGATGTTTTCGTTCCTGGCGCCCACAAAATCGGCCAAACTATAGGTTTTTGTACTATCGAAATTGGCGGGGAAAAAGATGCCGTATTGCAAATCAATCAAGTTGTTGTACGAGCAAACAAATTGAGAAATTGCGAAGTTGCCGAGGCCGGAATACGGTGATGCAATCTTCAGGTCGTACCCCGCAGCCGACTCAGGACGCAAATACGGATTGGGGAAAAGTCCGAAATTTCCTCCCACCGTGGTGATATCGGTTTCAATCAAATTCGGAGCTCTCCAACTTTGACCACCGGCCAACTGCACTTGCCATTTTTGGGGTGTTTCCCATTGGAATTTTCCACGGAAAATGGTTTTTGAAACCGGCCTCTTCCGCTGATTTTCATAATCTTCCCAACGCACCGAGGCCGAGGCCGTCCATTTTCCCCACGGCCCTTTTCGGCTTGCGTCAACTTCTGCCCAAGCTCCTCGGGAACGACCCCAAACCGAATCTACATCGGTGAATTGTTGTAAGATTCCCGCACTCCAATCGGCCGATTTTTTATCGGATTGAAGGAGTTTGTTTTTGTAGATGAGTTCGTGGTATTTCTGCCAATTTCCCGTGTAGAAAATTCGGTTTCTCTGCCAGACTTCGTGCTTCTGGTTCGGAGAGGTCCAACGAATTTCCGGGTCGAAATAGTGGGTACGAATCACCGTAGGTTTAAACGAGGTCGGCGGAACTTTGTAGGCCGTTGAATCGCTCTCCCAAAAGAAAAACAAGGCCGTGGAGTCACGTAATCCGAAACCACGAAGCGTAAAATCAACGGTGTGTCGATTCCAAACCTGGTGGTAATGGGCGTTGAATCCGCCTCGAAAACGGTGACTGAACTCGCTTTCCCGGTACCCTTCGTCCCTCAAAAACTGACCGTACGTGATCAATCGAAGTCCGTTTTTATTCCAGAGCACGTTTCGAAAGTCGATGCCGGAATTCCACGGGTTTCTTCCCGGCCAAGTTCGTAGAATTCCGGGAGGCGGATTTCCATAGATGGAATGGAAGAAACGGATGGAGTTGGATTTCCGAAAATTTTTCGAGAGATCAGAAACGGTAGAAGTGTCGGAAACCGCCGAAACAACACCGTTGATAGAGGCAGACGGAATGAATCCTTGGGTGGGCATCCACTGGGCGCCAATGAAGAGGTTTTCGAGAGGAAGCAAATTCCATCGGATATCGCCGGAATAGGGTTGAAGAAGGGGCATTCCATCGACCAAAAGCGAGGTTCGACTGGCGGCACCCAACGAATAACCGCTTCCGCCTCGAATGCTTACTTGGCGGCCGATCACCACCACGCCGGGGGTTCGGTTAAGTACGTCTTCGGCCGATTGGCTTCCGAAATTTTGCAATTGAAGAGGCCCCGTAGGCCATGGAGATAGTACCCGAACGGAAGACAGCGAAGCGTGAGGAAGGTAAACGGCAAATTTTTGGCTGAAAATGGTATCATTCCGAAAGAACACGCCCTCGGATTCGGCATGAAAACGAATGGTTTGTTGAATGCCTAAGAAAGAAACGCTGCATTCCGAAACCTTTTGGGGTAAGAAAAAAACACCATTGCTATCGGTAGAAATGGTTTTCCCCACATCTCCCTGAAGGTAAAAAACAGCAGCATGAGCAATGGGATTTCCCAATTCATTGGTTAGAATCCATCGTTTTTCCTGAGCCCAAAGGAAGATGGGAAAACAGAGAAGAAACCATGTAATTTTGTAGCGCATCTGCCGATTAAAACTTAAAGATATGTATCGACTTCTGATGGTTGACTTTTTTCAGCCCGAAATTCCTGCTAAAACGGTGTTGGACTCGCCCAAGGCGATGAACGATGTTTTTGAAATTCGCAGAAGAGTATTTGTGATCGAACAACAGGTTGCGGCCGAGGAAGAGTTTGAATACGAGGAACAAAGCAACCACCTGATGGTGCACATGGGCGGACAAGGAATGGGTTGTGGACGGTGGAGGCGGACTGAAAATGGAATCAAAATCGAGCGCATGGCCGTTTTGGAAACCTATCGGGGTAAAGGCGTTGGGGCCATGGTGATGCGTGCTTTGTTGAAAGATATTCCCCATGTTCCCCATCTTCCCATCTATTTGCATGCGCAAACCCATGCGCAATCGTTTTACGAAAAATTGGGTTTTGTAGCCGAGGGCGAGTTGTTTTACGAGTGTGAGATTCCGCACTACAAAATGGTTTTGGCCCAACGGTCGTAAAGGAGAAGAACGTGGAAATTAAGAAAGCAGAGTTTTTGGTGAGTTCGCCCAATTTAGCGAAATGTCCGGTGGTCGATCGACCCGAATTTGCGTTCATTGGGCGCTCGAATGTGGGGAAATCATCCCTGATCAATTGTTTGGTGAAGCATAAAAATCTGGCTCAAACCTCGGGAAGGCCGGGGAAAACCCAGCTGATCAATCATTTCAAAGTGAATAACGATTGGTTCATGGTGGATTTACCTGGATACGGTTATGCTCGAGTGGGGAAAGAACAGCGGTTATCGTTTGTAAAAATGGTGCGCGATTATTTGGAGAAGCGGGAAAACCTCATGGTGGTTTTTCAATTGATCGATTCCCGTTTGGAACCGCAAAAGATTGATATTGAGTTTACCAACTATTTGGGTTCGAAAGGTATCCCGTGCACATTGGTCTTTACGAAAGCCGATAAACAAAGCTTGCAAAAAGGTCGAATAACCATGGATGCCTATCGGAAAGCGTTGTTGAAGACTTGGGATGAAGCGCCCGAAATGTTGCTCACTTCTGCCGAGAGCGGACACGGGCGCGAAGAATTATTGGCATATTTGGATCAGTGTTTAAAATCGGATTTGGCATGATCATTCAATCGTTTACCTTCAATCCGTTTCAGGAGAATACCTACGTTTTGTATGACGAAACCAAGGAGGGGATTTTGGTTGATCCAGGGTGTTATTTCCCTGAAGAAGAGGATCAATTGTTGCATTTCATTCAACAGGAAGGAATTTCCATTGTTTCCTGCGTCTTAACCCATGCTCACATCGACCATGTGATGGGATGTGCTTGGGCAAGACGGGTTTTGGAAGTAGCACCGGAGTTGCACGAGTTGGAGGTAGAGAATTTGGAGCGGGCCGCCGAGGTGGGTAAAATGTACGGGATTCCGGTAAAATCGGCTCCAGCCATTGGCAATTACCTCATTCCCGGTCAGCGGGTAGAGTTTGGAAATACCGAATTGGAAATATTATTTACGCCGGGGCATTCGGCCGGCAGTGTTTGTTTTTACCACGAGCCCTCGTTGCGGCTGATCGGTGGCGATGTTTTGTTTTACGACAGCATTGGCCGCACGGATTTGCCGGGAGGGAATTTCGAAACCTTGGAGAACTCCATTCTTACGCAACTGTACCGTTTGCCCGACCAGGTAGAAGTTTTTCCCGGGCATGGCCCAAGCACCACGGTAGGGAGGGAGAAGGTATCCAATCCGTTTGTTCGGTTGGGGAAATAACGTCAATTGTTGAGGCCGACCTACGTGTCGGCCTATTTCTTGCGGCCTATTTCTTGCGGCCTATTCCTTGTGGCCTATTCCTTATGTCTTTTGTTTAGGATGGGTAAACTTTTTAGGGCAGGTCAAAATGTTAACCCATATTAGGATTGAAAAATGAATGTAAATTTGTTCAAAGACAAAAACTAAAAAGAACAGAAAGAGGGTAAACTTTTTTAGGGCGGGACACGGTTCGTAGAATCGATTTCTTAGGGGGCCGCCACAAATTTTATCCCGACAATTGTCGGGACATCCCCACGCACAAAGCTAAACCTTTCCAATCTCAATGTCAATGACTTAACTGTTTATAAACGTTTACGTTACGGCTAGTCGTGAAAAATGCTGTAAATTGCTCTCGGTGGGGGAGGGGGATTTATCCCCCGTAGGACTAGTTTATTTTTTATAGATGACATTGGTTCCACATTGCGCCTTCATGGTTTTTTAAAACAGTCTGTGTGGTCCCTGAGCGATCCCTAAGGAATCTCGAAGGGAGAAGGGTGGTCCCTGAGTTCAAGCGAAGGGAAAAACATTTAAACAACTTCTAACTCCACAATTAACGTTTGGCAATGGCAAAATTGGCTATTTCAACGTTAAATTAATTTGAAATTTGTGGAAGTAAAGAATTCATCGTTTTTATATCGTAATATTGCAATCAAAAGTTTAAATAAAAAACAAGGATGATGAAATTATCAGAATTTAAAGAACAGTTAAAATCCCTGGAAAGCATTGATTTCATACTTCCTCACGGAGATATCGTTCCGCCTCATTTTCATATTACGGAGGTAGGTAAAATAACCAAGGAGTTTATCGATTGTGGTGGAACGATTCGAAAGGAAAACTTTGTTGGTTTTCAGCTTTGGAGTTCACACGACTTAGATCATCGGTTATCTCCGAAGAAATTAATTGAAATCATTGAAATGGCCGAAAATCAATTGACGTTGGAGGATGTTGAAATCGAAGTAGAATATCAAAATGAAACCATTGGAAAATTTGGCTTGGAATTGATGGAAGATAAATTTTTCCTAATTTCTAAACAAACAGCATGCCTTGCTCCGGATTCCTGCGGAGTTCCAATAGAAAAACCGAAAAAACAATTGAAAGATTTAATCAATACATCAGCATGTAATCCTGGTAGTGGATGTTGCTGATTTTTTTCAGAATTAATGAGTGATAAAGAAGCAGGATGTACATTTAGAAAAATAAAAATCATTCTATCTTGACTGAAATGAAAGTTTTTTCCCCTTGTAAAATAACAATCATGAAAACAGAGTTCAATTTAACCATTCCAAATCTCAAGGTCTCTGATTCAAGAAAAGAAATCTTACAACCATTGGTTCAATACCTTCAGGGAAAGGTAGATCGAAATGAAACCATCCGATTAAATTTCATTTGTACCCACAATAGTAGAAGAAGTCATCTTGCTCAAATATGGGCTCAAGCGATGGCCCATCAAATTGGAATTAGGAATTTTTTTTCGTACTCAGGTGGAACAGAATCCACAGCAGTTTTTCCCGTTGTATTGGAGGTTTTAGAAAAACAGGGGTTCCAAATTCAGGCATTATCTCATTCAGAAAATCCAGTGTATTCTATAAAATATGCATCCAATGAAATGCCATTGATTTGTTTTTCGAAGGAATACCACCATCCATTCAATCCAAAAGGTGAGTTTGCCGCTGTTTTGACTTGTGATAGTGCAGATGAAGGTTGCCCTTTGGTATTGGGAGCAGATGCTCGTTTTCCCATCAAGTATCAAGATCCAAAAATTTTTGATGGAACAGACTTGCAAAAAAGGAAATACACCGAGCGAAGTTTAGAAATTGCAAGTGAAATGTATTGGATTTTCAATTCCATTAAATTCCAATGAAAAATACAGGATATTTTTTGTTTTTTACTTTGATATTCAGTTCTTTTCAAAGTATTCATGGACAAAGCAGATCCGTTGTTGGATTATTTCCAACCCTAGATCATTCGGGACCTATTTCACCCAAGTTGGATTATAGTTTTTATTTATTTGGGGCCCATCCACTCATGAATGTGGTTCCAAAATTTGAATGGAATAACCAAATTCTTCTGTTTTATACAGAACAGGCTATTCATTATCATTGGACGCCCCTTATTGCTTTTTCAGGAGCGTATGTTTTTCAAAAAGAACGAATTAACCGTGAAGTGATGAGTAATGAAAATCGAATCCACTTTCAAGCAACTGCAAAGTATCAAATGAATCGTTTTGAAATTAAAAACCGAATTCGTTGGGATCATCGTTGGATAGGTGACCCAAATAGCGATCAGATTTTTTATTCGCATCGATTTCGTTTTCTTACAGGAATAAAAAGACCTCTTAAAATTGCATCAAAAACGGGTTATTTAAGCTTTTCAGAAGAGTTTTTTTTGAATTCATCGAAAAATTCAAGTGCCCTTTTTGGAGAGAATTGGATGAACACAGCACTTGGCATTGAAATAAATGAATTTAATAAAATTGAATCTGGGCCGCTCTACATAACTTGGAAAACAGCCGATCGTAGTTGGTTGCATCAATATTATTTTCAACTCACCTGGGTATCAAGAATAAAATAATTGACACCAGATCTCAAGGACATTTTAGAGCGGTTACGTCGAACTTTTAATGTCGCAAACCACTTAAATTCTGGACCCTATTCAGCTCAAGCGTATTTCTTCCGCCTTCTCCAAGAATAAATCAATCCAAAGCCCAACAACAAAGCAATCGGGCCAAGCATATTGATCACTTGCCACTTCAGTTTTTCCTTTTTTGCTTTCTCCAAATTCAAAAGTCTGAGGCTAATTTCCTTGCCTCGGATATTGATAAATCCGGTTTCGTCGGTCAAATAATCAACGCAGTTCAAAACAAAACGACGGTTGCCCCACGTCATGTTCGAAATGCGATCGAATCCCAAAGGCAACACTTTTGTGCCGTCTCTACTCACGTAATTCGCCAAAACATCTCCGTCGGAAATCACGATTTGCTTGGACGGTTTGATGGCCGATTGGTACAGCTGAAAGTGCAAGGAATCAACCGCTTTTTGAGCAAAATCGTTTAAAATTCTATTCTTGTAAATGCTTTCAAATTTACCTTCCAACAACACGGCCATGGGTAAAAACGGTTTGTTGTACAAGGCCGGATTCGGCGCATTCGCTGCCAAACTTAAATTCACCCGTGCCGGCGCCGGAAAAGAACGGCTGTATCGGGAAGAGGTTAACAAAACGGTTTTTGAAATCCCTGGAGACTCCACCAAATCAATCGATCCGGCAAACTGCATCCAAACCGGATCCACATTCTTCACAATCGGATGTTTGCCGTCGGAGGTGGTAAGCGGAAAATAAAACCACGGTCTGGGTTGCATGCTGGGCCTTCCACCAACACTGCCCATCACCAATGGAATGCGTGCACATTTCAAATCTTGAACCAAATCTTGGTTGATCCGAACGCCGTAACGGAACAATAATTCGTCCAATCCGAGGTTGGTCCCCGATGGATTGCTTACATAAGGAGTTGCTAGAAAATACCCAGCTCTACTCATGGAATCCATGGTCGCGTTGATTTGCTCTACGCACCACAAAACATTCCCTCCCCGCATCACATAATTGTCCAACTTGAATTTCTTCCAGTCGCTAATTTCTTCCGAAGGTTTAGGAACAACGATGGCCTTGAAATTTCCTGGAATGGGCTCCAAACGACCAATATCGTAGAATTCCACTTCATAAAACTTCTTCAAGGAAAGAATGAAATCTTCCATCTGCAAACGCTCTAAACCGCCAATTCCTTCAATAATTCCAATGGTTGGCTTGCTCACCATCATGGCGTTTTTAATGCCGTTGATGATTTCAAACTCCAACGCTTCGGATGAAGCATTCAAAATTTCTTGGCCACTCATGCCCGAATTGGTACCGTTCAATAGGTTAACTGCCGTTTCTCGGTCGCCGCTTCGAATGATCACCCCTGGAAAAAGCGTTTGACGCTCGAGGCTTCCATCTTCTTTCTTCACTTGCAAATCGGTTGGGGTAAGCCCCGATTTGTACAAGCTGGCCATGAATTCTTTGGTGGCCTTCGGATCGCCACTTTCGGCGGGATTGCGGAAAACATAATCGAAGTTTCCGTTGGAATAGCTGCGCATTTCACCCAGAACATCTTCAATGGAGTTCCGGAATTTTTTCAAATCGGGACGCAAATCACCTTCGAGGTAGCATTCCACCACGATCGGTTGCTTCAAATTTCCCAACATTTCTGTGGTGGCATCCGACAAAGAGAAACGTCCTTCGGCGGTTAAATCAAATCGTTTATAGACCTTTTGTCCTACCAAATTGAGGAGAACTACGGCCAAAACGAACAGGGCAAAACGAATCAGTGCGGTTTGTTTTCTACTTTTCATCGGATTACCATTTTCTACTTTCCAAAACCACTTTGGTGCCGTTCAAAAACAACAGAATCAGCCCCAAAAAATACAACAAATCACGGGTGTCTAAAACCCCACGGCTCATGCTGTTGTAATGTTCATCCATTCCCAATTGCTGAACCAACTCCATCCAGGCATTCTTCCCGTCGAACAACAAGGCCAAGGATGATGGAACCACGTACAACAATGCACACAACAACAAAGACAATAAGAAGGCAACCACCTGATTTTCAACCAAGGAGGAACAGAAAATTCCAATGGCGGTGAAGGCAGCACCCAATAAAAACAATCCGAAATAGGAACCCAAAATGGAGCCCATGTCCAAATTCCAGCGGGGTTCGGCCAGGTATCCGATCGTCCACAAATAAATCAGCGTTGGAAGAAGGGCCATCAACAAAAGGACCAATCCGGCCAAGTATTTCCCTAAAACCACCTGCATTTCGGTGATGGGTTTGGTGTAAAGTAATTCGATGGTGTTGTTTTTTCGTTCTTCGGCCAACATGCGCATGGTAAGGGCTGGCAGTAAAAAGAGAAAAACAAAAGGACCCATGGAGAAGAGGGTATCGAGATTTGCATAGCCGTATTCCAGAAGAGAATATTCAGGCAAAATCCACGTGAACAGTCCAATTCCCAAAAGGAAAACCGCTAACACTACGTACCCGATGAGGGAGCTGAAGAATCCGGCAATTTCTTTTTTGAAGATGGTCATCATGCTGCACCTCCTTGTGTTTTTTCGCGGAAGAGATCTTCCAATGAGGTTTTGCGTTCTTCCATTTTCACGACGGTAAGTTGCTTTTGAACGGCCCATGCGAATAAATTTTGTTGCAATGGCGTTTGGGCCGCCGCCGTTAACAAAAATTCAACCGATTTTTCCAACTCCGTTACAGCGATCACGCCGGGAATGGATTTCAATTGATTGATCGAGGTCGTTTCCGCAAATCGAACAGCCAAAAGCAGTTGGTTGTTAGGGAGTTGATCAAGCGTACGATCGTCTACCAACTGTCCTTTGTTGATGATCAATACACGCTGGCACATGGCTTCTACTTCTTGCATGATATGGGTAGAAAGGATCACGGTTTTTTTCTTGCCTACCTCATTGATCAAATGGCGGATGTCTACCAATTGGTTGGGATCTAAACCTGAAGTAGGTTCATCCAAAATCAAAACTTTGGGGTCGTGAATCAAGGCTTGAGCGAGGCCAACACGTTGTTTGTATCCCTTGGAAAGTTGCCCAATTTTCTTACTTCTTTCGGGCCCCAATCCCACCAAATCAATCATGCGAGCAACGTGTTGTTGGGGATTGGAGAGTTGGTAGTATCCTGCAGCATACAACAAATATTCCTTCACGTACATATCGTAGTAAAGTGGATTGCTTTCGGGCAGGTAACCCACTTGCCGACGAACTTCCAACGACTGGGAAGCAACATCGAATCCGCAAACTGTGGCTGTTCCCGATGTTTGGGGAATAAAACAGGTGAGAATTTTCATGGTGGTGGATTTCCCAGCACCATTCGGACCCAACAATCCTACAACTTCCCCCTCTTCAATAGTGAAAGATAAGTCGTTGACTGCTTTTTGGGTGCCGTATTCTTTCGTGAGATGTTGTACTTGAACCGACATAATTTCCTTAGAAGCACAAAGATAAACCGAAATAACGGTTTAAAAAGGGATAAGATGGACCGAGTGATTTTACCGTGATGAAATAAAAAAACCACGATCTTCGAAAAGACCGTGGTACGTTCTATGAAACAAAAGTTGGTTCGATTATGATCCGCAACCGAAACATTCAAACTGACTGTGATCGGGACGTTTTGCTAATCCAGCTTGAAGCTTAAGATCCAGAATTTGATCCTCAATTTCAAGGTCGTTCATCATGTTGCCTGTTTTCTGATTTTCAAGCGCATTTATTTGAGCATCAATGCTTTGGGGGGCCAAGGTAGCGTTGTTCATTGTTGTGTGTTTTTGAGGATAACAAAACTATAGAAAGAAGTTAAATTTTCAACCTCGGTGGAAACGATGTTGATTAAAATCAGGGGGTTTCGGCTAACAAGATGGTTTGTAGGGCATTAAATAGGTTTTCCACAAGAGGCAACTCTAAAAAATTGGACGTTCGGGTAAGGCTTCGGCTACCACAAACGTACTGCCGCCCACGAAAACGTTTTCCTTCGATTTTTTTGCGGCAGACAACGCAGCTTGGTAGGCCTCGTTCACCGTATTAAACGTTTTTACGGTTCGGTTTGCCAAGCGAAGGGCTTCGGCTAATTTTTCGGTTTCCAATCCTCTCGGAATTTGCGGCCTTGACGCATAGAAACATGCGTTTTTGGGGAGCTGTTCCACCATCTTGACCAAGTCTTTATCGTTCACTACACCAATTACGTAATGCCAAGTGGTAGAGTCGGATTCCAACACCGCCTTGTTTTCCAGCATTCCAGCTTCGTTATGACCCACATCGGCAATGGCCAAGGGGTTTTCGTGAATAACCTCCCATCGTCCGCGCAACCCGGTATTTTTTCGCACATTCTGAAAGCCGGCCAAGAAGTGCTCGGTTTCCACCGCCCACCCCATTCGTTGCAATTGGTCGAGCGCTCCAAGCGCGGTAGCGATGTTGTGCTGTTGATAGGAACCTGGAAGATCAATGATGGCCGATTCCACCCACACTTTCTGATTTTTCCAAATGCGGTATTCAGCCGTAAACAGATTTCGTTGAAGGAGTTCCGCCCTGAAATGAGCATCAGCGAATTTAAGGAAGGCTCTTTTTTCGGAAGCCGTTTCAGAAAAAATGGATTGGATTTCGGGTTGGGTTTGTCCAACAATAACGGGTACTCCCGCCTTGATGATTCCGGCTTTTTCTTTAGCGATGAGCGGGAGGGTATCTCCCAGCAAGTTCATGTGGTCCCAACTGATGTTGGTAATCACACTCAATTCCGGAATGATGATGTTGGTGCTGTCCAGTCTGCCGCCCAAGCCGGTTTCAATTACCGCAATATCCAGCGGCAGTTGAGCGAACCACCAAAATGCCAAGGCAACGGTGATTTCGAAAAAAGAAGGTTGGATTTCATCGATCAAAGGTTCGATGTTGTTCACAAACTCCACCACTTTATCCTCAGGGATGCAGTTACCGTTCCAACGGATTCGTTCGCGGAAATCGAGCAAATGAGGAGAGGTAAAAAGACCGGTTTGCAACCCAGCTTCTTGCAAGGCCGAGGCCAATAGATGGGAAGTGCTACCTTTTCCGTTGGTGCCAGCAACGTGAACGGTTTGGAAAGACTTGTGCGGATTTCCAAGCGCTTTGCTGAGGGCTTTGATGTTGTTTAAATCGGCCTTGTAAGCGGCGGGACCGATTCGGGTAAACATGGGAAGTTTGGAAAAGATGTAATCAACCGTTTCGGGGTAGGAGCGCATGAAAAAACGTTATTGCAGCTTGAATCGGTAGGTAATGGTTCCTTCTTTTTCAGCTTCATCGTTAGGATTAGCGCTGAAAATATGTCGTTTTGCGTTGTTTTCGCAGAGTTTCCAGATGTTGCGGTCGGTAATGGTGGTTAATGGAACGCCGCCTCTTACCCGCAACACCTTACCATCGTTATCCACCCAAATTTTTACGGTAACAACGCCTTCCACTTGTACGTTGGTTTCCACGGATGGGCCGCCGCGGTATTGACGGCCAGCCACATTCCCCATTCCTGTTCCCGCGGCTCCGTTTCCAGAACCATCTCCATTGTAATTGTTTGAATTGGGATTACCGTTGGGGTTTCCTTGGTTTCCCTCGCCTCCGGCAACGCCTTGGGATCCCGCTGTTCCTTGTCCGCCGGGTCCGTTACCGCCTTGCCCGCCTCTTGAATTTGCTCGGGCAGTTCGAGCTCGATTGCGGGCTTCGTCCATCTGTTTTTGGCGTTCTTCGGCCAAGAGGCGTTGTCTTTCAGCCTCTTGTTGGGCCAAGCGGTCTTGATCTTGTTTTTGTCGATCCAATTCTTTCTGTCGGCGTTCAAGGGCTTTTGCTACTATATCGGCTTCTTCTCCATTTTCTTGTTGAAGGTCATTGGAGGGAGCGGCAGCTGCATTTTGAGGCGTTGGAGGTGGAGAATTGGGGTCAACAGCGGGGAGTTCCGAGGGTTGATCTCCGGCTGCGGGAGCAGCATCGGCCTCGCCTGAACCGGTTTCCTCGAATCCCAAGTTCACTTCCAATCCTTCCGAAGTGCCTTCCAAGGGCGGTATTCCCGAGAAATGGAATAGGAAAAGAAAAGCAAAAAGCAATCCAATGATGCCCGAAGTGTAGGCTGCGGCGCGTCGTTGAATTTGTTGTTGACTGAGGACTGGTTTCATCAAGAGAGTGATGCCTTTAGGGAATATTTTCCACAAAATAACGGAATGCAGCCGAAAGTTATTGCAGGAATATTTCCACGGCAAAAAAGTTTGTCGGTTTTTTTGGTCAATGGCGCAACAAACGGGCTGTTGTGCCGGTCTTAGGGGCAAACTGCTAAATTTCGATAGTAACTTTAACACGTGAAGGAATTTCATCACCTCGTACAAGGCTGTGCGGTTGGCCATCCAGCCAGTCAGAAAGCGTTGTACGATCAATTCAAATCGATGGTTTTCTCCATTTGTTGGCGTTACACGGGAAACCGAAGTGAAGCAGAAGATGTATTTCAGGAGGTTTTTATTCGAATTTTTCAACGAATTGGTCAGTTAAAAGATCCTGCCGCTTTGGAAGGATGGATTCGAAAAATTTCGGTAAATGCCTGTTTGAACGCCATCAAAGAACGAACCAAACTTCGATCCGAATCGTGGGATGAATCCTTAGAAATTGGAAAAATCGATGATTCGGCACTTCACTATGAAGATTTGATGAATCTGGTTCAAAAACTTCCTCCGCAATACCGATTGGTGTTCAACTTGTCGGTCATTGAGGGGTACAACTTTGAAGAAATCAGCGATCAGCTGGGAATTTCAGAGTCAACGGTACGATCCAATTTGCATCGTGCTCGACATTGGTTACAAGAAAAACTGGGAAAAAATGGATATTAACCCAAAAAAGATGGATGAGTTGTTTCAGCGGGCCGCCGATGGTTTTCGGCCGGAGGCCCCCGAGCACAGCTGGCCCGAAATTGAAAAAAGAATTCGACGTAAAAAGAAAAAAGGCATCGGCTTTTGGTTGAGCATCGCTTCTTTATTCTTCATCGTTGGTGGCGCCGGAGCATGGATTGGATTATCATCTACCTCCACAACTCCAGCCAAAGCATTGGCCGAGAAGACTTCATCTGCCTCCATCAAAAAAGGAGTTCAAGCCACTTCATCTGCAAGTTCAACAGAACCATCCTCCATAAATTCCACCTCAAACAGTCATTCTTCTTTATCAAACAAGTCTTCAGCTACTTTTGAATCAACCACTTTCAGCGCTTCAGAAAAAACCGCTATCCCAGCCCAAAAGTTGGGTACAGCAAGGAATTCATCTTCAGAAAGCAGCTTGAAAAAAGCAGGAATTTCCACGAGTTTTGGTGGTGAAACCTTGGCAACATCTTCCCCTGCTTCACCCAAAATAGCGAAAAAGAATCGAACTGCCCGACGTTCCAAAACAGCTATTTCAGGAAGGTTCACCTCTCCTCAGGTTTTGGAAGAAGATTTTTCGAAGAAATTTCAAGATCAGTTATCAAGCCAGGATGTGCAACAAAAACCCTTGTTTTTCGCTTCATTGAATTCGAAAACGCCACGGTTGAATTTGCTTTGGGACTCGAATCCCATGAAAATCATCATCGATGAAGATCCGATTTCTACTGAAAAGCCTAAAAAGAATTTGTTTGACCAGATGCCCGGCCCAAGTTGGGGTTTTGTTTTTCAACCCGAATACGTGAACAATTGGGAACAATTGAGAAGTGCGTACCTTCAAAATCAAAATGGCAATCCTATCGTAATTCCCGTTGATCCTAATTTCCGTTCTTCCTTGAATAGTTTGAACCACAATGTTGGGTTTTCAATGGCTCTACAATCGCGTTTTGCAATTGATTTAAAGACCAGTTTTGATTTGGGATTGAGCTATGGATTCCGGAACGATCGCCAAAATTATTTCGAGTGTTTCAATGCTGGTACCGGTGAAAGTAAGCTCCATTACCAACCGTTAGCGGGATGGAACAGTACGCCACAAACATTTCAAAATAGCTACCATTATGTCTCTTTACCCGTTGGAATGACCCACGCCTTAACGGGAAATGTGAAATCAACCGGATTCCGATTGCACTGGAATTTGGTTCCTCAGTTTTTGGTGGCCGGAAAATCCATGACGTTTGATTTTGATCGAGATGGATTTGTTTCTGGGTCCATATCAAAGAATGATGTTTACCGCAGAACGGGATTAACTGCTGGCCTAGGTTTAGGTTATGCGGTAAAAATGAATGCGCGAACTTTATTGGAAACGGGCATTCAATGGAACGGAAATTGGAGCACCCTATTCAACGAATATTACCCGGTTGATAAGCGGTTTGGCGCGATTGGCGCTCGAATTGGATTGGTTTTTAAGTAAGAATGAGATGAGTATTGTATTGCCGGTGAAAGGAAAAATGCCACAAATGGGTGAACGGGTTTGGCTCGCTCCAAACGCAACCGTTGTTGGCGAGGTAACGCTCGGAAACGATTGTACCGTTTGGTTCAATGCCGTTGTTCGTGGAGACGTTCATTTTATTAAGGTAGGCGACCGAACCAATATCCAAGATGGGGCTGTGATTCATGGTACCTATGAAAAAGCTTCTACCACGATTGGGAATGATGTTTCCATTGGCCATAATGCGTTGGTTCACGGATGTACCGTTGGAAATCATGTGTTGATTGGGATGGGAGCGATTGTGATGGATAATGCCGTTTTGGAGGATTATTGCATGATTGCCGCCGGAGCGGTGGTTTTAGAAAATACCGTTTGCGAATCCGGCTATTTGTACGCTGGAATTCCAGCTAAAAAGATCAAGCCTCTGGATGAACGATTGAGAAATGTGGTAGAAATTACCCCTCCACGATACATGGAATACGCTTCTTGGTTCCAAGAAGTTGATTCTAAAAATGAGTTAAAAGTTGAAAAACTGTGAAAAATCTGCTAAATTTGAAAATTCCAACCACTATGAAAATATCCATTCCTATGAAATTATCTCGGAGTTTCAAGATGTGGGCCCTTGCGGTTCTAGCTATCTTGTCATTGGGAACCCAGGTCCAAGCATCCCACGTTTTTGGAGGTGAAATTACCTGGAAAGCCGTTCGCGACAACAACGCTCAAAACTTCCGTCGCGATGGTTATGGTTTTATCTTCATTATGACGGTTTACCGCGATTGCAGTGGTATTCCTTTAAATGGACTAACTCCGAGCATGACGGTTCAAGGTAATCCAGTGGATAAATTTGGTTCGGTGGTGAACTCCATCACGTTGAATCCAGCACCTGGACGTTTGGGAACTGGATACGAAATTACGCCCATTTGTGGTGGAACAACTAGCATTGTTCGCTGTGGCGCAAGTAACCCGCTTGGTGGCGGTGGTGGTGCTGCAAGTAGAGGAGCGATTGCAGCGGTTCAATTTTGGTCGGACACGATGTGGTTAACGGGTGTACCACCAACAAGCGGGTGGTTATTCCAATCATCGGCAGGTGCCATTCCTTGTTGCAGAAATGCCAACGATAATACAAGTTGTGCAGGTGACATGGTTTTGCGTGCTAGAATGTTGCCTTTTTTCATACAAGGTCCTCTTGGGCAGCAAATTGGATTGAATGTTCAAACCATGGGCGATGGTTCTCCTGAATTCGCGGAACCACCTGCGTCGACCACCGTTCAGAATCCGTCTACAACCGATACCGTTATTTATAACAACAATGCGGTAGATTTCGATTTGGATTTCACGCGCTATTGGATCGATAATCCATTTCAAGCTTTGAATACCCCATGTACCTACAATCGTGGATATACCACTTTAAATCCGATGCCTGGAATCGTAAGGCCTTACGGTCCCGGAATTTCCGCCATTGATACTTTAACGGGCGAATTGAGATTTTTGCCACAAACACAAGGAAACTTTCTCTTGTGTATTCGTGTAGAAAGCTATCGTGGAACCCAGAAAATTGCTGAAGTTTTCCGCGATTTCCAATCGGTAACGATTGCAAATTCTCCAGGATTAGGCTACAACCCGATCCAAAGTCCACCAGTCGTAACAGCTCCATACAAAACTCCAACCGGACAGCCTTCCTATTCAGGTTCGTATTTCGTTGGGGATAACATTGAATTCGGAGTTCGTGCCGTTGACTTTGCACCCTTTACCGACAGCGTTTATTTGTTCTTCAACAAGAATCCGGTTTTCGGGGCATTCATTCCAGGCCCAGATACTTTGCGTGCTGATTCCGGTTGCGTGCGCCCACCTTGTGCAGTAATTAAAGCTACGCAAACCGGTTCTGCCATCACTCGTATGTCCTTGAATGGAATTGAGGTAGGTTACGGTTTAGGTCGAAGAAATGCGACTCAAATGACCTTTAGTTGGCAAACGGGATGCGGGAACATTCGTACCGTATCCACCCAAGGAAACCAAGCCTTTATCGACAAAGGGAACTACTCGTTCAACCTAACGGCGAAAGATAATCAGTGTCCTTTCAATGGTAGGGTGGTAAAATCGTTGAACATCGAATTGTTGAACATTCCAAAAATTGCTCCAACCCCTCGTGGATTAAAATTGGTGTCCAATGGAATTCTCATCAACTTTGGTAGTTTGATCGACGTAATGAATAAAGAGCCGCAAGATTCATTGCTGTTCACTTCCATCAAAAGAAGAGCTAAAAACTTAAAACAAATCCAGGTATTTAGGAACAGTTGCAATACGGGTTTCACTCGGGTGAATACCATCGTTCCTCCAACAAATTTAAGCGATACCGCCCTAGTACACTGGTTTTTCAACTTCCGTGAGTGGATTGATACTTTCGCTGTGAACCCGACCTGTAAGCACGAATACTATTTCCGTGTAGTAGCCGGTTGCGATACCACACCTTCTGATACTTCAGCACACTACACCTTGTTGGAAAATTTTGTGGTGAATCAAAACGGTTCTGCTAACGTAACTTGGAATGGAATTACGAAATCTCCCCCAGCTGGTACCGGTGGAAAATACATCATTCAACGCCGCATTGGAAGTAACACCTCTGCACCTTGGGTGAATGTTGACTCAGTTCCTGCGAATGTTTTCAATTATTTGGAACCCATCATTGTTTGCGATGATACCGTTTTCTACCGAATTCTTTACCGCGAAAATATTCCGTTGTTGAGAGATACATCTTTCGTTATTGATACTTGCGTGAACCCAACCCTCTTAAATACCATTCTTACTGGAAGATGGGCAATTACACGTCCTGAGTTCTTGAATCCACTCAAATTGGATAATTGCCGAAATCAATATTTCATCATTGCTGTTGATACGGTTTCCATTGAGTCCTTCGGAATTCCTCGCGGTGCACGTTTCCAAGATACCCAAGCACCTGCAACTTTAAATTGGAGATTCGTAAGTGTTGATACCACCAACATTAACCAAGATTTACTCCTCAAAAACGATACTACTTCGTCTTTGGATTTCGATGAATACGAATTTTTCAACGTAAGCGGAGGTTCATTTACTCCAATTGGAAAAGATTTGATTAAAAATCGCGGATTCTTGCGCGATCCTAATCGCAGCGGAGCCACGGCTTCCCATACGTATTCGGTTGTTGCTCGCGATAGCTGTAACAATACCAGCCCCATGTCAGATCCATTGGCTTCAAGTTATTTGCAAGGCGTGGTGAATACCTGCGGTGGAAAAATTGAGTTGACGTGGAATATCCCAACCAATTGGGCTGGTGGAATCAAGGAAGTTAAAGTCATGAGGAACGACAACAACGTTTGGGTTCCTGTGGCAACACTTCCTGCTACCGCAACAACGTATGCCGATAACAATAACTTGGTTGAAGGAAATGTTTACTGTTATTCGATCTGGTTGGTAAACAATGTAGATACCAACATCATTGCAAACAGTAACCAAACGTGCATCCGTGCCGATATCATTCGCAAACCTAAAGATTTGTACATCCGTTACGCTTCGGTTGATACGCTTTCTCAAAAAGTGAAATTGGCCTGGATCATCGATAGTACTGCCGAATTGAAATCGTTCATCATTGAAAGAAACTCAGGTTCTGGCTTCACTCAAATTGCAAATATTGCTGCCGTAAATCCAAGTGGAACCGTTCGTCAGTTCTTCGAGTTTACCTATGTCGATTCTTCAGCAGAAGTGAATGCAACCTCGCACGTGTACCGCGTAAAAAGCATCGATCCTTGCGATTCGATTTTCACATCAGTGAATTCTGCGAAAACCATTTTATTAACCGGACAAGCACTTGGTAATTTCACCAATTCCATGTCATGGAATGAGTATTTGGATTGGATCAATGGGGTGAAGGAGTATGAAGTGCTTCGAAATGTTCCTGCAAATTCTACCGTTTATTCTTCTGTGATCGCAAAACCAACCACCGATCGCAGTTTTATCGATGATGTTTTCTTGTTGGAAGACAACGATGGTAATTTCTGCTACATCATCATGGCGGTTGAGAACGGCATCAATAAATATGGATTAATCGATACCGCTTTCTCCAATCGTTTGTGCGTAACTCAGGAACCTCGCTTGTTCGTTCCAAACGTAATCGCTCCAGATGGATTGAACAACAAGTTTTATCCAAAGGGTACGTACATCAACAAGAAGAGCAATTACCGCATGGAAATCTTCAACCGTTGGGGAGAAAAAATTTATGAAACCACCAACTTTGAAGATGGATGGGATGGAACATTCAAAGGTTCTATCGTTCAACACGGAATGTACATTTACATCATCAATTTCCAAGATGCAAATGGAAGAAACCTCACCAAAAAGGGATATTTCCAAATTATCGATTGATGATTCACCACTGAAATAGAAAAGGGGTTGACCGACGTCAACCCCTTTTTTTATGCAAAAGTTTTTTGAACAAGGATGCCATCGAAAAAATGCCCTCGAAGGTTGAGCCAGTTTTTCAAGTGGCCAGCCCTTTGGTATCCGGCTTTTTCAAAGGCGCGGAGGCTGGCTCCGTTGTCTTCCGAGATGATGGCCCACAAGTTGGAAATGGAGAAGGTTTTAGCCAAGGATTCCGTTTCAAGTAAAATCCGTGTTCCCCATCCTTGGTTCCGGTGATCGGGGTGGGCGATGATGATTCCAACGCCGGCCCGTTGATGCTGTTGGTGGTAATCGAACAATTCTACCGTGCCAATGGATTTCCCGTTTAAATCGATGATCCACCGCTGCTGCCCGTGAACCTCCAACGCTCTTGGCCCTTCCAAACAAAAGGCCTGCAGTTCCATTAACGTAGGTGGGGTGTTTGATTCTTGCGCATCCCGAAGTTCCGGGGCGTTGTCCCATAGGAACAAGGTCATGGCATCTTCGGGCTCTAAAACCCGCAACCGAATTATCCCTTCCATATTCCTTCGAATACGCGGGTTGCGGGACCGATCAATAGGATTTTCGATGTTTTCCCATGAATCCATGTCCATTGCACTTCCAAATTTCCGCCGGGGACTTGAATGGAAATGCGGTTGTTTTCTTTTTGAGATGATGTTTTTGCAACATACGCCAAAGCGGCGGCAGTTACTCCAGTTCCACAAGAATAGGTGGGTGCCTCTACTCCCCGTTCAAAAGTTCCTACCCAAAGGCTGTTCTCGTTTAACGGGGCAACAAAATTTACGTTGATGCCTTCTTTTTCGTATTCCGGTAAATGCCGGATGATGAAGCCTCTTTGTTGGATTTCTTCCAGAGAAATGGGTTGTTCAATCCACTGAACGTAGTGGGGAGATCCGGTATTTCCGATATAATCGCCATTGGGTAAGGGCTTCATTTCCGCTGATGCGCACATTTCCAATTGAATGAATCCGTTTTTGATCCAAGCTTGGTGTTGCCCATCGATGGCGATGAATTGAGTAGATTCCCCTGTAAATATCCCGAGTTGTTGGGCGAAATGAACGATGCACCTTCCTCCGTTGCCGCACATGCTGCTTTCATTTCCGTCGGAATTGAAATACACCATGCGAAAATCGTAAGGAGCTTCGGCGGTTTCAACGAGCATAAGCCCGTCGGCGCCCACCCCGAAACGGCGGTGGCAGAAGGCTGCAACCTCTTCGGGGGTGGGCTTCCAACCCACGGCTCGGTTATCGATCAAAATAAAATCGTTCCCGGTGCCGTGGTATTTGGTAAAGGGAATGTTGTTCATCAATTGGGGGTGTGCAATCCACCGCAAACGTTGATCGTTTGGCCGTTGATGTACCCGCTCATGTCTGATCCCAAGAATACAGCCAAATTGGCAACGTCTTCGGGTGTACCCGGACGCTTCAACGGAATCATGTCGTTCCAGCCTTTGATCACATCTTCGCTCAATTCACCGGTCATTTCGGTAGCGATGAAGCCGGGAGCAATGGCATTGCAACGAACACCGCGCGAGCCCATTTCTTTGGCAACCACCTGGGTGAAACCGATGACACCGGCCTTGGAAGCCGAATAGTTGGCTTGGCCTGGATTTCCATTTCTTCCAACAATGGAGGTAATGTTGATGATGGATCCTTTTCGATTCTTCATCAAGACTTTCATGGCGTTTTTCGTGATATTGAAAACCGATTTCAAATTGGTATCGATCACTTGATCCCATTGTTCTTCGGTCATGCGAAGCAATAGGGTGTCGCGGGTGATGCCTGCATTGTTCACCACAATTTCCAAAGTACCAAAGTCGGCCACAATGGAATCGATCAAGGCTTCAGCTTGAGCGAAATTGGCAGCGTCGGATTTGTATCCTTTGGCGCGAACACCGAAGGCCTTCAATTCTTCTTCGAGGGCGCGGGCCTTTTCTTCAGAAGAGAGGTAAGTGAAGGCGACATCAGCACCCATTTCAGCAAATTTTTTCGCAATACCGTTTCCGATTCCGCGACTGGCTCCGGTAATCAAAGCCACTTTTCCATCAAGTAATTTCATGCAACAAATTTAAGCATCAATTTTTAATCTTCCCGTTAGGGATTCAATCGGAATTTGGTGGTCGTTCCTCGTTCATCTTTCATCCAAATGATGAGATCTTTAGGAAGAAATTGGAGCGATTTGGTTTCGTTGGGCAATAGGCGAAACGATCCGCTCCAACGGCCATCTACCGTTCCCCAAGCAATGTTGATCGGCCGCGAAGATTGGGATGAAATGAAAGATCCTGCAATCGACCAACTTGAATTTTCCAGCACGGTGCTGCTCAAAACTACCGAAAACGTTTGGCTGGAAGAATCGGTTTTGCAACCGTTGGAAACGGTTAATCTTGCTCGAAACGGACCCGCCGAATTGTAGCGGTGGATGGGGTTTCGAGAGGTATCGGTGGTTCCATCCCCAAAATCCCATTGTTGGGAAATATTTCCCGTGGATTGATTGGAGAATTGCACGTGTTGCCCCGTTGTTTGGGTGGTAAATTGGGATTTTAAGGGAAAATTGGGAGTGATGTTCCACACGGAAAGGGAATCGAACACCACCGAATCCGACATGCTTTGAAGGCGCAAAGCAGTGGCGTGCCCTAACGTGTACATGAATGGATTGGCTAGAACCCGACTTTGGAAAATGGTGGAATAAAGCACACAAGCCGATAAGTAGGAACCGGTTTGATTGGGGTGGGAGTTATCGGAATCGTGCAAAACCTCGGTCGAATCATCTCGAATGGATCTTCTCCATGCCCATCCCACGGGAGCACAAAAAGCCTGATGGGTTTGAGTTAGTTGCAAATACGTTTCTCGAAGTCGCCAGCTCATTCCTTCGTAGGTGCAAATGGGCGGGTAGGAAGCGCAATTGGATTGATCGCCAAAACGCCGACCCCAGGTCATGAAAAAAACCACTTTTCCGCAAGGAGAGTATTTTTTGATGGAATCCACCAAACGTTGGGCATAAGGAAAAACTTCTACAGCGGTTTGGGAGGGAGGAAAGGCGGGGCGTTGACTTTGCTCTTGGAGCACCACGAAATCCCACCCGCCTTGTCGAATTTTAGCCATGGTTGTTGGATCAGTACTGTGGTTTTGAAACGTATATCCGCCCACCAAGGCAGAATCTACCACCATGCTTTTCCCTCCAATGGTGGCCAAGGATTGAATGAGGGACGGAAGTCCGTTCACGTAGGTGTACGAGTTACCGATGAACAAAACCCGGGTTTGGGCCCAGCCGATGTTGGCTAAAAGGCCCATCGCAAGAAAAAAAATCCACTTCATAAGGGGGAATGAAAGCTTGAAAATACACTTTTTTGACGATGAATAGGTAAAAAAAGTTCGAACTGGAGCGACATTTCTGCTGTTAATTTTTTCAAGGTGTAAGAAATGTGGGAACTACTTTTTGGCAAGTGAGGGGGTTTGTTTGCATCTTTGCGCATGCAAAAAGTATTGATCATCGATTCGGGTTCCCAATATACCCAGTTGATTGCCCGTCGGGTACGTGAGCAGCAAGTTTACTGCGAAATTCATCCTTTTCATACCGCCCCTGCCCCCGATGCCGATACCATTGGTGTCATTTTTTCGGGCTCTCCGGCTTCGGTTCACGATGCCAATGCTCCTCAGCTTACCGTAGATCAATATGTACACCTTCCTATTTTGGGCGTTTGTTACGGAGCCCAATATTTGGCTCAAGCCAGCGGAGGTACTGTGATCCGTTCCCAAATTCGCGAATACGGACGTGCTCATTTGAAAACGGTTGACTCGAGTTGTCCGCTTTTCAAGCATATTCCAGCGGGGAGTCAGGTTTGGATGAGCCACGGCGATACCATTGGGACGTTGCCTGCGGGAGCCAAAGTGGTAGCTTCTACCGACCATGTTGAAAATGCTGCCTATGTTTTCGAAGGAAAACCACATTATGCCATCCAATTTCACCCTGAAGTAACGCATTCCCTCGATGGAAAGCAGTTGATCGAAAATTTCTTGGTGGAGATTTGCGGTGCTCACCGGGATTGGACTTCCGAAAATTACATCGATGCTACCTTGCAGCAATTGAAGGATCAAGTAGGAACCGATACGGTGGTGATGGGTTTGTCGGGCGGTGTTGATTCTACCGTTGCGGCAACGTTATTGTCGAGAGCCATTGGAAAGCAATTGGTTTGCATTTTTATCGACAATGGTTTATTGAGAAAAGACGAGTATGAGGCCGTTTTGGAAAGCTACAAGCACCAAGGTCTCAACATCATTGGAGTAGATGCCAAGCAACGTTTTTATGATGCGTTGACCGGAATTTCAGATCCAGAACAAAAGCGTAAAACCATCGGCCGCGTTTTCATTGAGGTATTCGATGAAGAAGCGAATAAAATCGATGGAGCTCGTTGGTTGGGTCAGGGAACCATCTATCCCGATGTTATTGAATCGATGACGGTTCATGGTCCTTCGGCTACCATTAAATCGCACCACAACGTGGGCGGCCTTCCCGAGGACATGAAGCTGAAGGTGGTTGAACCGCTTCGCAGTTTATTCAAAGATGAGGTTCGTTTGGTTGGTCGTGCATTGGGTTTACCTAACACGCTTTTGGGCCGACATCCGTTTCCGGGTCCGGGATTGGCCATTCGTATTTTGGGAGATATCACGGCAGATAAAGTTCGGATTCTTCAGGAGGCCGATGCCATTTTCATTCAGAATTTGAAGGACAGCAATTGGTACGATAGGGTTTGGCAAGCAGGCGCGATTTTCCTTCCTGTTCAAAGCGTGGGAGTGATGGGCGACGAGCGTACTTACGAGCACGTGATTTGTTTGCGAGCTGTTCAATCGGTAGACGGCATGACCGCCGATTGGAGTCATTTGCCCTATGAGCTGCTGGGTAAGATTTCGAACGAAATCATCAATCAGGTAAAAGGGATTAACCGGGTGGTGTACGATATTTCATCGAAACCGCCGGCAACGATTGAGTGGGAATAAGAACGATAAAGGGCGCTTTCGCGCCCTTTATCGTTGGATTTGGCGTTGCGGCCGACCGATCTCGACGTTGCGGCCGACCGATCTCGACGTTGAGGCCGACCGATTTCGGCGTTGAGGCCGACCGATCTCGACGTTGAGGCCGACCTACGTGTCGGCCTATTTTTTTGGATTTCGGCATTTATTTTTTTCGGCCGACACTTAGGTCGGCCTCTTCAACAACGCTTTGAGTCGCGCATTTTCTTCTTCCAACATGGCGATGTATTTTTCGGTATGGGTCAAAACCTGGTTGTGGAAATGGGGTTCATCGGCACCGTCGCCTTGCACCAGGTTATTGTTCGAAATATTGAAAACCTTTGATACGTCAAAATTGAGGATTTTAGGCACTTCCACCTCTAAAATTTCGGAAATCTTGAACAGCTTAGAAATGGAAATTTCCGATTCTCCCCGCTCGATTTTCGAATAGCCCGATAAGCTCAAGTCCAATTCAGCGGCCATGGATTCCCGGGTAATCCCTTTCAATTCCCTCAAACGTTTGATGTTGGCAGCTACTTTTTTCATACCGCTAAAGTAGTAATAAAGTTGGATTAGTGGTATATTGAATTTTTGCGTTGTAGTGTATGAATTGTAGATGATTTATTTTAGCAAAAATTATTTTTATTATGGGCAAATCAAAAAAATCAACTTTTTTGGACTATTCTTTAGAAGATTTATGTTCGAAAGCTACAGAAAATGGCATTGTTGAAAAAATAACGAATACTATTCAAATAAATCCAGAAGAAAATCCAGAAGAACTACTTGATTTTTTAGATTTTCAAGAAGAAGAACTCGAGAAAAGAGCAAAGGGAAAGAAAAAAGACCCTGCATTTAAAATGATTAAACTCTCAAAAAATTCGAAAATATCAACTAAAAATTTTCAGTGGTTAAGGGGCGATTTTGTATTAAATTCTGAAGAGTTAATTGGCAAGCCTGTTTTAGACCGGAATGGAAAGTGTAATTCTATCTCCGAAGAATATACGACAGGCCTTATTGAAGTACCTGAGATTCCAATTTCCGATGTCAATGAAGCCGTTCATCAAAATAACTTTAAAGAAATGGAAACGCTTCGAGCACAAATTCCATTACTTGATTTGCTGATGAATCTCAATATGGAATACATTACGGGCAAAAAGAATGCTCCAATTGAGAATGCTGATGATTTGAAATGTTACAGAGATTTCATTAATATTTATTTGACATTACCCAATATTTCGCCTGAATTTGAAGACTATCAAAAACTTAAAAATCAAGAATTATCCCCTCTGCCTTCTTGTTCTATTCCAATACCATCAAACGCCAATAACCGACAAGAATTAATACGTTTTCTACTTCAAACCTTTAATCAGCGATATTACCGTTTTATTTCCAATGAAACCTTTCTAAACGAAGAATTAAACAACCTTTTTTACGGATTTAACTTCCTTTTAATTTCTTATGAATACCACGACATTAATGAAGAACAGCTTAAAGAATTAGGCTCTAAAGTTCAAAATATTTTTCCCAAATGGACTGTTAAAGGTGCGTACTCTTTTTCAAAAGCTGTGATTTCAACTTCTCATTTTATCGTCAGATTTTATCGATTTTATGAATTCCTTTCTTTGAATCAAGAACAACAATTTGAAAAAGTATTTGAGAAGTACGAAGCATATCAATTTTCACCTGAAAAAGACTTTTATATTGATAACAAATTCACTCCTGAAGCAGCTCTAAATCTGGTAAAATCATTTACGAATCGCTTTCATTCACATGTTAAATTTCAAAATGTGTTTATTGATGATAAAACCAGTTTAGATTGGTCAATGCAACATCATGCAGATGGGATGGAACTTTTACCTGCATTATCAAAGGAAGAAAAAGCTCATCTTATTTCAAACTATACCTTGGATAATTTCGATGAAGACCCTTTTCAAAAAATTAAAATGTTAGGACAATTTTTCGAATTTGGAGATTCAACCGGTGATATTAGAAGGAATATTCAGTTGAATTGCGACTTTATCCATAAATATAATATCAAAGAAAAAACATCAGCAAATGTAGATAGAGCGTTCCCTTTCCTTCCCTATTCAATGGAAACACTTATTTACGTATGTTTTGAGTCATTTTTTAGATATATCAGGTTTTCATCCGAATCACTAATTGTTTATGAGGATGGAACAATTCAGAATGAAAAAGCAGAAGAGAATTTCGATGTTTTTAATATTCCAGAAATATTAACAACCAGCACAAAGTATGGAGATAATGGCGCAAATGACAAACCATTCCTTATGGGTAAACAAATGTGGCGTAATCTAATGAAAGAGGAATTCAATTTTCCAACTATCAAATTTGATCTCCACATTAAAAACTTTTTCCAAAAAATAGGTCTTGATATTTATAAAGAGCAAGCACTTTTGCAAGAATTTCAAACAAATTTTTCCTTATTTGAATTATTCTTTGGCAATAATTTAAGTCGCATTCTTCCAATAATCAATGAACGGGATCGAAATAATAGTGAATATTATCCTTTGAATGACGCTACCCTTACACTGAAAGTAAAAGATTTCACCAAATATTTGAAGAAAAATTACAAAACACGATTTCAGAAAAAAGGTTATATTTTTGGAATGGTCAACCTTTTTGGAAATTTCCAAACAGGCCATTCAAAACTGAACGATGAATCAATTTCACTTTTGAATTCATTTAACATGCTAAAAAATAAAAATGGAGATTTGTATTTTGAGAGGCGCTTCCATTCTGATTTTAATTCGGCATTGAACCGGAAAAAAATCCAAATAAAAGGGACAAAGTTGTTAAATAATCCTGAAGAAGCCGTTTTTTACGAAGATTACTATTTCCCTTCTGAACCATCCGATTTTTCAGTCAATAAAAAAGGGAAAATTCGCGAAAAAAGATCTCTTTTATCTGTTTTAGATCGTTTAATATGGCTTATTTATAGTCGCAATTTATACGACCAAAGTCCCGAAGGACTTGTACTGAGAGAAAGAGAGAAAAAAAGTAAACAAGATGGTTTTGATAAAGAATATTCCCTAAAAAGAATCGAAAATGAAGCCTTGGCTACATTGGGAATAAAATAACCCCCCACCAAAAAAAATACCCTCCGATTTCTCGGAGGGTATTTTTTTTATGCTACCACCTCAGGTCGGTTCTCCCAGTGGGGGTAATTCCCGCGCTGGGCCGCCTCCGGCTCCTGAATATGCCATTCAAACTCGTCGCGGAAATGACGAATCGCCGCCGCAACCGGCCAAGCCGCCGCATCGCCCAACGGACAAATCGTATTGCCTTCGATTTTCTTCGCAACGTCCACTAACAAATCAATGTCGCTCATCTTGCCGTGACCGTTTTCAATGCGGTGCAACACCTTCTCCATCCATCCCGTTCCTTCGCGACACGGACTGCACTGTCCGCAGCTTTCGTGGTGGTAGAAACGCGCCAACGTATAGGTATTGTGCACAATGCACTGGTCTTCGTCGTAAATGATGAACCCGCCCGAACCCAACATGGTGCCGGAAATAAATCCGCCGTCGGCCAACGATTCATAGGTCATCAAACGTGGCTCGCCGGCCGCCGTTTTCGTAATCAAATTGTGCGGTAAAATGGGTACCGATGAACCGCCGGCAATCATCGCCTTTAGTTTTTTGCCATCGGCAATGCCGCCGCAGTACTCGTCGGAATAAATGAATTCCTCAACGGAAATGCCCATTTCAATTTCATAAACACCGGGTTTACGAATATTTCCGCAAGCCGAAATCAACTTGGTACCGGTAGAACGACCCACGCCAATGCCGGCGTACGCATCTCCACCCATGTTGATGATGTGCGGAACCGTAGCAATGGTTTCTACGTTGTTCACCACGGTCGGACATCCCCACAATCCTTTGATCGCTGGGAACGGTGGTTTCATGCGCGGATTTCCACGTTTTCCTTCCAACGATTCGATCAAAGCGGTTTCTTCTCCGCAGATGTACGCTCCGGCTCCCGGAGTCACGTACAAGTCCAAATCGTAGCCGGAGCCTTGGATGTTTTTACCCAACCAACCGTTTTTGTACGCTTCGGCAATCGCTTCTTCCAAAATGGAAACGATCCACATGTATTCTCCACGGATGTAGATGTAACTGGTGTTGGCGCCCAAGGCAAAAGACGAAACGATCATGCCTTCCACCAACGAGTGTGGCATGTACTCCATCAAATACCGGTCTTTAAAGGTTCCGGGCTCCGATTCGTCGGCATTGCACAACAAATAACGGGGCACACCTTCGGGCTTCGCCAAAAAGCTCCATTTCATTCCGGTTGGGAAACCGGCACCGCCTCGTCCTCTCAGACCTGATTTTTTCACTTCCTCAACGATATCGTCGGAAGTCATTTTCAAGGCTTTTTCTACCGAGGTGTATCCACCATGCTTGCGGTAAGCATCGTAATAACGAATTCCTTCTACGTGGTCATTCGCCAATAAAATCTTTTTTCCGGCCATGGCTTAATTTTTTGAAGCGGCTTCTTTGCGCCAATTTTCAATCAACGTATCAATTTTCTCTTCGTTCAAATGCTCGAAGAAAACATCGCCCACCTGCATCATCGGAGCGTACCCGCATGCGCCGAGGCACTCTACGGTTTTCAAGGTGAACAATCCGTCGGCGCTGGTGCCTCCCACTTCAATGTTCAACTTATTCTTGATGTAGTCAATGGTTTTTTCTGCTCCACGGGTGCAACAAGGCCCCGTTTGGCAAAATTCAAACACGTATTTTCCAACGGGTTTCAAGTGGTACATGGAGTAAAACGTGGCCACTTCGTACACCTCAATGGGCTGGATGTTCAACAAAGAAGCGACGTAATCCATCACTTCTACGCTCAACCAACCGAAGTCTTTTTGACCCATGTGCAAAATGCGCAAAATTGCACTTTTGTGTTTTCCTTCAGGATATTGTTTCATCAAGCGATCTACTTCGGTGAGTCGATCTGCGCTGAAGGTGCAGCCTACGTGGGCTGGGTTATTTTTGATGCTGGATTCCATTATGCGTCTAATTCTCCGGCGATTACATTCATTGAACTCATGGTTAAGATAGCGTCGGAAATCAACGCTCCTTTGGCCATTTCAGGATAGGCTTGGTAATAGATGAAGCAGGGGCGACGGAAGTGCAAACGGTAAGGAGTGCGTCCGCCATCGCTCACGAGGTAAAAGCCCAATTCCCCGTTTCCGCCTTCCACGCTGTGGTAAACTTCTCCCGCTGGAATGGGAGTTTCGCCCATCACAATTTTGAAGTGGTAGATGAGCGCTTCCATCGAACGGTACACTTCCTCTTTTTGGGGAAGGTAAAATCCGGGAACATCTACGTAGTGATTTCCTTCGGGCATTCCATCCAGCGCTTGCTGAATGATGCGCAACGATTGACGAATTTCTTCTTGGCGAACCAAGAAGCGATCGTACGTATCTCCATCTTTTCCGATGGGTACATCGAATTGAAAATCTTGGTAAGAGGAATAAGGATTCATCACGCGAACGTCGTAATCAACGCCGGCCGCGCGCAAGTTGGGTCCCGAAAATCCGTAAGAGAGAGCGCGGTCTGGAGCAATAGGTCCAGCGCCGATTACGCGATCCATGAAAATTCTATTGCGTTCCAACAAGCTGTTGAACTCTTCGAAACGAGCGGGGAAACCCTTTAGGAAGGCCTTCAGTTTCGAGTAAAAAATGGAATTGAAATCGCGCTCGAAACCGCCAACACGACCAATGTTCGTGGTGAGTCGAGCGCCGCAAACTTCTTCAAAAAGCTCATAAATGTACTCTCGCTCCTGGAACATGTAGGTAAAGCCAGTTAGTGCACCGGTATCTACCCCAATCACCGCGTTGCACACCAAGTGATCGGCAATGCGCGCCAACTCCATGATGATCACACGCATGTAATCGATCTTTTTGTTGGTGGTGATTCCGGCCAATTTTTCTACGGTCATTTCCCAACCCATGTTGTTGATGGGGGAAGAACAGTAGTTCAATCGGTCGGTAATGGTGGTGATTTGGTTATAATTGCGGCGTTCGGCCAATTTTTCAAAAGCGCGGTGGATGTATCCCACCGTGGGTTCGGCGCTCAAAATGCGCTCCCCATCTACTTTCAAGATGTTTTGAAAGATGCCGTGGGTGGCGGGGTGAGTGGGCCCAAGGTTAAGGGTTGCGATCTCCCCGTCGATGGTCTCCAAACTCATGTGGTTTGGATTGTAGGCTTGTAAATTGCTCATGGGTTCTGGGGATTAACGGCCAAAGAAACGATCGGCTTTGTCTTCGCGGGTAGAATCCTCTAAAGGATACTCTTTGCGAAGCGGGTGATACGTCATTTCATCCATGTTGAGAATTCTTCGCAAATCGGGGTGACCATCGAATAGAATTCCGTAAAAATCAAACGTTTCCCTTTCTTGCCAATTCGCGGAAGCGAATAGGCCCGTGAGGGTAGGAACGTGGGGTTTTTCAATGGGAACGAAAACTTTGATGCGAATGCGGTAGTTGTTTTCCAACGAGTGGATGTGGTAA
>CANMVY010000018.1 GCA_947501265.1 Bacteroidota bacterium
CAAGCCATCGAAGGTGCCGATGTTTTCGTAGGTCTCTCCAAGGGAAACATTCTTTCGGTTGACATGATTAAAAGCATGGCGCCCAATCCGATTGTTTTTGCTCTTGCAAATCCGACACCGGAAATTGCTTACGATTTGGCCATTTCTGCCCGTGAAGATATTATTGTTGCTACTGGAAGAAGCGATCACCCTAATCAGGTGAATAATGTTTTGGGATTCCCCTACATTTTCCGTGGAGCTTTGGATGTTCGTGCGACGGGAATTAACGAAGAAATGAAATTGGCAGCTGTGAAAGCCATCGCTGAACTCACCAAAAAACCCGTACCTGAAATTGTAAACCTGGCTTACAATCAATCCAACATAACATTTGGTAAAGATTACATCATTCCTAAACCCTTTGATCCTCGCCTGATTCATACCGTAGCTCCTGCAGTAGCTCGGGCAGCCATGGAAAGCGGAGTTGCGCAAATCAAAATTACCGATTGGGATGCTTACGAAGATGAATTGAAAAAGCGTTTAGGTTTGGAGAACAACTTCATGAAGTTTCTAACCCTAAAAGCCAAATCCGATCCAAAACGAATCATTTTTGCAGAAGCCGACAACATCAAGGTTCTCAAGGCTGCTCAAATTATTAAAGACGAAGGCATTGGTATTCCCATTCTTTTGGGAACCAGAAGCATTATCGATCAACTTATCGAAGAAAACAACCTTCGATTGGACGATTGCGAAATGTTGGACGTTTACCAAGAACATGATTTGCGTGAGCAGTTCGCCGATAAATTTTACAAAAAACGTCACCGCAAAGGAGTATCCAAAAAAGATGCTGCACGTTTGGTGCGGGATCGAAATTATTTCGGATTAATGATGTTGGAAGAAGGAATGGGAGATGCCTTTATTTCGGGAATCAGTAGAAACTACCCTGAAACTCTTCGTCCCGCCCTTCAAGTTATTGGCAAAAAAGCCGAACGGAAAGTGGTGGCAGGAATGTACCTCATGCTCACCAAAAAAGGTCCGTTCTTCTTCAGTGATACCTCGGTAAACGTAGATCCAACGGCAGAAGAAATTGCCGATATTGCTGTTGCAACCGCAGAAGCCGTTAAAAAATTCAATATCCGTCCGGTTGCAGCTCTACTATCCTATTCCAACTTTGGCTCAAATCCAGGCAAAATCCCCAATAAACTGCAAGAAGCTCTAGAAATTTTGCACAACCAATATCCTGGTTTAATGGTGGATGGAGAAATGCAAGCCAACTTTGCTGTTAATGCTACCCTTTTGAAGCAAAATTTCGAATTTTCTGATTTGGTCAATAAAAATGTCAATACACTCATCTTCCCCAATTTGGCAGCTGGAAATATTGCTTACAAATTGATTCAGGAATTTGGAGCCGCAGAAGCCGTGGGTCCCATTCTTTTGGGAACGAAAAAGCCGGTCCATGTGCTTCAACTCGATTGCACCATCCGGGAAGTCGTGAACATGGCCACCATTGCCGTTATCGATGCTCAAATTTCAAATCCCTAACCATGTACGCATACCTTCAAGGAAAACTCGTTCATTGTCACCCAGCAACCGCAGTGATTGATGTGCACGGCGTAGGATACGAAGTCGCTATATCCCTTCACACCTATTCGGCCATTCAAGCTTTGCAGGAAGTAAAACTTCTCACCCATCTTCAAGTTCGAGAAGATGCACACGTTTTGTTTGGGTTCGCCGATGCCGAAGAAAAAGAACTTTTCCATCATCTAGTATCCGTCAATGGAATTGGGGCAAATACCGCAAGAACGATTTTGTCCTACATCTCTCCGATGGAACTCACCAATGCCATTGCATCCGGAAATATTGGTGTGGTAAAAAGCGTTAAGGGCGTTGGAGAGAAAACTGCGCAACGACTCATTCTAGAACTCCGCGACAAAATCATCAAAACTTCTGGGGCAGATTTCGCATCTCTTCCATTGGTGGAGAAAAATAATTACCGAGAAGATGCGTTGAATGCTTTGGTAACCTTAGGATTTCCAAAAGCAAAAGCAGAAAAAGCCATCGATTCACTTTGGAAAAATGCCCAAGGAAATATTTCGGTAGAAGAATTGGTTAAACTATCTTTGAAGAACATGGGGTAAACCCACCGTGAAAAAATTTAATAGCACATATCGTTTTATCGGATTTTTAATCCTTGTGTTGGGTTCGCAATTGGCGCATTCCCAAAACGATAGCACCCTTCGCTACCCCATCAGAGACAAACGTTCTCAAAATCCAGCATATACCAGCCCTTACCAACTCAAAGATCCTTCCAACCTAACCACCAAAGTGGTGTACGATCCCCAAACCGGGAAATACATCGTTACCCGTTATTTGGGTGGTCAACCCATGGGATTTCCCATGTATTACACTCCGGAAGAATACCAAGAATACAAACTAAAACAGGAAACACGGAAGAACTGGAATGAGAAATCAACGAATAACATTTCCATGTTCGAACGCCAAAGTGTCATCCCAAAACTTGCTTTACCTCCCGTTCTTGGAGGGATTTTTGGCGGAAATTTCATTGATATTCGACCCAATGGATCTGCGGAATTAAAATTTGGATACCAAGGGCTTCGTCAAGACAACCCCAACCTCACCTTTGCCCAACGAAAAACAGGAAATTTCGATTTCGACATGAATCTTCAATTGAACATTCAAGCTCAAATTGGAGAACGCCTAAAATTCAATGCAAACCAAAATACCCAATCCATCTTCCAATTCGAAAACCGAATTAAGTTTGACTTTAACGGGCAAGAAGATGATATCGTAAAATCTGTTGAAGTCGGAAACGTTGGCCTTCCGCTTCGCGGAACATTAATTCAAGGATCTCAAACCCTGTTTGGGGTAAAAAGCCAACTCCAGTTCGGCCGATTAAAAGTAACCGGTGTTGTTTCCAACCAACAAGGGAATTCCCAAAACATTACCGTTCAAAACGGTGCGCAAGTAACCAATTTTTCCCTAGCGGCCGACGAATACGACGCTAACCGGCATTTCTTCCTTAACCAATCGTTTCGAGCCAACTTTGACCGAGCACTTTCAAAGCTACCCATCATTCAAAGCCCCTACCGAATTACCCGAATAGAGGTTTGGGTGGTTCGAAGACCAGTGGATAATGATCCGGAGATTCGAGATGTTTTGGCCTTTGCCGACTTGGCAGAGAACGATAGCAATTACATTGCAAATCAATCCTATAAAGGCGGTGTCATCGGACCTGTCCCTTCCAATTACGCGAATACCTTGTACCAAGACTTATTGGTGGATAGCAATATCCGACTTACCAACAACTCCTTGAACGCACTTCGCACCCGATACCCATCCCTCCAAAATTCTGTTGATTTTGAGCAAATTACCCTCAAAAAGCTCAATCCAAACGAGTATACCTTCCACCCTCAATTGGGATTTGTTTCCCTAAATTCTGCATTGAACAACGACCAAGTTTTGGCCGTTGCTTACGAATACACTTACAACGGTGATGTTTATCGAGTTGGGGAATTCTCCAATGAACGTCCAACCGAACCCAATAATCCGTCCGTATTGTTCCTCAAATTACTCAAAGGAACGCAAATTCGAGTTGATCGCCCCATTTGGGATTTGATGATGAAAAACATCTACTCCCTCAATGCCTATCAAGTTGCTCGGGAAGATTTCTTTTTGGATGTGGTTTATGCCGATTTAAACAACGGTTATAAACGTTTTTTACCCGAAGGAACCATCAAAGGCATCCCGTTGATTCGAGTAATGGGTTTGGACTCCTTAAACGTACAACAAGAACCAACCCCGGATGGGGTTTTCGACTTTATCGATGGACTAACCATTGATGCACAAAAAGGACGAGTGATGTTCCCTGTTTTAGAACCCTTTGGATCAAACTTGAAAAACAAATTTACCAATACCGCCCTCGAAATTCAACAAAAATACCTTTACCAAGAATTGTACGACAGTACCCGAGCATGGGCAATTCAATTCCCCGAAAAAAATCGTTTCTTCATTCGAGGAAAATACAAAGGTCAAAGCGGAAATGAAATTTTCCTTGGAGCCATAAACGTTCCAGAAGGTTCTGTAAAGGTTACGGCAGGAAACCGACAATTGGTAGAAGGAAGCGATTACACCGTGGACTACACCCTTGGGCGGGTAAAAATCATTAATCCCTCCATTTTAAGTTCAGGACAACCGGTCAACGTATCGTTTGAAAACAATCCTGGCTTTACACCGGTTGCCCGAAGTTTAGTGGCCACCCGCATGGATTACATGATTTCCAAAAACTTCAATGTGGGTGGAACGATCCTTCGATTGAACGAGCGGCCAATCACTCCGAAAGTCAATCAAGGAGATGAACCCATCAAGAATACCGTTATTGGTTTAGATGCTAATTTCAACAAAGACAGCCGCCTCCTCACCAAAATGTTGGATGCACTTCCCTTGTATTCAACCAAAGAAAAATCAACCATTACTTTCGACGGGGAATTTGCCCAATTGTTTCCCGGAAATGCTGCAGCGATCAGTAAAACTGGAGTCAGTTACATCGACGATTTTGAAGGAACCGAAAACAGTTTCGATATCCGTCAACCCATGCAATGGAACCTCAGTTCAGTTCCATCGGTTTTTCCAGAAAGCAATTTAGTAGATAGCTTAGCATCTAATAAAAATCGAGCAAAAATTGCTTGGCACACCCTCGATCCTCTGTTTTTCCGTGAAACTTCCATTACCCCAAGGCACATTTCGAACGACAAAGTTCAACGTTCTAACCACTACTTCAGGGAGATTTTAGAACAAGAAGTTTTTCCCAATAAACAATTGGCAACAACACAACCATTGTTCATCAATACGTTCGACCTTCGCTTCTATCCCAATGAAAGAGGTCCGTATAATTTCGATGCGGCTCCAACGCCTGGAATTAGCTTTGGTTTGAATGCCGATGGTTCATTGAACAACCCTACTTCTCGTTGGGGTGGCATACAACGCGTTATTACTCAAAACGATTTCGAAGCCGCCAACATCGAATTTATCGAATTTTGGATGATGGATCCTTTCAATGCCAAAGATGGAAATCCAAATCACAAAGGCGGAGATTTTGTCATTAATCTCGGTAGTGTTTCTGAAGATGTTTTGAAAGACGATCGACACGCTTTTGAACATGGAAATCCACGAAGTGCTGGAGCTACAACCTCTCTCGACACCACCCAATTGGGCATCGTTCCCAATTTACGTCCCATCGTTAACACGTTTGACAATGACCCCAATTCGCGGCAATACCAAGATATCGGTTACGATGGTTTGAACGATAGCTCCGAACGCAATTTCTTCAAAACTCGATTCTTGGATGCAGTAAAAAACATCTTGAATCCAGCAGCCTATACTCAGGTTGAAAACGACCCCGCCGCCGATAATTACCACCACTTCCGTGGTACCGACTTCGATCAGGCGGAAGCATCCGTGGAAGATCGCTACAAAAAATTCAACGGTCCTGAAGGGAATAGTCCAACTCCCGAGCAATCAAAAGAATCTTTCCCAACAACGGCCACGAACCAGCCCAACAACGAAGATATCAACCTGGATAACTCATTAAACCGCATTGAGGCCTATTACGAATACAAGATTCGACTCAAACCCAATGAAATGGTGGTTGGCAAAAATTACATCTCGGACAAATTGACCACCACGGTTACCTTGGCAGATGGAAGCAGAAGCGATATTACCTGGTACCAATTTCGAGTACCGGTGATGAAACCTCAACGAAAAGTTGGTCCCGTTGTAGATTTTAAATCGATCCGTTTTTTACGTTTGTATTTGAATGGATTTGATGAAAAGATAGCTCTGCGCTTCGCAACTTTCCAATTGGTGAGAACCGAATGGCGCAGGTATTCAGGAAAGATGGATTCTCCCAACGAACAAATTCCCCAAGACGATCCAGATAATCCGACCAACTTTTCTTTATCAACAGTAAACATTGAGGAAAACGGCTATAAAAAACCCGTGAATTACGTCCTTCCTCCCGATATTGAAAGGGTTCAAAACGTCATGACCAATAACTTCCAGCAATTGAATGAGCAAAGTATTCAGCTGAAAGTATGTAATTTATTGGATGGAGACGCACGGGCCGTATTTAAAAACACCACCCTTGATATTCGTGCTTACAAACGCATTCGAATGTTCGTTCACGCCGAAGGAGACAACCTGAGAAACGATGAACTTCATGCCTTTATTCGTTTAGGAAACGATTTTACCGGAAACTATTACGAGTATGAAATCCCTTTGAAAGTAACTCAACCCGGATTGTACAAAGGTGAAGTATTGGATGACCGAAGAAAGGTATGGCCCACTGAAAACGAACTCAATGTAACCTTTGAAGAACTGAACAACGCGAAACTGGAACGAAATTCCCAGAAATACGATAAGAATTTCCCCTATACCATTATTACTTCCGATGGAAAGCGAATCACGGTAAAGGGAAATCCTAACTTGTCCAACGTTCAGGTGATCATGATGGGAATTAGAAACCCAAAGTGCAACGCCATCAGTCCTGGGAACGACGATTGCGGAAGTGAATGCGGAGAAGTTTGGTTCAACGAACTCAGGTTAACCGATTTCGATAACCGAAGCGGCTGGGCTGCACGAGGCACCGTAAACGTTCGTTTGGCCGATTTAGGAACCCTCAATGTTTCAGGTTTCCGAAAATCCATCGGTTACGGAAATGTAGATTCAAAAGTTGCGGATCGTAACCGAATGGATACGAAAGAATACGACTTGAACAGCCAATTGGAAATGGGAAAATTCTTTCCAACCAAATGGAACGTCATGGCACCCGTGTCGTTGGGATTTGGAGAAAGTTTCAAAACCCCAGAATACAACCCATTGGACCCCGATATCAAAATGGAACTGCTTAAAAATTTCTTAACAAGAAATGAAGTGGATTCCATTAACAACATCGTTCAAGATTACACCCGAAGAAAGAATTTGAACCTTACGAATTTGCGAAAAGGAAGAACTGGAACCAAAATTATGCCTTGGGATCCTTCCAATTTCGATGTAACCTACACTTTTTCAGAAGTGATGAACCGCAATTTCGAAAAACAAAGCGATATCAATCGGCAACAAATGGGGGCGCTTGGATACAATTTCACCTCCCAAGCCAAACCCTACAAGCCGTTCAAAAACATCAAGTCAGAATACTTGAAATTCATTTCTGATTTCAACATCTTACCCATTCCAAACAGCTTCACATTTAGAACTGCAGCCAATCGATCGTACAATGAACTCATTTTAAGAAACAATTCTGATCCGGGATCACCGCCTTTAGATACCCTATTCAACAAGAATTTCACCTTAACTAGGGATTATAACCTAACGTACAATTTAGCACAATCCATTCAATTTCAGTACACCGCCAACAATCAATCGCGCATCGATGAACCCTTGGGAAGAATTGACCAAAAATGGGAGCGCGATTCCATCTTCAATAATGTTCTTTTAGGTGGAAGAACAACCGGATTCAATCACAACGTGAACATCAATTACAATTTACCCTTCAGTAAGTTTCCAGGGTTCGAATTCATAACTGCAACGGCTGGTTACCGTACCACCTATAATTGGCAAACCGCTACTTTAGCAGCTCCAAATTTGGGGAATACCATCAGCAACAGTTCAACACAAACTGGAAATGCCCAATTGAATTTCGTTCAATTGTACAACAAGATTGATTTTCTTTCGAAAGTGAACAACAACCAACCTTTCCCATGGGCCGAGAAGTTGATGAAAGAACAAAAAGCGAAAGAAGATTCTTTAAAACCAACTGCGAAAAAGAAGGCGAAAAACGTTTTTGGAGAAGATTTGGATGATGAAACGGATGTGGAGCAGGTGGATAATTCAAAGGAAACATCCAAGGTTGCTGGAACAAAAGAGGAAAAGAAAGAGCGGAAAGAACCCATTACAGCCAGCATCTTAAGGCATTCGGTTCGAGCCATGATGATGGTTCGGAATGCATCCATGAACTACAGTTACACCACAGGAACCATCATTCCCGGATTTAACCAAAGGCCCCAACTGTTTGGCACCAATTTGATAGCCAACTCTCCCGGTTGGGGATTTGTTTTTGGAGAACAATCCGATATGCGCCCCCGTCTCGCAGCCAACAACTGGTTGGTTCGCGACTCCTTCCTAACCAGTTTCTACCAACAAACCCGAAATCTAACCCTCAACGCTCGTGCCGTTATTGAGCCGTTCAACAACTTCCGAATTGAACTCAATGCCACCCGAAACGAAACGTATTCGATGCAGGACAATTTCAAGTACGATTTTAATTTCGACGATTACCGTAGTTTTAACCCTCTCGAGACCGGTTCTTTTAGCATCAGCACCATTACTTGGAAAAGCGCCTTCGATAAAGTTGATCGCGACCCAACATCACCAACCTACCTACAATCGGCTACTTACGATCGTTTTTCGACCTTTAGACAGCAAATATCTAAGAATTTAGGATCCGCTAATCCGTACAGCTCTGGCCTAGACAGTACAGGTTTTGCCAATGGTTACAGCGGAAAATCGCCCTCGGTACTTATTCCTGCATTTTTATCAGCTTACACCGGCAAAGAAAACGACGGTTTAAATTCTGGAGCATTTCCAACCATCCCCCTTCCCAATTGGAGGGTAACCTATTCCTTGAACAGTAAAAAAGGAAAAATGGCTCAACTTTTCCAATCATTAACCATTCAACATTCGTACTCAAGTACTTACACTGCTAACAACTACATTTCCAATTTACTTTATAAAGGTGGTGAAGGAGGTTTTGCTATGGGAAGAGATACCATTACGGGCGACTTCATTCCAAAATATCAAATGGGGAACATCACGTTAAGCGAACAATTGCAACCGCTTATTGGCTTGGATTTCACCATGAAAAGCGGACTTACCGCAAGGTTCGAATACCGAAGAAGCCGAATGATCAGTTTAAGTTTACTAAATAACCGAATTAGTCAGCAAAACACTTCAGATGTTACGGTTGGATTAGGTTTTAAAATTGCGAGCGACAAGCTACCGGTTCTTTTGAACGGTGCTAAATTCAAGAACGATTTGGACTTCCGTTTCGATTTCAGCATTCGGGATAACAGCACCATCATTCGCGATATCGATGCCCCGCCTACTCCATCAGCCGGGATGAAAGTGGTGAGCATTCGTCCGAACATCAATTACATCATCAACGAAAAAGTGACGTTGCGTATATTCTATGACCGAGTGGGAAATATTCCTTTTACCGCTCAAAGCTATCCAAGCGCCAACACCAATGCTGGCTTTAGCTTGAGATTCACCTTGGCGCAGTAAATCAGCGAATCAAACGAAGATGTCCTTTTACCAACTTTGGTTTTTCGTTGGGCAATTGGTATTGAAAAACAAACGGAAATAGCCCATCCCAACACTCTTTTCCTTCTTTACTACGACCATCCCACAGCAAATCATTGGAATTGGAGATGAACAATTGTTGCCCCCATCGATCATAAATTATCATTTCGTACTTTTCAAAAGAACACGATGTAACCGGTTGGAAGAAATCGTTTTTCCCATCTTCATTGGGTGAAAATGAATTCGGCAATAAAACGTTACAATCCACAGGGAAAACGGAATCTTGCTGACATTTTCGAATGGTAATGGGGTAAAAAAGAGTATCTAACCCACAACTCAATTGAACAAAAGCCGTAACCTTAAAGGCGCCAATCTTTGTGAAATTGTGATTAACATTGACCCCATTCTTTAGGTTGGACGACGAAAGTGGATCACTAAAATCCCATTGAACTTGTAGAATGGAACTATTGGAATTAACTCCAAAAAACTGCTGATTTTCCAAACAAGAATCTCCAGAAAAAACAAGATTTGAAAGACATGGAGGTGGCGAACAATCAACCACCTTAAACGAATCCAATATAACTGTGTCAACAAAGCAGGGATAGGGCACCAATGCCGTAATTTTAAAATATCCTGTTGATGAAAATTGATGATTAACTGAAATTCCAGTATCAATGTTTGAGCTACCTGAACCAGGATCACCAAAATTCCAACGGATTGGAATAGTCAAAGGTTTAGACAAACCATTCAACCGAATTTTTGTAGAAGAACCAAGGCAACTATCCACCGCAGAAATCCAAAGTGAATCCGTTCGGAAGGTATCATTGGAATAATACACCCATTTGTGCAATCCGTATCCACCACCACCGGTTTGGAACGGGAAAACATTGGCTTGATAATTACATGAGGCTCCCAATTGATCCGGACAGTCGATGGTATTGATGCTGGCAGCATTCAGATAAATTTTTCCATCTGGAGCCAACTGCAAACTCGCTGGTTGTGTAAAAGATCCAGGAATGATGGTATAGGCCGAATTTTCAATGGTGGATGCATTCAATGAACTGATATCGTATTGAAGAACCGAATTCAAATTCGAAATGTAAAGGATTTTGCCATTCGGTGAAAACTCAACGCCGTAAATCAAAGGGGAATTATTTAAAATGATGGATGGAAAGGAAAATGCCACAGCGTTGGAAATGGAACCCGTGGTTGAGTTAAAATTGAATAACCGCATTTGCCGATCAAATAAACTTCCAGCAGCCAACAAGTTGAACTGCCGATTAATCTTTAAATGCCCGGCCGTGTTGGCGAAGTTTCCTCCAACCGAGGAAACAACCGGATTAGAGGAAACTCCTGCCGAAGAAACACGAAAGGAATAGAAATCTTGATTGTCATTCGTTACAATCCAGTAATCTTGTTGATTCGAAGCTGGAATAACCTCTAACTTTTCAGAGTTCGTTAACAAAAGGAATCGATTTTTTTGGCTCGGAACAACGTCTCCCAAACCGTTATTCAACGACATGTCGACTACTGAATAGTGTAATCCTTCGAAACCTGCAACGGCTCCCAACTCGTTGATGGTAAAGATATAAAATTGGCTGGTTGAATTGGGTTTGGGAACAATGACTGCAGCTGTGGTTGACGAAAGAAGGGTATTGGATCCTCCTCGCAAATTAGAACCATTGGGCATGATGGTATTTTGCGCAGTCCAAACCGTTACTCCATCAGTATAAAACAGCAGGTTTCCAGTATTACGATCAGAAACGGAAGCACTCCCTTCTCCGGTTGAGATGGATGACCCCGAAACAAAAACAGGTGGGGAGGAATTGAAATCGATTCCACAACTTCTCCCAAAACGCCATTGGTTATTTTGCTTTTGTGGAAAAGCAATGGTACTGAAAAACAGGAGTGTAAAAAATAAGTGGATTCTGTTCATGAAACATGAAACAAAAAAAAGAACCCAGAGGTTTTTGAGTTTCACCAAAACTTGATCAAAAAACTCTTTCTCAAAAAAAAAATCCCGCAGAAGCGGGATTTTTGTAGTGACCTCGTCAGGATTCAAACCTGAAACCTTCTGAGCCGTAATCAGATGCGCTATTCAGTTGCGCCACGAGGCCATCTCTTTCGAGGTTGCAAAGTTAATAAGAAATCACTTTCAGTCAACCCCTAATGCAATTTTTCCGAAATATTTTTGGTACGTTTTTCTTCTGCCCCTCATCATGAACCAAAATCCAAGATTCAATACAAAACCAAACAAAGGGTTAGACGATTCCCATTGAACGTCTTCTTCAATTTTACACGATTGGTTATCAATGGGAACCACTCGATGAATGTGTTTCCAATAACGCATTCCAAAAGGAAGTTGCACGGTACTTTCATCAATAAAAAAGAAGGGCGCTGTTTCTTTTCTTTCAATAATTTTCGTTTTCCAAAGCCCAGAAACAGGAAAATGAAGCTGCACCCATATCTCGTTTCCAACCTCTACCCCATCATTTCGTTTTACCTCAGCCAACCAAGATGGCGGTTGGAGTTCGTTGAATAAGCGCGCATCCAAATGATCAAAAACAACGGAAGCGTTCAAAGAAACGGGATGAGCAACTACCCAATTGAATTTCATTATTGAATTGGAATTACTACTTCATTTCTGCGTCCCACCAATTGGTACGGCGGATTGTATCTCAAATACTCGGCTTGCCCTGTTGCTGCGATTCCCCGCTTCTCCATCCACGATCTCAATTGCTTCTCCTTCTTCTCCATGTCGGCTTGGTTTGCAAAACCTCGAAAGGTAATCGCCACAACCTTGCGCTCAGGAACCATTTGAAACTGAATTTTGGAGGATGACGGCTTTGGAGCATTATCTGGAGAAATGTTAGGCGGCATAGAAAACGCCATAACCATCGAGTCGTTTTGAACCGTAGTTTTCACTGGAGTTGTCATGGAAATTTGTTGACCGGTTTCGTTCCCTCCAAAAATGTAATTGGCCAAAACACGAAACCCTTGACTGGATCCATCTTGCCATTGATTCGCAGTTGAAGTACGGGCTTCAAACACCGGTTCGTACAGGCGAATTTCGAAATTGCCGTCCTTTTCCAATGTTTTGTACTTCGGTCCAGGTGTTTTACTGGTACTCCAAGATGTGTATGCCAAAAATAAGAGAAATAATCCTACTGAAGTTATAATGATCCATTTCATAATCCTTTGTTAATGATGAATTTGGAAACGTTTTTCGTCCCCTCCATCATAAAAAGGAATAATCCTGAATTAAGTTTCGAAACGTCAATTTTTTCTTCATTCTGAGAAATTTTACCAGATAAAACCAACTGACCATTTTGATTAAAGATGCGGTAACGATTTCCTAAACCAACTCCAGAAACTTGAAGAAACTCTTGAGCTGGATTGGGAAAAACGAGCATTGGAGCATTCAACTCTTTCACCGATGTGCTTGCATATTTCGCTCGTACATAGGTATAATTGTTGGCTTCAATTTCGTACACGTTTCCAGCAGGCAGAGGCGCCTCAAACCAGTAGGCACCCAAAACCTGGTATCCAACCATGATGTATCGATTATTGGAGTCTACCGCAGAAATACACATATTCTGACCTGTTTGATCGAACGTTCCAGATGAAAGGACTACACCAGAATACCCTTCAGTACTATCTTCATACGACATTGCCCCATTCGTTGGATTAATTATTCCAAAATAAATTTTTGACTTTTGGGTTTGAGAATTGTAATGAATTGACAAAAAATGCAGCAGATTGGTATTCAGATCAAACTCAAGAGTCAAATTGGAAGTATGGCCGCTGGCAAAACCCAAAACCATGGAATTCATGGTCACTGGATTTGCCATAACATCGATATCCATGAATCGTTCAACATTATTGGTATCTATGTAATAGAAATACAAATGGTGAGTATTTGAATTAAAAACCATTCCATCTGCAAAAAAACCTGAAATAGAATTGGGTAAACTATCCACCAAAGTGGTTACCCCAGAAACTGGATCGGTTACAGAAATAAAACCTCTGGAAGAAGAACTCATGGTATGAACCGAGTACAAATTTCCATTACTTAAATCTACTTTTGTCTCAACTCCAAAATCTAAAAGATTATTTAAAACAAAATTATTGCGCTGATTTACGTTATAAACCAAGGTTACTAGCTGCTGATTTTGAAAGGTTGAAATGTAAAAATTTCCGTTGTTGGAATTATACGTTGAAGATCCAGAGACTACTCCATTGATAGGTGCCGTGTCGTTGATAACCGTAGGAAGGGAAAGCGTATCCCATTGAATAAACTCCTGTCGTTGGGTGGTAGGGTTATTGCGAACTGCCACAAATTTCATGGATTGCGAAAACCCAACGATTGATGAAAAAATGAGAAGAAAAAGTAAAGCGCTTTTTTTCATGGAAGATTTATTTTTTGAAACAATCGTTCCTCAAGATAGTTCTTAATTCACTTATTTTCTCCGTTGAACTTGGTCGCACTCATCTGCAATCCATTTTTTACAAATGAAAGAATACAATCAACGGATCTTTGGATGGTTTCATTTAAAAGCGATTGCTCATCCGGGGAGAATTCTCCCAAAACGTAATCGACTTGGTAACCTTTTGAGAATTCAGATCCAATTCCAAAACGAAGTCGTGGATAATTGGTATGTCCGAGAACGGCTTGAATATCTTTTAATCCGTTATGTCCTCCATCGGAGCCTTTAGCGCGTAAGCGCAACGTTCCCAAGGGGAGGGCTAAATCATCGGTAATGACCAACACATGCTGGTGGGGGATTTTGTGCGCATCCATCCAGTACCTTACAGCTTTTCCGCTGAGGTTCATGTACGTATTGGGCTTCACCAAAACAAGCGATTTACCAGCATATCGCATTTCTGCAACCTCGGCTAAACGATCGGTTTTAAAAACAATGTTGGATGCCCCCGCAAGAGCATCCAACACCATAAAACCTGCATTGTGTCGGGTTTCGGCATACTCCCGTCCGGGATTTCCGAGACCTACAATCAGGAACTTCATATTTTAGAAGAATTAGTCTTTCTTCATTCCACGTTGTGCCTTCACGTAGCAAACGGGATTGTTAGGAGCAGCCAAAATGGTTACGCCAGAAACGTTGATTTCTTTAACACGAACCAAACCACCTACTTCTAAGTGACCAATTCCTACTTCAAGAAAATCAGGCATATCTTTTTTCAAGGCTCTAACGCGCAATTGACGCTCACGAACCATGAATTTACCCCCGGCCAAAACACCTAGCGCCGTACCTGTAAACTTCAATGGCAAATCCATTTTCACGGGCTTATCTTCTTGAACCAACAATAAGTCAACGTGCATCAACGCTGTGCTAATGGGGTGGTATTGAGAATCTTGAACAATAGCAAGGTACTTGTTACCTTCAATGTTCAATTCAATGAATGATTTTTCAGGCGTGTAAATGATGTCCTTAAAATCATAACCGTGGGCCCAGAAAGAAACTTGGTTCTCCCCTCCGTACAGAATGCATGGAATGCGGTCGAAGGCACGCAATTCGTTGCTTCCTGTTTTCCCTACGCTTTCTCGAAGAAAGCCGCTCAATTGGATGGTTTTCATAATAAAAAAATTAAATGTTTATTTCAAAAAGATTGTTGATGGATTGGTGCTCATTCACACTGCGAATTGCTTTTGCAAACAAATCAGCAACGGAAATCACACGAATCTTGGAATGATCTTCCCCCTCTCGAAGCGGAAGCGTATCGGCAACGACCACTTCAACCAAGGCAGAATTATTGATGTTGTTGTAGGCTTCACCCGACAAAACGGGATGCGTACAACAAGCTCTAACAGAGCGTGCGCCCCTTTCCATGATGGCATCTGCCACCTTGCAAATGGTCCCTGCTGTATCAATGATATCATCGATGATGACGATATCTCGATCTTTAACGTCACCGATCAAAGTAATGGATTCTACCTTGTTGGCCTCTTTGCGCACTTTGTCACAAACCACCATATCAGTGTCCAATTTTTTCATATAGGAACGAACTCGACTTGCCGCTCCCATATCGGGGGCACAAATGGTAAGATTATCCAAATTCAAAGACTGAATGTATGGAATGAAGATTTTAGAAGCGTACAAGTGATCTACGGGAACATTGAAAAACCCTTGAATTTGAGCTGCGTGCAAATCCATGGTCATCACCCGATAAACACCGGCTGCAGAAAGTAAGTCGGCAACCAATCGCGCGCCAATGGCCACACGAGGTTTGTCTTTTCGGTCTTGGCGAGCCATCCCAAAATAAGGAATGACCGCTGTGATGTAGTGAGCCGATGCTCGCTTTGCTGCATCAACCATCATCAATAACTCCATCAAATTATCTTGAGGAGCGAACGTACTTTGAATCAAAAACACATCACACCCACGAACCGTCTCATCAAAACTAACGGCAAACTCCCCGTCTTTGAATCGGTTTATGGTAACACTTCCAAGTTCCTTTCCGTATAATTTAGCAATTTTTTCAGCTAAATATCGGGAATTTTGTCCTGAAAATAATTTGGTTTCGTTGATCCGTGCTGGCATGATTTTTAAGGTTGCGCGAAGATAGTTCATTATTTTCACTCAAACAATAAAAAACCCGACCTTTTGGGCCGGGCCAACCACTGATATTTAAAACATTACATTTTTACCATTTTTCGGGTTTCCATTTTACCATTCTGCATCATTTGAACAAAATAGGTTCCTGACTGAAAACCACTCAATTCAACCACTTTTTGGGATTGATTTCCAAGCTTTTCATTTAAAACAACACGACCATTTGCATCCAATATTTGAATTTCGGCGTTGAATCCTTCTTGGTTAATTTGAACAAAGTCGGTTGCCAATGTTGGGAAGATATTCCAACTCAACTTCTCTTGTTGGGAAGTTACCCCATTGGCCATTTGGGTTGAAAAACGAACTTCAAAACCGTCCAATCCTCCTTGTGCAGAAAATGCGGCCAATCGGAAGGAAGGATCAAAATTCACGGTTTCTTCAAAACTACCAACCATTACCAAGTCTTGTCCAACCACCGCCATTCCCCGAACTGCTTCTTGGCCGATGCCGCCAAATTTGGTCATCTCTTGATAAACACCCATTTTATCAAATCCCACCAAGAAAATGTCTGACATTCCGAGGCTGGCGAACTCTCCGCCATTTTGAGAAGGATTGAAATCGAACTGGGACGCAGATTCACCCGAAACCCAAAGACGGTTCATTCCTTGAACTTCAATTTCAGAAATTTGATCATTCTCTGTTCCACCGTAAGAATTAGCCCATAAAACGTTTCCATTCAATTCCAAACGAGCTAAAAATGCATCCGATTCTCCATTGGAGGTCATCGAAAATGCACCCATTTGAATGGTTTGGTGGAAGAAGCCACCAACAAAAATTTCATTTTGATTTGAAACTTTCAAGGTGGTAGCAAAATCATTCCCTACTCCACCGAAGTTTTTCATGAACAACGGATTTCCTTGTCCATCGAAACGACTAACGAAGAAATCATAATTACCTTCTGTTTGAACATACATAGAAGCATGAAAAGGATTCAAATCGATAGGGCGATTAAATCCACCGGTAATGACCATGTTTCCAGACTGATCATAAGCGATAGCACCCAAGCGGTCGTTGCCTGTAGATCCAATTTTAAACGCTTCAATCACTGGAGCGCAACGTCCTTGGATGTAACGAACAAAGAAAATATCGGTTCCGCCGTTCGACATCAATTGGGTATTTGTTCCTGAGCCGGCGGGACCAAAGGTTGATAAGCCAGAAAATTCACCAGCAACCAAAATTTCGGTAGAATTGTTGCTGCGAGCAAGGGATTTAACCTTATCGTTTCCGGATCCACCCAAGGTCCAAGATGTCATTAAAACTCCATCGGTGTTGTATCGAACAACAAATCCATCGGCATTTCCAGCGCTTTGATAAACCGTTCCATCCAAATCAATGCTTCCTCTGAACGATCCGCCTAGAACCAATTCTCCATTCTGAGCTTCAATCAATACTGGCGCCTCGTCGTTTTCGGTTGTTCCGATGGACTTCAACCAAGCAACTTGTCCAAGTGCATTTTTCTTCATTAAGAAGATATCTTTCCCACCTGTAGAAGTAATGGAATGTCCTCCCATGTTCAACGAACCTTCGTAGGTGCCTGAATAAAAAAGGTCACCATTCTGGTTGGATACAACCTCACGAATCTCTTCAGCCTGAAAGCCTGAAGTTGATGATGCATCTTTAAAGTTCAATTGCGCTTGAGCAATGGTTGCTGAAAAGATGATGGCGGCGGAGGTGATGAAATTTTTCATTTTCTTGTTGTTTTCCTTCTGCTAAATACCGCATCACCAACTTTCTGTTTTCCCTTACAATCAAAATCTTATCGAAGAAGTAATGAATTGACAAAAAACAAACAAAAGGAATGTAAAAAAGAGCAAAAAAGCCATTTCGAGGTCTTTTACTCTAAATAAAAATGATACAAGTTCAACTTTTTCGAAATGAAAAATGACCAATTTTCAAATTGGTCATTTCAAGATTTGCACCTAAAAAATCAGATTTAGCTCCATTGAACAAAATAACCCATGCATTTTGCTGCTAATTGGCTAACCTTTCTGAGGTGCACTACGTCGGTTTCATTGAAATCATTCAACACATCGGAATCGACATCCAAAATACCAACAACGGCACCATTTTCATCTTGAATGGGAATAACCACTTCACTTTTGCTTTGGGAGCTGCATGCGATGTGGCCAGGAAACTCTTCTACATTAGGAACAACGATGGGAGCGAGATTTTTCCAAGCGGTACCGCAAACCCCTTTTCCGAAAGCAATTCGGGTGCAGGCGATAGGACCCTGAAAAGGTCCAAGAACCAATTCTTCATCTCGAACCAAATAGAATCCGACCCAAAAAAAAGAAAAGGTTTGATGTAGCGCAGCTGCGATATTCGCTAAATTGGCCACATAATCAGACTCTCCTTCTACCAAAGCTTGCAGCTGTGGCCAAAGTGCTACGTATTTTTCTTCACGGGATGCTTGCTGATGTATAACTAAATTTTCTGACATGATTAATGTATTCGATGTGGATGGGGCTCAAAAGTAGCCAAGATTTCTTTTTCTCGTTCTAAAAACTCTTCCCAGCGTTTACGAACACGTTCACGGGGCAAATAGTGTTCTGCTAAATTCATAAATAAGGTGTAATGCCCCGCTTCTGAAACCATAAAACGGTGGTAAAACTCCCTCATGTAGGGATCGGTCATGCCTAAACTCAATACTCGAAATCGTTCGCAAGAACGAGCCTCGATCAAGGCGCAAGTGAGCAACTGATCCAACAATTTCTGTTCGCGGCTTGCGCCTTTCGCGTGAAAAGCCAACATCTGGTTCACGTATTCGTCTTTCCTAGGCCTACCCAAAGGGATTCCACGCTTTTCCATTTCTAAAAGAACAGTTCTGAAATGCCCCCATTCTTCGGTTACCAAAGGGGAAACTTGATTGACCAGTTCTTCTTTATCTGAAAACTGAATGATTAACGAAATACAAGAGGTTGCTGCTTTTTGTTCGCACCAAGCGTGGTCAACCAAAATGTATTCCAACGAAATTTCTGCCACCGAGGCCCAACGCGGATCGGTTGGCAACTTTAAATGCAACATAAACTCCAAAAAAAAAGCCCCGAAAACGGGGCCTATGCATTTTACATCAAGGCGGCTAATTTATCCTGCAATTGCTTTTTTGTTGCAACGCCAACGTGCTTATCTACCACTTGACCATCTTTGAAAAACAATAGGGTAGGGATATTTCTGATACCGAATTCCATGGCTAAATCGCCTTCAGCATCCACATCTACTTTTCCGATTACTGCAGTATCGCCCATTTCTGTGGCAATTTCTTCCACTACGGGACCAACCATGCGGCAAGGACCACACCATGCTGCCCAAAAATCAACCAATGCTACTTTTCCAGAATTTTTTACCAGCTCTTCGAAATTGCCGGTTGTAATTGTATGTGCCATAATTATTTTTTACAAAGGTAGTAACCGAAGGAAAACTAAAAAAGTTCAATTCATTCGAATCATGAGATCAAACTGACAAATTTTCGAAAGTTCCTCATAAAATTCAGCATTTAAATCGACCTTATGTCCGTTGCTAACCAATCCCAGCGATACATTTTTAATGGCATCGTAAAGCTTGATTTTCAATTCCTTGGATCCAGGAAATCGAGAAAACAAATCGCCCAATTGGGCCATCAATTCATCGGATATTTCCTGAACATCCAATTCCAACTGAATTCCAGTAATCATTTTTTCAGAAAGATTACTCAACAACTCCATGTGATGGATTTGAAATTCTATTTCTTTGCTATCGCGGAAACGTGGTGCATTCTTCCCTCGAATCAACACCATATTGTTGTTCTGGAACATGTGACTCCATTTTAAATACCGATCACCAAACATCACAAATTCAGTGGATCCTTCGTAGTCAATCAATAAAAATGAACCAAATGGATTTCCTTTTTTCGAAATTCCTGTTCGTGTATTTTGAATCATTCCAATCACCACCAAATCCATCCCGACAGCTTTTTCGGAAATTTCTTGAACAGGGGTGTACTTCAGCTTTTTTAATTCGAATTTGTATTGATCCAAAGGATGCCCAGAAATGTACATGCCCACCAATTCTTTTTCTTTTGCCAATCGTTCGAAAATAGGATACTCATCTGCCTTTTTGAAGGCTGGTTCCATGAGATCATCGCCCATTTCTCCGCCATCAAACAAACTATTTTGATTACTTCCTTCTTTCGATTTTTTGGAGGCACCGTACTTAATGGCCAATTCAACCAAGGTGTTTTTGGTATCAACGGGCTCCATGAACGAAGCACGAGAAATCTCATAACAATCAAAGCCACCGGCCAACGCTAAGCTTTCGAAAACCCTTCGGGAAACATTTCGAAGATTCACCCGTGCGGCAAAATCGAAAACGGATTTAAACGGACCGTCTTTTTGCCGCTGCTCGATGATGGATTCAACGGCACTCTCCCCTACTCCTTTGATGGCCGCTAAACCAAAACGAATCATCCCTTTTTTATTTACGGCAAAATCCATTTTGGATTCATTCACATCGGGCCCTAAAATTTCGACTCCCATTCTACGACATTCCTCCATAAAAAATGAAATTTTTTCCATGTTGGACGAGTTGTGAATCAGTACAGAAGCCATGTACTCCGCCGGATAATGGGCCTTTAAATACCCCGTTTGATAGGCCACCATGGCATAACAAGTCGAGTGCGATTTATTGAACGCATAAGAAGCAAAGGCCTCCCAATCGGTCCAAATTTTCTCCAACACCTTAGCAGGATGGCCTTGGTCTTGGGCACCTTCCATGAATTCGGGTTTTAATTTCATCAGCGTATTGATGTCTTTTTTTCCCATGGCCTTTCGAAGAACGTCGGCTTTTCCTTTGGAGAACTTGGCCAACTTTTGAGATAGCAACATCACCTGCTCTTGGTAAACGGTAATTCCATAGGTTTCAGCCAAATATTCCTCCATGTCTGCCAAATCGTATTCCACCTTTTCATTCCCGTGCTTCCTCTTCACGTAGGAGGGAATGTATTCCATAGGACCAGGACGGTACAAAGCATTCATCGCAATTAAATCTTCAAACTTATCAGGTTTGAGGTTGATGAGATGTTTTTGCATTCCCGCAGATTCAAACTGAAATGTTCCGTTGGTTTCTCCTTTTTGGTACAGTTCAAAGGTTTTGGAATCATCCAATGGAATCGTGTCGATATCAATTTGAACGCCATGATTTTCTTGAATCATGAAAATGGCATCTCGAATGATGGAAAGGGTTTTCAAACCCAGAAAGTCCATTTTGATGACTCCCGCATTTTCGATCACCGACCCATCGAACTGGGTTACATACAAATCTGATTCTTTGGAAGTAGCGATCGGAATGAGTTCAGTTAAGTCTTTGGGCGCAATGATGATTCCTGCGGCGTGGATTCCAGTACCGCGCACTGAACCTTCCAAAATTTCAGCTTCTTTCAACACTTCAGCTTGCAAATCGGAACCGGCGCGAAGCAACCGCAGTTTCTTTACTTTTTCGATTTCATCGGGCGGGAGGTTTTCTTTTTCCTTCAAGCTTTTTTCACCCTCAATGGGAGCGTTAAGAATACGTCCGAGCGAAATCCCGGGCTTATTGGGAACCAAATCTGAAATCGCTCGGGAATCAGGTAGTGGTAAATCGAGCACGCGGGCAACGTCTTGGATCGACATTTTTGCTGCCATTGTTCCATAGGTTACGATTTGGGCCACTTGTTGTTTGCCGTATTTGTCTACCACGTAATCGATCACTTTCTGTCGCCCTTCATCGTCGAAATCGGTATCGATATCGGGCATGGAGTAACGTTCGGGATTGAGAAAACGCTCGAACAGCAAATCGTACTTGATGGGATCGATGTTGGTAATTCCGATGCAATAAGCTACAGCAGAACCGGCCGCCGAGCCACGTCCTGGTCCAACCATCACTCCCAAATCTCGACCGGCACGAATGAAATCGGAAACGATGAGGAAATAGCCGGCAAAACCCATAGTTTTGATAGTAAACAACTCGAAATCCAAGCGCTCTTGAACTTCAGGGGAAATTTCACCGTACCTTTTTTTTGCTCCTTCAAACGTTAAGTGCTTGAGGTATTCCCACTGATTCAAAACATCTGCGGCAATTTTCTTTCCCTTGATTTCTTCTTCTTTATCGTGAATTTTAAACTCATTGGGAAGAGGGAAATTAGGAAGAAGAATATCGCGCTTTAAATCCAAATGATCAACTTTTCCTACAATTTCGTTGGTATTGTCGATGGATTCAGGAAGATCTGAAAACAGTTGCGACATTTCCTGCGTGGTTTTCAGGTAGAATTGATCGTTGTAGAAGGCAAAACGGGTTCCTCGAATGTTGCTTTCATCGTCGGAAAACTCTTTGTTGGTCGGCGTTGATTTTTTCTCTCCGGTATTGAGACACAACAAAATATCGTGTGCGTTCCAATCTTTTTGATCCACATAATGGGAATCGTTGGAAGCAATGATTTTCACGTTGTATTTTTTGGCAAATTTCAGCAAGACTTCGTTCACGATGTTTTGTTCGAGGATATCGTGTCGTTGAAGTTCTACGTAATAATCTTCCCCGAACAGATCCAGCCACCATTTGAATTCCTTTTCGCCTTCGGCTTCTCCTTTTTGCAAGATGGCTTTTGGTACGGAAGCTCCGATGCAGCAAGTCGTAGCAATCAATCCTTTGTGGTACTTCAAAACCAGTTCTTTATCGATTCGTGGATATTTTGAGTACATGCCTTCGATAAATCCAAGGGAACACAATTTGATTAAATTTTGGTAACCGGTTTCATTTTTAGCCAGGAAGAGTTGGTGAAATCGTCGATCGCGGTCGTCTTTGGAAAACTGTTTTCGGTGGCGATCGGTTACCAGGTAGAATTCGCATCCTACAATGGGTTTTACGTTGTGTTTGGCGGCTTCCGCAACAAATTTAAACGCACCGAACATGTTTCCATGATCGGTAATGGCCAGTGCAGGCATTTGATCGGCGGCAGCTTTTTTAAACAAGGCCGAAATGGAAGCTGCGCCGTCGAGCAACGAAAACTGGGTGTGAACGTGAAGATGTGAAAACTGCATTTGAAGGTGATTTTGAAAGATTTTTCAGAGGAAGAATCGATGAGCTAAGCTATTCAACCTTCGTTCAGAATTCAACGGTTGTTGAAAACTATTCCCGATCATTTTGACTCATTTAATGGAATTGCATTTCCAATTTTCCACAATCCCATCACAAACCTTTTTTCATCAAAAAAGTTAATTACTTTTGATTTGATTACTTTGATCAACGACCGCATTCATCACGAATAAAAATGAATACTCCATTGATTTTTAGCTAGTAATGATAAAACAACAAATATAAACGGTTTACAACCATGGAAAAAATAAACAAAATCGTTAAAACTCTTACAGAAGACGAATACCGCATTTTAGAAGATCAAGTATCCTCAAATAATGCAGACAAGTCGCTTCAACTTTTGCGTTTTTCCAGGGAGAACAATTTGAGCGACAAAGACTGCATCAAAGAACTCGACATCAAGCCCAATGCCTTCTACACCTTAAAATCTCGATTGGGTCAAAAGATCTACAACTTTTTGGTTTCCAAAATGGAAGCTCCAAAATTGGACTTGATCAAGAAAGTTGCATTTGCCGGCGAACTGATGTTCACCGCTGAAAAAGAGGTAGTCAGTGCCACCTTGAAACGGCTAGAAAAGCAATTGGCCGATTACGATTTACCCTACGAACTCACCAAGATTTACCAAAACCTGAAAAAGGTTTATGTGAATCACCCCGACCAATTTTACACCTATTCACAGCTCTACAACAAACACGTTGCCTTCACTTTGGCCCTGGATCGAGCGGAAGAAATGGTAGGTCAGTATTTCAATTTGTATGGACAGTATTTCTTTTCAAGGGAAGACACCGAATTGATCCAAATCAACATCATACACATGGAATTGAATTCGATGTGTGATTTGTACGACTCTCACCGATTGTACATTTACAGTTCCTTGGTAAAAGTTTTCTCGATCCTCTTCATTCCCAACAAGTTTGACAAACCGACGGGCAGCATGGGAGACATTGAGGATATTTTTGAAGAAGTGGATGCGATTTTCTTGAAGTACGAAAACGACCCATTTTATTTCCAACTTTCCAAGTGTTTTGATTATTTAAAGTTGGAGTATTACCATCGTTTAAATTTGGGAAAAAAAGAATGGGAGTATTACGAAATTCTTGAACCTACGATGGGTGAATTTCTAAAGTATTTGAATTATTACTTGTTCACGCCCCGCCTGTTGTTCACAAAATTAGAAATGTACCGGGAGGCGGGAAAACTTGAAAAATTAGCCGACGAAAACGAATCGTTCTTACCTGAACTCAACGCTGATAAAAAAGATACCTATTTGTACGTTGTTTCGAAAATTTACGAAGCGGTTTCACTCATGTACGACAAAAAAGTGGAAGAAGCCATTCGTTGCCTCAATAATTTAAGGTACGACGTAACCCTTCGCCATTTACCGCATGCCGAAATGGAAGTGAAGTTATTAACCGCTTGCGGCTATGCTATGGTTAATGAAGCAGAACTTTGCACCACCCTCATCAAAAGTATTCAACGCCAAATTCGTAATTCGGAAGAAGAAATGGATGGAGCCGATTACGAGGACGCTCGCATTATGCTAAAAATCCTCACCAAAATGGTCAATTTCAGGGAAAACAAACAAGTAGACAAGGTGGAACAGTTGATTGAACGATTTGAACGAAACAACAAAGGCGAAAAGGCCGTTATTCCTTATTTCGATACCCACCTTTTATTGAAGTACTATTAATCGAAACACAATCACATAAAAAAGGGGGCCTTCGCCCCCTTTTTTGTTGAAATTAAATCCAATTATTGTTTGATCCATTTCACATCACCCAACACTTGATTTTTGTTGGAAACTCGAATCAAATAAATTCCATTACTGAGTTCGGTAGCCTGAATGGAATGAATATTTTCAGTTACGTTTTTCACGCTCTTTACTACCCGACCGAAAGCATCCAAGATTTGAATGTCCATGGAGGAAACGCTGGAATTCTTTTCAATCCAGAAGTTGCCGTTGGATGGGTTGGGATACATTTTAATTCCGGCTTGGGCTAGTTCATTAGCACCTTGAACAGATCCGGAAATGCAGGTCGTGTCGTTATTGATGTTTTGGTCGTTGGCCATTTCAATCCAAACGCATAAGTTACCTGTTCTTCCGTTGGTTGAAGACAAACGGGTTGTAAAATTGTAGATGATGGAGTCACCGGGATTGATCACCTGGTTAAAGTTTTCACTGATCACCGGACCTGCTCCCATTTTAAACTTAATGGTTCCGCGAACGGAAGGTTCAGGACTTGGATTTTTCACCTTGATGGTTACGTTGGTTGGGGTGCTGGTAAGCACAAATCCAGTTGTTGGAGAAAGGACTTGGGGAACGGCCAAATCGCGGCGATAGATTTTGGTAGCCTCAACGCCCATCAAGAAATCTTCGTAGTTCTTTTCGCGGTAAGGCGCCCAAATCCCGCCTAAAACTTCTAATGATCTACGAGAAATTGGACCTGTGGTATCTCGTGCAAGGGTAATGTTTGTTCCGTTCATTTCCCATAACAAATAAAATCCACCATCATTAACAATCAAGTTTTGGTTTGCGCAAGGAACGGTGTTGTAAGAATTGGGAGAAATGCTGGCTGCTGGAAACAGGACAGAATCCAATAGGGTTCCTGGCCCTCCATTCGGTCCATTATCGTCGTAAATTTTAGCGTAAAAATCAGCATTTCCCGTATTTGATTGGATGAAGAATTTGGAGTTGGTAATTTTCACTGGATAAACAGGAGGTTGAATGTAAACGGCAATACCGCCGCCGCCACCGTTCCAACTCAAACCAGCACCATCGGGAATACCGTCGGAATAATCCAGGTTCATAGCAACGGTGGTATCAACAGAAATGATTTTGATGTCGTTGGTATTGTTATCTGGAACCAAATCGGTGGTGGTAATGGTGGAGGTGGTCCACATCTTATAAATACCGGGTTGGGTTAAATTCAAGGAATTCGGAAAACTCAAGGTTAAATCAGATCCAGGTAACAAAGAAGTGGTATTTACAGAAGAGTTTAACGCCAATCCGTTGAAAGGATCAACGACATTTAGAGCCGTTGTAATGTTGGTCAAAGCAACGTTTCCGTAGTTTTTAATGTTGGCCTGCATGGGTACATTGGTACTTCCTAATCCTTTAAATACTCCATGATTGTTGTTGTTGTTATTCCATTGAACACCAACATCGGAAACTTGGTAGGTAACGACTGCAGGATAATTGTAAACCACGGTGTAACTGGTATCGGGATAGGTATCGTAGCTGTGAGCCAATCCCAAATTTCCTACATTGTTTTCAATTCCAATTAGTAGTGAGCGTGAACCTGAAGTAATCGCAGGTTGATTATTGAGTGTTTTGTAATTGAAGGTAATTTGTTTGGTTGCTTTATTAAGGATGATTTGGTAGCTCACCGAACCCACATATCCGGGAGCGGCTTGACGCCAGAAAGGTACATTCACCCAAGAAATACAGATGGTATCACCTCGATCGTAACGGTAACAACGACCTGGATTTCCGGCTCCACCGAAATTCAAATCCGTTACAAATCCGCCAATCCAATCGTTGGCGCCTGTTGGGCTTGGAACTACACCGGGAAACAAAGACGCCAACTGTCCGTTTCCGTTGAAAATGATGTAACCGTTTGAACCAATCCAGAAACGTTCGGGATTGTACCAGTAGTACTGGAAACCGGTCATTGAAAATGGCCCTACAACATTATCGTCGCCCAATCCCGTTACAGGAGTACCGATAGTTGAAATATCAAACCAATTGTAGGTTGGGCCTTGTGGATCGCGGTTATCGCGCCAGGTGTAGCCGTAACCATCGGGACCGCCGGAACCGTTGGATTGGGCATAAGTTGCAACGCTACCAAGCGCAGCAAACAAAAAGAGTAAAATTTTTTTCATGACGAAATTTTGGTTGTTTCGCCAAGATAAAAATTATTCCTCGAAAATCAAGGCATCGTGCAAATCTTGCAAAAAAGTTTGAATCTCAATCAATTCCTTTTTCACTTCTTTTTGATGAAGAATTTTCGTTTCAAAATTCAACTTCTGTTGGTCGTTGCATTGACCCATGAGGTAATCAAGCCAAAGTTGAGGGTAGAGTTCTTCCATGCGTTTTATTTTTGAAACGCTTGAAAAAGTCATTTATTGCCATCGTAATATTTTTTCATGTTGATGATGGCGTAGCGCATTCTTCCCAAGGCCGTATTCACTGAGATATCGTGCTTTTCTGCAATTTCTTTGAATGACATTTGATGGTAAATTCGGCAAAAAACAACTTGCTTTTGATCTTCGGGCAAACGTTTGAAACAAGCCAAGGCACGATCCAAACGCTCTTGATGTGCCATTTGGGTTTCTCTATCTCCATCGGAGGATGGAATAAAATCGAAAATATTCTGATCGAATGAGGTAGAGATGTTTTTTTTGTTTTTACCTCTTCTTGTTAAATCCGTGCAATGGTTACGAGTAACTTGAAGAATCCAAGCACGGGCTTTTCCTCCTTCCAAATAAAATCCTCGGGATTGAGCCGACTGAATTTTCAAGTAAACATCTTGAAAAACATCTTCCGCTTCTTCTCGATCTTTCAAAAATGAAACGGCAATGGCAATGATTTTAGAGCGTACTGCAAATAATTCTACAGTGAGGGGCGCAGATGAAACTTCGCAACCTAACGCGGGGGAAATGATCGTTTTCATGATGGTACATTTTTTCCGCGTAGTTTTGTTTCATAGGTTGGGATTTGTTCTTTTAACGAAAGAAGTAAAAAATAATTGCATTGTCAACAAAAAATAAAAATTTTCAATCCTGCTTTTTCACTGCTGATAAAATCTGAGACAAATTACCTTGATTTTCAACAACTTCGATCGTTCCATTGCCCGAAATTTTAATAAACTGGGTGCATACTTCTAAGGTGGATGGACGGTGAGCAATGATCAACATGGTGCAAGTCCCTTTCAATTCGTGAATGGTTGTTTGAACCATTTTTTCTGATTCGTTATCCAAGGCCGAAGTCGCTTCATCAAAAATAAGTAAGGCAGGTTTTTTAATGAGCGCACGAGCAATCGCGATGCGCTGCTTTTGTCCGCCAGAAAGCTTGGCTCCTTTTTCTCCAATCATGGTTTCAAGTCCTTCGGGCAACGTTTCCACAAATTCCATCACGTGGGCTCGATTTGCTGCATCAAGAATTTCCTCGCGGGAACATCCGGGCTTTCCATAAGCGATGTTTTCAGAAATGGTTCCATGAAACAACAAGACTTCTTGAGGAACGATAGCGATGGAACGACGTAAATCGACCAATGGAATGTCTTGGAAATTTACCCCATTCCACGAAATACTGCCCGAATTGATTTCGAAAAAACGAAGCAACAGTTGCGCCAGGGTTGACTTCCCTGCCCCACTCTTTCCTACAACCCCGTACATTCCTTGAGGGAGTAATTCCAAGTGAATGTTTTTAAAAACCTGATGGCTTGCTCGAGTTGGATAAGCGAAAGAAACATCTTCAAAAACGATTTTTCCTTCAGGTTGAAATCCTTTGCTCGGTTCTTTGATGTTTTCGCCGGGCTGACTCATCCACTCAAAAACCCGCTCAGAAGCGCCGATGGCCCGTTGAAAATCGGAAATCAAGGTAGAAAGGGAACCCATGCTCGCCCCCACCATGGCACTGTAAGTAATGAAACTGATGAGAGAACCCAGAGAAAGATTTCCTTTTTGGACCTCTAAGAATCCAAGAAAAATGATGCCGATGATTGCGCCAAACACCACGAGAATGATAAATGAAGAAAACATGGCGCGAAAAAGTCCTCCTCGAATTCCGAAACGCACCACTTCAGAAAGGTTTTCGCGAAAACGCTTGATTTCGTACCACTCGTTTCCAAATGCTTTAACTGTGGTGATGTTTTGCATGGATTCGTCCAAAACAGCTTGGCTATCGGCCATTTTTTGCTGAGCTTGTCGGGCCATCTTCCGAATGAAAATTCCAAAGAAAATAGCTAAACCAATGAGAACAGGAAATACCCCTAACATGATGAGGGTTAATTTCGTAGATGTTTGAGTAAACAAAAAAATCACCCCGCCAATGATCACGAGAAACTGACGAATTAGTTCGGCGGAGGTGGTTGTAATGGTATCTTGAATGTAACTCAAATCCAAGGTTACCCGGCTGTTCAACTCCCCCACTTTTTGGTCTTGGAAGAAGCGAATGGGTTGGGCGATGAGGTTTTCGTACACCTTTGAGCGAATATCGTACAACACCTTTTCACCGATGCGAATAAAAAAGAGAACCCTGAAAAAAGATAAAAAAGCCTGAATACCAAAAACGGCAATGAGCCAACCCAACAAACCGTACAAGCCACCCAACCATGGAGCGATGGATTTACCGTTCACCAAATCGGTCAGCTTGCCAATGAACCACGGAAACATGAGCGAAACCCCGCTTCCGACAATCAGAAACAACAAACCAGAAGCAAACAACCATCGATGAGGACGGAGATGCTGGAGAATCCATTTGAGTTGTTTGAGGGATTTTAGGGAAATTTTTGCTCGTTGTCCTTCTTGGGTTAAAGGAGCACCGCTGTTTAAACTGGGTCGTGCCATGGCGCAAAATTCGACAATAATCAGCAATGAACCTTCAAGAAAAAGTCATGAAAATCAGTTTTTTTGATGAAAAAAATCCGTATTTTTGCCCCATAAAACTCTAATACATGAAAGAATTTGGCATGAAGTCGGCCCAGGCATCGTTGATGGGGGCTGGTATTTCTACGGTTTCCGAGGCACATTGGAATTTAACTCCTGCTCAATTGGTAGCAGAATCCATTAAAAATGGTGAAGGCGTTTTAACCGACACCGGCGCTTTGGCCGTTGATACCGGTAAATTCACAGGCCGTTCACCCAAAGACCGTTTCGTTGTTCGAGATGCAAAAACCGAAAACACGGTTTGGTGGGGAGATGTGAACATCGCTTTCGCTCCTGAGAAATTCGACGCTTTGCACCAAAAAGTTGCCGCTTACTTGTCCGATAAAAAGGTGTACGTTCGCGACAACTACGTTTGCGCTGATTCTGCTTACCGCTTGACGGTTCGTACCATTACCGAGTGGGCATTCAGTAACCTTTTTGCCGATAACCTATTCAATCGTTTCGAGCGCAATCAATTGGAAGCTTTGGCTTCCACCGATTGGACCATCCTTTGCGCACCTGGTTTCCACGCCAACCCAGAAGTTGACGGAACCCGTCAATCCAACTTTGCCATCATCAATTTCACCAAACAAATGGTGTTGATCGGTGGAACGGGTTATACCGGAGAGATCAAGAAATCCATCTTCTCCATTTTGAATTACATCTTACCGGAAGAAAAGCAAACCCTTTCCATGCACTGTTCTGCGAACTTGGGCAAGGACGGTGACACCGCCATTTTCTTCGGACTTTCTGGAACCGGGAAAACTACGCTTTCGGCCG
>CANMVY010000019.1 GCA_947501265.1 Bacteroidota bacterium
ATACTTCGTTGTGGTCTTTTGGGCTATGAAAGCCTTACCACAGTGATTACAGAATTTAGGAAGTTTAATTGTACTACTCATTTGTTGCTACTTGTTGCAGTATGTTGCTGGGTGGTGCTACTTGGTGCATTATTTCGCCTGACTTCCATCAAACTGATATGTGGGCAACAAAATAGCCAATTGGGCAACAACTGGGCAACAAATATAAGTAAAAAAGTAGAGTTGGGCAACAAAAAAGAGAAAGAAAAGTGTACTGAAACTCAACAAAAACAGGCACTTAACAAACAAAAGAAAGTAAATTACTTTCCAATACAAAACCTCGTGAAAATCGATTCCAACAAATCGTCGGTGGTGATTTGACCGGTGATCAAGCCCAGTTGGAATAGCGCTTCCCGAATATCGGCCGCTAACAACTCTCCGCTAACGCCCAAACCCAATGCGGCCGTAACCCGATCCAAGGCCGCATCGGCGTTTTTCAACGCTTCGTAATGACGAATGTTGCTCACCAAAGCCCCATCGGTTTTCTGAGCTAACGCCTGCCGTAACAATTCTGCTTTCAGCACATCCAATCCCCAGCGTTCCTTGGCCGAAATGATCAACTGATCGTCCATCATCGTGCCCGCACTCAACGCGTACTGATCGGCTTTGTTTCGCAAGGCAATCACCGTTTTTCCCGCCGCTATCATCTCAGATCCCAATCGTTCTTTTAATCCGGCATCCTCGGTTCCGTCCATCACCCACAACACCACGGTGGCCGACTTTAAACGCTCCAGGGTTCGCTCAATGCCCATCGCTTCAATCACATCAACAGTATCCCGATAACCCGCCGTATCAATAAATCGGAATCCAATTCCGTCGATGTGCAAGACTTCTTCAATCACATCCCGGGTAGTTCCTGGAATATCGCTCACCAACGCCCGCTCTTCGTTCAACAAAGCATTCAGCAACGTACTTTTGCCGGCGTTGGGCATGCCCACGATGGCCACCGGAACGCCTTCTTTCAAAGCATTTCCCCACTGAAATCCCTGCATCAGCTCTTGCATGCGATTTCGGATTTTTTCAATCAACCGAAGCAAGGCTGAACGATCGGCAAACTCTACATCTTCTTCCGAAAAATCCAATTCCAATTCAATCAAACTCGCAAACTGAATCAATTCATCCCGCAAAAGGGCGATGTCGTGCGAAATTCCGCCGCGCAACTGACTCAAGGCCAAATCTTTCTGTGCATCGCTGTCGGCCGCAATCAAATCCGCTACGGCTTCAGCTTGTGCCAAATCGAAGCGGCCATGGGCAAATGCGCGCATCGTGAATTCACCGGGGCCAGCTAATGAGGCTCCTTCTTGAATGAGGCGTTCTAAAATTCTTTTCAAGAGAAACGGCGACCCGTGTCCCGAAATTTCGGCGCTATCCTCCTTGGTGTAGCTTTTTGGAGCTCTAAATACCGCCACCATCACCTCATCAATCAAGGCAGAACCGTCGGTAATCCATCCGTAATGAACGGTATTTCCGGGCACTTCTTCCAAGTTGGTTCCTTTGAAACATCGGTTCAACACCTTTAAACATCCCTCCCCAGAGAGGCGAATCACCCCAATGGCCGATCGGCCGGGCGGGGTAGCAAGTGCAGCGATAACAGATTGGTTCATGCCACAAAGGTAGGGTTTTAGCCAGACTGCTTGCACGATTTAGCCTTTGTTTCAGAGACAACCTTTTCCATTTTTTTCGTCCAAAAGCCATCATTAATTTTTTGTTAACCTCAATTTTGGTATTTTTGAGAACAATGAAAGACCTTTTTTCTTCTTTTTGCCTCGGCCTCCTTGTTTTTGGGATGTCTTCCTGTGCCAAAGAACCAGGAACCGGTGGTTTTGCATCGGTTTCGGGAGTCCTGTGGACCCAAGATTGGGACAATACCTTTTCCATCATCAATTCGGAATATCCAGCCATGGACGAAGACGTTTATTTGATGTACGGTTCCGATTCTATCCCGAGCGAAGATGTTAAAACTTCGTACAACGGTTGGTTTACCTTCCCCTATTTGCAACCCGGGAAATATTCTTTGTTGGTGTATTCAAATCGGTACATCACGCCTGGAAACACGAATAAAATTGAACCTATTTTGGTGCCGTTTGAAATAAAAGAGCAACGAGAGAAACTAATCCTAGATACCATCATCATTAAAAGATGATTGATTTGCCGATCGAATCCTTCTCCCCCATTGGTTTGGACCAATTGGGCAAGTCCGACCTCATGTCGAGGGTCGATCGGAAATACTATTTTCCTTTGCATTTCCTTCCTGAAATGTTGAAGGAAATGCTTCCTCATTACCACATGTTGGAAGTCATTGGAAATCGTTTGAACACCTACAAAACCCTTTATTTCGATACTGAGAAATTGGATTGCTTTGTACAACACCACCGTGGAAATGGCCACCGATACAAAATTAGGCACCGCACTTATGTGGAGTCTCAACTGGGATTTCTCGAAGTAAAGTTGAAAAACAACAAAGGACGAACCATCAAAGATCGCATCAGGTTGGAGCAACCCGATTTGGAAGACGATTTTTCATCGGCCTTTGTTCAATCCAAAACCCCGTTTCAAACGGCCGACTTACGACCCAGCATTTGGGTAGAATACCAGCGATTAACGTTGGTTGGGAAACATCAACAAGAGCGAGTAACGCTGGATCTTCAGCTTACTTTTTCCAATGAAACCCAGAAAAAATCATTTCCCAATCTTGTGATTGCCGAAGTCAAACAAGATCGGCAATGTCCCTCCCCCTTCGTTAGGCTGATGCAAAAGCACCACATTCGTTCTGGGGGAATCAGCAAATATTGTTTTGGCATCATGTCGCTAAACCCTGGAATCAAATCCAATCATTTCAAAAACAAACTTCACCTCCTTAAAAAAACTACGCATGGATTTATTGCAAATCGCTAACGAAGAATTCCTTTCCTCTTCTGTCGATATTTTTGATAAACTTTCCAAGAAATTTTTCATTCGTTTGGCCATCGATCTTACCTCGGTGATCATACTTATTCGCTTCATTTATTTTCAAGTGTATAAAACCAAGGATCTGTTTTTCACCTACATCATTTTCAACCTTGTCATTTTCCTCCTATCCTTTTCTTTAAACAAGGCTGAGTTATCGATGGGTGCAGCCTTCGGACTTTTTGCAGTTTTCAGCATGCTTCGCTACCGAACCGAAGATATTTCCATCAAAGACATGAGCTACCTTTTCTTGTCGATTGCCTTGGGCGTTTTGAACGCGGTTACCAAAGGCGGATGGGAAGAACTGTGCACCATTTCAGCCATTATTTTATTGATTACCTGGTTGTTGGAAAGCAGCTGGTTGATGAAAAAAGAAAGTTCCAAAGTTATTTTCTACGATCAAATTGAATTGATTCCAACCGAAAATCACGAACAGTTGATGGCCGATATTCGATTGAGAACCGGAATTCCTGTTCACCGGGTTTTGGTTCAGAAAATTGATTTTCTACGCGATTCCGCCCAAATTCGAATCTACTACTACGAAAAATGAGACTGGGCGGATTCATTCTTTGTTTTTTCTTCCTTTCCGGCGCGCTTCATGCCCAAACGTCGGACGCTGGTGCTTGGTTTTCAGCTTCCCTAAGCCATAAATGGAATAAAAAATGGTCTTCGGAACTCGAAACCCAATTGAGATTGGACCAAAATATTTCTCGTTTAAATCGCGGATTCGAAGAACTCTCGTTGGAATATCGACCCCTTTCTTGGTTGCGCTTTTCCGGACATTACCGAGCGACGTGGGTAAACAACGGAAACTTCCGAAGTCGAACCTTTTTCGATTTAGCGGTAAAACCCAATTTTGGAAAGATTTCACCCTTCTACCGCATACGTTACCAAAACCAATTTTCGGATTTCAATCGAGAGGACGTTTTGAACAGCAACAAAAAATTTATCCGCAATAAATTCGGACTAGCTTGGGACTTGCCTAAAAAGTTCAGCGCATCCGCTTCAGTAGATTCGTGGTTCAACATTTCTCCCACTTCTCGGCAAATGGAAAACTTTCGGTATTTCCTGGGCATCGAAAAAGAATTGAATAAGAAAAGTGCTGTTGAACTAGGGTACCAAATCGATTGGGAAGTGAACCAACGAAATCCCGCCCGAACCTTCGTGATTTACCTAGGTTGGAAACATAAAATTTAAGTGGCTACTTCTTTTAAAAACTTAATTTTGGAAGATGAAAATCCTCAATCCTTCCGTTGATCTTTACTTGGTGCAAGGATGCATGAGATGCAAATACGGTGCAACACCCGATTGCAAGGTGCATCGCTGGGGCGATATTTTAGACGCTTTACGGCAAATTCTTTTGGATTGTGGCCTTGTTGAGGAATTCAAATGGAGCCATCCTTGTTACTCGTCCAATAAGAAAAACATTGCTGTTTTAGGCGCCTTCAAGGAATATGCCTCCATCAATTTTTTCAAAGGCGCCCTCCTTACCGATCCCGACCAACGACTCACCCAACCCACCGAAAACTCACAGTCGGGAAGGCAATACCGATTCACCCACGTATCCCAGGTTTGGGAACAAGAAGATGTTATCAAGTCCTTCATTTTTGAAGCCGTAGAATTGGAAGTAGCTGGAAAAAAAGTACCGGTGAAGAAACACGAAGACTACGAACTACCCGCCGAATTGAAAGAAGTCCTCCAAAACGATCCAACATTCGCAGCCGCCTTTTACGCCCTCACACCCGGCCGTCAACGAAGCTACTTTTTGTACTTCTCCCAAGCGAAGCAGGCGGCTACCCGATTTTCTCGCATTGAAAAATCCCGGGATCGGATCTTCGCCGGAAAAGGTTGGAATGAATTGTAACAAAAATGGGGTTGTCCTGCGGGAAAAAAAATGGGGTTGACATCGGTCAACCCCATTTTAATTTGAATCATTAATTTATTTGTCGTCTCCTCCGGTACGTCCTTCGAATAAACTGCCGGCGCCTTTGGAATCTTCTTCTCCAGAAACACGCTTGTACTTGATGTTGCCTTCAAAATCTGTACCCAATACTTCCAACTCTGTACGACGGTTCAACTGGAACAACGCCTCTTGCTTGTCTTTCGGCTGTTTAAGGATGAAGGCCTCGGTCAACAATTCCATTTTACCATTAACCATGGCGGTGTATGGCTTTTGTTCACCCAAACCTTTAGGAACCATTCGTGCAGAATCAATTCCATTGGTGATGAGGAAATTAACAACGGACTGGGCACGCGCTTGGGAGAGTGAATCGTTGTAGCGATCGGTTGCGCGGCTATCCGTATGAGAGTAAATTCCAATACGCAAGTTGGGCGATTTACGCATCAAATCAACCAAAATATTCAAACTTTTTTCTGATTCTGGGCGCAAATTGGCGCTGTTCAAATCGTACAAAATGTCTTCCAAAACAATGGTTTGCGGTGGAATCGGAGCAATACCGATGGTCAATTCGAAATTCTTGGAGAATTCTTCATTCTTCGATGATACGCTTCCGGTATTTCCGAAGTATTTATCCTTGTTAACCAACAAAGCATATTCGGTGTTCGATTTCAATTTGAATTTGATCTGTCCTTTTTCATCCGTCATTCCATCGCGGAAAGAAGAATCTGGCAATAAATACAACTTCACGGTTGCATTAGGAAGAATTTTTCCAGTAGAATCGTCTTTTACCGTTACCAGAACATTGAATTCCAAGGGCGTAATCTCCCATTCCCAAACATCGAATCCGCCTTTGGTTCCTTCGCGGTTGGACGACAAGAATCCGCGAGAGAAGGATGGATTAGCGATGTAATAAATATCATCAGCAGTGGAGTTGATGGGCAAACCTACGTTTTTCGGAGCCGACCAACTTCCGTCCTTCATGGAAGAGCGGAAAACATCGTAGCCACCGTAACCGGTATGTCCTTTTGATGCGAACATCAAATCACCTGATTCGTGAACAATTGGAAAAGATTCATCGTTCGAAGTATTGATGATAGGGCCCAAGTTGATGGCATCTTCCCAACCGTTTCCTTTGCGCTTTGCGCTGTAGATGTCAATTCCACCGTAACCTCCAGGAGCGTTGGTTGCCGAGAAGTACAAGGTTTTACCGTCGTTGCTCAAATAAGGATTCGCCAACATAACGGTATCGCCAAAGAAAGAAATCTTTTCGGGAGCTTCCCAATCGGCAGAAGCGCGTTTTGAAACGTACAAATAAATTTTTCCAGTTTTATCAGCAACCGAAAAATAAGCTTGTGTGCCATTTTTCGTAAACGATGCAGCTCCTTCGTTGAACGGGCTGTTGATCATTCCTTTTAGAGGAGTTGGAGAACTCCATTTGTTGTTTTTATCCAAAAACGCTTCGAACAAATCGGAGAACTTTTCTCCGGTTCCCGCCTCGGGTTTTTTACCAGCCGCTTCTTCGCGCTTCGAAACAAAAACAATTCCATTCTTCTTGTAGAAATTGGCTCCATAATCGTGGAAACGGGTATTGAAACGTCCGAAATTGGTCACTTTTACCCGGGTAGGCTTATTCATTCCTTCCTTAAAATCCCCAATTTCTTTGATGCGAGAAGATCCTTGGGCGTTGCCGGGATTAACTTCGTTGTATTTGTTGTATTGTACGATTGCAGCATCAAATTGGCCTAAGGAACGCAATGCTTCGGCATACATGAAGAAAACTTCAACGTTTTTTGGACCGGCTGCTACCATTCCTTCGAAAACCGAAAGGGCTTTTTTATACTGAAACCCTTTCAGGTAAGCCTGAGCCGCTTTGATCTGAATATCTTCCTTTTGATCCTTTAACGATTTGTCTTTGGAAACTTCTAGAAAAGCATTTCCGGCAGCAAAAAATTGCTCTTGATCGTACAAGGTTTGCGCTTTTTTAAGGGCTTTGTTTTCCTTTTGAGCAAAAACGGAAAGTCCTGCAAAACACAGGGTTAGGAATAAAACTGAAATACGCTTCATGGTAGGTTGGTCTTTCGTAAAATCAAAAATAAGAAACGCATTCCAACAAACCAAAAAAAACGGGCCGAAGCCCGTTGGTAATTTTACTTTTTCAAGGATATGCTTTCAATTTGGTTTCCGTGTCGGTAAATCACCGAATAAATTCCTTCAGGAACATTCAAAGCAACCACTTTTTGAATGGGAAGCGAACTAACTCCAAAATGGGCTCGGTAAACCACTTTTCCACTCATATCGATCACCTCCAACGCCTGCTCTACCAATCGCTGTGGGAACAACTGAATGTTCAATCCTTCAGCATTAAAAAACACGTTTCCATGCTGAAAAGACTGATTGGATGAAGAATTGGGAGAAGCTTTTTTGAAGATGAAATTTGCAGAATAAATGCGATCTCCCGAATTTCGGTTATCGGCATTGGAAGCATTCACCGCAGCAGCAAAATAAACCGAATCGGGAGCCGATGTCGAAGTTGGAGCCGTCCACGAATACGACCAACGCTTGCTTCCAGGTGTTGTGGTTGCTGTACCAGCTCGGGTATGCGTAATTTCTTGCGGATTGGTGCCAGAAATGATTTGGGTTTCGCTTCCCGTTGAAGCGATACTGCCCGCAGCATTTTGATTGATATCAATGATTCTGGAGGCAAAGCCGAACTTGGTGCACCCGGGCTCGGTAACCGCAACATTCACCGTGTACGTTTGGCCCGGATTGTACGTAGCCGGATTTCCTTGGATGGAAATGGTGGCAGAGCCCGTGCCTGCAGGACCCGAATGGCACATCGAGCACGTTGGACTTCCCAAACCGCCGGTTACTCCCGAAGGCGCACCGGAGCTATTGGTAAAAACGTTGTAACTGAACCCAAGTACAAGTCCAGCTCCTAAAAAAGCAGGTAGAAATTTTTTCATGATTTTGGTTTTTCGATATTCAAAAATAGAACATTCCCGAAATCAAAATACCTTTGTCGAAAATTTTACAGAGTTCCATGGATAAAGTTCGGGCAAAAAAACATTTGGGGCAGCATTTCTTAACCGATTTGCGGGTGGCCGAACGCATCGCAATGGTGCATCTGGAAAAAAATGAAGACCTTCCGGTGCTCGAAATTGGGCCAGGAATGGGCGTTTTAACGCAATTTCTTTTGGCCCAACTTCCGGGGAAAATCCACGTCGCCGAAATCGACCGCGATTCGGTGGCCTACTTAAAAACCCACTTCCCCGATCTTACTCCCAACATCCACGAAGGCGATTTTTTGCGAATGAATCCCAATGAATGGATGGACGGAGCTTTTTCTGTGGTGGGGAATTACCCTTACAACATCTCTTCCCAAATTCTTTTTAAAGCCATCGAAAACCGGGAAAACATCCCCTTGGTTTCAGGCATGTTCCAACGGGAGATGGCTCAACGCGTAGCGGCCGGACCAGGAAGCAAAACCTATGGAATTCTTTCGGTATTGATGCAGGCCTTTTACGACATTGAATATTGCTTTACGGTTAATGAAGGGGCTTTCAATCCGCCGCCCAAAGTAAAAAGTGGGGTCATTCGTTGTGTGCGCAAACCCAAAGATTTGTGGCCCAATTGTTCCGAAAAAAGTTTGTTTATTGTGGTAAAGACGGCCTTCAATCAACGAAGAAAAATGCTTTCCAACTCCCTGAAATCACTCACATTTACCGAAGAAATTCCCAAAGAGTGGCAAACCCTTCGACCCGAACAATTAACCCTCGAGCAGTTCGTTGCCATTGCCCAGCGGCTGGCTTAAAGTTGTTGGTCGCAATTCCAACATTTTAATTTTCGGACCCACGACCGAAATCACGGTCACTTCAGCTCCATCAAAGGTTATTTTTTCTCTTAGCTTAGGAAGACGACCTAAGGTGTGAAAAACCAGGCCTCCTAACGTATCGGCTTCTTCCAGAGGCAAAGGCAAACCCAATTTTTCTTGGATATCTTCGACCTTGCATCGAGCGGAAATGCGGTAAACACCCGGATTAATTTGAGAGAATAAAATTTCTTCGGTATCGTGCTCGTCCAAAATTTCTCCAAAAACCTCTTCCAACACATCTTCCCGTGTAAGCATCCCCGATGTTTCTCCAAACTCGTCAACAATCAACGCCACCGAAATACGGCTTTTGTTCATCTGCTCCAATAAATCAAGCGCTAACATGCTTTCGGGAGCCACGTAAACCGGATGCAATTGCGTCATCCAATCGGTGTGGGACAAGGTCATAACATCCAAAATGTGCACAAACCCCAACACCTGATTCCAATCGCCATCGTACACCAAGATTTTGCTGAATTGGGATTCCAGCAACAATTTTTTCACTTCTTCCAAAGAAGCATTTTTAGATATTCCAACCAAATCTGAACGCGGAACCATGCAATCCCTCACTTTCTCTTCGGTGAGTTCCAGGGCATTTTTGAAGATTTTTTGGTCGATGGTATCGTCTTCGTGCAATTCCTTTGAATTATTTTGAACCGCTAACATGGCAAGATCGGTTTTCCCAAATGCCGGTTCGTGGTCTTCGAAATTGGTTTTGAAAACGACCTTCAAAAACCAACGGGCAAAACCGGTCATGATGGTTACGGGGAAATACAGAATGAAGAAGGCCAATTGCAGAGGAAGGGCAAAAGCCATCAGCAATTCGTTGGGGAACAATTGAAAAACCAATTTGGGCAGGTACTCTCCCAAGATGAGCACCACTACGGTTGCAATGGCGGTATCGGTTACCAAGATTAACCACTCGTTGGAGATGTTCCACTGCTCTGAAATGACGGGATCGAGCAAATGCGACATGGCTGTACCGTACACTACAAGGGCAATGTTGTTTCCTACGAGGGTTGTGTTGATGAGTTTTCCGGGGTTCTTGATGAAATACCCCAAAATTTTCCCGTTTACTCCGCCTTTTTTGGTGATGAGTTCCATCCGCAAACGGTTGGCGGAGACGAAAGCAATTTCAATCCCCGAAAAAAAAGCGACCATTAAAAGAGTACCAACAATGAGTGACATGAAACAAAGTTAAGGTGAAAAATTTCATTCCCTTCAGAAAGAAAAGAAATCGGGAAAAACAAAAAAAGCGACCGAAGTCGCTTTAAAAAGTTTAGGCCGTTGGCTCCAATTGATTATCGGGGTAATTGGCTTGGGTAAGCTCCGGAGAAATGGCCGAACGCTCCAACTTCACTTCGTTGTTGCCAAAACGAACCATGATTTGGTTGTCCATCACTTTAACTACTTTTCCGTGCATGCCTGAAACAGTAACAACTTCATTTCCTTCCATCACCTGATGGCGGAATTTATCGGCTTGTTTGGCTTTCTTTTGTTGTGGGCGAATCATGAAGAAATAGAACACAACAAAGATCAATGCGAACATGATGATGGAACTGGATCCACCGCCTTGACCTTGCAATAATGGGGTTAATAACATAAGGGTTGATTTATTATTTTTCTAAAACATCTACGTCAAATGAAATCACGGTTTGACGTGGATCGGTATTCGCGAAGATGGTGATTTCTTTGTGGTTAGCTCCGGGTTTTCCTTCGCTGTTGAACGTTACTTTCATAACGCCCTCTGCTCCGGGTGCGATCGGCTGCCGAGGATATTCGGGTTTGGTGCACCCGCACGTGGCGCTGGCATTGTTGATCACCAAATCTACTTTTCCGGTATTCTTGAATTTGAAGGCCTGCGTAATGCTTTCGCCTTCATAAATTTTTCCCAAGTTGATGTTGGTTTCTTCGAACTCGATGCCGGCTAACTGACTCGGGTCTTGAGCCGGTTGGTCTGCCGAACGGCTGTTATTGATCATATCGGAGTCGATTTTATCGGGCGTTTCCCCACAAGAAATCAATCCTAAAGTCATGATGGAGGCAAAAAAGATGTTTTTCATACCAATCCTCTTCCGGTTTTTACAATTTTATTTTCTTCGGTGTATCGTTTCACCAATCGATCCAAAACGCCATTCACGAAATCCTTACTCTTGGGCGTTCCATAATGCTTGGAAAGCTCAATGTATTCGTTCAATGAAACGCGAACGGGAATATCTTCAAAAGTAAGAATTTCTTCCAAACATTGAGCGATGATCATCAAATCTACCGTACCAATGCGTTCGGGATCCCAGTTCGGAGTAACCGATTTCACGTCTTGAACATAACGGGAAAGGTTAATGGCCGTTGCTTCGAACAATCGTTTGGCAAAGGATAAATCATCTGCTTTGATGAAGGTGAAATTTTTGAAATCGTTTCTGCCCTCTACTCCCTTTTGGAATTGTTTGGCCAGGGTTGTTACCACTTCATCTTTATCGGCTTGCCAACTGATGGACAAATCTTCCATGATGGTGTCGAGTTGCTCATCTTGAACGATGATGTTCACGAGGAGGTACATCAGCAACTCGGCTTCTTTGGCACGAGCTGGTTCGGTATGGATGTTGGAATATTCGGTGTACTCGGGGGTTTGCTCCCGAAATGCCATAAACCACCTGCGAGCTACGCCGGGCTCGATTAACGTGGTATTTACCCAGCGTTGTTTTTTCAGAAAACGTTGAAATTCGTCGTTCTTCCCCAATGTTTCGATGAAAAAATTGCGAGAGAAGTTATCGTTTTCAAAAATACGATTTTCGGAAAGCAACTTATTCGCCAATTCATGAGAGTAGTCGATGCTCATTTCTGAGGTATCGCGAAGGGCCATCACCATGAGCGCGTAGTTTCTTCCAAAATCATCCAATAAATCTTTGAGGTTACTCCACCCAATTTCTAGGTTTTTCACTTCAGATTGCTCATAGGCATACAATGCCTGTAAAATCTTTGCGCGTAAATGGTGCCGACTGATCACGAATAAAAAGAACTAAAAGGTTAAAAAAAACAATTCGGTTAAAGAACCGAATTGATGTGTTTGATAGCTGCAATGCGGCGATCGGCCAAACGAACAGCTGCCTCGTGAGGATGCGTGTTTTCGTTGGAAGCGATATCGAGGATGCGCAAGGTCGTATCGAAAATTTTCTCGGTTTGAGCCATCACCGCTTCGCGGTTGTAGCCTTCCAATTCCGAGTAAACGTTCATCAAACCACCGGCGTTTACTACGAAATCGGGTCCGTACCAAATGCCTTTTTCCTGCAACATCTTGCCGTGGGTTTCGGTATTTTTCAACTGGTTGTTGGCTGCACCGGCCACCATGCCTGCCTTTAAGCGCGCAATCGAATCGTCGTTCAACGTTGCACCCAGCGCGCAAGGAGCATAAATGTCCATTTCCAAATCGAAAATATCGCCAGAAGCAACTTTCACACCGGAATGTTTTTTGGTTACCGCCAAAATCTGATCTTCAAAAATATCAGCAATGGTTACGTGCGCACCTTCGTTGATCAAATGATCCACCAAATTGCGGCCTACGTTTCCAACGCCTTGAACCACCACTTTTTTACCGTTGAGCGATTCTGTGCCGAAGGTTTTCTTGGCCGTCGCTTTCATCCCCATGTAAACGCCATAAGCGGTAACGGGCGATGGATCTCCAGAACCACCTTTGTGTTCGGGAAGCCCGGTCACGTGTTTGGTTTCAGCGGAAATGTATTCCATGTCTTGCTTGGTGGTACCCACGTCTTCCGCTGTGATGTACTTTCCGTTCACACTTTCAACGAATTTTCCGTATCGGCGGAACAAAGCTTCGCTTTTTTGCTGACGTGGATTACCGATGATAACGGCTTTCCCACCACCCAAATTCAAACCTGAAACTGCTGCTTTGTAGGTCATTCCTTGCGATAAACGCAATGCATCCACCAACGCATCGTAATCGCTGGCGTATTCCCACATTCGGGTTCCACCTAAAGCTGGACCCAAAACGGTGTTGTGAATGGCAATGATGGCACGAAGTCCAGAAACCTCGTCATTGCAGAACAATACTTGTTCATGGCCCATGGCCGTGAGCAATTCGAAAATTTGTTTTTCTTGAGCGGCAACAGTTTGCATGTGCTACGGATTTAGGGCGCAAAGGTACGAAGCAATGCTCTTTTTTCGATACTTTTGTAGCGTGAAAGCCCTACCCTCTCTTAACCGATTTTTTTGGAAATATCCTTGGCACATCGGCCTGGGTTTCTTATTCGTTGCTTTATCCAATTATTTCGGCATTTTAGCTCCGAAAATGGTGCGCATTGCCATCGATTTTCTTCAAGGAAAAAAATCAGAATTGCCGGTTATTGGCAGTTGGGAATGGGTGAAGAATTTGGAAAATACTCCGGCAAACTACCTCATTTTCCTGGGTGCTATCATTTTGTTGTACACGATCGTTCGCGGAGTGTTGATGTACTACATGCGTCAAACGCTCATTGTTTTTTCCCGCTGGGCCGAGTTCGATTTGAAAAACGAGTTGTTTCAAAAATACACCGAATTAACGCTTTCTTTTTTCCGCAAAAACTTCACGGGCGATCTGATGTCGCGCATTGCGGAAGATGTAGGCAATGTGCGCATGTACCTCGGACCGGGAATCATGTACATTGGAAACCTCATTTTCATGTTTGGTTTTGTGTTGTACGCCATGATTGATGTTTCTCCGAAGCTTACCTTGTACGTTCTCGCCCCCCTTCCCATTCTTTCTATCGCCATTTTTTTGGTGAGCAAGCGCATTTTGCTGCGTTCAACCAAAATCCAACAGCAGTTGGCCCGACTTACGGGAGCGGCTCAGGAAACGTTTTCAGGTATTCGAACCATCCGTTCGTTCCACCGTCAAGCCGCATTTTCGGCAGATTTCGAGAAAGAGATGCAAGAAATGTACGACGCTAAGTTGTACCTGGTAAAAATTGAAGCCCTTTTCTTTCCCATCATTCTTTGTTTGATTGGGTTAAGTACCATCCTCACCATTTATTTGGGAGGAATTGAAGTGATGAAGGGAACGATGGGGGCCGGCACCGTGGCCGAATTCGTGATTTACGTGAACATGCTCACCTGGCCCGTAGCTTCGGTGGGTTGGGTAGCGTCGCTCATTCAACAGGCGGAAGCCTCCCAACAACGCATTCTTCAGTTCTTGAACGAAAAGCCCGATTACGATAAAGAAGCAGGATTTTCTGGGAGCATGCAGGGCGCCATTGCCTTTCAAAAGGTTTCCTTCCATTATCCCGATGCCACAGAAAACGCTTTGAAAAACATCGATTTTTCGCTGGAGTCAGGACAACAGTTGGGCATTGTTGGCAAAACAGGAAGTGGGAAATCGACCTTGATTTTGTTGTTAGCGCGTTTGTTCGACGCTTCCAATGGCAACATCCTTATCGACGGAAAAAACGTAAAAGAGTGGAGTGGAACGGCTTTGAGGAAGCAGATGGGCGTTGTTCCCCAAGAACCGTTTTTGTTTTCCGATACCATTTTCAACAACATTGCTTTGGGCGCCGGAGATGAATCCGATCCTGAACAATTGAAAAAGCGCGTGGAAGAAGCCGCAAAACTGGCCGAGATTCACGACACCATTGAAGGATTTCAAGACGGTTATCAAACCATGGTTGGCGAACGGGGCGTAACCTTAAGCGGTGGACAAAAACAACGAATTGCCTTGGCAAGGGCCTTTATCGGTCGTCCGAAATTGTTTATTTTTGATGATACGCTTTCGGCTTTGGACACGGATACCGAGCACAAAATTTTAGAGAATTTGCAGCAGGAAACCAAGGGCATTACCACGGTGATCATTAGCCACCGCATTTCGAGTGTTCAGGCAGCCCAACGCATTTTGGTATTGAATGATGGAAATTTAGCCGCCGTTGGCACCCACGAAACGTTGCTTCAGCAACCCGGCTTTTACAAGGATTTGTTTGAGAAACAACAAATTGCCGAAGCAGAGGGCGATTTGTGAAATGTTTGTGAGTAATTGGTTTTTGTGCTCAAAGGGGGTTAATATCTATTTTAGCACAAACAAACACAATTGTGAGAGACGAACAATTCAACCGTTACGAGGGTGGACAACCCGATGAAGTGTACTCGAAACGAGTGCGAGCTGGGAAAAGAACCTATTTCTTCGATGTAAAATCAACCCGATCCAACGATTACTACATCACGATCACCGAAAGCAAAAGGGGATACGAAGAAGGGGTTTACATCAAACACAAAATTTACCTGTACAAAGAAGACTTTCACAAGTTTGTTCAAGGGTTGAACGATGCCGTGGAATATGTAAAAACCGACTTGATGCCGGACCACGATTTCTCTCAGTACGAAAGGGAATTCAACGGGGACGATTGGTCGAACGAAGGATAAAAAGGGGCTGCCGCAAGGTAGCTTTTTTTGTGACTGAGGTTTGGGGTTTCCTTGAAGGACTCGTGAACCGGCCTCTCGATACAATTCTCCCTTTGGTCGAATTACTCGAGGACCGGGCGGTGGTCCCTGAATTTATCGAAGGGTGGTCGAGTTCAACAACGCGGTCCTCGAGTGTCCCGACATCCGTCGGGATGTATCGAGAGGCCCGCTTAGACTCGGCTCAGGGACCTCCTTACTTCTCCCAAACCTTCAAAATATCTTCCTTGGGTAAAAACCCGAAGTGGTTTTTCAACAATTTTCCTTTGGAGTAAAACTGCAAAACCGGAATTTCTTCGAACTTTAAGGCGTGCGCCAATTGCTTGTTCTCGTCGATGTTGATGCGAATGACCTTCACCTTTCCATCCTTGCCCAAGTCGCTCAAAATGGGTTCTAACTTCCGGCAAGGACCACACCAAGGCGCATAAAAATCAATCAAAACGCGATCGGCCGACCCACCCATCTTCTGGTACTCCTCCATCGAAATTTTGTCGACCGGCGCATCTGCAGCGCCCGAAAGCGGAAGCCCCGCACCCGTCCACTTCATCATCCCACCCTGCATCTCGTACACTTGGGTAAATCCCTGACTCTTCATGAATTCCACCGCCGAATGGCTGCGGCCTCCTGCCAAACAGTACACGAAATACGGCATGTCGCGATTGTATTTCACCACCTCGGTCTTGAACTTGGAATTCCAATCCAAATTGCGCGCTCCGTTCACGTACCCTTCGGCAAACTCACCGGCCGTGCGCACATCCAACAAAACCGCATTCGGCGTTTTCTCTAATTTCGTTTTAAAATCTTGGGGAGCCAAAACGTTATCTTGTCCGTTGCAAGCAAATAGTACAACGGCAAGCAGAATGGTAAAAATGGATTTCATGCGATTATTTTCAAAGGGAAAAGCAAACGATTCAAAATAGTTCCTCAAAGGAAATCTTCTTCCTTCATGTTCAACCAAGAAAGGGCCGATTTACGCAACAACCAATCGGAAGTCTCGGCGTCGTATCCCATGGATTTCACCAAAGATCCCGGCTCCAGCTCCCCCAGCGGGAAAGGATAATCGGTTCCCATGGCAATTTTGGTTGGCCCCACCAGCTTCATCAACAAATCCAAAGCAACGGGGTCGTGCACCAAACCATCAAACCAAAATTTTCCAACGGAATCCTTCGGCCCCACGGTGTTATCAATAGCGCACAAATCGGGACGGGCCTCAAATCCGTGTTGAATGCGCCCCACCGTAGCGGGAAAACTTCCCCCGCCATGGGAAAACGCCACCCGTAATTGGGGGAATTTCTCGAAAATCCCGCCAAAAATCATGGAGCAAATGGCCAAACTCGTTTCGGCGGGCATGCCCACCAACCAAGGCAACCAGTACCTCGACATTTTTTCCTGACCCATCATGTCCCACGGATGCACAAAAACCGCGGCACCCAAACGCTCACAGGCTTCCCAAACGGGATAAAGGGCGGGCTCATGCAAATTCCAATCGTTCACGTGGGAACCAATTTCAATCCCCTTCATGCCCAATTTCATCACCCGCTCCAACTCTTGAACCGCCAATTCGGGATCTTGCATGGGAATGGTCGCCAATCCTACGAACCTTTTCGGATAGCGATGAACAATCTCAAGAATGTGATCGTTCAAAAAACGATGGATTTCCAAAGTGTCTTGGGGTTTCGCCCAATAGTTGAACATCACCGGAATGGTGCTCAACACCTGAACCTGTACACCGTGATGATCGCATTCGTGGATGCGCGTTTCGGCGCTCCAGCAATTGTCTTGAATCTCACGGAAGAACTTATCGTCAACCATCATCCGTGCGCAGCAGGGGCGATGATGATCCAAGCGAATGAATCCGCCGTACCCGAATTTCTCGGCCCAATCGGGCATATTTTCGGGAATGATGTGGGTATGAATATCAATCATTTGCGTACAAACCTTTCATCAGCCTCCATCACATGACCGCAGGATTTGCAGGTGCGCAAGGTTTCATCTCCGTAGTAATCGGCAAAGCGAGGCAGGAAATCGTTTTCAATATCGTGAAGCTCGAAATACGTTTCGTGCAATTTGTGGTTGCACTTCTCGCAGAACCACAACAATCCGTCTTGGAATCCTTTTCCGGCCCTTTTCCGCTCAATCACCAATCCGATGCTGTTTTCCGAACGGGCCGGGCTGTGGGGTGTGCCAGCCGGACATAAAAACAAATCGCCGGGACCGAGGGGCACATCCACCGCTTTCCCATCTACCTGAATGCGCACGTTAATGTTGCCTTCCAGCTGATAAAAAAGCTCTTCGGTTTCGTTGTAATGGTAATCTTTTCGGGCGTTCGGCCCAGCCACAATCATCACAATGTAATCGCCCGATTCTTTGTACAAATTGCGGTTACCTACGGGTGGTTTCAATTCATGGCGATGTTCATCGATCCATTTTTGAAGGTTGAAGGGCATGCGGATTTCCATAACAATAGTTTTGTCCTCAAAGATAAGAAGTGTTACTTTTGTTTGAATGATTAACCGCTCCACCATCGACAAAATCATGCAGGCTGCCTCCATCGAGGAGGTGGTGGGCGATTTTGTTCAATTGAAGCGAGCGGGAGCCAATTTCCGAGGAATGAGTCCATTTACGGCCGAGAAAACGCCTTCCTTTTATGTGGTTCCAACGAAAGGAATTTTCAAAGATTTCAGCTCGGGAAAAGGCGGAAACGCCGTGGCCTTTTTGATGGAGCACGAAAAAATTTCGTATCCCGAAGCCCTGCGTTGGTTGGCCAAACGGTACAACATCGAAATTGAAGAAGATCGGAATTACGACAAAGAAGCGGAAGATGCGGCGAAATCGCTTCGGGAAAGTTTATTTGTGGTGAACGAATACGCCGCAAAATATTTCCACGAATACCTGCAAAGCGATGCAGGCTCCACCATCGGCCTGGCCTACTTCAAAGAACGCGGGTTTTCCACCAAAACCATGGAGACCTTCAGTTTGGGTTTCGCCCCCGAAAACCGAACCGAATTCACCGAAACCGCCCTAAAAAACGGTTATAAAAAAGAATTTCTCACCCAATTGGGACTCACCGTAGAGCGCGACAACGGCTCTTTTTACGACCGCTTCGCCGGGCGAGTGATGTTCCCCATCCACAACCTCAGCGGTCGGGTGATCGCCTTTGGCGGACGAGTGTTGAAGAAGGATGAGAAAACCGCCAAATACCTCAACTCCCCAGAAAGTGAACTTTACCACAAGAGTTCGGTGCTTTACGGGCTTTTTCAAGCCAAGTCCAGCATCGTTAAAAGCGATGTGTGTTATTTGGTGGAAGGTTACACCGACGTTATTTCCCTGCATCAGGCCGGTTTTACCCAAGCCGTTGCCTCGGCGGGAACCAGTTTAACCGAGGAACAAGCCCGATTGATTCGCCGCTTTACCAAAAACGTTACGGTTTTGTACGACGGAGATGCGGCGGGAATTCGAGCTTCCATGCGAGGAATCGATATTTTGCTTCAACAAGGATTGGATGTTCGGGTGCTTTTGATTCCCGATGGCGAAGATCCCGATTCGTTGGCGAAGAAAGATCCGAATCGATTGGAAACCTGTTTGAAGGAAGAAGTCAAGGATTTCATTTCATTCAAAACCGATGTTTTACTGGTTGATGCGGGCCAAGATCCGCTGAAAAAAGCCGAAGTACTGAAGGAATTGGCCCGAACCATTGCGTTGATCGACGATCCCATGCGGCGCTCGGTGTTGCATTTGGAAACATCCAGGCAGATGGGCGCCGACGAGCGCATCTTTCTTTCTGAAATCAATAAAAACCGACTTGAAAAAGCCGTTCCGAATCGGGAAGAGCGGGATTTAATTCCCACCCCAACCGACGCTTTTCCCACCCCAACCACTCCCATCGTTGGGGTAGGTGACCAAAAGTTTCCACACGAATTGTATTTGTTGCGGTTGCTGGTTCACTTCCCGGATGCCTTGATTGAGGAATATACCTTGGCGCAACGCGCCGTGATGGAATTGGAAGGCTACGAATTCGAAGACACCCAATCGGCGGCCTTGTTTACCCACATCGCTTCCGAAGTCTTGGCCGAAAGGCCCGTAACCCAAGAAATGTTGGTTCAAATTCCCGACCCTTCCATTTCGAGTTTGGTGGTTGATTTGTTAACCCAGGAATGGCAGATTAGCGAAAATTGGACTAAATCCTTTGAAATCGAGATCAAATCTCCCAAAGAGAACATCGCCAAGGATTTTGAATCGGTGATGGATCGAATCAAGTTGAAGACCATTTTAGGTTGGATCAAAGAGATCGACGAGGAAATCAAGGCGGCCGAACAAAACGAAAGCGAGCTGCAAGAAAAACTCATCGCCAAGAAAATGTTTTTGGAACAAATCCAAGAAATTACCCGAAAATACGGCACGTCCATTTACCGATAAATTCATGATTCACGTTCATCTTTCCATCGCGTCCGTCGAGAAAAAACGCCTTCGCATTTCCATTAGCTTACCGTTTCAAACCAACGAATTTTTCATTCCTGCTTGGCGACCCGGACGTTACATGGCCCAGTGGTTTTCGCCTTTGGTGAAAAACATGCAGGGTGTTGATCGCTGCGGTGGACAAGTAAAAATGCGTTTGGTGTCTGACACGTGCTGGAAAGCCGACCAACCCATCGATCGAATTACCTATGAATTTGAAGCAAAAACATTCGACGGTGGCGGAAGTTGGGTGGGCGATGATGTATTGTACCTCAATCCGGTGAATGCCGTTATTTATCCCAAAGATGGATGGCAACAGGAGGTGGAAGTGACCTTGGATGTTCCGACCGATTTTCAACGGGTATGCGGCAAACCCTTTCAGGGAGACAAGGTTTCCTTTCAAGATTACGACGAGCTCTACGATCATCCGATGGTGGCCTCCAGCGATCTTCGAAAATTTGAATATTCGATCGAAGGAACTCGCTTTTATTCGTGGTTTTACGGCTTGAAAGAAAAAACCTGGAGTACCGAATGGCTGGCCAAAAACACCGAAGTTTTTGAGAAGTTTTCCCTTGCCCAGTTCGAGCTTTTCGGTAGTTTTCCGTTCGAGGAATTCCATTTCATCACGTTGGTGCCCGAGTATTCGTATTACCACGGAGTGGAACATTTGAGCAGCACCATGCTGGTTTTGGGTCCACCCGAACGCGTTCTCATGGATCGTCCTAAAGATTTATGGGGAGTGGCGAGCCACGAGTTGTTCCACTGTTGGAACATCAAAACCATTCGCCCTGCTTCCCTCCTGCCCTACGATTTTTCCAAGCCCCAGTTCAGCTCTTTGGGGTACGTTTACGAAGGTTTCACCACGTATTATGGAGATGAAATCTTGCTTAGATCTGGCGTATTTTCGATGGAAGATTGGATGGAGGAGATTTCAGCGCGGTTGTTGGAGCATCGGAACAAGCCCGGCCGATTGGAAGTATCGTTGGCCGACAGCTCCATGCTCACGTGGATGGGCGGCTACGACGCCAAATACACCGTTGAGCGCCAATCGATTTACACCGAAGGCATGTTGAATGCGCTCATCATCGATGTTCATCTTCAGAAAAACACCGATGGAAAAATTCGTTTGGACGATTTGATGCGACGCATGTACCAAGATGCGCAAGAAGGAAAAGGATATACCCGACAATCCATCTTGAGCCATCTTTACGATTTAGATCCGTCAACGCATTGGCGGCAGCACTTCGAGAAGTATTACTACAGTCCCGTGGATCTTACTTCAGACGTTTTGAATTGCCTTGAATTTTGGGGCATTGGGCACGAGTGGAAAGGCGAAGAATTGGACTTATTCGCCCACTAAATCGGCTTGCATTTGCTTTAGAACTTCGCCAGCTTCGTTCCAAGCCGCTTCAAAATCATTTCCTTTTTGGAAGGGCATTTTCAGTCCGAGGTAAAATTTAATTTTGGGTTCGGTTCCTGAAGGACGAGCGGATGCTACACTACCTTCTTCCGTGAAAAACTGAAGCACATTCGATTTTTCCAAGGAGATGGGAGATGTTTTTCCATCCCTCAAATGGGTTTCTACCGAACTTTTGTAATCTTTCACCACCGCAACCGATTGACCTCCCAAAGAAAGTGGCGGATTTTGTCGGTAATTGTCCATCATCGCTTGAATTTCGGCCACGCCATCTTTTCCTTTTTTGGTGAGGGAAATCAGCGTTTCGCGGTAGAGGCCAAAAGTTTCGTACATGGCCACCAACATGTGGTACATGGAGCCATGCTTTTCTTTGGCGTAGGTGGCCATTTCGGCAATCATGGCTGCGCTTCCGATGGCGTCTTTATCGCGCACTTGGTCGCCGATTAAAAATCCGTAACTCTCTTCGCCTCCGCACAAAAACTGTTCTTTTCCTTCTTTCTCCCGCATGATTCCAGCGATGTATTTGAATCCGGTAAGGGTATCAAAACAATGCAATCCGTAATGCTCGGTGATGGTTTTTAGGAGTTCCGACGTCACGATGGTTTTGACGGTATAATCGGTTTTTTGCAGGTTTCCAGCTTCTTTTTTTGATTGAAGAACGTACCAGGTGAGCAAAGCAGCGGTTTGATTTCCGTTCAACAATTGCATGTGGCCCTTGGGGTGGCGAATCGCGATACCTACCCGATCGGAATCGGGATCGGTGGCCAGAACCAATTCAGCATTTTCCGCCTCCGCTTGTTTCATGGCCATGGCCATGGCTTCGGCCTCTTCGGGATTGGGGTAAATGACCGTGGGGAAATTTCCATCGGCAACCGCTTGTTCTTGAACCACGGAAACGTTTTCGAAGCCCATTTCCAAGAGCAATTGGGGAAGCAAGGTGATTCCTGTGCCGTGGATGGAGGTGAAAACGATGCCTATGTTTTTGTGTTTTTCGATCAGTTCCGGGCGAATGCTAAGGGATTTGAGGTAATTCAGATAGATTCGATCCATGTCTTGTCCAAGGAATTCGATGGTTCCCTGGGTTGGATCGGTTTTTACTTGGGACCAATCGGTCATTTTTCGAACTTCAGCGATGATGTTTTTATCGTGGGGAGCTACGATTTGAGCCCCGTCGTTCCAATAGGCTTTGTATCCGTTGTATTCCTTGGGGTTGTGGCTGGCGGTGATGACCACGCCAGACTGGCAACCGAGGTTTCGAATGGTGAAGGAAAGTTGAGGCGTTGGACGCAGGTGTTCGAACAGGTAAACGTGAAATCCGTTGGCAGCAAAAATCTCGGCCGTTAATCGGGCAAAGGAAGAAGAATGGTTTCGGGAGTCGTGGGCGATGGCCACTTTGATGGTTCCAGAAAATTGGGAAGACAGGTAGTTGGCCAATCCTTGAGTAGCCATTCCTACGGTGTATCGATTCATGCGATTGGGTCCAAGACCCATGATGCCGCGGAGGCCGCCTGTTCCGAACTCCAAATCAGTATAGAAAGCGTCTTCGATGGATTTCCAATCTCCGGAAGCGGCCATTTCTTTCAATGATGTTTGATCTTCATGGGCCAATTCCATCTTTCCCCATTGCTCCCATTTCAGAGCTGCTTCTGCTGATAACTGATTCATGGGGCAAATTTCAGAAAAGATTTGCAGTTGTGCGCAACGAATTTTTTATTGAGTTTTCACGAATAAATTGCTAACAATGAAAGTTTTGGAGAGTTGTATTGGAATCAATTTCAAGATTATTGCTGTTTGAATTCTATCGATGGAACATTGATCTGATGGAATTCCAATCAATCAACGCAGAAATTTGAGGTTCAATCAATGATCTCATCAATTTTTGTAAGCACTGCATTTTTAGGAGTTTTTTTTAGGAGTTTTTGAAAAATTATTTATTCCCCAAAATAAATTTCACAACTCGTTAAGAATTTTGGATCATGAAAAAAATCCTCATTCTAGTTGTTGTACTCGTATTGACTTTCAACTTTTATGACCTTGTCGGATTCTCGACTGGGATCATCAATTACTACAACAATAATCAAGGAGGAAGTTGTTTAAATTGCCACAGCAACGTTGGAGGAAGTACCCAGTTATCCATTCTTATCCCGAGTGGAGGAGTTGTTCCTAACGGATTGTACTTAGGAACCGTGAGTGGTGTGGATTCTGGTGCACAAATATTCGGAATTAACTTGGTTGCACATGATGGAAATGGAAACAACTACGGCGATTTAATCCCCTTTGATTCCCTAAAAACTCAAATTATTTCTCGAAATCTAACTCATCAGAAAGACGGTGGAATTGCACAAGATTCAATTCAATTCAAATTTTATTGGCGAGCACCATCAACCATATCTTCAAACTCAGTAATTTTTAAGTGGAATGTCATGTGTGGAAATTATGATGGAGGCATCAACGGCGATCGCGTAGCCAATGGAAATAAAAGTGTTTCCCTAAATCCCAATGGAACAACCACCCTTTCCAAGAGCCTTCTGATTTTTCCAAATCCTGTAACGGAACATCTAACTTTAACTAACTTGATTGGAACGGAGCAGATTTTTATTTACAATTCTTCAGGAAAGATGGTTTACTCCATCAAAAATTCCCAACTTGAAACCGTGGTGATTCCTTTGGATGGTTTTGAATCGGGCATTTACTACATCTCTTCCGAACACGGAAAGTCAATTTTTATCAAACGATAAGCTTTAGTAACAGATATTTTTCATTGCAATTCATCCGAGGCAAAGCATACTTAACCAAAACTTCATCTACATCTAACCTCACTTTCAATTTCCCATTCTTTTTTGCATCCATGAAAATAAGGGTTTTCTCTTTCCTTTTTTTGGGCATTTTACTGATGTCTTCATTTTCCAATTTTGAAGGAAACAAAGAGAATGAATACACCCTTTTTTATCAGTCCAAGTTTCAATCCTTGGGTCTTCAATTGACAACCATCATTTCAAAGTTAAAAGAAAACGCTGGAAAAAAAATCGATTCAAATTGGATGGATTCGGTAACATTCGAGGCGCGGAAAGAAATGAAGTCGATTGATTTTTGGACTCGTTATTTAGATCCGAATGCTCAAAAAAACATCAACGGACCTTTGGAGGTAGAATGGGAAACCGAAGTATTTGAAAAATTTGAAAAACCTTACCGAAGAGAGGGATCTGGTCTTTTCTTGGTGGATGAAGCTATTCACCAAGAAAATGAAACGTATGCTTCGCTTCTTCCCTTTTTTGAAAAGGCGCGAGCTGGCGTTAGCGTTTTTCAATCTGATAGCGTCCGCTCGCGACTGACCGATTTTCACCATTTCTATTTCTGCAATCGCCTGTACTTGATGAATTTGGCCGCCATTTATTCTACAGGATTTGAGTGTCCGAAAGAAGAATGGATCCTTCCTGAATACTTAGCTAGTTTGAACGGCACGTTGAAAATTTATCAAGCGTTCAATCGGGCATATCCCAACACCGCAATCCATCAGGAATACCTCGCCTTGTTTCAAAGATTGATCAGCTTTGTTGAAAAGAACCAGCATAACTACGAAACATTTGATCATTTTGAATTGATCAAGGAATACCTGAATCCGTTGTACGGCATGAATCAGTCCATGATCAAGAATTATGGTTGTGTTTCCAAAAGCTTGGTCGATTATTCTATCAATTCCGAAGCAAAAAGTTTATTCTCGAAGGACCTTTATTTGGGGCAGGAAACCAAAGGTGTTTTTCGACGGGTTACGGATTCTGTTTCTTTGGAAAAAATTGAAAAGTTGGGTGAGTTGTTCTTTTTTGACCCCATTTTTTCATTGAACAACGAACGGGCATGTGCTTCTTGCCACCAACCTGATCAGTTTTTCACCCGAAACGACCGAAAAACAGAAATGGATTTTCAGCAAAAGTCAGCATTGCCACGAAATACATTGTCGGTAATCAACAGCATATACAATCATTTGTTAATGGACGATGGAAAACATTATTCGCTCACCCACCAAGCTTTGGGGGTGATTGAAAATCCAACGGAGATGAATGAAAAGCGTGAACAAGTATTGCAGAAAATTTTAAGTTGCCAAGAATACAAAAAAGAGTTGAATCAGTTGGTAAAGTTGACTCCTTCTTACCCAGAAATTAGCATGGAACACGTTGTTTCTTGCATGACCCAATACATGGGAAAATTTTCTTCTTCTTCCTCCCCTTTTGATTTGGCTGTTCAAGGAAAACAAAAGATTTCACCGTCGGAAAAAGCAGGGTTCAATGTGTTTATGGGCAAGGGCCAATGTGGGACCTGCCATTTTATTCCGCACTTCAATGGGGTTAAACCGCCTTATGTTTCTTCTGAATTTGAGGTTTTAGGAACGCCGGAAGATAAAGAATATCGAAAATTAAGTCCTGATGATGGTAGATATGGGGTTCACCCGGTAAAGGAAATGAAAAATGCATTCCGCACGGGAACCTTGAAAAACATCGCCAAAACAGGTCCATACATGCATAACGGAGTGTTTTCAACCTTAGAGGAAGTCATCGATTTTTACAATCATGGAGGTGGCGCCGGCCATGGGCTGCTTGTTGAAAATCAAACGTTATCGTCAGACTCTTTGCATTTAAATGCACAGGAGAAAAAAGAATTAATCGCTTTTTTAGAAGGATTAACGGAGAAAATCCCGATGAATTCGCCTCCGAAAGTCTTGCCTAAATCGAAAATCTCAGCGTTAAATCAACGGAAGCCTGGAGGAAACTACCCATGAAAAATCGTGTATCTTTTATTTTGCTTCTTTTAGTTTGGAGTTGTACTTCAAGGGTTAAACCAGAGATCCAATATCCTTCGGGAATGGCAGGAAATGTGAAAGATGTTTTTACCAAAGAATGGAACATGGGCAAACTTTTATACGAAGAAAATTGTGCCAGCTGCCATAACGTACGAAAAGGACGGAAGCAGTTTATTCCCTATTTCCCGCCAGAAAAATTAGCGGGCTATGCATTTGCAGAGGAAAACAAAGAACATCAAAATGCTTTTACCCGAGCATCCCTTAGTTCTGAAGAGATTATTTACATCGGACTTTTTTTACAGTACCAAGTTCACGCCATTGCCGATACCGTATCATCGACCAATCATTGATTTTTTTTTGCTTTAATGCTACGAACTTGTGATGATTTTGCGACTTTTTTATGAATTTCTTTAAATAAAATTCCTCTTTTTTTTGTCGAAAATTCACCTTGTTTAAACCCCTGGTTTTTTTGCATCATCGAACTTGAATTTTGAAAAAACAACAACAAAATTCATTCTATGAAAAAACCAACAAACATTTTGAAGCTGAACTGGGTTCTGCCTTCAAAGCACCAAGCAAGGGAAAGGAAAATTTCATTTTCTTTTTTCCTTTCTTTTTTCTTTCTTTTAATTTCCCAAATTGTTTCTGGGCAAATTAATCTAAAGAAGAATTACACCAATTTTTACTCGCCCACCATTGGTACCTACCAAGGAATCACGTTTCGCGAGGCGGGATTCTCGGGAATGTTTCCCATTGAAGGAAGCAATGGAACCGAATTTTGGGTTTGTTCTGATCGTGGTGTAAACATCGATGGCGCGAATGCTAATACAGCCAGCTGCCGTCCTACCTACGACAAAATTTATTCATTCCCAAGCTATGTTCCGAAAATTCACCGCATTCGTTTGATTGGTGATTCGGTTCAAATTTTACAAACCATCACCATCAAGCGTCCGAATGGAACAGGTGCATCCGGGATTCTTAATCCAACTGGATTTGGATCAACTGCAGCCGAACAAGCATCAAATGATACGGTTCAAGATTGCGCTAATTTCAACTCGAGAATTACTGCTAAAGATACCTTTGGGATCGACGCAGAAGGTTTGGTTGTTGACAAACAAGGTAATTTTTGGTTGTGCGAAGAAGGCGGAGTTTCAATTTGGAAACTAAACTCTAATGGCGTTTTAACAGCACGTTATACTCCGTTTGCTTCCAAAGCCGGAGCACAATCGGTAGATATTGCCATTGATTCCGTTTTTGGATACCGCAAAAACAACCGCGGTTTTGAAGGCATTGCACTTTCACCATCAGGTAAAATTTTCGCATTTATTCAATCTCCTATTCTATATCCAACAAAAAGTATCGGAGAAGCTTCACGCATTCACCGAATTTTAGAAATTGATCCTTCTACAGGTACTCAAAAAATGTATGCTTACATCAACGATGGCATCATCGGTGCTTCAGGTTCCAATCAAATCCGCATGCGTGATTGGAAAATTGGAGATATGGCCGCCATCAACGACACTACCTTCTTAGTATTGGAAGCGGCGATCCGTGGAACATCCGATTTCCGTCGTTTGTACCAAATCAACATCAACGGTGCTACCAACGTAACTTCTGGTTTGTACAACACCAACAAAACGTTGGAAGCTTTGGTAGATTCTGCTGGTTTGGTTAGCGCTGGAATCACTCCCGTAAAAAAGACTTTAGTAATGGATTTGTTGGCCAATTCATGGCCTGCAGCTTTAGAAAAAGCAGAAGGATTGGCCATCATCAACGATTCAACCATTGCCATTTGCAACGATAACGACTATGGCCAAGTTTCTCCATCAGAAAATGGGATTGCTACAGCAACTGGAATCAATTCTCACGTATTGGTTTACTCCCTTTCTGGAAACAATAAATTGAAAAACTTCATCCCTGTTGTTACCAACATTAGCCAAGGAGTTACCGGGATTTCTTCATCCAAGGCTCCTTATTTTACAGCTACTCAGGCAGGAGCTTCCGTAACTTCCATCATGACTGCTGGAGATAAAGTAAACGGTTATCAATTGAACGGTATCCCTGATGGAATGGGTGCTATCGATTTGGGTAACGGTACCTTCAATTTGTACGTTGCTCACGAATTCACTCCAACATCTGGTGTTGTTCGCGCTCACGGAACCAAAGGTGCTTACATCTCTCAACTTAATATTGATAAAAATACCCTTGCTGTTCGCTCTGGTGCCGACTTGATCCAAAACGTGAAAGTTTGGAAAAACGGACAGTATGTAACTTCCAATGTTGCTAATCTTGATTCTATCAATGGCATATTTAGCCGTTTCTGCTCTGGTGAAATTCCTGTTGCTTCAGCTTTCTACAACGCTGCTACTGGCAAAGGTTCTTTGGCTCGTATGTTCATGAACGGTGAAGAAACCGGTGCTGAAGGACGTGCTTTTGCTCACATCCTTACAGGTACTGAAACAGGTACTTCCTACCAACTTCCTTACTTGGGTCGTTTCTCTTGGGAAAATGCTGTTGCTTCTCCAAATCCTTCTGATTTAACCGTTGTTGCTGGAATGGACGATGCCACTCCTGGTCAGGTTTACTTCTACGTGGGTGCTAAATCCGATTCTGGAAATGAAATTGAAAAAGCAGGTCTTGCCTTTGGTAAACTTTACGGAGTTGCTGTTAACGGTCTTGCTACTGAAACTTCTTCTTTGATTGCTGCAAATACTACCTTCTCTATGGTTGATCTTGGTTACGTTCGCGATAGCTCTGGTGCTGCTTTGGAAACCAAATCTACCGCTTTGGGTGTAACTCGTTTCTTACGCCCTGAAGATGGCTTGTTCGATCCAGCTAATCCTAACGATTTCTATTTCGTTACTACCAACTCCATGTCTGGCCCGAGCCGCATGTACCGTTTGCGTTTTAACAACATCAATGATGTAACTCTTGGTGGTACTGTTACAGCTGTTATTGATGGAACAGAAGGACCAAAAATGATGGACAATATCGGTAGCGATCGCGCTGGCCATATCTACATCCAAGAAGATCCAGGTAACAATGCTCACATTGCTAAAGTTTGGCAATACAATGTTGCTACCGATTCTTTGTTCGAAATCGCTCGCTTTGATTCTACTTACTTCATCTCTGGTAAACCAGATTTCTTGACCCAAGACGAAGAGTCTTCTGGTATTTTCGACGCTCAAGACATCCTTGGTCCTGGTAAGTTCATCATGAACGCTGAAATTCACAAGTTTGTAGGTGGTGAAATGGTTGAATTAGGC
>CANMVY010000020.1 GCA_947501265.1 Bacteroidota bacterium
GTAACGTAGAGTTTTTGACTCAAATTGTGTTCAAATTCTTGTTGGATGCTCGCGATCACTTGCATGTGCAAAGCACCAACGGGAATTCCTGGCTCGTGCAATCGAGGAAACAGGTTTTCAGGAGCAACCCTTTCCAAATACAACATCAAGCGTTCATAGGCCTGTAGCTGAATGGGCAACAACGTCCCACGCTGATCTTCTTTGGCTTTGGTTGCCCGAATGCCTGCCTCATTTTGAAAATGCCTTCTCAATAAGCTATCAACGGTAACATAAATGATCAAACCCGGAATGGCGATCTTCAAAATATCAAAAATGAGCTCTTGCATAACTTAAATTGAAAAAGACTCTCCACAACCACACGTTTCTTTCGCATTCGGGTTTTCAAAAACAAACCCTCGATTTCCGAGACCCGATTCATAATTCAAAATCGTTCCTGCCAAATAAAGCTCATGGGCTTTGTTCACCAAGATTTTCAATCCATCCACCTCAACCACATTGTCCTGATCCGTTGCGAAATCAAAATCAAGAATGTATGACAAACCGCTACATCCTCCACCTTTCACCCCAACGCGGAGCATTTTATTGGAATCTGTCTCTTGTTGAATGAGACGAGTCAACTCCAACTTGGCTGTTTCAGAAACTTTTAGTGTACTCATTTTTGAATCAATACCTTTTTTACTTCCGATTTATTTCCATCTGAAAAACGTACGAAATAGATTCCTGTTGAAGGCAAACTCACTTTTTCTTGTCCACGAATGGCCTTTTCGAAAACTACTTTCCCAGAAAGATCAGAAATAGTCACCTTGCACAATTCTTGAGCATTTCCCCATTCCAACGTGATTTCTCCCTGAGCTGGATTGGGATAAACCAACGATTTAGAAACGTTCAAATCATTGGTTTTGGTGATGAACTGGGTTCCCCCGCTCAATTTGTACATGTACAACCAATGCTGAAAGAATTGGTTGGCAATTTTTGGATCGTGAATCACCACGGTATTTTCGTCGTTATTAAAATTGGCATTGGAGCTCCAGTTGTGGGATCCAGTGAGCACAATGGCATCCAAATTGGGTTTATTCTGATCAACAATCATGAATTTATGGTGCATGATTCCATTACCTGCCCATTTTAAAATTCGGGGAGCCATAATGGGAGAAGCATTTTTCAACGCTAAGAATGGAGCTGAAGCCGATTGAGAAGTATCATCCACCACCTCGGCAACGAAAGCACCCGCATTGAAACGAGCGATCATTTCACCGGAAAGCGAAGTGCGGGTCATTTGCATCACGGCTACCTCAATGTCTGAATCGGCTGTGCGAATTTCTTCACGAATTCGATTTTCTGCATCGTCGCTGGGAGAGAAAAACAATTCCACCAAGGTTCCATTCAAATTGAAATTCTTTGGCGTATTGTCCGTTTTATTTGGTCCAAATGTCCCGGTCAACAATTCTTCAAACTCCAACGTGAAGGCCCGAGCCAACGATTGATCTTCAAAAACAACCACATTGTTGCAATCTAAATTCATTTGCTGCTCCGTCCAGTTCGTAGAACCCGTCCAAACGGCGGCCAATTGCGGACTATCAACATCAAAAACAACAAATTTATTGTGCATGATACCTTGGGTAGTGTTCCTGCGAACCACTTGAATAGCCGAATTCAATGAATTTACACTCACATTGGCGGTAGAGCCATCGATCACTACTCGAACTCGAACTCCACGATTATGGGCAGCATTCACTGCCGCTGCGATATCCGACGTGTTGGTATTGTTCCAGTTGTAGATGGAGATATCTATGCTTCTTTTTGCGCGATTGATGTAGGAAATCAGGGTGTCATCTACCGAGCGATTCAAATAAGCGGCTGGATTATTGGCCCAAGCAACACTGGCATCTACCGGTTGATTGAAATAGGCCAAAATTTTTCCGCTTGAAGTAGATGCCGTAACAAATGGTTTTTTGGAGGACCAAGAAGTATCTCCTTGAGCATCGACCGATGCGCCGCGAACGTAGTAAACGGTTCCAGGTGTTAATCCAGAAAGCGTAACCAAATGATTGGTATCTAAAGTTGAAGACGACGCCAATTGGCCCATGGCCGGCGTTGTTCCGTAATAAACCAAGGTGTTTCCATTGCGCTGCGTTTTGAAGAAAATATCAAAAGAAGTGGGCGCAATGTTTCGCTGAATCAAATCCGTCGTAAAAATGGGTCCACCACCAAAGGTGATATCGTTCAAATCCCGCAACAACATTTGGTAACCGGTTGACGGATTGGAAGAACTGAACTGACTCATGATACCGGTTAGGGTAACGATGGAGCTGGGAATGGGCGTTCCAACAAGATTAGTGGAAGTACCCACACGAACTATCGCCGGAGAACCGTTGGCGATCACGTTGTAATTGGCATTTCCGGTAAAAGTTCCGGTAGCAGAAAACGTAACATTGGTTAATCGAACCAATTGGCTTTCGAAGGCTTCAGAATACAGGGTAGCCGTAGGTAAAGCTGCCGGAGTTGGAAGAGCATTTCCGGAAGTGTGCTTCACCGCTGAAGAAACCGGATCGATTTCCATAAGGTTGTTGTATTGTTTGGTTACCCCGGAAACGGTTACACTATCTCCGCGCAAAATGTTGGTTAGCATGCTTGAAGAATACGCTGCAATACCTCCTGTTGCATCCTGTATGTAACGAATTGGTCCCAATTCTGCACCATTCAAAACAATACCTGTAACGGTAACGGTTGATCCAATAGCTGCCGACCTAGCTGCCGAAATGGTTTGGGAGAAACTCACTACCGAAAGCAACATCCCGATTCCCCAAAGAATAATTTTCATGTCAAAAATATTTTCTCAAATTTCGCAATTTTTCTCGGAAATTTGGCGTTGAATTAAAAAAAATGAATTCCAAACCAACCTTTCATTTCAAAAGCACCGAATGGGGTATTTCCATTTACTTGGTAGTTCTTTGTGTCCTAGGCATTGCAGCTATTCCAACCCTCATTCAATTCCTTGCACCTCCAACTCAACATGTTCTCATTCAGAATATTACACTCATCGCTATCATCATCGTTTTATCTTTATCCTACAAAAAACTCTTTGTTTCTGAGGTAAATATCTTTCAGGATGAACACCAGAACATCATCATTCAATGGAAAAAAATTGGAGGTAAAAAAGAACGAATGATTTCACCGGATTCCTTAAAAACCATTGGGGTAGGAAAAACCAAAGGAACGTCTGGAATTTTTCTTACTCCCGAGAAACACTGGATTCATTTGGAAGGGATGGGGAGAAAGTATTTTTTTTACGAAGAAGTTTCCCCCAGCCAATCCCAAAAACTGATGGGTTTTCTCAAGAAGAACTACTCGGGATTTCGATTCTCTGAAAATATTTTTGGATGAAATTTGCCCCTTTATTTCTTCTTTTTTTTTCCATCTACGGCTTTGGGCAAACCGGTGGCCGCTCTCCGTTCGCCTTTACCCAAAACGCCCCCAATGCGGCCATTTCTTCTATGGGAGGAATCGGAATTGGCCTTCCCTCCAACGATCCCGCTTCAGCTTTTCAAAATCCGGCGTTGATCAATCCATCCATGGTTGGAAAACTTTCCCTCTCCCATCACAACTTCTTGTCGGACGCCGGGATTTCCCACGTTTCCTACGCATTAAAAATAAAGAAACAACTTTTTTCTGTTAATCTGCATGCTTTCCAAGCCGGCGATTTTGAAACCACCGACATTACTGGAAATCCAACCGGAACGTTTACGGGGAACGAAACCGCTGTGCAAGTGGGTTGGAACAAAACCCTCTCCAACAAGTGGAGCGGCGGAATGGGATTGCGTTATTTGGGCGCCAGTTACGGATTTTATCACTACGCTGGCATGAGCGCCCAACTCGGATTTTTCTATAACGATACCGCAAAAAATACAACCTTTGCGGCGGTACTCGATCAGGCTGGAGTGATGCTCGGTGCTGCGGGAAGTGTTCGAGAATCCATCCCCGCTAATTTGCAAATCTCCTATTCCAAAAAACTGGAACATCTTCCCCTCCGATTTCAAATTGGAGCCCAACACCTCACCCGCTGGAATATTCGTTATTACGATCCTGCCGACCCTTACTACAATCCTGTTACCCAAACCCTTGGGAGCACCGAGCCAGAACCTGTAAAAAACTACACTTTTGATAAAGTTTTCCGACACTTCACCTTTGGAGCGGAACTCAATCTTTCAAAAAATCTTCAAGCTAGAATGGGTTACAATGCCCTTCGACGAGGAGAATTAACTTTACCCACCAAAGGGGGCTTCACGGGCTTTTCATTTGGCTTCGCCTTGAAAACCAAACGGTTCGAGTTTGGCTTGGCCCGAGTTCCGTTTGCGCTCGCCGGAAAAACGACCCAATTTTCTTTAATCCTCAATCCTAGTGTCTGGTTTAAGTAAAAATTTTGTTTAAACAATTTACCAGAACAAGGTGTTCTTGTTGAACAAAGTTATTTTATGAGATTTATTCTTTTCACGTTATTGCTCGGCTCCACCTTGGCCAGCTTTTCCCAAAGCAAGGGAATTATTCGAGGGATCATCACCAATGCCAAAAACAACGAAGCTGTAGGATTTGCCACGGTTTCCATCCAAGGAACCACCATAGGCGTTAATTCTACGGAAGATGGAAAATATCAAATTCCAAACTTAAATCCCGGATTTTACACCGTGAAAGTCACCTTTGTTGGATTTAGAACAAAAACCATTTCCGACATTCAGGTTTACAATTCTCGACCAACCATCCTTAACATAGAACTCGAAGAAAATGTGTTGGACGGAAAAGGGGTTGACATTAAGGCGAATGCCTTTGAACGCAAAGAAGAAAGCCCGTTGTCGCTCCGTTCCATTGGAGTAGCCGAAATTCAACGCAACCCCGGCGGTAACCGCGATATCTCAAAAGCCATTCAATCCCTTCCGGGAGTTGCTTCTGGCGTTGCCTTCCGAAACGACATCATCATTCGTGGTGGAGCGCCCAACGAAAACCGATTTTATCTGGATGGCGTAGAGGTGCCCAACATCAATCACTTTGCTACCCAAGGCGCGTCGGGCGGTCCAGTAGGTTTGATCAACGTTGATCTTATTCGAGAAGTAGATTTTTACTCGGGTGCGTTTCCCGCTAACCGAGGAAACACCCTTTCTTCCGTTTTGGAATTCAAGCAGAAAGAAGCAAGAGACGACAAAAACGCTTTTAGATTTGCCATGGGTTCTTCCGATTTCGGGTTGCTAAGCGAAGGTCCGTTGGGGAAAAACAAAAGAGCTTCCTACCTCTTATCTGCCAGAAGATCGTATTTGCAATTTTTGTTTTCGGCTTTGGGTTTGCCTTTTTTACCCACTTACAACGATTTTCAAACCAAGGTTAAATACAAATTCAAAAACAACAGTGAGCTTTACTTTGTTGGCCTCGGTGCTGTTGATCAATTTAACTTGAATTTAGCAGCCAACGAAACCGAAGACCAACGTTACATCCTCGGCTACCTTCCTGTTAATACGCAATGGAACTACACCAACGGTTTGGTGTACAAGAAGTACCGAAAAAACGGGTATCAAACCTTTGTATTGAGTCGGAATATGCTCAATAACCGCATTTACAAATTCGAGAACAACGACGAATCCAAAGCAAAAATTACCGATTACCTCTCTCAAGAATCGGAAAACAAGTTTCGCTACGAAAACAACATCACTTCCAAAGGTTTCAAAATCAATTACGGTGTAGGTCTTGAGCGCGTTCGTTACTACAACAAAACCTTTCAACAGCGCTCTTTTGGTGGTCAGGTTTCAACGATCAACTTCGAAGGGGAATTGAAATTCAATAAATACGCCGCCTTTGGGCAAGTAAGTCGCTACGTTTTGAACAGCCGTTTGCTTCTCAGTGCAGGTTTCCGCATGGATGGCAACGACTATTCCGAATCCATGAAGAAAATTTGGCAGCAACCGTCTCCTCGTTTTTCGTTGAGTTACGCCCTCACCGATCGAATCAACTTCAATGCAAATACCGGCATTTACTACCAATTGCCCTCCTACACCATTTTGGGATACCGAGATCGTTTGGGCAATTTAGTGAACCAGCAAAACGACGTGAAATTCTTGAAAAACCATCACTATGTTGCTGGATTCGACTACACCACCTCCAAAAACTTCAAAGCTTCCGTTGAGGGTTTTTACAAAAAATACAGCCAATATCCGTTTGATTTGAACGACAGCATTTGTTTGGCCAACGTAGGTACAGATTTCGGAGTAATTGGGAACACCCCCGTTTCCAGCATTGCCTTCGGCCGTACTTATGGATTGGAATTTTTGCTTCAGCAACGCATGTACAAAGGTTTTTACGGCATCATGGCCTTCACTTTGGTTCGAAGCGAGTTTTCTGAAAGAAACAATGAATACAAGCCTTCCGCTTGGGATAATCGTTACTTGCTAACCATTACCACCGGAAAAACATTCAAGAACAACTGGGAAGCAGGCATCCGTTTCCGATACATCGGCGGTACTCCATTTACTCCTTACGATACCCTTGCTTCTTCTTTGGTTCAGGTGTGGGATGCAACGGGCCAAGGCGTTCTCGACTACAGTCGTTTGAACTCGCTTCGATCTCCAAATACCCTTCAATTGGATTTTCGCATCGATAAAAAATTCAATTTCGACAAGTACAGCTTGAATTTGTATTTCGATATTCAAAATGCTACCAATTACCAAGTTGCGGGGCAACCTTTCCTCAATGTTGCAACGGATGCAAACGGCAACAAAATCATTGCCAATCCGGGCAGCAGTGAACCACGCTATCAATTGAAAGAGATTAAAAATACGGCAGGAACGCTACTTCCTGCATTGGGAATCATCTTCGATTTTTAAAAGGAAAGCAACAAGCCCGAAGATTTAGGTTCGGTAAAAGAAGGCATATGCAGCCGGTAATAGTCCATGATGGCCTGAAACATTCGGCTGCGTTCATCTGAAGTAATCATCAAATCTTTTTCACCCATAAACCAGCGGATGAGAACGGCTGAAAGCCCTTCTTGCAAATAATAGGGATGTAAAATTTCTTTGGAAAATCGCCCTTCCCTTAAATCCCACCGAGCACCGGGTTCGTACGTATCTAAATCGGGAATAAAACCTAAAAATTCGGTCAATTTCGCAGCAGTTTGCAAAGCCACCTCGGCGTAGGGTTGCTCGTTCATCCCATTCCAAACAAATTGAAACAACGGCTCATCTTTCAACTCATCCCGGATTGATTTGGAAAGAATTTCGGAAATGAACAACCGAGAAACGCCGTGTTCAGGATGGAAATCCCAAACCGATGAGATGGGATTGAGTTCATTGATTCGGTTAAGAGAACCCGTTTTTTTAAATGAAAACGTAATTTCCATTCTCGCCAATGGCTGAAGCATAGCCGTGGTAATTTTCGCTTTTGCTTTTCGAACACTTGGAATTAAAAACGACAATGGTCCGTGAGATTCAGTAAAAAACAAACAGACCATGCTGGAATCTGAAAAAGGCGTTGATCGAATGGAAATGGCTCGCGTGGTAATCACCTTGCAAAGAAACATCGGGAAAAGTGAAGGAAAAGAAATAAATTTGCAGCATGAGAACCATCCTTCCCGTTTTTTTAATGGTTTTGTTTTTCGCCTCCTGCGAATCTAAAAAATCGAGCACCGAAATTTTTGCCATGGAACAACAATGGCAATCCAACCCGAACAAAGGGTACGATTCTACAGCCTTGGAAATTCTGAATGGGTATTCTGCCTTGGCAGAAGACGGTGATTCCGATGCAAAAAATAAAAAAACTGCTTTTGAGTCGAAGTTGAAAAAATTGGTTGAAAATGATTTGGGTAATCTCCAACGCATCGACAGCATGATGGCGTTAAATCAAGAAAATTTCAATCCCATTTTCGCATCCAGCCTTGCCGACGGATGTTTGGAATTTGCCCACAAACACCCTTGCAGCGCCAAATCGCCCAACCTCCTCCTGAAAGGTGCCGATTTGCAACGGGCGCTGGAACGGTACGCCGATGCCGAAAAAACGTTGGGAACCTTGATCCAAAAATACCCCAACTTCAACAAAGCCGATGTGGCCATCTTTTTCATTGCTAACATGCAAATGGAGCAAGGGAAGAAAGAAGAAGCCAAGAAATCCTTTCAAAAACTCGTTTCTTTGTTTCCTAAAAGCGAATTTTCACGAGATGCTCGCATCTTATTGAACAACGAACTGCAACTGCCTGACGTTGGGAAAAATCCAAGCAAATAATTTTTCATAACGCCTTTTATCCCTTAAATTTGCACCACTAAAAATTACACCATGTCAGTATTGGTAGGAAAAAACTCCAAAGTTATCGTTCAAGGATTTACCGGATCAGAAGGTACATTCCATGCATCTCAAATGATTGAATACGGAACCAACGTGGTTGGTGGTGTTACTCCCGGAAAAGGAGGCTCAACCCACCTCGATCGTCCGGTTTTTAACACCGTTTCCGAAGCTGTTCAAAAAACAGGCGCAGATGTATCCATCATCTTCGTTCCACCAGCTTTCGCTGCTGACGCTATCATGGAATCTGCTGATGCAGGAATCAAGGTGATCGTTTGCATTACCGAAGGAATTCCAACCAAAGACATGATCTACGCAAAAGAATACCTTCAAGGTAAAGACGTTCGTTTGATCGGACCCAACTGCCCCGGAGTTATGACTCCAGGTGGTGCTAAAGTTGGTATCATGCCCGGGTTTATCTTCACCCCAGGTCGTATTGGCGTTGTTTCTAAATCAGGAACCCTAACGTACGAAGCAGTAGATCAATTAACCAAATTGGGCTTCGGACAATCAACTGCCATTGGAATTGGTGGAGATCCCATCATTGGAACTTCAACCAAAGAAGCCGTTGAATTGTTGATGAACGATCCCGACACCGATGGTATTGTTATGATTGGTGAAATCGGCGGAGGCATGGAAGCTGAAGCAGCTCATTGGATCAAAGAAAACGGAACCAAACCTGTAGTTGGATTCATCGCCGGGCAAACAGCACCTCCCGGACGTCGCATGGGTCACGCAGGAGCAATCGTTGGCGGAAGCGACGACACAGCAGAAGCTAAAATGAGAATCATGGCCGAATGTGGTATTCACGTGGTTTCTTCTCCAGCTGAAATTGGAAAGAAAATGGCCGAAGTTTTAGGTAAATAATTCTAATTCAAAAACCTTATACGGCTTGATTTATCAAGCCGTTTTTTTATCAAAAAAATATGGGAAGAGCGTTCGAATTCAGAAAAGAAAGAAAGTTTAAGCGCTGGGCGCAAATGGCAAAAGTCTTTACCAAAATCGGTAGAGAAATCTCCATGGCGGTAAAAGAAAGTGGCACCAACCCAGAGACCAACTCCAAATTAAGAATTGCCATCCAAAATGCCAAGGCCGCCAACATGCCGAAAGACAATGTTGAACGTGCCATTCAAAAAGCAAGCGGAAAAGATGCAGAATCTTTCAAAGAAGTCGTTTACGAAGGATATGGACCTGGAAAAGTTGCGATCATCATCGAATGCGCGACCGACAACACCACCCGAACGGTAGCCAACGTTCGTTCCTACCTCAACAAACACGGGGGCGAATTCGCCAGCCAAGGAGCTTTCGATTTCATCTTCGACCGAAAAGCCGTGTTTAAAATCGCCGCAGAAGGACAAAACATGGAAGAATTGGAATTCGAACTGATCGATTTCGGTTTGGAAGACATCGGTTTAGAAGATGAAAATTTGGTGATTTACACCGCGTTTACCGACTTTGGAAGCATGCAAAAAGCCCTCGAAGAACGCGGCATCGAAATCGTTTCCGCCGAATTTGAACGCTTACCCAATGTGATCAAAGAAGTGAGCGACGAAGTTGCTGCCCAAATGAACAAACTCATCGACAAAATTGAAGAAGATGACGATGTAACGTCGGTATTCCACAACATGGGCTAAGTTAATTTTCCGATATCGAACGATAAAAATTAGATCAAAACTAAAAAAAATGCCGAACTTTGTTTGGCATTTTTTTATGGCACAGCAACACAAAACAAGGAAAAACAACCGCGACATCACGTGGTTATCGTTCAATAATCGTGTGCTCCAAGAAGCAAACGATCCCTCCGTTCCATTGGTTGAACGTCTACGTTTTTTAGGCATTTTCTCCAGCAATCGCGACGAATTCTTCAAAGTGAGGGTGGCTTCCCTGCATCGCTTGGTTCACGATGAAGAACTGAATACCGATTTCGATATGGATCCGGAAGAGGTGTTAAAACGGATCCAAAAGTTAACGATTGGGCAACAAGAGGATTACACCAAAACTTATCAAACGTTGATGGAAGCCATGAAAATGGAAAACATTCTCATTTTGAATGAAACCCAATTGCTTCCCTACCAAATGGACTTTGTTCGCGATTTTTTCAGCAATCAACTTCGTCCATTTTTGGTCCCATTGATGTTGAGCAACAAGCGTGAATTTCCTACCCTGAACGACAAAGCGCCCTACCTTGCCGTGATGTTGGAAGACAAAACAAAGAAATCGAAATACGCCTTGATTGAAATTCCAACCTCGATCAATCGTTTGGTTATTCTACCTTCAGAAGAAAAAGGAAAAACCTATTTGATGTACATCGATGACATCATTCGTTTGTATTTAAGAGAGATTTTCGTCATTTTTGAATTCAATTCGTTAACGGCTTATTCATTCAAAATTACTCGAGATGCCGAGTTAGACATTGAAGACGATATTTCCACGGGAATCATCGAAAAGATATCCAAAGGATTGGAGCGCAGAAAATTAGGGGATCCCATTCGCATCGTTTACGACAGTGACATTCCCAGAATTCTGTTGAATCATTTGTTGCGAAGGATTGGGATTGATAAAGCAGAACACATCATTCCATCGGGTCGTTACCATAACATGCGCGATTTTACCAGGTTCCCCGATTTGGGGAGAAAAGAGCTGGTTTATCCGAAACTTGTTCCTCAAACACACCCAGATTTAGAAGGAAAACGATCCATTTTACAGGTATTGACTCAGAAAGATGTTCTTCTATCCTACCCTTATCAGCGATTCGACCATTTGATCGATTTATTGCGGGAGGCGGCCATCGACCCGAAAGTTAATTTCATTTACATCAATTTGTACCGCGTAGCTTCGAACTCGAAAGTGGTGAATGCCTTGGAAAACGCTGTTCGAAATGGGAAAAAGGTGGTGGTTGTGGTAGAACTCCGAGCTCGTTTCGATGAAGAAAACAACATCTTCTGGGCCAATCATTTGCAAGAAGCCGGTGTTAAGGTCATCTTCGGCGTTCCCGGATTAAAGGTGCATTCCAAACTCGTGCTCATTGGCAAAAAAGAACAAGGAAAAGACACCTTATTCGCTCACGTTGGAACCGGAAACTTCAACGAGAATACTGCCAAAGTGTATACCGATTACAGTTTGCTCACTTCCGATGTTCGAATCACCAAAGAGGTTGAAAAGGTTTTCAAATTCCTCCAAAACAATTACGAACGCGCTATCTTTAAAAACTTATGGGTTTCTCCTTTCAACTCTCGAAGAAAAATCATCGATTTGATTGACAAGGAAATTGCAGCAGCGAAAGAAGGAAAAGAAGCTTGGATGATCGTTAAAGTTAACAATTTGGTCGACGATGGCATCATTCGAAAGTTGTACCAAGCAAGTACCGCAGGGGTAAAAATTCAATGCATCATTCGCGGAACCTGCGGATTGGTGCCTGGAGTAAAAGGAATGAGCGACAACATTTCCGTTATTAGCATCATCGATCGTTTCTTGGAACATTCCCGCGTTTTCATTACTGCCAACCAAGGAAGTCCCTTGTTCTTCTTAGGTTCGGCCGATTGGATGTTGCGCAACCTCGATTTTCGAGTAGAGGTGACAACACCCATTTTCCAAGAATCGTTGAAAGAAGAAATCTGGCAAATGATTCAATGGCAACTGAACGACAATCAAAAAGCGCGAATCATTCACCGCAACTACGAAAACGATTATCAAACCAATGAATTACCACCTTTGCGGTCTCAAGAAAAAATCTACGAATGGTTCCAATCTTTCGGTTCCTAATCCTATCTTTTTTTCTGTATTCCTGCAATGAAAACAACATTGGCGTTATTCATTGGTCTACCTCGTTTCATAACCTCTCCAAAGAAATCCGCTATTCCGATTCTTTGAGTGATCGTACAGCCTGGATGGTTCGTTACTTCGACGTAACGTGGAAAAACAACCAAGCCAATCCAACAGCCATCGCAAGCTTACCCAAAAACCTTCCACTTCAATCGGCTGCAGTTTTTATTCAACGGCAAGTCTTGGAAAAAACACCCAGATCTCAAATTCCACAGCTTTCCAACCAAATTGTTTCTCTGATTCAGCAGATGGAAATTGGACATCAAAAAGCCAAAGAAATCCTCATCGATTTTGATTGGGGGAAAAGTACAAAAGAGAACTATTTCGAACTGATTCAACAACTTAAGGAAAAATTACCGCATAAAAATATTTCAGCAACCGTTCGTTTATCCCAATTTGCAAATCCGAGAATGTATGGCGTTCCACCAACGGATCGGGGATTGTTGATGATGTACCAAACTGGGAGTTTGAATCAACCCGAAAAACCCCTTTTGTGGGAAAAATCAGAAGTTCAGCAGTATTTGAAACAATCGAATTATCCGATTTCGTTGGATGTCGCGATTCCTGCATTTTCATGGAGTATCATCCAACGAAAAGTGACCATAAAAAACAAAAAGAACATTTCCATCGTTTTCCCCAGTTATTTACAAGAATTACAAACGAATAAGCATTTTAAACAGATTGAACCCAATGTTTTTTTGTGCATTCAACCTCACTTTTTCCATGGCTTCTTTTTGCTAACCGACGATCGGGTGAAATGTGAAAAAGTTTCAGAAAATGACCTCAAATGGGCCATGGAAGAGGCCAAATCGATTGCGAAGAAGGATGGAATTGTTTATTTGTACCTCATTGAAGAAGCATCGAATGGGCATTACCCTGCAGATTGGTTTCGGTAATTTTAACTTCATTTCTTACTTTTGCTTGTTAACCCAATCATCATGAAACGGAAAATAGGATTCATTGTAGGATTATTTCTTTGCATTTTCACCCAAGCAGCCGAACCAAAATTTGAGGGATACCAAAAATTCTCTCCTTGGCATCGTTCAAGAATAAATAAGCTTGCTGCCAATTGCAATCCATCAACAGCACGAACCAACCTCGATATTAACAACGTAAGAACCACGATCTTAGGTGGTGGAGATATGTTTTGGGATTTAAATTCTGCTCGTTATGAAATTCCTAAACTGCCAGCAAACTCCACCAACCCCCGAAAACACTCGTTGTATGCTGGTGCCATTTGGGTTGGCGGAATCGATGCCGGTAAGCAATTGAAATCCTCTGCCCAAACCTACCGATCTGCCTCTACCTTAGGGGTTGCCTTTTGGCCAGGGCCGCTAAGTGCCGACGGTTCTGCGCTTGCTATCAACAGCGAGTGTTTGAAATACGACAAACATTGGAAACTCACCAAACAACAAATCGACGAACATAAATCCAATACCCTTCCCGGTGGTGGATTGATTCCAGGTTACACCCCACCTTCCGTTTTTATGGATTGGCCAGCACACGGAGATCCAGCTTTAAACCAAGCCTTTTATCTGGCCCCCTTCGTAGATGTTGATCAGGATGGAAACTACAATCCCATTCAAGGCGATTACCCTAAAATTCGGGGAGATCAGTCCATTTGGATGGTGTACAACGACAAAGGAAATACCGGCGGAGGTGGTGCAACCCCCATTGGATTGGAAATTCAAACGGAAGCCTTTGCGTACGCATCCAACGATGAGTTGAACAACATGACCTTCTATCAGCACACCCTCATCAACCGATCATCCATTCGATTGGATTCAACCTTCATGGGGCAATGGGTAGATACCGATATTGGAAACTATGCCGACGATTACGTGGGTTGCGATGTTTCACGAGGTTTAGGAATTTGCTACAATGGCGATAACGACGACGAAGGCGTTTTGGGTTATGGACTAAATCCTCCAAGCATTGGTATCGATTATTTTGAAGGTCCGTTCTCCGATGCGTTCAATGGTTTGGACGACGACCGCGATTGTTTGGTTGATGAAATTGATACCTTTAGTTGCGATGCCGAAGCAAAAACCGAACGCATGATCATGTCGCGTTTTGTGTATTACAATGGAGATGGTTCCGTTACCGGAGAGCCTTCCCAGGCGACCCATGCCTACAATTACATGACTGGAAAATGGAAGGATGGCGTGCGTATGATTTACGGCGGCAATGGATATCCAGGATCCAATGGAGCAACGAATTTAGCCGCCGACATGATGTTCCCAGGAGCATCAGACATGACATACGGATGGAGTTTGGGTGGAAATTGCCAGCGGCCTACGCCACCACCCGCATCTTGGGATGAGGTTTCCGCTGGAAATACTCCTGCCGATCGCCGTTTCATTCAAGCCGGTGGGCCGTTCACGTTGAAACCCGGAGCGGTGAATTACATTACCATTGGCGTGGTTTGGGCACGTGCTAGTTCAGGAGGGGCCACCGGCTCGTTCAACTTGCTGTTGCAGGCAGATACCAAAGCTCAGGCGCTGTTCGACAATTGTTTTAAAACCTTGGAAGGACCGGATGCGCCCGATGTTGATGTGGTTGAACTCGATCAAAAACTGACCCTCAATTTGGTGTATAAACCTACTTCAAACAATTACAAACTTCGTTACCGCGAGGTTGATCCCGGATTAAAAGGAGTAACCCGCGACAGTGTTTACCAATTCCAAGGCTTCTTGGTTTACCAAGTTACCAATCCTTCGGTTTCAACCGGCGAGTTGGAAGATCTTTCTAAATCTCGTTTGGTTTACCAATGCGATATTAAAGACACCGTTTCAACCTTGGTGAATTACGTGACCGATCCCGCATTGGGCATCGATTTCCCTAAAGTGATGGTAAAAGGAGCCAATGAAGGCGTTAAACTTTCCATCGATGTTACCAAAGATGCATTCGCAACAACTTCCGACAAAGTCATTAACCACAAAATCTACTATTATTACGTCATCGCATACGCTCAAAACCGATATGCTCCGTACGATTGGCAAACTAAAACCGGACAATCACGTCCTTATTTTGCAGGTAGAGCTAACGTAAAAGTCGTTTCTGGTATTCCTCACAAAACCTCTTCTGAGTTTGGTGGAATGACCTTGAATTCTGGCTGGGGCGACCAACCTTCAATCACCCGCTTGGAAGGAATTGGAAACGGTGGTGCTTCTTTGGAAATTTCCGATGAATCTCGCGATGAGATTTTGTTGAACAATTTCGCTCCTTCTATTACCTACAAGAAGAATGCAGGTCCCGTGAACGTTCGCGTGGTTGATCCTAA
>CANMVY010000021.1 GCA_947501265.1 Bacteroidota bacterium
GCAATTTCCGGTGTCGGATTTGCAAGAGCAAAAACAATCGGATTGGGCGCCATGCTTTTAATCATGTCAACCGAAAGAATGTTTCCCTTGGAGAGACCTACGAAAACATCGGCACCTTCGATGGCTTGTTCCAAGGTCTGAACATTTCGGTTGGTGATGAATTCCTTTTTCTGAGTATCTAAATCGGTTCGTGAAGCATGAATAACACCTTTGGAATCCAACATGATGATGTTTTCGGGTTTTACTCCCAAAAGTTTGAAAAGGCGGGTACAAGAAATGGCGGAAGCGCCGGCTCCATTGATGACCAAATTGGCCTGATCGATGGATTTTCCTTGAACTTCAAGAGCGTTGAGAAGGCCTGCTCCCGAAATGATGGCGGTTCCGTGTTGGTCGTCGTGCATCACAGGAATATCCAATTCCGCTTTCAAACGCTGTTCAATTTCGAAGGCTTCCGGAGCTTTGATATCTTCCAAGTTAATTCCGCCAAAAGTTGGAGCGATGGCCTTTACGACTTGAATGAATTTTTCGGGGTCTTTTTCGTTCACCTCGATATCAAAAACATCAATGTCGGCAAAAATTTTAAACAACAAACCTTTGCCTTCCATCACCGGTTTTGAAGCCAATGCACCAATATCTCCTAGACCTAAAACGGCTGTTCCGTTGGAAATAACAGCCACTAGATTTCCTTTAGCGGTGTATTTGTAAGCGTCTGATGGATTATTTTGGATTTCCAAACACGGTTCAGCAACTCCAGGGGAGTAAGCAATGGCTAAATCCCGTTGGGTGCGGTGAGGTTTGGTTGGAATAACTTCAATTTTTCCAGGCCGCCCCTGACTGTGGTAATCTAAAATATCTTTTTTATTGGATTTTGCAGACATACAATTGTTTCTAACGGCGCGAAGATACGAAAAATGACCCTCGAAAAGGTGAAATTTTATCAACGAATTCAACAAGATTTCGTCACTTTTTTTCGACAAATTTATTTTTTGTGCCGCAAGGTGTCGCGCTTGATTTAATAACTTGCAACATGATTTCTTCCACCAATTTTATTGTCTACAATTGCTCAGCAGGTTCGGGTAAAACGTACAACCTGGTAAAAGAATTTTTGGCCATTGCTCTAGGTCCTTCCTTGGACGAACACGGGGTTCAAGTTCCTTTCCATGCATCGTATTATCAACGGATTTTGGCGATCACCTTTACCGTCAAAGCTACGGGAGAAATGAAGGTAAGGATCCTTCAAGCTTTGGTAGAATTGAAAGTTGGTAGCATGGATCGATTCAAAGAGCTCGACGACCGTTTGGTTGACATGTTGAATATTTCAAAGGATGAATTGAATAGAAGAGCAGGGTTGGTTCATCATCATATTCTTCACCATTATTCCGAATTTTCTGTGAGTACCATTGATAAATTCGTGGTCAAATTGGTTCAGTCCTTTTCCAAGGATTTAGACATTTCTCCCGACGCAAAAATTGAATTGAATCCGGAAAGAATCATTGAAGAAGGTGTCGAATTGTTACTTGAAGAAGTCGGTAAAAATGAATTGATTACCAAATTATTAACCGAGTTTTTGGCCGAACAGTTGGATCAAGAAAAAACCCTTCAGATTGAAGATGAGATACGAAGCATTGCTCAGTTACTTTTTCAGCAAAGATCCAAGAAAGCCCTTCAACGATTGTCCAATTACCAGGTAGAAGATTTTCATGATTTTAAGAAGTCACTACAAAATGAAAAGCAGTTGGTTTTTGATGAAATCGATCGTCAAGCTCTTGATGTAAAAAACCGATTAGAAGCGATCCAGGTAGACCCGTATTCTTTCAGTGGAGGAACGAGAGGTTTGGGTAAAATGTTGGATGATATTCTCGTTGCCAAAAAGCGAATCAAAGAGTTCAAAACTCCTCTCGATTACCCGTTGAACGATAAATTTTTCCCGGCAAAAAAGAAGCCCAATCATGGTGATGAAGCCATTGAACTTGTAACTCCGTTTTTAGTTCGCTATCCCGAATTAAAAAAGCAGGTCATTCTGTTTGAATTGATGTTGAAAAACTCAAATTCAATGGGTTTGATTTGGGAATTGGATAAGCACATCAAGCAATGGGAGGAGAATCAAAGGGTTATCCCTCTTTCCGATTTCGATGATTTTTTATCCAAAGAGGTAAGTGGTCAATCGTCCCCCTACATCTATGAACGATTGGGCAATTGGTACCATCATTTATTGATCGATGAATTTCAGGATACCAGCTTTAAACAGTGGGAGAATTTGCTACCACTGCTTGCCGAAGGAGTTTCAAAAGGATTCAAATCGGTTATTGTTGGCGATGGAAAGCAGTCCATTTATCGATGGCGTGGAGGTGAACCAGAATTGTTCAGAAGATTAAGCCGATTGAATCAAGAGACGCCAGCTTTTTTGGAAGAAGGATTGGCGGCCTCCTTTAAGTTGGAAGAACTAAAGGAGAATCGGAGAAGTGCACCACAAATCATTCAGTTTAACAACGACTTTTTTAAATTCATTACCGATTCTTTGCCTGAATTTCAACGGTTATTGCAGGTTTATCAATCGGTTCAACAAGAAATTGTTAAAACCACCGAGGGGGCGTTGGAGTTCTTGTTTTACAATCCCAAAGGAGGGGAGGCAGATGAACCAAAAGATGGCGAACCCAAGGAGGAAGACGATTACAAGAACGAAATTCCAACGAGTTTTCACCTTCAGTTGATCCGGAATAAAGTGTTGGAATTAACCAAATCCGATGATCCAAATCATGTGCCGAATTACTCTGAAATTGCAATTTTGGTGTGGACGAATAAATTTGGCTCTCAAATAGCTGCAGATTTAATGGCCCACCAAATTCCAGTTAAATCGGAAGACTCCATGTGGTTGGGTAAACACAAAACCGTTCATGCCATCATTGAGACTTTACGGGTTATTCAAGATCCCCAACGAGAGCGTTCGAAATTGGAAGTCATTTCGGTGCTTAACGAAACGAAAAATTGGCAGATTCCTCTTGCTAACCTGGCAGAGTGGTGCAAGAAAAAATACTCGGGAAACGAATGGATCATCAAAACAGTAGGCAGTGTAGAAAATTGGAAAATCCTTCAAAAGCTACCGTTGTATCCGATGGTCGAATGGCTCATGAATCACTGGGGTTGGGGAGAAAAACCAGACGCATTTTTGTTCGGACTTCTTCATTTTATAAAGAATAGAGGCTTATCCCATGCAGGTTTATCAGAGTTTTTAGAGATTTGGGATCGAGATGGTTACAAAACCAGTATTCAACCCGGAGCGGAAACCAATGCGGTAGTCGTTACCACCGTATTCAAGTCAAAAGGGTTGGAATACCCAACTGTCATCCTTCCGAAAATCGATTTTCCATTAACCGATAAATTGCATCTCAGCGAGGTATGGGTTGAATTAAAGTCGACCGATTTTCCGAATACCGACTCCGAAAAATTACCAGAGTTATGGAGGATGAAGGCGGTGAATGATTTGGAAAAAACGTCGTATTCAGCTGATTTTCTGTTTGAACAAGAATCCAAAATGCTGGATAAGTTGAATGAAATATATGTGGCTTTAACCCGCCCCAAAAATCAAATGATCATTTTTTTGAAACAGGTTAATTCGGAAAAGAAAGAAGAAAGTAAATCGGTTTTATTTAACGATATGCTTTGGAAGTTTTTAAACGAGAACAGTGCTTTTGAAGTTGATGAATCCCAAGAAGATGTGATTCGGTTTTTTCAAGGGAATCAGAAAAAAGTCGAGTTTTTGGAAAAAAGCATCGAACAAGAATTGATCCACATCGTTCTTGGAAATTCAGAATCTTGGAAATTGATGAAGGAGAATGATCGGAACAAAGAATCTGAAGTTGGTACTTGGGTGCATTATGCACTTTCTCTGATGAAGAGAAAGGAAGATTTTGACTGGGTTTCGGTTAAAATGAAATCATTGGTTGAACCACATCTCTGGTCTGAATTTTCTGAACTATGGAATGTGGTTGGTCAAAAACTTGTTTCCGATAACGTCTGGAATTTGGCTTTTAGCCCAAAAGCAAATCCTTTTCCTGAAATGGAAATTGTTGATGAAACAGGTCAGTTGAAGCGCCTAGATCGCTTGGTGGAAATTGATGGAAAATGGATCCTTTTTGAGTTTAAAACGGGTGAGCCTCGAACAGAACACCAAAAACAATTGGAGTTTTATCAAAAAACTCTTCAACAATGTAACATTAATCTTGTAGATGCCCAAATTCTTTACGTATGAGTCACGCTTTTTTAAACTTTGTCGCCCAGCAATTTATTCTTCGTGAACGAAGTTGGAAAAATACACAATTGATTTTTCCTACCCAGCGTTCTGCCTATTTGTTTAAGCTTGAATTAAAGCAGATACTCCCAGTTCCAACCATTTTGCCATCCATCATAACGGCGGACGAATGGTTGCAGCAAAATCAGACCAGAACCACCCAAAAATCGGCACTTCTTCTTTGGGAATTGTATTTGGTTTTTAAAAAGGAAATGGAGGAAGACGTTTCATGGGTTCAATTTTTAAAATGGGGGGCACCTCTTCTATCTGATTTTTCCGAGATAGATGGAAATTTATTGGATGCAGACCGGTTGTTTCGTCAGTTAGAAGAGGAAAAAAAGCTGGATGCCTGGGCTAAACGACTCGGAGAAATTCCTTTGGAAGAAGAAGCCCTTCTTCGACAACAGTCTTATGTTGCTTTTTTTGGGAAATTAGCAAAGGTTTATCACCAATTCAAAGCACAAGTTAAATCGAAAAATTGGGGGACGAAAGGTGACCTACTACGCTCGTGGAGTGAGGAGGTTATTCATGCTGATCGAGAAGTTTGGATGGTTGGATTTTCTGCTATTTCAAAAGCTGAAGAAGTTATTTGGAGTCAGCTTTCAGTTCAAAACAAACTGCAAGCCTTTTTTCATTTCGAGCCTTGGATGTTAAAAGACGATCAAGAAGCGGGGTTGTTTTTTTGTAAACAGCACAAAGGAAAATCGTGGTGGAATGAAAAGAATCATTATTCAGAAATCAATCCCCAAAAATTGATTGTTAATTCCTCCATTGACCCCATACACCAAATCAAAATTGCCGTTCAACAAATTCAAAGTACCCTTGAAATTGATGGCATTAAACCCAATGAAATTGGTGTTATTCTTTGCGACGAATCTTTGTTGGTGCCCTTTTTAGATAGTTTGCCTGCAAACTCCGTCGAGGTGAATGTTTCTATGGGATTTCCGGTTTCAGAATCCCTCATATTTTCGGCCTTGAAACGATTAGAATGGTACTATTTGAAGATTGAAGGCCGAAATCAAGTTGCTTTCATTTCTGAATTGCAATCGGTTCTAACTACGGGAGCTTGGAAACATGTTTTCCCTGAAAAGGCCTTGGAGGTTTTAAAAACGTGGCGAATTCGAGGCGCTCAACGCATGCAAAAAGCCCAATGGACGGAATGGGATGAAAAAGTAGGGCAGCATTGGGCGGGAGATTGGTTCCAAACCCTGCCGATCAATTGGGAAACGCTATCACACCGAATCCTTGAATTTTGTCATTCTTGGAAAAGAAATTTTTCTGAAACACATCGTGAATACCGTTCTGCACAGTTTTTGGAAAATGCACTTTTAGAAATTCAGTTTTTCTGTTCGGAAACACAAGTGCAGTTATCGTGGTCGGAAGGATTGAAATGGTTGATCAGCGAATGGGGAAAGGAACGCATTCCCTTGGAAGGGGATCGTGCCGATGGAATACAAGTCATGGGATTGTTGGAATCCAGAAGTTTGGATTTCAAACATTTATGGGTTTTGTCGGTCAATGAAGGAATGCTTCCATCTGCCCATCAACCGAATTATTTTATTCCATTGCGGGTAAAGATAGCGCATCAAATGCGCAATAGAAATGAGGAAAGCGCCGTGGCGGCCTACTTGTTTTATCGCGCAATATCGATTCCTGAAACGGTGCACCTGTTTTATGCTACCGCTAGTGATTACGCCCATGGAGGCGAAAAAAGTCGATTTATTGAGCAATTAAACAATGAAAGAGGAAACTATCGGGCGAATACAGAAATTCAAACCATTCAACATCGTTTTCCATCGGAAATGCCCATGGACCAATTGAAAAAGGAATCCTTGGAATTGGAAAAAATCAAGGCCTATTTCGATCAAAGACTATCTGCCTGGGAGTTAGGAAAAAACAACGAAGGCCGATTGGTAGGGATTTCGCCTTCCTTCATCTCATCCTACAAAAACTACCCCTTTGATTTTTATTTGCAGCGATTTTTAGGATTTAGCCAAGAAGAAAATGATATTACCGACCATCTGGATGCAAGATTAGTAGGTGTACTTTTTCATGAAGCGGTTGATTTTTTATACCGTCCCATTTCCCAGGGAGGAATGCTTACGGTGGAACACATCAAGTGGATGAAGGAACAGGTTGATGCAGCTTTGAAACACGGACTTGCGGTTAAAGAACTGGAATATCGTCCAACGAGCCACGGGAGAAATCATTTGTTGGTTAATCTTGCTAAAATTTACCTGAACCAATGGCTGAGTTTTGAAGAAAAACGCATCACTTCATCATCCATCCAAATTGTAGGGATTGAAGAGACATTTGGTTTTCCTGCCCAATTCAACATTTGGGGTGAATTGAAAACCATTCACCTATTGGGAAAATTCGATCGAATTGAAATGGAATCCGGTGTTATTCGAATCATTGATTACAAATCAGGTTCATTCAAAGACAAAGATTTGAAATTGAATCCCATGCAATTTGAAGCGATTGATCCGGAAATGCCCATCAGTACAAAGGCCTATCAATTGTTGTTTTATGCCTACGTTTTACTTCAACAAGAGCCGTTCAAAAGCATTCAAAGTTTGGAATTGGCCATTGCTCCCCTTCAAAAGATTGTTGGAAAACCATTGGCATTTGTGGAAGTGAAAATGGATAAGACCGATATTCGAAACTATGTTAGCCGAGAACAACTGAATTCCTTTTTTCAAAATGTGGTAAAAGTGGAATTGGAAGAAATCTTTGATTTGGATCAGAAGATGGTTATTCCAGCTGAAAATATTGGATCTGGCGTTCTACCCGGATAAAATCCATTTACCTTTGGGAATGAATTTATTGAATCGATTTGGTCAGTTTTTGGTTTATTCAAATTTATGGATTGCGATCTGCAGTGGTTTTTGGACATTGGGATCCTTTCGAATGATACACGGTGAATCGGCGAAAAGTCTAGATCCATTTAGTCAGTGGGTATTTGTAGGAGTGAATGTTTTGGGGGTCTTTCTGTTTTACGGATTCTCGAGATTGGTTCACTTTCCAAAGCCCGAAAAGGCAGAGTCGGAATTGAACCGTTGGTACATCCAACACCGGAAATGGATTCTCATTTCATCTACGCTAGTTACGCTCGTTTTACTTTCATACAATATTGAAATGCTTTGGTCTTGGAGGTTTTGGTTGACATCCCTGCCAGCTCTTTTGTATTTGGTTAAGGTGAAAAATTGGTCCATTCGTTCCATTTGGTATTTAAAACCTTTATGGGTTGCTGGAGCTTGGTGGTGGTTTACCGTTGGAATGCTTCAAGAACCCGATTGGATGGGGAGCGATGGGGTTTGGATTTCAGCTTCGCTGTTCTTGTTTTTATTGGAATTAAGCATGCTGTCCGATTGGGTGGATGCTCGGGAAGACCGATTGCATCATACGGATACTTGGATCAACCATTTGAGCTTAAATCAGGTTCAATTTGGGGTGGCTATTTTGCAGGGAGTGGTTACATTTTGTTGCGATAGTTGGATCCCCGTAGCCTTATTAACCGTGAGTAATTTAGCCTATTGGCTTATTCCTAAATACCTTAAACCAGGATGGAAAAATCAGTTTATTCAAGAATCCATCTTGGTAACACCTCTTTTTATGCAAATCATTATCGACCTATGGCAAGAATAAAACAAATCACTTTTATCATCGGTTTTTGCGGTGCTTTTTTGAGTTTAAATGCTCAAATTGAACCAGATTCACTTCTTCTTGGAGTTCAACAACCTGTTGTTAAAACTTTCAACGGAGTGAATCGTAATATAAATTCAGCTCTGAAATGGGGCGGATTTACAGGTTCTGTTTATTTTGATGGATACTTGAATTTGAATGCTGCTCGTCCCAAAGACAATACTCAAACAACATCGGCCACCTTGGGGCGGTGTAATGAATTTGATATTTCCTTGATTTCTATAGGCGGAAAATTTCAGGAAGAACGCGCTTGGGGGGCAGTTTATCTTCAAGCAGGAAACATGACGAATGTGGTTCATGAATTGGATCCTTCTGTAAATCGAGGTTGGAATTCCGGCGCTACGGAGTTGGAGTTTGTTCGAGAAGCCTACGCCGGTTTCTACCTTTCGAAAAATAAGAAATGGAGCACGGAATTAGGAATTTTTAATTCATACATCGGTGCAGAAAGTTATTTGGTTCAAGAAAATTGGAGCTATCAACGTTCCATGGTTTCAGATTTAACCCCTTTTTACTTTCAAGGAGCAAAATTAATTTTTTCACCAAAATCAAATGAATCCCACGAATTGTGGCTGATGAACGGCTGGCAAGCTTACCATCGAATTGGAAGAGCTCTTGGGATAGGTATGGTTAATTCTTGGGTCTTGAACGAACGCTTAAAATTTTCTGCCAATGGGTATGTGGGAACCGATTCTCGAACTCAAACTGGAGCCTCGTCCTCTGTTTTAAGATGGCACCACGATCATGCCCTGCAATACCTTTGGAAAAACCATGGAATTTCAATGAACAACCACCTGGGTTTTCAACAAGGAGATGTATTTCAAGGAATATCAAAAGGGCGATTTTGGGGAACTGCCGTATCGCATCGGGTTTTTTCTTCCAAGTGGGCTTTTACCCAAAGAGTAGATGCGATTGCCAACCCGGGCCTTTATTTAGCCTGGAATCCAGTTCCACTTTTCCCACAGTCCTTTTATTTCTACAACAACAATATTAAAATGATTCAAGGGACTTTGACTTACGATCGATTCATTTCTAATACGGTAACATTTCGAACTGAACTGTTGTATAGAAGAGCTGATCGGCCTTATTTCGTTACGAGAGATGGTACCACCTCTCCCAATGGTTGGATAGATGATCCTACCAAGATTTTGTGGTATCCCAATTTAAGAAGGGACGAGCTTAGGTTGATGTTGGCAGTCAATTTCAGGCTTTAATCACGTGTGTTACCATTATCATTTTCAGAGGCCGGTTAAAGAAGTTGCAAAAATTCTCAGAATTGATCCCAATTCAATCGTTGGTGGAGATGAAATTCCAGGTGTTGTAAATGGATTTAATCATCCTCGATTGCCGGTATTGGTGAATAAAAATATCGAAAGTTTAACCTGGGGATTAATTCCTTTTTGGGTAAAAACCGAAGAAATGGCTCATGATTTATGGAACCAAACTTTGAATGCTCGTTGGGAAACCATCCATGAAAAACCTTCCTTTCAAAAGATCAAACAAAATCGGTGCATTGTTCCTTGTACCGGTTTCTTCGAGTGGAAACAAGTTGGCAAAACTAAAATAAAGCATCATATTGAATCTGCACAAAATGACTTTTTATTGCTCGCTGGGATGTTTGATGAATGGGTGAATCCCCAAACAGGCGAAGTTCTAAAATCCTTCTCTATCATTACTCAACCTGCAAATGAACTGATGTCGGAGATTCACAATACCAAGAAAAGAATGCCGGTTTTGATTGATGAAAACAAACTGGATGAATGGTTTGGAGCAAATTATCAAGAAGCAGTAGTTCCAACACCGGAATGGGCGCTCAAGGCTACCCCAGAGCAATCACTGCTTTTTTAGGGTTTTTGCGTAGGTTTCCAATGCTCGATTTCTAGCAAAAGTATGTTCAACCATGGGTTGAGAATATTGAGATGTTCCCCATTCTGGCACCCATTTTTTGATGTATTCGTAATTGGAATCAAACTTTTTTATTTGTTCAGATGGGTTGAAGATTCTGAAATATGGTGCAGCATCGCAGCCCGAAGAGCTTGCCCATTGCCAACCTCCGTTGTTGGCGGCTAAATCGAAGTCCAATAATTTCTCAGCAAAATATGCTTCACCCCATTGCCTTGGGATTAAAAGGTGTTTGGTTAAGAAAGAAGCGACCACCATGCGAACCCGGTTGTGCATGAATCCGGTTGCATTCAATTCTCTCATTCCCGCATCAACCAAGGGGTATCCTGTTTTCCCATTGCACCATTTTTCAAAATCATCCTGATTGGTTCTCCATTCGATTTGATCATATTCCTTTTTGAAGGCAGATTCTTTAACGTGTGGGAAATGCCACAATATCATGTGATAGAAATCTCGCCAGATCAATTCATTTAACCAGGTATCGGAACTTTGGATGGCCATTTTGGCTTGTTCTCTTATGGAGATCGTTCCAAAACGTAAGTGCACTCCTATTTTAGATGTCGCAGGAAGAGCTGGATAATTTCTTTTCTGATCATATTCCAAAAGTAATTTCTCTGAAACAGCAGTGCCGGGAAATAACATTCCAGTTGGTTGAAATCCGATGTCTTCAAGTTTTGGAATCTGTGTTTCCGTTTTGTAAAGGTTGGAAAGCTGATTTTCAGATGGGTAGGAGGGAAGAGGGTTTCGTTGAAGTGTAGCCTTCCATTTGTTTTTATAAGGAGTAAATACGGTGTACGGTTTGCCATCATCTTTGGTGACTTCGCTTTTTTCGAAAATGACTTGGTCTTTGTATGTTTTGAAAGCGATGCCTTCAGAGGACAGATAATCAGCTACGGCTTGATCTCTGTTTTTACCGTAGGGTTCGTAATCGTGGTTGGTGTATACTTCAGCTATTTCAAATTGTTGAAGGAGTTTCGGCCAAATCTCTTCCGGTTTTCCAACATGAACTAAGATACCAGACTCATGCTTGTTAAATTCAATCTGCAATTTTTGAATGGAATGATGAATAAATTCTACCCGTGCATCCTTTTTATTGGGTAATCGATCGAGGATATTCGTATCGAATAGGAATAAGGGTAGAACTGGGTAATTGGATTGAAATGCACGGAAAAGGGCATGATTGTCGTGTGTTCTTAGATCTCGGCGGAACCAGTGGATAGCTATTTTCATACCCTAGGAACACGGAAACCAAATTTTGGTTGATTTTTTTTCATTTTTTTTTCTTGTACCAAGGTTGTGCTAATTGGTATTGATTCAGGGCTTTATGGGATCATTATGATTATTCTGAAAAAAAAGAATGGTTTTTTTGGGGGGAGGGTATTGACAAATGGAAAAATGCTTCTACCTTTGCACTCGCAATCAGGACATGGTTGCAGAGTTCTTCAAAAAGAAATGAAAAATTAAGGTTACGGAAACGCAGTGTTTGATTTGAAGCTTAAGAGGGATTTAGTTCTTTGAAATAGTGAAGGATAGAAGTTAAAAGGTAAAAACGAAGTCAATTCTAGGAACCTTTGAGTATAAGCCGGGATTAATAAAAAACAAACTATACTATGGAGAGTTTGATCCTGGCTCAGGATGAACGCTAGCGGCAGGCCTAACACATGCAAGTCGAACGGTAGAGGAAGCTTGCTTTCTTGAGAGTGGCGCACGGGTGCGTAACGCGTATGCAACCTGCCTGTAAC
>CANMVY010000022.1 GCA_947501265.1 Bacteroidota bacterium
CAAAATGGAGAAATAGCTGATTTTTCATGCTTGCAAAAGCGGTTGGGTCGAAAAAACGTTTCAGCGAAAATGGTGGAAGAAAACCGAACACTTTTTCGGGCCTACGATATTTTGGAGTGGAACGGTGAAGATGTTCGTCAACAGCCACTTTGGAAACGAAAAGAGCTGCTATCGAATTGTGGCTGGACCGAGGTGAGTCCGTTTTGGGAGGTGGAATCCATGGAGGAGTTGGAGAATGTTCGTTCGAATGCCGAGGCCCATCGGGCCGAAGGCTTGATGATAAAACACAAAGATTCGGAGTACGGAATGGGCCGACCTAAAGGAAGTTGGTGGAAGTACAAATTGGATCCCAAGTCCATCGATGCGGTATTGCTCTATGCTCAAGCAGGACACGGCCAACGAGCGAATTTATTTACCGATTACACCTTGGCCGTGTGGGACGGAGATCGTCTTGTTCCTTTCGCCAAAGCCTACTCGGGATTAACCAAGGAAGAAATTTTGGAAGTGGATCGATTTGTAAAAGCTAATACCTTGGAACGATTCGGTCCAGTCCGGACCGTTAAACCCGAATTGGTGTTTGAAATTGGATTCGAAGGAATAGGAGAAAGTAAGCGACACAAATCTGGCGTGGCAGTTCGTTTCCCGAGGATTCTGCGATTTCGCAAAGACAAATCGGCGAAAGAGGCCAATACCTTGGAAGATTTGCGAGCGCTCATCCGATAAGGATTTTTCTTTTTTTATCGATTTGAAAGGTTCTCAAACCAATTATGAAATGTTCATCAACGCCTGATCCAAATCGTGGATTAAATCATCGGCCGATTCTAAACCAATGCTTACCCGAATGAGATTAACAGGGAGTCCGCCTTTCCTAATTTCGTAATATGCCAAGGCCGGCCAAATTAAACTCTCATATCCTCCCCAACTTACGGCCATGAGGAAATGTCGTAGAGATTCGCAAAACTTGGTGATTTTCTCGGGATCCTCGGTGGCCAATTCAATGGAAAACAATCCCATGGGGATTTTTAAATCCTTCTTGGCCAACTCGTAATGCGGATGGCTGTGATGATGGGGGTAATGGATTTTTGCAATTCCACGATGTTGAGCTAAAAAATCAACGACCTTTTGGGTGGTTTCACTCACGCGGTTGATTCGAATTTCCAAGGTGCGCAAGCTGCGGAGCATCAGCCAAGAGTTAAAGGGTGAAATTACCGCTCCCAACGTCATGAGTTCCCCGTAGAAAATCTTGGAAATAGCAGCTTTGGATCCCATGATGGCTCCTGCCACACAATCGGAATGGCCCGCCAAATACTTGGTAGCGGCGTGAACCACCAAATCGATCCCCATTTTGGCGGGTTGCATGCCCAACGGACTTGCGTAACTGTTGTCGATGACGGTGGTAATTCCTTTTTCCTTGGCAGCTGAAGCAATGTTCGCCACATCTTGAAGTTCAAATGTTAACGAATTAGGCGATTCCAAGTAAAACAAGGTGGTATTTGATTTCGTAGCTTCCAAGTAAGACGTAGCGTCCTCGCCAGAAACATAGGTTACGGAAATGCCAAATCGGTGGAGGTACTCCGAAAACAAACGCATGGTCCAAGAATAGGGATTCTGTATGCAAACCACGTGATCGCCTGCTTTCACCACGCTCATGACGGCCATGCCCACCGCCGCTGAACCACTCGCCACGGCCATGGCCGCTTCGGTACCTTCCAACGCAGCCAATTTTTTGTTCAGGATATCGGTGGTAGGGTTGTTCCCTCGGGTGTACAACGGAATATTTTCTTCATCGGAAACGGCTTTTGCCATTTCTGCCACCGTTCTGTAATGGAAATTCGACGATGCAATGATCGGTGGTGAAACTGCTCCGAAGTATTGGGTTCGATCTTCGCCCAATTGATTGATTAAAAATGAAAAATCATCGATCATGAGGTGTGTTTTTCAAGCCAAACGTTAAGCGCATATACAATCCACAAATAAAATCCGTAGCGTTGATGCGCCAATTGTTCGCGGTGGAGTTCTTCCAAAAACGATGGTGAAAGGTACTTCTGAATTGGAGCATTCGGTTTTAAGACCGATGTGGCGTACCACTTCGGAAGGGTTTTATTTAAGAAGGGAGTCAGCATCATGCCAAATCCAACTTTGGGAGCGTTGAGCAAATAATCGGGCAATTTATCTTTAGCAATTTCCCGGAAGATGGCCTTGGTTTTCCCACCTTTCATGCGCAATTCAAACGGCCATCGGGCGGAAGCCTCTACCAATCTGTAATCGACCATAGGAGAACGCGCTTCGATGCTGGCCGCCATGCTGGGATAGTCGATGCGCGGAAGAATTAATTCCGGTAATCGCAATTGGTATTCCACGTTTGACACTCCTCTCAAAAAACGATCGGGTGCATCAACTTTAATTTCATTTTGCAATTTCGCCAGCACCCGATACGAGGAAAATCCTTTTTCCGCCATCCAATGTTTTCGAACGGTGCTTTCCGGAAATCCTAAAATATGGCTTTGGCTAATCAAAGTGCCCTCGTGGAAGACATCCAATTGCTTCGCCCATCGCAAGGGTAAATGCGAGAAAGGCTTTTGAGCAATGGAAGGAATCTTCGACAAAATTGCATTTCGTTTTTGCATTTTTAGGTAGTTCGGATATCCGCCCAACTCGTCTCCACCTTCGCCCACCATCAACACTTTGCAATCCATCTCCCGCGCCAACTTGCCGAGGTAGTAAACCAAGGAAGTATTGGGGTCGCCCATGGGGACATCTTCTTGAATTCCAACGTAATCTTTGATTAGCTGTTGAAATAATTCGTCGGTAATGATGTGGTGATGAAATTCAACTCCGCGTTCTTTCGCGAACTTTTTTGCAGAAACGCTTTCGTCGTAAGCCGATGTTTTTTCATAGCTTAACGTTAGGGCGCTAATTTGGGGATTCACCAAGCTGCTGTAATACAAATTCAACGAGCTATCCAATCCACCCGAAAGGGCCGAGGTGATGGGAACGTCGGCAATCAGTCGCAAATTCTCGGCCGATTCAAGCAGCGATTCCGTTTCTTCTACAGCCTTATCAAAAGAAATGGATTGAGGATCATTCAAATAATCGGCTATATTCCAATACTGCCTTTTCTCTATTCCTTCCGATGTAATTTTTAGGTAATGTCCGGCCTCGAGCTTCGATACGCCTTTAAAAAACGTAGCGGGAGCCGGAGTGGTGAGTAGGGTGAGGTAATGAAATATCGCTTCCTCGTTGATTTCTTTAGGGATGACCTTGGCGGCCAATAGCGCATGAATTTCAGAACAGAATGCCAAGGTTCCTTGGTGCTCGAAATAATGAAGTGGCTTTTTGCCGATGCGATCTCGAACCAGGAAAAATACCTTTTTGATGGGATCGTAAAGTCCGATGGCAAACATCCCATTGAAGCGAAGAACGCAATCGATTCCCCATTCCAAATACGCGTTTAGGATAACTTCGGTATCGGAATGATCGGTTTGAAACGGATATTTTCCTTCCAACTCTTTTCGAATTTCAGCAAAATTGAAAATCTCTCCGTTGAAAACAATGTGGCATCGGCCTTCGGCTTGCGACATGGGTTGGTTGGCCGAGGTGGAAAGGTCGAGGATGGAGAGCCGGCGGTGGCCCAAACCCACAAAATCATCGAACCAAAATCCGTCGGCATCCGGCCCTCGATGGGGCATGGCCGAGTTGATGGTGTGGAGGTGATTTTTCCATTCTTGGGTAATTCCAGAGAAATTGACGATTCCGCTAATGCCGCACATGCAATAAATACCTGTTAATCTTCTGCAATGTTACGCAAAAGAAGGGTTATCTTTGCACGAAAACACACAAAAATGCTGAACATCGTTTTATTTGGACCTCCGGGAGCAGGTAAAGGAACTCAATCCGAAAAATTGGTAGAACAGTATCAACTTTGCCATCTTTCAACTGGTGATATTTTTCGATACAACATCAAGAATAACACCGAATTAGGATTAGAGGCAAAGCGTTTTATGGATCAAGGGCAATTGGTTCCCGATTCCCTTACCATCTCCATGTTGGAAAGCGAAGTGAAGAAAAATCCGGAATCTCATGGATTTATTTTCGATGGATTTCCAAGAACTTCGGCTCAAGCGGAAGCCTTGGATGCATTTTTGGCTTCCATCGGAACCGAGATCAAATGCATGTTGGCATTGGAGGTTCCCGAGGAAGAATTGCGGGTGCGATTGCTCAAACGGGCAGAAACCTCGGGCCGCACCGACGATGCCGATCCGGCCATCATTCAGAAAAGAATTGATGAATACAATCAAAAAACAGCTCCCGTAAAACATTTTTACGAGGGTCAAGGGAAATACCAAGGAATTAATGGAGTTGGGGCGATTGAGGAAATTTTCTCTGCGCTTTGCTCCGCCATTGAAGGCTAATGTCAGAAGAAAATTTTGTTGATTACGTAAAGTTGTACTGCCGCTCTGGAAAGGGTGGGGCAGGGTGCTTGCACTTTTTGAAAACCAAGGGCGCGCCCAAAGGCGGACCCGATGGAGGAGATGGAGGCCGTGGAGGCCATGTGATTTTAAGAGGGAACAGCCAATATTGGACCTTACTTCACCACAAATACAACCGTCACGTTTTCGCTGAAAATGGCGTTGCCGGACAAGAAAATAATAAAACTGGTCGATACGGAAAAAATTCCTACATCGAAGTGCCATTGGGAACTATCGCCAAGGATTCCACCACCGGTGAAATACTTGGCGAGGTAACCGAGCACAAACAACAAGTGATTTTGTTGCACGGTGGCCGAGGCGGACTAGGAAATTTGGCGTTTACAACGGCCACCAACCGAGCGCCACATTATGCTCAACCCGGCGAGCCATTGCAGGAAAAGGAAATCATCCTCGAGTTAAAACTGCTCGCCGATGTCGGATTGGTGGGCTTCCCCAATGCAGGGAAATCGACCTTGCTATCTGTTATGTCGGCCGCTCGTCCGAAAATTGCTGATTATCCTTTCACTACCATTACACCCAACTTGGGGATTGTAGAACACCGCAATTACAAGTCGTTTGTCATGGCCGATATTCCGGGTATCATCGAAGGTGCCGCGGAGGGAAAAGGTTTAGGATTGAGATTTTTGCGGCATATTGAACGAAATTCTATTTTGTTGTTCATGGTTCCTGCCGACGCAAACGATATCGCAAAGGAATATAAAATCCTTTTGAAGGAATTAAAAACCTACAATCCGGAATTGATTCACAAGGAACACTTGTTGGTCATCACCAAATGCGATTTATTGGACGATGAGCTCATGAAATTGATCAAAAGGACCTTGCCAAAAAAAGTCAAAAGCTTTTTCATTTCCAGTGTTGCCCAAGTTGGATTGCAGGAATTGAAGGATGCCATTTGGGGCATGTTGCACGTGGATGGTGAAACCGAAGATATTCCAGATGATTGATTTTTTACTTTTGGATTATTGCATGCCTTGATCCCGACGTGTTGGGTTCAACCTAGGTGTTGAACCAAGAACAAAAAAGCCCCCCGAAGAATTTCGGGGGGCTTTTCGTTATAAAAAGATTTAGAATCAAATTGCTTTAGGTGCTGCGGCAAGAATTTCTTCGCTGCTGCCTTCGGCGTATTGTTCGAAGTTTTTGTTGAATTGGTTCGCCAAGTTATTCGCTTTCTCGTCGTACGCTGCTTTATCGGCCCAGGTGTTGCGAGGGTGCAAAACTTCAGCTGGAACGTTCGGACAAGAATCGGGCATTTGGAATCCGAAAACAGGGTGTTGGGTGTAATTCACGTTTTCTAATTCTCCGTTGATGGCTGCGGTGATCATCGCGCGGGTGTGTTTCAACGCCATGCGGCTTCCTACTCCGTAAGGACCTCCGGTCCAACCGGTGTTGATCAACCATACGTTCACGTTGTTTTTGCGCATCTTTTCGCCCAACAACGCAGCATATTTCGCAGGGTGCAAAGGCAAAAATGCTTTTCCGAAACAAGCCGAGAACGTGGTTTGTGGTTCGGTAACTCCAACTTCAGTACCAGCAACCTTTGCCGTATATCCGGAAATGAAGTGGAACATGGCTTGTCCTGGATTCAATTTAGAAATCGGAGGAATCACGCCAAAGGCATCAGCCGTAAGGAAGAAAATATTTTTAGGTACTCCACCCACCGAAGGAATAACCGCTCCGTCGATGTGGTGAATGGGATATGCAACGCGGGTGTTTTCCGTTTTTTCAATGTTATCAAAATCAACGGTAGAAGTTCCAGCAATGAAATTGGTGTTTTCTACAATGGCTCCAAATTTGATGGCTTTCCAAATTTGAGGCTCTTTTTCTTCGGTTAGGTTCACGCATTTCGCATAGCAACCACCTTCAAAGTTAAAGATGGAATTTTCACCCCAACCGTGCTCGTCGTCACCAATCAAATTGCGGTTAGGATCGGCCGAAAGCGTAGTTTTCCCGGTTCCAGAAAGTCCGAAGAAAATGGCGGTGTCACCGTCCTTGCCCAAGTTCGCAGAACAGTGCATGGAATGGGTTTGCTTTTCTTCCGGTAAGATGTAATTCAAAATGGAGAA
>CANMVY010000023.1 GCA_947501265.1 Bacteroidota bacterium
CAATGAAGCAACTGAAAGGCAAACAAAAAAAATGGGCTTTGGAAATTCTTCTCCAACTCAAACGCCAGTATACCGGATTTTGTGGAGAGCGAATGGTGAAGATTTTTGAAGATTCTGGATGGAAACATCAATTTATGGAACAATTGCAACAGTCCAATTGGCATGAAAAATCAAAAGCCATTCGCACCTTGGCAGAAATGGATCAATTGGACGAGTATTCCAACATTCAACCCTTCTTGTTTCATGAAAACGACATGGTTAGGGATGAATCAGCCGTGGCGATGATTCGACTAAAGGGATTTCGAGCCATTCTCGATCTTCAAAAAATGGAGGGAAAACTTTCAGAATGGTCGCAAATTCAAATCATTCAAGCCTTAAAAACACAGGAAGAGCAGGAAAAAAAGTGGATTTATCCGCTTGTTGTCAATAGTAATCCATCGCTGAAGCAACTTGGGCAACGGTTGTTAACAGCAATGGATCCCGAAGAGTACGTTATTACAACCTTAGAGCAAACGAAATGAGTTTTTTAGAATTTCTGCAGTTTTGGTTCCACACCTTGAGCATTTCCATGCTCTTATTCTCACTCTTGGTGATGAGTTCCTATTTGTTGTTGGTGATCTTGGCACTTCCTGATTTGAAAAAGTATCAGAAAAAGAATGAATTACTGAATTATCAACCGGTATTGAATTCGCCGTTGGCGCCCTGGGTTTCGGTTATCGCACCGGCGTACAACGAAGCCAATTCCATCGATGATGCCGTTCGCTCGCTCATGAATTTGAACTACCACCAGTATGAATTGATTGTAATAAACGATGGTAGTAAGGACGAAACATTAGCCATTATAAAGGAAAAATACGAGTTGTATTTAACCGATGAGGAACCGATTTACCATCTGCCATGCGCGGATATCATTGGAATTTACCGATCCAAAAACCCCGCCTTTTCCAAATTGGTAGTGATCGATAAAAAGAATGCTGGTAGTAAGGCCGATGCCATGAATGCCGGTATCAATGTTTGCCAACATCCCTATTTTGTGGCCATCGATGCCGATTGTATTTTGGACAAAAACACGCTTTTGGTGCTTTCTAAGCCATTTATGGAGAACCGGAAACACCCATTGATCGCAGCAGGTGGTGTGGTTCGTGTTGCCAATGGGTGCAAAGTGGAAGGCGGTCAAATGAAAGAAATCCGCGTACCCAATAGTTTTTGGGCTCGCATACAGGTGCTCGAATACTTGAGAGCTTTTCTCATTGGAAGAATTGCATGGAATAAGATGGATGGACTGCTCATCGTTAGTGGAGCATTTGGCATGTTCGATAAACAAACGGTGATTGATTGTGGCGGTTACTACACTAAATCCATTGGAGAAGACATGGAATTGGTTGTTCGCATGCGGAAAATGATGCGGAACCAAGGTCGAGATTATGAAATTGCATTTATTCCGGATCCGTTGTGTTGGACCGAGGTGCCTGGAAACCTAAACATTCTCGCTAAACAGAGGCGAAGATGGTCACGAGGAACCATTCAAACCATTTGGCTTCACCGTGAAATGTTTTTTAATCCAAAATATCGATTCCTTGGGTTGATCAGTGTTCCTTATTGGTTCTTTTTTGAGTATTTAGCGCCGATGATCGAGTTTTTTGGAATCTTCATCACCATTTTACTCGGTGTTTATGGAATGATTAGCTGGAAATTCTTAATCTTAATCCAAACCTTTATTTACAGCTTTTCGGTAATGTTCTCTTTTTTCGGATTGTATGCTGAAGAACAATCGTATCATCAATACGCAGAACCGAGGGACATTCGGAAATTGGTGATCGCTGCCATATTGGAGCCATTCCTTTTTCATCCCATTGTTTTCATCACGGCTATTCAGGGCTTGTGGGAAATGTTAAGAGGGAAAGAAGGTTGGGCAGAGATGAAAAAAGAAGGATTTTCTAACGGTTGATGAGCATTTTTTCCTTGTAGAAAATTTGGGGTGATAGTGGAATATCCTTACAGGCCATTCTAAAGTACTGGTTTGCTAACGAGGGTTGTTCCAAACGGTGATGCGCAACCCCCAAAAATAAGGCCGAAGAACCAGATGCTAAGTTCAAAGAGTTGGGGAAACTAGAACTGTTGAATACATTTTTAAGAACCAAGTAATCATGATTTTTTACCCAATAACGAATCCAAAGGCCTTTTTCAAAACCACTGAGAGTGGAATCGGCGATCACAACCGTGGAAATACTATCAAAGTTTACATTGGCGGTTGGATTGGATCTTAGCTGTTGGAGTTGAATCGTTTTTGAAAGCAAAGAGTTGGAATCAAGCCCCGTCAATTCTAAACCTTGTGGTGAAAGGGATTGAAGAACCACATCTTTTTGTGAAGAATCCAACGGTAGACTCGCCAAAAGGGAAGAATCTAGCAATGCAGAATCAATGATTCGAATGAGCAATTGCTCGAAAACGGAATCGTTTGGGGTGTCGAAAGCGATGGAGTTATCAGTGGTCAGGAAATCGGACAATGGCGGTAACGCGATTTCCTCTTTAGGAGTGATTCTGCCAGTAGGATTCGGTTTTACCGGATGAAATACTACAGCATCTGCCGAATGTTTACCTGGGTTAACCTCCTTAACAAGTGAGGTGTTGGATTCTGTTTCGATGGGGATAGAAAAACTAGAATCGAGAAAATGTGCTCGCTGGTCCTGACGTCGAGCTAATTCTTTTTGATTTTTTGATCGACTCACTTCGGCGGCAACGTGGGTTGCCTCTGCGTTCTTCGGATCCAGTTTCAAAACTTCGGCCACCAAAGGGACTGCTTGAGCAAGTCGTTGAGAACGTTCCAATACACGAGACTGTAATCCCATAGCATCGGTATAGTTTTTTTCAAGAGACATTGCCTTATTCAAAGCAAACTCTGCCTTTTTTAAATCGTTCGAATGGAAATGCATGCGTCCCGACAAATACCATAACTCCGAAAGCGAGGGATCTATTTCCAAAGCCACCTTCATCTGTTTTCTGCAAGCTTCGCGTTTTGGAGGAGTGGTGCTGTACCAACACCAAGCCAAGTGACCCATGGCCTCTGCATTGCGATCGTCGTACTTCAAATTTTTCTGGAAGTCAATCGAGGCAGAATCAAATAACCCCAATCGCTCCAATGCTTTTCCACGATGAAGAAAGATGGTTGCGTTGTGGGGATTGACGGATTCGGCTTTTCCGTATTCTTTTACAGCGGCAGAATAATTGCCTTCCTGAAAATAACGATCGCCGGTCTTCAAATACTTCCCTGAATACTCGCAAGAAAGAATAATAAGAAGAATGAAAATAAAGCTTTTCCTCATGGAAAAAAATAAGGGGTTTCCTCAAAAGTAGAACCCCCCCTTCAATATCACCTTTTTTGTTGAAATTTTGTAAATGTCCTATTTAGTGGAGTATGCGCGTAATCCACAAATCAAGAATTCTTTGTATTGGTTAACGTCTGGAGTATAGCTGGTTTTGCCAATGAATTGTCGATCAGGTGTCATCAAAATATACTGAGGCTGGGTATTGCTACCAAAGTATTCCGATTGCAAGGTGCTCCATTTGTCGCCTACCGTCTTGATGTTTTTCTTGGTTCCGCGCTTGGTTTCATAAACGCCTTGCAATTCTTTTGGCAGCATTTCTTTGTCATCAACATACAAAGAAATGAGCACCACATCGTTTCGAAGAATGGCATCGATCTCGGGTTTGGGCCATACGTTCTCTTCCATTTTTCGGCAATTTACACAGGCCCAACCGGTAAAATCCAGCATCACCGGTTTGTTCACCTGTTTGGCATAGGCTAAGCCTTCTTCCAAATCGTGGAAACATGGCAAATTGTTCGGACAATGGTTCGGGTAAGTCCAAGAATACCCAGCTGGAGGAGCCAAACCACTCAATAAACTCAATGAAGTGAAGGTTTTCGATTTTTCGTTGTAACGAAATCCAGAGAGCAAATAAACGGTTACACCCAAAAGAATAACCCCAAATGTTTTCCATTTCCAACCGTGTTTTTCCCCTTTATCGTCGTGCGGGAACTTGATTACTCCGAAGGCGTAAAGCGCCATAGCCAAAGCGATCAAGGCCCAAACGCCTAAAAATAATTCGTATTTAATAGCGTCCCAGTGAGCCACCAAGTCGGCATTCGACAAAAATTTCAAGGCCAAGGCCACTTCCAGGAAGCCCAAAATGACTTTCAATTTGCTCATCCAGCCACCGCTTTGGGGCAATTTTTTCATCAATCCCGGGAAGGCGGCGAACAAGGTAAACGGAAGGGCTAACGCCAAGCCGAAACCGGCCATGCCTAACGTTAATTGAAATGCGCCCCCGTCTTTTGAAATGGAGCCGACCAAGAGCGAGCCCAAAATTGGACCCGTACACGAGAACGAAACAATGGCCAAGGTGAGCGCCATGAAGAACGATCCAATTAAACCGCCCGCATCGCTTTTTTGATCCACTTTGTTCGCAATTCCGCTGGGTAATGTGATTTCAAAATAACCGAAAAAGCTGATGGCAAAGACCACGAAAATGATGAAGAATGACAAATTGAGCCAAACGTTCGTGGAGATATTATTCAAAATTTCTGGCTCAATGGAATCCAGGAAATGGAACGGAAGACTCAACAAAACATAAATCATGAAGATGAAAAATCCGTAGATGGAGGCTTGTTTGAGTCCCTTTTTAGGATCACGTCCTCCTTTGGTGAAAAAGCTCACCGTCATGGGAATCATGGGGAAAACGCAAGGCGTAAGTAACGCAATCAATCCACCTAAAAAGCCCAATAAGAAGATGGTTCCTCCCGATTTTCCATCGCTGGTTGTGTCGGTACTCAAGGTATCGCATTGAGCAAGGGGCTTGGATAAATCGATGGACGACATGTTGGGAATAACCCCGTCTTTCACCTGGGGAACATCGCTCAGGAGTTCTTGGGTGGTTTCTTTGGCTTCACCCGTTGCTAAATTGATGGAAAAGGTAATGTCGGTGGGCGGCATGCATTGTTTGTCGTCGCAAACCATGTAATGAATGCTTCCCTTGAGCGAGGTTGATTTGGATGAAAACTTGATTTTTTGGGTAAAAATGGCTTCTTTTTCGAAAAAAGCCAACGGCATGTTGAAAACAGGATCTTGGGTTTTATGCAATCCACCCGATTCGATGGCTTTTCCCAGGAGTTGAATTCCTTCTCCTTTTTCGAAGGTAATTTCAGTTGGCTCTGGACCTCCTTTTTGAATGTTTTGGGAATACAGGTGCCACTTGGGTTGGATGCGAGCCTTAGCTACCCATTCACCGGTAGTATCACTGGTTTTTTGGAATGAAAAAGCCCATTTTACGGGATCTGCCATGTTCATTCCTGCGGTAGGATTGCTGTGATCGTTGGTGGCCGAGGTTGAAGCTGCCCCTCCGAAATTCAAAGAAAACGCTTCCCGAGTTGGCGGCAAGCAACGGCTATCATCGCACACCATG
>CANMVY010000024.1 GCA_947501265.1 Bacteroidota bacterium
AAAAAGCCCATTTTACGGGATCTGCCATGTTCATTCCTGCGGTAGGATTGCTGTGATCGTTGGTGGCCGAGGTTGAAGCTGCCCCTCCGAAATTCAAAGAAAACGCTTCCCGAGTTGGCGGCAAGCAACGGCTATCATCGCACACCATGTACTCCACTTCTCCTGTGGCAGCACCTGGTTCCGTAAACTGGATCAGTTGGGAAAAAACCGCTTCATTTTCGAAAAACCGCATGGTTTCCCCAACAGCAGGATCCATTTTTTCGATCACAGGCGTCTCTTCTTTCACCTTTCCCAACAACCGAAATTTTCCTTCATTGAACGTAAAAACCGTTGGAACACCCAAATCCGATTTCAATTTCAAAGCATACAAGTGCCAACCTTTTTGAATTTTGGCCTTGAAGATCAATTTTGCTCGATCGGCACTAACCGATTCAACCGAATACGACCATTTTACCGGCTCAACAATTTGTGCCTGGGTGAATAATCCCAAACTCAAGAAGAGGAAAGTCAGAAATTTTTTCATAGATGTTCAAAGATACAATGGTGTTACAAAAGATTTTGCGACAGTTTTTGTTCCCTTTTTCCGTATCCGGAGGAATAAAACTCAAATTGCGGATAGTTAAATGGCAAATTCGATTCGTCTTTCAGTTTTAAAACACCGTTTTCCCAAAAGAAAGTACGTTTCCATTTCACATTTCGGTATTCCAAGTAGAAGCAAAGAACCTGTTCATTGATTTCTAAAATGTGGAGTTTGGATTCTCTTTCCATGCGGAAAAGCCCTCGTTTGCCGGCCTCCCACTGATTCGGTTCGAGGTCATCTACCACAATTCCATGGTGGGCTTGAACGCTTCGAAATTCGTTTCTACGGTGTGGAAGAGGGGTATACAAGTATGTTCCTCCATCTTGAATGATCGGCTTGCCATCGACAAAAAGCTCGAAACTCAATTTATCGTTATGAACGTGTCCCCAATGGAAATGTTGCCCGTCTTTATTGTGGATCGCTGAAACAAAAAGGCTCATTCGTTCATTTTTCCAACCAATCAACCCAAAATGAGGGTAGCACACCAAGGAAACGGTTGGTTTTTCGTCGAATTCCGCCAAAATTACAACTTTTTGTTCCGAATCGAAAGGCGGAATGGATGGCGTAATAGTGGGCTGAAAAGCAGAAAAAGTGCCTTCGGGAACCCATGCTGTGAATTCATCGTGGCGTAGCGAGTCTTCATCCCAAAATGCTTCATCGGAGGAATAATGGTTGAAGTAGTTTTGCAGATGCAGGTACTTCTGTTGGGCCTCTTTTCCGGAAATCATTTGCCCAATGGGCCACAAGTGTACAAATCGGCCACTGTCGTTATCGCCAAATTGAGCGATTTGCCCGTTTGCATGTTGCAAGTCAACACTCATTTGGCGAGCACGTTGAAGGCGTTCGTAAAAAGGCGCTGGGAAAAGATGGGGCAGATGCGGGTGAAGGTGTTGGGCGCCTTTTCGGGAAACAGGAACGGGATAAGGCCAGTTTTTTACGGGATTCTTAAGTGATTTCTTTTTTTCGGCCGGAAGTGCATCCATGATGTAGGCGCTCCAGGCCATCATTTCTGCACTCAAGCGGTGGTAAGAGGTAGATCCTTCGAAGTTTCCTCCATCGTTGAAAAACTGTCGCTGCATTTCTACCACCAAGGCATCGCCTGCAAAAACAAGCCAAGCATGAACCGTTTCGTTTTGCGGCAAATACGCGCCTAACCAAGCCATTCCAGCTACGTTTCCCAAATAATGGTTGGAGGTTAGGCCCTCCCGGTATTCAACATCTTCCAAAATGGTTCTTCCAAGAACCAATAAATTTTGGTAAACAATGGCCTTCAGTTCAGGGTGAAACGGTAACGCTTTGGGAAGGTGGGAAAATAAATCGAACGCCAAAAGAATGTTGGCGGCACGAATGCCCATATCCATGGCGCAATTGTTATTAACCCCCATGGATGGCGGATTCGCCATGAAGAAATCGAGAAGTTGGCATTGGAATTCCACGTGTGCCGCTTCAGCGAGATCGGGAAAACGGTGAGCGAAGGCGGCCATTTTCGGCAAATGCTGCAATCTACTCAACTCCCAAGGGCATTTTAAATCGGCTCCTAAAACAAAGTCGGAGTGTTTTCGGCTGTCTTTTCCCCACACTTTGGCCGACCATCGGTAGCCCGATTTGAAGTCGCGTTGCCAATCGATGGGCGAGTAATCGGGCTGAAGGGTACGAATGATTTTCCAATACTGCTGAGAAACCTCCAAGTGTTCTCGGTTCACCACCCGTTCCAACCAACGCCCTTCTTCATCCAGTTCAAAAGCCCCCAATTCTCCGTGGATGATCACGTCTTCCAAACCGGGGCTTGGTGTGAAATAATCTACGGTGACCCAACCGCTCCCCAACAAATCGAACCGATGATTGCGGTACATGTTCAACAAGTACTCGGCCGTGGACCGATCGATGGACTGGCAATACGCTGGAGGTTTCGAAAAATAGGAGGAAAAAACAGGGTTATTTTCCGAGGGATGTCGATGTTCCTTCAAACAATAATGCGGACGTTCTTGACGGTTTTTCCACGCTTGTTTGAAGTGGGAGATGGCTTTTTGTGCCAAGATATGTGGAGGATAAGAGAGAATTTGTTTGATGGAAGGCGCCATGATTCAAAGATACCGAGTTATTCGGTTAAGCGGGTTATTCTTCTCGATTTTGGGAGTCAAAATACCCCGAAATACCGGTCCAAATGAGGGCCGTTTTCGATTTTCCGATGAGGGGTTCTAGATTTTCTATTCCGGCATTTTTTATTCCTTCGATGCTTCCGAATTTCATGAGCAAAAGGTCTTTGGTTTGTTTTCCAATTCCTTTGATTTCGTCGAGCACGCTTTTCATGCTGTTTTTGCTTCGCTTTTTTCGATGGTTTTGAAGTCCCCATCGGTGGGCTTCGTCCCTCATGTGTTGAATGGTGCGAAGGGTTACGCTTCGTTTATCGAGGTAAATGGGCAGGGTATCGCCGTAAAAAAACAGCTCCTCCAAGTTTTTCGCAATGGAAATGAGGGTGAGTTTTTTCTCGATTCCCAGTTCTTTGAGGGCTGAATGAGCGGCGTTCAATTGTCCTTTTCCACCGTCGATAACGATCAATTGGGGAAGCGGTTGCTGTTCGTCGAGCATTCTTCGGTAACGCCGGAATACACCTTCTTTCATGCTCGCAAAATCGTCGGGCCCCACCACGGTTTTGATGTTAAAAATGCGGTAATCTTTTTTGGAGGGGCGGGCGTTGCGGAAAACCACACAAGCCGAAACGGGGCTCGTTCCTTGAATGTTCGAGTTATCGAAACACTCCATGTGTATTGGTAGGTCTTTGAGGTTGAAGTCGGACTGAATTTTTTGAAGAACGGCGTGTTCGGTTTTCCGAATTTTGGTTTTGTCTTCCAAAATTTTACTGGCTTCGTACAAGGCATTTTTGAGTCCAAGATCCACCAATTTTTTTCGATCGCCCCGTTGGGGAATGAGGTATTTCAGTCCATAAATGGGCAATTCATCTTGTAAAATCAGTTCTTTTCGTTCATCAAAATAACGATCTCGCAGCATGAGCACCACTTGCGCCATGGGCTCTTCGGGTTCTTCCAATTCGTGGTAATCGATGCGGAAATTTTTGGTAAAGATGATGCGACCTTCTTTCAGGGTTTGAAAGTGCAAGACCACAAATCCTTCTTGAATTTTCCACGAAAATACGTCGGCGGAAAGCCGAGAAATGCCGAAAACAATGGATTTTCGTTGGTAATTTTTCAGCAAGTCCAATCTTTTTTGGTAGAAATGGGCTTTTTCAAATTCCAACTGTTCGGAGGCAGATCTCATTCGATCTTGCAACAGTTGGGAAAGTTCTGTGAGATTTCCGCGGAGAATTTCTCGAATTTCCAGCATGCCTTTGTTGTAATCTTCTTCGGTTTGCCGTCCTTCACAGGGGGCCAAACAGTTTCCAATTTGTGCCTCCAAACAAGCGCGGTACTGATTTTTTTGGATGGCTTGAGCAGATAAATTGAGATTACAGGTTCGAAGCGGATACATTTGTTTTACAAATTCCAGGACCGTTTTCATGAGGGAAACATTGGCAAAGGGTCCGAAGTATTCGGCACCGTCTTGCCCGCGTCTTCTAACAGGAAAAACTTTCGGGAATCGTTCGTTGCTGATGCAGAGGTAGGGGTAGGTTTTATCGTCTTTTAAACTGACGTTGAACTTGGGTTGATGGGTTTTGATGAGGCTATTTTCCAGCAGCAGGGCATCGACCTCCGAATCCACGATGGTGTATTCAATTCGGTCGATGGATTTCACGAGGAGGCGCAATCGGCCACCAACCAAATCTTTGGTAAAGTAGGAAGAAACGCGTTTTTTTAGGTTTTTCGCTTTTCCAACGTAGATGATTTTATCTTGTTG
>CANMVY010000025.1 GCA_947501265.1 Bacteroidota bacterium
CCTCAAGGAACAACTCAGGGAGCGGGCCAATCCGGTGCCTGCGGTGCCTGAGGCCCTCGAAGGCACCATGTCCTGAAATCCATCGAAGGGAGAAGGCACCACCCATCAACCCACACCCCCACCCCTGATCATAAAAAAAAGGGCCGAGGCCCTTTTTTTTACAGTGTTGATAATTTGATCTGCTTGTTGATTTCCTCTACGTAACCCCGGAAACTGCGATCGGTTTCCATCAAATCTTCCACGGTCTGGCAAGAGTGAATCACCGTACTGTGGTCACGTCCTCCGAAAAACTCACCGATGGTCTTCAAGGAGTTCTTCGTTAACTTCTTGGCGAAATACATGGAGATCTGACGGGCTTGAACGATTTCTCGTTTGCGAGATTTCGATTTGAGGGCTTCCTGTTGAATTTTGAAATACTCGCAAACCAAGGCCTGAATACTTTCGATCGAGATTTCCATGGAAATGTTCTTCACGAAATTCTTCATCACCTGCTTGGCGATATCCAACGTTGGCTCTTTTTTATTGATGGTCGAATTGAGCAACAACGAATTGAGCGCACCTTCGAGTTCGCGAACATTGGTCGTTACGTTGTGAGCAACAAACTCCACCACATCGCGGGGCAAGTCAATGCCACTGGCGTACATCTTCTTCTCTAAAATAGCAATGCGGGTTTCCAAATCAGGCGCCTGAATATCTACCGACAATCCCCACTTGAAGCGAGACAACAAACGATCGGCCATGCCTTTCAAGTCCTTGGGCGGACGATCACAGGTTAGCACTAATTGTTTGCCGTTCTGGTGAAGATGGTTGAATACGTGGAAGAAAATTTCTTGTGTTTTTTCTTTTCCGCCGAAAAACTGAATATCGTCCACAATCAATACATCAATCAATTGGTAGAAATTGATGAAATCGGGGGCTGAACCGCCTTTGATGGCATCCACCAACTGATTGGAGAACTTATCGGAAGTAACGTATAAAACGGTTTTCTGAGGGAAATTTTGCTTGATTTGATTACCGATGGCTTGAGCCAAGTGCGTTTTTCCCAATCCGGTTTGTCCGTAAATCATCAATGGATTGAAACTGGTTCCGCCCGGCTTTTGAGCCACAGCCATTCCAGCCGAACGCGCCAAGCGATTGCTTTCTCCTTCTACCAAAGAGTCGAACGTTAAAGAAGGACTCAATTGAGAATCGATGTTCAACTTTTTCAACCCTGGAATCACAAATGGATTTTTAATGCTTGAAACAACATTCAAAGGAACGGTTACTTCTTGGGTTTTATTTTTGATGGTATGCGCAGGCAAATTCACGGTAATGGGCTGCCCACCGCTGTTGTCCATCACGATGTTGTATTCCAAACGACCTTCGAGGCCCAATTCACGTTTGATGGTTTTGTGAAGAAGATTCACGTAGTGCTCTTCCAACCATTCGTAAAAAAACTGACTTGGCACTTGAATGGTCAAAACCGAATCAACAATTCTTATCGGCTTGATGGGTTCAAACCAAGTCTTAAAACTGTGCTCGGAAACATTATCACGAATGATATCGAGGCAATTCCGCCACACTTGTTCACAACTCTTTACTATACTGTCCATACTCTTACTCACTTCCTAATTCGAATACGAATATGGGGAAAAAATTGTAGTAAAAAAAGTGTGATTAGGTCTTGACTTTTTAACTTTTTCTTTTTTGTTGGAAAACGGTGCAAAAACAAAGGAAGAATTTTAAAAAAGAAAAAAACTTTTTTTTGAAGAAAACATTTGGCAATTCAAAAAAGCTTTCAACGCATTCATTTTCAATGAGTTGAATTTATTGTTTTAAAAATCAAGGAGTTATGTTTTAAAATTGAGTTAATGTTGAGGAAATGAAAACGAAACCTTCAATTTTTCAACAACTTACAAACAAAAGGCTAAAATTGCGTGTAATCAGCCTGCCAAAAATAAACTTTTTTAGAATGCAATTTCACATCGATCCGACCCATGGCTAGTCCGGCCCAACCGGCTTGACACACCCAAGTTGAACGATTCCCGTGAGTTATCAACGTAGGCTGCTCCAAGAAGGTGTGGGTATGTCCGCCAATCACAAAATCGATTCCTTCCACTTTTTCTGCCAGCACCACATCACTCACCGTACCATCCGAATATTGATACCCCAAATGCGAAAGACAAACCACCAAATCCACGCCTTGCGATCTTAAAATTTCAACCATCTCTTTGGCGTGTGCAATCGGATCAGAAAACCGCGTATCCCCAAACATGCTGGGAGAGATCAATCCTTTCGGATTAATGCCCAATCCAAACACACCAACCTTCACCCTTCCCTTTTGAATGATCTTCCAAGGATGAACCTTTCCTTTTAAAGTCCCTTGAAATTGATAATGGCTCAAATACGGAAATTCTGCCCGATCAATGGCTCTCTCCAATCCCTCTAATCCTGCATCAAAATCGTGGTTACCAATGGCTGTAGCGTCGTAACCCATTTCGTTCATGGCACGAATCTCTGGCTCGCCTCCAAACAAATTGAAATACGGCGTTCCTTGAAAGATATCTCCAGCATCGACCAACAACACATTTTTATGCTTTGATCGAATTTCTTGAATCAGTTTCATGCGAGCAGCCACTCCTCCTCGGCCACCGTACTTGGGGTCACCCGCCGGAAACGGCTCCATGCGACTATGAAAATCGTTGGTATGCAAAATCACCAAATCCTCGGCCCCAACAGAACCGAAAGCATGAGCCACCGAATTTCCCAAGGCCGAAAGGGCTATTCCCGCCCCTACTCGTTTGATAAAGTTTCTCCGATTCATTTGATAAAGATTCGTTGATCCAATGAAATTTCTACCACCGAATCTGGAGGAATCGTTTTTTCAATTCGCTCCAAAACGGCATCGCGAATCAACAGCCCTTCCGATTTCCAAGGTTTCCCTATCAAAACCGAACACTGGTCCCCGCCTTGAGCCATGTAATCGTTTACCCAAACCCGAACCTTTTCCGATTTCAAGGGCTTGGAGAAGCGCACAAAACTCGTTTTCTTGTCTGAAATTCCCCATTCAAATCCACCAATGGGTGTTCCTCCCTTTTTCGCAAAAACATTCAGCAAAGCGATGAAATCCATGGAATCCAGTTCAATCAATACCATCCGATTGTCGAAAGGCAACACCTCGAACACATTTCCGGAGGTTACTTGACCTTTTACAAAACTGGAACGAATTCCGCCTTCATTCAATAATATAGCGTTCCCATTCAAGGAATCGCCTGAAAGCAAAAGATCGCAAAGGAAAATACCTATTTTTGAAACCGGCAATCCTTTGCTCATGCCACTGGCAGTTTTGAAAATGGGACGACCCATAGTGGAGTCGATCTTCATTTTATAAGGAATCAGCCACGCTGGATTGGTTTCAATTCCTTGAATTTTTACTTGAGAATACGTGGCCGCTGGAGGTGAGGGAATGACTTTACATCCTCCTAGAAAGAATAACCCGATCCAAATCCCAATTCGTTTCATCGAAACAAACCGTTCAATTGGTCTTTCAAAACCAAGGCTGCGAGTTGTGTGGGGTGAACCCCAAATTCTTCCATCAGGTTTTGTGTTTCTTGAATGTAGTCGGCAACTCCTCCCGTTTGAGGCATTTTTTTGAATGCAGCTTGGTACATGGCCGTCATATCGTCCTTCGCTTGAAGGGTAGCTTTCCAAGCTTCCTCGGTAACGTAGAGTTTTTGACTCAAATTGTGTTCAAATTCTTGTTGGATGCTCGCGATCACTTGCATGTGCAAAGCACCAACGGGAATTCCTGGCTCGTGCAATCGAGGAAACAGGTTTTCAGGAGCAACCCTTTCCAAATACAACATCAA
>CANMVY010000026.1 GCA_947501265.1 Bacteroidota bacterium
CGAATTTCCAGCATGCCTTTGTTGTAATCTTCTTCGGTTTGCCGTCCTTCACAGGGGGCCAAACAGTTTCCAATTTGTGCCTCCAAACAAGCGCGGTACTGATTTTTTTGGATGGCTTGAGCAGACAAATTGAGATTACAGGTTCGAAGCGGATACATTTGTTTTACAAATTCCAGAACCGTTTTCATGAGGGAAACATTGGCAAAGGGTCCGAAGTATTCGGCACCATCTTGCCCGCGTCTTCTAACAGGAAAAACTTTGGGGAAACGCTCGTTGCTGATGCAGAGGTAGGGGTAGGTTTTATCGTCCTTTAAACTGACGTTGAACTTGGGTTGATGGGTTTTGATGAGGCTGTTTTCCAGCAGCAGGGCATCGACCTCCGAATCCACGATGGTGTATTCAATTCGGTCGATGGATTTCACGAGAAGGCGCAATCGGCCACCAACCAAATCTTTGGTAAAGTAGGAAGAAACGCGTTTTTTTAGGTTTTTCGCTTTTCCAACGTAGATGATTTTATCTTGTTGATCGTAGTAGCGGTACACCCCGGGTTTTTCGGGAAGGTGGGGTTGCGCAACAGCGTAAGCGGGATGCATGCAGGGTTATTCGAAAACGTTTTCGATGGCTTCTTCGGTAGTGGAGGTGTCGATGGTTTCCATGCCGCGATTGGCGCAGTTGAGCACTTCCATTCGGAAACCTTTGGGCACTTCAAAATCGCGGTTTTCAAATCCCAAATCCTTATCGGCATACACTTTTCCCAAGAATCGTCCTACTTGAGGGAGGGCCGAGTGGGAGCCGCCACCGAGTTGGGTGCTTCGGAAGCGAACGCGGCGATCTTCGGCACCGGTCCAGCAGCCTACCACCAATCGGGGTGTAATTCCCATGAACCAGCCATCGGCATTTTCGTTGGTGGTTCCTGTTTTTCCGCCTACGTAGCAATTGGAATAGGCCCAAATGCTACCGCCTGTTCCTCTTCTGCAAACGCCTTGCAGCAATTGAGTGGTGATGAAAGCAGTATTTTCGTCGTAAACTTCTTCTACTTTTGGGGTGAAATCGGCCAAAACATTCCCGTTTTTATCTTCAATTCGGGTGATGTACAGGGGTTCTACCCATTCTCCGCCGTTGGGGAAAGCGCCGTACGCACCCACCATTTCCACAAGGGAAATTTCGAAACTTCCCAAGCAAAGGGAAGGAACGGCATCCATAAAACTGGTAATCCCTAGTTTTTTAGCATAATCGATCACAATTTCAGGGCCGATTTTCTTCATGAAGTGGGCTACAATGTTGTTCACAGAACGAGCTAAACCCGAAAACATGGTGTAATATCCACCAATGCTACCGTCGGCATTTTTTGGGGTCCAATTTTCAAAATCGGGGAAGGTAACGGGCTGGTTGGGGATTTGTTGGCAAGGATCTTCGCCCAATTCCAAGGCAGCTGCGTACACCAAGGGTTTGAACGTAGAGCCCACCTGACGTTTTGCGCCGATATTCACGTGGTCGTATTGGCTGTGCTCAAAATTAATTCCTCCAACCCATGCTTTGATTTGCCCGGTTCCTACCTCCATTGCAAGCATGGCCGATTGGAGGATTTTTTGGGAATAGCGAATGGAATCCCATACCGAGATGGTAGTATCAATTTTTCCTTTCCAGGAGAAAAGCGTTGTTTTTACAGGTTTTTGAGCCAAATCATAGATTTCATCCCAATCTTTTCCGAGGTCTTTCCACGTTTGGTAGCGATCGGTTCTTTTGAGGGCCAATTTATAAATGGAGGTGGTATCCCAAGGCAATTTCTGATTTCTCCAGTGGTCGTAAAATTCTTTTTGGAGTTTGGTCATGGATTCTTGCACGGCCTCTTCAGCATAGGTTTGCATGCGAGAATCGATGGTGGTGTAAATGCGGAGTCCGTCTTTGTAAACGTTGTACGTGTCTCCGTTGGGTTTTTTGTTTTTGAGGCACCAGCCTTCGAGCGGATTTTTTTCCCAGCGGGTTAAATCGGCTTGGTAGCGGGCGTATTCCCGTTTGTACTCGATGCTGTCTTTGTCTAGACCTTCGAAGAAATAATCTTCTTCGTTGGGTTTTTTGTGCATGAGTTGTTTTCTCAGGTATTCGCGAAAGTGGGTTGCCATTCCTTCCCGGTGGGTTTCGGGCGCATAATCCACTTTAATAGGAAGGGCCTTGGCTTCTTCCAATTGGGTTTCGGTGAGGAATCCATTTTTTTCCATTTGCTTCAAAACCACATTTCGGCGGTTGAGCGAGCGTTCCGGATTTCTTTTGGGATTGTACAGGGTACTGGCTTTGAGCATGCCCACCAAAGTAGCCGATTCTACCAGTGAAAGGTCTTTGGGTTCTTTGTTGAAAAACGTTCGGGAAGCGGTTCGAATGCCGAAAGCGTTGTTTCCAAATTCAACGGTGGTGAAATACAGGGCGATGATTTCTTCTTTGGTAAAGCGTCTTTCCAACTTAATGGAAATGAGCATTTCCTTAAATTTTTGATAAACGCGGTTGAAAATATTGGTTCTTTCTACCCCGTGGAACATGTTTTTCGCCAATTGCTGGGTGATGGTTGAACCCCCTCCTTTCCGGCCGAGGAAGGTAACTGCGCGCAACATGGCTTCGTAATCGATACCGCTGTGATCGTAAAATCGTTCATCTTCAGTGGCGGTGAGGGCTTGAACGAGGAAAGGAGATAATTCATCGTACCGGGTAACGCTTCGGTTTTGAATGTACATTTTCCCGATGAGCTTTTGGTCTACTGAATAGACCTCCGTTGCCAAGTTGCTTTTCGGATCTTCCAATTCCTCCAACGAGGGCATGTAGCCCAACCATCCGTTCCAAGATAAAAAGATAAAGAGGGTAAGGAAGGCAAAAATGCCGCCTATGACTTTCCAAAAAAGGATTTTCGGGTCTTGCTTCATGTTATTGTTGCTGATAAAATGCCTGATAATAATCGAGGTATTCTTTCAATTTTCCGGTTTTGATGAGGGTGGTAAAGTTGTTTTTGGAGATGGCAAAGATTTTGTTTTTGCCGGGTTGTGTTCCCGATA